>NZ_JADLJS010000040.1 GCF_015680405.1 Pseudomonas pudica
TTCAGCTTGCCATTCACCGCTCTCACTTCAGATTCTAATCCCCTCTCAAGACACAAGCTGGCTTGCCGGCGATGGGCTGCAAAGCAGCCCCTGCTTTCTCAAAGTTCGGTATTGCGGGTTTCTTTCAAGCACAGCACGGCAATCAAGCTGATCACTGCCGCCACCGACACGTAACCCCCCACCCAGCTCAACCCACCCATGCTCACCAGCTTCTGGGCAAAGAACGGTGCCGCCGAGGCCCCGACGATGCCGCCCAGGTTGTATGCCGCCGAAGCGCCGGTATAACGCACGTGGGTCGGGAACAGTTCAGGCAGCAATGCTCCCATCGGCGCAAAGGTCACCCCCATCAGGAACAGCTCGATGGCCAGGAACAGCGCCACGCCTGCGGTCGTCCCCGAAGTCAGCAGCGGCTCCATGGTAAAGCCCGAGGCCACTGCCAGCAGGCCGCCGACGATCAACACCGGTTTGCGCCCGTAACGGTCGCTGAGCCAGGCCGACAGCGGTGTGGCCAGGGCCATGAACACCACCGCGAAGCACAGCAGACCAAGGAACATCTCGCGGCTGTAGCCCAGCGTGGTCACGCCATAGCTCAGCGAGAACACCGTGGAGATGTAGAACAGCGCGTAACAGACCACCATTGCCGCTGCGCCCAGCAGGGTCGGCAACCAGTATCTGGAAAAAAGGTCGACCACTGGCATTTTCACCCGCTCGTGGCGGGCGACGGCCTTGGCGAACACCGGGCTTTCTTCCAACTTCAGGCGCACATACAGGCCCACCAGTACCAGCGCGGCGCTGAGCAGGAACGGAATGCGCCAGCCCCACTCGCGGAACTGCTCGTCGCTGAGCACCAGGGCCAGGGTCAGGAACAGGCCGTTGGCGGCCAAAAAGCCGATCGATGGGCCCAACTGCGGGAACATGCCGAACCAGGCGCGCTTGCCTTCCGGCGCGTTCTCGGTGGCCAGCAAGGCCGCGCCACCCCATTCGCCACCCAGGCCCAGGCCTTGTCCAAAGCGCAGCAGGCAGAGGATGATCGGTGCCCATACACCAATGCTGTCATAGCCCGGCAGCACGCCGATGGCCGTGGTGGATACGCCCATCAGCAGCAGCGAGGCGACCAGGGTCGACTTGCGGCCGATACGGTCGCCAAAGTGGCCGAACAGTGCCGAGCCCAGCGGGCGCGCCAGGAAGGCGATACCGAAGGTGAGGAAGGCCGCCAGCATCTGCGCGGTACCCGACCCGGACGGGAAGAACACCGGGCCGATCACCAGGGCGGCGGCAGTGGCGTAGACGTAGAAATCGTAGAACTCGATGGCGGTACCGATGAAGCTGGCGGTGGCTACCCGCGCGGGCGAGTTGGCCGGTGCGGCAGGCGCTTCGGCATAGGTGCTGCTGGTTGTCATTGAATAGGTCCCTGACAGTCTGGTCCGGCTCCATGGGGATAAGCCCCGCGGCGTGCGATGCCAAAAGGCAGGCACGGTGGCGCGGGCGCCGGAGCGTTTTGTTGTTGTGTGCGCCCGACTGACGATAGCCCAAGGGGGATAGGGGCGGGGGCGGATACTGTTCGGGGTGTGAAGCAGGACCGCAGGGCGTGTCAGTGGAGCGGACTGGCCGTGGAGCGCCGGTTGCGGGTAGCAGGCGGGACGGCGGGGCTGGGTAAGCGTGACCCGAGTATAGCTATCGGGTCACGGTCCACACCAGTACCTTGCTGGCACAATTGTCCTCTGTTTCGAGGATTTCCAGGCGATAGCGGCCGATCTTCAGGCAAACGGCGCTTTCCGGGATGCTTTCCAGCGCTTCGGTGACCAGCCCGTTGAGGGTTTTCGGCCCTCCGTCGCAGGGCAGGTGCCAGCCCAGGCTGCGGTTGATCTCGCGCAGCGAAGCAGTGCCGTCGATGACGAAGGTGCCATCGGGCTGCGGGTGCACGTGGGGGTTGTCCAGGCTGTGTTCATCCTCGAACTCGCCAACGATCTCTTCGAGGATGTCTTCCAGGGTGACGATGCCCAGCACTTCGCCGTACTCGTCCACCACCACGCCCAGGCGGCGCTGCTGCTTGTGGAAGTTCAGCAGTTGCATCTGCAGGGGCGTGCTCTCGGGCACGAAATAGGGCTCGTAGCAGGCGCCGAGCAACATCTCCAGGGTCAGCTCGGCCTTGGGCAGCAGGTGGCTGATCAACTTGGTATTGAGGATTGCTTCAACCTGGTTGATGTCGCTGTGGTACACCGGCAGGCGGGTGTGGCGGCTGACGATCAGTTGCTCGATGATGCGCTCGATCGGCTCGTCGAGGCTGATGCCGTCCACTTCGTTGCGCGGTACCAGGATGTCGTTGACGGTCATCTTGTTCAGTGACTGCAGGCCGTCCAGCAGGCCATGGCGCGGCGCTTCGTGTTCCTCATCCTCGTCGAATTCGTCGGCTTCCTGCGGATGCAGGGCCACGGCCGTGGGTTGCACCCGGAACGGACGCAGGATCAGCTTGGCAATCCCATCCAGCAGCCAGGCCAGCGGTTGCAGCAAGGTGAGGGGTACATTAAGCAGGCTGGCGCCGAGGCTGACGAACGCCTGCGGGTTGCGCCGGGCCAGGCGCCGCGGCAGGTATTCGGCAAACACCAGCAGGACGAGGGTGGCGACCAACCCGGCCAGCCAGAAGCCGTGCTCGCCGCTATGGCGCTGGCCAACCAGGCAGGCCAGGCCCAGCACCAGCAGCTTGCCCAGGCTGGCGCACAGCACCAGGGCCTGGGCCGGCAGCACGGGCTGGCCATCCTCGCCGGTGCGCAGCGCGCCATTGAGTTGCAGGCGGGCGGCATCCACCGCGGTGAACAGCGCCGACCACAACAGCGCCAGTGCCAAGGTGCCGAATAGCGGTGCGTACGGCAGGGTATCCATGGGCGGCCGTCAGATATGCAGGATGAATTCGCGAACCAGCTTGCTGCCGAAATAGGCCAGCATCAGCAGGCAGAAACCGGCCAGCGTCCAGCGGATGGCCTTGTGGCCACGCCAGCCCAGGCGGGTGCGGCCCCACAGCAGCACGCTGAACACCACCCACGCGACACAGGCCAGCAGGGTCTTGTGTGCCAGGTGTTGGGCGAACAGGTTGTCGAGGAACAGCCAGCCGGAGATCAGCGAAAGCGACAGCAGGCACCAGCCGGCCCAGAGGAAGCCGAACAGCAGGCTTTCCATGGTTTGCAGCGGCGGGAAGTTGCGGATCAGCCCGGACGGGTGCTTGTTCTTCAGCTGGCGGTCCTGCAGCAGCAACAGCAGTGCCTGAAACACTGCGATGGTGAACAGCCCGTAGGCCAGGATCGACAGCAGGATATGCGCGAGGATGCCCGGCTCTTCGTTTACCAGCGGCACCGTGCCGGGGGGCGCGAACTGCGCCAGCAGCGCGGTCACCGCGCCCAGCGGGAACAGCAGCACCAGCAGGTTTTCCACGGGTATGCGCAAGCAGGCCAGCAGGGTCAGGGCGATGACCGCCACGGCGATCAGGCTGGCGGCACTGAAGAAGTCCAGGCTCAGGCCCAGCGGGGTGATCAGCTGGAAAAACAGCGCACCGGCCTGGGCGAGTACCGCGAAGGCACCCAGCAGGGCAAGCAGGCGCTTGTCGGCCTTGCGGTTCTGGGCAAGGTAAGAGCCCTGGTAGATTGCCGCGGCTATATATAGGCCGGCGGCTATCAGGTTGGGGATGAGGCTGGGTGAGGAGAACATAAGTCCTGGTTGGCGAGCCTTAAAGAGACGGAGTTTGGCATAGATCGCGCTGGTCTAGGAAGACTGGCAGACCGCGGTGCGGCCGGTTTTGAATGTGGTGCAGACCCTGTGGGAGCGGGTTCACCCATGAAGTGGCCGGCACAGCCACCGAATATCTATCAGGCCGCCAGCAAGGTGTGCGCCGCCGCCGCACTTCGCTATAATCGCCGCCTTGCTGTGCCCGGCGGGTATGCATTCCCCCCTGGGCGCCTGACAAACCTCGGCTTTTACTGGGCCTGAAAGGATCACCATGTTCGAAAACCTGACCGACCGCCTGTCACAGACGCTGCGCCATGTCACCGGCAAGGCCAAGCTGACCGAAGACAACATCAAGGACACGCTGCGCGAAGTGCGCATGGCCCTGCTCGAGGCCGACGTTGCCCTGCCGGTGGTCAAGGATTTCGTCAACAGCGTCAAGGACCGTGCAGTCGGCACCGAAGTATCGCGGAGCCTGACCCCGGGCCAGGCGTTCGTGAAGATCGTCCAGGCCGAGCTGGAAAGCCTGATGGGCGCCGCCAACGAAGACCTCGCGCTGAACGCCGCCCCGCCCGCCGTGGTGCTGATGGCCGGCCTGCAGGGTGCCGGTAAGACCACCACCGCCGGCAAGCTGGCGCGCTTCCTCAAGGAGCGCAAGAAAAAGAGCGTGATGGTGGTGTCCGCCGACGTCTACCGCCCGGCGGCGATCAAGCAACTGGAAACCCTGGCCAACGACATCGGCGTCACCTTCTTCCCGTCCGACATCAGCCAGAAGCCGGTGGCCATCGCCGAAGCGGCCATCCGCGAAGCCAAGCTGAAGTTCATCGACGTGGTCATCGTCGACACCGCCGGCCGTCTGCACATCGACGCCGACATGATGGACGAGATCAAGGCGCTGCATGCCGCGGTCAAGCCGATCGAGACCCTGTTCGTGGTCGACGCCATGACCGGCCAGGACGCCGCCAACACCGCCAAGGCCTTTGGCGAGGCGCTTCCGCTGACCGGCGTGGTGCTGACCAAGGTCGACGGCGACGCTCGTGGCGGTGCCGCGCTGTCGGTGCGTGCCATCACCGGCAAGCCGATCAAGTTCATCGGTATGGGCGAGAAGACCGAAGCCCTCGAACCGTTCCACCCCGACCGCGTCGCCTCGCGCATCCTCGGCATGGGTGACGTGCTCAGCCTGATCGAGCAGGCCGAGCAGAACATCGACAAGGCCAAGGCCGACAAGCTGGCCAAGAAGCTGAAGAAGGGCAAGGGCTTCGACCTCGAAGACTTCCGCGACCAGCTGCAACAGATGAAGAACATGGGCGGCCTCGGCGGCCTGATGGACAAGCTGCCGAGCATCGGCGGGGTCAACCTGTCGCAGATGGGCAATGCCCAGGGCGCCGCCGAGAAGCAGTTCAAGCAGATGGAAGCGATCATCAACTCCATGACCCCGGCCGAGCGCCGTGATCCGGAGCTGATCAGCGGCTCGCGCAAGCGCCGTATCGCCATCGGTTCCGGCACCCAGGTGCAGGACGTCGGCCGCCTGATCAAGCAGCACAAGCAAATGCAGAAGATGATGAAGAAATTCTCCGCCAAGGGCGGCATGGCCAAGATGATGCGCGGCCTGGGCGGGATGCTGCCGGGCGGCGGCATGCCGAAGCTGTAACCCCTATTCCGGGGGCCTGCCGTTTGTCCGGCAGGTACCCAGAACCCCCGCTGTGGCGGGGCAATGGCCGCGGATTTCGCGGCTCAACCGGCAGATCTGGACGGCAGGGCAGGGCCTTGCCGAAAAAGTCATTTGCAAATGTCCGTGTATTCCCCGAGAATATGCGGCCTTTTGGGCACCCGTGTGCCTATTTGGCATTCAGATTTGCAGTACCAGCTGCTGTATCAACTGCAGCACCGACTATAGGAACGATGTTCACATGGTAACCATTCGTCTGGCCCGTGGCGGCTCGAAAAAGCGCCCATTCTACCACCTGACCGTGACCAACTCGCGTAACGCCCGTGACGGCCGTTTCGTTGAGCGCGTAGGTTTCTTCAACCCGATCGCTGCTGGCGCCGAAGTCAAGCTGTCGGTCAACCAAGAGCGCGTCAACTACTGGCTGAGCCAGGGTGCACAGCCGTCTGAGCGCGTTGCTCAGCTGCTGAAGGACGCTGCCAAGGCTGCTGCCTGAGTAGTATGAACGCGACGCCAGAAAAGGCTGACGACCTCATCGTCGTTGGCAAGATTTTTTCGGTTCACGGCGTTCGCGGCGAGGTGAAGGTGTATTCCTTTACCGATCCGATTGAAAACCTGTTGGATTATCCGCGCTGGACGCTTCGGCACGAAGGCAAGATAAAGCAGGTCGAGCTGGTCAACGGTCGTGGCTCCCAGAAGGGCCTGGTCGTGAAACTGAAAGGCCTCGATGATCGTGATGAAGCCCGTCTTCTGAGCGGTTACGAAATCTGCATTCCGCGGAGCCTTTTGCCCAACCTGGCTGCTGACGAGTACTACTGGTACCAGTTGGTGGGCCTGAAGGTCATCAACCAGGACGAACAACTGTTCGGCAAGGTCGATCACCTGTTGGAGACCGGTGCGAACGATGTAATGGTGGTCAAGCCCTGCGCAGGCAGCCTGGATGATCGCGAGCGTCTGTTGCCCTATACGGCGCAATGCGTGCTCGACGTCGACCTGGAAGCAGGCGTGATGCGGGTTGAATGGGACGCGGACTTCTAAACGATGGGTAACCTTCGCGTAGATGTCATCACGTTGTTCCCCGAGATGTTCTCGGCCATCACGGAGTACGGCATTACCAGCCGCGCGGTGAAACAGGGGTTGCTTCAAGTGACTTGCTGGAACCCGCGGGACTACACCACAGATCGTCACCACACGGTGGATGATCGGCCGTTTGGCGGTGGTCCGGGCATGGTGATGAAAATCAAGCCTCTGGAAGACGCCCTGGTTAGCGCCAGGCAAGCGACCGGAGCAGCGGCGAAGGTGATCTACCTTTCGCCACAAGGCCGCAAGCTGACTCAGCAGGCGGTCAAAGGCCTGGCCGAACAGGAATCGTTGATCCTGATCGCCGGTCGTTATGAAGGCATCGACGAGCGCTTTATCGAGGCTCATGTCGATGAGGAGTGGTCGATTGGCGACTATGTGCTTTCCGGTGGCGAGCTGCCGGCCATGGTACTGATCGATGCGGTTACACGGCTGCTGCCCGGAGCTTTAGGGCATGTGGATTCGGCGGAAGAAGATTCCTTCACCGACGGTCTGCTCGATTGCCCGCACTACACCCGGCCTGAGGTGTATGCGGATCAGCGTGTTCCCGACGTGTTGCTAAGTGGCAACCATGCACACATCCGGCGTTGGAGAATGAAGCAGTCCCTTGGTAGGACCTTCGAACGACGCGCCGATCTTCTGGAAAGTCGCTCGCTTTCTGGAGAAGAGAAGAAGCTGCTCGAGGAATATCTCCGCGAGCGGGACGATAGTTAAACGTATCGATGGTGGATCACGTATCCATCTTAGGAGCACAGCATGACCAACAAGATCATCCAGCAGCTCGAAGCCGAGCAGATGAGCAAGGAAATCCCGACCTTCGCACCAGGCGACACCGTTGTCGTTCAGGTTAAAGTGAAGGAAGGTGAGCGTTCCCGTCTGCAGGCGTTCGAAGGCGTCGTTATCGCCAAGCGTAACCGCGGTCTGAACAGCGCCTTCACCGTGCGCAAGATCTCCAGCGGCGTTGGTGTAGAGCGTACCTTCCAGACCTACAGCCCGCAAATCGACAGCCTGGCCGTGAAACGTCGTGGTGACGTGCGTAAAGCCAAGCTGTACTACCTGCGCGACCTGTCCGGCAAAGCCGCTCGCATCAAGGAAAAACTGTCCTGAGTGCAGTTTGCCCGGTGGCCAAGGCCGCCTAGCGAGAAAAAAGCAGCCTTCGGGCTGCTTTTTTGCGTTTTGACCCCCCGAAGATGTGATTGCCATGACTACCCGAGACCAGGAAATCCTGCGCCGCACCGAGCTGTCGGTGACCCGCGTGACCAAGGCGGTGTTCCCCAATACCACCAACCACCACAACACCCTGTTCGGCGGAACCGCCCTGGCCTGGATGGACGAAGTGTCGTTCATCGCCGCCACGCGCTTCTGCCGCCTGCCGCTGGTGACTGTGTCCACTGACCGCATCGACTTCAAGCACCCGATCCCGGCGGGCTCGATCGTCGAGTTGGTGGGGTCGGTCATCAAGGTGGGTAATACCAGCTTGCAGGTGCAGGTGGATGTGTTCGTCGAGAACATGTACCTGGATGGGCGCGAGCGGGCCATTCATGGGGTGTTCAGCTTCGTCGCCATCGACGAGGACAAGCGCCCGGTGCCGGTTTTGCCCCAGGCCTGAGTTCTCCTGCGCTGGCCCTTTCGCGGCTGAAGCCGCTCCCACAGGGATCGCGCATACCTCGAGGGGCGGTGATATCCCTGTGGAGCAACTGTCTTGTATTGCCTGTAAGGGCCCTATCGCCGGCAAGCCAGCTCCCACAGGTACTGCACTGGCCTTGAGAGCAGTGCGGTCGAGGTGGGTGGGCTTTAGCCGCGAACAGGCCAGTACAGACAACAATTATGCTGCTGTGAAACACTAAGCCATCTCCAACACCCAGCAGCCTCCGAATGCCCGCCCTGGACCACCCCCTGATCGACCAGTTCCTCGACGCCCTGTGGCTTGAAAAAGGCCTCTCCGACAACACCCGTATGTCCTACCGCAGCGACCTTGCCCTGTTCAACGGCTGGCTGCAGGAACACGGCGTCAGCTTGCCCGACGCCGGTCGCGACCTGATTCTCGACCACCTGGCCTGGCGCCTCGACCAAGGCTACAAGCCACGCTCCACGGCACGCTTCCTGTCCGGCCTGCGCGGCTTCTTCCGCTACCTGCTGCGGGAAAAACTGGTGGCCATCGACCCGACCCTGCAAGTCGACATGCCGCAACTGGGCAAGCCGCTGCCCAAGTCATTGTCCGAGGCCGACGTCGAAGCCTTGCTGCAGGCTCCGGACCTGGGCGAAGCCATCGGCCAGCGTGACCGCGCCATGCTGGAAGTGCTGTACGCCTGCGGCCTGCGGGTCACCGAGCTGGTCAGCCTGGCGCTCGACCAGGTCAACCTGCGCCAGGGCGTGCTGCGGGTGATGGGCAAGGGCAGCAAGGAGCGCCTGGTGCCCATGGGCGAAGAAGCGGTGGTGTGGTTGCAACGCTACCTGCGCGATGGCCGAGCCGAATTGCTCAATGGCCGCCCCAGCGATGTCCTGTTCCCCAGCCAGCGTGGCGAGCAGATGACCCGCCAGACCTTCTGGCATCGCATCAAGCACCATGCCCGGGTTGCCGGTATCGACAAACCGCTGTCGCCGCACACCCTGCGTCATGCCTTCGCCACCCATCTGCTCAACCATGGTGCCGATCTGCGCGTGGTACAGATGCTGCTGGGCCACAGTGACTTGTCGACCACGCAGATCTACACCCATGTCGCCAAGGCCCGTCTGCAGCAACTGCATGCCCAGCACCACCCGCGTGGATGAATGTTTTTCATGTTCCGCCGACCGGTCCTTGCAAGGCCCTTCACCGGCGGTGTGATGTGGTAGGCTTGGGCGGTTTGCACCAAGGGCCGCACGGTCACCGCGTATTTTTCCGCAGGTGGCGCCCTCCGGCCCCTGTCCGCCTTCAGGAGTTCCCATGCGCGTGACCCAGTTTTTCGCCGCCGCCGCGTTGGCGCTGGCCAGTACCTTTGCCGTTGCTGCGGCAACCGACAGCAATGCCGCTGCCGAGCAAGCCATCCGTAAGTCGTTGCAGAACCTCGAGCTGGAAGTGCCCGTCGAAAGCGTGGCCAGCAGCCCGGTCAGTGGCCTTTATGAAGTCAAGCTGCAGGGTGGCCGCGTGCTGTATGCCAGCGGCGACGGCCAGTTCGTGATGCAGGGCTACCTGTTCCAGATCCAGGACGGCAAGCCGGTCAACCTCACCGAGAAGACCGAGCGCCTGGGCATTGCCAAGCTCATCAACGGCATTCCAGCCGCCGAGATGGTGGTTTATCCTGCCAAGGGCGAGACCAAGTCGCACATCACCGTGTTTACCGATACCACCTGCCCGTACTGCCACAAGCTGCACGCCGAGGTGCCCGAACTCAACCGCCGCGGTATCGAAGTGCGCTATGTCGCCTTCCCGCGCCAGGGGCTCGGTTCGCCGGGTGACCAGCAGTTGCAGGCCGTCTGGTGTTCCAGCGACCGCCGTGTGGCGATGGACAAGATGGTCGAGGGCGAAGAAATCAAGGCCGCCAAGTGCGCCAACCCGGTCAGCAAGCAGTTCCAGCTGGGCCAGTCGATCGGCGTCAACGGTACGCCGGCGATCGTCCTTGAAAGCGGGCAGGTCATTCCGGGCTACCAGCCGGCACCGCAGGTCGCCAAGCTGGCATTGGCCAAGTAATCCAATTCAGTACGCCGTCGTCATGGGGTGACGGCATGTTTCACGGTCGGCATAGGTGTCGGCCGTTCAATGGGGAGTTCACAGTGAAACCGGTCAAAGTAGGCATCTGTGGGTTGGGGACCGTCGGTGGCGGAACCTTCAATGTACTTCAGCGCAACGCCGAGGAGATCGCCCGCCGTGCCGGGCGCGGTATTGAAGTGGCACAGATTGCCATGCGCTCGCAGAACCCGAACTGCCAGATTACCGGTACCCCCATTACCGCTGATGTGTTCGAAGTTGCGAGCAACCCGGAGATCGACATTGTCATCGAGCTGATCGGTGGCTACACCGTGGCCCGCGAACTGGTGCTCAAGGCCATCGAAAACGGCAAGCACGTGGTCACCGCCAACAAGGCGCTGATTGCCGTGCATGGCAATGAAATCTTCGCCAAGGCCCGCGAGAAGGGCGTGATCGTCGCCTTCGAAGCGGCCGTGGCTGGTGGCATCCCGGTGATCAAGGCCATCCGCGAAGGCCTGTCGGCCAACCACATCAACTGGCTGGCCGGCATCATCAACGGCACGGGCAACTTCATCCTCACCGAAATGCGTGAGAAGGGCCGTGCCTTCCCGGATGTGCTGGCCGAAGCCCAGGCGCTGGGTTACGCCGAAGCCGACCCGACCTTCGACGTTGAAGGTATCGATGCCGCGCACAAGCTGACCATCCTGGCTTCGATCGCTTTCGGCATCCCGCTGCAATTCGACAAGGCCTACACCGAAGGCATTACACAGCTGACCACTGCTGACGTGAATTATGCCGAGGCCCTGGGCTACCGCATCAAGCACCTGGGTGTGGCCCGCCGCACTGCCGAAGGTATCGAGCTGCGCGTACACCCGACGCTGATCCCGGCCGACCGCCTGATCGCCAACGTCAACGGCGTGATGAACGCTGTCATGGTCAACGGTGATGCCGCCGGTTCCACCCTGTACTACGGCGCCGGTGCCGGCATGGAGCCTACCGCTTCGTCGGTGGTCGGCGATCTGGTCGATGTGGTCCGTGCCATGACCTCCGACCCGGAAAACCGCGTGCCGCACCTGGCCTTCCAGCCGGATTCGCTGTCGGCCCACCCGATCCTGCCGATCGAAGCCTGCGAAAGCGCCTACTACCTGCGCATCCAGGCCAAGGATCACCCGGGCGTACTGGCCCAGGTGGCCAGCATCCTCTCGGAGCGTGGCATCAACATCGAGTCGATCATGCAGAAGGAAGCCGAGGAACAGGACGGCCTGGTGCCGATGATCCTGCTGACCCATCGCGTGGTCGAGCAGCGTATAAACGACGCCATTGTCGCCCTGGAAGCCCTGCAGGACGTGGTCGGCAAGGTCGTGCGCATTCGCGTCGAACAGCTCAACTAACACTAGTGCCGGCGGGCCGCCAGTGCGGCCCCGGCCCCAGCATCGAAGGTTTGCACCCATGCGCTATATCAGTACCCGCGGCCAGGCTCCGGCCCTCAATTTCGAAGACGTCCTGCTGGCTGGCCTGGCCAGTGACGGCGGCCTGTACGTCCCGGAAAACCTGCCACGCTTCACCCAGGAAGAAATCGCCTCGTGGGCCGGCCTGCCGTACCACGAACTTGCCTTCCGGGTGATGCGCCCGTTCGTCGAAGGCAGCATCGCCGATGCCGACTTCAAGAAGATTCTCGAAGAAACCTACGGCGAGTTCGCCCACGCCGCGGTTGCGCCGCTGCGCCAGCTGAACAGCAATGAGTGGGTGCTGGAGCTGTTCCACGGCCCGACCCTGGCGTTCAAGGACTTCGCCCTGCAATTGCTCGGCCGCCTGCTGGACCACGTGCTGGCCAAGCGCAACGAGCGCGTGGTGATCATCGGCGCCACCAGCGGTGACACCGGTTCCGCCGCCATCGAAGGTTGCCGCCGTTGCGACAACGTCGACATCTTCATCCTGCACCCGCACCAGCGCGTGTCCGAAGTGCAGCGCCGGCAGATGACCACCATCTTCGGCGACAACATCCACAACATTGCCATCGAAGGCAACTTCGACGACTGCCAGGAAATGGTCAAGGCCAGCTTCGCCGACCAGTCGTTCCTCAAGGGCACTCGCCTGGTTGCGGTCAACTCGATCAACTGGGCGCGGATCATGGCCCAGATCGTCTACTACTTCCACGCTGCCCTGCAGCTGGGTGGCCCGGCGCGTTCCGTGGCGTTCTCGGTGCCGACCGGCAACTTCGGCGACATCTTCGCTGGCTACCTGGCACGTAACATGGGCCTGCCGGTCAGCCAGCTGATCGTCGCCACCAACCGCAACGACATCCTGCACCGCTTCATGAGCGGCAACCAGTACGTCAAGGAAACCCTGCACGCGACCCTGTCGCCGTCGATGGACATCATGGTCTCGTCCAACTTCGAGCGCCTGCTGTTCGACCTGCACGGCCGCAACGGTGGCGCCATTGCCGAGCTGATGGCCAACTTCAAGCAGGGTGGCGGCTTCAGCGTCGAGCAAGACCGCTGGACTGAAGCGCGCAAGCTGTTCGACTCGCTGGCTGTAAGCGACGAGCAGACCTGCGAAACCATCGCCGAAGTGTTCGCCGCCACTGGTGAAGTGCTCGACCCGCACACCGCTATCGGCGTCAAGGCCGCCCGCGAATGCCGCCGCAGCCTGGACACGCCGATGGTGGTGCTGGGTACCGCGCACCCGGTCAAGTTCCCGGAAGCGGTGGAGAAGGCCGGTGTCGGCAAGGCGCTGGAGTTGCCGGCGCACCTCAGCGACCTGTTCAGCCGTGAAGAGCGTTGCACGGTGCTGGCCAATGACCTGAAAGCTGTGCAGGGCTTTGTCAGCCAGCATGGTAACCGCGGCAAACCTCTGTAACGGCGTTGCTTTCCGGGGCTGCTACGCAGCCCTTTCGCGACACAAGGCCGCTCCCACAGGAGAATCGCGCCCCCTGTAGGAGCGGCCTTGTGTCGCGATGGGCCGCAAAGCGGCCCCAAAAATCTAAGCCTTTTCCCATACCTCTATCAGAAACATCCTATTCGGCCCGCCCAGCGCAAAGCCTAAATTAGCCGGTCCTCCCACCAGGAGCGGCTCATGTACCAGCCCTATGTGTTGATCCACCAGGCTCGCCCATCCCACCAGATCCTCCTGCACCAGGCCCTCAACGCCCAGGGCATGTTCCACGTGCGCATCAGCGAAACCAGCGCAGACCTTGACGCCTGCCTGAGCGCGGATCGAAGCCCCGACCTGCTGGTCCTTGACCACGCCATGCCAACCCGGGCCGGTCTTGCCGTGCTCGATCAGCAGCAGCGAACCCGTGCTTTGCTGTTCGTCGGCCAGGCTACTCCCAAGCGCCGCAACCTCGCCCAAGAGGCCAGAAACCGGGGCCTGTGGGTGCTCGCCGAACTGCCCTGGCCGCTGTCGATGCCAAGCCTGCAGCGTGCCCTGCAAGCACTGCAGGTGCGCTCATGGCGACGTATTCAAACTGTCACCTGCGCCCCGCATGCTCACTGAAACAGTCGCGGTGTAACGAACTTTCCGCTGCGTCTGTTGGTCAGTTCCTCTATATCCCACCACGCAGCGAGTGATCCGGATGGAAAGAATCTGCAGACTGCTCAACGAAGCCCTGACCCCCTATCAAATCCACCTCGGCGTCGCCGATGCCCAGGGTAATCGTCAACTGACCATTCATGACCGCCTCGCCGGCATCACCCTGCGGCGCTCGGTCAGCGAGCGCCAATTGCAGGAACAAAGCCTGTTGATCGACCTGGTGGATGGCCTGCACCGCGACCTGCAGATCGCCGAAGGGCGTTTGCAGCCCTGTGTGATCGCGGCATTGCAGCAGCGCCAGCAACCCCATGGAACCTTTGCCTGAGTGGTTTATCAGAAACTGTAGGGGCAGCCTGGCCAGTGCTTTGCTCCGGCGCTGGCAAGGCTGTCACGGGAAGCCCCAAGGGCTTTCGCTTGGCCCCGGGCGTGTTTCCCCAGCGCCCGGGGTTTCTTTTTGGGTTGTCTGCACCGGCCCTATCGCCGGCAAGCGAACTCCCACCTCGACTGCATCAATTTCAAGCCTCGTTCCGTATCTGTGGGAGCTGGCTTGCCGGCGATAGGGCCGGTGCAGGCAATCAGTGGTCTTCGAAGAAACGCTTGCTCTCTTCCAGGTAGTCTTCTTGCAACGCCGGGTCCAGCCAGCGCGCATACAACCCCGGCAACACATCCCGACGCAAGGCAGGCAGCAGCTGGTCGATGTGCGCTATGGCTTCACGCCCCAGTTCGCTGTTCGAACAGCCCACATGCAGAAACTGGTAGCGGTTTACCCCTTTCACAGGATGAAACTGGTAGTCAGCCAGTGCCCCGCCTTGCTGCTCCACCAGGTAGCGCACTTCGGGCCAGTAGCCGAGCACCATGCGCAGGCGCCCGAGCTGTTGCATCTGCAGCAGGTTGGCGGTGGCGTCGTTGCCGTAGTGGCGGCTGAACGCGGTGTCGGGCAACTGGCGCAGGATGGCGTCGATCTGCGTGCCATAGCTGCGCTCGGCGACAACCCCCAGCTTCAGCGGGGTCTTGCTCAGCAGGCCATGCAGGTCTATCTCCTGGCCGTCGAGGTAAGGTGCCACCAGCGCCTCGCTGTCCTTGCGCAGCACCAAACCTCCACTGAGCACGCCCAGGGAGGGCACGGAAAACCGCACATATTCTGCGCGGTCGGGTGTCCACAGCAGGGTTGGATCGCAGGTGAAGCTCTTCGGGTCCTGCAGCATCTGGATGCCGCGGGCGCGGTTGACCCGCACGATGCTATGGTCGTACTCGGGCATCTGCCTGATCAGCAGGGGCAGCAATTGGTCGATCACCCCTTGGCCTTTTTCCGGCCCTTCGAAAATGGTGAAAGGCGGTAGGTCGCGCACCAGCCAGAAGATGCGCTCCTTGGCGCTGGCTGGCTGCAGCATCAATGCAGGCAGCAGCCCGCAAAGCAGGACCAGGTGGCGTAAGCAACGGGCAGCGCACATGGACAAGGGCCGTGCCGGGGTCAGACCGTGCCTGCTGCGCGCAGGCTGGCGATGGCCGCGGTGTCGTAGCCCAGGCTGCCGAGCAGTGTCTCGGTGTGTTCACCCAGCGCCGGGCCAACCCACTCGGTGGAGCCGGGGGTGTCCGACAGCTTGGGCACGATGCCCGGCATGCGGAACGGCTTGCCGTCCGGCAGTTTGGCCTGCAGGAACATTTCGCGTGCCAGGTACTGCGGGTCGTTGAACATGTCCTCGGCCGAATAGATGCGGCTGGCCGGTACTTCGGCGTTGTTCAGTGCTTGCATCAGCTGCTCCAGCGGCAGGCTGTTGGCCCAGCGGTCGATTACCCCGTACAGCTCGTCACGGCGCAGGTCGCGGCCATCGTTGGTGGCCAAGGTCGGGTCGTCGGCCAGGTCGTTGCGGCCGATGGCTTGCATGAAGCGCTTGAAGATTGCATCGCCGTTGGCGCCGATCTGCACATGCTTGCCGTCTGCGCTGGTGTGGATGGAGGAGGGCGTGATGCCCGGCATGATGTTGCCGGTACGTTCGCGGATAAAACCGAACACATCGAACTCCGGGACCATGCTTTCCATCATGGCGAAGATCGCTTCGTACAGGGCCACATCCACCACCTGGCCCTGGCCGCCGTTGACTTCCCGGTGCCGCAGCGCCATCAATGCGCCGATCACCCCCCACAGGGCAGCAATCGAGTCACCGATGGAAATGCCCGTGCGCACTGGTGGGCGGTCGTCGAAGCCGGTGATGTAGCGCAGGCCGCCCATCGACTCGCCCACGGCGCCGAAGCCTGGCTGGTCTTTCATCGGCCCGGTCTGACCAAAGCCCGACAGGCGCACCATTACCAGGCGCGGGTTGAGTGCGTGCAGCACGTCCCAGCCCAGGCCGAGTTTTTCCAGCACGCCCGGGCGGAAGTTCTCGATCAGGATGTCGGCCTCGGCCAGCAGGCGCTTGAGAATCTCGCGGCCCTCGGGGTGCTTGAGGTTGAGGGTGAGCGATTGCTTGTTGCGAGCCTGCACGAACCACCACAGCGAGGTGCCCTCGTACAGCTTGCGCCATTTGCGCAACGGGTCGCCGCCATCGGGCGATTCGACCTTGACTACCTCGGCGCCGAATTCGGCGCAGATGCGCGAGGCGAACGGGCCAGCGATGAGAGTGCCGAGTTCGACAACTTTGAGACCGGCGAGGGGTTTGCTGGGCGTAGTCATGGGGCATCCGTGGCAGCTGGGCAGATGCGTGGTTTTATCATAGGTCCGAAGCGGCAGATACTGCTGCGGGGCAACGAAGGGCAGTATCGGTTAGACTGTGTCACTTTTTCTCTGCGCAAGAAGCCCGTCGACCATGGCCCAGCCGTCTACCACCTACAAATTCGAACTGAACCTGACCGACCTCGACCGCGGCGTGTACGAAAACGTCCGTCAGACCATTGCACGCCACCCTTCGGAAACCGAAGAACGCATGGCCGTGCGCCTGCTGGCCTACGCCCTGTGGTACAACGAAAACCTGTCGTTCGGCCGTGGTTTGTCTGATGTGGACGAGGCGGCGCTGTGGGAAAAGAGCCTGGACGATCGCATCCTGCACTGGATCGAAGTGGGCCAGCCGGACGCCGACCGACTGACCTGGTGCTCACGTCGCACCGAGCGCACCAGCCTGCTGGCCTACGGCAGCCTGCGCGTATGGCAGAACAAAGTGGTAGACGCGGTCAAGGGCCTGAAGAACCTGAGCATCGCCGCCGTGCCGCAGGAGGTGCTGGAAACCCTTGCCACCGACATGCCCCGTACCATCAAGTGGGACGTGATGATCAGTGAAGGCACCTTGTTCGTCACCGACGACCGTGGCCAGCACGAAGTGCAGCTGGAGTGGCTGCTTGGTGAGCGCGGCTGAAGCACCCCATGCGTATCGAACCTCGCCCGCTGCCGCCGACCCTTCCATTCCTGGGTAATCTGCCACCCTTGCTGACCCGCCTGTACGCCGCGCGCGGCGTGCAGAGCGAGGCCGAGCTGGACAAAAGCCTCGCGCGCCTGCTGCCGTACCAGCAGCTCAAGGGCATCGAGGCCGGCGTGGACCTGCTGGTCGAGGCTATCGACCAGCGCCAGCGCATCCTCATCGTCGGCGACTTCGATGCCGACGGCGCCACTGCCAGTACTGTCGGCGTGCTGGGCCTGCGCCTGCTGGGCGCGGCCCACGTCGACTACCTTGTGCCCAACCGCTTCGAATACGGTTACGGGCTGACCCCGGAAATCGTCGAGGTGGCGCTGCAACGCCAGCCGCAACTGCTGATCACCGTGGACAACGGCATTTCCAGCGTCGACGGTGTGGCTGCCGCCAAGGCCGCCGGGCTCAAGGTGCTGGTCACCGACCACCACCTGCCGGGCGCGGAGTTGCCCGACGCCGACGCCATCATCAACCCCAATCAGCCGGGTTGCAGTTTCCCGAGCAAGGCACTGGCCGGGGTAGGGGTGATCTTCTATGTGCTGATGGCCCTGCGTGCGCGCCTGCGCAGCCTGGGGCGCTACGAAACGCAGCCGCAGCCGAACATCGGCGAATTGCTCGACCTGGTTGCCCTGGGCAGCGTCGCAGACGTGGTGCCATTGGATGCCAACAACCGCATCCTGGTGCACCAGGGTCTCGAGCGCATTCGCGCCGGGCGCGCCCGGCCGGGGCTCAAGGCCATTCTTGAAGTGGCCCGTCGCGATCACCGGCGCATCACCTCGACCGACCTCGGCTTCATCCTGGGCCCGCGGCTGAACGCTGCCGGGCGCCTGGACGACATGAGCCTGGGCATCGAATGCCTGCTGTGCGAAGACGCGGCCCTGGCCCAGGACATGGCCCAGCAGCTGGATGACCTGAACCAGGACCGCAAGTCCATCGAACAGGGCATGCAGCGCGAGGCCCTGGCCCAGCTCAAGGACCTGCCTGTCGAGTCGATGCCATATGGCCTGTGCCTGTTCGATGCCGACTGGCACCAGGGGGTTATCGGTATTCTGGCTTCGCGCCTGAAGGAGCGTTACCACCGGCCGACCATCGCTTTCGCCGACGCTGGCGAGGGCATGCTCAAAGGGTCGGCGCGTTCGGTGCCGGGGTTCCATATTCGCGATGCGCTGGATGCCGTGGCGGCGCGCCACCCGCAACTGATCAGCAAGTTCGGCGGCCACGCGATGGCGGCGGGATTGTCGTTGCCTGAGGCCAATTTCCCTGCATTTGCCGAGGCGTTCGATGAAGAAGTACGACGCCAGCTGCGCGAAGAGGACCTGACCGGTCGGCTGTTGTCCGACGGCAGCCTGGCGGTGGAGGAGTTCCACCTCGACCTGGCCAAGGCCCTGCGCCATGCCGGGCCCTGGGGGCAGCACTTCCCTGAGCCGCTGTTCCATGGCGTGTTCCAGCTGGTGGAGCAGCGCGTGGTAGGCGAGCGGCACCTGAAGGTGGTGCTCAAGAGCGAGTGCGGTTCGGTGCGGCTGGATGGCATTGCCTTTGGCATTGACCGCGAAGTGTGGCCGAACCCGACGGTGCGTTGGGTCGAGTTGGCGTACAAGCTGGATGTGAACGAGTTCCGTGGTAATGAAAGTGTGCAGTTGATGATTGCCCACATGGAGCCGCGCTGACTGCAATTCCGGGGCTGCTTTGCAGCCCATCGCCGGTGAGCCAAGCGCGATCCCTGTGGGAGCGGGCATGCCCGCGAACACCGGCAAAGCCGGTGCCATCCACTGAGTCGCCTTCTTCGCGGGCACGCCCGCTCCCACAGGGCCTTCGGCGGGCTTGAGACTTGTGCTGTACCTGTGGGAGCTGGCTTGCCGGCGATCACCGGCGAAGCCGGTGCCATCCACCGCGTCGCATTCTTTGCGGTTAAAAGCTATCAGCTGAGCTCAGATAGCTTTTTTCGCTGCCGGTTTTGCCAGTGCATCACACCTGCTGCGCCAAACGAGGCCAGGCTAAGCAGTGAGAAAAACACAGTTCCCTCCAAAAGTGCGCGATTGTATATTTCGATCACATACTCCTTGAGGGATGGCTCATACAGGACTTCGTTATCGGTCGATAGCCGCCTGACGATTGGTCCGGACAAAGCATCCTCGATCTCGACGAAGAGTGGTGTTTTCTTATTGATGTTGGCAGCATCATAACGCGTTTTTTGAGCATATATCCGACGTCTGGTAACTTGTCCGCTTGGCTCTTTGTATGCAATACGAAAAGTGTAAAGCGACTTGTCGTAATCCCAGGTTTCAGGTGCAGATGCAAGCGCTGCTCTAACGCTTACCCAAGGAGCGGTTACAGGCTCTGGTGCTTCTTTCCACACTGTAAGGTGTGCGAGTGCAAGACAGGCAAAAAAAGTGCCTACGAATAACAGGGATGTTACCCGTTGAGCCGGATCCAAAGCACGCATCATTTGGAGCCACGACGACCAAGTCAGCATCGGAAAGAATCTCTCGGCTCGATTTGTTTAACGGTATTTGTCTTGCTGCGGAGCGGAGCAACAGGCATATTTGTCTTGACCTCCACCTATTATAGTGGTGATCGAGGGGGTTGGCCCTGTCGGTACTTGCCCATTAATGCTTTCGATTCCTATTGTTATCGAAGCTCCCCCTCCATTTGCAGGAGGGTTAGGAGGTGCAATAGGTGGGTTGACGCCTCCCGGCTGTATTATTGGCTGATCGATAGTGAATGATTCTAAGGTTCTGGTGTCCAGTTTGATCTCCAAGGTGTCCGGGTTCCACGTGATAACTTGTATTAGTCCCCCAAAATGCTCATGTATAGATTGTGCGTCTGTTATTGTCAGATTCGGCGCCAGTATCGGATTCGCGGTCTCTTTCGTTATGTCGTGTTTAATGAGTGCGTCGATTATAGGAGTGATTGTTTTTTGGATTTTTTCTGCCAGTTCCGAATTGTAAGTTCCAATTAGGCTAGCTCCCAGTGATATGGCGGTGAAAGTGAGTGCGGCCCAAGGTGCAGCTATTAGTATTGCGAAACCCGCAACGACGCCTGCTACATTACCTACAAGGCTGACGTAGTCTCCTATATTAGGTTCGTCGTTAGGTTGGTATTCGGCAACAATTTTCAGAAAGGTTACCGTGCCCGCCAAAGTGTTGGTAACGATATTTATAAACGGAACTGCGCCTGCAGTCATTTGCGTAACTGACAGTACAGAAGCAATTGCGCTGGTTGTCTGGGCACCCTGTACTACAAGTGTGAAACCCTGCTTGTCAGTGTTGAACTGATCGTGAACTGCGGCGGCTGCGCCTGCTTGGAACCCAGGCCTCCCCACCCTATCCACCATGGCGACGAATATCTCGACCCGTTTAGTCATATTTTAAAATCCTTGTTTATTGTCTTGAAAGCAATGGTGGTGCGCAGACGGTCGCAGTCTATGGTTGGTGATTTAGCTCGGTGCGGCATTTCACCGTCGAAGATTGCGATACGCCTTGGCTTGGGTAACGCCGCGGCGATAACGTCCGTCTTGGCGTCATTGCAGAATAAAAGCTCACCTCCCCACGTCGTAGCCCAGTAGTCGTTACAGAAGAGCACTGCGGTATACCCCGGCTCGCCTGGCAGGTTATCTCGGTGAATCGGGCTGTCCTGCCCGAAGGTTTGGCCGTTTGCATACACGCCGATCAGTCTGGAGTTTTTCATATGCACAGCACATAGACGTTTCCAGATGTTGATGAGGAATCCCCAGCGCTCGTTTGCAACCAGTTCTTGCTCACAACATTCCAGTGATTCACGCTTGCTTCCTGCAATGAAAAAATGCCAGCAGGGGCGAGCGAAGGGCGTGGAGTTTACTGGCCAGTCGTATCTCCATAGGGTATGTGAGAATGCGTTGTTGAGTTTGGCTTGTTCATCAGATGTAATAGCATCGTCTAGAATGCTTACATCTCTAGATGTAAATTGTCTCGTCATTTTCTATGTCTCAAGTTTTGTACATGCCTTGAAGGCTCTTGCCCAAGTAGTGCTGGCTGACGCAGTGAGACATTAGTGACTTGGTGTTGTGGGGGGCGATAGGATGTGGGGCTTACCGATTGAGAAGATTTTCCGACCCGGATGTGGCTTTTGAGGAAATTGGCTGTGGGAAATTTCCTATTGCCCCGGCGCACCGGGGCGACAAGGTATACATGGGTGTGGCAACCCATTTATGTTTGGAGTAATTACTGGCCTCTAGAAAATAACAGTAACGTCAACGAGCCATACCTAACTCGGCATCATCCATCAGTGCCTTGGCCATCGCACTGAGATAGTGCGCAGCCCAGATCATCATGGGCTTCTCATCCATCAGCCCGACGATGGTCAACTCCCGCACATAGCCCATCAATTCCGAAGCCTGATCACGGGCGTCTCGGCACGGAATGCCCGCTTCGATGCGAAATAATGGGTGGGTCTGGTTTTCACCCTGAAAGAAAGTGGTCTTGCCGACGGTGAATTGGGTGTCGTCTGTCTTCATTGATTCCTCTCCTGATCATTCTGAGCGCTTTGTCGAAGGAGAAGAAATGAGGGGCGATCAGGGACTGTCTTTTTCATATCAATCACTCGTATGGTTGCTGATTGACCGCCTCTCCGATTCCACACGAAGGGTGGCAGTTGTACGCGGTGTGGAATCCAGGCTACGAGTAAACCCGGTAGGCTTTGCGGCCTTCCGCGCACAACTGCCATGACGACAGCTACTCGATAATTGATCGGGATTCCACCCCCGGCCGCTGAATGCCAGCGACCAGCAAAGGCTAGAGAGTCAGGATTCCAGTAACAATCAGACGCGAGTCGACAGGGCTTGTAGGGTATTTCCTCAGCTTAGGCTTCACCAGATCGGGATCGTAGGGATTATCTGAAATGCCTGTCAGAGTGCCTGCCTGTAGCGGCGGTCAGGGCTGCCAGGTGCCTGCCTTGAGAGTGATGTTGCCTAGGAGATCGAGCGCCGCCCGCGCGGCGCTCGATCTCGTAGGCGCCACCACTCTCGATCCAACCCCCCTCGCATCCCACCCGAAATCCCATGGAACCTCCCCCCCAACCATTCTGGTCTAGTCTGAAGTTATGACCGGACCTGGGCCAGGGATGTGCAATTGAGTGTCCGGGCCGGATCACCATTGGAGTCCTTGGGAGGTGCCCTCATGAGCCTGCTGCTCGAGCCTTACACCCTGCGTCAGCTGACCCTGCCCAACCGCATCGCCGTTTCGCCGATGTGCCAGTATTCCGCCTTCGATGGCCTGGCCAACGATTGGCACCTCGTCCATTTAGGCAGCCGCGCCGTGGGTGGTGCTGGCCTGGTAATCACTGAAGCCGTGGCGGTGACCGCCGATGGCCGCATCACCGCTGAAGACCTCGGCCTGTGGAACGACGCTCAGATCGCCCCGCTGCAACGCATCACCCGTTTCATCACCGCCCAGGGGAGCGTGCCCGGCATCCAGCTGGCTCACGCGGGGCGCAAGGCCAGCACCTATCGCCCATGGCTGGGCAAGCAAGGCAGCGTCAAGCTCGAGGAGGGCGGCTGGCAACCGGTGGGCCCGTCGAAAATCGCCTTCGACCCGCAACACACGACGCCGCACGAGTTGAACCACAACGAGATTCAGGCTGTGATCGACGCCTTTGTCGCCTCGACCGAGCGTGCCCTGAAGGCCGGTTTCAAAGTGGTCGAGATCCACGCCGCCCACGGCTACCTGTTGCACCAGTTCCTGTCGCCGCTGAGCAACCAGCGGCGCGACGAATATGGCAGTTGCTTCGAAAACCGTATCCGCCTGACCCTGCAGGTGGTCGAGGCCGTGCGCAAGGTCTGGCCTGCCGAGTTACCGCTGTTCGTGCGGGTATCGGCGACCGACTGGGTCGAGGACGGCTGGAACCCGGATGAAACCGTCGAACTGGCCCGCCGCCTGCGTGGCTTGGGCGTCGACCTGATCGACGTTTCCTCCGGCGGCACCTCGGTCAACGCCGAAATCCCCACCGGCCCCGGCTACCAGACGCGCTTCGCCGAGCGTGTGCGCAAGGAATCGGAAATTGCCACCGGCACCGTGGGCATGATCACCGAACCGGCCCAGGCCGAGCACATTCTGCGCACTGGCCAGGCCGACATCATCTTCCTCGCCCGCGAACTGCTGCGCGACCCGTACTGGCCGCTACACGCCGACGACGACCTGGGCGGCAACAAGGCCACCTGGCCAGCGCAATACCAGCGCGCCACCAGCCGGGCCAACCCGATTCACGAGTCGGATTTGCGCGACTAGGGTCTACCTGTACTGGCCTCTTCGCGGGTGAACCCGCTCCCACAGGTACATCACTAACCTCAAGGGCTGTGATGTACCTGTGGGAGCGGGCAAGCCCGCGAAGAAGGCGGCTCGGTGTTTGGCACCGGCTTCGCCGGTGTTCGCGGCGGTTCGACGCCTCGATGACCCCGCCCCTACAACGACCGCGTTGGCTTCTCAACTCAGCTATAGGCAGCTTTGCTGAGGATATCGCTTACCCACTGGTTGATACTCTTCTCTGCCAACTCGGCCTTGGCGGCCACGCTGGCATGAAGGGTAGGTTCGAGTCGCAGGCTAAGTTTGCCAGAGTAGGTCTTCTGCGGCTCGCGGCCCAGGCGTTCGCAAGTCTCAAGATAATCGTCCACGGCTTCTTCGAATGCCTGGCGCAACTCACTGATGGATTCGCCGTGAAAACCGATCACATCGCGGATACCCGCAACGTGGCCGATCAGCAACTGGTCTTCGTCGCTGTATTCGATACGAGCGGCATAGCCGCGGTAAGTCATGACATTCATGGTATTACTCCTGCCTGCTCAAGGAACTGGCGGGCGTCTCGTAGTTGGTAGGGCTTTGCGTGCCTGTCCGGATGAGGGCGGTGGAAGGTTGCCACTGCTCCATTGAGTTCAAAGCGAACCCGTGACCCTCGTCCTTCAATCACTCGGGCACCCAGGGATACCAACAGTGATTCCACTCGCGCCCACTCCAGCGTCCTGGGAACCGGCCTTTTCAGTACTGCTTCAAGTGTGGCTTGCTGATGATTATTCTTGGTATCAGATTATGATACCAGCAAGCATGGCTCAATGGATGAGCAGTAGGAGGGAGTAGATCAAGCTTGAAGGAAATGTCTGAGATGTTAACCGAGGGGCAAAGCCCCTCGGTTAACGGTTCGGTCAATGTTTGATCATCACATGCCGCACACAGGTATAGTCCTCCAGCCCATACATCGACATGTCCTTGCCATACCCCGAATGCTTCTGCCCGCCATGGGGCATTTCGCTGACCAGCATGAAGTGGGTGTTCACCCACGTGCAGCCATACTGCAGGCGCGCCGCCAGGCGGTGAGCGCGGCCGGTGTCGCGGGTCCATACCGATGAGGCCAGGCCGTAGTTGGAATCGTTGGCCCATTCCAGCGCCTGCGCTTCGTCGCTGAAGCGGGTCACCGACACCACCGGGCCGAACACTTCGTTGCGCACGATTTCGTCATCCTGCAGCGCATCGGCCAGCACCGTCGGCTCGAAGAAGAAACCGTCGCCATCAATCGCCTTGCCACCCGTCACCAGGCGAATGTGCGGCTGGGCAACCGCGCGTTGCACCAGGCCCGCGACCTTGTCGCGGTGCTGGGAACTGATCAGTGGCCCCAGTTCGGTGTCCTCGGCTTCCTGCGGGCCCGGCTTGAGGCTGGCCACTGCGGCCCCCAGGCGTTCGACGAAACGCTCGTAGATGCCATCCTGCACATACAACCGACAGGCCGCGGTGCAGTCCTGGCCGGCGTTGTAGAAGCCGAAGGTACGGATGCCGTCGATGGCGGCATCGATGTCGGCATCGTCGAACACCAGCACCGGGGCCTTGCCACCCAGTTCCATGTGCATGCGTTTCACGCTGTCGGCGGTGGCGCTGATGATGTGCGCGCCGGTGGGGATCGAGCCGGTCAGCGACACCATGCGCACCTTGGGGTGGTTGACCAGCGGGTTGCCGACTGTCTGACCGCGGCCGAAGAGGATGTTCAGCACCCCCGGTGGCAGCAGGTCCTGGGCCAGTTCGCCGAGGCGCAGGGCGGTCAGCGGGGTCAGTTCGGAGGGCTTGATCACCACCGTGTTGCCGGCAGCCAGGGCCGGGGCGATCTTCCACGCCAGCATCATCAACGGGTAGTTCCACGGCGCGATCGAGGCCACCACGCCCAGCGGGTCGCGGCGGATCATCGACGTATGGCCCGGCAGGTACTCGCCGGCTGCCGAGCCGCCCAGGCAGCGCGCCGCACCGGCGAAGTAGCGGAACACGTCGGCAATTGCCGGGATCTCGTCATTCAGCGCGGCGCTCAGCGGCTTGCCGCAGTTCTGCGATTCCAGCCGGGCCAGTTCATCGCCATGGGCTTCGATAGCGTCGGCCAGCGCCAGCAAGGCCTGCGAGCGTTCCTTGGGGCTGGTTTGCGACCAGCTGTCGAAAGCCTGGTCGGCGGCGCGCACGGCGCTGTCCACCTGGGCCTCGCTGGCTTCGTTGATCTGCGCCAGGGCACTGCCCAGCGCCGGGTTGAGCACGGTCCAGGCCGGGCCTTGGCCAGCGACCAGCTGGCCATTGATCAGCATCTGCGTTTGCATCGGGGAATCCTCCAGGGTCATTTGCCGCTGCCCGCGACGCTTTCGCCGCCACGGGTCAGGTAATAGGCGCCAAGGATTGGCAGCATGGTCACCAGCATCACCAGCATGGCGACCACGTTGGTCACCGGCACGTCGCGCGGGCGGCTGAGCTGGTTGAGCAGCCAGATCGGCAGGGTGCGTTCGTGGCCGGCAGTGAAGGTGGTGACGATGATTTCGTCGAACGACAGGGCAAAGGCCAGCATGCCACCGGCCAGCAGTGCCGAGCCTAGGTTGGGCAGGATGATGTAGCGGAAGGTCTGCCAGCCGTCGGCGCCGAGGTCCATCGAGGCTTCGATCAGGCTCTGCGAAGTACGCCGCAGGCGAGCGATCACGTTGTTGTAGACGATCACCACGCAGAACGTGGCGTGGCCGACCACGATGGTGAACACCCCGGGCTCGATCCCCAAGGTCTTGAACGCCGAGAGCAGGGCGATGCCGGTGATGATGCCGGGCAGGGCGATGGGCAGTATCAGCATCAGCGAAATGCTCTCCTTGCCGAAAAAGCTGCGCCGGTACAGCGCCGCCGAGGCCAGCGTGCCGAGCACCAGGGCGATCAGCGTGGCCAGGCAGGCCACCTGCAGTGACAGCTTGATCGCTTCCAGCACATCGGGCCGGGCGAAGGCCACGGCGAACCACTTAAGGGTAAAGCCCTTGGGCGGGAAGCTGAATGCCGCGTCTTCGGTGTTGAACGCGTACAGGAAGATGATCAGGATCGGGAAGTGCAGGAACAGCAACCCGCCCCAGGCGGCCAGGCGCAGCCCGGCCGAGGCTTTTTCAGAGTGCATCGAAGGCCCCCAGTCGCTTGACGATGGACAGGTACACCGCAATCAGCACGATCGGCACCAGGGTGAACGCAGCGGCCATCGGCATGTTGCCGATCGCCCCTTGCTGGGCATAGACCATACTGCCGATGAAGTAGCCGGGCGGGCCGATCAGCTGCGGTACGATGAAGTCGCCCAAGGTCAGCGAGAAGGTGAAAATCGAGCCGGCGGCAATGCCCGGAATCGACAGCGGCAGTATCACCTGCACGAAGGTTTGCCCAGGCCGGGCGCCGAGGTCTGCCGAGGCTTGTAGCAGTGACGGCGGCAAGCGTTCCAGCGAGGCCTGGATCGGCAGGATCATGAACGGCAGCCAGATATACACGAACACCATGAAGCGCCCCAGGTGCGAAGTCGACAGCGTGCTGCCGCCCACGCCCGGCACCGCCAGCACCGTTTGCAGCAGGGCATCCAGATGCAACTGCTGGACGAACCACTGGGCCACGCCGCCCTTGGCCAGCAGCAGGGTCCAGGCGTAAGTCTTGACGATGTAGCTGGCCCACATCGGCATCATCACCGCTATATAGAAAAACGCCTTGGTCTTGCCGCTGGTGTAGCGCGCCATGTAGTAGGCGATGGGGAACGCCAGCACCGCACTGGCCAGCGACACCGCCAGCGCCATGCCCAAGGTGCGCAGGATGATGTCGAAGTTCGACGGATTGAACAGCGCGGCGAAATTGCCCAGGGTCAGGTCCGGCGTCACCGCCATGGTGAAGTCGTCGAAGGTATAGAAGCCTTGCCACAGCAGGTTCAGCAGCGAGCCCAGGTAGATCGCGCCGAACCAGGTCAGCGGTGGGATCAGCAGCAAGGCCAGGTACAGGTTGGGGCGCCGGTACAGCAGGTTGGACAGGCCGCGCAGTGTGCTCATGTCAGCGGCCCTCGGTTTCCTGCAGCACCGTCATGGCTTCGCGGGGCCAGTGCGCCCGGACCCGTTGCCCGGGTTGCCACGCCTGTGCCTGCGCCTGCCAGCGGTCGTTGGCCTGGCTCACCGCCAGCAGCTGGCCGCTGTCCAGTTGCAGCTCGTAGCGGGTGGCACTGCCCTTGTACTGGATATCGCGCAGCTGGCCGCTGACCTGGACGTGCTGGCCGGCTGTGGCCGGGTCGCCGAGGCGGATGTGTTCGGGGCGGATGGAGAAGGGCGCGGGGCTGCCATTGAGCGCCGTGGCCAATTCGCCACGCACCACATTGGAGGTGCCGACGAATTCGGCAACAAAGGTGGTGGCCGGTTGCATGTAAAGGTTGCGCGGGGTGTCGACCTGCTCGATACGGCCGCGGTTGAACACTGCGACGCGATCGGACATCGACAGCGCCTCGGTCTGGTCGTGGGTGACGAAGATGAAAGTGATGCCCAGCTGGCGCTGCAGCTTTTTCAACTCGCCCTGCATCTGTTCGCGCAACTTCAGGTCCAGCGCGCCAAGCGGCTCGTCCAGCAGCAGTACCCGTGGCCGGTTGACCAGAGCGCGGGCCAGGGCCACGCGTTGGCGCTGGCCACCGGACAACTGCGCTGGCTTGCGCGCGCCGTAGCCGGCCAGGGCCACCATCGCCAGGGCTTCTTCGGCGCGGCTGTGGCGTTCGGCCTTGGCCACGCCTTTTACCTTCAGGCCGTAGGCAATGTTGTCCAGTACGTTCATGTGCGGGAACAGGGCGTAGTCCTGGAATACGGTGTTGACGTCGCGCTGGTAGGGCGGGACGCCCGCAGCCTCGACACCGTGGATGCGGATCGAACCGCTGGTGGGTTGCTCGAAGCCTGCGATCAGGCGCAGGCAGGTGGTCTTGCCCGAGCCAGAGGGGCCGAGCATGGAGAAGAATTCGCCATCGATAATGTCGATGCTGACCTGGTCGACGGCCTTGACCTCGCCGAAGGTGCGGGAAACCTGGGTGAACTGGACGGCTAGGGGCATGCATAGGCTCCGGACAACTGACTTAACCCTGCGCTGGCCTCTTCGCGGGTGAACCCACTCCTACAGGTTCATCACCGCCTGTAAGGGTGGCGCTTTACCTGTGGGAGCGGGTTCACCCGCGAAGAGGCCGGCACAGGCATTCAGGCAACCTCAGCGCCCACCCATGATCGCAATGTAATCCTGGGTCCAGCGGCTATACGGCACGAACTTGCCGCCCTGGGCTTGCGGGGTTTTCCAGAAGGCGATCTTGTCGAAGTTGTCGAAACCATTGGTCTTGCAGCCCTCGGCCCCCAGCAGCTCGCTGCCGGTGCAGGCCGCCGGCACCGCCGGCAACGAACCGAACCAGGCTGCCACGTCTCCCTGTACCTTCGGCTGTAGCGACCAGTCCATCCATTTGTAGGCACAGTTGGGGTGCTTGGCTTCGCTGTGCAGCATGGTGGTGTCGGCCCAGCCGGTCGCGCCTTCCTTGGGAATGGTCGAGGCCACGGGCTGCTTCTCGGCCTTCAGGCCGTTGACCATGTAGCCCCAGGAACTGGAGGCGACCACGCCTTCGTTCTTCACGTCGCTCATCTGCACCGTGGCGTCATGCCAGTAGCGGTGGATCAGCGGTTGCTGCTGGCGCAGCAGCTCCAGCACGGCCTTGTACTGCGCTTCGCTCAGCTCGTATGGGTCCTGGATGCCCAGCTCCGGCTTGGCCGTCTTCAGGTACAACGCCGCATCGGCGATATAGATCGGCCCATCATAGGCCTGCACGCGGCCCTTGTTCGGCTTGCCGTCGGGCAGGTTCTGCGGCTCGAACAGCACGCCCCAGCTGGTGGGCGCCTGCTTGAACACGTCGGTGTTGTACAGCAGCACGTTCGGCCCCCATTGGTACGGGGTGCCGTAGACCTGCTTGTCGACCACGTACCAGCCACCGTCCTGCAGCCGTGGGTCGATGTTCTTCCAGTTGGGGATCAAGGCGGTATTGATTGGCTGCACCCGCTTGCCCGCGATGAGCCGCAGCGAGGCATCGCCCGAGGCGGTGACCAGGTCGTAGCCGCCCTTGGTCATCAGGCTGACCATCTCGTCCGAGGTGGCGGCGGTCTTGACGCTGACCTTGCAGCCGGTTTCCTTCTCGAAGCCGGTCACCCAGTCGTAGGCCTTGTCGCTTTCACCGCGTTCGATGTAGCCGGGCCAGGCGACGATGTCCAGGCGGCCCTCGCCGGGGCCCAGGGCCTTGGGCGGTTCGGCAGCCTGCAGGCTGGCGCTGGCCAGCACGGCGCAGGCGGTTGCGCCGAGCAATGCGGTCTTGTGCACTGACATGGTGTTCCCTCTTATTGGAGATTTTGGTCGGGGCAGTCATCAAGCAAGCAGTGAAGCGATAGTCATGAACGTGGTGCGGTTATGCGCGGTATTGGCGATATCGAGTCTAGTTGGCTTTTTGCCAGCCAATGCAACATCCGGAAGCAAATCCCCCCGTGGCGATCGGGCGGGCAGGGCTTAACCTGACGGCTCCCTTGGCCAATGTGGAGACCGTTTGATGAATACCCGGGGATTGCTCGACCAGTTGCTCAAGTCAGGCCAGGACTTGCTTGCCAGCCAGGCTGGCAAGGGCAGCTCTGGCAAGCCAGGTACCAGTGCCGGCGGCCTTGGCAGCCTGCTTTCAGGTGCCGGTGGCGGCGCCCTGGCGGCGGGCGCCATGGGTTTGCTGCTAGGCAACAAGAAAGCCCGCAAATATGGCGGAAAGGCCCTCACCTACGGCGGCCTGGCCGCGCTCGGTGTGCTGGCCTACAAGGCCTACGGCAACTGGCAGGCGAGCCAGCAGGTGGCCGCCGCCGAGCCACAGACCGTAGACCGACTGCCGCCTGCCCAGGCCGAGCTGCACAGCCAGGCGGTACTTCGGGCGCTGGTTGCGGCGGCCAAGTCCGATGGCCATATCGACGAACGCGAGCGTGCGCTGATCGAGGGCGAGTTCACCCGCCTGGACAACGACCGCGAGTTGCAGCACTGGCTGCATGCCGAGCTGAACAAGCCGCTGGACCCGGCCGAAGTGGCCCGTGCCGCGCAAACCCCGGAAATGGCTGCCGAGATGTACCTGGCCAGCGTGATGATGGTCGACCAGGAAAACTTCATGGAACGCGCCTACCTGGACGAACTGGCCCGCCAGCTGCGCCTGGACCCGGCCCTGCGCCAGGAACTGGAAAGCCAGGTAAGGCTTGCCGCCGGCCAGTGATGGGGGCTGCGTTGCAGCCCATCGCCGGCAAGCCGGCTCCCACAGGGATCGCACATGCCCCGAGCTCATGCGGTCGAGGTGGGAGCCTGGCGTGCCGGCGATGGGCCGCACAGCGGCCCCAATGGCGTTGGGCACAAATGACCGGTCTGTCGGCAAGGTTACCTGGTTACCCCACATTTCAGCCGCATGAGCGCTGGGCGCCTGGGCTATACTTCGGCGATTTTTCCCGCTCGTTGTGATTTCCTGAGGGCTGAATGTGAAGAACTGGACCTTGCGCCAACGGATCCTGGCAAGCTTTGCCGTGATCATCGCCATCATGCTGCTGATGATCGTGGCCGCCTACTCGCGGTTGGTGACCATCGCATCCGCCGAGCAGGCAGTGGGGACCGACAGCATTCCCGGCCTCTACTACAGTTCGATGATCCGCAGTGCCTGGGTCGACAGTTACGTCACCAGCCAGCAGCTGGTGGGGCTGTCCAACCACCGCGAATTCACCTCGGCCGACACGGAGCTGTTCAAGAGCTTCCAGGACCGCCTGAAACAGCACATGGACAGCTACCAGGGCACCATTCAGGATGATGACGACCAGGCGCGCTTCGACACCTTCATCCAGATGAAAGATGCCTACCTCAAGATTGTCGACCAGGTGCTGGAAGCCTATCGACAGCGCAACTACGCCGAAGCCCAGCGGTTGATCACCGATGTGCTGACCCCGGCCTGGATCGAAGGCCGCAAGCACCTGAACGAAGTGATCGAGCACAACCGCGCCTCCGCCGACGCCGACACCAACGAGATTGTCGGCGCCGTGAGCACGGCCAAGGGCAGCATGATGGTTTCGCTGCTGCTGGCGATCATCGCCGCCGGTATCTGCGGCCTGTTGCTGATGCGCGCCATCACCGCGCCCATGCAGCGTATTGTCCATGCCCTCGACAAACTGCGCTCAGGTGACCTGAGCATGCGCCTGAGCCTGGACCGCAAGGACGAGTTCGGCGCCATCGAAAGCGGCTTCAACGAAATGGCCGAGGCCCTGGCCAACCTGGTGGCCCAGGCCCAGCGTTCGTCGGTGCAGGTGACCACCTCGGTGACCGAAATCGCTGCAACCTCCAAGCAGCAGCAAGCCACCGCTACTGAAACGGCTGCCACCACCACCGAAATCGGCGCCACCTCACGGGAAATCGCCGCCACCTCGCGTGACCTTGTGCGCACCATGACCGAAGTCACCTCGGCCGCCGATCAGGCCTCCAGCCTGGCCGGTTCCGGACAGCAGGGCCTGGCACGCATGGAAGAAACCATGCACCAGGTGATGGGCGCCGCCGACCTGGTCAACGCCAAGCTTGGCATCCTCAACGAAAAGGCCAGCAACATCACCCAGATGGTGGTGACCATCGTCAAGGTTGCCGACCAGACCAACCTGCTGTCGCTCAACGCTGCCATCGAAGCGGAAAAGGCCGGCGAGTATGGCCGCGGCTTTGCCGTGGTGGCCACCGAAGTGCGCCGCCTGGCCGACCAGACCGCCGTGGCAACCTATGATATCGAGCAGATGGTGCGCGAGATCCAGTCGGCGGTGTCGGCCGGGGTCATGGGCATGGACAAGTTCTCCGAAGAAGTGCGCCGCGGCATGTTCGAGGTGCAGCAGGTGGGCGAGCAGCTCAGCCAGATCATCCACCAGGTGCAGGCGTTGGCGCCGCGCGTGCTGATGGTCAACGAAGGCATGCAGGCCCAGGCCACCGGTGCCGAGCAGATCAACCAGGCGCTGGCCCAGCTCAGCGATGCCAGCACCCAGACGGTCGAATCACTGCGCCAGGCCAGTTTCGCCATCGATGAGCTGAGCCAGGTGGCCGCTGGCCTGCGTGGCGGCGTTTCGCGCTTCAAAGTCTGACTGCGATGAACGACTTGCAACCGCGTGCCGCGCGGGCGGTCAACGCCAAGGGGGCGTTGTACCTGCAGTTTCGCATCCGGGAGCAACGCTTTGCCCTGAGCGTGCACGAGGTGATCGAGGTGTTGCCGCGCCAGCCGCTCAAGCCGATTGCCAAGGCGCCTGCCTGGGTCGCAGGCATACTTGCACACCGGGGCTTGCTGGTACCGGTGGTTGACCTGGCGGCATTGAGCTTCGGCCAGCCGGCAGCGCAGCGCACCAGTACCCGCCTGGTGCTGGTGCACTACCGAGGCGGCCTGCAGCTTGGCCTGATCCTGGAACAGGCCACCGAAACCCTGCGTTGTCACCCCAACGAGTTTCAGCCCTATGGCGTGGACAGCGCCGAGGCCCCGTACCTGGGCCCGGTGCGTCAGGATGAGCAGGGCTTGCTGCAGCGCATTGAAGTCAACGACCTGCTGCCCGATGCCGTGCACGAGTTGCTGTACGCGGATGATCCGACAGGGATGCCGACATGAACGAACAGCATTTCTTCCGCTTCTTGCGCGAACGCATCGGCCTGGACGTGGAGTCGGTGGGCGCGCCCATGGTCGAGCGTGCGCTGCGCCAGCGCTGCGTGGCCGTGAACGCTGCGGACCTGGATGATTACTGGCTGCACCTGCAACAGTCGATGGATGAGCAACAGGCACTGATCGAAGCGGTCATCGTCCCGGAAACCTGGTTCTTCCGTTACCCAGAGTCCTTCACGGCCTTGGCCAGCCTGGCGCACAAGCGCCTGATCGAGCTGGCCGGGGTGCGCCCGCTGCGTTTGCTCAGCCTGCCTTGTTCGACCGGCGAGGAGCCCTATTCGCTGGCCATGGCCTTGCTCGATGCCGGTATCGCGCCGGGGGCGTTCATGATCGACGGCATGGACATCAGCCCCAGTTCCGTGGCCAAGGCCGGGCAGGGCGTGTACGGCCGCAATGCCTTCCGTGGCAGCGACCTGGGCTTTCGCGAGCGTTACTTCGATGCTTTGGAGGAAGGCCACCTCCTGCATGAACGGGTGCGCGAGCAAGTCAGCCTGCAGGTGGGCAATGTGCTCGACCCGGCGCTGGCCAGCCGCGATGGCCTTTACGATTTCGTGTTCTGCCGCAACCTGCTGATCTATTTCGACGTGCCGACCCAACAACGGGTGTTCGAAGTGCTCAAGCGCTTGTTGCACCCGCAGGGTGTGCTGTTCATCGGTCCGGCCGAAGGTAGCTTGCTGGCGCGATTGGGCATGCGCCCGCTGGGGATTGCCCAATCGTTCGCCTACGTGCGCCAACAGGAGGGCGGCGCCGCGCTGGCTACAACCCCGGTCCAGCCCTTGCGGCGCACGCCGTCCGCACTGGCCAAGCCAGGCTATCCGCTACCGAGCCCAGCGTCGTCGCGCCCATTGCGGGTGCTGCCTGTGGCTGCCAAGCCAGCGCCAGCGCCAGCGCGCGAGCACAAGCGCGAGGCGGCAAGCGAGTTGCTGGCCAGCATTGCCCGGCTTGCCAATGCCGGTGCCAGCGACCAGGCCCGTGGCGAATGCCAGCGCTACCTGGACCAGTTCGCGCCTTCGGCACAGGTTTACTACTGGCTGGGGCTGCTCAGCGATACCGAAGGCGATGCCCAGCAGGCACTGACCCACTATCGCAAAGCCCTGTACCTGGAGCCGCAGCACCCCGAGGCGCTGGTACACCTGGCGGCGTTGTTGGCGGCCCAGGGTGACTTGGCCGGCGCTCGGCGCCTTCAGGAGCGCGCCGCGCGGGTTGGCCGGGAGTCTGAACGATGAAGGAATCCGCGATGCAGTTGCTCGCCGAGGATGACGCGCACATCGACGATTGCTGGAACCGCATTGGCGTACACGGCGACAAGCAGTGCCCACTGCTGGAACGTCACGTTCACTGCCGCAACTGCGAGGTATATGCCGCAGCGGCCACACGCCTGCTCGACCGCTACGCGCTGATGCAGGACCATCAGGCTGCCGTGGTGTCTCCAGTCGAGGAAAGCACCGGCCGCTCCATGCTGCTGTTCCGCCTGGGCGAAGAGTGGCTGGCGCTGGCCACCGCCTGCCTGGCCGAAATTGCCCCGCTACAGGCGGTGCATTCGCTACCGCACCAGCGCTCGCGGGTATTGCAGGGGGTGGCAAACGTGCGCGGTGCGCTGGTGCCGTGCCTGTCACTGGCCGACCTGCTGGGTGTACAGGCCCGCGCTGCCGAGCAACGTGGCGGCCGGGCGGTGCCACGCATGCTGATCCTGGCTGCGGAGGGTGGCCCGGTAGTGATGGCGGTCGAGGAAATCGATGGCATTCACCGGCTCGACCCGAAGCTTCTGGGCAGCGGCCAGGATGCCTCCCGCTTCACCGCAGCGGTGCTGCAATGGCGTGGCCGCAGCGTGCGGGTGCTGGACGATCAACACTTACTGTCTGCCGTGCAGCGGAGCCTGTCATGACCCCAGAGCAAATGCGCGACGCATCGTTGCTCGAACTGTTCAGCCTGGAGGCCGAGGCGCAGACCCAGGTGCTCAGCGCCGGCCTGATGGCGCTGGAGCGTAATCCCACGCAGGCCGACCAGCTCGAGGCTTGCATGCGTGCGGCCCACTCGCTGAAGGGCGCGGCGCGGATCGTCGGGGTGGACGCTGGCGTCAGCGTCGCCCATGTCATGGAGGACTGCCTGGTGGCCGCCCAGGAGGGTCGCCTGCGGCTGAGCGCCGAGCATATCGACGCCCTGCTGCAGGGCACTGACCTGTTGATGCGCATCGCCACGCCTGGCGATGCCGGTGCGCAGGCGACTCTGCCGGTGTTCCTTGCGCAAATGGCCAACCTGCTCGACCCGGGGGCGGCAGCCGTGCCCCCCGCGCCGCCAGCCGTGCCAGCGCAGCCGGAAGCGCCGGGGCAAACCGCACAAGACGAACCTGTGCCGCTGCCTGTCGAACCCTTGGAGCCTGAGCCCGAGCCGGCCCCACGTCGCAAGGCCGGCAAGCGCACCGGCGAAGGGACGGAGCGGGTGCTGCGAGTGACCGCCGACCGCCTCAACAGCCTGCTCGACCTTTCCAGCAAGTCGCTGGTGGAAACCCAGCGGCTCAAGCCTTACCTGGCGACCTTGCAGCGTCTCAAGCGCATGCATGGCCAGGGCATGCAGGCGCTTGACGGCCTTCGCATGCAGCTGGAGGACAGTGGCCAGAGCAGCGAGGTGCTCGAAGCCCTGGCACAGACCCAGCGCCTGCTGGCGGAAACCCAGCAGATCCTGCAGCAGCAAGCTGGCGACCTGGACGAGTTCGGCTGGCAGGCCAGCCAGCGCGCACAACTGCTGTACGACACCGCGCTGGCCTGCCGGATGCGGCCGTTTGCCGATGTGCTGACCGGCCAGAGCCGCATGGTGCGCGACCTTGGCCGTTCGCTGGGCAAGCCGGTGCGGCTGCTGGTAGAGGGGGACAAGACCCAGGTCGACCGTGACGTGCTGGAAAAGCTCGAAGCACCGCTGACCCACCTGTTGCGTAACGCGGTCGATCACGGCATCGAGCTGCCCGAACGGCGGCTGCTGGCGGGCAAGGCGGAGGAGGGGGTGATCCGCCTGCGGGCCTCGCACCAGGCCGGTATGCTCAGCCTGGAATTGATCGACGACGGTGCCGGCATCGACCTCGAGCGCCTGCGCAGCAGCATTGTCGAGCGTGCCCTGTCGCCCGCCGACACGGTGGCGCGGATGAGCGAGGAAGAGTTGCTGACGTTTCTGTTCCTGCCCGGTTTCAGCCTGCGCGACAAGGTCACCGAAGTGTCCGGTCGCGGCGTGGGCCTGGATGCGGTGCAGCACATGATCCGTGAGCTGCGCGGTTCGATCGAACTGACCCAGTTGGCCGGGCAGGGTTGCCGTTTCCACCTGCAGGTGCCATTGACCCTGTCGGTGGTGCGCAGCCTGGTGGTCGAGGTGGGCGGCGAGGCCTATGCATTCCCGCTCGCTCATATCGAACGCACGCTCGAAGTGAGCGCCGAAGAGATCGTGCAGATCGAAGGCCGCCAGCACTTCTGGCACGAAGGCCGGCACATCGGCCTGGTCGCGGCCAGCCAACTGCTCAACCGCCCGGCCGGGCAAACGCAGGGGAACAGCCTGCGGGTGGTGGTGATTCGCGAGCGCGAGCAACTGTACGGCGTGGCCGTGGAGCGCCTGGTGGGCGAGCGGGTGCTGGTGGTGATGCCGCTCGACCCACGGCTGGGCAAGGTGCAGGACATTTCTTCCGGTGCCTTGCTCGACGATGGTTCGGTGGTGCTGATCATCGATGTCGAGGACCTGCTGCGTTCGGTGGAGAAACTGCTCAGCACCGGCAGCCTGGAACGCATCGAACGTGGCAGCAGCGGAGCCCGTGGCGTGGCGCGCCAGCGTATCCTGGTGGTCGACGATTCGCTTACCGTGCGTGAACTGCAGCGCAAGCTGCTCGGCAACCGCGGCTACGACGTGGCCGTGGCGGTGGATGGCATGGACGGCTGGAACGCTTTGCGTGGCGAGGACTTCGACCTGCTTATCACCGACATCGACATGCCGCGCATGGACGGTATCGAACTGGTCACCCTGGTGCGCCGCGACCAGCGCCTGCAGTCGCTGCCGGTGATGGTGGTGTCCTACAAGGACCGTGAGGAAGACCGACGGCGTGGCCTGGATGCCGGCGCCGACTACTATTTGGCAAAGGCCAGTTTCCATGACGACGCGTTGCTGGATGCTGTGGTTGAGCTGATCGGAGGTGCTCAGGGATGAAGATCGCCATCGTCAACGACATGCCCATGGCCGTCGAGGCGCTGCGCCGGGCAGTCGCCTTGGAGCCGGCGCACCAGGTGGTGTGGGTGGCCAGCAATGGTGCCGAGGCGGTGCAGCGCTGCACCGAGCAGCAGCCAGACCTGATTCTCATGGACCTGATCATGCCGGTCATGGATGGTGTCGAGGCCACCCGGCGGATCATGGCCGAAACCCCATGCGCCATCGTAATCGTCACGGTCGACCGCAAGCAGAACGTGCACCGAGTGTTCGAGGCCATGGGCTACGGCGCCCTCGACGTGGTAGACACCCCGGCGCTGGGCGCGGGCGACCCCCGTGAAGCGGCGGCGCCACTGCTGCGCAAGATCCTCAATATCGGTTGGCTGATCGGCCAGCAGCGGGCGCCCGCCGCTCGCCCGGTGGCCACGCCGCTGCGCGAGGCTTCCCAGCGCCGTGGCCTGGTGGCGATCGGCTCTTCGGCGGGTGGCCCGGCGGCGCTGGAAGTTTTGCTTCAGGGCCTGCCGGCGGCGTTTCCGGCGGCCATCGTGCTGGTCCAGCATGTGGACCAGGTGTTTGCCGCAGGAATGGCCGAATGGCTCAGCAGCGCCGCCGGGCTGCCGGTGCGTCTGGCCCGTGAAGGCGAGCCGCCGCAGCCGGGGCAGGTGTTGCTGGCCGGCACCAATCACCACATTCGCCTGCTACAGAACGGCCAACTGGCCTACACTGCCGAACCTGTCAATGAAATTTACCGACCCTCGATCGATGTCTTCTTCGAGAGTGTGGCGCGCTATTGGGCCGGCGATGCGGTGGGCGTGTTGCTTACCGGCATGGGCCGCGATGGTGCTCAGGGCCTGAAGCTGATGCGCCAGCAAGGCTTCCTGACCATTGCCCAGGACCAGGCCAGCAGTGCGGTGTACGGGATGCCCAAGGCTGCCGCGGCTATCGATGCCGCGGTAGAAATCCGCCCGCTGGAACGCATAGCCGGGCGCTTGATGGAATTTTTCGCAAAATGACGAAGTGTATTGAATCACGCCGCCAGGCCGGTAGTGATCGGGTGAACAGGTATGAATGATTTACCGATCGAAGGTTTCACGACCCCCAACGAGAACTCGGCGATGGTGCTGCTGGTCGACGACCAGGCCATGATCGGCGAGGCGGTGCGGCGTGGCCTGGCCAACGAAGAGAACATCGACTTCCACTTCTGCGCCGACCCGCACCAGGCGGTGGCCCAGGCTGTGCGCATCAAGCCTACGGTTATCCTGCAGGACCTCATCATGCCTGGCCTGGACGGGCTGACCCTGGTGCGTGAATACCGCAACAATCCGGCGACCCAGGACATCCCGATCATCGTCCTGTCGACCAAGGAAGACCCGTTGGTCAAGAGTGCAGCCTTTGCTGCCGGGGCCAACGATTACCTGGTCAAGTTGCCGGATACCATCGAGCTGGTGGCGCGCATCCGCTATCACTCGCGCTCCTACCTCACCCTGCTGCAGCGCGACGAGGCCTACCGTGCCTTGCGCGTAAGCCAGCAGCAACTGCTCGATACCAACCTGATGCTGCAGCGGCTGATGAACTCCGATGGACTGACCGGGTTGTCCAATCGCCGCCACTTCGACGAGTACCTGGAACTGGAATGGCGCCGGGCCATGCGTGAGCAGCAGCAGTTGTCGCTGCTGATGATCGACGTCGACTACTTCAAGGCCTACAACGACAGTTTTGGCCACCTGGCCGGTGACGAGGCCCTGCGCCAGGTGGCCGAGGCAATCCGCGGCTCGTGCTCGCGGCCGACCGACCTGCCGGCGCGCTATGGCGGCGAGGAATTCGTCCTGGTATTGCCCAACACCTCGCCGGGTGGGGCACGCCTGATGGCCGAGAAGCTGCGCCAGACCGTGCTCGGCCTCGGCATCCCGCACACCGCGCCGGTCCCCGACTCGTATCTGACAGTCAGCATTGGTCTGGCCACCCAGACTCCGTCCATCGGCAGCCATAGCCGGCAGCTGATCTCGGCTGCCGACAAAGGCCTGTACCAGGCCAAGAATGGCGGACGCAACCAGGTTGGTATCGCCTGACAGGGCCTCATCGCCGGCAAGCCAGCTCCCACAGGTGCAGCGCATGCCTGAGACCTGCGCTGTACCTGTGGGATAGTCCGGGGCAGGCGTTCACCTCATTCTGCCGACACCACTTCTACCGCCCGGCGGGTCTGCCGCCCTGCAGCGGACTCGGTTATACTCGCAGGCTTTTCACCGAATTCGCACGAGAGCTGCCCGCCCATGGAAATCCAACCGATCCTGAACACCATCAAGGACCTCACCGAGCGTTCCCAGTCCATTCGGGGGTATCTTTGACTACGATCACAAGCATGACCGCCTGATCGAAGTCAACCGCGAACTGGAAGACCCTAACGTCTGGAACAAGCCCGAGTACGCCCAGGCCCTGGGCCGCGAGCGTGCCATGCTGGCACAGGTCGTCGAGACCCTGGACAAGCTGTCCGGCGGCCTGGCGGACTGCCAGGACCTGCTTGACATGGCCGTCGAGGAGAATGACGAAGGCGCCGTCGGCGACGTCGTGACCGAACTGGAAGGCCTGGAAGAAAAACTGGCCCAGCTCGAGTTCCGTCGCATGTTCAGCGGCGAGATGGACATGAACAACGCCTACCTGGACATCCAGGCCGGCTCCGGTGGTACCGAGGCGCAGGACTGGGCCAACATCCTGCTGCGCATGTACCTGCGCTGGGCCGACAAGCGTGGTTTCGATGCCACCATCATCGAGCTTTCCGAAGGTGAAGTCGCCGGCATCAAGGGCGCTACCGTGCATATCAAGGGCGAGTACGCCTTCGGTTGGCTGCGCACCGAGATCGGCGTGCACCGCCTGGTGCGCAAGAGCCCGTTCGACTCCGGTGCCCGTCGCCACACCTCGTTCTCGGCGGTGTTCGTGTCGCCCGAGATCGACGACAAGGTCGAGATCGAGATCAACCCGGCCGACCTGCGTATCGACACCTACCGTTCCTCCGGTGCCGGTGGTCAGCACGTGAACACCACCGACTCGGCGGTGCGTATTACCCACGTACCGACCAACACCGTGGTGGCCTGCCAGAACGAACGCTCCCAGCACGCCAACAAGGACACCGCCATGAAAATGCTGCGGGCCAAGTTGTACGAGCTGGAAATGCAGAAGCGCAACGCCGCCTCGCAGGCGCTGGAAGACAGCAAGTCGGACATCGGCTGGGGCCACCAGATCCGCTCCTATGTGCTGGATGACTCGCGTATCAAGGACCTGCGTACCGGTGTCGAGCGCAGCGACTGCCAGAAGGTGCTGGACGGCGACCTCGACCAGTACCTGGAAGCGAGCCTCAAGCAGGGGCTGTAAACCGCATACAACCGCCGCGGTATCTGGCCTGGGCCGGTATCGCGTGCCCTGCCCGAAAGGGGCACCGAACACCTGATGGAAAGAATGACGAAATGAGCGACCTCAAGACCGAAGCGCAAGACCTGCAACAGGAAGAAAACGCCCTGATCGCCCTGCGCAAGGAAAAGCTTGCCGCCGAGCGCGCCAAGGGCAATGCCTTCCCCAATGACTTCCGTCGCGACAGCTACTGCAACGACCTGCAGAAGCAGTATGCGGACAAGACCAAGGAAGAACTGGAAGCTGCAGCGATTCCGGTCAAGGTTGCCGGCCGCATCATGCTCAACCGCGGCTCGTTCATGGTCATTCAGGACATGACCGGCCGTATCCAGGTCTACGTCAACCGCAAGACCCTGTCGGAAGAGACCCTGGCCGCGGTCAAGACCTGGGACCTGGGCGACATCATCAGCGCCGAAGGCACTCTGGCCCGTTCCGGCAAGGGCGACCTGTACGTCGAAATGACCAATGTGCGCTTGTTGACCAAGTCGCTGCGCCCGCTGCCCGACAAGCACCACGGCCTGACCGACACCGAGCAGCGCTACCGCCAGCGTTACGTCGACCTGATGGTCAATGAAGAAACCCGCCACACCTTCCGCGTGCGTTCGCAGGTGATCTCGCACATCCGCAAGTTCCTCATCGAGCGCGACTTCCTCGAAGTCGAGACGCCGATGCTGCAAACCATCCCGGGTGGTGCCGCGGCCAAGCCGTTCGAAACCCACCACAACGCCCTGGACATGGCCATGTTCCTGCGTATTGCGCCGGAGCTGTACCTCAAGCGCCTGGTAGTTGGTGGCTTCGAGAAGGTGTTCGAGATCAACCGCAACTTCCGTAACGAAGGCGTTTCGACTCGTCACAACCCTGAATTCACCATGCTCGAGTTCTACCAGGCCTACGCCGACTACCGCGACAACATGGACCTCACCGAGGAACTGTTCCGCGAGCTGGCGCAGCTGGTACTGGGCACTACCGATGTGCCGTACGGCGACAAGGTGTTCCACTTCGGCGAGCCGTTCGCCCGCCTGTCGGTATTCGACTCGATCCTCAAGTACAACCCGGAGCTGACCGCTGCCGACCTGCAGGACGTCGACCGCGCCCGCGACATCGCCAAAAAGGCCGGGGCCAAGGTGCTGGGCCACGAAGGCCTGGGCAAGCTGCAGGTGATGATTTTCGAAGAGCTGGTCGAGCACAAGCTGGAGCAACCGCATTTCATCACCGAGTACCCGTTCGAAGTGTCGCCGCTGGCCCGTCGCAACGACGACAACCCGGCTGTTACCGACCGTTTCGAGCTGTTCATCGGTGGCCGCGAGATTGCCAACGCCTACTCCGAGCTCAACGATGCCGAAGACCAGGCCGAGCGCTTCCTTGCCCAGGTGGCCGAGAAGGATGCCGGTGACGACGAAGCCATGCACTACGACGCCGACTTCGTCCGCGCCCTGGAGTACGGCATGCCACCGACTGCTGGTGAAGGCATCGGCATCGACCGCCTGGTGATGCTGCTGACCAACTCGCCGTCGATCCGCGACGTGATCCTGTTCCCGCACATGCGTCCGCAGGCCTGAGTGAATTGAACGAGCCGCCTTTCGAGGCGGCTTTTTCTTGCCTGAAGCTTTATGTTGTCAGTACCGGCCTCTTCGCGGGCACGCCCGCTCCCACAGGGACCCCACAGGTCCTTGCAGGTGTGGTTTCCCTCGGGAGCTGTTTTGCCAGCCATCATAGGCCTGCACAGGTCCTGAATGTGGTGAGGTCCCTGTGGGAGCGGGCGTGCCCGCGAAGAGGCCGGCACTGACAAAACACTGTCCATGAGGTACCCCCCCGTGACACCCGCAATGCCTCACCAGGGCGCCGCCGGCATCGCCACCGCCGTCGCCGAAAGCGTGCAATACCAAGGCCGCAAGACTGCCCGCCAAGGCAGCGAGCAGCGTCGTCAACAGATCCTCGACGCCGCCATGCGCATTGTCGTGCGCGATGGCGTGCGCGGTGTGCGCCATCGCGCCGTCGCCGCCGAGGCCGGTGTGCCACTGTCGGCCACCACCTACTACTTCAAGGATATCGAGGACCTGCTCACCGATACCTTCGCCCAGTACGTCGAACGCAGCGCCGCCTACATGGCCAAGCTGTGGGCCAATACCGAGGTGGTGTTGCGCCAGTTGCTGGCCCAGGGTGACGGCAGCCCGCAGGCGCGGGCACGCCTGGCTGAGGAGGTCGCGCGCATGACTGCCGACTACGTGCAGCGGCAACTGCTGAACCGCCGCGACTTCCTGATGGCCGAACAGGCCTTCCGCCAGGAGGCGCTGCTTTGCCCGCGCCTTGCTCAACTGGTGTGCGCCCATGAACAGATTCTGCTGCATGGCACCCGCCAATTGCTGCAGGTGGTGGGTTCGCAGCAACCGGAACAGGATGCCCAAATGTTGACGGCGATTATCAAGCAGATGGAATATCAGGGCCTGCTCAAGGATGCGAATGCGCAAGCCGATGGGCAGATGCTCGCTATGCTTAGCCGATACCTGCAGCTGGTGCTGGCATCGGCCTGAGCCGAGACCGACTTTTCAAGGAGAACCTGATGAAAGCCTGGCGTGTGGTGTTGTTGACTTTGTCATTCCTGCTGCTGGGCGGTTGTCTGGTGACCTTCCACGAGCCCTTGCCGAGCAACCAAGCAGCGCCCAAGGCCCTGCTCGGCAAGTGGAGCAGCAAGGACGCCTGGGGTGAGCCGCTGAAGCTGGTGATTAGCCGTAGCGGCGGCGATGCCTACAAGGCGGTGGCCACGGCCAAGGGCAAGGCCCCCGAGGAATACGTGTTCACCGTGTCGCGCCACGGCAACCGCTGGTACCTGTCGGCTGGCGTGCCAAAACGCCTGGGTGGCAACTTCCTGATCGGCGGTTTCGATATCGTCGATGGCAAGGAACTGGTGGTCTACAACCTGGATGTGGAACAGGTGCAGCAGGCGGTGGACAAGAAGGAACTGACCGGGCGCAGCACCGAAGTGCCGGAAGACAACGGCGACGGCGTGCTGATCGACAGCCCGTCGGCGCGGGTGCTGGCTTACCTGGACGACCCGGCCAACTCCGACCTGTTCGTTGAAGTGGCGCGGTTCCAGCGTTCCGGCAAGTAATTACCTGTGCCGTCCCGGGTCCCCTGAAGGAGCAGCCTTGTGCTGCGAAGAGGCCAGTAGGGCAAACCATTTCAGTTGCCGCTAATGGCCTCCTCGCAGCACAAGGCTGCTCCTACAGGAACCGAGGCCGGTACAGGCAAAGCAAGGCTTGGCACTTTGTTCCAATAAGGAGTCCCCGGTGGACGAATACCAGCAAACCATCCGTGCCCTGTCCGACCGCATCGTTGCGGCACAGACCCCGATCCGGGTCCTGGACGCGGTGAAGTGGGACGACAACATCCGCCAGGGCTTCCTCAAGGCCAAGGGCAAGGAGCCGCCGGCCGTCGACCGTGCCTACTACCAGTCGCGCCCGCTGGCGTTCGATTCCAGCGCGGTCAAGGCCGAGTTCCAGGGCATCGAGCGCGACATCATTCGCCAGCTCGGCCAGTTCAACCCGGTCGGGCAGATCATGAAGCGCATGTGTCGCGAATACCGCATGGTGGTGCGCATGCTCGAAGCGCGCGGCACCGAGGATTTCGGCCTGATCTCCCAGGAACTGTACGGCGCTGCTTCGGATGCCTTCCACGCCGGTGACCCGACCCTGGCCGACCTCGGCCTGATGCTGTCGGACTACCTGAACAACATCGATGGCCGTGGCGACCTCAAGGACGAACCGAAGAACCTCACCGCCAAGGAGGCTGTGGAAATCCTCCAGCACCGGTTGAACAAGGTGTTCGGCGAGGCCGAGGAAACCATTCGTGTGTTCGAGTCCGACGGTATCGTCGCCGATGCTGCGGCCGGGGCTGACTACATCAAGGTGCGTGCCGACGCCATGTTCAACTCCCGTGACGTGCGCGCCCTGGAGGTGCACGAAGGGCTGGTGCATGTCGGTACCACGCTCAACGGCCTGAACCAGCCGATCTGTACTTTCCTGGCCAAGGGCCCGCCCTCGTCGACGGTAACGCAGGAAGGCCTGGCCATCCTCATGGAGGTGATCGCCTTCGCCTCCTACCCCAGCCGCCTGCGCAAGCTCACCAATCGCACCCGCGCCATCCACATGGTCGAGGAGGGTGCAGATTTCATGCAGGTCTACAACTTCTTCCGCGAGCAGGGGTTCGAGATGGCGCAGAGCTACAGCAACGCCAGCCGGGTGTTCCGTGGGTCGGTGCCCAATGGCCTGCCATTTACCAAGGACTTGTCCTACCTCAAGGGCTTCATCATGGTTTACAACTACATTCAGTTGGCCGTGAAGAAGGGCAAGCTCGAACAGATCCCGTTGCTGTTCTGTGGCAAGACCACCCTGGAAGACATGCGTACCCTGCGACAGTTGGTCGAGGAAGGCCTGGTCGAGCCTCCCAAGTACCTGCCCGAGCAGTTCCGCGACCTCAACGCGCTGTCGGCCTGGATGTGCTTCTCCAACTTCCTCAACCACCTGAGCCTGGATCGCATTGAAGCCGATTACGCGAACATTCTCTGAGTGCTGCCGCCTGCTGGCCCTGGGTTTGATCCTGCTGGGCCTGGGCGGTTGCAGCAGCCTGCTGTTCTACCCCGAGCGTGGCCAGGCGTTCACGCCAGAGCGGGCCAGGCTCGAATACCGCGATGTCACCCTGACCACTGCTGATGGTATCCGCCTGCACGGCTGGTGGTTGCCGGCCAAGGCCGGGGTCCAGGTCAAGGGCACGGTGCTGCACCTGCACGGCAATGGCGGCAACCTGCCTGGGCACCTGGGCGGCAGCTACTGGCTGCCGGAGCAGGGCTACCAGGTATTGATGATCGATTACCGCGGCTACGGCCTGTCGCAGGGCGAGCCGAGCCTGCCTGAGGTGTACCAGGACATCGCGGCGGCCATGGCCTGGCTGGAACAGGCGCCCGAGGTAAAGGGCAAGCCGCTGGTATTGCTGGGGCAGAGCCTCGGCGGGGCCATGGCCATTCACTACCTGGCGGCCCACCCGGAGCAGCGCCAGCGTTTCAGTGCCCTGGTGTTCGACGGTGTGCCGGCCAGTTACCGTGCGGTCGGGCGTTTTGCCCTCAGCACCTCGTGGATGACCTGGCCGCTGCAGGTGCCGCTGTCGTGGCTGGTGCCGGACGGCGACAGCGCCATCCGCTCGATCGCGCAACTGAGCAGCCCGCCCAAGTTGTTCTTCCACAGCATCGACGACACCCTGGTGCCGATGGACAACGGCATTCGCCTGTACCAGCACGCGCCTGCGCCACGGGTGCTGCAACTGACCCGTGGCGGCCACGTGCAGACCTTCGCCGACCCGACCTGGCGCCAGGTGATGCTGCGTTTCCTGGACGACCCCAGCCATTTCAACGGCCTGCGGCGGCTGGCCGAAGTACCCAATTACCCTGACGAGAAGAACAAGCAATGAGTGAAGAACGCAACGCCATCCCGCTGATCCTGACCGGTGTCGGCAGCATCATCGTGACGGTGGGGGCCTTGTGGTACTACGGTTACCTGCATTTCGCCAAGCCCGAGGATGCCCTGTTGCTGCAGGACTTCACCATGCTCAAGACCATCCCAGGCGAGGACTACAAGGTCTCGCTCGACCCGGCGCCACAAGTGGCCCAATGCGTCGATGGCGTGCTGGTGTTGTTCGATACCCAGCAGAAAGGCCTGACCGGGGTGCTGGTGGACAACCGCAAGCGCGCGGTGCGTTGCATGGGCGAGGAAACCCCGCAGCAGGTGCAGTGAGCCATTATCTCTGCTGCCTGTACGCGGTCCCTGTGGGAGCGGCTTTAGCCGCGAAAGGGCCAGCACAGGCAAAAGAAAGCCCCGCGTCGAGCGCGGGGCTTGTCAGTTCAGCTAGCCAGCCTTACTGCTGTACCTGGCTCACAGAGCGCGGCGCCACCGGCTGGTTGTCGTTGGAGATGGTCACCTCCACCCGACGGTTCTGCGCACGCCCCGAATTGCTCGAGTTGTCCGCTACCGGGTACTCCTTGCCATAGCCCTGGGCGACGATGCGCGCCGGGTCGACGCCAGCACGTACCAGTGCCATGCGCACGCTGTTGGCGCGGCGCTCCGACAGGCCCTGGTTGTAGTTGGCAGAGCCTACGCTGTCGGTGTAACCCTCGACGATCACCTTGCGTTCCGGGTTCTCCTGAAGGAACTGCGCCAGCTTGGTGACGTTCGGGTAGGCGTTGCTCTTGAGTTCGGCCTTGTTGAAGTCGAACAGCACGTCACCGAAGGTGACCAGCGTGCCGCGGTCGGTCTGCTTGGCGTTGAGGCTGTCCTGCAGCTTGGCGATCTGTGCGTCGCGGGCGTCCAGCTTGGCCTGGGCGCGCTGGGCCGAGGCGTTCTTCAGTTCGCTTTCGGCGGTGCGCAGGGCAATGGTCTGCTTGGCCACCTCGACGCGCTGGTTGGTCAGGTAGGCCAACTGGTCGACCTTCTTCTCTTCTTCACGGTCCATGTAGGCCTTGTCGGCCTTGTTCAGCCAGTCCTGGGCGTCCTTGGTCTCCAGCGCGGCAACCTTGCTCGATTGCGGGTCGCTCTGCAGCGAAGAGAAGTTGGTGCGGGCCGATTCGAGGTTGGCGTTAGGGTCGTGCGAGCAGGCAGCAAGACCGACGCTCAGGGCCAGCAGGGCGGGAATCATGACGTAGTTGCGCATAGTGTTCATCCTTTGATCGTGTGCGAAGGCCGAGGGGGGCGCGGCAGGGCTCACTGAGCGCTGCGCAGGCCTTCCTCACGTACGTCCTGAACGCCCTGGCGGGCATCCTGCACGGCCTTCTGGGCCTTGGCCGCCTGGGCCTTGCGTTCGGCGAGGCGGGCGTCCCATTCGGCCTGTTCGGCCAGGCGCCTGGCGTCGTCGTACTTCTTGTCATGCATGGCGATCTCGGCCTGCTTGAACTTGTCCTGCGCCGCTTTCATTTCCACGGCGGCGAACTCGGTGCCGCCAGCGCTGACGGCGGAGTTCACGGCGGACTGGGTGACTGCATACTGCTCGGTGGGCGGGTTGCCCGCACAGCCGGCCAGAACGAGGCTGCTGCCCAGGGCCAGCGCTGCCAGCTTCAACCCGCGCACATGAGTGGATGAGGGTTTGTAGATGCGGGTGTTCTTGGTGGTCAGTTCCATTGGATCACTCCTGTTTACGACGTTGTCCGTAGCAGTCCATCGCTCGTTCCCTGACACGTGCACGCGCTTCATCTCAACGGTGCACAACGGCAGGTGTGCAGGGTTTTAGCGTGATGGCTATTGGCTGTGACTGACGCGTTTTTCGGATAGTTCAGAAAAAATCATCCTGAGCGGATAACTATTTCTGACTAATCGGTCAGTGCGATTCGCCCGGAACTTTCGCGGGGCGTAGCGATATTCCGGGCCTTTGCCAGGCCCGGAGCGGGGGCGGCGGGTTACTTCTGGCTGTCGGCTGCTGGGTTGCTCAGAGCGTGCAGATGCTGTCGCGAAAGCGACAGAAAGCGCGGAGTAGGGCCGATGTCCTCGTACAGCGGGTCGCCTTCCTCGTCGGTGGCGATGACCTGGCGGCCTTGCACATAGGGGAAGCTGGCCTCCAGTTCCTCGAGGGCTGCCGCGACCAGCTCACCGAGAAGTTCCTCGGCGGTGCGCTTGGGGTACATGTCGATCAGCGCGGCCAGGCGCGCTTCGGACTCAAGGTCCAGGTGCAGGACATGGCTCGTGGGGCTGAGGGTACCGGCGGCATTCTGTTCCCAGTGCCTGGCGAGTTCACGGATTTTCATGATGACCTCTGTTGACGCCTGAAAGGGCTGCATTGCATGGGAGTGTCGTGCTTTCACTTTAGTTTGCTTTGGCCGATCACGGCTTGCCATCGGCGCCGGGCTGTGGGCACTCTTGGTGCGAATACCGCGCGCCCTTGTGGGAGCGGGTAAAGGCTGAAAAGGGATGCAATGCGCCAGAGCCGCGCCGGAGAGAGGGCCAATGACCGATATCGATGTGCGTTTGCGTGAAGATGTCCATGTGTTGGGTGAGCTGCTCGGCGATACCATTCGCCAGCAGCATGGCGAGGCGTTCCTGCAGAAGATCGAGGACATCCGCCACAGTGCCAAGGCCGACCGCCGCAGCGCTGGCGAGCAACTGAGCTCGACCCTGGCGGACTTGGCCGATGAAGACTTGCTACCCGTGGCCAGGGCCTTCAACCAGTTCCTCAACCTGGCCAACATGGCCGAGCAGTATCAGCTGATCCGCCGCCGAGACGCCGACCAGCCCGAGCCGTTCGAGGCACGGGTGCTGCCCGAGCTGCTGGCGCGCCTGAAGCAGGCCGGGCACAGCAATGATGCCTTGGCACGGCAATTGGCCAAGCTCGACATCCAGCTGGTGCTCACCGCTCACCCCACCGAGGTGGCCCGCCGCACCCTGATCCAGAAGTACGACGCCATCGCCGGCCAACTGGCTACCCAGGACCACCGCGATCTGACCCCGGCCGAACGCGAGCAGGTGCGCGAGCGCCTGCGCCGGTTGATCGCCGAGGCCTGGCACACCGAAGAAATCCGCCGCACCCGACCGACGCCGGTGGACGAAGCCAAGTGGGGCTTTGCGGTGATCGAGCATTCGCTGTGGCACGCCATCCCCAGCCACTTGCGCAAGGTCGACAAGGCCTTGCTGGAGGCTACCGGTCTGCGCCTGCCGCTGGAGGCGGCGCCGATCCGCTTCGCCTCGTGGATGGGTGGTGACCGTGATGGCAACCCCAACGTGACCGCAGCTGTCACCCGCGAAGTTCTGCTGCTGGCGCGCTGGATGGCTGCCGACCTGTTCCTGCGCGACATCGATGCGCTGGCCTCCGAATTGTCCATGCAGCAGGCCGACGATGCCCTGCGCGAGCGGGTCGGTGACAGTGCAGAACCCTACCGTTCCCTGCTCAAGCAACTGCGCGATCGCCTGAGGGCAACGCGCGCCTGGGCGCATTCGGCATTGACCAGCAGCCAGCCGGCCAGCGCCGAGGTGCTGGTGGACAACCGCGACCTGATCGCGCCGCTGGAGCTGTGCTACCAGTCACTGCACGCCTGCGGCATGGGTGTGATCGCCGAAGGCCCGTTGCTCGATTGCCTGCGCCGCGCCGTGACCTTCGGCCTGTTCCTGGGCCGCCTGGATGTGCGCCAGGACGCCGCCCGCCACCGTGATGCGTTGAGCGAGATTACCGACTACCTGGGCCTGGGGCGTTATGCCGACTGGGATGAAGAGCAGCGCATCGAGTTTCTCCAGGCCGAGCTGAAAAACCGCCGGCCACTGCTGCCCGCGCACTTCAAGCCGCAGGCCGATACCGCCGAGGTACTGGCCACCTGCCGGGAAATTGCCGCCGCGCCGGCCGCCTCGCTGGGCTCTTACGTCATCTCCATGGCCGGTGCTGCCTCGGATGTGCTGGCGGTGCAGCTGCTGCTGAAGGAGGCCGGCCTGACTCGGCCCATGCGGGTGGTGCCGCTATTCGAGACCCTGGCCGATCTCGACAATGCCGGCCCGGTGATGCAGCGCCTGCTCGGCCTGCCAGGCTACCGCGCCAACCTGCGCGGTCCGCAGGAGGTGATGATCGGTTACTCCGACTCGGCCAAGGACGCTGGTACCACGGCAGCGGCCTGGGCGCAGTACCGGGCCCAGGAAGACCTGGTGCGTATCTGCGCCGAGCACCAGGTCGAGCTGCTGCTGTTCCACGGCCGTGGCGGCACGGTAGGCCGCGGCGGCGGCCCGGCCCACGCTGCGATCCTGTCGCAGCCACCGGGTTCGGTGGCGGGGCGGTTCCGTACAACCGAGCAGGGCGAGATGATCCGTTTCAAGTTCGGCTTGCCGGGCATCGCCGAGCAGAACCTGAACCTGTACCTGGCCGCCGTGCTCGAAGCTACCCTGTTACCACCGCCACCACCGCAGCCGGCCTGGCGCGAGGTGATGGACCAGCTGGCCGCCGATGGGGTCAAGGCCTACCGCAGCGTGGTGCGGGAGAACCCCGATTTTGTCGAGTACTTCCGCCAGTCCACCCCGGAGCAGGAGCTGGGGCGCCTGCCGCTGGGCAGCCGCCCGGCCAAGCGCCGAGCCGGTGGCATCGAAAGCCTGCGGGCCATCCCGTGGATCTTCGGCTGGACCCAGACCCGCCTGATGCTGCCAGCCTGGCTTGGCTGGGAAACGGCATTGAACAATGCCCTGGCCCGTGGCCAGGGTGAACTGCTGGCGCAGATGCGCGAGCAATGGCCGTTCTTCCGCACCCGCATTGACATGCTCGAGATGGTGCTGGCCAAGGCCGATGCACAGATCGCCGAGGCCTACGACGAACGTCTAGTGCAACCGCACCTGCTGCCATTGGGTGCGCACCTGCGCGACCTATTGTCGCAGTCGTGCAAGGTGGTACTTGGCCTTACCGGGCAGCCGGTGCTACTGGCGCACAGCCCCGAGACGCTGGAATTCATCAGCCTGCGCAACACCTACCTGGACCCGTTGCACCGCCTGCAGGCCGAGTTGCTGGCCCGCTCGCGCAGCCGCGAAGCCGCTCTGGACAGCCCGTTGGAGCAGGCCTTGCTGGTGACTGTGGCGGGTATTGCAGCCGGCCTGCGCAACACCGGCTGAGTGCAGGCCCGGGGCGTCCTGGGCAGGTGCTGCGCAGGGCATGCAAGCGGGCGAGGAGGGTGGTTGCGCCGGGCGCAACCGCCTGCCAGGCCAGCCGTAGGTGGCGCATTCCTGCAACTTTGGGACGCTTGTCTGGCTGCCGAGCGCTGTGTATCTTGAGCAGCCTTCTGACCGATTTATGGTCATACCCGATTTTCCGGACTTGGCCCTGGTCGCCGAATCCATTGAATTTCAAAAAAAAATTTGAGGAGCACGAGATGCGCGTAATTCTGCTGGGAGCTCCCGGGGCCGGTAAAGGTACTCAGGCAAAGTTCATCACCGAAAAGTTCGGTATTCCCCAGATTTCCACCGGTGACATGCTGCGTGCCGCCGTCAAGGCCGGTACCCCGCTGGGCCTGGAACTGAAGAAAGTCATGGATGCCGGCCAGCTGGTCTCCGACGAGTTGATCATCAGCCTGGTAAAGGAGCGCATCGCCCAGCCTGATTGCGCCAAGGGCTGCCTGTTCGACGGCTTCCCACGTACCATTCCGCAAGCAGAAGCCATGGTCGCTGCCGGTGTCGACATCGACGCCGTCGTGGAAATTGCCGTGGACGACGAGGAAATCGTCGGCCGCATGGCTGGCCGCCGCGTGCACCTGGCCTCGGGCCGCACCTACCACATTCAGTACAACCCGCCGAAAGTGGAAGGCAAGGACGACGAGACTGGTGAAGACCTGATCCAGCGCGATGACGACAAGGAAGAAACCGTTCGCCATCGCCTGTCGGTGTACCACAGCCAGACCAAGCCGCTGGTGGACTTCTACCAGAAGCTGTCGGCCGCCAATGGCGGCAAGCCGAAGTACAGCCACATCGAAGGCGTCGGCTCGGTCGAAGCCATCACCGCCAAGGTCCTGGCAGCCCTGAGCTGATCCAGAGCCCGACGCACCTCGACAACGGCCCCCGTGGGGGGCGGGTTCGGGTGTGGGGGGGGGTTATAACCCCCAACCCCGCGCCCCCCGGCCCCC
>NZ_JADLJS010000041.1 GCF_015680405.1 Pseudomonas pudica
ACCTCTGGCATTCAGCTTGCCATTCACCGCTCTCACTTCAGATTCTAATCCCCTCTCAAGACACAAGCTGGCTTGCCGGCGATGGGCCGCAACGCGGCCCCAATGGCATCAACCGTGATTCTTGCCGAGCAATGCGTGATACAGCTCGGTATCCCCAAGAATCCCCACCACCTTGTCGTTATCCTGCAACACCAGCTTGTTGCCGGTCTGGTAACGAATCTGTAGCGCCTCGCGCATGCCGATATCGGCATTGACCAACGTTGGACGGCGGCCCAGCAGTTCCACATCCTGCCCAGGTGCCCAGTTCTGCAGGTCCAGCCCGTTCTGCCCTTGGCGTGCGCGCTTGATCGAGCCACCTTCGCCCAGGTCCAGCCACGAGTCGATACCCGGGTCCAGGCATACCGAACCATTCACCCGCTTGCAGTTGTCCAGGCTGCGCATCAGGCTGCGCCCGCACAGCACGTTCAGCGGGTTGGTGTGGGCGACGAAGGTACGTACATACTCGTCGGCCGGGTTGAGCACGATCTCTTCCGGCTTGCTGTACTGGATGATCCGGCCATCCTTCATGATGGCGATGCGGCTACCCAGCTTCAGCGCCTCGTCCAGGTCGTGGCTGACGAACACGATGGTCTTGCTCAGCTTGGCCTGCAGGCCAAGCAACTCGTCCTGCAGGCCCTGGCGGATCAGCGGGTCCAGTGCCGAAAACGGTTCGTCCATCAGCAGGATGTCGGCATCCATCGCCAGCGCCCGGGCCAGGCCCACGCGCTGCTGCATGCCGCCAGACAATTCGTCCGGTTTCTTGTTGCGCCACTGGGTCAGGCCCACCAGCTCGAGCTTCTCGTCGACCAGCTTGCGCCGTTCCTTCTCGGGGCGGCCCTGCATTTCCAGGCCAAAGCTGATGTTCTCGCGCACGGTCAGCCAAGGCATCAGGGCGAATTTCTGGAACACCATGGCAATGCGCTTGGTGCGCATCATCTTCAGCTCGGCGGGGGTGCAGTGGGCAATGTCGATGTGCTTGCCTTCGTGCTCGACGAACAGCTTGCCGCGGCTGACGGTGTTGAGGCCGTTGATGCAGCGCAGCAAACTCGACTTGCCCGAGCCGGACAGGCCCATCAGCACGCAGATCTCACCCTTCTGGATATCCAGGTTGGCCTTCTCGACACCCACCACCAGACCGGTCTGCTTGAGGATCTGCTCGCGGGTCTGGCCTTGGTCGAGCAGCGCCAGCGCTTCGCGCGGCTTGTTGGAGAAGATGACGTCGACGTCTTCGAAACGAATGATGCTCATGCTTCACCCCTTACCGGCAGGTCCGGTTGCTTGCAGATACGGTCGAGCATGATCGCCAGCAGCACGATCGCCAGGCCCGCTTCGAAGCCCAGGGAAATATCGGCGGTGTTCAGTGCGTTGACCACAGGTTTGCCCAGGCCGTCAGCGCCGACCAGGGCGGCGATCACCACCATCGATAGCGACAGCATGATGCACTGGGTAACGCCGGCGGCGATGCTTGGCATCGCATGCGGCAGTTCAATACGGGTGAGCAGCTGGCGCCGTGAGCAGCCAAAGGCCTTGCCGGCATCCATCAGCTCCTGCGGGACGTCGCAGATGCCCAGATAGGTGAGACGGATCGGCGCGGCGATGGCAAACACCACTGTCGAGATCAGCCCCGGTACCACACCCAGCCCGAACAGGGTCAGGGTAGGGATCAGGTAAACGAAGGTAGGTACCGTCTGCATCAGGTCGAGTACCGGGCGCATGGCGGTATAGAACATCGGTTTGTGCGCGGCGACGATGCCCAGTGGCACGCCGATGGCCACGCAAACCACCGTGGCGAAGGTGACCTGCGCCAGGGTTTCCATGGTTTCCTGCCAGTAACCCAGGTTGAGGATCAGCAGGAACGACAGGGCGACGAATGCGGTCAGCGCCCACTTGCGCTGGATGAAATGCGCCAGGGCGGCGAACAGAGCGATGAGCACGAACGGATTGAAGAAAGTCAGGGCACTGGTTACGCCATGGATCATGAACTCCAGGCCTTGCGCGATGGCGTCGAAGTAATTCGCGCCGTTCTGGGTCAGCCACTCGACGAACGACGCGATGTACTGGCCCAGGGGTATTTTCTGATCGATAAGCATGATAGCGAGCTTCCACCTGCATAGATTGAAATCAACCCGGGGCAGGCATGGGCCTGCCCCGAGGTAGCGCTATTGCGTATTTCGTTATTGCGTCAGCTTGGCCTTGGCCGCCTCAAGGCCGGGTTTGCCATCCACGGTGGTTACGCCGGCCAGCCAGGCATCCAGTTTGCCAGGGTTGTCCTTGAGCCACTTCTTGGCCGCCGCCTCGGGTTTCATCTTGTCGTCCAGGACATAGCCCATCATGGTGCTTTCATCCTTGAGCTCGAACGACAGGTTCTTCAACAGCTGGCCAACGTTGCTGCATTCCTGCACATAGCCCTTGCGGGTGTTGGTCAATACGGTCGCCTTGCCAAAGTCGGGGCCGAAGAACTCGTCCCCGCCGGTCAGGTACTGCATCTTGAAGCGAGTGTTCATCGGGTGCGGTTCCCAGCCGAGGAACACGATGGCCTCGCCGCGCTTCTGCGCACGGTCAACCTGCGACAGCATGCCGGCCTCGCTGGACTGGACGATCTTGAAGCCGGCGTCCTTCAGGCCGAAGGCGTTCTTGTCGATCATGCTCTGGATGGTGCGGTTGCCATCGTTGCCGGGCTCGATGCCGTAGATCTTGCCGTCCAGCTCCTTCTTGAACTTGGGAATGTCGCTGAAATCCTTCAGGCCCTTGTCATACAGCGCCTGGGGTACGGCCAAGGTGTACTTGGCGTTTTCCAGGTTGGCGCGCACTGTTTCGACAGTGCCGGCGTCGCGGTACTGCTTGATGTCGTTCTCCATGGTCGGCATCCAGTTGCCGAGAAACACGTCCAGGTCCTTGCCGGTGGCCAGCGACTTGTAGGTCACCGGTACCGAGATCATGGTGGTGTGGGTCTTGTAACCCAGTGCTTCGAGCACAACGCTGGTGGTCGCGGTGGTTACAGTGATGTCGGTCCAGCCGACATCCGAGAACCGTACCGTCTGACATTGCTCGGGTTCGGCGGCCTGGGCCAGCAAAGGCGCGGACAGCAACGCAACCAGCAACAGCGAGGGTGAACCTTTCATGGATGGACTCCTGTGATTTTGTCTTCGGGTTCGCGTGGGTCGCCGGGCTTTCTCAGGGTCCGGTCGACCAGGCCTGCAGAGGGCAGGATGCGTGGCCGTGCTTTACGAGTCGCTTTCGATAATCCTCCAGCGCTGGGCAATCGCCTACTGGTGGGGTCGTAACCAGTACGGAACGGGTCGTATCCAGTATGGGCGATGTCGCTTATGGATTTTTCCACCCCCTCAGCCGCATTTTTACGTCACCAGGCCGCCGGAAAGCGGCGTGGCGAGGGCAGCTCCCCGGTAGAAAACAGCGCGGCGCTGCTGGACAAAAGTACGTCGGTTGCAGACGGCGAGGGGGTTGATAAAAGCCCGATGATGCGTGCATTCAAGGCGGCCCGCTGCTTCAGCCTAGCAGCTGCCCCACCCTGCGCATGGCGCGCAGAGACAAGCCCAGCAAGAGGTGATTCGACAATGGCCATCAGCGTGTTCGACCTGTTCAAGATCGGTGTCGGGCCCTCCAGCTCCCACACCGTCGGCCCCATGCGTGCTGGCGCCCTGTTCGTCCAGGGCCTGCGCGAACGCGGCGAGCTGGAACGTGTGAAGCGGATCGAAGTGCGCCTGTATGGCTCGCTGTCGGCCACGGGGGTGGGGCATGGCACCGACAATGCCACCATCATGGGCCTGATGGGTGAATGGCCGGACGCCATCGACCCGACCCAGATCGCGCCGCGTATCGCCGACCTGCGCGAAACCAACACCCTGCAGCTGGACAGCCGCCTGCCCATCGAATTCGTCTGGGCCCGCGACATGCTGCTGCTGGACGAGAACCTGCCGTACCACCCCAACGCGATGACCCTGATCGCCGAAGGCGAGCAGGGCGAGCTGCATCGCGACACCTATTACTCGGTGGGTGGCGGCTTCGTGGTCGATGCCGCCCAGGCCGCCAGTGGCGTACTGGATGCGGACCAGACAGTGCTGCCGTACGACTTCAACAGCGCCGCCGAACTGCTGCGCCTGTGCAAGCAAAACGACCTCAGCGTGTCGCAATTGATGATGGCCAACGAGAAGGTCTGGCGCAGCGAGGAAGAGATCCGCGCCGGCTTGCACAAGCTGTGGGAAGCCATGCAGGAATGCGTCAACAACGGCCTCAAGTACGAAGGCACGCTGCCCGGCGGGTTGAACGTGCGCCGCCGCGCCGCAAAGCTGCACCGCAGCCTGCAGGAAATCGGCAAGCCCAACGTGATCGGCTCGACCATGAGCGCCATGGAATGGGTCAACCTGTTCGCCTTGGCGGTCAACGAAGAAAACGCCGCCGGTGGGCGCATGGTGACCGCGCCGACCAACGGTGCGGCGGGCATCATCCCGGCGGTGCTGCACTATTACATGCGCTTCAGCGATGCGGTGGATGAATCCAGCGTGGTCGACTTCTTCCTCGGTGCTGCCGCGGTGGGCATCCTGTGCAAGAAGAATGCGTCGATCTCCGGTGCCGAAGTGGGCTGCCAGGGTGAAGTCGGCTCGGCTTGCGCCATGGCAGCAGCGGGCCTTGCCCAAGTGCTGGGCGCGACCCCGCCTCAGGTGGAGAACGCTGCCGAAATTGCCCTGGAGCACAACCTGGGCCTGACCTGCGACCCGGTCGGCGGGTTGGTACAGGTGCCATGCATCGAGCGCAACGCGATTGCTGCGGTAAAGGCCATCAACGCGGTGCAGATGGCCCTGCGTGGTGATGGCGAGCACTTCATTTCCCTCGACCAGGTAATCCGCACCATGCGCGATACCGGGGCCGACATGCACGACAAGTACAAAGAGACCTCGCGCGGTGGTTTGGCAGTCAGCGCTATCGAGTGCTGATAGCTTTATCTGACATCAAGGGCCTCCTCGCGGGTGAACCCGCTCCCACAGGTACTGCGTTGCTCTCACTCGGGGTGCTGTACTTGTGGGAGCGGGTTTACCCGCGAAGACGCCCTTGAGTTTGAGGCAGGTGCAGCACCGCCCCCCAATGCCCCCTAATGGTGCAAGCGCGGCGCATACCGATCGTCGGGTGTCGTTATCAGTGTGGGCGTTGTCGGTGACACTCAATAGTGTCGTTTCTGGGCATCCTACACTGCGCGTGTCACCAAATTGCTCAGCCGTTACACGCACAGCGCCTAGCACGCCCGTTCTACGAAGATTGGCCAACTCGATCAAAGCACCTGATTTGTCTAACAAAGGCGTCGTTTTCAGGTTTTTTTGGATAGCCGTTCAATTTCAGGCACGGCGTTTGCGTTGAGATTGGCACCAAGGCCCCTGCACATGAAACCGGGGCCATACATAACAAGAAATCAGTGCTCGCCTGAGGCACACCCTGCATTTGTGTGAGGAGAAATCGCGATGACGTCGTACACCTCCGGGAACCCAACCCAGAACCGCACAGCCCCCCAGTCCATCGGGTTTCTCCTACTGGACAATTTCACTCTCATTTCCCTGGCATCGGCCGTGGAGCCGCTGCGCATGGCCAACCAGCTTTCCGGCCGCGAACTGTACCGCTGGCACACCCTCACCGCCGATGGTGGGCAGGTGTGGGCCAGCGATGGCTTGCAGATAACCCCTGACGCCGCCATGCACAGTGCGCCGCCCATCGATACCGTGATTGTCTGTGGCGGCGTGGGCATCCAGCGCAGCGTTACCCGCGAGCATGTCACCTGGTTGCAAACCCAGGCCCGTCAGTCGCGCCGTCTGGGCGCGGTATGTACCGGTAGCTGGGCCTTGGCCTGTGCGGGTCTGCTGGATGGTTTCGATTGCAGCGTGCACTGGGAATGCCTGGCGGCCATGCAGGAGGCCTACCCGCGGGTCAACATGAGTACCCGCCTGTTCACCCTCGACCGTAACCGCTTCACCAGCTCCGGCGGCACCGCGCCGCTGGACATGATGCTGCACCTGATCAGCCGCGACCACGGCCGTGAACTGTCGGCAGCGATTTCCGAAATGTTCGTCTACGAGCGCATCCGCAACGAGCAGGATCACCAGCGCGTGCCGCTCAAGCACATGCTTGGCACCAACCAGCCTAAGCTGCAGGAAATCGTCGCGTTGATGGAGGCCAACCTTGAAGAGCCGATCGACCTGGACGAACTGGCAGTGTACGTGTCGGTATCGCGCCGGCAGCTCGAGCGCCTGTTCCAGAAGTACCTGCACTGTTCGCCGTCGCGTTACTACCTGAAGCTGCGCCTGATCCGCGCCCGGCAGCTGCTGAAGCAGACGCCGATGTCGATCATCGAAGTGGCGTCGGTGTGCGGCTTCGTGTCTACCCCCCACTTCTCCAAGTGCTACCGCGAGTACTTCGGTATTCCGCCGCGTGACGAGCGCGTGGGCTCCAACACTGCGCAGCAGGTGGCGATGATGCCGATCCCGCAAGCCATGACCCTGTCGCCGCACAGCGGGCCGATGGCAGCCCTGAGCCAGGCGCGCAACGAGTCGACCTTTGCCAGTGTAAGGCTCTGAAACGGGACCGGCCTCTTCGCGGGTAAACCCGCTCCCACAGGTACTGGTGCGATACCTGTGGGAGCGGGTTTACCCGCGAAGAGGCCAGTACAGGAAAAATCAGTCAGGCGCGCTTGTTGAACTGCGCCAACGCCGGCAACAGCTGTTTGTCGATGGCCTGGCGCACCGCCGGCAGGATCGTCGCACTACCGGTATACATCTGCTCCACCATCCCCTTCAGCGCCCGTGCATTGGGCTCGGTCAGCCCACGCACTACCGCTTCGCACGCCTGCTCGGCAGTAGCGCCGGCCGGAATCTCGAACCCGCGCGCGCGCAGGTGGCCTGCCAGATCGTCCTGGTCAATCAAATCCGCATGCATCATGGCTGTTGTCCCTTTTATCGCTAAGAGAGTGCTGCTGTGATTTACGACCGATTCTGTGACGCTGGCGACATGCCCGCAACAACAGAATGGCGCCATGGCTGCTTTGGCTAAGAACAGGTCGTTCCCGGCTAATTCCACCTGCCGGGAAGTGCGCAAACTCAAGCCATCTACCGCAACGGAGGGTTTGGTCACCCTCGTTCGTGCACAGTGGATGTTGCTCGCTCTTGGCCCCGGATGCTCACGGCTTTCCGGGGTTATTTTTTGCCCGAAGCAACACCGCCGCCGCTATTGGCACACTGTCTTATTCAATGCTTGAAGGCTTGCATGCCCTCTGTGGGAGCGGGTTCACCCGCGAATGCGTCGGTAGCTCATCATCGCATTCGCGGGTGAACCCGCTCCCACAGGGTACGCAGTTTTGTTCAGGGCCGGGTGTTCAAACCCATCATACGTCCGAGGAACTCGGCCGGTGGCAGATCCTGTTGTTCATCCACCAACCCCTGCAGCAATCCGGCACTACGCTCACTGAACGGTGCCGACTTCGGCCCCGCCAGGTCAACATGCAGCAGCATCTGCTCGCTGGCCGCCAGTGCCTCGTCGAGCCCCGCCCGGTGCAGGCTGTGGTAGACATGCAGGCGCTTGCGATCGAAGCCGATGATCTGCGTCTGCACCCACACCTCGGTACCCAGCTTCACTTCGTGCAGGTAGTTTATGTGCGCTTCCAGGGTGAACAGCGAGTTACCGCTCTGGCCGCGGCTGTCGGCATCCAGGCCGATGCGCTCCATCAGCGCGTCGGTGGCGTAGCTGAAGATCAGCAGGTAGTAGGCATCACGCAGGTGCCCGTTGTAGTCGACCCAGTCTTCCTGGACCGGGGTACGGTAGGTGATCAGTGCGGGCATCGCGGTCTCCTCAGTCGCCGAAAGCCATACCGTGCTTGGCCTTGCTGGTCTTCACCGCTTCCAGCACTGCCAACAGGGTGTCATCACGATAGCGCTCCAGCGCGGCGATGCTGTGGTCGCCCAGTTGTTCGGAGGTCCCTTCGACCACATCGTCGATCAGCTTGTCGGTCAGCTCTGGTGCCGGCAGATAAGTCCACGGCAGTTGCAGCGCCGGGCCGAACTGGGCCATGAAGTGACGCATGCCTGCGTCACCACCGGCCAGGGTGTAGGTGAGGAACGTGCCCATGAACGACCAGCGCAGGCCGGCGCCGAAGCGGATGGCATCGTCGATTTCGCCGGTGCTGGCCACGCCGTCGTTGACCAGGTGCAGGGCTTCGCGCCACAGGGCTTCGAGCAGGCGGTCGGCGATGAACCCGGGCACTTCCTTGCGTACGTGCAGCGGGCGCATGCCCAGGGCGGTGTAGATGGTTTTGGCAGCTTCGATGGCCTCGGGGGCGGTGCGGTTGCCACCGACGATTTCCACCAGCGGCAGCAGGTACACCGGGTTGAACGGGTGGCCGACCACGCAGCGCTCGGGGTGGGTGGCAGATTCGTAGAACTCGCTGGGCAGCAGGCCCGAGGTGCTGGAACCGATGATTGCATCGGGTTTTGCGGCAGCGCTGACCTTTGCGTGCAGGTCGAGCTTCAGGTCCAGGCGTTCAGGGGCGCTTTCCTGGATGAAATCGGCATCGCGAACGCATTCCTCGATAGTGTCGACGAACTTCAGGCGTTGTTGTGAAGCGCCTGGTGCCAGGCCTTGCTTTTTCAATGCCGGCCAGGCGTTGGCGATGCGCTTGCGCAAGGCCTGCTCGGCGCCTGGCGCCGGGTCCCAGGCGACCACGTCCAGGCCGTGGGCCAGGGCGCGCGCAACCCAGCCGCTGCCGATCACGCCACTACCCAGGGCGGCGAAGGTCTTGATCTCGGTGATGAAGGTCATGTTGGGCTCCTGAAAGTGTCAGCGGCGTTTGAGGTTCATCTTTTCCCGGCCTTCTGCCGGGGTCAGCACGCGGGCGCCAAGGCGCGAAATGATCTCCACCGCGCGCTCGACCAACTGGCCGTTGCTGGCCAACACGCCACGGTCCAGATACAGGTTGTCCTCCAGGCCCACCCGCACGTTGCCGCCCAGCAGCACGGCCTGTGCGGCCATCGGCATCTGCATGCGGCCGATTCCGAACCCGGCCCAGGTGACGTTGGCCGGCAAGTTGTCGACCATCGCCTTCATGGTGGTGGTATCAGCCGGCGCGCCCCACGGGATGCCCAGGCACAGCTGGAACAGCGGGTCGTCGAGCAGGCCTTCCTTCATCATTTGCTTGGCGAACCACAGGTGGCCGGTGTCGAAGATTTCCAGCTCGGCTTTTACCCCCAGCTCGGTTATGCGCTTGGCGCCGGCGCGCAGTTGCGCCGGGGTGGAGACGTAGATCGAGTTGCCGTCGCCGAAGTTGAGGGTGCCGCAGTCGAGGGTGCAGATCTCCGGCAGCAACGCTTCGACATGCGCCAGGCGCTCCAGGGGGCCGATCAGGTCGGTGCCCGGGCCGAATTCCAGTGGTGTTTCACCTGGGCCGATTTCCAGGTCGCCACCCATGCCCGCGGTAAGGTTGACGATGATGTCCACGTCGGCTTCGCGGATGCGTTCCATGACTTCGCGATACAGCGCCACATCACGGCTGAAACGGCCGGTTTGCGGGTCGCGCACGTGGCAGTGGACCACGGTGGCGCCGGCTTTGGCAGCCTCTACGGCAGACTCGGCGATCTGCTTGGGGGTGACTGGAACAAGGTGGCTTTTCGAGGCGGTGTCGCCGGCGCCGGTGAGGGCGCAGGTGATGATGACGTCGTGGTTCATGACGGGGTTCCTTGTGGTGTCTGGTGGCCTTTTCGCGGGTAAACCCGCTCCCACAGGGAACGATGTTGCCCCTGGCATGTGCATGACTTGTGGGAGCGGGTTTACCCGCGAATGTGCCGGATCAGTTGGCAGTGAGGTTTAGGTTGTCGGCAGCCGGCTTGCCATCGAAGGTGGTCACACCCTCCAGCCAGCGGGCCTTGTCCTCGGGGTGGTCCTTGAGCCACTGGCGGGCCGATTCCAGTGCATCCTTGTGGTCGAGCAGCGGCTGCATCATGCGGCTCTCGTCCTCGGCGCTGAAGCTCAGGTTCGCCAGCAGGCGGTGGGCATTGGGGCAGCGCTCGGCGTAGTCTGGCGCAGTCACCGTCCACACTGTCGCGCGGCCTTCGTCAGGGCCCAGGGCGTCCTGGCTGTCGCCCAGGTAGACCATGTCGATATTCACGTTCATCGGGTGCGGTGCCCAGCCAAAGAACACCACGGCCTCGTTGCGCCGCACTGCACGGTCGACGGCGGCGAGCATGCCGGCCTCGCTGGATTCGACCAGCTGGAACTTGCCCAGGCCGAACTGGTTCTTGGCGATCATCGCCTTGATCTGGGTGTTGGCGCCGGAACCCGGTTCGATGCCGTAGATTTTCCCGCCCAGTTCCTTTTCGAACTTGTGGATGTCGGCGAAGGTCTTCAGGCCCTTGTCGGCCAGGTACTTGGGTACTGCCAGGGTGGCGCGGGCGTCTTCCAGGCTGGGCTTGTCGAGCACCTTGACCTGCTTGGCGTCGACGAACGGGGTAATGGTCTGGGTCATGATCGGGTTCCAGTAACCCAGGAACATGTCCAGGCGTTTGTCGCGGATGCCGGCGAAGATGATCTGCTGCGAGGCGCTGGTCTGCTTGGTCTGGTAGCCAAGGCCATCGAGCAGCACCTGGGCAATGGCGCTGGTGGCGATGACATCGGTCCAGTTGACCACGCCCAGACGGACGTTCTTGCAGGCCGCAGGCTCGGCGGCGAATAGTGGGGAAGTGGCGATGCTGCTCAGGGTAAGGGTCAACAGGCTGCGGCGGATCAAGCTGTGCATGGTGGCTCTCCATCGGCAGTGCATATTGTTATTGGGGTTCGACCTCTCTGGGTCGTATGAAGAAGCTACGCTGCTGTCAGGGTGGAAAATCGCACCCTGGCGACCAACATTTGCACGGAGGCGACCACCTTTGCCGTGGAGCATGCAATGCCGCAAATCATTCACTTCCTGTTGTTGCCCGGGTTCTCGGCCATGGGTTTCATCAGTGCCCTGGAACCACTGCGGGTGGCCAACCGCTTCAAGGGCTCGTTGTATCGCTGGCAGGTGCTGAGCCTGGACGGAGGCGCAGTGCAGGCCAGCAATGGCATGTCGGTGAACGCCGATGCAGCGCTGGCGGCGGGCGAACCTGGCGGCATCCTGCTGATCGTCGCCGGCTTCGAGCCATTGGCCTGTTACGGGCCGGCGCTGCAGCAGGCGCTACGCCGCCTGGACCATGAGGGGGTTGTTCTGGGGGGCATCGATACCGGCGCGGTGGTGCTGGCCGAGGCCGGTCTGCTCGACGGTCATCGCGCCACCGTGCACTGGGAGGCGCTGGAGGCGTTCAAGGAGAACTATCCGAGCCTGCAGGCGACCCAGGAGCTGTTCGAAATCGATCGCCGGCGCATCACCTGCGCGGGTGGCACTGCCTCGATCGACCTGATGCTCGACCTGATTGCGCAATCCCACGGCAGCGAGCTGGCGGTGCAGGTATCGGAGCAGTTCGTGTTGGGCCGCATTCGGCCGCGGCAGGATCATCAGCGGATGCAGATTGCCTCTCGCTATGGCATCAGCAACCGCAAGCTGGTGCAGGTGATCGGCGAGATGGAAAAGCATACTGAGCCACCGTTGAGCACATTGGAGCTGGCCGCCCGTGCCATGATCACCAGGCGTCAACTGGAGCGCTTGTTTCGTCTGCACCTGAATGACACGCCCAGTGGGTTCTATCTTGACCTGCGTCTGGACAAGGCGCGTCAGCTGCTTTGCCAGACGCAGATGAGCATCACGCAGGTAAGTGTGGCATGCGGTTTCGAGCTGCCGTCGTACTTTACCCGCCGGTACAAAAGACGCTTTGGACGCTGTCCTCGTGAAGAGCGTCAGGCGCTGAAGCCACAGCTGCCGGATCAGAACTGATCGAGGTCGGAATACGCCTGGAGGCGGTTTTCGATCTGTACTCGCCGCGCCTCGAAAGCCCGGGTGTCGAGTTTGGCGCCCATATGGTCCAGCAGCAGGGTCACGCGCGTCCGCGGAGCATCCGGGTCGGTCGCACAGCACAAGTGAAAGATGATCGCCAGGGGGCTGCCGTTGTCATCCAGGTCAAAGTCGATGCGCAGGTGCGAGCTGGCCGAGGTGCTGCGCAGCAGAGCGAGGTCTGGCTGTTTCAAGCCATTGAGTATGTCCTTGGCAACCCGCTCGAACTTGAGGTTGCGCCTCTGGGGCGCTGGAATCCAGCCGTTGAAGACGTCCTGAAACACGGCATCCGTGGGTACGCAGTTGATGCTTTTCGTCGTCCGTTCGAACAATTCGATACCGATGTCTTCCAGGCCCTGTAGAAAATGGTTGAACCAGCGCTGGCCGTCCTGTTGACGATCGTGAGCCTGGTTGGCCCCCAGTTGCGCCAGGCGCAGGCAGGCGTGAAGGTCCTCCCATGGTTGGGTGGCAGGTTTGGTGGGCATGCTTCTGGCCCTCGTCGCAAAGTAGGAAGGGGAGCCTGGCGCCGCTGGGCGGCGCCAGGTTCAGGTCAGATGTCCAGCGCCAGGATGTCGAACGCCTGGCTGGCCAGCTTCATCCTGACGGCATCGCGCATGGCGTCGAAGTGACGAACACTGAACGAGCCCTGCTGCGAGGCCCGGTAAACCCGGGTGTTCGACTTGTCGATGATGCGGCCAGCCGACCCAGCGGCTTTCTCGGCCTTGTCATAGCTCAGCTGAACGCTGGTCATGTGCATGATCGGTAGCCCTTGCGGTGTCATCTCGCAGGCCGAAATCTGAATGGTGCTGGATTTCCCCGAAACGCTCACGCTGCTTTCTTCAAGCAGTTGCTGCGCCTTCGGCGTTTGTACGATCGCTTCGAAGGATCGTTGTACACAGCGGCTCAGGCGGTGGCTGGCGCCGATCTGGACGGTGACGATCTGAGGCACCAGGGTGGCCAGCGTGTGGGTGTCCTTGTCGATTGCTTCCTCGACATGGGCGGCGCCGGTCAGCGTCCAGCCGAACTTGCCCAGACCGTCGTTGTAGAAGTTGTACCACTCGCGCTGCTGGGTTTCCTTGTCGAACTTCTTGTTCGCCGACAGGTTCATCAGGCGCATGCCATCGAGCACATCTTCGGCAACACTGGCCGGTACATCCGGGGCAAAGATGCAGACGGTGTTGGCTACCATGACGGCGCGTTCTTCGCCTTCTTTCTTCAGGGCGGCAATGGCGCTGTTCATGTCGGTCTTGCTGATAGTAGAGGTCATGTCTTGGTTTCCGATCTGGTTCATCATCGGCACCTCGGGTGAGGCGCCGGGGACGCACTTTGGTTCGGATCGTCAAGACAGATAAGCCGACAGCCTTTCCTGCCCAGGAACTTCCTTACTGCTGGCCGATGGACTGCAGGTACTCCGAGCGGTCATCGCTGCGCTGTGCCACGCAGGTGTTCCACGCCGCTTCGAACGCTTTGCTGCCCGGCTTCTCGGCGTAGGTTTCTACCTTGCAGTCGGCATCGCGCAGCTGCGTCCACAGTTTCTCGGCGGCATCCATGCGCCCGGCCAGGGCATCGGCCTTGTCGCTTTCGTCGGCGTACTGGTCGCGAATGCGCTGGATAAGGTCGTCATACGCCGACTTCAGTTCACGCTCGGCCGTCTGCTTGTTGAATGCCGCGCAAGCATATGTCTGCTGGTCGGTCTCTACGTTGTCGCACGGGGTGCTTTCTTCCTCGCCGGCCTGGGCGCCCGATACGATAGCCAGCAATACCAGCCATGCCATTGATTTCATCCGTTTTCTCCTCAACAAGGCTGACGAATCGGCTGGATTCTCGCTCAGCTGTCGGCAAGACGATAGCTCCCTGAAGAAATGTTCATGAAACGGCCGGAAATGTCGTTATCGAGACTGTCTCTCATCGCCAGACGGCGCGCCAGAGGGCGCGATGTCGCGCATTGACGCTTTCGGCAAACCCCCTGTCGTTTTTGCATCGGGGCGCTGTTGGGCACAGGCATATGCTGGCCCCAAAGCGCCGGCAATAAGGTTTGGCGCAAACCCATTCAATAAAAGGGGACAGCCTGATGAGCCCAGCCGAACTTCACGCCGACAGCATCGTCATTGACGGCCTGATCATTGCCAAATGGAACCGCGAGCTGTTCGAGGACATGCGCAAAGGCGGGTTGACTGCGGCCAACTGCACGGTGTCGGTCTGGGAAGGTTTCAAGGCTACCGTCGACAACATCGCCGCCAGCCAGAAGCTGATCCGCGAAAACAGCGACCTGGTGATGCCGGTGCGCACCACTGCCGACATCCGCAAGGCCAAGGAGCTGGGCAAGACCGGTATTCTTTTCGGCTTCCAGAACGCCCATGCCTTCGAAGACCAGATCGCCTATGTCGACGTCTTCAAGCAGCTGGGCGTGGGCATCGTGCAGATGTGCTACAACACCCAGAACCTGGTCGGCACCGGCTGCTACGAGCGTGACGGCGGCCTGTCGGGCTTCGGCCGCGAGATCGTTGCCGAAATGAACCGCGTCGGCATCATGTGCGACCTGTCCCACGTCGGCTCCAAGACCTCCGAAGAAGTCATCCTCGAGTCGAAAAAGCCGGTCTGCTACTCGCACTGCCTGCCTTCGGGCCTGAAAGAGCACCCGCGCAACAAGTCGGACGAAGAGCTGAAGTTCATCGCCGACCATGGCGGTTTCGTCGGTGTGACCATGTTCGCGCCGTTCCTGGCCAAGGGCATCGACTCCACCATCGACGACTACGCCGAAGCCATCGAATACACCATGAACATCGTTGGTGAAGACGCCATCGGTATCGGTACCGACTTCACCCAGGGCCACGGCCAGGACTTCTTCGAGTACCTGACCCACGACAAGGGTTACGCCCGTCGCCTGACCAACTTCGGCAAGATCATCAACCCGCTGGGCATCCGCACTGTGGGCGAATTCCCCAACCTCACCGAAACCTTGCTCAAGCGCGGCCACTCCGAGCGCGTGGTGCGCAAGATCATGGGTGAGAACTGGGTCAACGTCCTCAAGGACGTGTGGGGCGAGTAAGCCGCTCTCCAAGCCTGAAAGCCCCTGCCAGCAACGCCGGGGCATCCCAATAAAAAATTTTATGGAGTTGAGTTTCCATGGCCAAGATCGCCCCGCAATTGCCAATCGAAGTAGACAGCGAGACCGGTGTCTGGACCAGCGACGCCTTGCCGATGCTGTATGTGCCGCGCCATTTCTTCGTCAACAACCACATGGGCATCGAAGAAGTCCTGGGCGCCGACAAGTATGCCGAGATCCTCTACAAGGCCGGCTACAAGTCCGCCTGGCACTGGTGTGAAAAAGAAGCTGAGTGCCATGGCCTGGAAGGCGTGGCGGTGTTCGAGCACTACATGAAGCGCCTGAGCCAGCGTGGCTGGGGCCTGTTCGAGATCCAGGACATCGACCTCGACAAGGGAACCTGCAGCGTCAAGCTCAAGCACTCCGCGTTCGTGTACGTCTATGGCAAGTGCGGCCGCAAGGTCGACTACATGTTCACCGGCTGGTTCGCCGGCGCCATGGACCAGATTCTCGCTGCCCGCGGCAGCTCGATCCGCACTGTGGCCGAACAGGTCTATGGCGGGTCGGAAGAAGGTCACGAAGATGGCCTGTTCGTCGTCAAGCCGTTGTAAGCCGGAGATAGCGTCATGGCATTCGAAGCAATGTTCCAGCCGATCCAGATCGGCAAACTGACCATCCGCAACCGTGTGCTCAGCACCGCGCACGCCGAGGTCTACGCCACTGACGGCGGCATGACGACCGACCGCTACGTGAAGTACTACGAAGAAAAGGCCAAGGGCGGTATCGGCCTGGCGATCTGCGGCGGCTCGTCGGTGGTGGCCATCGACAGCCCGCAGGAGTGGTGGTCGTCGGTCAACCTGTCGACCGACCGCATCATCCCGCACTTCCAGAACCTGGCTGACGCCATGCACAAGCATGGCGCCAAGATCATGATCCAGATTACCCACATGGGCCGTCGCTCGCGTTGGGACGGCTTCAACTGGCCGACCCTGATGTCGCCGTCGGGTATCCGTGAACCCGTGCACCGCGCCACCTGCAAGACCATCGAGGTGGAAGAGATCTGGCGCGTGATCGGCAACTACGCGCAAGCTGCCCGCCGCGCCAAGGAAGGTGGCCTGGACGGCGTGGAACTGTCGGCCGTGCACCAGCACATGATCGACCAGTTCTGGAGCCCGCGCGTCAACAAGCGTACCGACGAATGGGGCGGCACCTTCGAAGGCCGCATGAAGTTCGGCCTGGAAGTACTGAAGGCCGTACGCGCCGAAGTCGGTGACGATTTTTGCGTGGGCATGCGTATCTGTGGCGACGAGTTCCACCCCGATGGCCTCAGTCACGAGGACATGAAGCAGATCGCCGCCTACTACGACGCCACCGGCATGATCGATTTCATCGGCGTGGTCGGCTCGGGTTGCGACACCCATAACACCCTGGCCAACGTCATCCCCAACATGAGCTACCCGCCGGAGCCGTTCCTGCACCTGGCCGCCGGCATCAAGGAAGTGGTCAAGGTCCCGGTACTGCACGCGCAGAACATCAAGGACCCGAACCAGGCCACGCGCATCCTGGAAGGCGGCTATGTCGACATGGTCGGCATGACCCGCGCGCACATCGCCGACCCGCACCTGATCGCCAAGATCAAGATGGGCCAGGTCGACCAGATCAAGCAGTGCGTCGGTGCCAACTACTGCATCGACCGCCAGTATCAGGGCCTGGACGTGCTGTGCATCCAGAACGCCGCGACCTCCCGCGAATACATGGGGGTGCCGCACATCATCGAGAAGACCACCGGGCCCAAGCGCAAGGTCGTCATCGTCGGCGCCGGCCCTGCCGGTATGGAAGCGGCCCGCGTGGCTGCCGAGCGCGGCCACGACGTGACCGTGTTCGAGAAGAAGGACCAGATCGGCGGGCAGATCACCATCGCCGCCAAGGCGCCGCAGCGCGACCAGATCGCCGGTATCACTCGCTGGTACCAGCTGGAGTTCGCCCGCCTGAAGATTGACCTGCGCCTTGGCACCGCCGCTGACGTGGCGACCATCCAGGACCTGCGCCCGGACATCATCGTGCTGGCGGTGGGTGGGCATTCGTTCCTGGAGCAGAACGAGCACTGGGGCGCCGCCGAAGGGCTGGTGGTCAGCAGCTGGGATGTGCTCGACGGCAAGGTTGCGCCGGGCAAGAACGTGCTGGTGTACGACACCATCTGCGAGTTCACCGGCATGTCGGTGGCTGACTTCATCGCCGACAAGGGCAGCCAGGTGGAGATCGTCACCGACGACATCAAGCCGGGCGTGGCCATGGGCGGTACTACCTTCCCGACCTACTACCGCAGCATGTATCCGAAAGAAGTGATCATGACCGGCGACATGATGCTGGAAAAGGTCTACCGCGAAGGCGACAAGCTGGTGGCGGTGCTGGAAAACGAATACACCGGCGCCAAGGAAGAGCGTGTGGTCGACCAGGTGGTGGTGGAGAACGGCGTGCGTCCTGACGAGCAGCTGTACTACGCACTGAAGGAAGGTTCGCGCAACAAAGGCCAGATCGACGTGGAGGCGCTGTTCGCCATCAAGCCACAGCCGATCCTCAGCCAGCCGGGCGAAGGCTACCTGCTGTACCGCATCGGCGACTGCGTGGCCCAGCGCAACGTGCATGCGGCGATCTACGACGCCTTGCGCCTGTGCAAGGACTTCTGATCGAGAAAAATCGTCGCCACCGGGCGCGGTCCCTGTGGGAGCGGGTTCACCCGCGAAAGCGTCAGCACAAGCAACAAAGTTGTCTGATCTGACGCATTCGCGGGTAAACCCGCTCCCACAAGGGGCCAATCCCATCTTCAGAGTGGCGCAAGAATCCAGCTGTTGTGGGAGCCTCCCATGTTGAACACCCTTCTACCTATCCTGCTGTTCGCTGCCCTTGGCCTGGCAGTGCTCGGCGCCCTGCGCCGGGTGCGCATGTGGCGGCGTGGCCGGCCGTCCAAGGTCAACCTGATCGGCGGCCTGCTGGCCATGCCGCGCCGTTACCTGGTGGACCTGCACCATGTGGTCGAGCGCGACAAGTACATGTCCAAGACCCACGTGGCCACCGCTGGCGGCTTCGTGCTGTCGGCCGTGCTGGCGATCCTTGTGCACGGCTTCGGCCTGCAGAGCAAGATTCTCGGCTACGCGTTGCTGGTGGCTACCGTGATCATGTTCAGCGGCGCCATCTTCGTCTTCAAGCGCCGCCTCAACCCGCCTTCGCGCCTGTCCAAGGGCCCGTGGATGCGCCTGCCGAAGAGCCTGCTGGCGTTTGCCGTGAGCTTCTTCATCGCCACCTTGCCGGTCGCCGGCATCCTGCCGGCCAACACCGGTGGCTGGGTGATGGTGGGCATTCTCGGCCTGGGCGTGCTGTGGGGCGTGTCGGAGCTGTTCTTCGGCATGACCTGGGGCGGCCCGATGAAACACGCCTTCGCCGGTGCCCTGCACCTGGCCTGGCACCGCCGCGCCGAACGCTTCGGCGGCGGCCGCTCCACCGGCCTCAAGCCGCTGGACCTGGAAGACCCGAACGCGCCGCTGGGCGTGGAAAAGCCGGTGGACTTCACCTGGAACCAGCTGCTGGGCTTCGACGCCTGCGTGCAGTGCGGTAAATGCGAAGCCATGTGCCCGGCCTTTGCTGCCGGCCAGCCGCTGAACCCGAAAAAGCTCATCCAGGACATGGTCATCGGCCTGGCCGGTGGCACCGATGCGCAGTTCGCCGGCAGCCCATACCCGGGCAAACCGATCGGTGAGCATGGCGGCCACCCGCACCAGCCGATCGTCAATGGCCTGGTCGACGCCGAAACGCTGTGGTCGTGCACCACCTGCCGTGCCTGCGTCGAGGAATGCCCGATGATGATCGAGCACGTCGATGCCATCGTCGACATGCGCCGTCACCTCACCCTGGAAAAAGGCGCTACCCCGAACAAGGGTGCCGAAGTGCTGGACAACCTGATCGCTACCGACAACCCGGGCGGCTTCGCCCCCGGTGGCCGCATGAACTGGGCCGCCGACCTCAACCTGCAACTGCTGTCGGAGGTGAAAACCACCGAGGTGCTGTTCTGGGTCGGTGACGGTGCCTTCGACATGCGCAACCAGCGCACCTTGCGCTCGTTCGTCAAAGTGCTCAAGGCTTCGGGCGTGGACTTTGCCGTGCTCGGCCTGGAAGAGCGCGATAGCGGCGACGTGGCTCGCCGTCTGGGCGATGAGGCGACCTTCCAGCAATTGGCCAAACGCAATATCCAGACCCTGGCCAAATACAAGTTCCAGCGCATCGTCACCTGTGACCCGCACAGCTTCCATGTGCTGAAGAACGAGTACGGCGCCCTGGGCGGCGACTATCAGGTGCAGCACCACAGTACCTACATCGCCGAACTGATCGCGGCCAACAAGCTCAACCTTGGCCAGCACAAGGGTGGCAGCGTCACCTACCACGACCCGTGCTACCTGGGCCGTTACAACGGTGAGTACGAAGCTCCACGGGCTGTGCTCAAAGCCCTGGGTATCGAAGTGCGCGAGATGCAGCGCTCCGGCTTCCGTTCCCGCTGCTGCGGCGGTGGCGGCGGTGCGCCGATCACCGACATCCCGGGCAAGCAGCGTATCCCGGACATGCGCATGGACGACATCCGCGAGACCGAGGCCGAACTGGTAGCCGTGGGGTGCCCACAGTGCACCGCCATGCTCGAAGGCGTGGTCGAACCGCGCCCACAGATCAAGGACCTGGCCGAGCTGGTGGCCGACGTGCTGATCGAAGCGGACGCGCCCTCTGCCCCAAAGCCGCAAACGGCCAAACGTGAACCTGCGGAGGTGCACTGATGAGCGACATTATCCGCCGCGACCCACGCGCCGAGTGGATCGCCCGTAACCGTCTGCACCCGCTGCATGCAGCGATGCAGACGCAGCAGACCAGCTGGATGGGGCCCAACGGCCTCATCCGCAAGAACCCCCATGCGATTGCCGCAGGCTTCATCGGCCCGGCCGGCATCAAGCGCATCGACCGCAGCGGCGCCCAGCAGGGCACTGCCGTGGGCGGGCGACGCACGGCGGCGGTTGAGGTCAAGCTGCCGCTGCACCAGGTACCTGCGCCGGCGTTCTACATTGCCGTGGTGCCGGACATGGTCGGTGGCCGCCTGAGCAGCCACGACCGCGACCTGCTCGGCCTGGCCCACAGCCTGGCCGGCAGCGACGGTGCGGTGCTGGCAGTGGTGTTTGGCGAGCACAAGGAAAGCAACTTTTCCACAGCCGGGGTCGACCGCCTGCTGGCCATCGAAGGCGAGGCTTTCGAAGGTTATGCACCGGAGCAACTGGTACAAGGCCTGCGGGCTGTGGATAACCAGTTCACCCCGCGCCACTGGCTGCTGCCCGACAGCCGCACCGGTGGTGGCGAACTGGGCCGGCGCCTGGGCGCGGCACTGGGCGAGCGCCCGGCGACGCGGGTATGGCAGGTCAAGGACGGCCAGTGCATCGGCCGTGCCGGTGCCGGCCAGCAGGATCTGCAGCGCGCCGTACCACGCTTGATTCTGGCGGCGGCCGAGTGCGCCGAGCCGGTCAGCGAAACCCGTCACGAAGCGCTACCGGTGGAGTTGTCCACAAGCGTTGCGCGCAGCCTGTCGCGGATCGAAGACCTGGGCTCGGTGGCCGTGGACCCGGCCACCATTGCCATGGCCGAGGCCGAGTTCATCGTCTCGGGCGGCAACGGGGTCAAGGATTGGGACCTTTATCACAAGGCCACTGCGGCCCTCGGCGCCACCGAAGGCGCCTCGCGGGTGGCGGTGGACGACGGCTTCATGCCCCGTAACCGTCAGGTGGGTGCCACCGGTACCTGGGTTACCGCGCGGGTCTACGTGGCTGTGGGTATCTCGGGCGCGATCCAGCACCTGCAGGGCATCGGCGCCTGCGACAAAGTGGTGGCGATCAACATGGACCCGGGCTGCGACATGATCAAACGGGCCGACCTGTCGGTAATTGGCGACAGTTCGGCGATTCTCCAGGCACTGATCGAGGCTGTGGACAACTACCGCAGCGGCGGCCAGCGCGACGCGGCATAAGGGCACGAGCATGAGTACGAAAGTGATCAGCCTGGTTTCCATCGGTGCCCACCCCAGCTCCGGCCGCGCTCGCCGCGCCGAGCAGGATGCGCGCGCCGTGGAGCTGGGTTTGCAGCTGGCTGGGGATAACTTGCAGGTGGTGCATGCCGGCGACCCACGGGAAGAGGCGCTGCGCGCCTACCTGGGGATGGGCCTGGACCATCTGGATGTGCTGGAGCAGCCGGCCGGCGCGGATGTGCTGGGCGTGCTCGGGGATTACCTGCGCGACGCCGGGGCCCAGCTGGTGCTGACTGGCAGCCAGGCCGAGACCGGTGAGGGGTCGGGCATGTTGCCCTTCCTGCTGGCCGAAAAGCTCGGATGGCCGCTGATTGTCGGGTTGGCTGAAGTGGAGTCGATCGAAAACGGCACCGCCCAGGTATTGCAGGCGCTGCCGCGCGGGCAACGGCGTCGGTTGAAGGTGCGCCTGCCGTTGCTGGCGACTGTGGATAACGCTGCGCCCAAGCCGCGCCAGAGCGCTTTCGGGCCGGCACGCCGGGGTGTGTTGGCGGCACGCAACGTGGCTATTGTCGAAGACGAATTGCTGACTGAAGCCGAATTGCAACCGGCCCGCCCACGGCCCAAGCGGCTGAAGGTTATCAAGGCCAAGAGCGGTGCTGACCGGATGAAGGCGGCGACGGCCAAGGCCAGTGGCGGCGGAGGCAAGGTGTTGAAGGACGTTTCGCCACAGGAAGGCGCCGAGGCCATCCTCAAGCTGTTGGTGGAAGAAGGCGTGCTGCGCTAGAGCCTCACGCGGTCCCGTTGTAGGAGCGGCCTTGTGTCGCGATGGGTTGCGCAGCAGCCCCGGCAATCTTGACTGGTAGTCGAGATCCTGGGGCCGCGCTGCGGCCCATCGCGACACAAGGCTGCTCCTACATTCCATACACAGTATCAAGCGAATGTTTTTGCCCACCAAATCTGTTCGCCAAGGTGTGGATAAAGTGTTGGCGCATGGTCACAGCCCTTGTATCACGTGGCCTCCAAGCTTTTGATCAAAAAACGATCAGTCTTATCCCTGCCTTCGCATGCAACGCACGCCAGCACCCTCCTGATTTTGCCCACAATCGCTGTTAGCCGGTCTGTGGATAATCTGTTTGATAGCTTCTGTAGGCCTTGTAGTTAAAGGCTTCGGTAGGTTTGTTCAAAAATGATCAAATCCGGATGAGGTCTTCTTTATCTCCGATAATCAGGACCTTGGGGCGCTTATCCACAACCAGATCGAACAAAACGAATCAATTGCCCACAAACTCTGTTGGTGTCTCTGTGGAAAAAGTGTTCGCGGAGGCCGCCAAGCCTTTATCAGCAAGGCTTTCAAAGGTTTGGTCAGAAAACGTTCAATTCGCGATTTAAGCTAGCGGAAGAGCGCCGGGCGGTATTTTCCACAGGGCCTGTTCGCCGATCGATGCTCTGGCGCGACATCAAGAAAAACGTCAGCCCGAGACCTGGAACGATTTTCAGCGGGCGAATCAGGAAGGGAAAGCACAAGATGGCGCCGCGGAGCGGCTGAGAAAAGGGACGGGAAATGCCGGTTTGTAAGATCGAGGATGAAGCCAACGGAGATTGTCGCGCAGATCCGGAAGTACGGTGAGAAGACCAAGCCTGTGAGTTACCCACAGGCTTGGTTCGCGTGTATCACTGCGCCTGAACTTCCTTCAGATACGCCGCCGGCTCTGCCCCCAGATTGTTCAGCAAGCGCTGGCTGTACCAGTCAATGAAGTTGACCACGCCAAACTCGTAGGTTTTCGAGTAAGGCCCAGGCTGGTACGCAGTGGAGTTGATCCCGCGCTGGTTTTCTTCGGCCAGGCGACGGTCCTGATCGTTGGTCGCGTCCCAGACCTTGCGCATCTGCTCAGGGTCATAGTCCACGCCTTCCACGGCATCCTTGTGGACCAGCCACTTGGTGGTGACCATGGTTTCCTGGGCGCTGATCGGCCACACGGTGAACACGATCATGTGGTCGCCCATGCAGTGGTTCCAGGAGTGTGGCAGGTGCAGGATGCGCATAGAGCCCAGGTCGGGGTTCTTGATGCGGCCCATCAGCTTCTTGCATGCTTGCTTGCCATCCATGGTCATCGACACGGTCCCCTTGAGCAGCGGCATGCGCACGATACGGTTACGCAGGCCATGGCTCTTGTGCAGGTACGGGATCTTCTCGGCTTCCCAGGCAGCGGCGGAGGCGGCTACGTGGTCCTTGAAGGCCTGGTCGGCGCGTGGGTCGTTGGTGTCATCCCACTCCAGCAGGGTTTTCAGCAGCTCAGGGTGCGACCCGTTGCAGTGGTAGCACTCGCGGTTGTTTTCCAGCACCAGCTTCCAGTTGGCCTTTTCCATCAAGGTGGTTTGTACCGCCACCTTGGTGTTTTCCATGTCGTACGGTTCCATGTAGTGGTCCAGGGTGGCCAGGAACTCGTCGATGGCGGGCGGGTTTTCCGCCAGGCTGATAAAGATGTAGCCGCCTGCAACTTTCACATTCACAGGCTTGAGGCCGTACTGGTTCATGTCGAAGTCGGCGCCCATTTCGGTGCCGGCGAACAGCAAGCGGCCATCCAGCTCGTAGGTCCACTGGTGGTAGGGGCAGACCAGCTTGGCCACCTTGCCTTTTTCGCTGGTGCACAGACGCGAGCCGCGGTGGCGGCACACGTTATGGAAGGCATGCACTTTGCCCTCGGCGCCACGGATCACGATGATCGGGTTCTTGCCGATCTGCAGGGTCAGGAAATTGCCCTTTGTCGGAATCTCGCTTACCAGCCCCGCAATCAGCCACTCCTTGTGGAAGATCTCCTGCATGTCGATCTGGAACAGACGCTCGTCGGTGTAGAAAGGCTGGGGTAGCGAGTAGGTGCGCTCGCGGGTCTGCAGCATCTCGGCGGTGGCCTTGCGTGCAGGTTCCAGTGGATCGCCCAGGCTCAGGGTTGCGGTGACGTCCATCGTGTATTCCTCGGGGCCGTGTGCGGCCGGCAAAAGGTGGCTAATCGTTGTTGTGGTGCCGCAAGGCTGCTCATCAAGAAACAGCTGGTTGTTTTGCCGTGGAGTGTGCGTCCGAAGGCGTCATGAACCGTATCCATGGGCGACATGGCCGATTTGAATTACGACGCGCCAGCCCTTGTGGCGCGGGGCTGGTCGCGATAAGCACGCCGATGTCGCTGGCAGGAATGTACGTCGTCTTCAGCTTGCGCATTATCCAAGCCATAAAAAGGCCGATAGTCGGCTGCTGGAGATGAACATGTCCGATACCTTCCTTAATCCGGTCACCACCCAGACCTGGGCCAACGGCCGCCACATCGTGCGCTGTGTCAAGGTCATCCAGGAGACCTGGGACGTGCGCACCTTCTGCTTCATGGCCGACCAGCCGATCATGTTCTTCTTCAAGCCAGGGCAGTTCGTCACCCTGGAACTGGAGATCGAAGGCAAGCCGGTGATGCGCTCCTACACCATCTCCAGTTCACCGTCGGTACCCTATAGCTTCTCGATCACCGTCAAGCGCGTGCCGGGCGGCCTGGTGTCCAACTTCCTCCACGACACCATGCACGAAGGCGCCGAGCTGCCGGTGCACGGCCCGGTGGGGCTGTTCAACGCCATCGACTTCCCAGCGCAGAAAGTGCTGTACCTCTCGGGCGGTGTCGGGATCACCCCGGTCATGTCGATGGCGCGCTGGTTCTACGACACCAACGGCAATGTCGACATGGTATTCGTGCACAGCGCCCGTTCGCCGAAGGACATCATCTACCATCGCGAGCTGGAGCAGATGGCTTCGCGCATTCCCAATTTCAGCCTGCACATCATTTGTGAAAAGCATGGCCTGGGTGAGCCGTGGGCGGGTTATCGCGGTTACCTCAACCAGCGCCTGATGGAGCTGATCGCGCCGGACTACATGGACCGCGTTGTGTTCTGCTGCGGCCCGACGCCATACATGACTGCGGTCAAGCGCATGCTCGAAGCGGTCGGCTTCGACATGAAGAACTATCACGAGGAATCGTTCGGCGCGACGCCACCCGAGGCCAAGGCCGATGCGGTAGAGCATGCAGAGCAGGCTGCCGATGCACCGGAGCTGGATGCAGCCGACCTCAACCTGGTGGAGTTCATCGGCAGCGAGAAGAGCATCCGGATCGCCCCGGGCGAGACCGTGCACGCGGCGGCTGCCAAGGTTGGCCTGATGATCCCGAAAGCCTGCGGCATGGGCATTTGCGGTACCTGCAAGGTGCTCAAGCTGGGTGGCGAAGTGGAGATGGAGCACAACGGCGGCATTACCGAAGAGGACGAAGCCGAGGGCTACATCCTGTCGTGCTGCAGCGTGCCTAAAGGGGATGTACGGATCGATTACTGATCCGGGAATGCAGGGGGCTGCCTTGCAGCCCATCGCCGGCAAGCGCGGCTCCCACAGGTACTGCATAACCAGGAGAGTTGTGCGGTCGGTTTGGGAGCTGGCTTGCCGGCGATGGGCCGCAAGGCGGCCCCAGGTGTTTCAAGTGCGGAACCGCGCCACCAGCCCATTCAGATCCACGGCCAACCGCGACAACTCCGCACTCGCCGCACTGGTCTGATGCGCCCCGGTAGCACTCTGCACCGACAGGTCATTGATGTTCACCAGGTTGCGGTCCACTTCACGCGCCACCTGCGCCTGCTCTTCCGCCGCGCTGGCAATCACCAGGTTGCGCTCGTTGATCTGCGCCACCGCCCCGGCGATGGTGTCCAGTGCCATGCCTGCGCCACGGGCAATGTTCAAGGTGGATTCGGCACGCTCGGTGCTGGTGCGCATCGACTCCACCGCTTCTTCCGTACCGCCTTGAATACTGCCGATCATCCGCTCGATCTCACTGGTCGACTGCTGGGTACGATGAGCCAGCGCCCGCACCTCATCAGCCACCACGGCAAAGCCACGGCCCGCCTCACCGGCACGTGCCGCCTCGATCGCGGCGTTCAGCGCCAGCAGGTTGGTCTGGTCGGCCAAGCCACGGATCACGTCCAGCACCTTGCCTATATCGCGCGACTGTTCGGCCAGGTGAGTGATCAGCTTGGCAGTGGCCTGCACGTCGCCACTCATGCGCTCGATGGCACCCACGGTCTCCATTACCAGGTCACGTCCATCACCGGTGGAGCGGCTGGCTTCACTGGACGCTTCCGAGGTGCTCACGGCATTGCGCGCGACTTCTTCCACAGCACTGGTCATTTCAGTTACCGCAGTGGCAGCCTGCTCGATCTCGTTGTTCTGCTGCTGCAGGCCACGGGCACTTTCGTCGGTGACGGCATTCAGCTCTTCGGCCGCCGAGGCCAGCTGCGTGGCGGAGCCGGCGATCTGTTGCAGGGTGTCTCGCAGCTTGTCCTGCATGCGTGCCATGGCACGCAGCAGGCGGGCGGCTTCGTCGGTGCCTTCAGCGTGTATGACGTGGGTCAGGTCACCGTCGGCGACCTGTTCGGCGCTTTTGAGCGCTTCTTCGATCGGCTTGACGATGCTGCGGGTCAGCAGGAATGCGCAGACGAAAGTCAGCACAGTGGCGGCGACCAGCAGACCGATCACCAGGGCGAAGGCAGCGGCGTACTGGTTGGCGGCCTTCTCGTTGGTAGCGCGGGTCTGGTCGGTGTTGATGCGCACCAAGGTGTCCATGACCTTGTTGATCTGTTCGGAGTTGGCCAGCAGGTCGCGGTTGAGCAGGTCGCGCAGTTCGTCGAGGCGGTCGGCCTGGCTCAGGCTACGCATGCGTGACTCAAGCTGGCGGTACTGGTTGAGCAACTGGCCGTACTGATCGAACGCAGCCTGTTCGTCGGCGGCTCCGATCATCGGCAGGTAGGCCTGGCGTGCACGGTCGATCTGGCTGTTGCGCTCGTCCAGCAGGCTCAGGGTTTCGCGCTGAGTTGCCGGTTCGCGGTTGAGCAGCAGGCGGTAGGAGAGGGTGCGCATGCGCAGGTTCAGGGCAGTGAGCTCGTCGAGGATCTTGATGCTGGGCACGCTGACCTGTTCGATGACGACGCCGGCCTGGCGGATGTTGCCCATCTGGATGAGGGAGAAGATGCCGAGGCCAAGCATCAGTAGGCCGATGAGTGCGAAGCCGAGCAGCGCGCGCGGGGCGATGTTCATATTGCGTAGAGACATGGAGAGAACGATCCAGGCAAGGGAAAAAAGGGGGCGCAAAGTGCGACAAAACATGACTTGCCGGGCTATCGGTTGTGACTGCTCAGTCTTGAGTGCTGATGGCGAAAATTGTGAGGTTGCTAACCTTTTCCTGACCGGCGGTTGACCCAGGTCGGAACAAGGGGGTGGTTCCTCTGTCAATCTGCGGGTTAGACACCTTGTGAATCCGATATTTAATGGCGATGGGCCGCACTTTTCTTTATCGTGTGCGCCCCTCGCAACAACCTGAGATAGACCCATGCTGGAAGCTTCCCTGAACCAAATCGAGCAACTGGTCAGTGACCTGATGCAGAAGAACGCTCAACTCACCGAGCAGAACACCGCCCTCGGCCAGGAACTGGCCCAGGCCAAGGAAGAGAACGAAACCCTGCAGCTGTCGCTGATGGAGCAGGAAGAGAAGAACGGCAGCACCGCCGCACGCCTGCAGGCCCTGCTCGAGCGCGCCAATGCCGGCGTCGTAGGCGCATGACACTGCGAGCGCAGCCAATCAATGTCGTGTCGATCCTCGGCAACGACTATTCGATCAAGGCGCCTGAAGGCCAGGAAGCGACCCTGGCCCAGGCGGTGCAGATGCTCAACACCGCCTTGGCCCAGACCAAGCGTCAGTACCCGACCCTGATCGGCGACAAGCTGCTGGTGCTGGCAGCGCTGAATCTGTGTTCACGGCAGATCGAGCTGCAGGATGAGCACCGCAAGACGCTGGAGCGTACCCAGGCGCAGATCGACGCCACGGTGGACGCAATCGTGCGGACCATAGCCGAACAATAAGGTCTTGCGTCGCCCTCTGTGGGAGCGGGTTCACCCGCGAATGCGTCAGTGCATTCTGCATCGCATTCGCGGGTATGCGCGCCGCCACAGGACATCTGACTGCTTCAGATCACTGGATTAACTGGATACGCAAGTGTATACACTTTCCGCAAAACAATAATTATGCGGGGAGTAGGGCATGCGTATCTGGCGTAAGAGCATCCAGTGGCAGTTGATCACCAGCATGGGTGCCGCCCTGCTGGCGAGTATTCTGGTGGTGGTCATCATTTTCACGGTGGCGCTAAACCGCCTCACCGAACGCTACCTGGTCGATACCGCGCTGCCCGCCAGCATCGAGGCCATCCGCAACGACATCGAGCGCATGCTCGGCCAGCCGCTGGTGGCGGCGGCGGATATTGCTGGCAACACTCTGCTGCGTGACTGGCTTGCCGATGGTGAAGACCCCGCCCAGGCCGCTCCATTCATCGAATACCTGACCGCCGCCAAGCAGCGCAACCAGGCTTTTACCACCTTGTTCGTCTCGACCGAAACCGGCCACTACTACAACGAGAATGGCCTGGACCGTACCCTCAGCCGCAGCAACCCAAAGGACAAATGGTTCTACGGCTACATCGACAGCGGTGCCGAACGCCTGATCAACATCGACATCGACGGTGCCACCGGCGAGCTCGCGCTGTTCATCGACTATCGCGTTGAAAAGGATGGTCAACTGGTCGGTGTCGCCGGCATGGGCCTGCGCATGACAGAACTGTCGAAGCTGATCCATGACTTCAAATTTGGCGAGCACGGCAAGGTGTTCCTGGTGCGTAACGATGGCCTGATCCAGGTTCATCCGGACCCTGCCTTCAGCGGCAAACGCCAGCTCACCGAACAGCTCGGTGCGGACGCCGCCAAGGTGCTGATGACCGGCGGCGAAGGCCTGCGCAGCAGCCGCTTCAGCCGTGACGGCGAAAGCTACCTGGCGCTCGGCCTGCCCCTGCGCGACCTCAACTGGACCCTGGTGGCCGAGGTGCCCGAGGAGGAAATCTACGCACCAATGCACCAGGCGGTATGGCTGACCAGCCTGATCGGTGGTGCCGTGGCCCTGGTGTCGCTGCTGCTGGTAGTGCTGTTGGCGCGTGGCCTGGTGCGGCCGATCCGCCGTGTCACAGCGGCGCTGGTGCAGATTGGCAGTGGCGCGGGTGATCTCAGCCACCGGCTGGACGATTCACGCCTGGACGAACTGGGCGACCTGGCGCGTGGCTTCAACCGCTTCCTCGGCAGCCAGCGCCGGTTGATCGGCGAGGTATTGCACACTTCCGAGCGGCTGCACCTGGCGGTCGAGCAGGTGGCACAGGTGGTGGACAACACCGCCGAGCGTTCCGGGCGCCAGCAGGAAATGACCGAAATGGTCGCTACCGCCGTGCACGAAATGGGTTTGACAGTGCAGGACATTGCCCGCAATGCCGGTGATGCGGCCCAGGCCTCGCAGTCGGCGAGGGACGAAGCCCTGCAGGCGCGTGAAGTGGTGCAACGCTCGATCCGTGGTATCGAAGGGATGCCGGGTGATATCGGCAAGGCGGCCGATGCTGTCAGCCAGCTGGCCGATGAAGTAGCCTCGATCGACGAGGTTCTGGCAGTGATTCGTAATATTTCCGAGCAAACCAACCTGCTGGCGCTGAATGCCGCCATCGAGGCGGCCAGGGCAGGGGAGATGGGGCGAGGGTTTGCCGTTGTGGCTGATGAAGTGCGTACCTTGGCCCGGCGCACGCAGCTTTCCACCGACGAAGTGCAGCAGATGATCCAGCGCTTGAAGCAGGGCGCGGGTTCGGCGGTGAGTTCGATGCAGGCGGGGCAGCAGGCGACGGGGAGTGGGGTCGAGTCGAGCCAGCGCACCGGGGCGTCACTGGGTGCGATCACTGACCAGGTGGAACACATCAGCGACATGAACCATCAGGTAGCTACTGCGACTGAAGAGCAGTCGGCGGTGACCGAGGAGATCAATCGTACGGTGCAGGGGATTTCGGACCTGGCGCGGGAGACCGCAGCGGAGGTGCAGGGTTGTCGCCAGGAGTGCCAGGCGCTGCGTGGCTTGGCTGATGACCTGGCGCGGCAGATGGGTGGGTTCAGGCTTTAGATCAGTGTTGGCTTCTTCGCGGGTAAACCCGCTCCCACAGGTTCATCATTGCTCTTGAGGGCAGTGCTTACCTGTAGCTCCCACAGGTTCACCACAGGCCTTGAAACCTGCGCGATCCCTGTGGGAGCGGGTCTACCCGCGAATGCGGCCTGTCAGGCGCCGATGATGCTGCGGATATCCGCCGCCAGCTCGCGCACCCGCTCTTCCTCGGTATCCCACGAGCACATGAACCGCGCCCCGCCACTGCCAATGAAGGTATAGAACCGCCACCCTCTGCCGCGCAGCGCCTCGATCGCGTGTTCCGGCATTTGCAGGAACACTCCGTTGGCCTCCACCGGGAACATCAGCTCCACCCCCGGCAAGTCACTCACCAGCGAGGCGAGCAACTGCGCGCAATGGTTGGCATGCGCGCCATGGCGCAACCAGGCGCCATCTTCAAGCAGGCCCACCCAAGGCGCCGACAGGAAGCGCATCTTCGATGCCAGCTGCCCGGCTTGCTTGCAGCGGTAGTCGAAGTCCTCGGCCAGTTGGCGGTTGAAGAACAGGATCGCCTCGCCCACCGCCATGCCGTTCTTGGTGCCGCCAAAGCACAGTACATCGACGCCGGCCTTCCACGTCAGCTCTGCCGGGCTGCAGCCGAGGAACGAACAGGCATTGGTGAAGCGTGCGCCGTCCATGTGCAGGTTCAGCCCCAGCTCCTTGCAGGTGGCGCTGATTGCCTTGAGCTCGTCGGGGCGATAGACGGTGCCTACTTCGGTGGCTTGGGTAATGGTCACTACGCGGGGCTTGGGGTAGTGGATGTCCTGGCGCTTCAGCGCCACTTCGCGAATCGACTGTGGCGTCAGCTTGCCGTTGACGCTGGGCGCGGTAAGCAGCTTGGAGCCGTTGGAGAAGAACTCCGGCGCACCGCACTCGTCGGTTTCGACGTGGGCGGTCTCGGAGCAGATCACGCTGTGGTAGCTCTGGCATAGCGAGGCCAGGGCCAGCGAGTTGGCGGCAGTGCCGTTGAAGGCGAAAAACACTTCGCAATCGGTTTCGAAGATGTTGCGGAAGTATTCGGCGGCGCGCTCGGTCCATTGGTCGTCGCCGTAGGCGCGATCGTGACCATGGTTGGCCTTCTCCATCGCTGCCCAGGCTTCGGGGCAGATGCCGGAATAGTTGTCGCTGGCGAATTGTTGGCTCTTGTCTGTCATGACACTACTGTCCTGTGAACGACGCAGAACAGCACTCTAAACCATCATTTGGTCGGTTGCCTATACAAGCTCTGTGGTTCCAATGGGCTGCCTGGCATGCGCCAAGCAGAATGGGGCATGCCAGTAAGGCAGCGAGGCAGTTGCATAGTGCCGCACAAGCTCCCTACAACGTAAATTCAACTCTCAATCAAGTGGATTTCCCAGTAGATGTCTTCAATGATGTCAGCGAGTTCATTATAATTTGCATAGATATAGCGAAAATCAATTTTATAATTCTTGCAATCAAATTTTAAGTTTCCGCTATTGGCTAATGCGGCGTAGCCGAGACCACTCTGGTCTTCAGAAAAATTTTTGATGAGATTGCCGTTCGCGTAAAGCTGAACGTGAGCATATATTTTTTCAGTAACGTTTTCCCGACGTGTGCGGTCTGGGCTCACGGCTCTTCTGGTTTGCTGGCGTTTCGGGTCGATTTTTTCTGGAAAGTCGTCCGTCTTCAATTCGGCGCCAGTGATACGTACCAGTTGCTGTTCATCAGACAGGTCTGATTCAAATAAACTGAGTTTTGCAGTTGATCTTCGCGAATCGAAAGATGCGATATCAAGTATATCTCCGGCGCGCAAATATATCAGTGAACCATAGGCTTGAGGCTCTAGTGGGAATGTAAAAAGTCCGAAACTGGCTTTAACTTCCATAGCATTTCTCCTCATGCTTCGGCAGAAGTGGGCGCTGCCGATGACAAGATCTTCAGGCTCCCAGGTCAATATCGGCAACTGGTAGAAATGCCAGGTCTGGCTGTACCTGGCCAACGCTCAACCCCACAACGTGCAGCTGCCTCGAACACGACAATGTCGTAAACGCGCCATTGCAAGGCGTGCGCAGGCATCTGACCCGCCCCGGCCAGTCATAACATCGCCACAAAGGGCCACAGTGCCCCACGACAAAAAACGATCGCTGCCGGGAGATACACGATGTTCAGCAAGCAAGACCAGATCCAGGGTTACGACGATGCACTGCTGGCGGCGATGAATGCCGAAGAACAGCGCCAGGAAGACCACATCGAGCTGATCGCCTCGGAAAACTACACCTCCAAGCGCGTGATGCAGGCCCAAGGCAGCGGCCTGACCAACAAGTACGCCGAAGGCTACCCGGGCAAGCGCTACTACGGTGGCTGCGAGCACGTGGACAAGGTAGAAGCTCTGGCCATCGAGCGCGCCAAGCAGCTGTTCGGCGCCGACTACGCCAACGTCCAGCCGCACTCCGGCTCCTCGGCCAACGGTGCTGTCTACCTGGCCCTGCTGCAGGCTGGTGACACCATCCTCGGCATGAGCCTGGCCCACGGCGGCCACCTGACCCACGGCGCCAAGGTGTCGTCCTCAGGCAAGCTGTACAACGCTGTGCAATACGGCATCGACACCAACACCGGCCTGATCGACTACGACGAAGTCGAGCGCCTGGCTGTCGAGCACAAGCCGAAAATGATCGTTGCCGGCTTCTCGGCCTACTCCAAGACCCTCGACTTCCCACGCTTCCGCGCCATCGCCGACAAGGTCGGTGCGCTGCTGTTCGTCGACATGGCCCACGTAGCCGGCCTGGTTGCCGCTGGCCTGTACCCGAACCCTATCCCGTTCGCCGATGTGGTTACCACCACCACTCACAAGACCCTGCGCGGCCCACGTGGCGGTCTGATCCTGGCCAAGTCGAACGAAGAGATCGAGAAGAAACTGAACGCCGCAGTGTTCCCTGGCGCCCAGGGCGGCCCGCTGATGCACGTGATCGCCGCCAAGGCCGTGTGCTTCAAGGAAGCACTGGAGCCTGAATTCAAAGCCTACCAGCAACAAGTGATCGAAAACGCCCAGGCCATGGCCCAGGTGTTCATCGACCGCGGCTACGATGTGGTTTCTGGCGGCACCGACAACCACCTGTTCCTGGTAAGCCTGATCCGCCAGGGTCTCACCGGCAAAGATGCCGACGCCGCCCTGGGTCGCGCGCACATCACCGTCAACAAGAACGCCGTGCCGAATGACCCGCAGTCGCCATTCGTCACCTCGGGCCTGCGCATCGGCACCCCGGCTGTCACCACCCGCGGCTTCAAGGTCGCTCAGTGCGTGGCCCTGGCCGGCTGGATCTGCGACATCCTCGACAACCTCGGTGACGCAGACGTCGAAGCCGATGTGGCGAAGAACGTCGCGGCCCTGTGCGCAGATTTCCCTGTTTACCGCTGAGTGGAGTCACACACCATGCAACGTTACTCGGGCTTCGGCCTTTTCAAACACTCCCTCAGCCACCACGAGAACTGGCAGCGCATGTGGCGCACGCCAACCCCTAAAAAGGTCTACGACGTGGTTATCGTCGGCGGTGGCGGCCATGGCTTGGCCACGGCCTACTACCTGGCCAAGGAACACGGCATCACCAATGTCGCCGTGATCGAGAAAGGTTACCTGGGCGGCGGCAACACTGCCCGTAACACTACTATCGTGCGTTCCAACTACCTGTGGGACGAGTCGGCGCACCTGTACGAACACGCCATGAAGCTGTGGGAGGGCCTGTCCCAGGACCTCAACTACAACGTGATGTTCTCCCAGCGCGGCGTGTACAACCTGTGCCACACCCTGCAGGACATGCGTGACTCCGAGCGCCGGGTCAGCGCCAACCGCCTGAACGGCGTGGATGGCGAACTGCTCAACACCGCCCAGGTCGCGGCCGAGATCCCGTACCTGGACTGCTCGAAGAACACCCGCTACCCGATCCTCGGTGCCACCGTGCAGCGCCGTGGCGGCGTGGCGCGTCACGACGCTGTGGCCTGGGGCTTCGCCCGTGCTGCCGACGCCCTGGGCGTGGACTTGATCCAGCAGACCGAAGTGATCGGCTTCCGCAAGGAAAACGGCGCGGTCATCGGTGTGGAAACCAACAAAGGCTTCATCGGCGCCAAGCGCGTCGGCGTGGTCACCGCCGGTAACTCCGGGCACATGGCCAAGCTGGCCGGCTTCCGCCTGCCGCTGGAATCGCACCCGCTGCAGGCGCTGGTATCCGAGCCGATCAAGCCGATCATCGACAGCGTGATCATGTCCAACGCCGTGCACGGCTACATCAGCCAGTCCGACAAGGGCGACCTGGTGATCGGTGCCGGTATCGACGGCTGGGTCGGCTACGGCCAGCGCGGCTCTTACCCGGTGATCGAGCACACCCTGCAGGCCATCGTCGAGATGTTCCCCAACCTCTCGCGCGTGCGCATGAACCGCCAGTGGGGCGGCATCGTCGATACCTCGCCGGACGCTTGCCCGATCATCACCAAGACCCCGGTCAAGAACATGTTCTTCAACTGCGGTTGGGGTACTGGCGGCTTCAAGGCGACCCCAGGTTCGGGCAACGTCTTCGCCGCGAGCCTGGCCAAGGGCGAAATGCACCCACTGGCCGCGCCGTTCTCCATGGACCGTTTCTACAACGGCGCACTGATCGACGAACACGGCGCCGCCGCCGTCGCCCACTAACCGGAGACACCGTCATGTTGCATATTTTCTGTCCCCACTGCGGCGAGCTGCGCTCCGAAGAAGAGTTCCACGCCTCTGGCCAGGCGCACATCGCCCGCCCGCTGGACCCTAACGCCTGCTCTGACGAGGAATGGGGTACCTACATGTTCTACCGTGACAACCCACGCGGTATTCACCACGAACTGTGGGACCACGTTGCCGGCTGCCGCCAGTATTTCAACGTCACTCGCGACACCGTGACCTACGAGATTCTGGAAACCTACAAGATTGGCGAGAAGCCGCAAGTGACCGCCAGCGGCAAGCAGAACAGCGCCGCGTCGACCGTCAAAGGCCAAGGGGAAAAAGTATGAGCCAGACCTATCGCCTCGCCAGCGGCGGCCGTATCGACCGCAGCAAGGTCCTGAACTTCACTTTCAACGGCAAGACCTACCAAGGTTATGCCGGTGACAGCCTGGCCGCCGCGTTGCTGGCCAACGGCGTCGACATCGTCGGCCGCAGCTTCAAGTATTCGCGTCCACGCGGCATCATCGCCGCCGGTACCGAAGAGCCGAACGCCATCCTGCAGATCGGCTCCAGCGAAGCCACCCAGATCCCCAACGTGCGTGCCACCCAGCAGGCGCTGTACGCAGGTCTTGTAGCTACCAGCACCAACGGCTGGCCGAACGTCAACAACGACGTCATGGGCATCCTGGGCAAGGTAGGCGGCAGCATGATGCCGCCGGGCTTCTACTACAAAACCTTCATGTACCCGAAATCGTTCTGGATGACTTACGAGAAGTACATCCGCAAAGCCGCAGGCCTTGGCCGCGCGCCGCTGCAGAACGACCCGGACAGCTACGACTACATGAACCAGCACTGCGACGTGCTGGTCGTCGGCGCCGGCCCTGCTGGCCTGGCCGCTGCACTGGCCGCTGCCCGCAGCGGTGCCCGCGTGATCCTGGCTGACGAGCAGGAAGAGTTCGGCGGCAGCCTGCTCGACACCCGCGAAACCCTCGACGGCAAACCTGCTGCCGATTGGGTCAGCGCCGTGGTCAAAGAGCTGGAAAGCCTGCCGGAAGTGACCCTGCTGCCACGTGCCACGGTCAACGGCTACCACGACCATAACTTCCTGACCATCCACGAGCGCCTCACCGACCACCTCGGCGACCGCGCCCCGATCGGCCAGGTACGCCACCGCGTGCACCGTGTCCGCGCCAAGCGCGTGGTCCTGGCTGCGGGCGCCCACGAGCGCCCGCTGGTGTACGGCAACAACGACCTGCCGGGCAACATGCTGGCCGGTGCCGTGTCCACCTACGTGCGCCGCTACGGCGTGGCCCCGGGCCGCAAGCTGGTGCTGTCGACCAACAACGACCACGCCTACCGTGCCGCGCTGGACTGGCACGACGCCGGCCTGCAAGTGGTCGCCATTGCCGACGCCCGCCACAACCCACGTGGCTCGCTGGTTGAAGAAGCACGTGCCAAAGGCATCCGCATCCTCACCTCCAGCGCCGTGATCGAGGCCAAGGGCAGCAAGCACGTCACCGGCGCCCGTGTGGCCGCCATCGATGTGCAGGCACACAAGGTCACCAGCCCTGGCGAAACCCTCGAATGCGACCTGATCGCTACCTCCGGTGGCTACAGCCCGATCGTGCACCTGGCTTCGCACCTGGGCGGTCGCCCAATATGGCGTGAAGACATCCTCGGCTTCGTGCCGGGCGATGCTCCGCAGAAACGCGAATGCGTGGGTGGCATCAATGGCGTCTACGCCCTGGGCGACGTGATCGCCGATGGCTTCGAAGGCGGCGTTCGCGCAGCCACCGAAGCGGGCTTCAAAGCCACGGTCGGCAGCCTGCCGAAAACCGTTGCGCGCAAGGAAGAGCCCACCGTGGCGCTGTTCCAGGTGCCGCACGACAAGGGCACTGCCCGCGCACCCAAGCAGTTCGTCGACCAGCAGAACGACGTCACCGCGGCCGCCATCGAACTGGCCACCCGTGAAGGCTTCGAGTCGGTCGAGCACGTAAAACGCTACACCGCGCTGGGCTTCGGTACCGACCAGGGCAAACTGGGCAACATCAACGGCCTGGCCATCGCCGCCCGTTCGATCGGTATTACCATTCCGGAAATGGGCACCACCATGTTCCGCCCCAACTACACGCCGGTGACCTTCGGCGCGGTAGCGGGCCGTCACTGTGGCCACCTGTTCGAACCGGTACGCTTCACTGCCCTGCATGCCTGGCACGTGAAGAACGGCGCCGAGTTCGAAGACGTCGGCCAGTGGAAGCGCCCGTGGTATTTCCCGAAAGCCGGTGAAGACATCCATGCTGCCGTGGCTCGCGAATGCAAGGCCGTGCGTGACAGCGTTGGCCTGCTGGACGCCTCGACCCTGGGCAAGATCGACATCCAGGGTCCGGATGCCCGTGAGTTCCTGAACCGCATCTACACCAACGCCTGGACCAAGCTCGACGTGGGCAAGGCCCGCTACGGCCTGATGTGCAAGGAAGACGGCATGGTCTTCGACGACGGTGTAACCGCCTGCGTCGGCGACAACCACTTCATCATGACCACCACCACCGGCGGCGCTGCACGCGTGCTGCAGTGGATGGAGCTGTATCACCAGACCGAATGGCCGGAACTGAAGGTTTACTTCACCTCGGTCACCGACCACTGGGCCACCATGACCCTGTCCGGCCCCAACAGCCGCAAGCTGCTCAGCGAGCTGACCGACATCGACATGGACAAGGAAGCCTTCCCGTTCATGACCTGGAAGGAAGGCAACGTCGGCGGCGTACCGGCCCGGGTGTTCCGTATTTCGTTCACCGGCGAGCTGTCGTACGAAGTGAACGTGCAGGCCAACTACGCCATGGGCGTGCTGGAACAGATCGTCGAGGCGGGCAAGAAGTACAACCTGACCCCGTACGGCACCGAGACCATGCACGTACTGCGCGCCGAGAAGGGCTTCATCATTGTTGGCCAGGATACCGACGGCTCGATGACCCCGGACGACCTGAACATGAGCTGGTGCGTAGGCCGCAACAAGCCGTACTCGTGGATCGGCCTGCGTGGCATGAACCGCGAAGACTGCGTGCGTGAGAACCGCAAACAGCTGGTAGGCCTGAAGCCGATCGACCCGACCAAGTGGCTGCCCGAAGGCGCCCAGCTGGTGTTCGATCCGAAGCAGCCGATCCCGATGGATATGGTTGGCCACGTCACCTCCAGCTATGCGTCCAACTCCCTGGGCTACTCGTTCGCCATGGGTGTGGTCAAAGGCGGCCTCAAGCGCATGGGCGAGCGCGTCTACTCGCCGCAGGCAGATGGCAGCGTGATCGAGGCGGAGATCGTGTCTTCGGTGTTCTTCGATCCGAAGGGTGAGCGGCAGAACGTTTGACTCCGGGCCCTGTGGGGGCAGGCCAGGCCTCATCGCCGGCAAGCCGGGCTCCCACAGGATCGATGCAGCTTTGAAGGTTGGCGAGGTCCCTGTGGGAGCTGGCTTGCCGGCGATGAGGCCGGTAGCCCCAACACAAGCTGCGTCGCATCGACGAACAAGAATTCAAGGCAGGTAAGAAATGAGTGCTATCAACGTCTTCCAGCAAAACCCCGGCGCCGAGGCCAAGGCCCAGTCGCCACTGCACCACGCCGACCTGGCCAGCCTGGTTGGCAAAGGCCGCAAGAACGCAGGTGTGACCCTGCGTGAACGCAAGTTCCTCGGCCACCTGACCATCCGTGGCAACGGCCACGACCCGGAATTCGCCGCCGGCGTGCACAAGGCCCTGGGCCTGGAGCTGCCAGTGGCACTGACGGTGGTCGCCAACAACGAAATGTCGCTGCAATGGGTCGGCCCCGACGAGTGGCTGCTGATCGTGCCTGGCGGCCAGGAACTGGCGGTCGAGCAGAAACTGCGTGCTGCCCTCGAAGGCCAGCACATCCAGGTGGTCAATGTCAGCGGCGGGCAGAGCCTGCTGGAGCTGCGCGGCCCGAACGTGCGCGAAGTGCTGATGAAATCCACCAGCTATGATGTTCACCCGAACAACTTCCCGGTGGGCAAGGCTGTCGGCACCGTGTTCGCCAAGTCGCAACTGGTGATCCGCCGCACCGCCGAAGACACCTGGGAGCTGGTGATTCGCCGCAGCTTCGCCGACTACTGGTGGCTGTGGCTGCAGGACGCTTCGGCCGAGTACGGTCTGAGCATCGAGGCTTAAGGAGAACAGAACATGAGTCGGGCACCGGATACCTGGATTCTCACCGCCGACTGCCCGAGCATGCTCGGCACCGTCGACGTGGTGACGCGTTACCTCTTCGAGCAGCGCTGCTACGTGACGGAGCACCACTCCTTCGATGACCGGCTGTCGGGGCGTTTCTTCATTCGCGTGGAGTTCCGCCAGCCGGACGATTTCGACGAAGCCGGCTTCCGCGCCGGCCTCGCCGAGCGCAGCGATGCGTTCGGCATGGCGTTCGAGCTGACTGCACCAAATCACCGACCCAAGGTGGTGATCATGGTGTCCAAGGCCGACCACTGTCTGAACGACCTGCTGTATCGCCAGCGTATCGGTCAACTGGCCATGGACGTGGTCGCGGTGGTGTCCAACCACCCCGATCTCGAACCTCTCGCGCACTGGCACAAGATCCCTTACTACCACTTCGCCCTCGACCCCAAGGACAAGCCTGGGCAAGAGCGCAAGGTACTTCAGGTGATCGAGGAGACCGGCGCCGAGCTGGTGATTCTTGCGCGCTACATGCAGGTGCTGTCGCCGGAGCTGTGCCGGCGCCTGGATGGTTGGGCGATCAACATTCACCACTCGTTGCTGCCAGGGTTCAAGGGCGCCAAGCCGTACCACCAGGCGTACAACAAGGGCGTGAAGATGGTCGGTGCCACGGCGCACTACATCAACAACGACCTCGACGAAGGGCCGATCATTGCTCAGGGTGTCGAGGTGGTGGACCACAGCCATTACCCGGAAGACCTGATTGCCAAAGGGCGCGACATCGAATGCCTGACCTTGGCGCGGGCCGTGGGTTATCACATCGAGCGGCGAGTGTTCCTCAACGCCAACCGGACCGTAGTTTTGTAATAACCTGCACTGGCCACTTCGCGGGTAAACCCGCTCCCACAGGTACAGCGTTGGCGTTGAGCCTTGCGCCAAACCCTGTGGGAGCGGCTTCAGCCGCGAAGGGGCCGGCACAGGCCACCAACCCTGTTCCCCATTTCCGACAACGACAAACCTGCCGCTAAAAGGCATCTCCCTGTCGCTCCCAGTCAGTGCATCCCGTCCCATCAGGCCCACAATTCCCCTCATTCCAGAAACACATGCCGCCCACGGATGGCGGCGCGTTCAACCACCGCTGCATAACTACAAATCAAGCGAGGTAAGAGCATGTCTGGCAATCGTGGAGTGGTATATCTCGGCGCCGGCAAGGTCGAGGTGCAGAAGATCGACTACCCGAAAATGCAGGACCCACGCGGCAAGAAGATCGAGCACGGCGTGATCCTGAAGGTGGTCTCCACCAACATCTGCGGCTCCGACCAGCACATGGTCCGCGGTCGCACCACTGCCCAGGTCGGCCTGGTCCTGGGCCACGAAATCACCGGTGAAATCGTCGAGAAAGGCCGCGATGTCGAGCGCATGCAGATCGGCGACCTGGTCTCGGTACCCTTCAACGTCGCCTGTGGCCGTTGCCGCTCCTGCAAAGAGATGCACACTGGTGTCTGCCTCACCGTCAACCCTGCCCGCGCCGGCGGCGCCTACGGTTACGTCGACATGGGCGACTGGACCGGCGGCCAGGCCGAGTACGTGCTGGTGCCGTATGCTGACTTCAACCTGCTGAAACTGCCTGAGCGCGACAAGGCCATGGAGAAAATTCGTGACCTGACCTGCCTGTCCGACATCCTGCCGACCGGCTACCACGGTGCCGTGACTGCCGGCGTTGGCCCAGGCAGCACCGTCTATGTCGCCGGTGCCGGCCCCGTCGGCCTGGCTGCTGCTGCCTCGGCACGCCTGCTGGGCGCTGCCTGCGTCATCGTCGGCGACCTCAACCCGGCCCGCCTGGCCCATGCCAAGTCCCAGGGCTTCGAAGTGGTCGACTTGTCCAAGGACACCCCGCTGCACGAGCAGATCGTCGATATCCTCGGCGAGCCGGAAGTGGACTGCGCCATCGACGCCGTTGGCTTCGAGGCCCGCGGGCATGGCCACGAAGGTGCCAAGCATGAAGCCCCGGCCACGGTGCTGAACTCGTTGATGCAGGTTACCCGCGTTGCCGGCAACATCGGTATTCCGGGCCTGTACGTGACCGAAGATCCGGGTGCGGTGGATGCTGCCGCCAAGATCGGTGCCTTGAGCATTCGCTTCGGCCTGGGCTGGGCCAAGTCGCACAGCTTCCACACCGGCCAGACCCCGACCATGAAGTACAACCGCCAGTTGATGCAGGCGATCATGTGGGACCGTATCAACATCGCCGAAGTGGTTGGCGTGCAGGTGATCAACCTGGATCAGGCGCCGGAAGGTTATGGCGAGTTCGATGCAGGTGTGCCGAAGAAATTCGTGATCGACCCGCACAAGATGTGGGGCGCAGCCTGATAGCGTGATGTAACAAAGAGCCCCTCAATATGAGGGGCTCTTTTTTTGGGCTGAGTGGAGAACCTGTGAACCTGCTTCGGCAAGGCCCAAATCAGCGATTATTTTTTCCCAAGCAACGCTAGCATTTTTTACATGGGCAGGTATCCAGGTCAAAAGCACTGAGGCGGTCAGCAAAAGTGGTCGACAGCCGGGTCGGAACAAAGCTGCGAGATCCCAGTCAAAACTCGCGTTTCCCAGGCCATCCTGGCCCACGAGGTCCCTCCCGATGAAAGCATTCACCCTGGCAACTCTGATGACCCTGGCCGCAAGCCCGGTGTTCGCCTTCAACCTCAGCGACGCCGCCAACGCCGTGTCGGCCATGCAGAACCAGAATCAGAGCCAGCAAGGCCAGGTGCAGGCACCCGAGGCGCAGGCAAACCTGCTCAATACCTTGGGCAGCCAATTGAATATCACCCCAGAACAAGCCGTGGGTGGTGCAGGGGCCATGCTGGGGCTGGCGCGCAACAACCTGAGCAGCGACGACTACGGCCAATTGACCAAGGCCATACCGGGGCTGGACCTGCTTGCCGGGGCCAATGCACTGGGTGGCTTGACTGGCCTGGGTGAGTTGCTGGGCAAGAACAGCGAGAGCCAGTCGGCCTTGAGCAATGCGCTGGGCAACAATGTGGAAAACCGCAGCGACCTGGACAATGCGTTCAAGGCGCTGGGGATGGATACCGGGATGATCGGGCAGTTTGCGCCGTTGCTGCTTCAGTACCTGGGGCAGCAGGGGATTGCCGGGTCGCTGTTGCAGAACCTGGGGAGTTTGTGGACCACTCCTGCTCCATTGACCCGACCTTCGGTCTGATCATTTTGTAACACCAGTACCGGCCTCATCGCCGGCAAGCCAGCTCCCCCACGGTTACAGCACCAGCCCTGAAGGCAACGAGAACCTTGTGGGAGCTGGCTTGCCGGCGATGAGGCCAGTACAGCCAGCGCAATTTTCAGGTCATGCAGCTTCTGAGAAGTCCACCAGCCGCACCGGGCGGCGGAAGCCGGCGGTCAGTACTGCGAGGTACGCAAGACCCACCGCAAACCAGCACAGGCCAATAACCAAGGTCAGCGCCGACAGGCTGGTCCACAGCCACAGTGTCAGCCCCAACCCCACCAGCGGAACCAGGCCATAGCTCAGCAGCCCTTTGAGGCTGAGCTGCGTGGCATCGTCCACCAGATGGGTTTTTACCACCGCAAGGTTCACCGCCGAAAACGCCACCAGTGCACCAAAGCTGATCAGCGAGGCAAGGGTCGCCAGGTCTATTACCAACGCCAGCAACGAGAACGCCGAAACCAGCAGAATTGCGAACACTGGCGTGCCAAAGCGCGGTGACAGGTAGCCGAAAGTACGCTGCGGCAGCACCTTGTCACGGCCCATGGTGAACAGAATGCGCGAAACCGCCGCCTGCGAGGCCAGTGCCGAGCCCAGGCTGCCAGCCACATAGGCCGCAGTGAAGAAGTTGGCCAGGAACTGACCGCCCGCCTTGAACATCACCTCGTTGGCCGCCGCATCGGCATTGGCAAAGGTGGTGCCCGGCAGCACCAACTGGCTGACGTAGGCCAGCCCGGTGAACAGCAAACCGGCGAACAAGGTGGTGAGGATGATGGCCCGGGGCACATCGCGGCGGGCATCGCGGCATTCTTCGGCCAAGGTAGAGACAGCGTCAAAGCCGAGGAACGACAGGCACAGCACCGCCGCACCAGCCATCAGCGCGCCGAAGCCCGGCTGCGAACCGTCGCCCAGCAGTGGCGAAAGCAGGTCGAGCGGTTGGCCGGCCAGGGACTGGCAGGACAGGGCGACGAACACCACGATGAAGACGATCTGTGCGCCGACGATCAGGTTGCTGGTCTTGGCCACAGAGTGAATGCCGACCACGTTGAGCGCCGTGACCAGGGCAATGGAGGCCAGTGCGATCGACCACGCGGGTATGGCGGGGAAGGCTATGTTGAGGAACAGGCCGATCAGCAGGTAGTTGATCATCGGCAGGAACAGGTAGTCGAGCAGCAGCGACCAGCCAGCCAGGAAGCCAACGTTCGGCCCAAAGGCCATGTTGGTATAGGAGTACGCCGAGCCCGCGACCGGGAAGCGTTTGACCATGAAACTGTAGGATGTGGCGGTGAACAGCATGGCCACCAGCGTGACCATGTAGGCGCCAGCCGTGCGGCCACCAGTAAGTTCGGTGACGATGCCGTAAGTGGTGAAGATGGTCAGCGGGACCATGTACACCAGGCCGAAGAACACCAGGGCGGGCAGGCCGAGGACACGGCGGAGCTGGACGGGGGTGGAGCTGGGTGAGTTGGCCATCATTCGATCCAGAGCATTTTTGTAGTTGTGCTTTGGCCGATTTTTATCCACCTAGGTGCGGTGTGACAAAGAAGTAATCCTAATGCTGATTATTAGCCAGGTTTTTAATCGGATTCTTGTAATGCCTGGCCTCTTCGCGGGCTCGCCCGCTACCACAGGACCTGCACAGAATTCGAAAACTGTGGAGATCCTGTGGGAGCGGGCGAGCCCGCGAAGAGGCCGGTACAGGCAGTAAATATCTCAGCCCATTTCGGCCCGCAGCTGCTCGATCCGCAAGTCCTTCTCCACCCACAACTGGTTCACCCAGGCCTGCACGGTCTGCCTGAACCCAGGATCATTCTCGTAATCCCCCGCCCACAGCATCGGGTCCAGTTCACGCACGCGAATGTCGATAATCACCCGGCTGATGCTGCCATTGAGCAAATCCCAGAAACCCGGCGCCTTGTTGCCGGGATAGACGATGGTCACATCCAGCAAGGCATCCAGTTGCTCGCCCAATGCCGCCAACACGAACGCCACACCACCAGCCTTGGGCTTGAGCAGGTAGCGATACGGCGATTGCTGCTGCTGACGCTTGGCTTCGGTGAAGCGCGTGCCTTCCAGGTAGTTCACCACGGTCACCGGCTGGCGCTTGAACAGTTCACAAGCAGCCTTGGTGATTTCCAGGTCCTTGCCTTTCAGCTCGGGGTGCTTCTCCAGGAAGGCCTTGCTGTAGCGCTTCATGAACGGGTAATCCAGCCCCCACCAGGCAAGGCCCAGCAGTGGTACCCAGATCAGTTCCTTCTTCAGGAAGAACTTGAAAAACGGTGTACGGCGGTTGAGGCTCTCGATCAGCGCCGGAATGTCGACCCAGGACTGGTGGTTGCTGACGGCCAGGTACGAAGTGTCCTTGCGCAGGTTCTCGACGCCGCGGATATCCCACTGGGTAGGAATGCACAGTGCAAAGATGGCTTTGTCGATCTCCGACCAAGTCTCGGCCACCCACATCACCGCCCATGAAGCATAGTCACGCCCACGCCCCGGCAGCACCAGTTTGAGCAGGGCGAAGACCAGCAGCGGGCAGATCAACACCAAGGTGTTGAGCAGCAGCAGGGTGGTAGTGAGGATGCCGGTCAGCAGGCGACGCATAAAGAGACTCTTGTTGTGGGAGATAAACGGTTGGCAATGATAAGCAGGGCAGTGGCCTACGCCAAATTTCCAGTGCCCTGCGGCGAGGACAAATGTTTCACATTATGTTGGTTAGGCTTGTGACAGCGAACCTATCCTGCCAGTGCAGTCTAAGCACTGACCCTCTTCAAGGAAGCTTGCCTGTGAAACCTCTGCTTGCCCTGTTGTCGTTGTTGGCGCTGCCGGTCATGGCCGCCGAGCCCACAATCTATGGCCGTTACGAGAACATAGCCCTGCCCGAACTGGGCGAAACCCTGAAAGCCAAGATGGATACCGGTGCCTTCACCGCGTCGCTGTCGGCCAAGGATATCGAGCTGTTCACCCGTGATGGCGACGAGTGGGTACGCTTCCGCCTGGCTACCAAGGACTCGGACGGCAAGGTTTACGAGCACAAGGTCTCGCGCATCAGCAAGATCAAGGGCCGTGCCGATGAAGAGGAGGAAGGCAATGCGCCGGAAATCTCCAAGCGCCCGGTGGTCGACCTGGAGCTGTGCCTGGGGGACGTGAAGCGCACCGTCGAGGTCAACCTGGTGGACCGCAGCAGCTTCAACTACCCGCTGCTGGTGGGCTCCAAGGCTTTGCGCGAGTTCAAGGCGGCGGTCAACCCGGCCAAGAAGTTCACCGCTGGCAAGCCAGGCTGCTGATCGCAAACCACCTGTACCGGCATCTTCGCGGGCTTGCCCGCTAAGAGGCCGGTAAGTTAAAAGTCCAGTCTGCCCCCAGTTAGGCCGGACGCCATGCCCCACATCCTCATCGTCGAAGACGAAGCCGCCATCGCCGACACCCTGGTCTACGCCCTGCAGGCCGACGGCCATAGCACCGAATGGGTAACCCTGGGCAGCGCCGCCCTCGACCAGCAGCGCCAGCGCCCGGCCGACCTGGTCATCCTCGATATCGGCCTGCCTGATATCAGTGGCTTCGAAACCTGCCGCCAGCTGCGCCGATTCAGCGAGGTACCGGTAATGTTCCTCAGCGCCCGCGACGGCGAAATCGACCGGGTAGTGGGCCTGGAAATCGGTGCAGACGACTATGTGGTCAAACCCTTCAGCCCGCGTGAAGTGGCGGCGCGGGTACGGGCGATCCTCAAGCGCATGGGCCCCAGGGTCGAGCCCGCTGTCGAGGCCACGCTGTTCCAGCTCGACACCTTGCGCATGCAGATTACCTACCGCGGCCAGCCACTCCCCCTTACCCGCCATGAATTCCGCCTGCTGCAATGCCTGCTCGAGCAACCGCACCGGGTATTCAGCCGCGAACAGCTGCTGGACGCCGTGGGCGTGGTCTCTGACGTGGGCTACGAGCGCACCATCGACAGCCATATCAAGTGCCTGCGCGCCAAGCTGCGCCAGGTGGCCAGTGATGCCGAACCGATCCAGACCCACCGTGGCCTCGGCTACAGCTACAGCCCGGACCATGCCTGATGCGCCTGGGCATCCGGATCTTCCTGGTGTACTTCCTGTTCGTCGGGCTGGCGGGCTATTTTCTGCTCAACACGGTGCGCGAACAGATCCGTCCGGTGGTGCGCCAGTCCTCGGAAGAAACGCTGGTAGACACCGCCAACCTGCTGGCCGAGATCCTGCACGATGACGTCAAGGCCGGCACCCTGAACCAGAGCCGCTTGCCCGAAGTGCTCAAGGCCTATGGCTCGCGCAGCCCGGGTGCGCAGATCTGGGGCCTGGCCAAGAACCAGGTCAGCCACCGCATCTATGTCACCGATGCCAAGGGCACCGTGCTGCTGGACTCCAGCGGCGAGGACCTTGGCAAGGACTACTCGAAGTGGAATGACGTGTACCTGACCTTGCGTGGACAATACGGCGCCCGCTCCACCCGCAGTGACCCCGACGATGAAAGCACCTCGGTGATGCACGTGGGCGCGCCGATCATCGACGATGGCAAGATCATCGGCGTGGTCACCGTGGCCAAGCCCAACAGCTCGCTGCAACCGTACATCGACCGCTCCGAACGGCGCTTGCTTACCCTGGGCCTGGGGCTGATCGGCCTGGGCCTGCTGATCGGTGCCGCGTTGTCGTGGTGGCTGGCGCGCTCGCTGCGCCGGCTGGCCCGCTACGCCCAGGCGGTCAGCGAGGGCGAGCGCGCCGCCCTGCCGCACTACAAGGGTGGCGAACTGGCGCACCTGGCCCAGGCGGTCGAGCGCATGCGCACGCAACTTGAGGGCAAGGCCTATGTCGAGCGGTATGTGCATACCCTGACACACGAGCTGAAAAGCCCGCTGGCGGCCATTCGTGGCGCTTCCGAGCTGTTGCAGGGCGATGACATGCCGGCTGACCAGCGGGCGCGCTTTGCCGGCAACATCGAGCGCGAGAGCGAGCGTTTGCAGCAGATGATCGAACGCCTGCTCAACCTGGCCCGGGTCGAGCAGATGCAGGCGCTGGAGGATGAGCAGCAGGTGGCGCTGGCGGCGTTGGTGGACGAGTTGCTGTTGGCCCATGCGGCGCGTATCGAAGGTGCCGATTTGCAGGTGCGCCAGCGGGTGCCGGCTGGTTTGCGCTTGTTGTGTGACCCATTTCTGATGCGCCAGGCGCTGGCCAACCTGCTCGACAACGCGTTGGACTTCACCCCGGAGGGAGGCGCGCTGTTGTTCGACCTGGAACGCGATGGCGAACGGGTGGCGCTGAGCGTGTTCAACCAGGGGCAGGCGATACCGGCCTATGCCATTGGGCGGGTGAGCGAGCGGTTCTACTCGCTGCCGCGGCCGGGGAGTGGGCGCAAGAGCACCGGGTTGGGGCTTAATTTTGTGGCCGAGGTGATGCAGCTGCATGGCGGGGCGTTGGCTGTGGATAACGTCGATGGTGGGGTGCGGGTAAGGTTGTGGCTGCCGGTGCGGCGTATCAGCTGACATTGCCGGGGCTGCGCAGCAGCCCCAAAAACACACAATCTCCACACCATCTCCCCGAAGCCTCCACGCAAGGCGCAGACACTGCGCCCACTGCCACAGGAGGCCCCATGAACAAGACCCTCGGTTTCAAACTCGGCATGATCGCTGTATTGATCTTGCTACTGCTCGTCCCGCTACTGCTGATCAGCGGCCTGATCGGTGAACGCCAGGCCCTGCGCGACAGTGTGCTGCGTGATATCGCCCAGAGCGCCAGCTTCGACCAGCAACTCAGCGGCCCGCTGCTGGTGGTGCCCTACCGCAAGTACGAGCGCCGCTGGATCGAAAAGGACGGCGAGCGCACCCAGGAAACCAGCACCATTGCCGGGCACCTGTACTTCCTGCCGGAAATCTTCGACGCTGACCTGGGCGTGGACACCGAACTGCGCGCTCGTGGCATCTACCAGGCCCGGCTGTTCCACGCCAAGGGCCGTATCAGTGGCCGCTTCAAACTCCCGGAACGCTGGGGCATCGACAAGGATTTCGACGACTACCGCTTCGACAAGCCGTTCCTGGTGGTGGGCATCAGCGATATCCGCGGCATCGAGAACGGCCTGGAGCTGAGCATGGGCGAGCAGAAAGTGCCGTTCGAAGCCGGTACCCGGCTCGACTGGATGCGCGGCGGCGTGCACGCCAGCCTGCCGGGGCTGGACGGCCTGCAGGCGCGTGAATTCAGCTACGGTTTCGATCTCGCACTGCAAGGCACCGGCCAGCTGCACGTAGTGCCGGTGGGCCGCAGCAGCGCCGTGGACCTGCGCGCCAACTGGCCACATCCGAGCTTCGTCGGCAACTACCTGCCCAGTCGCCGCAACATCGACGCCCAGGGCTTCACTGCCCACTGGCAGACTTCGTTCTTTGCCACCAACCTCGAAGACGCCCTGCACCAGTGCGCCACCGCCGGGCAGTGTGCGGACTTCAGCGAGCGCAGCTTCGGTGTCAGCTTCGTCGATCCGGTGGACCAATACCTGAAGAGCGAGCGGGCGATCAAGTACGCCTTGCTGTTCATCGCCCTGACCTTCGCCGGCTTCTTCCTGTTCGAAGTACTGAAGAACCTCAGCGTGCACCCGGTGCAGTACATCCTGGTGGGGGTGGCGCTGGCGTTCTTCTACCTGCTGTTGCTGTCGTTGTCCGAGCACATCGGCTTTGGTTTGGCGTATGGGCTGTCAGCTTCGGCGTGTGTGCTGCTGATCGGCTTCTACCTGAGCCATGTGTTGCGCAGCCTGGGGCGTGGGGTGGGCTTTGCGGTGGGGTTGGCGGCGTTGTATGCGCTGCTCTACGGGCTGCTGAGTGCCGAGGACTATGCGCTGTTGATGGGCTCGTTGCTGTGCTTTGGCCTGCTGGGGGTGTTCATGGTGCTGACCCGACGGCTGGACTGGGCTCGGGTGGGGAGGGCGGCATGAGGGAGGACAGAGAGATCGGGCGGTGGCTGGCCTTGAGGATCGGGTTGCTGTTTCCTGTGATACCGAAGTGAGGCGGGGGCTGCTTTGCAGCCCAATCGCCGGCAAGCCAGCTCCCACAGGTACAGCACAGCGTTCGAAACCTGTGCAGTACCTGTGTGGGCGGGTTCTCCCGCGAACCCGGGCTCCTCCCCGGCCATCAAACAAGGAACAACCCGCGCT
>NZ_JADLJS010000042.1 GCF_015680405.1 Pseudomonas pudica
CCCACAGGGATTTCGCAAACCTTGAGGTCTGGCGCCGTACCTGTGGGAGCCCGGCTTGCCGGCGATGGGCTGCGCAGCAGCCCCAATAACACTGACTGTCAAATATCAGGGCAAGCCCGCTCCTGGTGATCCCGCTAGGCTTGGTCAGGCACCACGGCGATCACGTCGATCTCCATCAGCCACTCGGCCTGGGCCAACCCGGCCACCACCAGCCCGGTGGAAATCGGGAACACCCCCTTGAGCCACTTGCCCACCTCCTTGTACACCGGCTCGCGGAAGCGCGGGTCGGTGATGTAGGTGGTGGTCTTGACGATGTGCGACAGGTCCGACCCGGCCTCTTCGAGCAGCTGCTTGACGTTCTTCATCGCCTGCTCGGCCTGGGCCCTTGGGTCACCCAGGCCCACCAGGTTGCCTTCGAAGTCGGTGCCGACCTGGCCGCGCACATAGATGGTGTTGCCGGCGCGCACCGCCTGGCACAGGTCGTTGTCCAGGGTCTGGTTGGGGTAGGTGGCCTTGGTGTTGAACATGCGGATGCGAGTATGGGTAGGCATCAGTGGGCTCCGAGGGTGCTGACGTTGCTGATCTTGGATTGTTGCTGCTCATCCGCCGCGCGTTGTTCGCGGTCGCGGTAGGCGGTATAGGTGCGTTGCGTGGCGATGTGACCGGCGACGTGCTTGGCGTCGTGCCACACGCCCCAGATGAACGACGAGCCACGGCGCGACAGCCACGGCAGGCCAAGGAAGTACACGCCCGGCTCGCGGGCTACGCCGCGTTGGTGCTGGGGCTTGCCGTTGGCGTCGAAGGTGTCTACCTGCAGCCAGCTGAAGTCGACACCGTAACCGGTAGCCCAGATGATGCTGGTGACGCCGGCCTTGGCCAGGTCCAGCTGCTGCAGCGGGTTGCGCATGCATTCAGGGTCGGCCAGGCGCTTGCGGGCTTCGGGCTCTTCCGGCAGGTCCAGGCCGTTGCGCTCGATGTAGGCATCGGCGGCATCCAGCAGGGCCAGGTAGTTTTCGTCGCCGCGGTTGATGTTCTCGACCAGGTTGTCCTGGAAGCGCGCCACGCCGTTCTCGAACGACTGGGTCAGGCCGACCAGGGTCATGCCCTGGTGGGCGAGGGCGCGGAAGTCAACGGTGTGGCCGCCACGTGCGCCACTGACGGCAATGGTCACGTGCTCGCGGCCAGGCTTGGCGATTTCCGCATCCCACTCACCCAGCACGCCCAGCCACCAGCAGAAGTCGCGGTTGCGGTAAGCACGTGGCGGGCGATCGTGGGCGCCGACCGAGAGGTACACCTGGCGCCCGGCACGCATCAGTTCTTCGGCGATCTGCACGCCGGAGGAACCGGCGCCGACCACCAGCACAGCGCCTTCTGGCAACTGCTCGGGGTTGTAATAGGCCGCGGAATGGATCTGGTGCAGGTTGCCGTCTTTCGGCGCGATGGCCGGGATCACCGGCTTCTGGAACGGGCCGGTGGCGGCGACCACGCGGTTGGCGCGAATCACGCCTTCACTGGTTTCGATGGTAAAACCGGGACGGTCGCTGTTGCGCAGCACTTTCTTCACTTCGATGCCGGTGCGTACGGGCAGGTTGTACTTGCGTACGTACTGCTCGAAGTAGTCGGCCACCTGGTCCTTGCCGGCGAAGGCGTCGGCGTCGAGGTTGAATTCCAGCCCCGGGAAGCGGTCGTGCCAGACCGGGCCGTTGGCCACCAGCGAGTCCCAGCGGCCGGTGCGCCAGGCCTCGGCGATACGCTTGCGCTCCAGCACCAGGTGCGGCACGCCAAGCTTGCTCAGGTGTTCGCTCATGGCCACGCCGGCCTGGCCGGCGCCGACGACGAGGGTGTCGATTTCGAGGTTGTTCAGTGTCATGTCCGAGCCCTTGTTCAGGCGGTTTTTGTCAGGTCGGTTTGGAGGACCGCCGTTGCCTGGGGCCAGACTAGGGATGCCGTGGAATTGGCGAAAATAGTATTTAGCTGGGGTTTGCCGATAAAACGGCGAAGACCCTGGATTCTGTGGCTTGCGAGTTGGACGCAAAGGGGCCGCGCGCTGTGCCGACAGGAATGATTGGCCCGAAACAGATGTAGGAGCAGCCTTGGCTGCGAAGCGCCGCGCGGGCGGCGCTCGATCTCAGCCACAACAAAGCTTTTTCCTGCCTAACCCCTCGGAAAAAGGTCGTTTCGCCGGCCGAAAGGTTCAACCCAGAATGCCGTGTATCGCACAGCACAACAGGAACCATGACATGACTTTTTCCATCATCGGTCGTTGCCAGGAAACCGGCCAGGTCGGTATCGCCATCAGCTCTTCAAGCATCGCAGTGGGCGCCCGCTGCCCGTGGGTGCGTGCCGGTGTGGGTGCGGTCGCCACCCAGAACATCACCTTGCCGGCGCTGGGCCCGCAGATTCTCGATGCCCTGGAACAGGGCCAGTTGCCGCCTGCCGCTGCGCTGGACCGGGTGCTGAGCGCCAATGGCTGGAGCGAGTACCGCCAGCTCACGGTGATCGACAGCCATGGCCAGGTGGCGCTGTTCACTGGCAAGGAAGCCTTGGGCACGCACTACGCCCTCGCCGGTGAGCAATGTGCGGCGGCAGGCAACCTGTTGGCCTCGACCCGGGTGATCGAGGCGATGGTGCAGGCCTTTGAACAGGCTGGCGGGCATCTGGCCGACCGCCTGCTGGCGGCCATGCACGCGGCGATGGCCGCAGGCGGCGAGGCGGGGCCGGTGCACTCGGCGGCGTTGAAGATTGCCGGCGAGCTGACCTGGCCGCTGGTGGACCTGCGCGTGGACTGGGCCGAGGCCGACCCGATCGCTGTACTCGATGGCCTGTGGCAGGCGTACCGGCCGCAGATGCAGGACTACGTCACCCGCGCCCTCAACCCGACTGCCGCGCCAAGCTACGGGGTGCCGGGCGATGAGTGAATTTGCCAGTCGCGCGCTGCTGGCCAGGCTGATCGGCTTTGCCACGGTCAGCCGGGATTCCAACATCGAACTGATCGGCTTCATCCGCGACTACCTGGCCGAGTTGGGGGTGGAAAGCGAACTGTTCCATAACCCGGAAGGCACCAAGGCCAACCTGTTTGCCACCATCGGCCCCCGGGACGTAGGCGGCGTGGTGCTGTCCGGGCATACCGATGTGGTGCCGGTGGACGGCCAGGCCTGGACAGTCGAGCCGTTTGCCCTGAGTGAGCGCGACGGGCGTCTGTATGGCCGGGGCACGGCCGACATGAAGGGCTTCATCGCTTCGGTGCTGGCGGCTGTACCGGCGTTTCTCGCCCAGCCGTTGCGCATGCCGGTGCACCTGGCGTTCTCCTACGACGAGGAAGTCGGCTGCCTGGGGGTGCGCTCGATGCTGGCCGCGCTGGAGCAGCGCCCGCACAAGCCACGGCTGTGCCTGATTGGCGAGCCCACCGAACTCAAGCCGGTGCTGGGGCACAAGGGCAAGCTGGCGATGCGTTGCCAGGTGCATGGCGCGGCCTGCCACTCGGCGTATGCGCCGTATGGGGTGAATGCCATCGAGTATGCGGCGAAGCTGATCGGCAAGCTGGGTGATATCGGTGATGCCCTGGCGTTGCCGGAGCATCACGACAAGCGCTTCGACCCACCGTTCTCCACTGTGCAGACTGGTGTGATCAAAGGGGGCAGGGCGCTGAACATCGTGCCGGCGGAATGCGAATTCGATTTCGAAGTGCGGGCCTTGCCGGGGTTCGAGGCGCAAGCAGTGGCCGACCAGTTGCAAACCTATGCCGAGGCCGAATTGCTGCCGCGCATGCGCAAGGTCAATGCCGCCAGCGCCATTCGCCTGCAGCCGTTGAGTGCGTATCCAGGGCTGGCCACGCCAGCGGATAGCGAGGCGGCTCGCCTGGTGGCGCTGCTCAGTGGTTCGGATGAGTTCGGTACGGTGGCGTTTGGTACCGAAGGTGGGCTGTTCGAACAGGCAGGCATCCCGACTGTGGTGTGTGGGCCTGGGAGCATGGACCAGGGGCACAAGCCGGATGAGTTCGTCAGTGTCGAGCAGTTGCGGGGTTGTGATGCCATGTTGCTGAGGCTGGTGGATTACCTCAGGCAGGGTTGATTGCGCTGGCCTCTTCGCGGGCACGCCCGCTCCCACAGGTACAGCACCGCCAGGACAGCCGGCGATATACCTGTGGGAGCGGGCGTGCCCGCGAAGGGCTGCAGAGCAGCCCCAATCAAGATTTCAGAAGGTAGCCTTGACCTGCAGGCCAACCACCAGCGCGTTGTCGATATCCTTCCCGGAGAACGCACCCGGTTCGATGATGTACTGCACATCCGGGCGCAGGTTCAGCCACGGCGTGGCCTGGTAGCCGTAGCTCAGCTCCACCAACTGCTCGGCGCTGTCGATATCGGGGAACTGCTCCCCGGCATTGAACGCGGCATCTTCCAGCACGTCGCGGCTACGCGGGTTGGGCACGGCACGGCCATAGCCCAGCGCCACGGTATCCTTCGGGCGGCCTGCGAACGGCTTGTACAGCACCACGCCAGCGCCATACCACCTGGTGAACGGCGAGGCGGCCTTGCTCGACGCCGAGTACTGGCCGAAGGCATGCAGGCTGCGGCCCGGCAAGCCCTGGTCGTTCCACACGGCCTGGTCGACCAGCAGGTAGTGGCCGCCGCGGCCGGACACTTCCTCGTCGCTGCCGATGCGCTTCACATCGGAGCTGTCGTAGTAGTAGCCCAGTTTGTACTCGCCGGGCAGCTCGCCCTGCAGCTTGTACACCAGCTCTACCGGTACCACGGTGCCGGTGGTGTGCTTGGGGCCCAGGTGCCAGGCGCGGCTGGAATTGCCGTTGCTTTCCGGGTCGACGTTGAACGCCGCCACACGCAGCTGCCAGGACGGCGACAGGTCGTACTTCACCCGCACGCCCAGGTGGGCATTGGGGTAATTGGTCCAGCCACTGCCGCCAGACATGTTCAGCGGGTGGCCGCAGAAGCCGGCGTTCATGAAGTTGCACAGGATGCCACTGTCCAGGCCGCCGAGGTCGTTGCCCATGGCCATGTAGCCGAGCTTGACGTTGAGTGCCGGGGTGAACAGGGTGCGCTCGTAGCTCAGCTCGGTCAGGCGGGTGTACAGGCCGCCGAAGTTTTCCTGGATCGGCAGCCGGTTGCCCACCAGGTCTTCCGAGGCGCTGTTGCCGCGGCGGTCGTTGATGGTCAGCTGGACCTTGCCACCGTTGTCCAGGCCGTACAGTTTCGACAGGTCGAACTGCACACCCAGTTTCAGGTTTTGCGAGTAGCGCGCCGAGCGGTGCAGGCCACCGTGGGCGTTGTAGGCGGTTTCGCCGCTGTAGTCGCCGGTGAACTTGACGCCGTCTTCTTCCAGCTGGTGACGCAGGCCGCCCCAGTCACCGGTCAGGGTGCTGCGGGTCATCAGGTCGCCGTCGGCCAGGGCGGTGCTGCTGGCCAGGGCCAGCAGCAGGGTGGGGGTGATGCGAATTGCGGATGGCATTGCTGAATCTCGGGTTGTCTTCTAAGGCCTCTTCGCGGGTGAGCCCGCTCCCACAGGATTTTCACTGCCCTTGCAAACGGTGCAGTTCCTGTAGGAGCGGGTTTACCCGCGAAGGGGGCGACGCGGTGTTACGGCAAGGCGTAAGAAATCACGTAGTCGCCACGGTCAGTCGACTGGCGCGCGCCGCCAGCCGTGATCACCACGTACTGCTTGCCGGTCTTCGGCGAGACGTAGGTCATCGGGCCGCCCTGGCTGCCAACTGGCAGGCGGGCCTTCCAGATTTCGTTGCCGTTGCTGCTGTCGTAGGCGCGCAGGTAGAAGTCCTGGGTGCCGGCGATGAACACCAGGCCACCCTGGGTCGACAGGGTGCCGCCAAGGGTCGGCAGGCCGATCTTGATCGGCAGGTGCATGCGGATGCCCAGCGGGCCGGTGTCCTCGACGGTACCCACCGGTACCTGCCACGCCACCTGGCGGGTCTTCATGTCGATGGCGGTCAGGGTGCCGAATGGCGGCGCCTGGCACGGAATGCCGGCCACCGACAGGAAGCGGTTCTTGTTCACCGCATACGGGGTGCCCTTGAGCGGTACTGCGCCCATGCCGGTGTTCAGCGCTTCGCCTCCGGAAGCGGCACTGCCTTTGTTCTGCGACGGGATCATCTGGATCCACAGGCCCAGGCGCATGTCGTTGACGAAGATGAAACCATGTACCGGGTCGGTGGAGATGCTGCCCCAGTTCATGCCACCCAGCGAACCCGGGAAGCTCAGCGACAGGTCGGTGCCCGGCGCGGTGTACAGGCCGTCGTAGCGCATTTTCTTGAAGTCGATGCGGCACAGCAGCTGGTCGTACGGGGTTGCGCCCCACATGTCCGATTCGGTCAGGGTCTGCGCGCCGATCTGCGGCATGCCCACCGACTTCGGCTGGGTTGGCGAGTATGGCTCGTTGGGGATGTTGCCTGGCTTGACCGGTACTTCGTCGACCTGGGTCAGCGGCTTGCCGGTGGCGCGGTCGAGCACGTAGATCTGCCCGGCCTTGGTGCCGATTACCACTGCAGGTACCGACTGGCCGTCGTCCTTGGTGAAATCGATCAGGCTCGGCTGCATCGGCAGGTCGAAGTCCCACAGGTCGTTGTGCACGGTCTGGAACACCCACTTCTGGTTGCCGGTGGTGGCGTCCAGGGCCAGTATCGAAGCGCCATAGGTGTGGTCCAGCTTGCTGCGTTCGACACCGTAGATGTCGGTGGACGACGAGCCCATCGGCAGGAACACGGTATTCATCGCCGGGTCGTAGGACATCGGGGCCCAGCTGTTGGGGGTGCTGCGCACATAGGTGCTGTCACCCTGCGGCGCCTGGCGATCTTCCGGGTTGCCGGGGTCGAAGGCCCAGCGCATTTCACCCGTGATCACGTCGAAACCACGGATCACGCCGCCTGGCATGTCGGTCTGGACGTTGTCGGCGATGCGGCCGCCGACCACCACGGTGGTACCGGCCATCAGAGGTGCCGAGGACAGCTGGTAGTAGGAGTCCGGCACATCCCCCAGGCCGGCCTTGAGGTCGACCTGGCCGTTGTTGCCGAAGCCCTGGCAGAACTCGCCGTTATCGGCGTCGACGGCAATCAGGCGGCCATCGATGGTGTTGGTCAGCAGGCGACGCTGGCAGTTGGCACCGGCCGGTACGCTGACCGCGGTGATTGGCGAGCTGTTCGGCTGGGTCGGCTGGGCGATGGCGGCAGTGGCGTCGAAGTAGGCCATGCCACGGCAACGCTGCCAGACCTTGGACTGGGCGTTGATCGCGTTCTTCCAAAGCTCCTTGCCGGTGTCGGCATCGAGGGCGATCAGGTTGTTGTGCGGGGTGCAGATGAACACCTTGTTGCCGACCTGCAGCGGGGTCAGCTGGTCTTCGGCACCGTTGCCGTCGCTGAGCGCCACGTCACCGGTGTGGTAGGTCCAGGCTACCTTCAGCTTGTTGACGTTGTCGCGGTTGATCTGGTCCAGCGCGGCGAAGCGGCTGCCACCTTCGGTGTTGCCGTAGTGGGCCCAGTCCTTCTGCGCCTTGTCGGCTTCGACCGGAGTCATGCCCGGGCCTTTGCCGGTGGGGGCGACACTTGGGTGGGCGACGAACATGTTGCCGGCGGCGATCACCAGCAGCACGGCCATCACCCCGGCAACGCCATAGGCACCGCGGCCGGCGCTGGCGCCATTGGCACGGGCCAGCAGCGGGTAGACCAGCGCCACCACCATGCCGATTGCGCCGAACATGAACAGGCGCGAGAACAGCGGCCAGAACACCAGGCCAGCATCGATCAGCGCCCAGATGGCAGTGCCGACCAGAAATGCCGCGTACAGCCAGGCGCCAGCCGGTTTGCGGCGAGCGATGAGGACGCCGGCGATGGCCATGGCCAGGCCGCCGATCAGGAAGTACCAGGAACCGCCCAGGCCGGCCAGCTTGACGCCGCCCGCAGCCAGGAGGAGGCCGAGCAGGGCGATGATCACGCCCAGGCCGACCAGGATGATGTTTGTGGCGCCAGAGGCGCGCGGGGTTTCTTTCATGCCAGGGATCTCAGCAGGTGGAATGCGCGCAGTGTAATCTCTTAGCTTGCTAATTAACAAGTTGGTACATAATTTTGTGGGGCGGATTGTCGCAGGGCTGAACTGTGCAATGTGTGGCTAAAAGTCTAGATCATGCGTTTAAAAATGCAGTAAACAGGATGTTCATGTCGGGTGGGTGACCCGCGTTCGATTTTCAATGACCGGATTCATGCCGGCCACGGAGTACCGCTGCTGTAGAACACCGCGAGCCAGATGGTGGCGGTGCCGGGGGCGGTCCATTCCACGCGGTGGCGGTAATGCGGTGGGATGTCCAGGCAATCGCCCGGCGCCAGCAGGCGGGTGTGGCTCTCGTGCTCGAAGCGCAGGCCGGCGGCACCACTGAGCAGCACGATCCATTCGCCTTCGGCCTGGTCGTACCAGAAACCGGGCGGGCTGGCCTGGCCGCTGGAGACGATACGTTCCACGCGCACGCCCGGGCGGCTGAGCAGCTGGTCGACCCATTCGGCGCTGGTGGGGTCGCAAGGGGGCAGGGCAGTCAGCAGGTTGGTCGGGATCATGGAAAACCTCGTTTGGAAGGGGGTGGTTCCACTATGGACGCAATTGCCGTACGCCGCGCTTCTTGACCGGCCCGGCTGTTTGTAAGAACTTTCCGGGATTTGGAAGACGGGCAACAAATGGACAAACTCCTGGCGATGAAGATGTTCGTGGCCACCGTCGATGCCCAGGGCTTTTCTGCTGCCGCACGCCGGCTCGGGCTGGCGACATCGTCGGTGACGCGCCTGGTCGATGCGCTGGAAGCGGCGTTGGGCGCCACCTTGCTCAACCGCTCCACCCGCCAGGTCAGCCTGACCGAGGCCGGCGCCCGGTATTACCAGCGCGCGCGGGGTATTTTCGAGGCCCTGGACGAGGCCGATGCCAGTGTCGCCGACCGGGGCGAGGAGCCTGTCGGTGTGCTGCGGCTGTGCTTGCCGGTGGAGTTCGGCAGGCGGGTCATCGCCCCGCACCTTGGGCCGTTTCTGGCGCAACATCCGGCTCTGGAGCTGGACATCGACCTCAGCGACCGCCTGGATGACCTGCTTGACGGGCGCTATGACCTGTCGATCCGCCTGGGCGACCCCTCGCCCAATGACGAGCTGGTATGCCGCCAGTTGGGGCGCTTCCAGCGCTGGCTGGTGGCCAGCCCGGGCTATCTGGCCGGGCGAGACGCGCTGGAGCATCCGCGGCAGTTGCTCGGGCACGCCTGCCTGCGCTTTCGCTACGGGCAGAAAGGGCGCCCCTGGCGCCTGGCCCGTGGGCAGGACAGTCTGGAACTGGATGTGAGCGGGCCGTTGCGCAGTGCCAATGCCGACATGCTGCGCGAAACCGCACTGGCGGGCAGCGGCATCGCGCTGCTCGCCGACTGGCTGGTGCAAGAGGATGTGGCGGCCGGGCGCCTTCAGCGGCTGTTCCCCGATTGGCAGGTCAGCCCCGGCGCGGCCAATGACAGCATCAACGCCCTGTACCTGCCCAACCATCGTGGTTCGCGGCGGGTGAATGCCTTTATCGACTTTTGCGAAAACCTGTTGCAGCGCGGCACCTAGTGTTGCGCAGTGTGCAAAGCCCTGTTGCGCCAGCGCTGGATTCTCGCCTGAAGAACGTCTGGGTATGGTGGCCAGCATATTCCAGCCATTGCCGAGGACACTCGCATGAACCCTTCCCTTGCCGCGGCGCAGCCTGCAGCCACCGGCCTCAGCCGGGCCTTGGTCGCCCTGCTGGCTTTCTGCTGCGGCGCAATCGTCGCCAATATCTACTACGCCCAGCCCATCGTTGGCCTGATCGCCCCGGACCTGGGGCTGTCCACCGAGCATGCCAGCCTGATCGTTTCACTCACACAGCTGGGCTATGCCTTGGGCCTGCTGTTGCTGGTACCACTGGCCGACCTGTTGGAGAACCGCCGCTTGATGGTGGCTACCGCCGTGCTGGCCTGCGTCAGCCTGCTGCTGGCGGGTACCAGCAGCAGCGGCCAAGGCCAGCTGTTCCTCGGCTACGCGCTGCTGATCGGTTTCAGTTCCGTGGCGGTGCAGATGCTCATCCCGCTGGCGGCGCACCTGGCGCCGGAGCAGCAGCGTGGGCGGGTGGTCGGCAACATCATGGGCGGCCTGCTGCTGGGTATCCTGCTGGCGCGGCCGTTGTCCAGCCTGGTGGCCGACTACTTCGGCTGGCGTGCGGTGTTCATTGGCGCTGCCGGGGTGATGCTGGCGATCATCCTGCTGCTGGCCCTGACCTTGCCGCGGCGGGTGCCCGAGCACAAGGCCAGCTATGCCGGCCTGATGCTGTCGCTGCTCACGTTGCTGCGCCGTTATCCCTTGCTGCGCCAGCGCTCGCTTTACCAGGCGTTGATGTTCGCGGCGTTCAGCCTTTACTGGACGGCGGTGCCGATGGCCCTGGCAACCGAGCATGGCCTGTCGCAGAGCCAGATCGCAGTATTCGCCCTGGTGGGCGCGGTGGGCGCCGTTGCCGCACCCATGGCCGGCCGCCTGGCCGATGCCGGGCATGCCCGGGCCGGTTCACTGCTGGCGTTGTTGCTGGCGCCAGCGGCACTGTTGCTGGGGCTGACGGTGCCAGGCTACAGCGTGATCGGCCTGGGCCTGACCGGCGTGCTGCTGGATTTTGCGGTGCAGATGAACATGGTCATAGGCCAGCGTGAAGTGTACGCGCTGGACCCGGCCAGCCGCGGGCGGCTGAACGCGGTGTACATGACCAGCATCTTCCTGGGTGGGGCGCTGGGTTCGGCGGTGGCCAGTGTGGTGTTCAACCAGTTTGGCTGGCAGGGTGTGGCGCTGGTGGGGGCGGGGTTGCCGGGTGTGGCCTTGCTCATCTTCCTGGCCAAAGCGCGCCGGGGTTGAATGCTAGCGCGGTCACCTGTGGGAGCGGCCTTTTGTCGCTAATGGGCCGCAAAGCGGCCCCGGCAATTCTGAAGTGATGCGTAGATCGTGGGGGGGCGCTTCGCACCCCTTTCGCGACACAAGGCCGCTCCCACAAAAAGACCTGCACACGCCTGTATCAGACGTTACCGCCCAAGCGGCAGCGCCACACCAATCAAGGCAAACAGGCTGCCGCAGCAGCGATTGAAGCCCTTGCCGCCCTTGGCCAGCCATGGCCGGATGCGAAACGCCAGGCGTGCCAACAGGTATTCGACCAGGAACTCGACGCTGGCAAAGGTTGCCGCCATCACCACGAACTGCAGCAGCAACCCTCGCTGCGGGTCGATGAACTGCGGCAGGAAAGCGCCGTAGAACAGCAGCACCTTGGGGTTGGCCATGGCCGACAGCAAGCCCTGGCGGAACAGCCCGGCATTGCCCGCCCGCGCGTTTTGCGCAGTCAGTTCCAGGTGCAGGCCTGGGCTGCGCCACAGTTGGATACCCAGCCAGATCAAATAGGCACCACCCACCCATTTGAGCACGCTCAGCACCGAGGCCGAGGCCTGCAGCAGCGCGCTGAGGCCGAACATGGCAAGGGCGATCAGGGCGCTGAAGCCAAACACTCCGCCGACGATGGTGAACAACGTCCTGCGTGCGCCATACAGGGCACCATGGGTCAGGGCCAGCAAGCTGTTGGGGCCTGGGGTCAGCGACAGGCCGATGCTGGCCAGCAGGTAGATGAGCCAGGTTTCGAGTGCCATGGTGGGAACGCCTTGTTGATCGGGAGGGCGCCAGTCTATGGCGTCGGCTTTGGTCAGAAATAGTATGATCTGGACATCTGATGGTTTTTTCTGGACGCAATGCCATGCTGCCCGATATCCGCTTGCTGATCTTGCCATTACCGGATTTCGCCCTGCTGCCGTTCGGCGCCTTTCTCGACAAGTTGCGTTTCAGCGCCGACGACGAGGACTACAGCCAGCAGCGCTACTGCAGCTGGACCGTGGCAGGGCTGACCCTCGACCCGGTGCCGTCGAGCAGTGGCGCTGTGGTGCAGGTCGAGGCCGTCGCTGGCCAGCTCGAGCTGGCCAGTTTCGACTACCTGGTGGTGTTCGGCGGGCGCAACGCCATGGCCACTGCCGCGCTGGCGCCTCGCTACCGGCCCTTGCTCAGGCAGGCCGGCAAGGCTGGCGTCAAGCTGGTGGGGGTCGACAACGGTGCTTTCCTGTTGGCCGCCTGCGGGTTGCTGCAGGGCCACAAGGTAGTGGTGCACTGGCGCCACGAAGCCGAATTCCGCGCAGCCTTCCCGCATTTGCAGGTGCTGAGTGAGCAGCTGTATTGCATCGACGGTAGCCGCATCACCTGCGCTGGCGGCACCGCGGCCATCGACCTGGCCGTCGCGCTGTTGTCACGTGCCTGCGGGCGGGCCCGGGCGCTCAAGGGCCTGGCCGACATGCTGGTGGATGAAACCCGCGATAGCCGCCATGCCTTGCGCTCGCTGGAGCTGGGGGCCGGGCAGGGGCGGCAGGTGCAGCGCGCCCAGGCGTTGATGCGTCATCACCTGGGTTCGCCATTGACCACGGAGCAGTTGGCGGCGGAGCTGGGCATCAGCCGGCGCCAGCTGGACCGGCAGTTTCACGCCAGCCACGGCATGAGCGCCAAGGCCTGGTGGCTGGAGATGCGCCTGCAACAGGCGCGCTGGCGCTTGCTCAATTCCAGCCACAGCCTGGCGCAGATTGCCGATGAAGTGGGCCTGGGCGATGCCAGTTACCTGGGCAAGTGCGTGCGGCGGCGGTTCGGTTGCACGGCCCTTGAACTGCGCAGTCACGTAGAGAACTGAATTCACAAGCGGTCCAGGTACCCTGTGGTAACGGGTTTACCCGCGAAGACGCCACCGCGGTGCATGGCACCGGCTGCGCCGGTGTTCGCGGCTAAAGCCGCTCCTGCAGGGCCCTGCCAATTCAATGAGTCCTGTGAGAGCCGGCTTACTGCGGCGTCCCGAACAACCCTGTCCAGTAAATCCCCGCATCACTCTTCGGGTCCACCGCATATGCAGCGCCCAGCTCACGGAAGTCCGGGTTCATCAGCGTCGCGCAGTGCCCTGGGCTATCGAGCCAGCCATCGACCACCTTGCGCGCGGTGTCACGCCCGGCGGCGATGTTTTCGCCGATCTGCTGATACAGGTAGCCGGCCAGCTCTGCCCGGTCACCGGGGGTGCGGCCATCCTTGTCGATGTGGTCGAAGAAGTTCTGGTTGGCCATGGCCCGGGTGTGGTTGGCAGCAACCCCGGCCAGCACCGTGCTCCAGCTCAGCGCGGGGGCGGCGGCGAAAGGCTGGCCACCACATTGGCGCGGCACCTTGCGCGCGGCGTTGATCTCCTGCAGCACCTTCTGCCCCTCGGCCTGCCAGTCGCCCAGGCGGCCACTGAGCAGCGGCCGGGCCAGCACGATGCGCCAGTCGCGGCCTTCCTGGCTGACGCCGATATCGACGAACTGTGGGTCGAGCACCACCTGGCAGAAGCTTTCTTCGATGGCATGCATGGCAGCGCGCGCATCGCGCGGCCCCGACAGGCTGATGGCCTGCACATTGACCATCGGGTAGGCGGCGCGCGTCATGGCCTGCTGCAGGTCGCGCGTACCCTCTGGCGACAGCGCCAGGCGGGTATCGCTGTTGAGCGGCGGCAGCTCCAACGACGCTTCTCCACCGCAGGGCTGGGCCTTGCTGCGGTAGACGTTGATCGAATCGATCAGTTGCGCCTCTTCGCCGGTGGCAGCCAGTGCCCCGGCCGAAACGACCAGGCCCAGCGACAAGGCGGCAACGGATGACAGGACGCGCATGTGGATCTCCCTATGACTGGCAGCGTCGTGGTTTGCGCTGCTCATCCTACACAAGCCCGCGGCTTTTGGCCCGGGATCGTGCAAAGCAATGAAAACGCCGGCATTCGATGCTGGCGCCACAAGGGGGAGTAGACCACTGATCATCGGAAAAGTGCGAACAGTTGGTAATCATTCCTATCAAACCGCAGTTGTCAGCCCGTTTGCCAGCGCCCGGTGGGTATCAGCGCGCAACCGCCTGGTTCGGTTTGTAGAACAGAAAATGCCTGGTCTGCGCCGTCCGGCGATAGGCTTTGGCCCAGTCCGGGCGCACATTGCGATCATGGAAGTACAAGGCACCCCCGGTACGGTCTTTCAACTGCTGGTTGAGCGCCTTGCGCGCAATCTCCTTGGCAATGTCGTAGCGTTGCGCTTCTTCGACCTGGTCCGGGCGCCCGTCGCACCACCAGGAGAACTGGCAGGCCTTGCTTTCAACACCCTGCTTGACCACGCCACAGATGGTATCCGGGAAGCCATCGTGGCCCAGGCGGTTGAGCACGACGTTGGCCACGGCGGCCATGTCTTCGGCGTCGGCACCCTTGGCTTCCCAGTAGATGGTGCGGGCCAGGCAGGTGATGCTGTCATCCAGCGGCGCCTGGCCGGCCGGGTCCACTGCCTGCGCTTCGCCCGGCGTGAGGGTCTCGGCCTTTTTCGGGGGTGGTGTGTCATTCACCACTTTTTCCTCGAGCACCTCGGCCTTGTCCTCGGCGACGGCAGCCTTGGCCGGGGCGGCCGCGTGCAAGGGGCCTGCGAGCAGGGCCGAAACCAGGCCGATCACCATCCACGAAAAGCGCATGATGCAAGCTCCCGAACTGTAGGCTGGTTCAAAGTCTAGCCAAGCGCAAGCATCAGCACCAAAGGCAGGGTGGCGGCGGCCAACACGGTCTGCAGGGCGATGATGGTGGCCATCAGCGGTGCGTTACCGCCCATTTGCCGAGCCATCACATAGGAAGACGACGCAGTCGGCAGTGCCTGGAACAGCACCGCCACCACCGCTGCCTGGCCACCCAGGCCAAGCAGGCGACACAAGCCCCAGGTGGTCAGCGGCATGACCAGGAACTTGAATGCCGACGCCGCCATCAGCGGGCGCACCTGCTGGCCCAGGCGGGCCCCACCCAGGGCTGCGCCGACGCACAGCAGGCCCAGCGGCAGGGCGGCCTGGCCCAGGGCCTTGACCGTGGGTTCGATACCCGCTGGCAAGCCCAGCCCGCTGGCGCGCAGCAGCAACCCGCCGGCGCAACCGACGATCAAGGGATTGGCGAAGATGGCCCGCAGCACCGTGGCCGGTGAGCTATGGCGGGCGCTGAAGCGGGCGAACACCAGCACGCAAAGCAGGTTGACCAGTGGCACGATGGCGGCGTTGGCCACTGCCGCCAGGGCGATGCCGGCGCTGCCGTAGATACCCGCTGCAAGGGTGGCGCCGATGTAGTTGTTGAAGCGGATGCCGCCCTGGAACACCGAGGTGAAGTCGGCACCGTCGTGGCTCATTGCGCCCTGGTACAGCATCAGCAGCACAGCCCCGGCCAGGGTCGAGAGCATCAGCACGCCGACCATGCCCAGCACCGGCACGCCATCGAGGTTGGCGGTAGCCAGGCCATGGAGGAACAGCGACGGCAGCAGTACGTAATAGCTCAGGCGCTCGGCGCCGGGCCAGAAGTTATCGGCGAGGAAGCCGCGCAGGCGCAGGAAAGTGCCCAGGGCAATCAGCAGAATGATCGGCAGCAGGGTAGTCAGCAGCAGGTGGAGCATGATCGACGTTCCGTGGTCGGGTACGGGGCACAGACTACTGGTGCGGATCGATCTGTAAAAACGTTGTTTTCTGCACTGACCATTGAGGAAAAATGCATGTTTGCTCTGGGGGCGCTGTGCGCCCCTTTCGCGACGCAAGGCCGCTCCCACAGGTTTGCCCACTGCCTCCAAATGCAACGCGTTCGCTGTGGGAGCGGCCTTGTGTCGCGAAAGGGCCGCGCAGCGGCCCCGGCAATCTCAAGCCTCCAGCGCAGTCTTCAGCACCGCGCTCAAATGCCGCCGCTGGCTCTTCTCGTGCTCCAGCAACACCACCCGCCGGGTCAGCTGTGGGTCGCCAAACGGCAGGCATGTGGCCGGTGGCAAGCGTTGCAGATCGTCATCGGCCATGGGGATGATCGCCACACCCAGGCCCATCACCGCCATGCGCGCCAGCGCTTCCTGGCTGTCCAGCTCCATCTGCTCGCTCACCTGCAAATGCTGCCGACGCAGTTCCTGTTCGATTTGTCGTCCGGCCCAGGCACGCTTGTCGAAACGCAGGAACGGCTGGCTGGCCAGCAACTGCGCCACGCTTTGCCCGGCCAGGTCGGGGCTGGCGATGGCCCAGAAGCGATCTTCGAACAACGGCGTGAAGTCCAGGCTTTGCGGGTAGGGGCTGACCGGCTCGGTGGTGATCGCCGCATCGAGTTCGCCGTCTTCCACCCTCCGTGCCAGTTCTGCCGACATGCCGGAGGCCACGCTGATGTGCAGCTGTGGGTGGTGCGCCTTGATCCACACCAGTGCCTTGGGCAGGCGTCGCGCCAGCACCGTGTGGATCGCCCCCAGGCGCAGGCGGCCGCGCAGGCTCGGGCCGCTGGCCAGGGCGTCGGCCAGTTCGTCATAGCTAGCCAGGATGATCTCGGCGCGGGCCACCGCCAACTGGCCGGCTTCGGTCAGCGACACCTGCCTGCGGCTGCGGTCGAACAAGGTCACCTGCAGTTCGTCTTCGAGGGTCTTGATGTGCAGGCTCACCGCCGAAGGGGTGAGGCTGAGCAGGTCGGCGGCACGGGCGAAGGTGCCGTGGCGGGCGATGGTCACCAGGGTGCGCAGGGCTTTGAGGGACATGCGGTTGAGGTCCGGTTTCAAGCTGACAGGGCTGCATTGTCAGGCTCGGCCCTATCGCCGGCAAGCCAGCTCCTACAGGTACTCCGCCGGCGGTGGCCATTGTGGCAACCTGTGGGAGCTGGCTTGCCGGCGATAGGGCCGGAGCAGGCAGCACTGTTTCAACGTGCACCACGCCCATAGGCCTGGCTGATCCGGTCGATCACCATGGCCAGGGCGACGATCGCCAGCCCGGCCTCGACGCCCTGGCCGACATTCAGGGTCTGGATCCCCGACAGCACATCCTCGCCCAGCCCGCGGGCGCCGATCATCGAAGCCACCACCACCATCGACAGGGCCATCATCACCGACTGGTTGAGCCCGGCCATGATGCTCGGCAGCGCCAGCGGCAGGGCGATGCGCCGCAACCGCTGCCAGCGGCTGGCCCCCAGGCCATGGGCGGCTTGCAGCAGCGAAGGGTCGATCTGGCTCAGGCCCAGTTCGGTCAGCCGTACCAGCGGTGGCAGGGCATAGATCAGCGTGGCGAACACGGCGGGCACCTTGCCCAGGCCGAACAGCATCAGCACCGGGATCAGGTAAACGAAGGCCGGCAAGGTCTGCATCACATCCAGTACCGGCAACAGCAACCGCTTCGCCAGCGGCCGGGCAGCCAGCAGGATGCCCAGCGGCACGCCCACCAGCACGCAGAGGCCGGTACTGACCAACACCAACGCCATGGTCTGCAGCAGTTTGTCCCACAACCCGAGCATGCCGATCAGGGCCAGCAACGCCACCAGTACCGCGCTGCGCAGCACGCTGCGGCTGGCATGCCAGGCCAGCAGGCCGACCAGCAACAGCAGCAGCCACCATGGCAGCAGGCGCAGCAGGGTTTCCAGGCCGACCAGCAGTTGCAGCAACTGGTCCGAGACGCTGCGCAGGTGATCGCCGTAATGCAGCACCAGCCAGTCGACCAGCCGGTTGATGCTGTCGGCAAAGGAAAATTGCAGGGCTTGGGGGAAGCCGCCGCTCACAGGCTGGCCTCGACCTTGGCGGCAATGTCCGCAGGCAACCAGGCTTTCCACACCTTGCGGTTGTCGCGCAGGAAGGTGAGGGCAGCGTCACGGGGCGGCGTGCGCTTTTCGCTCATGTTGGCCAGTGCCTGGTTCAGTCGGTCGATGGGCAGGTCGACCCGCTCGAACGCGCTCACCAGCTCCGGGTAACCCTCGCGAAAGGCCTTGGATACGCCGATCGACAATTTGGCCGGCAGCGAACTGCTGCCCTTGGGGTCGGGGTTGCCGGCATCGGTGAGGGTGGCCCAGGCCTGGGCATCGAACGGTGGCTCTTGCAGGCGTATGAGTTTGTATCGCCCCATCAAAGGGGTCGGGTTCCAGTAGTAGAACAGCACCGGTTGGCCACGGCGGATGGCCGAGCCGATTTCGGCATCCATTGCAGCCCCGGAGCCGCTGCGGAAATTGGTATAGAGATCATTAAGCCCGTAGGCCTTGAGTTTCTGGCTGTTGACGGTTTCGGATGTCCAGCCGCTGGGGCTATTCAGAAAACGCCCTTTGCCGGGTGACTCGGGGTCGCGGAACACCTGCGAATAACGCTGGAGGTCCTCGACGCTGCGCAGTTCCGGCGCCACGGGTTTCAGTTTGCGTGCGGCATCGCCCTCGATCACGTAGGCTGGCACCCACCAGCCTTCTTCGGCGTTCTTGACCGTGTCGCCCAACGCGAACACTTGGCCGGCCTGTTCTGCCTTGACCCAGGCGGGGCTGCGCCCGGCCCACTCCTCGGCGATTACCTGCAGGTCGTTGCGCGCCAGGGCCACTTCCATGCTGACGGTGCTGCCGGGCACGGTATCGGTGGTGTAGCCGTAGCCTCGCTCCACGATCAGCCGCAGGATCTCGGTGGTGAGGGCGCCGCTTTCCCAGCCTATGGCACCAAAGCGGATGGGCTCGCTGCGTTCTGCCGAGGCGGCGCTGTCGGTGCTGGCCAGGCCTACTGCGAGCAGCAGGCCGGCCAGCAACGTCGGGATCTTTTTCATGGGGCCTCTTGGAGTGGCGCTACTGAGTTGCCGCAAGTGTAGACGACCGGCTCCAGGCCCGGCAGGAAGGCCGCTGCACGCGATAGGCAGCGGCCTGCAAGTGACTCAGACGCGGAACTGGTCCATCAGCGCCTGTTGCTGGTTGGCCAGGCTGTTCAGCGACTGGCTGACCCGCGCCGACTCGTTGGCCTGCCCCGACAGCGACTCGGTGACATCCCGGATGGTTGCCACGTTGCTGTTGATTTCCTCCGCCACCGCGCTCTGTTCCTCGGCGGCCGAAGCGATCTGCAGGTTCATGTCGGTGATCACCGTCACTGCCTGGCCGATGCGCTGCAGCGCGGTGACGGCCTGGCCAACCTGCTGCACGCCGCCCTGGGCCTGGCGGTGGCTGTTGTCCATGGCACCGACCACTTCGCGGGTGCCGTTCTGCAAGGCCTCGATAACCTGGCGGGTTTCTTCCACCGATTCCTGGGTCCGCTGGGCCAGGTTGCGCACCTCGTCCGCGACCACGGCAAAGCCGCGGCCGGCTTCACCGGCGCGGGCCGCCTCGATGGCGGCGTTCAGCGCCAGCAGGTTGGTCTGTTCGGCGATCGAGCGGATCACCTCCAGCACCGAACCGATCTTCTCGCTGTTCTGCGCCAGGCCCTGTACCTCGGCCATGGCGTTGCTCATGTCGGCGGCCAGGGCATCGATGCTGTGGGTGGTGCGGTCGATCACCGCCAGGCCTTCGCGGGTGGCCTGGTCGGCGTCGCGGGCGGCCTGCGCGGCCTGGGCGGCGCTGCGGGCGACGTCCTGGGCGGTGGCACTCATCTCGTGCGAGGCAGTGGCCACCTGGTCGACCTGGCGGTACTGCTGCTCCATGCCAGCGCTGGTCTGGGTGGCAATTGCCGAAGACTGGTCGGCGGTGCCACGGGCTGCCTGCACCGAGCGTTTGACCTCGGCGATGGTCGGCTGCAGCTTGTCGAGGAAACGGTTGAACCAGCCGGCCAGTTCGCCCAGTTCGTCCTGCTTCTGATAGGTCAGGCGGCGGGTCAGGTCACCTTCGCCGCTGGCGATGTCCTTGAGCATGCTTGCCACGCCGAGGATCGGCCGGGTAACGCCACGGGCCATCAGCCACACCATCAGCAGGCCGGCAACCGCCGCCGCCAGGCCCAGGCCAAGTTCCAGCAGGGTGCCGCTGGTGTTCAGCGCGTCCAGTTCCTGTTTCAGCGCTTCGGCCGGCCCGGTCAGGGCGTTTTCCGGCACATCCAGCAGCACGCCCCAGGGCTGGGCATCCGGGATCGGCCGGAACGCGGCCAGCACTTTCAGGCGCTGCTGGCCGTGCACGATGGTCATCTTGCCGTCGGCCAGCTTGCGCACCAGTTCGGCACCTTTGGCGGTATCGACCTGGTCGAAGCGCTGGGCCAGCTTGCTGGCATCGGCGCTGTAGCCGGCCAGCAGGCCGACCGGGCTGAGAATGCCGACCGTGGTGCGGCCTTCGTACAGGCTGCGGCTGGCCTCCTGGCTCAGGGCCTGCAGGCTGTTGAGGTTGATGTCGATGGACAGGGTGGCGATCACCTTGCCGTCGACTGCCAGGGGGAAGACGATGCTGGTCATCAGCACCTGCTGGCCATCGATGTCGTAGAAGTAGGGCTCCACCACGCACACCTTGCCGGATGTGCGCGGGCACACCCACCAGGTATTGGCAGGCTGGCCGCTGGGGCCGATCTCGGTGTTGGCCATGTCATGCTCGGGCAGGGCCATGGCCGTCAGCTGGCCGACACGTGGCTGCGACCAGTACAGGGCGAAGCGCCCGGTTTCGTTGCTGCCCAGTTCGGCCTTGCCGACAAACAGGCTGTCCTTGTTGTCCAGGGCGTTGGGCTCGAATACCAGCGACAGGCCGAGCAGTTCGGGGTTGGCCTGCAGGGCGGCGCGCACCTGGCGGGTCATGTCCTCGCGCAGGTCGAAGGCATCGAGAAAGCGCTTTTCCGCCTGCTCGCGCAGGAACAGCACCTGGCGGGCGAAACCGGCGCCGTACTGGTAGGCGTCCATGAACTGGCGGCGGATGTTCAGCGCCTGCACCTCGCCCTGCGACTCGATGCGCGACTGCGCCGACTCGGTCAGCATCTGCATGCTGCTGGCCTTGACCAGGTCCGAGCTGTGGTCCATGCGGTACAGCGACAGGCCGACGAGCAGGGTGACGATGCCGGCCAGGCAGAGACCGGCGAGCAGGGTGATCTTCCACTGGATGGAAAGTTGTCGCAAAGGCATGGGGTGGGTCCCTTTTTTTGGACAGTAAGGGTTATGGCTTTGGAGCTGGGCGGCGCTCGATCTCACAGGCGAAAGAAATCTCCAGCCAGGCATCTCCCAGCCTTCCCACCCTATCGGCCCATCCCATTTTTTCTTTATTCAAACATTCAATTTAAATTTCCGCCCTCTGTGTAATCCGCCGCAACATGGCGCTTTTGACATCTGCCGCCCACTGCTTCACAGTGCGCGCTTTTTTTCTGTCGCAATGAGGTAAGCCAACCATGAATGCAGTGATCGCCGCGGTCGGCATCATGCTGATACTCAGCCTGTCCCGCGTGCACGTGGTCATCGCCCTGATCATCGGGGCCCTGGCCGGTGGGCTGGTGGGCGGCCTGGGTATCGAGGGTACGCTCAAGGCCTTCAACGGCGGCCTCGGTGGCGGGGCCACGGTGGCCCTGTCCTATGCACTGCTGGGCGCCTTTGCCGTGGCCATCGCCAAGTCCGGCCTGGCCCATGCCCTGGCCGACCGCGCCCTGGCCATGATCGACCGCCAGGGTCATGCCAATGGCGGCAAGGTCAAATGGTTGCTGGTCGGCCTGATGCTGGTGGTGGCGGTGTCGTCGCAGAACATCCTGCCTATCCACATTGCCTTCATCCCCTTGCTGGTGCCGCCGCTGCTGTACGTGCTGACCCGCCTGCGCATCGACCGCCGCCTGATCGCCTGCGTGATCACCTTCGGCCTGATCACCCCGTACATGTTCCTGCCGGTGGGCTTTGGCAACATCTTCCTCAACGAAATCCTGCTGGCCAACGTTGCCCGCGCGGGTGTCGACGTGAGTGGCGTGAATGTCACCCACGCCATGGCCATCCCGGCGGCCGGCATGCTGGCCGGCCTGTTGCTGGCGGTATTCATCAGTTACCGCAAGAAGCGTGACTACGACCTGGCGCGCATCGAGCAGGTGGAGCAGGTGAGCGTGCAGTACAACCCGCTGACCCTGCTGGTGGCCGGGTTGGCGATTGCCTCGGCGTTCATCATCCAGTTGTGGCTGGATTCGATGATCATCGGCGCGATGGTCGGCTTCCTGATCTTTTCGCTGTCGGGCATCGTGCGCTGGAAGGACACTGACGACCTGTTCACCGAAGGCATGAAGATGATGGCCATGATCGGCTTCATCATGATTGCCGCCTCGGGCTTTGCCGATGTGATGAAGGCCACCGGTGAGGTGAACAGCCTGGTGGAAACCTCGGCGCAGTGGATCGACCACAGCAAGGGCATCGGTGCCTTGCTGATGCTGCTGGTGGGCCTGTTGGTGACCATGGGCATCGGCTCGTCGTTCTCCACCGTGCCGATCCTGGCCGCGATCTTCGTGCCGCTGTGCGTGCAGCTGGGCTTCGACCCGCTGGCCACCGTGTGCATCGTTGGTACCGCCGGCGCCCTGGGTGACGCCGGCTCGCCTGCCTCGGACTCGACCCTGGGCCCGACCTCGGGGTTGAACGTGGATGGCCAGCACCACCATATCTGGGACACCGTGGTGCCCACCTTCATCCACTACAACCTGCCACTGCTGGCGTTCGGCTGGCTGGCGGCGATGACGCTGTAGGGGGAGGGCGTCAGCCCTTGTCGGGCGGCGGCGAGATGCGGTTGAGCACGGTGCTGCCGTCCTTGCTGCGGGTCAGGTAGACCGGCAGCACCTTGGGCAGGTTGTTGACCAGGCGCCCCACCTCGCGGGTGTTGTAGATGCCGCTGATGCGGATGCGGCCGGTACTGGCGTCGGCCAGCAGCAGCGGCGCATCGAGGTATCGGTTGATTATCGGCAGGGCCTGTTCCAGGCTCAGGTTGTCGAGCACCAGCTTGCCGTCGCGCCAGGCCAGGCTGTTGCCGTAGTCGTCGCTCTGCTCCAGTTGCGGCTCGAAGTCGCCCTTGTGATAACTGGCCTGCATCCCCGGGCCCAGGCGGTAGCCACCGGCGCTGCCGTCGCTGGATACCAGCACCGAACCTTCCACCAGGGTGACCTTGACCTGGTCCTGGTACTTCCACACGTTGAACTGGGTGCCGGTAACGCGGGTCTGGCCACGACCGGCATGCACGATGAACGGGTGGCTGCTGTCGTGTTGCACCTTGAAGAACGCCTCGCCACGCTTGAGCGTGACCTGGCGCTGGTCCTTGTAGTTGAGGTAGGTGAGCTCGGTGTTGAGGTTGAGCTGCACCGTGCTGCCGTCGCTCAGCTGCACGGTCTGCATGTGCGCACCGGCTTCGAAGTGCTGATAGTGATTGGGTAGCCAGCCTTGTTCCCAGCCCACCCAGCCGGCCAGCGGCAGCACCGCCAGGGCGATCGCGGCAGCGGATGCCAGCGGCCGCCAGTTGCGCGGGCGTGCGGCCTTTTGCACGGGCGGGTTGAAGTCGATGACGGTTGCATTGCGCGGCAGCAGGTCGGCGGTTTGCCAGATTTCCAGCATCGCCTGGTATTCCTCGGCATGCCGGGGGTCGGCCGCCAGCCAGCGGGCGAACGCCTCGCGCTCTGTCACCGTGCAATCTTCGGCGTGCAGGCGCATGCACCAGTGCGCGGCGGCGTCGGTGATGGCATCGTCTGGGCTGGGATTGAGGCGGTCGTGGTTCATTGCGGCTCCGGGTTTTGCGCATTCTACCCTTGCTGGAGGGCTCCCGAGAACCGAGGTAATGGCGAATGACTATCAGTTGTGCCGGTTTTCGTCGGATTGGTGATGGTTTTCCAGCGTTTGAGAACCCTTCGCGCAGGTTCATTCAGGCTGAAATCGTTGGGGCTGCTGCGCAGCCCTTTCGCGACACAAGGCCGCTCCCACAGGTACAGCGCTGCCCGATGGGTTTGTGCGATACCAGTGGGAGCGGCCTTGTGTCGCGAAAGGGGCGCATAGCGCCCCCAGCGGCTCATCAGAACTGCGTCGCCTCCAAACCATAAAGGCTGCCACTTCCCGCCCGAATACTCGCCTCCAGCCCCAACCCCCGCGGCAGAACACGCTGGAAGAAGAACTCCGCGCACGCAAGCTTGGCCCCATGAAATGCGGCATCTTCGTCACGCCTGGCCAACGCCACCGCGGCCATCCGCGCCCACATGTAGGCATACGCCGTCAGCCCGAACAGCTGCAGGTATTCCACCGCCACTGCGCTGACCAGGTTGGCATCCTCGCTGGCCCGCGCCCGCAGCCAGGCGCTGGTGGCCTCCAGCCGCGCCAGGCTCGCTTGCAGGGCATCACGGTGCAATGGCGCATCCACGCTGAAGGCCCGCACCTCGGCGGCAAAGCTGGCCAGCGCCCGGCCACCGTCAGCCAGCACCTTGCGCCCGAGCAGGTCGAGGGCCTGGATGCCATTGGTGCCTTCATAGATCTGCGCAATGCGTACGTCGCGCACCCGCTGCTCCTGGCCCCATTCGCGGATGTAGCCATGGCCGCCGTACACCTGCTGGCCGAGTACGCAGCTTTCCAGGCCGTTGTCGGTGAAGAACGCCTTGGCCACCGGCGTCAGCAGCGCCACCAGGCGCTGCGCATGTTCGCGCTCGCCAGCGTCTTCAGCGTAGCGCGCCAGGTCCAGTTGCTGGCCGACGTAGGCGGCAAACGCCCGCCCACCTTCGGTGAGGGTGCGCATGGTCAGCAGCATGCGCCGCACATCGCCGTGGTGAATGATCGGGTCGGCAGCCTTGTCCTGTGCCTGCGGGCCGCTGGCGGCGCGGCTTTGCAGGCGTTCGTTGGCGTAGCGGGCGGCGCTCTGGTAGGACGCCTCGGCACAGCCGATGCCCTGGATGCCGATGGACAGGCGCTCGTAGTTCATCATGGTGAACATCGCCGCCAGGCCCTTGTTCGGCTCGCCCACCAGGTAACCGACGGCACTGTCGAAGTTCATCACGCAGGTGGCCGAGGCCTTGATGCCCATCTTGTGTTCGATCGAGCCGCAATGGGCGGCGTTGCGCGCCCCCAGGCGGCCATCGGCCTCGACCAGGTACTTGGGCACCAGGAACAGCGAGATGCCCTTGGCACCGGTCGGTGCATCCGGCAGCTTGGCCAGCACCAGGTGGACGATGTTCTCGGTCAGGTCCTGTTCGCCGCCGGTAATGAAGATCTTGCTGCCGCTGATGCGATAGCTGCCGTCTGCCTGGGGTTCGGCGCGGCTGCGGATCAGCCCCAGGTCGGTACCAGCATGGGGTTCGGTGAGGCACATGGTGCCGGCCCAGCGGCCCTCGTACAGGGGCGGCAGGTAGGTGGCCTTGAGCGTTTCGCTGGCGTGGGCGTCGATCGCCAGGCAACTGCCGGCGCTCAACGCCGAATACAGGCTGAAGCTGCAGTCGGCGGCATAGAGCATTTCCTCGAACAGCACCCCGAGCATTTTCGGCATGCCCATGCCGCCATGTTCGGGGTTGCCGCCCAGGCCGACCCAACCGCCTTCGCGGTAGGTGTGCCAGGCCTCGCGGAAGCCGTCAGGGGTGGTGACTTCGCCTGCGGCGAAGCGCACGCCTTGCTCGTCACCGTTGCGGCTGAGCGGGGCAATCAGCTGGCCGGTGACTTTGGCTGCTTCCTCGAGGATGGCATCGGCGGTATCGGCGTCGATGCGCTCGGCCAGGGCTGGCAGGCGGGCCCACAGGGCCGGGGCGTTGAACACATCATGCAGGACGAAGCGCATGTCGCGCAGGGGGGCTGTGTAGGTGGTCATCGGGAGCTCTTGGAATAAGGGAAACATGGGCTGGCCTCTTCGCGGGCACGCCCGCTCCCACAGGTCAAGCACAGGGTTCGAGGCCGGTGCGGTCCCTGTGGGAGCGGGCATGCCCGCGAAGAGGCCACCACTGGATCAGAGGGCTTTGGCCCGGTCGCGCAGCACGTACTTCTGGATCTTGCCGGTGGAGGTCTTGGGCAGTTCGCCAAACACCACGGTCTTTGGCACCTTGAACCCGGCCAGGTGCTCGCGGCACCAGCTGGTGATGTCGGCTTCGCGGGTGTCTTCGCGGCCCGGCTTGAGGGCAATGAAGGCGCACGGGGTTTCCCCCCATTTTTCATCCGGACGCGCCACCACCGCGGCTTCCAGTACCGCCGGATGCTTGTACAGGGCATCCTCGACCTCGATGGTGGAGATGTTCTCACCACCGGAAATGATGATGTCCTTGAGCCGGTCCTTGATCTCGACATAGCCGTCGGCGTGCCACACGGCCAGGTCACCTGTGTGGAACCAGCCGCCACGGAAGGCTTCGACGGTGGCTTCGGGGTTCTTCAGGTAGCCCTTCATCACCGTATTGCCGCGCATGAAGATCTCGCCAAGGGTATTGCCGTCGCGCGGCACGGGCTCGAGGGTTTGCGGGTCGGCGACCATCAGGCCGTCGAGGGTCGGGTAGCGCACGCCCTGGCGGGACTTGATCCGCGCGCGCTCTTCCAGCGCCAGTTCATCCCATTCGTCATGCCAGGCACACACGGTCACCGGGCCGTAGACCTCGGTCAGGCCGTAGGTGTGGGTGACCCGGATGCCCATCTCTTCCACGGCGCCGATGACCTTGGCGGGGGGCGCGGCGCCGGCGACCATGGCCTGCACCGGGTGCTCGATGGCCGCCTTGGCCGCCTCGGGCATGTTGACCAGGGCGTTGAGTACGATCGGCGCGCCGCACAGGTGGCTGACCCGGTGCTCGCGGATCAGGGTCAGGATCTTCTGCGGGTCGACCCGGCGCAGGAACACATGGGTGCCGGCCAGCGCGGTGATAGTCCATGGGTAGCACCAGCCGTTGCAGTGGAACATCGGCAGGGTCCACAGGTACACCGGGCGATGGCCCATGCCCCAGACCATCTGGTTGCCCAGGGCGTTCAGGTAAGCGCCACGGTGGTGGTAGACCACGCCCTTGGGGTTGCCGGTGGTGCCGGAGGTGTAGTTGAGCGAGATCGCCTGCCACTCGTCATCGGGCCACTCCCAGGCAAAGTCCGGGTCGCCCTCGGCGAGGAACGCCTCATAATCCAGTTCGCTGACCGCACGGCCTTCGCCATACTCCGGGTCATCCACATCCACCACCAATGGCGGGTGCTCGAGCAAGGCCAGGGCCGCCTCGATGACCGTGTGGAACTCGCGGTCGGTGATCAGCACCTTGGCCTCGCCATGCTGCAGCATGAAGGCGATGGCTTCGGCATCCAGGCGGACGTTCAGGGTGTTGAGCACGGCGCCGGTCATGGGCACGCCAAAATGGGCTTCGAGCATGGCCGGAATGTTGGGCAGCATCACCGCCACGGTGTCGCCACGACCGATACCCCGGCCCACCAGGGCGCTGGCCAGGCGCCGGCAGCGTTGGTAGGTCTGCTGCCAGTTGCGGCGGATGGCACCATGCACTACCGCCGGATAGTCGCCGTATACGGCAGCGGTGCGTTCGATGAAACTCAGCGGAGTGAGCGCGACATGGTTGACGGCAGCGGGCATCAGGCCCTGGGCATAGATCGACATGCGGTAATCCTGTAGGGGAGGCAGGCACAACCTGTGCGCTTGACCCCCGGTGGCTGATTGTTAGCTCTGTTCAGGGTGCAGGGACGCGGACGGTGGGCCGCTCCCTTGTCGCAGTTTTACGCGAGTCGCTATGGTATTAGGAATATCGACTATAGCAATATAGTAAAACTACTATAACAACGAGCCGCCTACCGTGGACAACACTGCCTATCCCTTGCTCGCCAAGGACCCACAACCCAGCCTGATGCTGGCTGGCGACGCCAGGCCGTTGGCACTCAACCCGGCACTGCAGGCCTGGGTCGATGAAGGCCCGGCACTGGCCAGCTGGCTGCCGGGCAACTGCACCGCCCTGGTGCGCGCCTGCCTGCGCCAGCGCCGGGCGATCGCCGATGTCGAGGTGCAAGTCGGCGAACGCATCGTGCTGTGGAGCTTCATCCCTGACGACCAGGGCCAGCAGGTGCTGGCGCGTTGCCGCGACGCCAGCGACGAGCGCCATGGCGCACGCGAGGCCAGCCGCGCCCGGCGTCTGTACCGGCTGATCATCGAGAACACCACCGATCTGATCTCCCGGCACAGCCCTGACGGCCGTTTCCTCGATGCCTCGCCGGCGGCATTCCGCCTGCTTGGCCTGTGGCCCGAGCAACTGCGCGGCATGGCCGTGCATACCTTGCTGCACCCACGCGAGCGTCGCCAGGTGCTGCGCCAGGCCGCCGCCGCCCTGGACCAGGACGGCTACCACACCATGACCTGCCGCGTGCGCCAGGCCGCAGGCGGCTACCGCTGGTTCGAAATCGCCAGCCGGGCCATCCGCGAAACCTACACCGGCGCGGTGGTCGAGGTGGTCAGCGTGTCTCGCGACATCACCCTGCGCATCGAAGCCCAGGAAAGCCTGGCGCACAGTGCCCGGTTGGCCACCTTGGGCGAGCTGGCTTCGGGCATTGCCCACGAGATCAACCAGCCGTTGGCTGCAGTGGTCAACTACGCCAATGCCAGCCAGCGCTACCTGCAGGGCCTGGAGCGTGACCCGCAGGCCCGCGAGCGGGTGGGGCAGGGCCTGCAGCGCATCTGCGAACAGGCCACCCATGCCGCCGAAGTGATCCGCCGCCTGCGCGCCTTCCTGCGCAAGGGGCCACGCCGCCTGCAGGCGCTGGACGTGGCCGAGGTGGCCGGCGAAGCCATGCGCCTGTGCGCCTGGGAGGCCGCACGTGACCAGGTGGTGGTCGAGCTGCGCATGAGCGCGCAGCTGCCCTTGGTGTATGCCGACCGGGTACTGCTGGAGCAGGTGCTGTTGAACCTGCTGCGCAACGCCATCGATGCCAACCGCGAGCAGCATGGCGAGCGGCCGTCACGTATCCTGCTTGGCGCCGCGCGCGATGGCGATGGCGTGCTGGTCGAGGTGGCCGACCAGGGCCCGGGCGTGGCGCCCGAGCGCCTGGATGAAATCTTCACGCCGTTCACCACCAGCAAGGCCGACGGCCTGGGTCTTGGCCTGAGCATGAGCCGCAGCCTGATCGAGGGCTTTGGCGGCAACCTGTGGGCGCGAGCCGGTGACAATGGTGGTCTGGTACTGTGCTGCCGCCTGGCGGTCAGCAGGGGATAAGGGGAGATGGCGGTGCAAGCGAAAGTGTATGTGGTGGATGACGACCAGGGTATGCGGGACTCCACGGTGTGGCTGCTGCAGTCGGTGGGCTTGCAGGCCTTGCCGTTCGCCGGTGGGCAGGCGTTTCTCGACGCCTGCGTCGACGATGGGCCGGCTTGCGTGCTGCTGGATGTGCGCATGCCCGGGCTGGGCGGGTTGGCGGTGCAGCAGGCGATGCGCGAGCGTGGCCTGGGGTTGCCGGTGATCTTCGTCAGCGGCCATGCCGATGTGCCGATCGTGGTGCGGGCATTCAAGGCCGGCGCCTGCGACTTCATCGAAAAGCCCTACAACGACCAGTTGCTGCTCGACAGCGTACAGGCCGCGCTGGAGAACGCCGGGCGGGCACGCCAGGACGACCAGGCGCTGGCCCGGGTGCAGGCGCGCATCGACGGCCTGACCCCGCGCGAGCGCGATGTGTTCGAGCCGTTGGCCCAAGGGTTGAGCAACCGCGAGATTGCCGAGCGGCTGGGCGTGAGCGTGAAGACGGTGGACCTGTACCGGGGGCGAGTGATGAAGCGGTTGCAGGCCGATAGCCTGGCGGAGTTGGTGGGCATGGCCATAGCCTGCGGGGCGGTGGAGGCATTGGGCCTGCGATTGCGGCAGTGACAGCAGTCACAGTTCCCTGTGGGAGCGGGCGTGCCCGCGAAGCAGGCACCGCGGAGGATGGCACGGGCTTCGCCCGTGTTCGCGGGCATGCCTGCTCCCACAAGGGCGCGCAGGTTTTCAGGTGTGCTTAAGCAATTCATGAAATTTTCCATAGCAACCTAATCAAAGCTTTGACATTCACTGCCTAGGCAGTAATATTTTTACACAATTAATCGAGCAGTCTCCGATGGCCCATTTCTCCCCCGAAAACTTCCAGACCTGCGCCATCGGCATGCTGCTTGGCCGTGCGGCGATCCTCAAGGACCGCATTCTCGACTGGCACCTCGAATCGGAAGGCGTCACCGCCGCGCAGTTCAAGGTGCTGATCATCGTCACCCAGTACCAGGTGGACACCCCGGCCGAACTGTGCCGTTACCTGGGCCTGGACAGCGGCTCGATGACCCGCATGCTCGACCGCCTCGAGCAGAAGGAGCTGATCGTGCGCAACCGCTGCGCCGACGACCGCCGCCAGGTGCGTCTGGCCCTTACCGCCGATGGCCAGCGCCTGGCTGACCGCCTGCCGGAAATCGGCGCGGCGGCCATGAACGAGTTGTGCGGCGCGCTGGCAGCCGAAGAGCTCCAGACCCTGGAAGGCCTGCTGGCCAAGGTCCTGCTCGCTGCCGGCGACCCGTTGACGATCCGCCGCTTCGGCGATCGTTGATCCCTGTCACGAATTATCCAAGGTATTGTCATGGCCACTCCCGCAGACACCCCGACTCCCTCCGCCGCGCCCGAACCGTCGCGCAAGCGCAAGGCCTGGCTGCTTGGCCTGCTATTGCTGCTGATCCTTGCCGGCGCCGGTGCCTGGGCCTGGTACAGCCTGGTCGGGCGCTGGCACGAAAGCACCGACGATGCCTACGTCAACGGCAACGTGGTGGAGATCACCCCGCTGGTCACCGGCACCGTCACCAGCATCGGTGCCGATGACGGCGACCTGGTCCACGCCGGCCAGGTACTGCTGCAATTCGACCCGGCCGACAGCCAGGTGGCTTTGCAGTCTGCCGAAGCCAGGCTGGCGCGCAGCGTGCGCCAGGTGCGCGGGTTGTACAGCAACGTCGACGCGCTCAAGGCCCAGCTGGAAACCCGCCAGGCCGAGCTGCGCAAGGCCCGGCAGGACTTCAATCGGCGCAAGGTGCTGGCCGACAGCGGTGCGATTGCTGCCGAAGAGTTGTCCCATGCCCGCGATGACCTGAGCGTGGCCGAGGCCGCCGTCAACAGTGCGCGCCAGCAGCTCAGCACCAGCACCGCGCTGGTCGACGACACCGTGGTGTCCTCGCACCCCGAGGTGATGGCCGCCGCCGCCGACCTGCGCCAGGCCTACCTCGACCACGCCCGCACCACCCTTGTGGCACCGGTCACCGGCTATGTTGCCAAGCGTACCGTGCAGCTGGGCCAGCGCCTGCAACCGGGCACCGCGACCATGGCAGTGATCCCGCTGGACCAGGTGTGGATCGACGCCAACTTCAAGGAAACCCAGCTGCGCGACATGCGTATCGGCCAGCCGGTGCAGATCAGCGCCGACCTGTACGGCAGCGAAGTCAGGTACAGCGGCACGGTCGACAGCCTAGGCGCCGGCACCGGCAGCGCCTTTGCCCTGTTGCCTGCGCAGAATGCCACCGGTAACTGGATCAAGATCGTCCAGCGCGTGCCGGTGCGCATCCACCTCAGCCCCGACCAGCTCAAGGACCACCCACTGCGTATCGGCCTGTCCACCGTGGTCGAGGTCGACCTGCACGACCAGAGCGGCCCGGCCTTGGCCCAGCAGCCACCACAGCAGGCCAGCTACACCACCCAGGTGTATGACCGCCAGCTGGTCGAAGCCGACAACCTGATTGCCCGGTTGATCCACGAAAACAGCGCAACCGGCAAGACGGCCCAGCGATGAGCAACAACGCTGCTGCCCAGTTCACGCCGCCGAGCCTGCTGCTGACCACCATCGGCCTGTCGCTGGCGACGTTCATGCAGGTGCTCGACACCACCATCGCCAACGTGGCCTTGCCAACCATTTCCGGCAACCTGGGGGTGAGCTACGAGCAGGGCACCTGGGTCATCACCTCGTTCGCGGTGAGCAACGCCATCGCCTTGCCGCTGACCGGCTGGCTCAGCCGGCGGTTTGGCGAGGTGAAGCTGTTCATCTGGGCCACGCTGCTGTTCGTGCTGGCCTCGTTCCTGTGCGGTATTGCCCAGTCGATGCCGGAGCTGGTCGGTTTTCGCGTGCTGCAGGGCGTGGTGGCCGGGCCGTTGTACCCGATGACCCAGACCTTGCTGATCGCGGTCTACCCGCCGGCCAAGCGCGGCATGGCCCTGGCGCTGCTGGCGATGGTCACGGTGGTGGCGCCGATTGCCGGGCCGATTCTCGGGGGCTGGATCACCGACAGCTACAGCTGGCCGTGGATCTTCTTCATCAACGTGCCCATCGGCCTGTTCGCCGCCGCCGTGGTGCGCCAGCAGATGCGCACCCGGCCGGTGGTCACCAGCCGCCAGCCGATGGACTACATCGGCCTGCTGACGCTGGTCATCGGCGTTGGTGCGTTGCAGGTGGTGCTGGACAAAGGCAATGACCTGGACTGGTTCGAGTCGTCGTTCATCATTGTCGGCAGCCTGATCTCGCTGGTGTTCCTGGCGGTGTTCGTGATCTGGGAACTGACCGACCGTCACCCGGTGGTCAACCTGCGCCTGTTCGCGCACCGCAACTTCCGCGTCGGCACCATCGTGCTGGTGGGGGGCTATGCCGGGTTCTTCGGCATCAACCTGATCCTGCCGCAGTGGCTGCAGACGCAGATGGGCTACACCGCTACCTGGGCCGGCCTGGCGGTGGCGCCGATCGGCCTGTTGCCGGTGCTGATGTCGCCGTTCGTGGGCAAGTACGCGCACCGCTTCGACCTGCGTGTGCTGGCCGGGCTGGCGTTCCTGGCGATCGGCAGCAGCTGCTACATGCGTGCCGGGTTCACCAGCGAGGTGGACTTCCAGCATGTGGCGCTGGTGCAGCTGTTCATGGGCATTGGCGTGGCGCTGTTCTTCATGCCGACCTTGAGCATCCTGCTGTCCGACCTGCCACCGCAGCAGATTGCCGATGGCTCGGGCCTGGCAACTTTCCTGCGTACCTTGGGCGGCAGTTTCGCAGCGTCGCTGACCACCTGGATCTGGATTCGCCGGGCGGACCAGCACCATGCCTACCTGAGCGAGCACATCAGCCAGTTCGACCCGGCCACGCGGCATACCCTCGAGCAGCTGGGTGGGGCCAGCCCGCAGAGCTATGCGCAGCTGGAGCAGATACTCAACGGGCAGGCGTACATGATGTCGACGGTGGACTACTTCACCCTGATGACCTGGGTGTTTGCCGGGTTGATCCTGCTGGTGGGGTTTGCCAAACCGCCCTTTACCGCCAAGGCCGGGCCGGCGTCGGCAGGGCATTGAGCCGGGCCAGAACAAGGCCCGGGCTCTAGCCCTTGCCAAATGCCATGTCAGGCACTCGCTGCTGTGTACCAGGGCCGCTGCATGCGCAGCACCAACCGGTCTATTTGCGGCACCAGAAGGTTGCCGGCCAGCACGGCGAAGCAGAGGCCATCGGCATACAGCCCGAATTCGCGAATCAGCTCGGTCAGCGTGCCGACGGTGACGCCGAAGAGAATGCGACCGGCGCGGGTATCTGGGCTGGTTACCGGATCGGTGGCGATGAAGAAGGCGGTGAAGAGATAGCCGCCTAGGCTGAGGTTGTACACGGCTTCCTGAAAGCTGTGGCCGGCAGCCATGCACAGCAATACCGTGCTCGCTATCATCGCCAGCGGAATCTCGATCCGAATCACCCGCAGCGAAGCCAGCAGCAAACCGCCGGCAATGTAGCCGAACCCCGACAGGTTGTGGGTGACATGGGTGAACTCGTTCTGCGCCAGCTGAGTGGCGCCGGCGAACGCATCGAGATCCAGGCGCGGCACCAACTGTAGCTGTTGCAGCAGAACCGCCTTGACATCCAGGGCTGCGGTCCAGGGGGCATGGTTCGATGGCGCGGGGTACAACTGCTGGTAAAAGCAGATGGCAACGATCCCCAGGCCAACCATGGCAGGGTTGAGGCGGTTGCGACCAAGGCCTCCACTGGCGTGCTTGCACAGTGCGAGCGCGGCAAAGCTGGCCAGGGCGATCATCCATAACGGCACCATCAGCGGCAATGCCCGCGCCAGTATCAGGCCCAGCACCAGCCAGCTGAGGTCGCTCAAACCCTCGCGTACGGCATGCCCGCGCAGGCGCAGCAGGGCGGCTTCGAAGCCCAGGGCGAACAGTACGCACCAGAAGGCCTGCACCCAGACCACGACACCGAATTGCCAGGCATACAGGCCGGTGCCCGGCAGCAGGCACAGGACGACCAGCAGCATCACCGTGCGCAGCCGTTGCGGGATGGGGTGGCGTACCAGGCTCATGCGCGGACCTCCGTCTTGCTCTGGCGGAAGCGTTCGCGCAACGGGATATTGCTTGGGCAGATGCTGCTGCAGCTGCCGCATTCGATGCAGGCGTCCAGGCGCAGTTCCTGCAGGCTGGCCTTGTCCTGGCGTTCGGCGGCAGCATAGAGGTCCAGCGGCCTGAGCGACATCGGGCAGACATCCACGCAGCGCGTGCAGCGAATGCAACTGCTGGCGGGGCGAGCCGCTGGCAGGTAGCGCTCGGCGCCGAATATCAGGCAGCTGCTGGTCTTGCTGACGAAGGCGTTGGCGTCTGGTAGTGGCTGGCCCATCATCGGGCCGCCGACCTGGGTCAGCTGCCCAGTGGGGGACGCGCCAGCAATCGCGCGCAGTTCACTGACCGGGTAACCCACTGGCACCCGCACATTGCCTGGGCGCTCGCAGTCACCGGTCAGCGTCAGCACGCGGCTGGTCAGTGGTTCGCCATGGAAGACGGCCCGGCCCAGTGCGTAGAGCGTTGCGACATTCAGCGCCAGCACGCCGATATCGGCAGGCCGGCTCCCCGGGGCCAGATTGCGGCCACTGAGGCTCTTGATCATCAGTGGTTGCCCACCTGCCGGGTAACGCTCCGGAAGTGGACAAATCTCGACCCGGGTACGCGCCTGGCGAGCGGCGGCACGTAGCGTGGCCATCGCTTCCGGCTTGTTGGTTTCTATGCCGAAACGGGTTGCCGTTATCCCAAGCAGTGCGGCGACATAGTCGGCGGCCTCGATCAACGCTTCGGCATTCTCGCGCATGAGGCGGTCATCGCAGGTAAGGAACGGCTCGCACTCGGCACCGTTGATCAGCAGCAGGTCGGGCTGCCGGGCGCCGGCCAGCTTGAGGGCTGTCGGGAAACCCGCACCACCCAGGCCGACTATGCCCATCTGCAATGCACGCTCGACCAGCGCATCTGGCGTTTGCGGCAGGCCCGGTGCCGGGCGTTCGATGCACTCATCCAGGCCATCTGCGTTCAGGATGACGGCCATGACCGGCTCGGCCGAGTCGGCCGCGAAGACGTGGTCGATCCGTTCCACGGTGCCGGAGGTACTGGCATGCACCCAAGCGGTGGTGTTGTCGCCAATACCGATCACTTCGCCCTTGCGCACATGCTGCCCCGGCTGCACGCAAGGCTGGACAAACCGCCGACCCCGCCCGAGCGGGATCGCCAGCTGGATCTTTCCGAGTGCGACCGGGGCAACTGGCGTGGCGTTGGACAGTTCCTTGTATCCCCTGAGCTCGATCCCTCCGTGCCAACTACGCTGAGAAGACGAGGCGATTGCCAGCAGACGGCGCCAGAAAGGCTTCTGTTGCGGCTGACGCTGGGCGCGGATGCGGCTCTGCAGGCGTTCGACGCTCTGCAACGAATGGCTAGACATTGACTGTCCTCCAATTTTTGGGCAAAGGACGCCCCTATGCGCTTATGCACATGATGGTTTTGTAAATTCCGGGACGTTAAGCGGAAAGGGAGGGGGGATGATTGATCACCCGCGCAGATAAGAGTGCTCGAGGAGGATTTTGTTCGGTTTTTGACCAGGTTTGCTGATGAACGGTAGGCCAATTGCCATCTCGCAATTCTGGTGAAATAACCTGCGCCGCGAACGGGCGGCCAGAGTCGGCGAGGTGTCGAATGATGCGCGCGAGTCTGCTGGTCATGCTGGTGACGCTGCTGTGTGGCTGCGGCGAAAGGATCGAACGCTTTGGCGGGCCGACCATGGGCAGCACTTATTCGGTCCAGTACGTACCCACCGCGCAGGCGCCCACCGCGCAGCAGGTAAAGAGTGAAGTCGAGATGATTCTCGAGGCGCTCGACAAGCAGTTTTCCAACTGGCGCGGCGACTCCGTGGTTTCCCGCTTCAACGCTCTGCCGGCCGGCGCCTGTCAGGCAGTGCCGGAAGAGATGCAGCACTTGCTGGCGTACGGTGTTTCTCTGTTCCGCGAAAGCGGCGGGGCCTTTGACCTGACGGTTTTGCCATTGATGAACCTCTGGGGCTTTGGCCCGCAGTCACGAGGCAGGCAAGTGCCAGATGCCAGCACGCTGGCGCGTGAGCAGGCACGGGTAGGCCTGCAGCATTTGCACCTGGATGGAGAAAAGCTGTGCAAGGATGTGGCGGCGCAGTTGGATTTCGACAGCATGCTCGCCGGTTATGCAGTGGACCGGGTAGGTGACAGGCTTGCGGCGTTGGGCATCCAGGCCTATCTGGTCGAGATCACCGGCGAACTCAAGGGGGTCGGCCGCAAGCCGGATGGCGCGCCCTGGCGTATTGCCCTCGAAGTACCAAGTGGCGAGGGCGAGCAGCAAGTGGAGCGCGCCATCGCCCTGGATGGCTACGGTGTTGCCACCGCCGGCGATTACCGCAACTATTTCGAGGAAGGTGGCCAGCGCTATTCGCATACCTTCGATCCACGTGTCGGCAAGCCGGTCAAGCACGCGCTGGCGGCAGTGTCGGTGGTCGACCCTTCCGTGCTGCGTGCCGATGCCCTGGATACGCTGTTGATGGTGCTCGGCCCGGAGGAAGGCTATGCCTTCGCCGAGCGGCATGAAATAGCTGCCTATTTCATCATGCACCAGGGGCTGGGTTTCGTTGCGCGGGCGACACCGCGATTCGAGACGTTGTTTCCCCGGCAGGGCAAGCCCAGGCAGTAAAAGGAAAGGTCATTCCCACGCGCAGCCTTTTCCCCTATTGTCGAAGCTCCCTTTCCAAACGATTGGCAGATCCATGGAGAAAGTCCTCGTCATCACCGGTGCCAGCCGCGGCATCGGCGCCGCCACGGCACTGCTGGCCGCCCGCCAGGGCTATCGCATCTGCATCAACTATCACACCGACGATCAAGCCGCCGATGACATCCTTGAACAGGTCCGCGCCTTGGGCGCCGAGGCTATCGCCGTACGCGCCGACGCCAGTGTCGAGGATGAGGTCATCCGGCTGTTCCAGCGCGTGGACGAAGAACTCGGCCCGGTCACCGCACTGGTCAACAACGCAGGTACCATCGGCCAGCAAAGCCGGGTCGAGGACATGTCCGAATTCCGTCTGCTCAAGGTCATGAAGACCAATGTCGTCGGCCCCATGCTCTGTACCAAGCACGCACTGCTGCGCATGGCGCGCCGGCACGGCGGGCAGGGCGGGGCCATCGTCAACGTGTCGTCGGTGGCCGCACGCCTGGGCTCGCCCAACGAATACGTGGACTATGCCGCTTCCAAGGGCGCCCTCGACACCTTCACCATTGGCCTGGCAAAGGAAGTGGCAGGCGAGGGTGTGCGGGTAAATGGTGTGCGGCCAGGCTACATCCATACCGGGTTCCACGCGCTGTCGGGCGACCCCGACCGGGTAAGCAAGCTGGAGCCCAGCTTGCCCATGGGCCGCGGCGGGCGCCCCGAGGAAGTGGCCGAGGCCATCCTCTGGCTGCTCTCGGACAAAGCCTCGTACTCCACCGGCAGCTTCATCGACCTGGGCGGCGGGCGCTGAGCGCGCCGCTCAATCCTCCAGCAGCGCGCGTATTCGGTCGGCCAGCACTGCCAGCTCGAACGGTTTGGTCAGTACCTGAGTACCTTGCAGCAACTGGCCGTCACTGAGCGCCGCACTTTCGTCGTAGCCGGTGATGAACAGCACCCTGAGGCCGGGGTGGCGCTCGCGGCAACGTTCAGCCAACTGGCGGCCATTCAGGCCGCCGGGCAGGCCGATATCGCTCAACAGCAGGTCTGGCCGCTCGCCATCTTGCAGGTAAGCGAGGGCGGCCGGGCCGTTCTCGAATGCATCGACCCGATAACCCAGTTCTTCCAGCACCTCGCAGACGACCACGCGCAAGGCGGCGTGGTCTTCGACCAGCAGGATACGCTGCGTGGCGCTGCTGCTTTTTTCCAGCAATGTGCGCGCTGGCCTGGTGGCGGGGGCTGCGGGGGGCTGGTGGTGGCGGGGAAGCAGCAGCTCGATGCGGGTGCCTTCGCCAAGTGTCGACAACACCCGTAGCTGCCCGCCCGACTGGCGTACGAAACCGTAGGCCATCGACAAGCCCAGGCCGGTGCCCTGGCCCATCGGCTTGGTGGTAAAGAACGGGTCGACGGCGCGTTCGGCCACCTCCGCCGACATGCCGTTGCCGTTGTCGCTGATGCACAGCCGTACGTATTCACCAGCTGGCAGTTCCAGTGCACGGGCTTGCTGGTCGTCGAGCTGCAGGTTGTCACCGAGGATATCGATCACGCCGCCGGCGGGCATGGCATCGCGGGCATTGATGCACACGTTGAGCAGGGCGCATTCCAGTTGCGGCGGGTCGATGAAGGTCGGCCACAGCTGGCAGGGGAAATGGCTGGTCAGGGTGATGGAGGGGCCGATGGTGCGGCGCAGCAGCTCTTCCATGCCGCTCACCAGCGTGGCCACCTGCGTGGAGCAGGGCTGCAGGGTCTGCTGACGGGAAAATGCCAGCAGCCGGTGTACCAGCGAAGAGGCCCGCTGCGCCGAGTCGCTGGACAGCTTCAGCAACGGCTCCAGGGCGTCGAAACGGGATTGCTCCAGGCGTTGGCGCATCAGCTCCTGGGCACTGAGGATGCCGCCCAGCAGGTTGTTGAAGTCGTGGGCGATGCCGCCACTGAGCTGGCCGATCGCTTCCATCTTCTGTGCCTGGCGCAGGGCCTCCTCGGCCTTGGCCTGTTCTGCCAGTGCCGTGTTGACTCGTTGTTCCAGCTCCTCGTTCAGGCGCCGCAGGGCCTCCTCTGCCCGTCGGCGTGCGGTGACGTCCTTGAACAGTACCGCCACCTGGCGCTTTTCGGCAGGCTCTACGCGGAAGGTGGTCACCGACAACACATGGCCGGTGGCGACCAGCTCCTGCTCGAAATGCAGCGGCTCGCCCGTGCGCAGCACCGCGCCATAACGAGCGACCCAATCGTCGGCCTCATCGGGCACCATCTCGCGCAGTTTCTGCCCGACCACGTTGGGGATGCCGGCGTGCTTGGCATAGGCCGCATTGGCCAGCACATGCACATAGTCGCTCAGCGGGCCGTGCGGGCCATCGAAGAACTCGATGATGCAGAAGCCTTCGTCCATGGTGTCGAACAGCGAGCGGTAGAAGTTATGGTCGTGTTGCTGATGGCTTGCCAGGCGGGCTTCCAGCAGCGCGTTCTGTTGCTGCAGGGCTTCGACTTGTTGGCGCAGTGAAAGCAGGTCGCGGGAGGGCATGCCGACGTCCGACAGTGGATGAAGCCCAGACTTTAGCGTGTTCGGCAACAGGCGAATAGCCAGTCAACGCGGGTGTGGCGCAATGCCCAGCAGCCGCTCGATCCGTTCGCCAAGGGTGCTCAGGTCGAAGGGTTTGTGCAGCAGTTCGGTGCGCCTGTCGGGCCGGGCAAAGTGCATCGTATCGGCAGCGTCGTAGCCGGTAATCAGCAATACCGGGGCATGCTCCACAAGGTTTTGGTAGGCCTCTGCGAGCTGATAACCGTCAACCCGCCCAGGCAGGCCGACATCGGTAATCAGCAAGTCCGGTGGCGGCCCTTCCTTCAACGATTCAAGCGCCGGGTGGCCGCCCTCGAAAGCCTGCACCTGGTGGCCCAGCTCCGTCAGCACTTCGACCAGCACCAGGCGCAAGGCCGGTTGGTCTTCCACCAGCATGATCCGGCACCCGCGCGCCTGCAGGGGCGCGGTGGCGGATGTTGCTGGCTCGTCGTGGCAGGTTGCGGGAGCGCTCCGGTCCCGGGGCAGGTACAGGTGAATGCAAGTGCCTTGCCCGATGACGCTGTCGATCAGCAGCTGGCCCCCGGACTGGCGAACAAAGCCATAGACCATGGACAATCCCAGGCCAGTGCCCTGGCCCAGTGGCTTGGTGGTGAAGAAGGGTTCGAGGGCGCGTTGCAGCACCTCACTGGACATGCCCACGCCAGTGTCCTCGACTCGAATGCGCAGGTAGTGGCCTGGCGGCAGGTCCAGGCGCTTGGCGTCGGCCGCTTCGAGATCGGCGTTTACGCAGCCGATCCGCAAGGTGCCGCCCAGCGGCATGGCGTCACGTGCGTTGATGCACAGGTTGAGCAGGGCGTTCTCCAGCTGTTGCGGGTCGATGCGGATCGACCATTGTGCAGCCAGCGTGCGGTCCTGGAAGTCGATGTGACGGCCGGTCGAGCTGCGGATCAGGTCATGCATGTCGGCAACCAGTCGCTGCACGTCCACCGCCTGTGGCATCAGCGTCTGCTGGCGCGAAAAGGCCAGTAACCGCTGCACCAGGGCTGAGGCGCGCAGTGCGTTGCTACGGCCGAGCCCAAGCATGCGGGCGGTGTCGGCAAGGCGTTGTTGGCTCAGGCGTTGCTCTGCCAGTTCCAGTGCGCCAAGCAGGCTGCCCAGCAAGTTGTTGAAGTCGTGGGCGATGCCACCGGTCAACTGGCCGACCGCCTCCATTTTCTGCGACTGGCGCAGGGCTTCTTCGGCCTGGCGCAGGCGCTCCTGCTCGGCCGTGCGCTCGGTGATGTCATAGGCAAACAGATACCCGCCCTGGACTTGCTGTTGCGCATCGTGCAACGGGTGGTAGCGAATCTCGTAGTGGCGGGGGGCGTCGGGCGGGCCGAGGGTGATGGTGTCGATGAAGGCTTCGCCGGCCAGCACGCGTGGCCACACCGGTGCCAGGCGGCCCATGATGTCAGGCTGGTTGATCAGGAACTGTGGCACGTAATCGCCGATCTGCGGCACGAAGCCACGGTAACGCTCGAAGGTTTCCCGGGCCGTGCGGTTGATCGCTATCAGGCGCATGCTGCGGTCGGCAGCAAACACGTTGGCCAGGCTGTTGTCGAGCAGCTCGCCCAGCAGCTGGATATGGGCCTGTACCGTGTCGTCGCGCTTGGCCAGGCGCGCTTCCAGTTCTGCGACACGCGCTTGCAGCTGTGCCAATGACGGGAGCGAATCTGCTTGCATGGCGAGGGCCCGGTGAGCGTATCGGGCAACTATAGTCGCCCACCGGGGCACCAGCCATCAGAACGAGCGGATGATCCGCCCCAGGGTTTCCATGGCCCGTTCGGCATCCTCGTGCCAGGGGCTGCCGTAGTTCAGGCGGATGCAGTTGCCGAAGCGCCGGGTGGGCGAGAAGATCGGCCCGGGGGCGATGCTGATGCCTTGGGCCAGGGCCATGTGGAACAGCTTGAGGGCGTCCATCTGTTCGGGCAGCTCCAGCCACAGGAAGTAGCCGCCGGACGGTTGGCTGACCCGCGTCTGCGCCGGGAAATGCCGGGCAATGGCCGCCAGCATGTTGGCCTGCTGGCCTTCCAGGGCATAGCGCAGTTTGCGCAGGTGGCGGTCGTAGCCACCGTGCTGCAGGTAGTCGGCGATGGCCGCCTGGGCCGGCATCGAGGCGCACAGCGAGGTCATCAGCTTGAGCCGTTCGATCTTCTGCGCAAAGCGCCCGGCTGCCACCCAGCCGATGCGGTAGCCGGGTGCCAGGCTCTTGGCGAACGAGCCGCAGTGCATCACCAGGCCCTGGGTGTCGAAGGCCTTGGCCGGTTTGGGTGCCTGTTGCGAGTAGTACAGTTCGGCGTACACGTCGTCTTCGATCAATGGCACCTGATGACGCGCCAGCAGCTCTACCAGTGCCTGCTTTTTCGCTTCCGGCATGCTGGCACCCACCGGGTTCTGGAAGTTGGTCATGCACCACACGGCCTTGACCGGGTGCTTCTCCAGCGTTTGCGCCAGCACACCCAGGTCCATGCCTTCACGCGGGTGCACAGGGATTTCCACGGCCTTGAGCTTGAGCCGCTCCAGTACCTGCAGGCAGGCATAGAAGGCGGGGGCTTCGATGGCCACCAGGTCGCCGGGCTGGGTGACGGCCTGCAGGCACAGGTTCAAGGCTTCCAGCGCGCCGTTGGTGATCAGCAGCTCCTCCATCGGCAGCATCAGCCCGCCGACCATGTAGCGCAGGGCAATCTGCCTGCGCAGCTGCGGGTTGCCGGGTGACAGGTCGGTCACCACCATGCGCGGGTCCATGCTGCGGCTGGCGCTGGCCAGCGAGCGCGCCAGGCGTTGCAGCGGAAACAGCTCGGGGCTGGGGAAGGCCGAGCCGAACGGCACGGTGTTTGGGTCCTTGATCGAGTCGAGGATCGAGAACACCAGCGCGCTGACGTCGACGTCGGTGGATTCGCTGACCGGCTGCAAGGCCTGCGGCTCGCTGAACTGGCGCGGGGCGTGGGCGTTGACGAAATAGCCCGAGCGCGGCCGGGCACGGATCAACCCGCGCCGCTCCAGCAGGTAGTAGGCCTGGAACACCGTGGACGGGCTGACCCCGTGGGTCTGGCTGGCATAGCGCACCGAGGGTACGCGCTGGCCGGGGCCCAGCACCCCGGAGCGGATCAGTTCGGCGATGTCGTCGGCAAAGCGTTCGTAGCGTTTCATTCTGGCCTTCTGTCGAAGCCTGGCAGGCAAGGTGGAATCAGTGTAAGGGATCAACGGTTCATCGGTGCGACGAAGCGGCTGTGGGCCACGCTGCGGATGCTGGGGTCGTCGCGCTCGCTGATTTCAAAGCTCAGCGTCTGCGAGCTGCTGGCCGGGCGCTCGGCGAGCATCGCCACCGACACCGGCAGTTCACTCATTTCACCGGCCGGGATCATGAATGAGGTCTTGCCTTGCAGGCTGAAGCCGTCGGCGTCCAGCAGGCGCAGCGCGTAGTGCCGGGTGCTTTCGGTCTTGTTGATGACCTTGAGCAGGTAGATGTTCTCGATCTGGCCCTGGGCATTCTCGCGGAACAGGCCGCGGTCCTTGATCACGTCCAGCGACACCATCGGGCGCAGCTGCAAGGCCACCACCAGCGCCGCGATCATCACCCCCAGCGCGGCAGCGTAGCCCAGCAGGCGCGGGCGCAGCCAATGGGTGGTGCCACCTTGCAGGCTGCGTTCGGACTTGTAGCCGATCAGGCCACGGGCGTAGCCCATCTTGTCCATTACCCCGTCACAGGCATCGATGCATGCCGCGCAACCGATGCACGCCATTTGCAGGCCATCGCGGATATCGATGCCGGTGGGGCATACCTGCACGCACAAGGTGCAGTCGATGCAGTCGCCCAGGCCCTGGGCGCGGAGGTCACTGCCTTTCTTGCGCGGGCCACGGGCTTCGCCGCGACGCGGGTCATAGGCGACCGCCAGGGTGTCCTTGTCGAACATCACGCTCTGGAAGCGCGCATAGGGGCACATGTGCAGGCACACCGCTTCGCGCAGCAGGCCGGCATTGACGTAGGTGGCGGCGGTGAAGAACAGCACCCAGAACAGCGCCACGCCGCCCAGTTGCAAGGTGAACAGTTCTGCCGCCAGGGGGCGGATCGGGGTGAAGTAGCCGACGAAGGTCAGCCCGGTGAGCACGCCAATGCCCAACCACAGGCTGTGCTTCAGCGTGCGACGAGCCAGTTTGTTCAGGCTCCAGGGCGCGGCGGCCAGCTTGATGCGCTGGTTGCGGTCGCCCTCGGTGACCTTTTCGCACCACATGAACAGCCAGGTCCAGGTGCTTTGCGGGCAACTGTAGCCGCACCACACGCGGCCGGCATACACGGTGATGGCGAACAGGCCGAAGGCGCAGATGATCAGCAGCGCCGACAGCAGGATGAAGTCCTGCGGCCAGAAGGTGGCGCCGAAGATGTGGAACTTGCTGTTGCCAAGGTCCCACAGCACGGCCTGGCGGCCGTTCCAGTTCAGCCAGGCGGTGCCGAAGAACAGTACGAACAGGGCGCCGGCGAAGCCGATGCGCAGGTTGCGGTACAGCCCGGTGAAGCTGCGGGTATGGATACCATTGTCGGCGCGTCGCGGCAGGGGGCTGGCTGGGGCGGTGGCGATCTCTGTGAAAGGGATTCTATCGTTCATGGCTCGGTGCTCATCAGGCCTCGATCAGGCATGAGCACTATGGCCCTGAGGCTGTTATCAGCACAGGCTCAGATTTTGCGATAAAAACCGTATCAGATTTCCGGGCGGGCCCCGCCAGGCCTCAGATTACCGAGCCTGGAGTGCTGGCCTTCAGATGCCTGCGGCTATCCACCGCACCCGCCACTGTCAGTGCATCGGCCTCGGCTTCAGTGATGGGCACACGCTGGCCGGCGAGCAAGGCCACGGACATGCGCAGCTGTTCGTCGGTGACGATTTCGATGGACGGGCCATCACCCTCGATGCGCAGGTCTTCGCTGATGAGGGTGCAGCGGCGGGTGGTTTCATCGATTTCAACGGGCATGGGGTGGTCCTCCTGGGGGTGGTTACAGGGTGGACCACAGGGGGACGGCGGTTTCTGCATCAGGAAGCTGAGCGGCACTTTGCGCTGTGTTCATAGGTCAGTCTTTGTAGATGGCAGGCCGGCCTCTTCGCGGGTAAACCCGCCCCCACAGGTGTTCCGATCCCTGTGGGAGCGGGTTTACC
>NZ_JADLJS010000043.1 GCF_015680405.1 Pseudomonas pudica
GCGGGGCCCCCCCCCCCCCCCCCCCCCACCCCCCCCCCGCTCCCACAAAAAACAGACCGCGCCTGGGTTGAAATCTCTGTAAAAAAAACCGCCGCTGTCATCAGCGGCGGTTTTCGGTAACGCAAATGCCCTTAGAACGGCATCTTGAAGCCCGGCGGCAGCTGCATGCCGGCGGTCATGCTGCCCATCTTGTCCTGGCTGTTCTGCTCGACCTTGCGCACGGCGTCGTTCAGCGCGGCGGCGATCAGGTCTTCCAGCACTTCCTTGTCGTCTTCATCAGTCGACATCAGGCTCTGGTCGATGCTGACACGCTTGACGTCGTGACGACCGGTCATCACCACGCTAACCAGGCCACCACCGGACTGGCCGGTGACTTCGGCGTTGGCCAGCTCTTCCTGCATCTTCTGCATCTTTTCCTGCATCTGCTGGGCCTGCTTCATCAGGCCGGCCATGCCACCTTTCATCATGGGGGTATACCTCGATTGGGTCATGTGATGCGGCCCGGCACCGGGCCGGCCGCATGGTTATCCGTTACTGGCCTTGGTCAACCAGGGCTTCTACAGGCTCAATAGTATCCTGCCGCACCTTGGCGCCGAACAACTTGATCATCTGCTGGATCAACGGATCCTGCTCGATCGAGGTGACTGCGTCCTGCTGGCGCTCGGCGCGTTTGCGCGCCGCTGCCTGGGCCGGGGTTTCCTGCTCGGGCAGGATCAGCTCGATGCGCAGGTTCAGCGTGCGCCCCAGGTGCTGGTTGAGCGCTTCGTTAAGGCGCCGCTGCTGGGTGGCGTTGAACAGCGCACCCTGGCCAGGGTCCAGGTGCAGCAGCCAGTCGTCACCATCGGCTGCAATCAACGTACAGTTCGCCGCGATGTTGCCTGTCATACCGGACACAGGCAACTGTGGGAATAATTCCAGCCATTGCAGGGCCAGGCCGGTAGCCGGCTTGGCTGCGGGCAGCGGTTCGGCTGCCGGCTTGGATGCTTCTTCCTGGACGTGTTCGGCCAGTTCGTCCAGGTAGCTGAAGCCGACCGGATCGCTTTCGCCGCCATAATAGTCTTCGTCCAGGGGCGGTTCATCGTCGCGGTCCATGCCCACGGCGGCATAGGCGGACGGGTCGAAGGGCGGCTCGTCGTCGTGTGCCGGGGCGGCAGGTGCCGGCGTGGGTGCAGCGGGCGGAGCTGGAGCAGGAACCGGCGCAGGTTTGGCCACTACCGGTGCAGGCGCTGGCGCGGGCTCTTCCCACGGCAGGTCAACCACCTCTGCCACGGGTTCTGGTCCTGGCTCAGGTTCGCTGACCGGGGCAGGCTCAGCTGCCACCACTGGCTCGACAACCGGCTGCGGCGCTGGCTCGGCCGCTGCGGGCGCCTGCACTTGTGGCGCGGCAGCCGGAGCAACAGGCTCCACGACAGCAGTGGCCGGCGGCGCCACGGCAACCGCCGGCGCTGCCACCGGTGTTGCAGGATCAGCTGTGGCCTGGCTGATCCCCACTGGCTTTAGTACCGGTTTCGGCGCGTCGTCGGTGTCGGCCGGGCGGAACGCCAGCATGCGCAGCAGGACCATTTCGAAACCACCGCGCGGGTCCGGCGCCAAGGGCAGATCACGGCGGCCGATCAGGCCCATCTGGTAATAGAACTGCACGTCCTCGGCTGGCAATGCCGAGGCCAGCGCCAGCACCCGCTCGCGGTCGCCCTGGCCGTTGTCCACCGCCTCCGGCAGCGCCTGGGCAATGGCCACGCGGTGCAGCACATTGAGCATCTCGGCCAGCACGCCAGCCCAGTCCGGCCCCTGCTCGGCCAGGTTGCGCACGGCCTCGAGCAAGGCCCGGGCATCGCCTTCGAGCAACGCCTGCAGCACCCCGTAGACCTGACCATGATCGAGGCTGCCGAGCATGGCCCGCACATCGGCGGCCAGCACCTTGCCTTCGCCAAAGGCGATGGCCTGGTCAGTCAGGCTCATGGCGTCGCGCATCGAACCATCGGCCGCGCGCCCCAGCAGCCACAGGGCATCCGGCTCGAATGGCACGTTTTCGGCGGACAGAACATGGCTGAGGTGCTCGACCACCCGCTCCGGGCTCATGTTCTTCAGCGAGAACTGCAGGCAGCGCGACAGGATGGTGGCCGGCAGTTTCTGCGGGTCGGTGGTGGCGAGGATGAACTTGACGTAGGGCGGCGGCTCTTCCAGCGTCTTGAGCAAGGCGTTGAACGAGTGGGTCGAGAGCATGTGCACTTCGTCGATCAGGTAAACCTTGAAGCGCCCACGGCTCGGGGCGTACTGCACGTTATCGAGCAGTTCGCGGGTGTCCTCGACCTTGGTGCGGCTGGCGGCGTCGATCTCGATCAGGTCGACGAAACGGCCTTCGTCGATCTCCCGGCATACCGAACAGGTGCCGCAGGGCGTGGAGGTGATGCCGGTTTCGCAGTTCAGGCACTTGGCGATGATACGGGCAATGGTGGTCTTGCCCACGCCCCGGGTACCGGTGAACAGGTAGGCGTGGTGCAGGCGCTGGTTGTCCAAGGCATTGATCAAGGCCTTGAGCACATGGGTCTGGCCGACCATTTCGCGGAACGAGCGCGGACGCCATTTACGTGCAAGAACCTGATAACTCATCGAAAAACCATCGTAGCCTGATCGAGCGGAAGATCGCTAATGCTAGCGGAGCGGGGGCAAAATTGCACCCTGCGCAAGTCGGCTAAGCTTTGAAACTGGCGCGCCATCCAGGGAGGATTGCCTTTGCGAAGACTGCTGGCCCTGTTGCTGCTGTGGAACACCTACAGCCAGGCTGAACAGCCCGTGTTGCGTTTTTCTGTCGCCGAGAGCTGGAGCATGCCGCTGGTGCGCATCGAAAGCGACCAGCCGGTGGAAGGTTTGCTGTACGACCTCATGCAGGCCTTGGCCAAGGAGGTGGGCGTACGCCCCGAATACCATGTCATGGCCCGCCTGCGCCTGCAGGAGGCGATGAATAACGGTGACATAGATGTGCGCTGCTATGTCAGCACCCAGTGGTTCAACGACCGGCCGGGGAATTTTGTCTGGAGCATCCCGCTGCTGCACCAGCGAGACCTGCTGGTAGGCCGCGCGGGTGACAGTACCCCGCTGCCGCCGGAACAACTGCCTGTCCAGGCCATCGGCACAGTGCTTGGCTATACCTATTCGACCTTGCAACCGCTGCTGGACCAGGGCCGTCTGCACCGCGAGGACAGCCGCAGCCAGTTGCTGGTGCTGCAGAAGCTGCAAGCCGGGCGCTATCGGCATGCGGTAAGCAACCAGCTGTCGTTGCAGTGGTTCAATCAGGGGCTACCCGCCGAGCAGCAATTGCAGGCGCTGGCGGTGCTGGAGGACCAGGACCTGGGGTGCATGGTACGCAATGACCCGGCGATACCGACCCAAGGGCTGCTGCGGGCACTGGTGAAGATGAAGCAGTCGGGGGAGATCGAGCGGATTGTGCAGCGGTATGGGGGGATGGGCAACCAAGAACCCATGTCTGTGGCTCGCCCCTGAGCCACGCATACCTGATGCCCCCCGCCCCTTGTACGCCCGCTGTGGGAGCGGGTTCACCCGTGAACACCGACAAAGCCGGTGCCATCCACCGAGTTGCCCTCTTCGCGGGCATGCCCGCTCCCACAGGATTGTGCGGCGCATTCACAATCTATATTGCAAGCTCAAGCCTGGTGGTGCTGTCGGCAAGCATGCCGATTGTGCGCTCGCGTTAACCAAGCACCCTGCCCTCACGCCAAAGCCAGCAAACCCGCACTCAAGAACATCCCCACGCCAAACACAGAATGCGTGGCCAGGCTCTTCAGGCAGTTGCGCGCAGGCGTCGGCGTCCTCGACGCAAAGAACCCCGCGCCCATCGCCGGCTGCATGAAGCACAAAGGCGCCACGACCGTCACCACACCAACAACCAGCGCAGGCAACAATGTAGGTGCCAGCAACCAGCCCTCCCCCACGATCACGACCAGCAGCATCGCGAACAGCACGCCGATGGCGTAATGAATCCCCCACCCCAACGCCAGCTCATGCCGCACCGGTTCCGCCTTGGCAATCGCCTGGTGCCGCACACGCCCGTGCAGCAAATGCCCCGCCCAACGCCCGACCATGGCGAAGTTCAGCGTGGCGACACCCATCCGCCTCAGCAGCAGCCCCCACAAGTCCATCACCATCGTGGCCCCGATACCAATTGGCAAGGCGGCGGAAAACATCGCAGTAAACGTCATTGAACAAGCCCTCGAAGATTGACGGTCATCACCATGCCGCGCAGCATAGAAGTTGAAGTCAACTTCAAGTCAAGGGCCCGAAATGGACATTGCCGACGTCGCCAAACGCACAGGCGTACCCGCCTCGACGCTGCGCTACTACGAGAAGAAAGGCCTGCTCAAGTCACTTGCCGGGCCTGGCAAGCGGCGGCAGTTCGCAGCCGATGTTGCAGACCGGCTGGCGCTGATCGCCCTGGGCCAGGCTGCGGGGTTTTCGCTGGAGGAAGTGGGGGCGATGCTGGTGGACCTGCAGGTCGACCGCCAGATGCTGATCGCCAAGGCCGACGAACTGGATGCACGAATCAGGCGCTTGCAGGCGATGAGCAAAGGCTTGCGGCATGCGGCGCAGTGCCCTGAGGAAGATCACCTGGCATGCCCGAAATTCCAGCGGCTGATGAAGCTGTCGGCGGCGGGGCATGGGAAAAAGAAGGGCAGTTCAACAGTTGCCTTTAAGTGACCAGGATAAAACCACCACCTGAATGCATCATCGCCTGAATAGAGTAGTGGCAATACGATATCAATAAGCCACTGCTCAGTGTAGAGTTACGCGCCTCCGCGCCCAACCGTGCGCCGAGAACAGTACTCACACTCAGGAAATGTTGCATGTCCACAATTCGAAATCTCACCGCTGCCGCACTGATAGCGCTGACCACTGGTTGTGCTACCGGCCTAAATTCGGCCCAAGAGTCGGAACTTGCCAGCTATCGCGCCAGAAACCTCGCGGTTGAAGAGAAAAGCCCAGGGCTTGCTGCCGGCCTTGGCCTGCTTCCAGGTGGCGGTTCGTTCTACGGTCGCGCATATGGCTTTGGTGTGGTGAACCTGCTGTTCTGGCCGCTTTCCATTCTGTGGGACCCGGTGAGTGGGCATGACGCTGCAGAGATGATCAACTACCAAGCCACCAAAGCCCATGTTGCAACGCTGAAAAAGCACGACATGGACGAACTCGATGCCAAGCTGGAATCTGACTCGATCGACCTCAAACGCTACACGCTCGACAAACGCAGAATCGATGAGAAGTACAACCTGTAAAGGCATCTGCCGCACAGCGCAACGATCGGCCTGAGGTCTGTACGTTCCCAACGATAACGCGGCGCGCCTTTCAATAGTTGAAGCCATACACGATGTAAGGCTTTCGTCTTGCTTTACCGGCATATCACTCAAGGATTATTCAAGTGACCTACTTCCGTGTGCTTCTAGTCTCGGTATTTATTGCCCTTTGCACAGGGTGCGCTTCGCCAGCTCAAATTTCCGGAATGTCCGTGGCATCCGACCAGACCGATGCGCAGTTTTATGATCAACGGCTGCATCGCAACATTCAGGTAACCGAAGTAAATGGCGGAGACGCCACCAACCCGCTCTGGACTTCGGAAATCGACGGCCCTGACTTCGGTGCCGCACTCAAACAATCACTTGCCAGTGCTGACCTGCTTGGCGAAGCACCTGCTGCCTACACTCTGCGCGCCAACCTGCTGCGCGTCGACCAACCCATTTTTGGCTTGGATTTCGAAGTTACCTGCGAGGCTGAATATACGTTGACCGAGTCTGCTTCAAATACCGTTATTTTCCGAGAGATCATTCGGACGCCCTTTACCGCCGGCGTTGGCGACTCCGTTATCGCGATCAAGCGCCTGCGGCTGGCCAATGAAGGTTCGGCACGCACAAATATCAGCACGCTGCTGAAGCGCCTCAAGGCGCTCAAACTTGAGGCCGGACAGGTTTCTCTAAAGTAACGGATACCTGCTGATACCGGGCTTTCGATGCGGGTAGGACAACAGCGCCTACTCCGCTGCATCGGCGCGGTCGCGGCAGGAATGGAAGTCAGATGGCACCTACCGGCGCCGGGCACATGCCTGCGTCTTGCAGCCCCCGAAGGATTGCTTCCTGGAAGGTGCCGAGCCTGTTGCCCGTAGATCGAGCACCAACACCTGCGACTCACCTTGTGAGAAGTTGCCCGCATAGATTTTCGTATCCTGGAGGATTTTCAGCGATCCGGCTTGCCCCGTTTTCGAGGCGATCAGCTGGAGCTTTCCATGCCGTTCTACGGCCGGAAAGTGCTTCTGTTGGTATGAAGGCTTGGTGGGAGACGAATGGGGGGTCAGCCAGAATGTAGCAGGTGCTAGGACGCTCGTTATTCATCAAGATCGATGATAGGTAACATCGACACTTACCTGTTTTCTATCAACCGAATGAAATGGAGAATGGCGCCTGAACTCAAATCTGGAACTGTCTGATGCGCTTTATGCCTCTTGCTGCTGCCTCCTTCACTCTCACGCTGCTGGCGGGGTGCGCATCCGCGCCTAACCAGCCGACAAAGGAGCTGGTGACCGCTAAATCTCCGGAAGTTTTTTCCGCCTGCGTCATGCAGAAGCTGCAAGAGAATCAGCAATCGCCGAACGTTACCCATACGAGCCGAAGCTATCGCGTGATCCTGAGCAGCCCTGTTGCCGCGGACAATGTGATCGAGACGTTCAAAGGGGACACGGGCGGGAAAGTCTACGTTTATCAGCGAGGGCTCTTTTCTGAAAACCTCGTTCGCGTAGCTTCCCAATGCGCTTGAGGAGAGGGAGGCTCTCACCAGGCCGAAGTTGTCGAGTTGGGTAAAGCGAGAAATCCTCGAGAATTCAAGGACCTGAAATGGAGGCGGCCCCACCAGCCACACCCCGGCACTCGATGTTCCCGCTATGGCTGCTCCCTTCCGGGCCTGACCAGGTTAACGGGTAATCAATGCGGGGGGACCGATGGGGCCACCACTACAAGGCTCGCTGAACAGCGAGTGGCGCCATTGTACCGGTCTTGGGGGCAGATACAACCTCTGGAGGAGAAAAAGTCATCATTTCTCAATGACTTGTCCGGGCCGGGGTGGCCTGGAGCTGCCAATTCGCGGGTGAACCCGCTCCTACAGGGTTGGCGCTGACAGCAAGATCAGCGCAGGACCTGTGGGAGCAGGCGCCGCGGTGGATGGCACGGGCTTCGCCCGTGTTCGCGGGCATGCCCGCCCCCACAAGGACCGTGCAAGCAGCAAGATCTGCCATTGGCCTGCTAGACAGCGATGCCCTGCTCACCCAGGAAGGTGACGAAGGCATCTTCATCAAGTACCTTCACGCCCAACTCGCTGGCCTTGGCCAGCTTGGACCCCGCCCCCGGCCCCGCCACCACGCAGTGGGTCTTGCCAGAAACCGAACCCGCCACCTTGGCCCCCAGGCTTTCCAGCTTTTCCTTGGCGATATCACGGCTCATGCGCTCCAGGGTGCCGGTCAGCACCCAGGTCTGGCCGGCCAGCGGCAGGCCTTCGGCGACTTTCTTCTCGCTGCTCCAGTGCATGCCGAACGCCAGCAATTGTGCCTCGATGTCCCGGGCCAGCTTCTGGTTGGCTTCATCCTTGAAGAACTCGCGCACGGCTTCGGCCTGCTTGGCCGCCAGGGCCTGGCGCAGGTCGATGCCGTCGGCGGCGATGATCTTGTCCAGGCTATCGAGCTTGGCCACCAGCTTCTCGGCACCGGTCGGGCCAACCGAGGCGATATCGAGCTTGGCGATCATGCCGGCCAGGGTGGTGCTGGCGGCGAATTCGGCAGCCAGCTCGCCTTCGTCCTGCAGTTGCATGCCACTGTCGAGCAACTGTTTGATGACCTTGCGGTTGTGCTCGTCCTCGAAGAAGTTGTGAATCTCGTAGGCCACCTCCAAGCCGATGTCTGGCAAGTAGGTGAGCACTTGCGGCAGCGCTTGCTGCACGCGCGCCAGGCTGCCCAGCGAGCGGGCCAGCACCTTGGCGGTCTCCTCGCCTACGTCCGGTATGCCCAGGGCGTAGATGAAGCGCGCCAGGCTCGGGCGCTTGCTGGCTTCGATGGCATCCAGCAGCTTCTTGCTGGACACTTCGGCAAAACCTTCCAGGCCAACGATCTGGTCAAATTCCAGCTTGTACAGGTCGGCCGGCGAGCCGATCAGGCCTTCGTCCACCAGTTGCTCGACGCTCTTCTCGCCCAGGCCGTCGATGTCCATGGCGCGGCGCGACACATAGTGGATGATTGCCTGCTTGAGCTGGGCACCACAGGCCAGGCGACCGACGCAGCGGTACACCGCGCCCTCGCTGGTGGTTTCCTTGCCCTTGCTACGCTTGACCAGCTGGGTACGCTCGACCTGCGAGCCGCATACCGGGCATTCGCTCGGCACCTGCACCGGGCGCGCATCTTCCGGGCGACGCTCCAGTACCACCTGCATTACCTGAGGGATCACGTCACCGGCACGGCGGATGATCACCGTGTCGCCAATGCGCAGGCCCAAGCGGGCGATTTCGTCCATGTTGTGCAGGGTGGCGTTGGATACGGTCACACCTGCGACCTTGACCGGCCTCAAGCGTGCCACGGGCGTTACCGCGCCGGTGCGGCCGACCTGGAACTCGACATCCAGCACCTCGGTCAGCTCTTCCATGGCCGGGAACTTGTGGGCAATCGCCCAGCGCGGCTCACGGGCGCGGAAGCCCAGTTCGCGCTGGGCGGCCAGGCTGTTGACCTTGAACACCACGCCGTCGATTTCGTATGGCAGGCTGTTGCGTCGCTCGCCGATGTCGCGGTAGTAGGCCAGGCATTCTTCGATGCCGGCGGCATGCTTGAGTTCGCGGCTGATCGGCAGCCCCCAGGCCTTGAGCTGCTCGAGGATACCGATGTGGCTGTCGCCAATGCTCGCGGACACTTGGCCGACGCCATAGCAGCAGAATTCCAGCGGGCGGCTGGCGGTGATTTTCGAATCCAGCTGACGCAGGCTGCCGGCGGCGGCGTTGCGCGGGTTGGCGAAGGTCTTGCCACCGGCTTCGGCCTGGGCGGCGTTGAGCCGATCGAAACCGGCCTTGCTCATGTACACCTCGCCGCGCACCTCCAGCACCGCCGGCCATCCCTCGCCTTGCAGCTTGAGCGGGATGTTGCGCACGGTACGCACGTTGGCACTGATGTCTTCGCCAGTGGTGCCGTCGCCACGGGTGGCGCCCTGCACCAGCTGGCCGTCGCGGTACAACAAGCTTACGGCCAGGCCGTCGAGCTTGGGCTCGCAGCTGTAGTCGACCGCACCGGGCTGGTCGAGGCCGTCTACCACGCGACGGCCGAACTCACGCAAGTCGGCTTCTTCGAAGGCGTTGCCCAGGCTGAGCATGGGCACTTCGTGGCGTACCTGGCTGAACGCGGCCAGGGCTTCGCCCCCAACGCGCTGGGTGGGCGAGTCGGGGGTTACCAGGTGCGGGTGTTCGGCTTCAAGCGCCTTGAGCTCGTTGAACAGGCGGTCGTATTCGGCATCGGGCACGCTTGGCTCATCGAGCACGTAGTAGCGGTAGTTGTGCTGGTCGAGCTCGACACGCAGTTCGTGGATACGGGTTTCGGCGGTCATGGGATTTGTCTTCTCTTGCAAAGCAAAAGAGCAGCCTGAGGTGGTGCATGGGGCCTGGATTGGTGTTGCCTGCCCCGGCCCTATCGCCGGCAAGCCAGCTCCCACAGGTAAACCACAGGCCTGGAGGGCAGTGATACACCTGTGGGAGCTGGCTTGCCGGCGATAGGGCCAGTGCAGGCAACAGCATTACCCGAACCGACCAGCACGCCCTCAGGCTGCTCTTTCGTCTGGATCTGTCAGCGCTTCTGGGTCAGCGCACGGCGCTCGAACTCGACGATGCGCTGGCGATAGTGCTCGATGGTCTGGGCGGTCAGCACGCTGCGCTGGTCGTCCTTGAGCTCACCGTTCAGTTCGTGCGCCAGCTTGCGCGCCGCAGCCACCATCACATCGAAGGCCTGCTTCGGATGGCGCGGCCCCGGCAGGCCGAGGAAGAAGCTCACCGCGCGGGTGCTGAAGTGGTCGATGTCGTCCAGGTCGAACACACCGGGCTTGACGGCGTTGGCCATGGAGAACAGCACCTCGCCGTGACCGGCCATGCTCTCGTGACGGTGGAAGATGTCCATTTCGCCGAAGCGCAGGCCGCTTTCCAGAATGTTCTGCAGCAGCGCCGGGCCCTTGAAGCCACCCTCGTCGCGGGAGATGACGCTGATCACCAGCACTTCCTCGGCCGGCGGCAGCTCCTTGACGCTGCTGCTGGCAGGTGCGGCACCGTTGCTGCGGGTATTTTCCGCGGCAAAGTCATCATCGCTGTCGGCAAACAGGTCAGGCTCGCGCGGCTCGGCGCTCAGGTTCAGGTCGCCCTGCTGCGCATCCGCAGCAGCGGTGGCGCGCTTGCCGCGCTTGGCAGCCTTGGCCGGCTTGGGTTCGCGCTCGCGATCACGCGCAGAAGCGCTGAGCGACGGCAGGTCGCTTTCGTCCAGCTCAGGCTCCTTGTGGGTATCCAGCACCCGCGACGGGCCAAGCACTTCGGCATTGCCCTCTTCGTCCGGCAGGTTGGAATAACTGCGATCCAGACGGAATTTCAACTTGCCTTTCCCGCCGCGCATGCGGCGCCAGCCGTCGAAAAGAATCCCGGCAATGACAATGATGCCGATGACGATCAGCCACTCGCGCAGACCGATTTCCATGTAATCCCGTGCCTCTATAAAAATATGCTTGAAAACAAAGGGTTCAAAGCCCTTTAACACGTGGCGCCAACTCTATGTTCTGACAGGCGTTTTACCCACGCAAAAAACGAGTGACATTAAGCTAGCACGACCAAAGACAACTTTACACCGTCTGTCGCACATGGCGGGGGCATTTCGCCACAGAATATGCCCTTATCGTCGAGCATCAGGCGTCGACCATGGCCATGGCCTCCTCCACATCGACGGCAACCAGACGTGAACAGCCCGGTTCATGCATGGTCACCCCCATCAATTGATCCGCCATCTCCATGGCAATCTTGTTATGGGTGATGTAGATGAACTGCACGCTTTCACTCATTTCCTTGACCAGGCGGGCGTAACGCCCGACGTTGGCATCGTCCAGCGGCGCATCGACTTCGTCGAGCATGCAGAACGGTGCGGGGTTCAACTTGAAGATGGCAAACACCAGCGCCAATGCGGTCAGTGCCTTCTCGCCGCCGGACAGCAGATGGATGGTGCTGTTCTTCTTGCCCGGTGGTCGCGCCATGATCGTTACCCCTGTATCGAGTAGATCTTCGCCCGTCAGTTCCAGATAAGCGCTGCCACCACCGAAAACTTTTGGGAAAAGTGCCTGTAATCCGGCATTTATCTGATCAAAGGTATCCTTGAAGCGGTTGCGGGTTTCCTTGTCGATCTTGCGGATGACGTTTTCCAAGGTCTCCAGGGCTTCGACCAGGTCGGCGTCCTGGGCGTCCAGGTAACGCTTGCGCTCGGACTGCTGCTCGTACTCTTCGATGGCCGCCAGGTTGATCGCCCCCAGGCGCTGGATACGCGCCTCGAGCTGCTCCAGCTCCTGTTCGGTGCCCTGCTCGCTGGCCTCGGCCTCCAGGGTGGCGAGCACGCCTTGCAGGTCGTAGCCATCGGCCAGCAACTGCTCCTGCAGGGTCTTGCGTCGCACATCCAGGCCCTGGCACTCCAAGCGCAACTGCTCCAGCTGGCCACGCAGCAACTGGGCCTGCTGCTCGGCCTGGGTACGGCGCTTTTCGGCGTCGCGCAGTTCGCGGTCGGCTTCGTCCATGTGCAGGCGGGCCTGGCGCATTTCTTCGTCGACGCTCATGCGCCGCTCCAGCAGTTCCTCCAGCTTCAGGCGCAGCTCTTCCTGTGGGGCCTCGCCCTCTTCCAGGTTCAGGCTCAGTTGCTCCTGGCGCTCGATCAGGCGCGCGGCCTGCTGCTCCAGGCGCTCCAGGGCCTGCCGGGTGGAATCATGCTGTGCGCGCAGCGAGCCCAGGCGGACAGCCAGCTGGTGGGCGTGATCCTTGTGCTGGCGGGCCTCCTGGCGCACGCGATCGAGGCTTTCGCGCAGGGTGTCGCGGCGGGCCATCAACTGCTCGCGCTGCTCGGTGTCCTGGGCCATCAGCTCCAGGGCCTCCTGCAGCAGCAGGCGGGCTTCGCCCAGCTGCTCATGTTCCAGGGCGCGCTGTTCTTCCAGCTCGGTCAGCTCGTCGTGCAGGCGCCGGCGGCGCAGCTCGACTTGCTCGGCACGTGCGCGGCCAGCCGACAGGTTGGCTTTCAGCTCGCCATGCAGGCGATTTTCTTCCTGGGTGCGGCGGCGCAGTTGTTCACGCTGCTCTTCAAGGCCCAGCTGCTGCTCGCGCAGGGCCTGCAGTTGCTGCTCCAACTGCTCCAGCGCCGCTTCCTGCTCCAGTTGCTCCTGGCCCAGGCGCTCGATCTCCTGGCCGCGTGCCAGCACGCCGCCTTCGGCTTCGCCGCCACGGCGCACCCGCAGGAAGTGTCGGCCAACCCAGTAGCCATCGCGGCTGACCAGGCTCTGGCCTTCGCCGAGCGAGGCGCGCTGCGCCAGTGCCTGAGCAAGGTCTTCCACGGGTTTGACGTGGCCCAGCCAGGGCGCCAGGTCGACACTGCCTTCGACCTTTTCCAGCAGGCTGCCGGGCAGCGACGAGCCGGTACCGCTGGCCAGCAGCAAGCGTAACTCGCCCTGTTCCAGGCCGGCAAAATCCAGGTTACCGAGGTCGTCCACCAGCACAGCTTGCAGGTCGGCGCCGAGCACGGTCTCTACCGCAAGCTCCCAGCCCGATTCGACCCGCAACCCTTCAGCCAGCCGCGGTTGTTGCTCCAGGCCTTGGCCCTGCAGCCAGTCCGCAGCACCTGCACCCGGCTCCAGGGCGGCCTGTTGCAAGGCTTCGAGCGAGGCCAGGCGCCCGCCCAGGCGTTGCAGGTCGCCCTGCGCCTGCTGCTGGGCCTGGATGGCCTGTTGCAGCTGCTCACGTGCGCCTTCCAGACGTTCGACCACCTGCTCTTCCGACAACTGCAACTCTTCCAGCAACATCTCGCTACTGGCCAGTTGCTCGGCCAGTTCGAGCAGGGCTGCATCCTGTGGGTCGCTGCCCAGCAGCTCGCGCTCTTCGCCCAACTTGCGCTGGCGCTCGGCGTGGCGTTCCAGGCTGGCTTCCAGCTGCTGCAGGCGGGCCTGCTGCACTTCGGCCTGGCGGCGCGGCTCAGCGGAACGGTTGTTGAAGCTGTCCCACTGTTCCTGCCAGCCGTGCATGCCCAGTTCGGCTTCTTCAAGGGCAGCGGCAGCTTGTTCGGCAGCGGCCAGGGTAATCTCCTGCTCGGGCTCGAGCATGGCCAGCTCTTCGCCCAAGGTCGCCAGCAGGGTGCGGTCGTGGCCCAGGTGCGACTCGGTCTCCAGGCGCGTACGCTCGGCCTCCTTGAAGTCATCCTGCAACTGGCGCAGGCGCTGCTGGCCGTGCTGGATGCTCTGCTCGACCCGGGCTATGTCACCAGCGACCGAGTAAAAGCGGCCCTGCACCTGGTTGAAGCGCTCGGACAATTCGTGATGGCCATCACGCAGGCGCTCGATGCTGGCATCGGCATTGCGCTGCTCGGCCACCAGCGCCTCATGGGACACATCCTGGTCGCCGATCACCGCCTCGCGCTGGCGCACCCGTTCGTCCAGGTCACGCCAGCGCAAGGCCGACAGGCGCGCCTTCAGCTGGCGTTCCTGGGCCTTGTATTCGCGGTACTTCTCGGCTGCCTGAGCCTGGCGGTGCAGGCGCTCCAGCTGGCGCTCCAGCTCTTCGCGCAGGTCGGTCAGACGCGCCAGGTTTTCCTGGGTGCGGCGGATGCGGCTCTCGGTTTCCCGGCGGCGTTCCTTGTACTTGGAAATGCCGGCGGCTTCCTCGATGAAGTTACGCAGCTCCTCGGGCTTGGCCTCGATCAGCTTGGAGATCATGCCCTGTTCGATGATCGAGTAGCTGCGTGGCCCCAGGCCGGTACCGAGAAAGATGTCGGTGATATCGCGCCGACGGCACTTGGTACCGTTGAGGTAGTAGCTGTTCTGCCCGTCGCGGGTGACCTTGCGGCGGATCGAGATCTCGGCATAGGCGGCATATTCGCCGACCAGAGTGGTTTCGCTGTTGTCGAACACCAGCTCGATGCTGGCCTGGCTGACCGGCTTGCGGCCACTGGAGCCGTTGAAGATGACATCGGTCATCGACTCGCCGCGCAGGTTCTTCGCCGAACTCTCGCCCATCACCCAGCGCACGGCGTCGATGATGTTGGACTTGCCACAGCCGTTCGGGCCGACCACGGCCGCCATGTTGCTGGGGAAGTTGACCGTGGTCGGGTCGACAAACGACTTGAACCCGGCCAGGCGAATGCACTTCAGGCGCATTGGTCAGCCTCGGGCCAACGCCGCCAGCACCAGTTCGCAACTGCGCTGGCCATAGGCGGTGAGTACCTCGCGAATGCGCGGCAGGTCACGGGCGATCACGGCGTCGAGCAGGCGGGCGAACAGGTCCAGGTAATCGATCATGTTGGCCTGGCGCTGGTCCAGCGACAGGTAGTACGCACGGCTCATCGCCGGCTGCAGGTTTTCCACGGTTTCCTGCAGGAACGGGTTGTCGGCGAACGGATAGGCCGCCCGCATGACCGCGAAGCTGTCGGCGACGAAGGTCTTGATGTCCAGCTGGTCATGGGCCCGCTGCAGGCGCTGCTGGATCTCCAGGAACGGGCGCAGGTCGGCATCGGTGCGCCATTTTTGCGCAACCGCGTTACCCAGCAGGATGTAGAACTCGCCCATCAGTGCGCACAGGCTGCGCACGCTGCGCTCGTCGAGCTCGGTCACGTGGGCACCCCGGCGCGGCAGGATCGCCACCAGGTGGCGACGTTCAAGGATCAGCAGTGCCTCGCGCACCGAGCCGCGGCTGACGTTGAGTGCCTGGGTGACCTTCTGCTCCTGGATACGCTCGCCTGGCGCCAGCTCGCCACGGATGATGCGTTCGGCCAGGTAATCGGCAATCTGCTCGGAGAGGCTGTCCGGGGCCTTGAACGTCATGGTTTTCCTTCAAAATCATTGAACTGGGCACAAGGAACCGATTGTAGCGTAATTGGCCGGTAATCGCGCAGAGGGGCCTGGCGGTTTATTTGAGCTGCAAGGCAACCCGATGCCCGGCGCGATCTATGCTTGGGATATGGGCAATGTGTGCGGCCGGGCCTGGACATGAGCAATTTCTTGACCTTTGAGTCAGAAAAATATTGACCAGCTGGACAGCTCTTGCTTAGAGTCCGCCCAACAACAATAAAACCATTGCGAGGCCATCCCCGTGATCCAGTTTCTCGTCAACCAGGAGCTGCGTAGTGAGCATGCCCTGGACCCAAACATGACGGTGCTGCAGTACCTGCGCGAGCACCTGGGCAAACCTGGCACCAAGGAGGGCTGCGCCAGTGGTGACTGCGGCGCCTGCACCGTGGTGGTAGGCGAACTGACCCAGGACGACCAAGGCAACGACAGCCTGCGCTACCGCAGCCTGAACTCGTGCCTGACCTTCGTTTCGTCGCTGCACGGCAAGCAACTGATCAGCGTCGAGGGTCTCAAGCACCAGGGCCAGCTGCACAGCGTGCAACAGGCCATGGCCGATTGCCATGGCTCGCAGTGCGGCTTCTGCACCCCCGGCTTCGTCATGTCGCTGTTCGCCCTGCAGAAGAACAGCAGCGGCCCCGACCTGCACCAGGCCCAGGAGGCCCTGGCCGGCAACCTGTGCCGCTGCACCGGCTACCGGCCGATCCTCGATGCTGCCGAGCAGAGTTGCCGCCAACCCTGCCGCGACCAGTTCGATGCCCAGCAAGCGCAGACAATCAGCCGCCTCAAGGCCATCGCGCCAACCCAGACTGGCGAGCTGAACAGCGGCGACAAACGCTGCCTGGTGCCGCTGACCGTCGCCGACCTGGCCGACCTGTACAGCTCGCACCCCGAGGCGCGGCTGCTGGCCGGCGGTACCGACCTGGCCCTGGAAGTCACCCAGTTCCACAAGACCTTGCCGGTGATGATCTACGTCGGCCATGTGGCCGAGCTCAAGCGCATCGAGAAGACCGCCAGCCACCTGGAAATCGGCGCCGCCACCCCGCTCACCGACTGCTACGGCGCGCTGAACGAGGAATACCCGGACTTCGGCGCCCTGCTGCACCGGTTCGCTTCGCTGCAGATCCGCAACCAGGGCACCCTGGGCGGCAATATCGGCAACGCTTCGCCAATCGGCGACTCGCCACCCCTGCTGATTGCCCTGGATGCACAGATCGTCCTGCGCCAGGGCGAGCGCCAGCGGGTGATGCCACTGGAGGACTACTTCATCGACTACCGCATCACTGCCCGCCAGGACAGCGAGTTCATCGAGAAGATCATCGTGCCGCGCGCCACCACCGACTGGGCATTCCGCGCCTATAAAGTGTCCAAGCGCCTGGACGATGACATTTCCGCCGTGTGCGGCGCCTTCAACCTGAGCATCGAAGACGGCGTGGTCAGCGGTGTGCGCATCGCCTTCGGCGGCATGGCGGCGATCCCCAAACGGGCCCGTGCCTGCGAAGCGGCGCTACGTGGCAAGCCGTGGAACCAGGCCGCCATCGAGCGTGCGTGCCAGGCCCTGGCGGAAGATTTCACCCCGCTCAGCGACTTCCGCGCCAGCAAGGAATACCGCTTGCTGACCGCGCAGAACCTGCTGCGCAAGTACTTCATCGAACAGCAAACGCCGTACATCGAAACCCGGGTGACCGCTTATGTCTAACCATCACGTAGCCAAGAGCCAGGCCGAGATGGCCGAACTGTTCAGCCAGGACCTGACCACCGGGGTCGGCCGCAGCGTCAAGCATGACAGCGCCGACAAGCATGTGTCCGGCGAGGCGGTATATATCGACGACCGCCTGGAATTCCCCAACCAGTTGCACGTCTATGCACGCACCGCCGACCGCGCCCACGCGCGCATCCTGCGCATCGACACCACGCCGTGCTATGCCTTCGAGGGCGTGCGCATAGCCATCACCCACGAAGACATCCCCGGTCTCAAGGACATCGGCCCGGTAGTGGCCGGCGACCCGCTGCTGGCCATCGACAAGGTCGAGTTCTTCGGCCAGCCGGTGCTCGCCGTGGCCGCCCGCGATCTTGACACCGCACGCCGTGCGGCCATGGCTGCCATCGTCGAGTATGAAGACCTGGAGCCGGTGTTGGATGTGGTCGAAGCATTGCGCAAGAAACATTTCGTGCTCGACAGCCACACCCACCAGCGTGGCGATTCCGCTGCTGCCCTGGCCAGTGCCCCGCACCGCATCCAGGGCACCCTGCACATCGGTGGCCAGGAACACTTCTACCTGGAAACACAGATTTCCTCGGTGATGCCCACCGAAGACGGCGGCATGATCGTCTACTGCTCCACGCAAAACCCCACCGAAGTGCAAAAGCTGGTCGCCGAAGTACTCGACGTGCCAATGAACAAGGTGGTGCTGGACATGCGCCGCATGGGTGGCGGTTTTGGTGGCAAGGAAACCCAGGCCGCCAGCCCGGCGTGCCTGTGCGCCGTGGTGGCGCGCCTGACCGGCCAGCCGACCAAGATGCGCCTGCCACGGGTCGAAGACATGACCATGACCGGCAAACGCCACCCGTTCTACGTCGAGTATGACGTGGGCTTCGACGACGACGGGCGCCTGCACGGCATCAACTTCGACCTGGCCGGCAACTGCGGCTACTCGCCCGACCTGTCCGGTTCGATCGTCGATCGCGCCATGTTCCACTCCGACAACGCCTACTACCTGGGCGATGCCACCGTGCACGGCCACCGCTGCAAGACCAACACCGCCTCCAACACTGCTTACCGCGGCTTCGGCGGCCCGCAGGGGATGGTCGCCATCGAGCAGGTGATGGACCACATCGCCCGCCACCTGGGCCGTGACCCGCTGGCGGTGCGCAAGGCCAACTACTACGGCAAGACCGAGCGCAACGTCACCCACTACTACCAGACCGTCGAGCACAACATGCTCGAAGAGATGACCGCCGAACTGGAAGCCAGCAGTGACTACGCCGAGCGCCGCGAGTCTATCCGCCGCTTCAACGCCAACAGCCCGGTCCTGAAGAAGGGCCTGGCGCTGACCCCGGTCAAGTTCGGTATTTCGTTCACCGCCACCTTCCTCAACCAGGCCGGTGCGCTGATCCATATCTACACCGACGGCAGCATTCACCTGAACCACGGTGGCACCGAGATGGGCCAAGGCCTGAACACCAAGGTGGCACAGGTGGTGGCGCAGATCTTCCAGGTCGATTTCAGCCGCATCCAGATCACCGCCACCAATACCGACAAGGTGCCCAACACCTCGCCGACCGCTGCCTCCAGTGGTGCCGACCTGAACGGCAAGGCGGCGCAGAACGCTGCCGAAATCCTCAAGAAGCGCCTGACCGAGTTCGCCGCGCGGCACTACCAGGTGACCGAAGAAGACGTCGAGTTCCGCAACGGCCATGTACGCGTGCGCGACCAGATCGTCAGCTTCGAGCAACTGGTGCAGCAGGCCTACTTCGCCCAGGTGTCGCTGTCCAGCACCGGCTTCTACCGCACGCCGAAAATCTACTACGACCGCAGCCAGGCACGTGGCCGGCCGTTCTACTACTTCGCCTTCGGCGCCGCCTGCGTGGAGGTGGTGGTCGACACCCTGACCGGCGAATACAAGATGCTGCGCGCCGACATCCTGCACGATGTGGGTGACTCGCTGAACCCGGCCATCGACATCGGCCAGGTGGAAGGCGGCTTCATTCAGGGCATGGGCTGGCTGACCACCGAAGAACTGGTGTGGAACGCCAAGGGCAAGCTGATGACCAACGGCCCGGCCAGCTACAAGATCCCTGCAGTGGCCGACATGCCGCTGGATTTGCGGGTGAAGCTGGTGGAGAACCGCAAGAACCCGGAAGACACCGTGTTCCACTCCAAGGCCGTGGGCGAGCCGCCGTTCATGCTCGGCATCGCCGCCTGGTGCGCGATCAAGGACGCCGTGGCCAGCATCGCCGATTACCGCGTGCAGCCACAGGTGGATGCGCCGGCGACGCCGGAGCGGGTGTTGTGGGGGTGCGAGCAGATGCGCAAGGCGGTGGCTGCAGCGCAACCTGCCGAGCCGGAGCTGGAAACCGTCACTCACTGAGGTTGGGTGGGCGCCTGTTCGGGCCCTATCGCCGGCAAGCCGGCTCCCACAGGTACTGCGCCGCTGGCAAGCCCTGTGTTGTACCTGTGGGAGCCCGGCTTGCCGGCGATAGGGCCAGTACAGGCCACCTGAAATGAGGATCTGCATCATGCACCAATGGATCAACGCCCTCGCCGACCACCAGTCCCGTGGCGAAGCCTGCGTGCTGGTCACCATCATCGAGGAGCGCGGCTCGACCCCACGCAATGCCGGCTCGAAAATGGTCGTCAGCGCCAGCGGCCTGTTCGACACCATCGGCGGCGGCCACCTGGAATACAAAGCCCTGCACATCGCCCGGCAGATGCTCGAAGAGCACCGCACCACCCCGCACCTGGAGCGCTTCAGCCTCGGTGCCAGCCTTGGCCAGTGCTGCGGCGGCGTCACTGTGCTGCTGTTCGAACCCATGGCCGCGGTGCAGGCGCAGATCGCGGTGTTCGGCGCGGGCCATGTCGGCCGGGCTCTGGTACCCTTGCTCGCCGCGCTGCCCTGCCGGGTGCGCTGGATCGATTCGCGCGAGCAGGAATTCCCTGCCCTGATCCCCGACGGGGTGACCAGGGTGGTCAGCGAGGAGCCGGTCGACGAGGTAGCAGAGCTGCCGCCAGGCTGCTATTGCATCGTCATGACTCACAACCACCAGCTCGACCTGGAACTGACCGCCGCCATTCTCAAGCGCAACGACTTCACCTGGTTCGGCCTGATCGGCTCGAAGACCAAACGGGTCAAGTTCGAGCACCGCCTGCGCGAACGCGGCTACGACGATGCCGTGATGGCGCGCATGCGCTGCCCGATGGGCCTGGCCGAGGTCAAGGGCAAGCTGCCCATCGAGATCGCCGTGTCCATCGCCGGTGAAATCATCGCCACCTACAACGCCTGCTTCGGCCAGCACGATGCTGCCGCCAATGCCGGCCCCATTGCCCAGTTGCTGCCGCCTTCCCGGCGCAGCCAAGCCATTTGACGAGTGTGTTATGACCGTTACCCGCAAAGCCTACCGTGCCGCTATCCTGCACAGCATCGCCGACCCGGCCGAGGTGGGCCTGGAGGCTTCCCATGAATACTTCGAGGACGGCCTGCTGGTGGTCGACGATGGCCGTATCCGCGCCGTTGGCCACGCCGCCGAACTGCTGCCGACGCTGGATGCCGATATCCCGGTCGAGCACTACCAGGACGCGCTGATCACCCCGGGGTTCATCGACACCCATATCCACTTCCCGCAGACCGGCATGATCGGCTCCTACGGCGAACAGCTGCTGGACTGGCTGAACACCTACACCTTCCCTTGCGAAAAGCAGTTCGCCGACAAGGGCCACGCCGACCAGGTGGCGAAGATTTTCCTCAAGGAACTGCTGCGCAACGGCACCACCACCGCCCTGGTGTTCGGCAGCGTGCACCCGCAATCTGTCAATGCTTTGTTCGAGGAAGCCGAGCGCCTGGACCTGCGCCTGATTGCCGGCAAGGTGATGATGGACCGCAACGCTCCGGACTACCTGACCGACACCGCCGAGTCCGGCTATGCCGAAAGCAAGGCACTGATCGAGCGCTGGCACGGCAAGGGCCGCCTGCACTATGCAGTCACCCCGCGCTTCGCCCCGACCAGTACGCCTGAACAGCTGGCGCTGGCCGGCCAATTGCTGAAGGAGCACCCGGGCGTGTACATGCACACGCACCTGTCGGAAAACCTCAAGGAGATCGATTGGGTCAAGTCGCTGTTCCCCGAGCAGAAGGGTTATCTCGACGTATACGACCACTTCGAGCTGCTGGGCGAACGCTCGGTATTCGCCCATGGCGTGCACCTGTGCGATGACGAATGCCAGCGCCTGGCCGAAACCGGCTCGGCCGTGGCCTTCTGCCCCACCTCCAACCTGTTCCTGGGCAGCGGCCTGTTCAACCTGCCCCAGGCCGAGCGTTTCAAGGTCAATGTAGGCTTGGGCACCGACGTTGGCGCCGGCACCAGCTTCTCGCTGCTCAACACCCTGAACGAAGCGTACAAGGTGATGCAGCTGCAGGGCGCGCGCCTGCACCCGTACAAGTCACTGTACCTGGCCACCCTTGGCGGCGCCCGCGCGCTGCGCCTGGACGACCGCATCGGCAGCCTGCGCCCGGGCAACGATGCCGACTTTGTGGTACTGGACTACAAGGCCACGCCACTGCTGGACTACCGCATCCAACAGTCCAACAGCATGGAGGAAACCCTGTTCGTGCTAACCACCCTCGGCGACGACCGCACTGTGCGTGAAACCTACGCCGCCGGGCGTTGCGTGCACCAGCGCTAAGTTTCTTTTGCCAGGCCCCGGTACAGTGCGCCGCCGATCGCAGCACCGATCAGCGGCGCCACCCAGAACAGCCAAAGCTGTTGCAGGGCCCAGCCACCGACGAACAAGGCCGGCCCCGTGCTACGCGCGGGGTTGACCGAGGTATTGGTCACCGGGATCGAGATCAGGTGGATCAGGGTCAGGGCCAGGCCGATGGCGATCGGTGCAAAACCCGCCGGCGCCCGGGCATCGGTGGCACCCATGATCACCACCAGGAACATCGCCGTCATCACCACCTCACTGACAAAGCCCGCCCCGAGCGTGTAGCCGCCGGGCGAGTGGTCGGCGTAGCCGTTCGAAGCCAACCCCGCAGACAGCTCGAAACCTGCCTTGCCGCTGGCGATGAGGTAGATCACACCTGCCGCCAGGATGGCGCCGATCACCTGGGCGATCACGTAGGGCAACAGCTCTTTGGCCGGGAAGCGCCCGCCCACCACCAGCCCGAACGACACGGCGGGGTTGAGGTGGCAGCCGGAGATATGGCCGATGGCGAAGGCCATGGTCAGCACGGTAAGGCCGAAGGCGAAGGCGACGCCAAGTACACCAATGCCGATGGGGGAACTGGCGGCGAGTACCGCACTGCCACAGCCGCCAAGCACCAGCCAGAAGGTGCCGACCAGCTCGGCACCCATGCGTTTACCGAGGGACATGCTCATGAGTCCATTCCTCAAGAAGTTGAACGCAACCAATGCGCAAGCCCAACTGCTTGATGAAGGTTTGCTCACAAGAATTTAGCAGACGTTTGGTCAACTGCGAGAGATGGCCGTACTGCTTGTGGGAGCGGGTTTACCCGCGAACAAGGCGACACGGTGTATGGCACCGGCTGCGCCGGTGTTCGCGGGTGAACCCGCTCCCACAACGGCGCACTACTTTCACTTCAGCAAACGATCAACCCTTGGCAGAAACCTTGGGCTTTTTCAGCAGATGCGAGAACACCGCATGCAGATCGTCCGAGGCACTCTCCTCGTCCAGGTTCAGCTTGCTGTCGATGTGGTCCATGTGGTGCATCATCAGGCTCACCGCCTGCTCGGCATCGCGCGCCTCGATGGCATCGATCAGCTGCATGTGTTCGTCATACGAGCAATGCGAACGGTTGCCGCTTTCGTACTGGGCAATAATCAGCGAAGTCTGCGACACCAGGCTGCGCTGGAAGCTGACCAGCGGCGCATTACCCGCGGCCTCGGCCAGCTTGAGGTGGAATTCGCCGGAAAGACGAATGCCGGCACCGCGGTCACCACGGGAAAAGCTGTCGCGCTCCTCACGCACCATCTGCCGCAGCTCGTTGAGCTGCTCGAGGGTAGCGTGCTGCACGGCCAGTTCGGTAATGGCCCTTTCGACCATGCGCCGGGAGAAGAACACCTGGCGTGCCTCTTCCACCGTAGGGCTGGCAACCACCGCGCCGCGGTTCGGCCGCAACAGCACCACGCTTTCGTGGGCCAGACGCGACAAGGCCCGGCGGATGATGGTGCGGCTGACGCCGAAGATCTCGCCCAGCGCTTCCTCGCTCAACTTGGTGCCCGGTGCCAGACGCTGCTCGAGGATCGCCTCGAAAATATGCGCGTAGACGATGTCGTCCTGGGTACCACTGCGGCCGGCCTTGCCGGTACGCGCAGGTTTCTTCAGAGGTTGCAGCTGTTCGTTCATGGGCTCTCGAGGCACGAAGGAAAGTATGGCGCCATTGTACACAGGCTGAGCCGTTTCTGCAGGTGGCCTTTTACCTATATAGCCGTTGTACGACGCATTGCGCACACAAAAGATAAAACATTATTTGCATTCTTTGTACACAAAAGGATAATCCACCGAGCAACTTCTTGACCCTAAAGTCAACAAACCGGTCAGACGTCTGCCTTCCCTCGCGGAGCCGCCAAGTGCATTGCGCAGGCCCCTGGCTCCATAACAACAAGAAAGACTTGAGGAGTACTCGCTGTGGAAAGCCGCAAATCCGAAGCCCCTACGCTGGATCTTGCCCCACCGCTCGAAACGAGCTGGCTGGAGCGGATTTTCAAACTCAAGCAACACGGCAGCACCGTCAGAACCGAAATGATCGCCGGGGTGACCACCTTCATCACCATGGCCTACATCATCTTCGTCAACCCCAACATCATGGCCGACGCCGGCATCGACCACGGTGCCGCTTTCGTCGCCACTTGCATCGCCGCCGCGCTGGGCTGCCTGCTGATGGGCCTGTACGCCAACTGGCCGGTAGGCCTGGCACCAGGCATGGGGCTTAACGCCTTCTTCACCTACACCGTGGTCGGCACCATGGGCTACAACTGGGAAACGGCACTGGGGGCGGTGTTCGTCTCGGGCGTGCTGTTCATGTTCCTGACCTTGTCGAAAGTGCGCGAATGGTTGCTCAACAGCATCCCGGTCAGCCTGCGCCATGCCATGGGGGCCGGCGTCGGATTGTTTCTCGGGCTGATCGGCCTGAAGACGGCAGGCATCATCGTCGACAGCCCCGCTACCCTGATCAAGCTGGGTTCGCTGCATGAGCCAGGGCCACTGCTGGCAGCCGTGTGCTTCCTGCTGATTGCCATCCTCAGCTACAAGCGGGTGTTTGGGGCGATCCTGATCAGCATCATTTGTGTCACCCTGGCGGGTTGGGGGCTGGGCCTGGTCAAGTTCGGCGGGGTGATGTCGATGCCGCCGAGCCTGGCACCGACCTGGATGGCAATGGATGTGGCTGGCGTGTTCAACGTCAGCATGATCAGCGTGGTGCTGGCGTTTCTGTTCGTGCATATGTTCGACACCGCCGGCACGCTGATGGGCGTGGCGCAGCGCGCCAACCTGGTGGCGCCGGACGGGCGCATCGAGAACCTGTCCAAAGCGCTGAAGGCAGACAGTGCTTCGAGCGTGTTCGGCGCAGTGGTCGGTGTGCCGCCGGTGACCAGCTATGTGGAGAGTGCTGCGGGTGTCGCAGCGGGTGGCCGCACTGGCCTCACCGCCGTGGTGGTCGGCCTGCTGTTCATTGCCGCAATGTTCTTCGCGCCGCTGGCCGGGATGATTCCCGCCTATGCCACTGCCGGCGCACTGATCTACGTGGCGATGCTGATGATGGGCAGCATGGCGCATATCCACTGGGACGAAGCTACCGACAGCATTCCAGCGATCGTCACGGTCATCATGATGCCGCTGACCTTCTCGGTCGCCGATGGTATTGCGTTGGGCTTCATCAGCTACGTCGCGTTGAAGGCGGGTACCGGCAAGTACAAGGAAATCTCGGCCAGCCTGTGGGTGCTGTGCGCAATCTTCATTGCCAAGTTCGTGTTCCTCTGACCCCTGCTGCACCAACCAAGGGCGCCTCGGCGCCCTTTCTTTATTGCTACAGCCTGTACCGGCCTCTTCGCGGGCTTGCCCGCTCCCACAGGATCACCACAGCCTTAAAACCCGGCTCCGTACCTGTGGGAGCGGGCAAGCCCGCGAAGAGGCCGGTGCAGGCGATACAAAAACAGCAGACGAAAAAAAGCCCGCCAGTGTGAGAGCGGGCCAAAGGACCTACGAAGATTCTTCTAGCGACCAACTAGCTTCCACGATAGGTCGAATAGCTGTACGGCGAGATCAGCAGCGGCACGTGGTAGTGCTCCTGCTGCTCGTCGATGCCAAAGCGCAGCACGACAACATCCAGGAACGCCTGGGCCGGCAGCTGTACACCGCGAGCGCGGTAGTAGTCACCAGCGCTGAACTGCAGCTGGTAGACGCCGGTACGGTAGTCGTCACCCTGCAGCAGCGGCGCGTCGACGCGGCCATCGCTGTTGGTCAGGGCAGTGTTCACCAGCTCCAGCTGCTGGCCTTCAACACGGTACAGCTCGACCTTGATCGAGCTGCCCGGGCAGCCATGCGCGGCATCCAGTACGTGTGTGGTCAAACGTCCCATTGCTTGTCGCCTCTTGTTCAATCTGTGGGCAAAAAATACACGGCCATCATCACGCCAAAGGGCCTGCGATGTGCGGGAATGACGCCATTAAGACATTCCATCGCAAAATTGTACACAATTTTTTGAGCCCATGCGTCGCACCCGCCGTTTCGTGCCCATTAACGACCCATCGGTCGCAAATACAGGCGCGACACAGACGCCAACGTCATTAGCTGACCAATCAGGCAGGTTTCTTGCACTGTTTTTCCAGGTCGCTTCGAGGCGACAAAAGGGAAGAAATGCGGAAAAACAGGCTTACAAAAGATTTCAGAAGTTGTATACAATCAGCCCATCCGGTGGTGCGACATACCGACGCGGCCCGCCCACCACCCGCACTAACGCACAAGAAGGAAGACTGCAGTGAGCGCTGACTACCCTCGCGACCTGATCGGTTACGGCAACAACCCTCCTCACCCGCAATGGCCGGGCAACGCTCGCATCGCGCTGTCTTTCGTCCTCAACTACGAGGAAGGTGGCGAACGCAACATCCTGCACGGTGACAAGGAGTCCGAAGCTTTCCTCTCGGAAATGGTCGCCGCCCAGCCATTGCAGGGCGTGCGCAACATGAGCATGGAATCGCTGTACGAGTACGGCAGCCGTGCCGGCGTGTGGCGCCTGCTGAAACTGTTCAAGGACAGTGGCGTGCCGCTGACCATCTTCGCCGTGGCCATGGCCGCCCAGCGCCACCCCGACGTGATCCGTGCCATGGCCGAGGCCGGCCATGAAATCTGCAGCCACGGCTACCGCTGGATCGACTACCAGTACATGGACGAGGCCCAGGAGCGCGAGCACATGCTCGAAGCGATCCGCATCCTCACCGAAATCACCGGCGAGCGCCCGCTGGGCTGGTACACCGGCCGCACCGGCCCGAACACCCGCCGCCTGGTGATGGAGGAAGGTGGCTTCCTGTACGACAGCGACACCTATGACGACGACCTGCCCTACTGGGAGCCGAACAACCCTACCGGCAAGCCGCACCTGGTGATCCCCTACACCCTCGACACCAACGACATGCGCTTTACCCAGGTACAGGGCTTCAACTGCGGCGAGCAGTTCTTCCAGTACCTGAAGGACGCATTCGATGTGCTGTACGCCGAAGGCGCCGAGGCCCCGAAGATGCTGTCCATCGGCCTGCATTGCCGCCTGGTCGGCCGTCCGGCACGCCTGGCCGCACTGAAGCGCTTCGTCGATTACGCAAAAAGCCATGACCAGGTCTGGTTCGCCCGTCGCGTGGACATCGCCCGCCACTGGCACGCCACCCACCCGTACAAGAAAGAGAACGCCTGATGACAGCCTTCAAAACCCTCAAGCCATCCGCCCTGAGCCGTGACGCCTTCGTCGAGGCATTCGCCGACATCTACGAGCACTCGCCGTGGGTAGCCGAAAAAGCCTATGACCTGGGCCAACTGGGCGAGCTGGACGAGATCGAGGCGCTGCACCAGCGCATGAGCGACATCCTGCTCAGCGCCAACCACGCCGACCAGCTGGCGCTGATCAACGCTCACCCGGACCTGGCCGGCAAGGCCGCCATCCAGGGCGAGCTGACCGAATCGAGCACCAACGAGCAGGCCGGCGCCGGTATTCACCAGTGCACCGCCGAAGAGTTCGCCCGTTTCACCGAGCTGAACGACGCCTACAAGGCCAAGTTCCAGTTCCCGTTCATCATGGCGGTAAAAGGCAGCAACCGGCACCAGATCCTCGCCTCCTTCGAAAAACGCATTCACAACGATGCCGATGCCGAATTCAAGGAAGCCCTGGCGCAGATCAACCTGATCGCCCTGTTCCGCCTGCTGCAGCTGTAAAGCCGCCGCAACGCTTGAGCCTTATCCAGAACAACGAACATAGAAGAGATATCCGCATGCGCACCCTGATGATCGAGCCCCTGACCAAAGAAGCCTTCGCCCCCTTCGGAGACGTGATCGAAACCGACGGCAGCGACCACTTCATGATCAACAACGGCTCGACCATGCGCTTCCACAAGCTCGCCACGGTCGAAACCGCCGAGCCTGAAGACAAGGCGATCATCAGCATCTTCCGCGCCGACGCGCTGGACATGCCGCTGACCGTGCGCATGCTGGAACGCCATCCGCTGGGCAGCCAGGCTTTCATTCCGCTGCTCGGCAACCCCTTTCTGATCGTGGTCGCGCCAGTTGGCGATGCACCTGTATCAGGCTTGGTCCGAGCCTTCCGCAGTAATGGCAGGCAGGGCGTTAATTACCATCGCGGCGTCTGGCACCACCCGGTGCTGACGATCGAAAAGCGGGATGACTTCCTGGTGGTTGATCGCAGTGGTTCCGGCAACAACTGCGACGAGCATTACTTCACCGAGGAACAGATGCTGGTCCTCAATCCCCACCAATAAGAAAAGGTCGGTCATTCAAGGGCTTTGCCCGAGCGGGTGACCGGCAAGAGGTACATACTGTGGAAGCACACCTTCACGAATGGCTGAACCTGAGCATTCGCTGGGTTCACATGATCACCGGTGTCGCCTGGATCGGTGCATCGTTCTACTTCGTCTGGCTGGAGAACCACCTGAACCGAAGCAACCCGCGCGATGGGTTGTCGGGTGATCTCTGGGCAATTCACGGCGGTGGTATCTACCACCTGGAGAAATACAAGCTCGCCCCCCCGAAAATGCCCGAGAACCTGCACTGGTTCAAATGGGAAGCCTATTTCACCTGGATGTCCGGTATCGCCCTGTTGTGCGTGGTGTTCTACTGGAACCCGGCCCTGTACCTGCTGGCCCCTGGCAGCACCCTCAGCGGTGCCGAAGGCGTGGCCATCGGTATCGGCTCGCTGATCGCCGGCTGGTTCATCTACGACTTCCTGTGCGATTCGCCCCTGGGCAAGAAACCAGCGCTGCTCGGTGCCGTACTGTTCGTGCTGATCATCGCCGCGTGCTGGGGCTTCAGCCTGGTGTTCAGCGGCCGTGGTGCATACCTGCACACCGGCGCGATCATCGGCACCATCATGGTCGGCAACGTGTTCCGCATCATCATGCCGGCCCAGCGCCAGCTGGTGGCTGCGATCGAGAACAACCAGACCCCGGACCCGGTACTGCCGGCCAAGGGCCTGCTGCGCTCGCGCCACAACAACTACTTCACCTTGCCGGTGCTGTTCATCATGATCAGCAACCACTTCCCGAGCACCTACGGTAGCCAGTACAACTGGCTGATCCTGGCCGGTATCGCAGTAGCCGCGGTCCTGATCCGCCACTACTTCAACACCCGCCACGACAGCAACAAGTACGCCTGGACCCTGCCGGTCGGCGCCCTGGCGATGATCTGCCTGGCCTACGTCACCGGTCCGAAACCGATGGCCGTCAGCCCTGAGCAAGCCGCGGCGAAGGTCGAGTACCAGCCACTGCCTGCGACCGCTGTAGGTGGCAAGACCGCTGCCGAGCAACGCGCCGAGGAGGCCGCCAAGGCTGCCGCAGCGCCTGCCGCACCGGCAGAAGCCCCTGCCCAGGCCACGGCCCAGGCTGGCGGCGAGAGCTTCGACAAGATCCACAATGTCATCCAGGAACGCTGCACCGTGTGCCACTCGTCCAAGCCGACCAGCCCACTGTTCAGCGCCGCCCCTGCCGGCGTGATGTTCGACACCCCGCAGCAGATCCAGGCCCAGGCCGCGCGCATCCAGGCGCAAGCGGTCGCCAGCCAGATCATGCCGCTGGGCAACATCACCCAGATGACCACCGAAGAGCGCAAGCTGGTCGGTGACTGGATCGCCAAAGGCGCCCCGGTCAACTGAAACACAATTGTCGGGATAACACCGCCCCTGTAGGAGCGGGTTCACCCGCGAAGAGGCCGGCACTCCCGGCCTCTGTTTCAAGACATACGCAACAAGCAAGCATCGAGCGTTCAGCCTCAAGCGGGAACCTCAGGCTTTCTTAACCGGAAGCCTGCCGCCTGAGGCCGGCGCTTGGATCCGAGAATAAAAACAAAACTCGAGGTGCTGCATGTCCGAGTCACGCAAGGCGCATATCCCTGTTGCGCCGCCGCGCGAGCCCTTGCCCCTGTTCCAACTGATCCTGGTTGGCCTGCAACACGTTCTGCTGATGTACGGCGGCGCCATCGCCGTGCCATTGATCATCGGCCAGGCCGCCGGGCTGTCCCGTGAAGAAGTCGCTTTTCTGATCAACGCCGACCTGCTGGTCGCTGGCGTCGCCACCATCATCCAGTCCTTCGGTATCGGCCCGGTGGGCATCCGCATGCCGGTGATGATGGGTGCCAGTTTCGCTGCCGTCGGCAGCATGGTGGCCATGGCCGGCATGCCCGGCGTAGGCCTGCAGGGGATCTTCGGTGCCACCATCGCCGCCGGCTTCTTCGGCATGCTGATCGCGCCGTTCATGTCCAAGGTCGTACGCTTCTTCCCGCCACTGGTCACCGGCACGGTGATCACCTCGATTGGCCTGTCGCTGTTCCCGGTGGCAGTCAACTGGGCCGGTGGCGGTCAGGAAGCAGGGACCTTCGGTTCGCCGATCTACCTGCTGGTGGCCGGCCTGGTGCTGGCAGTAATCCTGCTGATCAACCGTTTCATGCGCGGTTTCTGGGTCAACGTGTCGGTGCTGGTGGGAATGGGCCTGGGCTACATCCTGGCCGGCTCCATCGGCATGGTCGACCTGTCGGGCCTGAACGACGCACCGTGGCTGCAAGTGGTGACCCCACTGCACTTCGGCATGCCGACCTTCAGCCTGGCGCCGATCCTGTCGATGTGCCTGGTGGTGGTGATCATCTTCGTCGAGTCCACGGGCATGTTCCTGGCCCTGGGCAAGGTGACCGATCGTGAAGTTACCCCGGGGATGCTGCGCCGCGGCTTGCTGTGCGATGCTGGCGCGTCGTTCATCGCCGGCTTCTTCAACACCTTTACCCACTCCTCGTTCGCCCAGAACATCGGCCTGGTGCAGATGACCGGGGTGCGCTGCCGCTATGTCACCATCGTGGCCGGTGCCCTGCTGATCCTGCTCAGCCTGCTGCCCAAGGCGGCCTTCCTGATTGCCTCGATCCCGCCTGCAGTACTAGGCGGCGCGTCCATCGCCATGTTCGGCATGGTCACCGCCACCGGGATCAAGATTCTCCAGGAGGCGGACATCGGCGACCGTCGCAACCAGTTGCTGGTCGCGGTGAGCGTCGGCTTCGGGTTGATCCCCGTGGTACGTCCGGAGTTCTTCGCCCAGATGCCCGAGTGGATGGAACCCATCACCCACAGTGGTATCGCCATGGCCACGGTCAGTGCCCTGGTGTTGAACGTGCTGTTCAACATCCTGGGTGGTGCCGACCGTGCGGTGCACAACGACGCCTGTCACCAGCATTGAGCACAGGGGGGCGGCGCACTGCCGCCCCACCTCGAATTCGCCGTAAACGCTACACCGTCGGCCCGCCGGAATGGGCCGTCCGGGGCGCCTGCGCGCCAAAAAAACCAAACAAAAACAATAAGTCCGGGAACCACAACATGAAACGCATCACCTCGTCCCTCTTGCTGGGCAGCAGCCTGCTGGCCACCGTCCCCGCCCACGCTGGCGAATGGCTGCAGTGGCATGGCGAAAGCCTGACCTACCTGTACGGCAAGGATTTCAAGGTCAACCCACGCATCCAGCAGACAGTGACCTTCGAGCACGCCAACAAATGGAAGTACGGCGATACCTTCATGTTCGTCGACAAGATCTTCTACAACGGCAAGCCCGACCCGGGCAAAGGCGTGACCACCTACTACGGTGAGTTCAGCCCGCGCCTGTCGTTCGGCAAGATCTTCGACCAGAAGCTGGCGTTCGGCCCGATCAAGGATGTACTGCTGGCCATGACCTACGAGCGTGGCGAGGGCGACAACGAGGCCTACCTGATCGGCCCCGGCTTCGACCTGGACATACCCGGCTTCAACTACTTCACCCTCAACTTCTACCTGCGCAACACCGAAGGTAGCCGCCCCGGTGACAATGTCTGGCAGATCACCCCAGCCTTCTCGTACACCATTCCGGTGGGCAAATCCGACATTCTGATCGACGGTTACATGGACTGGGTGGTCGACAACGACCAGACCCGCCGCGGTACCTACCATGCCAACCTGCAGTTCAACCCACAGGTCAAGTACGACCTGGGCAAAGCCCTGAACCTGGGCGCCAAGCAGCTGTACGTGGGCATTGAGTACAGCTACTGGAAGGACAAGTACGGCATCGACAGCCAAGGCAACATCGACAGCAACCAGAGCGTCACCAGTGCCCTGATCAAGGTGCACTTCTAGAAAACTGACCAAACGCACAAGTTTGATCCACCCTGCTCCAGGACGGAGCACTTGAGGCAAGGCGCGCAAGCCAGTAATCTGCGCGCCCCCTCGATCAGGGCAGAAGGGATTCTGCCTGCGTTTACTGACCGCTCAGTCAATGAATACGGGCGGTTGGCCAACGTGTTGCCAGCCTGAAAGACCCTTTTCATCCGTTCAGAACGAAGTCGAGCAGGAAGGTTTTGCCAGCCCAGGAAAGTTGGCTCAACCCTTGCCAAACAGCTGTGGCCTATCGAAAAAAGCTGACTCGCAAGACAAAAAAGCGCCAACAACAAGCGCTGACAATAGATCAATCAAGGGAGCGACACTCGCAATGCGTACCATCAACAGCCTGATCCTCGCCGGCGGCCTGCTGGCCTGTGGCACCACCTTCGGCGGCGACCTGCTGCAGTGGCAGAACAACAGCCTGACCTACCTGTGGGGCAAGAACTTCAAGGTCAACCCGTCGATCCAGCAAACCGTGACCTTCGAGCACGCTGATGGCTGGAAGTACGGCGACAACTTCATCTTTGTCGACAAGATCTTCTACCAGGGCCAGAAAGATGAGGGCAATGGCCCGAACACCTACTATGGCGAAATCAGCCCGCGCCTGTCGTTCGGCAAGATCTTCGACCAGAAGCTGGCCTTCGGCCCGGTCAAGGACGTGCTGCTGGCGATGACCTACGAGTTCGGCGAAGGTGATACCGAGTCGTACCTGATCGGCCCGGGCTTCGACCTGGACATCCCTGGCTTCGACTACTTCCAGCTTAACTTCTACAACCGCACCACCGACGGCAGCCGCGCCGGCGACAACGTATGGCAGATCACCCCGGTATGGTCGTACACCATTCCGGTCGGTTCGTCCGATGTGCTGATCGACGGTTTCATGGACTGGGTGGTGGACAACGACGAAAACCGCCGCGGCACCTATCAGGCCAACCTGCACTTCAACCCGCAGATCAAGTATGACCTGGGCAAGGCCTTGCACCTGGGCGAGGAGCAGCTGTATGTGGGTGTGGAATACGACTACTGGAAGAACAAGTACGGCATCAAGGACAGCGATGCCTTCACCACTGATCAGAACACCATGAGCTTCCTGGTCAAGGTTCACTTCTGATCTGAGTAAAGGGGCCGCCTTGCGGCCCATTCGCGGGTAAAACCGCTCCCACAGGGTCCGCACCGGGTTCATGGCAGACGTTATACATGTGGGAGCGGGTTCACCCGCGAACCGGGGCGAAGCCCCGGCCAGGCAGCATCAACTGGCCGGCCGAACCGCCCGCCACAATTTCCCCGCAATGCCCACCACGGCCAGCACCACGGCACCGGCCACAACCCCGACACCGCCGTTCAGCAGCGCCACGGTAAACGCCCCACCACGTCCTTCACTGAATGCCTCGATGGCATGATGCAAAGGCTCGATGCCATGCACCAGGATCCCGCCACCGACCAGGAACATGGCCGCCGTGCCGATCACCGACAGGCTCTTCATCATGTACGGCGCGGCCCGCAGAATACCGCTCCCCACCGCCCTGGCCAGGCGTGAAGCCTTCTGGGTCATCCACAGCCCCAGGTCATCGAGCTTGACGATACCGCCCACCAGCCCGTACACGCCGATGGTCATGACCACCGCGATGCCCGACAGCACGACGATCTGCTGGGTCAACGGCGAGTCGGCAACAATGCCCAGAGTGATGGCGATGATTTCCGCCGAAAGGATGAAGTCGGTACGTACCGCCCCCTTGATCTTGGCTTTCTCGAACGCCACCAGGTCGACGTTGGCATCGGCCACCGCCACCTTGCGCGCTTCATGCTCGGCGTCATCCTCGGCCTTGCTGTGCAGGAACTTGTGCGCCAGTTTCTCGAAGCCTTCGAAGCACAGGTATGCACCGCCCAGCATCAACAATGGCGTCACCGCCCACGGGATGAACGCACTGATCAGCAGCGCCGCCGGCACCAGGATGGCCTTGTTCACCAGCGACCCTTTGGCCACCGCCCACACCACAGGCAGCTCGCGCTCGGCACGCACCCCGGTGACCTGCTGGGCATTGAGTGCCAGGTCATCGCCCAGCACGCCTGCGGTCTTTTTCGCCGCCACCTTGGTCATCACCGAGACGTCATCGAGTACCGTGGCGATGTCGTCGATCAGTACCAGTAGACTGCTTCCTGCCATGTTTGCCTGCATCCAGAAGAATAAGTGTCGAGGATTCTAGCCCAAAGCCGCTGCCTTGAGCGCCCGTCGAGCCCGGTGCTACCATGCCCGATCCCTCTTAGAGGTGGCCAGACACGAGGAAGATCCCTGACCATGAGCACCATTCGCGAGCGCAACAAGGAACTGATCCTGCGCGCGGCCAGCGAGGAATTCGCCGACAAGGGCTTCGCCGCCACCAAGACCAGCGATATCGCGGCCAAGGCCGGCCTGCCCAAGCCGAACGTGTATTACTACTTCAAATCCAAGGACAACCTCTACCGCGAGGTCCTGGAAAGCATCATCGCGCCGATCATGCAGGCGTCGACCCCGTTCAATGCCGACGGTGACCCCAAGGAAGTGCTGAGCGCGTACATCCGTTCGAAGATCCGTATTTCCCGCGACCTGCCGCATGCGTCCAAGGTGTTCGCCAGCGAGATCATGCACGGCGCCCCGCACCTGTCGCCGAACCAGGTAGCGCAGCTGAACGAGCAGGCGCGGCATAACATCGAGTGCATCCAGCGCTGGATCGACCGCGGGCAGATCGCCCATGTGGATGCGCATCACCTGATGTTCAGCATCTGGGCTGCGACCCAGACCTACGCCGATTTCGACTGGCAGATCTCTGCGGTGACCGGCAAGGCCAAGCTGGCCGACAGCGATTATGACGCCGCGGCGGAGACCATAATCCGCATGGTGCTCAAGGGGTGTGAGCCTGAGCTAGCCTGACAGGGCCAGTGGGGCTGCTTTGCAGCCCATCGCCGGCAAGCCAGCTCCCACAGGTACACCACAGTTTTCAAGGTCTGTGGCGGCTCTGTGGGAGCTGGCTTGCCGGCGATAGGGCCGGAACAGGCAATAGAGAATCAGGCTGCTACACCCGCATCCGCCTTCAACCCCATCTCCTCGATCGCACTGATCGCGCACTGCTCGTCGATATCCGACGTATCGCCGCTAATCCCCACCGCACCCAGCACCTTGCCATCCTGATCACGCACCAGCACACCACCCGGCGCCGGCACAACCGGCCGCTCGCCCAACCCGTTCAGCGCAGCAAAAAACGCCGGCCGTTGCTGCGCGTCCAGCGCCAGCAGACGCGACCCCTTGCCCAGGGCAATCGCCCCCCAGGCCTTGCCGGTAGCCACCTCCGGCCGGATCAGGCTGGCGCCATCCTCGCGCTGCAGCGCCAGTAAGTGGCCGCCGGCATCCAGCACTGCCACGGTCAGTGGCGCGGCGTTGATCTTGCGGCCCGCCGCCAGCGCGGCATTCACCAGGCTGACCGCGACTTTCAGGTTCAAAGCATTCATGGAAAGGTCCTCTTCTTGTTGTGAGAAGCCCCGAGGGCAGTTGAAAACCGATAGATCAAATAGAACACAACGAAAGATTTTTTTGTATACAATATTTTGAAACGATCGTATGCGATGGCGCAAACCTCCGTTTTCACGGGCGCTCGAACGAAAGCGACATCCGCCGACGAAAACCCGTTGACCTAAGCGGCCAGCCGTGAATACACTCTGGCACAAAGCAAGTTGTATACAATTACAAAATCGATGAGGCACAAACCATGAGCAAAATGAGAGCAATCGATGCAGCCGTTCTGGTCATGCGCCGTGAAGGTGTAGATACCGCGTTCGGCATCCCGGGGGCTGCCATCAACCCGTTGTACTCGGCCCTGAAGAAAGTCGGTGGCATCGATCACGTCCTCGCTCGCCACGTCGAAGGCGCCTCGCACATGGCCGAGGGTTACACCCGTGCCAACCCGGGCAACATCGGCGTGTGCATCGGCACCTCCGGCCCAGCCGGCACCGACATGGTCACCGGCCTGTACAGTGCCTCCGCCGACTCCATCCCGATCCTCTGCATCACCGGCCAGGCACCACGTGCCCGCCTGCACAAGGAAGACTTCCAGGCTGTCGACATCACCAACATCGTCAAGCCGGTCACCAAGTGGGCCACCACCGTCCTGGAACCAGGCCAGGTGCCTTACGCCTTCCAGAAGGCCTTCTATGAAATGCGCACCGGCCGCCCAGGCCCGGTACTGATCGACCTGCCGTTCGACGTGCAGATGGCGGAAATCGAATTCGACATCGACGCCTACGAACCGCTGCCAGTACACAAGCCATCCGCCACCCGCGTACAGGCCGAAAAAGCCCTGGCCCTGCTCAATGACGCCGAGCGCCCGCTGCTGGTAGCCGGTGGCGGCATCATCAACGCCGACGCCAGCGACAAACTGGTCGAGTTCGCCGAACTGACCGGTGTACCGGTAATCCCGACCCTGATGGGCTGGGGCACCATCCCGGATGACCACGCACAGATGGTCGGCATGGTCGGCCTGCAGACTTCGCACCGCTATGGCAACGCCACCCTGCTGAAATCCGACCTGGTGTTCGGTATCGGTAACCGCTGGGCCAACCGCCACACCGGTTCCGTCGACGTCTACACCGAAGGCCGCAAGTTCGTGCACGTGGACATCGAGCCGACCCAGATCGGCCGCGTGTTCACCCCGGACCTGGGTATCGTTTCCGACGCCGGCAAGGCACTGGACGTGTTCCTCGAAGTGGCCCGCGAGTGGAAAGCCGCCGGCAAGCTGAAATGCCGCAAGGCCTGGCTGCAAGACTGCCAGGAGCGCAAGGCCACCCTGCAGCGCAAGACCCACTTCGACAACGTGCCGGTCAAGCCGCAGCGCGTCTACGAAGAAATGAACCAGGTATTCGGCAAGGACACCTGCTACGTCAGCACCATCGGTCTGTCGCAGATCGCCGGCGCGCAGTTTCTGCACGTGTACAAGCCACGCCACTGGATCAACTGCGGCCAGGCCGGCCCGCTGGGCTGGACCATCCCTGCCGCCCTCGGTGTGGTCAAGGCCGATCCGAAGCGCAAGGTGGTCGCGCTGTCAGGTGACTACGACTTCCAGTTCATGATCGAAGAGCTGGCGGTGGGCGCACAGTTCAACCTGCCATACGTGCACGTACTGGTGAACAACGCCTACCTGGGCCTGATCCGTCAGGCGCAACGTGGCTTCGACATGGATTACTGTGTTCAACTGGCGTTCGAGAACATCAACTCGACCGACGCCGCCACGTATGGTGTCGACCATGTCGCCGTGGTCGAAGGCCTGGGCTGCAAGGCCATTCGTGTGTTCGAGCCGGCCGAGATCGCCCCTGCCCTGCTCAAGGCACAGAAGATGGCCGAAGAGTTCCGCGTACCGGTGGTGGTCGAAGTGATTCTCGAACGTGTGACCAACATTTCCATGGGCACCGAGATCAACGCGGTCAACGAGTTCGAAGACCTGGCCCTGGTCGGCAACGACGCGCCAACCGCCATCTCGCTGCTGGACTGATCGCCTGACGCCCCCGTGCCGGCCCCTACCTGAGGGCGCCGGGGGCCTTCATCGCAAGGAGACACAACATGCCTCGCTTCGCTGCCAACCTGTCCATGCTGTTCACCGAACAGGACTTCCTGGCCCGCTTCAAGGCTGCTGCCGATGCTGGTTTCAGCGGCGTCGAATACCTCTTCCCTTACGACTTCAGCGCTGCCGAGATCAAGCAGCAGCTGGACGCCAACGGCCTGACCCAGGTGCTGTTCAACCTGCCGGCGGGCGATTGGGCCAAGGGTGAGCGCGGTATCACCTGCCACCCTGACCGTGTCGAGGAATTCCGCGCCGGTGTCGACAAGGCCATCGAATACGCCAAGGTGCTGGGTAACACCCAGGTCAACGCCTTGGCCGGCATTCGCCCACAAGGCCCGGACTGCGCCACCGTGCGCAAGACCTTCGTGGAAAACCTGCGCTACGCCGCGGAAAAGCTGAAAGCCGCCGGGATCCGTCTGGTCATGGAAATGATCAACACCCGCGACATCCCCGGCTTCTACCTGAACACCACCAAACAGGCCCTGGAAATCCAGGCCGAGGTTGGCAGCGACAACCTGTTCCTGCAGTACGACATCTACCACATGCAGATCATGGAAGGTGACCTGGCTCGTACCATGGAAGCCAACCTGAAACTGATCAACCACATCCAGCTGGCCGACAACCCCGGCCGCAACGAGCCAGGCACCGGCGAGATCAACTACCGCTTCCTGTTCGAGCACCTGGACCGCATCGGCTACCAGGGCTGGGTGGGCGCGGAGTACAAGCCGCTGACCACCACCGAAGCGGGCCTGGGCTGGCTGAAGACCCATAACGCAATCTGAACGGCTGAACGCTAGCCCCCTGTGAAACACGAAACCCTGTGGGAGCGGGCATGCCCGCGAACACCGGCATAGCCGGTGCCATCCACCGAGTCGCCTGTTTCGCGGGCATGCCCGCGCCCACAGGGATTGGGGGCTGCGTGAGGCATCACAAATATTAAGAGGCACCTTGTGATGGGGAAAATCGGGTTGATCGGGACCGGCATCATGGGCAAGCCCATGGCTCAGAACCTGCAGAAAGCAGGTCACAGCATCTTCGTTTCCACTCACCACGACGCTGCCCCGGCCGACCTGATCGCCGCCGGTGCCGTGGCCCTGGCCAACCCGAAGGAAGTTGCCCAGGAAGCCGAGTTCATCATCGTCATGGTCCCCGACACCCCGCAGGTCGAAAGCGTCCTGTTCGGTGACAACGGCGTGGCCGAAGGCGTGGGCCCGAACAAGGTCGTGATCGACATGAGCTCGATCTCCCCTACCGCTACCAAAGCCTTCGCCGAGAAGATCAAGGCCACTGGCGCTGCCTACCTGGACGCCCCGGTGTCCGGCGGCGAAGTCGGTGCCAAGGCCGCGACCCTGAGCATCATGGTCGGCGGCTGCCCGAAAGCCTTCGAACGCACCCTGCCGCTGTTCGAAGCCATGGGCAAGAACATCACCCGCGTCGGTGGCAATGGCGACGGCCAGACCGCCAAGGTGGCCAACCAGATCATCGTTGCCCTGAACATCCAGGCCGTTGCCGAAGCCCTGCTGTTCGCCGCAAAGAACGGCGCCGACCCGGCCAAGGTACGTGAAGCACTGATGGGCGGCTTCGCCTCGTCGAAGATCCTCGAAGTGCACGCCGAGCGCATGATCAAGGGCACCTTCGACCCAGGCTTCCGCATCAACCTGCACCAGAAGGACCTGAACCTGGCCCTGCAGGGTGCCAAGGAACTGGGCATCAACCTGCCCAACACCTCCAATGCCCAGCAAGTGTTCAACACCTGCCAGGCCCTGGGCGGCGGCAACTGGGACCACTCGGCGCTGATCAAAGGCCTGGAGCACATGGCCAACTTCTCGATCCGCGACGACAAGTAATTCGAATTCGGGGGCTGCTGCGCAACCCAATCGCCGGCAAGCCAGCTCCCACAGGGACCGCACAATCCCTCAATCCTGTGCTGTACCTGTGGGAGCTGGCTTGCCGGCGATGAATTCAACACCTTTGAACCTGCGACCACAGGTTCAAAGGTGGCACCGAGCAACACCCGCCCCTGGTTCGGCCTGCACGGAGGCAGTTCCAGGGGCGTTTTTGATTTTGCAGAACAACAATAATTGGGAGCCTGCCATGTCGGTCGATCCGCAAAAACTTCTCCGCGAGCTGTTCGACACAGCCATCGCCGCCGCCCACCCCCGTCAAGTCCTCGAACCCTACCTGCCCGCCGACCGCAGCGGCCGGGTCATCGTCATCGGTGCCGGCAAGGCCGCAGCCGCCATGGCCGAAGTGGTCGAGAAAAGCTGGCAGGGCGAAGTCTCCGGGCTTGTTGTCACACGGTACGGTCACGGCGCCAACTGCCAGAAGATCGAGGTGGTCGAAGCCGCCCACCCGGTCCCCGATGCCGCCGGCCTGGCCGTGGCCAAGCGCGTGCTGGAACTGGTCAGCAACCTCACAGAAGACGACCGCGTCATCTTCCTGTTGTCCGGCGGTGGCTCGGCGCTGCTGGCCCTGCCCGCCGAAGGCCTGACCCTGGCCGACAAGCAACAGATCAACAAGGCGCTGCTGAAATCCGGCGCCACCATCGGCGAGATGAACTGCGTGCGCAAGCACCTCTCGGCGATCAAGGGCGGCCGCCTGGCCAAGGCCTGCTGGCCGGCCACGGTGTACACCTATGCCATTTCCGATGTACCGGGCGACCTCGCCACGGTGATCGCCTCCGGCCCTACCGTGGCCGACCCAAGCACCTCGGCCGATGCCCTGGCCATCCTCAAGCGCTACGACATCGAAGCGCCCAAGGCCGTCATCGACTGGCTCAACAACCCAGCCTCGGAAACCGTCAAGGCCGATGACCCGGCCCTGGCCCGCAGCCATTTCCAGCTGATCGCCAGGCCCCAGCAGTCGCTCGAAGCCGCCGCGGTCAAAGCCCGCCAGGCCGGGTTCAGCCCGCTGATCCTCGGCGACCTGGAAGGCGAATCACGCGAAGTGGCCAAGGTGCACGCCGGTATCGCCCGCCAGATCGTCCTGCACGGCCAGCCGCTGAAGGCACCCTGCGTGATCCTGTCCGGCGGCGAAACCACAGTGACCGTGCGCGGCAATGGCCGCGGCGGGCGCAACGCCGAGTTTCTGCTCAGCCTCACCGAAAGCCTGAAAGGCCTGCCGGGCGTGTACGCCCTGGCCGGTGACACCGACGGTATCGATGGCTCGGAAGAAAACGCCGGCGCCTTCATGACCCCGGCCAGCTACGCCCGCGCTGAAGCCCTGGGCCTGTCGGCCAGCGACGAGCTGGACAACAACAACGGCTACGGCTATTTCGCCGCCCTGGATGCGCTGATCGTCACCGAGCCGACCCGCACCAACGTCAACGACTTCCGCGCCATCCTGATCCTCGAGACTGCCCAATCATGACGCCTGATAAAAAAGTAAAGATCCTCGCCACCCTTGGCCCTGCGATCAAAGGCATCGACGACATCCGCCAACTGGTAGAAGCCGGGGTGAACATCTTCCGCCTCAACTTCAGCCACGGCGAGCACGCCGATCACGCCCTGCGCTACCAGTGGATCCGCGAAGTCGAGCAGCAACTGAACTACCCGCTGGGTATCCTCATGGACCTGCAGGGGCCGAAGCTGCGCGTCGGCCGCTTTGCCGAAGGCAAGGTGCAGCTGCAACGCGGCCAGGCCCTGCGCCTGGACCTGGACAACACCCCGGGCGACAGCCGCCGGGTCAACCTGCCGCACCCCGAGATCATCGCCGCCCTCGAGCCGGGCATGGACCTGCTGCTGGACGACGGCAAGCTGCGCCTGCGCGTCACCGCCAAGCACAGCGACGCCATCGACACCGAAGTACTGGCCGGTGGCGAGCTGTCCGATCGCAAGGGTGTCAACGTGCCGCAAGCGGTGCTCGACCTCTCCCCGCTCACCGAGAAAGACCGCCGCGACCTGGCCTTCGGCCTTGAACTGGGCGTGGACTGGGTTGCCCTTTCGTTCGTGCAGCGCCCCGAAGACATCACCGAAGCACGCCAGCTGATCGGTGACCGTGCCTACCTGATGGCGAAGATCGAAAAACCATCGGCAGTCGAACAGCTGCAAGCCATCGCGCAGCTTGCGGATGCGATCATGGTGGCCCGCGGCGACCTGGGCGTGGAAGTACCGGCCGAAAGCGTGCCGCAGATTCAGAAACGCATCATCGGCACCTGCCGCCAACTGGGCAAGCCGGTGGTGGTGGCTACGCAGATGCTCGAATCCATGCGTTTCTCGCCAGCGCCGACCCGCGCCGAAGTCACCGACGTGGCCAACGCCGTGGCCGAAGGTGCCGATGCGGTGATGCTGTCGGCCGAGACTGCCTCGGGTGAGTACCCGCTGGAAGCCGTGCAGATGATGAGCAAGATCATCCGCCAGGTGGAGAACGGCCCGGATTACCAGGCCCAGCTCGACGTTGGCCGGCCGAAGGCCGAGGCCACCGTGTCGGACGCCATCAGCTGCGCCATCCGCCGTATCAGCGGCATTCTGCCGGTGGCGGTGCTGGTCAACTACAGCGAGTCGGGCGCCTCGACCTTGCGCGCGGCACGCGAGCGGCCACGGGCTCCGATCCTCAACCTGACCCCGAACCTGACCACTGCGCGCCGCCTGAGCGTGGCGTGGGGCGTGCACTCGGTGGTAAACGACCGCCTGCGCCAGGTGGACGAGGTGGTTTCCACTGCGCTGGAGATTGCCCAGGCACAAGGCATGGCCAGCCGTGGCGACACGTTGCTGATCACTGCCGGTGTGCCTTTCGGCAAGCCAGGGTCGACTAACACGCTGCGGATCGAGACCTTGATCTGACCGCATCGCCGGCAAGCCGGCTCCCACAGGGATCGCACCACTTCAAAGGCCTTTGCAATCCCTGTGGGAGCTGGCTTGCCGGCGATTGGAGGGCAAAGCCCCCCTCGTACACCGAAACACCAGACCTGCGGAAAACCCGAGGCCCAAAGAGGCCCATCGCGCCCCATCAACCTCACTGACTGCCCCGATGTACACCAAAAATTTCGTCAACCCGTGCCCCGACTGGGCCACGGCGTTACTCAACGGCTTCAGCCAGGTGCTGCTGCTGCGTGACCCCCTGTGCGGCCTGTGCTGCCTGCTGGCCATCCTGCTGACCGCCCCCGGCCTGGTCGGTGGTGCCCTGCTCGGCGCCCTGGCCGGCCTGCTCACCGCCCAGGCACGCGGCTACGACCGTGCCGACCGCCAAGCCGGGCTGTACAGCTACAACGGCGTCCTGATCGGCATCCTGATCAGCGTCGTACTGCCCTGGTCGGCCATCCTGCCGCCATTGATCATCGCCGCTGGCGGCCTGTCCAGCATCATCACCCACCAATGGCGCAAGCGCGGTGGCAAGCTGTTGATCGCCTACACCGCCCCCTTCGTGCTGCTTGGCTGGGCCGTATTGCTGATAGCCACCCCCTCGCCCAGCGGCTTCGTCGAGGCCGACCCGCTTTACGCGTTGGCGCGTGGCGTGGGCCAGATCTTCCTGCTCGACCAGCCCCTGGCCGGTCTGCTGATCATCATCGGCATGTTCATCGCCAACCCTTATGCCGCAATGTGGGCAGTGATCGGTTCGGCCATCGGCGGCGGCGCGGCACTGCTCACCGACCAGGCGCAAGCCGCCTGGCTGGGCCTGTATGGTTTCAACGCTGCGCTGGCGGCACTGGCGTTCAGCAGGCAGGGTGAAAAGCCGTGGGTGACACTGCTGGCCATTGCCCTGGCCCTGCTGCTGCAACCACTGTTCAAGCTGCTACCGGTGCCCGGCCTGACCGCGCCCTTCGTCGCCGCCTGCTGGCTGATGCACCTGGGCAACCACCTGGCCCAGCCTCGGCAGCGTGACGCCAGCCGCTTGCACAGCTGAAATGCAGCCCCTAGGCTCAGCCCATCGCTTTTGTGGAACGAGCCAATGAACAATCCTGCGAGCCTGCGCGAGCAGCTCTACATCATCGTCTTCCAGACCGATACCGTGGCTGGAAGACGCTTCGACAAGATCCTCCTGCTGATCATCCTGGCCAGCCTGGTTACCGTCATCCTCGACAGCATCGACGAAGTACACCAGGGCTACGCCGGCCTGCTGGCCGGCATCGAGTGGGGCTTTACCGCGATTTTCCTGGCCGAGTACCTCACCCGCCTGTACTGCTCGCCCAAGCCTTTGCGCTATGCCTTCAGCTTCTATGGCCTGGTCGATCTGCTGGCGATCGTGCCGGGGATCATCGCGCTGTACTACAGCGACGCCCAGTACCTGCTGATCATCCGGGTGATCCGGATGCTGCGGATTTTCCGCGTGCTCAAGCTCAGCCCCTATCTCAAGCAAGCCCATTACCTGATGGAGGCGCTGCGCGGCAGCAAGCAGAAGATCATCGTGTTCCTGGTGACGGTATCGACCCTGGTGACGGTGTTCGGCACCTTGATGTATGTGATCGAAGGGCCTGAGCATGGCTTTACCAGCATTCCCAAGGGCATCTACTGGGCCATCGTTACCCTGACCACGGTAGGCTTTGGCGATATCGTGCCGAAAACCCCGCTTGGGCAGGTGCTGTCCTCGCTGGTGATGATTACCGGTTATTCGATCATCGCCGTACCGACCGGGATCTTTACCGCCGAGCTGGCCAATGCCATGCGCGGGGAACAGTTGCAGCACGACTGCCCGACCTGCAGCAAGAAGAGCCATGAGCATGGCGCGGCGTTCTGTTCGCGTTGCGGGAATGTGCTGTTTCCCAAGCAATGATGTCGCCTGTTCCGGCCCTATCGCCGGCAAGCCAGCTCCCACAGGTAATGCACAATGCCCAAGACCTGTGCAGTACCTGTGGGAGC
>NZ_JADLJS010000044.1 GCF_015680405.1 Pseudomonas pudica
AGAATTGCATTCGCCTTGATGAAGACTCAAGGCGAATACATGAGCAAAGGGGGCAAAAAGCATTGCCCACAACCATAGAATCTCCCACAGGGTACGCGGGCCGCTTGCGACAATACAGCCCAAGGGCTGGGCAATGGTTTGAGAGCTTTATCGCCTTGCTACGGCATGCTGCACGCACTGCTCGTAATAGGTCTGCTTGATCGCTGCAGGCTTGAGCCGAGAGCGGCTGTTGTAGGTCTGTTCGGTAATACCGAAGGCGGTCATGCGCATCCACGGCTTGGGGAACTTGCGCGCCTGCAGCTTCTTGCGCGTGGCATACAGGGTTACCCCGGAAAGCTTGGCCTGCTGCGCCTCGGCGGCTATCTGCGCGCCCCAGCCGCAAGTGTGGCGATCGTTCTGGCTCAGCGCCCGTGCCTGGGCGCCGAAAGCGAGCGTGGCCAGCAGGCAGCCGGCCATCGTTGCTAGAAGTACTCGCATGTTGCTGTCCTAAGCATCTGAAGGAAAACGAAGTTTGCCTTCACAAGCAGGCACTGGGGGCCAGCAATTTGCCGCCAGACCATGGTCGCTCGCAATTGACTGGTGGCGTGCGAACCAGCGAATAAATACCGCACTGCGTGTATGTGATCGTACAACTGCTTGCGCTATGATGAGCGCTGTCTTTCAAGGTGAAATACAGGGCAATGACAGAGCAGCAGGTACAGGCAAAGACCCGGCGCAAGCCGCGCAGTCTGGCCCAGGAACTGGTCACGGTGCTGACCGAGCGCATTCGCAGCGGCCAGCTCAAGCGCGGCGACAAGCTGCCGACCGAATCGCAGATCATGGCCGAAGAGGGTGTCAGCCGCACGGTGGTGCGTGAAGCGATCTCGCGGCTGCAGGCCGCCGGGCAGGTCGAGACCCGCCACGGCATTGGCACTTTCGTGCTGGACGCGCCGGCCACGGGTGGTTTCCGTATCGACCCGGCGACCGTGGTCACTCTGCGTGAAGTACTGGCGGTGCTGGAATTGCGCATTGCCCTGGAGATCGAATCGGCGGGCCTGGCGGCGCAGCGGCGCAGCGATGAAGAGCTGGCCGGCATGCGTGCGGCGCTGGATGAACTCAACGAAGGGGCTGCCCACGCTACGGATGCGGTGTCGGCAGATTTCCAGTTCCACCTGCGCATTGCCCAGGCCAGCGGCAACCATTACTTCGCCGACATCATCAATCATCTGGGCACCAGCATCATCCCACGTACCCGGTTGAACTCGGCGCGGCTGGCCCGCGATGACCAGGCGCACTACATGAGCCGGCTGATGCACGAGCACGAGGCGATCTACGAAGCCATCGCCCGGCGTGATAGCGAAGGGGCGAAGATGGCCATGCGCATGCACCTGAGCAACAGCCGCGAGCGCTTGCGCCAGGCGCATGAGGAGGCCGAGGCGCAGGGGGCCTGAGGCCTTCGTCGCTTGTGCCGGCCTCTTCGCGGGCGCGCCCGCTCCCACAGGGATCACCTTATCTTGAGTGTGCAGCGATACTTGTGGGAGCGGGCGTGCCCGCGAAGAGGCCGGCACAGCCGAAAGAAAAGCCCCGCCATGTGCGGGGCTTTCTGGTTTCCAGGAGCGATCAGATCGCGCCCTCATTCCACTGGCCATTCACCAACCGGCGCAGCCCCAGCGGGTTACCGTCGCGCAGTGCCTCGGGCAACAGCGCCTGCGGGTAGTTCTGGTAGCACACCGGGCGCAGGAAGCGGTCGATGGCCAGGGTGCCGACCGACGTGCCGCGCGCATCCGACGTGGCCGGGTAAGGCCCGCCATGCACCATCGCATCACACACCTCGACACCGGTCGGGTAGCCGTTGACCAGGATCCGCCCGACTTTCTCCTCCAGCAGCGGCACCAACCAGGCGAAGGCCTGCAGGTCTTCCGGCTCGCCGATCAGGGTCGCGGTCAGCTGGCCGCGCAGGCCGAGCAGGGCGGCGCGCAACTGGTCGTTGTCCTGCACTTCCACGGCAACGGTGGTCGGGCCGAACACTTCTTCCTGCAGCAGCGGGTCAGATTCCACCAGCAGGCGGGCATCGGCCTTGAACAGCTGGGCGCGCGCCTGGCTGCCTGCCTGCGTCTGGCCGGCCAGGTGCTCGATACCGGCATGGGCGTGCAGGTGCTCCAGGCCACCGACGTAGCTGCGCAGGCCACCTGCATTGAGCATGGTCTGGCCGGCCTGCTGGCTCAGGTGCTGGCCAAGCTCGGCCAGCAGTTGGCTGTACCGCGGCGACTGCAGGCCGATCACCAGGCCCGGGTTGGTGCAGAACTGGCCCGCGCCCAGGCACACCGAACCGGCCAGCTCACGGGCGATGGCTTCGCCACGTTTGGCCAGGGCAGCCGGCAGGATGATGACCGGGTTGATGCTGGACATCTCGGCGAACACCGGGATCGGCTGCGGGCGCTCGGCGGCCATGCGGCACAGGGCGTCACCGCCTTTCAGCGAGCCGGTGAAGCCGACCGCCTGGATGGCCGGGTGCTTGACCAGCCACTCGCCGACGCCGCCACCGAACACCATGTTGAACACGCCCTTGGGCATGCCAGTGCGCTCGGCGGCGCGCTGGATGGCGCAGCCGACCAGGTCGGCGGTGGCCATGTGGCCGCTGTGGGCCTTGAACACCACCGGGCAACCGGCGGCCAGGGCCGCAGCGGTATCGCCACCGGCGGTGGAGAAAGCCAGCGGGAAGTTGCTGGCGCCGAACACGGCGACCGGGCCGACGCCGATGCGCATCTGGCGCAGGTCCACGCGTGGCAGGGGCTGGCGCTCGGGCAGGGCCAGGTCGATGCGCGCACCGAGGAAGTCACCACGGCGCAGCACCTGGGCGAACAGGCGCATCTGGCCGCTGGTGCGGCCGCGCTCGCCCTGGATACGGGCGGGGGGCAGGGCGGTTTCACGGCAGACGATGGCGACGAAGGCGTCGTCCAGTTCGTCCAGCTCGGCGGCGATGGCGTCGAGGAATTCGGCGCGCCGCGCCGGGGCCAGCTGGCGGAATTCGGCGAAAGCGCCGGCGGCAGCCTTGGCGGCTTGGTCCACTTCGGCTTCGGTGGCCTGGGCGAAGCTGTAGGGCAGGGCCTCGCCGGTGCTGGCGTCCAGGCTCTGCAGGCGCTTCGGCCCAGCGGCGCTGCGCTGGCCGGCGATGAAGTTGTGGCCGAGGATTTCAGGCATGGGGTGCTCCTGTATGTTGAGAGAAAATCTGGCAGGTTGTCGCATGACCTGTGGGAGCGGGCGAGCCCGCGAAGCAGGCAACCAGGTGTATGGCACCGACTGCGCCGGTGTTCGCGGGCATGCCCGCTCCCACAGGGACTGCGACACAGTCGAGAACCCGGGGCATCAGGTAATCGGTGCCGGGTTGAACAGGGTGATGTCGTTGTGCAGGCGATGCTGTTCGGCCCAGGTCTGCTTGCGGCCGCTGGCCACGTCCAGGTAGTAGTGGAACAGCTCCCAACCCAGTTCCTCGATGGTCGAGCGGCCGCTGGCGATGCGCCCGGCGTCGATGTCGATCAGGTCGGGCCAGCGCTGGGCCAGCTCGCTGCGGGTGCACACCTTGACCACCGGTGCCATGGCCAGGCCGTACGGGGTGCCGCGTCCGGTGGTGAACACATGCAGGTTCATGCCGGCAGCCAGTTGCAGGGTGCCGCAGACAAAGTCGCTGGCCGGGGTGGCGCAGAAGATCAGGCCTTTGCGGTTGACCCGCTCGCCCGGGCCGAGCACGCCCTGGATGGCGCCGCTACCAGACTTGACGATCGACCCCAGGGATTTTTCGACGATATTCGACAGGCCGCCTTTCTTGTTGCCCGGCGTGGTGTTGGCGCTGCGATCGGCGGCGCCTTGCTGCAGGTAGCGGTCGTACCAGTCCATTTCGCGCACCAGGGCCTCTGCGACCTCCTGGTTTTCCGCCCGCGAGGTGAGCATGTAGATGGCGTCGCGCACTTCGGTTACCTCCGAGAACAGCACGGTGGCGCCAGCACGCACCAGCAGGTCGGCAGCGAAGCCCAGCGCCGGGTTGGCGGTGATGCCCGAGAAGGCATCGCTGCCCCCGCATTGCATACCCAGTATCAGTTCGCTGGCCGGCACGCTTTCGCGGCGGCGCTGGTCGAGTTTCTTCAGGCGGGTCTCGGCCAGTTCCATGATCTGCTCGATCATTTCCACAAAGCCCAGGCTGGAGTCCTGCAGGCGGTACAACCACGGGTCGCTGAGGTCCACCGACGGGTCGTTGTCGTGCATCACCTGGCCGGCCTGCAGCTTTTCGCAGCCCAGGCTGATGACCAGGGCCTCGCCGCCCAGGTTGGGGTTGCGCGCCAGGTTGCGCACCGTGCGGATCGGGATGTAGGCATCGCGCGCATTGATCGCCACGCCGCATCCATAGCTGTGGGTAATGGCCACCACGTCATCGACGTTGGGGTATTTGGGCAGCAATTCGCTGCGAATGCGCTTGACCGCATGCTCCAACACGCCGGCCACGCACTGCACGGTGGTGGTGATGCCGAGGATGTTGCGGGTGCCGACGGTGCCGTCGGCGTTGCGGTAGCCTTCGAAAGTGAAGCCTTCGAGCGGCGGCAGCGGCTGCGGGACGGCGTCGCAGCGTGGCAGGCTGGCCAGCGCCGGGGCGGCCGGCATGGCCAGTTGGCTCTCCTGCACCCAGCTGCCCTGGCGCAGGTCTTCCAGCGCGTAGCCTATGATCTGCCCGTAGCGGCGCACCGGTTCGCCCTTGGCGATGGCTACGGTGGCCACCTTGTGGCTCTGTGGCACGGCTTCGACCAAGGTCAGGCCGTCGGCGAAGCGGGCGCCTTCGCCCAGGCCGCCATCGTTGACCACCACCACGACATTGTCGTCGTCGTGCAGGCGGACGTAGCGGGGCGAGTCGGAATGTTCGATCAACTGCATGTTCGGGCCCTACTTGTCAGGTTCTCAGGCTTTTGTACATCCGCCCACGGCGGGGGTGGCCGACGCGGGCGTGCTCACTCAGTGGCGCGAGCCGGCCAGTTCGCTGCCGGCCACTGGCTCGGTGTCAGGCTTTGGGCTTTCACGCAGCTCGATGCGCTTGATCGGGCCGACGATCACCAGGTAGCTGAATACCGCCACCAGGGCGTTGGCGCCGACATACACCAGGGCCCACTTGAACGAACCCGTGGCGCTGATGATGTAGCCGATCACGATCGGCGTGGTGATCGATGCGATGTTGCCGAAGGTGTTGAACAGCCCGCCCGACAGACCGGCGATCTGTTTCGGCGAGGTGTCGGCGACCACCGCCCAGCCCAGCGCGCCGATGCCTTTGCCGAAGAACGCCAGGGTCATGAAGCCGACCACCATCCACTCGGCGTCGACGTAGTTGCAGAACACCATGGTGGTCGACAGCAGCAGGCCGCAGACGATCGGCAGCTTGCGGGAGAAGGTCAGCGAGTTGCCGCGGCGCAGCAGCCAGTCGGAAATCACCCCGCCCAGCACGCCACCGATGAAGCCGCAGACCGCCGGCAGCGAGGCGATGAAGCCGGCCTTGAGGATGGTCATGCCGCGCTCCTGCACCAGGTACACCGGGAACCAGGTGAGGAAGAAGTAGGTGATGGCGTTGATGCAGTACTGGCCCAGGTAAACGCCCAGCAGCATGCGGCTGGTCAGCAGTTGCTTGATGTAGCCCCATTTCGGGCCGTCGTTGCCGCGCTTCTGGTCCATGTCCACCAGGCCGCCGTTCTGCTCGATGTGTTCGAGTTCGCCTGGGCTGATGCGTGGGTGTTGGCGCGGGTTGTAGATGGTCTTCAGCCAGACCATGGAGAACACGATGCCCAGTGCGCCCATGACCACGAACACGTGCTCCCAGCCGAAGCTGAACACGATCCAGCCCATGATCGGTGCGAACAGTGCGGTAGCGAAGTACTGCGCCGAGTTGAAGATGGCCGATGCGGTGCCGCGTTCCTGGGTCGGGAACCAGGCCGCGACGATGCGCGCATTGCCCGGGAACGACGGGGCTTCGGCAAAACCGACCAGAAAGCGCAGGGTGAACAGCGTCACCACCGCCCAGGCCACCGGCAGGCCACCGACAAAGCCCTGCAGCAGGGTGAACAGCGACCAGGTGAAGATGCTGAAGGCGTAGACGTTCTTGGAACCAAAGCGATCGAGCAGCCAGCCACCAGGAATCTGGCCAGCCACGTATGCCCATCCGAAGGCGGAGAAGATGTAGCCGAGGGTCACGGCATCGATGCCGAGGTCTTTCTGCAGGCTGGAGCCCGCGATGGCAATGGTGGCGCGGTCAGCGTAGTTGATCGTGGTCACCAGAAACAGCATGAACAGGATCAGGTAGCGCACATGCGTCTTCTTCGTCGCTTGCATGCTGGTAGTACTCCCACTAGTTATTTTTGTGCGGGCTCACGAGTTGTAACCGGAGTGGGGCTGGCCCACTCCGGGCGCGGCATGGCAGGCCGCGGGCGGCGCTTACTGCGGGCCCATCTTGTCCATCAGCGCGGCGAGTTTTTCGTACTCGTCGGCGGTGAGGTCGGTAAGCGGAGTACGCACCGGGCCGGCGTCATGACCGGCGATCCTGGCACCGGCCTTGACGATGCTCACGGCGTAGCCGGCCTTGCGGTTGCGGATGTCCAGGTACGGCAGGAAGAAGTCGTCGATCAGCTTGGCCACGGTGGCGTGGTCGTCACGGGCGATGGCGTTGTAGAAGTCCATGGCGGTCTTCGGCACGAAGTTGAACACGGCGGAGGAGTACACCGGCACGCCCAGGGCCTTGTAGGCAGCAGCATACACCTCGGCGGTCGGCAGGCCACCCAGGTAGCTGAAGCGGTCGCCCAGGCGGCGACGGATCGACACCATCAACTCGATGTCACCCAGGCCGTCCTTGTAGCCGATCAGGTTCGGGCAACGCTCAGCCAGTTTTTCCAGCAGGTCGGCGTTCAGGCGGCAGACGTTGCGGTTGTAGACGACTACGCCGATGTTTACCGATTTGCACACTGCTTCGACGTGGGCGGCGACGCCTTCCTGGCTGGCTTCGGTCAGGTAGTGCGGCAGCAGCAGCAGGCCCTTGGCACCCAGGCGCTCGGCTTCTTGCGCGTATTCGATGGCCTGGCGGGTGGAGCCGCCGACGCCGGCGAGGATGGGTACCGACCTGGCGCAGGTGTCGACGGCGGTCTTGATCACCTGGCTGTATTCGCTGGCGGCCAGGGAGAAGAACTCACCGGTGCCGCCGGCGGCGAACAGGGCGCTGGCGCCGTACGGGGCCAGCCATTCCAGGCGCTTGACGTAGCCAGCCGGGTTGAAGTCGCCCTGGGCGTTGAAGTCGGTGACCGGGAAAGACAGCAGGCCGTGGGAGAGGATGGATTTGAGTTCCTGTGGAGTCATTGTTGTTGGCATCCTGTGGCGCTTGGGTGAAGGGTGTTGTTTTGCGTTGGAGGTAAGTTATCGTACAACTTGTACGATGACTAGTCCCTTTGGGAGATTTTTTTGTGGAGGGGCGGAAGGAATGTTATTGCCTGTGCCGACCTCTTCGCGGGTAAACCCGCGAAGAGGCCAGAACAGGCGACAACAACAGATGCACGAGACGCAGATGGCAGACCAATCGCGATCAGTCATCATATCTCTTGGTGAGGGTAGGAAAAAAAGATCGCGGAGACAGGCACAAGCCCGCCGCCCGTTTCCACGGGAAGTGTTCTGGGACCAGCAGAGGGTGACCGGGGAAAACGGGGGCGGCCTTGCGCCGCCCCGCGATCAAAGCAGAGGAAACTGGTTTCAGGCAGCGTGCTGGCGCTTGATCTGCGCCTTGCGCACCTGGGCCCGGCAAGCGTCACCGAAAGCCTGGAAAATCTTGATCGAATCCGGGTTCTTCGCCGCTTGCCACTCCGGGTGCCACTGCACGGCGAACAGGAACGGCGAGATGCTCGGGGCATGGATCGCCTCTACCAGGCCGTCTTCGGCGTGTGCGATGGCCTCGATGCCGGCGCCGAGCTTGTGCAGGCCTTGGCCATGCAGCGAGTTGACACGAATCTCGTCGGTACCCAGGGCGTCACGCAGCCAGCTGTCCGGCTTGATCTTCACACCATGCACCTGGGCGTATTGCACCTCGACCGGGTCTTCCGGGTTTTCCCGGTGGTCGTTGAAGCCAGGCTCGGCGTACACCTTCTGGTAGATGTCGCCACCCAGTGCCACGTTGATTTCCTGCATGCCACGGCAGATGCCGAAGATCGGCAGGCCACGCTTGATCGCGGCCTTGACCAGCGGGATGTCGAACAGGTCGCGGTTCTTGTCCTGGCCTTTGTCGGGGGTCTCGTTCTCCTGGCCGTACAGGGCCGGGTCGATGTTGCTGCCGGCGCCGGTCAGGTACACGCCGTCGGCCATGTCCAGATAGGTCTCGAGGTCTTCGATGCCGCAGCAGGTGGGCACCAGCACCGGGACGCAATCGGAAAACTCGACCAGCGGGGTGATGTATTTGTGGGTCATGACCTGGTAGTCATGGCCTTTGCGCTCTTGGCTGCCCATGGTCATCAGGACGACGGGTTTGCGCATGGAGGGTTGCTTGTTGCCAATGTTGCTGTTGGACATATGTCACCTTGGGACAGGTTCGGCCTGTCGTTGTTGTGCAGGTGCACGGCGCGGGGCCATGGGTGCAACCTGTAGCCCCGAGCACTGCCGGCTCGTCGGAGGCGACGATTCCGGTCGGGGCCTGTAGATAGCTTGCCAGAGCCGTTCGATATGTCAAACGACGGAGCAGGGCTTGATGGCCGGGAATGCGCCGGTTTTTGGGGGCTGAAACCGATGCGGGCCTGTGGCGGCGTGGGTTTGGCGGGGGTTAAGGTCAATAATATTTAACGATGCAGTTGGGTCTTTGCAGCTGTGCAATGAAGGTGGGTTTGTGTTTGTGCTACTGGCCCCAATCGCCGGCAAGCCAGCTCCCACAGATACTGCACTGGGCTTGAAGGCTGCAGATACCCTGTGGGAGCTGGCTTGCCGGCGATTGGGACAGGTATTACTCCATTACTCAGTGCAGTATCTGCGCCAGGAACCCCTTGGCCCGCTCTGTACGCGGCTGGTTGAAGAACACCTGCGGCGGGCTGTCTTCGATGATCTGCCCGCCCTCGAGGAACAACACCCGCTCGGCGACCTGGCGGGCAAAGCCCATTTCGTGGGTGACGCAGAGCATGGTCATGCCGGTGCCAGCCAGTTGTACCAGCACATCCAGCACTTCGGCGACCATCTCCGGGTCCAGCGCCGAGGTGGGCTCGTCGAACAGCATGATCCGCGGCTTCATGCACAGCGCCCGGGCGATCGCCACGCGCTGCTGCTGGCCGCCGGACAGCTGGCTGGGGTACTTGTGCGCCTGGCTTTCGATGCCGACCTTGCTCAGGTACATGCGCGCCCGCTCCTCGGCGTCCTTGCGCGACAACCCGCGCACGCTGGTGGGGGCCAGCAGGCAGTTGTCGAGCACGCTCATGTGCGGGAACAGGTTGAAGTGCTGGAACACCATGCCGATGTCGCTGCGCACCTGCGCCGCTTCGCGGGTGGTGGATGCCAGGTCGATGCCATCCACCTTGATGCTGCCCTGCTGGGCCACTTCCAGGCGGTTGATGCAACGGATCAAGGTCGACTTGCCCGAGCCGGACGGCCCGCACAGCACGATGCGTTCGCCTTCGCGCACCTGCAGGTCGATGTCGCGCAGCACGTGGAACGCGCCGTAGTGCTTGTTCAGGCCTTCGATGCGGATCAGCACCGGGCGCGGGTCGGGTTCGGGGGCAAGGGTGGCAAGGCTCAGTGGTGCGGTCATCTTGTTGTTCTCCCGCAGGGGTTCAGTCGAAACGGGTCGCGCTGTAGGGCGCGGGGTCGGTGAAGGGGCGTTCGCCGGTGACCAGCTCGGCCACCAGTCGGCCGCTGACCGGGCCCAGGGTGAGGCCGTGGTGGGCGTGGCCGAAGTTGAACCACAGCCCAGGGTGGCGCGGCGCCGGGCCTATCACCGGGCGCATGTCGGGCAGGCATGGGCGGCGGCCCAGCCAAGGGGTGTCGTCCAGGCGCTCGCCCAGGGCCGGGAACAGCTTGCGCGCCAGGGCTTCGCAGCGGCCCAGCTGGATCTGGTTGCCCGGTGCGCTGCTGGCATCGAACTCGATGCCGGTGGTCAGGCGCACGCCGCGGGCCATTGGCGCCAGCACGTAGCCGCCCTGGGTGTCGCAGATGGAATGCTCCAGTTGCGCACCGTCACGGGTACTGTAATGCATGTGGTAGCCACGCTTGATCGCCAGAGGGATCTGGTAGCCCAGGCCGCTGAACAGGTCGGCCGACTGCGGGCCTAGGCAGGCCACCACCTCGTTGGCGGTGATCGGACCGCGGCGGCTGTCGACCTGCCATTGGCCGTCGACCTGGCGCAGGCTGCGCGCATCGCCATGCAGGAACTGCCCGCCGCGCTGCGTGAACAGGGTGGCGTAGCCGCGGGTGAGGGCGCCGGGGTTGTTCACGGTCTTGGGGTCGAGCCAGTGAATGCCGCCGACCACGCTGGCGTCCAGCTGGTGCTCGCGGGCCTGCAACTGCCCGCATTCGAGGATTTCGAACTGCAGGCCATAACGGCTCAGGCCCTTGGCGTCGGCCTTGGCCTGCTCGAACAGCGCCGGGTCACGGAACACTTCGATCCAGCCTTTGGCCTGCACCAGCCCTTCCAGGCCGGCGGCAGCGATCAGTGCGTCGTGCTCCTCGACGCAGCGCTGCACCAGCGGCAGCATGTCGGCGGCGGCCCCGGCCAGGCGCCCGGGGGCCGACTGGCGCCAGTAGCGCCACAGCCAGGGGGCGGCCTTGGGCAGGTGCAGCAGGCTGTAACGCACATCGGGCTGGCGGTTCAGGCCGTAGCGCAGCAGCGCGCCCAGTTGCCGGGGGAAGGCATAGGGGATCACGCTGGAGCGCTCGATCAGCCCGGCGTTGCCGTGGCTGGTGCCGCAGCCCGGTTCGTCGCGGTCTATCAGGATCACCTGGCGCCCGCGGGCCTGCAGGTGCAGCGCGGTGCTGACGCCAACGATGCCGGCGCCGAGGACAAGGGTCTGGCAATGCATGGAACGTATCCTTCGGTCAGTTCAGGTGGCGGCCCAGGCGGGCTTCCAGGTGTTTCAGCAGGCGCCGCACCAGTTCGACGATCAGCAGGTAGAGCACGGCGGCCCACAGGTAGATCTGGAAGTCGAAACTGCGCGAGAAGGCCAGTTTGGTCACGCCCATCAGGTCGTAGATGGTCACCAGCGAGGCGATCGCGCTGGCCTTGATCATCAGGATCAGTTCGTTGCCCAGCGGGCCGATGGCCACCAGCAGCGACTGCGGCAGGATCACCTTGAAGAAGGTGGTCGAGCGCTTCAGGTTCAGCGCCCGCGCCGCCTCATGCTGCCCGGGCGCGACGGACATCAGGCTGCCGCGGAAGATTTCGGCCTGGTAGGCGGCGGTGTTCAGGGTGAACGCCAGCAGGGTGCAGAACCACGCCTCGCGGAAGAACCACCACAGGCCGACGTCCTGCCAGAAGCCCTTGAGCGAGCCCAGGCCGTAATACAGCAGGAATAGTTGGGCCAGCAGCGGCGAGCCACGGAAGAAGTACACGTAGCCGGCGGCCATGCGCTGCAGCAGCAGGCTGCGCGACATGCGCGCCAGGGCCAGCAACAGGCCGAGCACGGCGCCCAGGCTGAAGGAAATCGCCACCAGCTTGGCCGTTACCAGCAGGCCATCGAGGAAGCGTGGGCCGTAGCGGTCGAGCAGGTCGGGGTCGAGGACCAGCGCCAGCAGTTGTTCGAAGCTCATGCGCGTGCTCCTTGCAGGTGGCGGTTGCTGCGCCGTTCGATGAAGGCGAACACGCGTCCGGAAATGGCGGCGAACAGCAGGTAGCCCAGGCAGGCCACGCCATAGAAGAACATCGGCTCCTTGGTCACGCTGACAGCCAGGTTGGTCTGGCGCATCAGGTCGACCAGCGAGATGGTGGATACCAGCGAGGTGTCCTTGAGCAGCGACAGCCAGTTGTTGGACAGGCCGGGCAGGGCGATGCGGGTCAGTTGCGGCAGCAGCACCTTGAAGAAGCCGGTGCGCTTGCTCAGGCCCAGCGCCGAGCAGGCTTCCAGCTGGCCCTTGGGCAGGGTCTTGAAGGCTGCCAGCCAGATCTCGCTGGAGAATGCGGCGAACACCAGGCTGAAGGCGATCATCGCGGCGAGGAAGGTATTGATCAGGAACTCACCCTGGTAGCCCAGGGCTGCGAGGATCTTCTGCGCGGCGATCTGGCAGCCGTAATAGATGATCAGCAGTGTCAGCAGTTCGGGCAGGCCACGGAACACGGTGGAGAAGGTGGTGGCCCAGGCTCGCGGCAAGCGCTTGCGCGAGCGTGCTGCAAGGGCGACCACCAGGCCCAGCGGCAGGCCGATGGGCAGGCAGGCCAGGGCCAGGGAAACGGTGACCAGCGCGCCGGCCAGCAGTGCCTGGCCCCAGCCTCCACTGGCGAAGGACAGCAAGGACAATTGATCGAGCATGACGAACACCTTGTGTTGACCTCACCGGCCTCATCGCCGGCAAGCCGGCTCCCACAGGTACACCTCTGTTCTTCAGGTCAGTGAGCTACCTGTGGAAGCTGGCTTGCCGGCGATAGGGCCCGGTCAGGCAATGAGGCCTTGAAGGTCAGTTGTAGATATCGAAAGCGAAGTACTTGCTGGCGATCTTCTGGTAGGTGCCGTTGGCCACGATCTGTTGCAGCGCGGTGTTCAGGCGCTGGCGCAGGGCTTCGTCGTCCTTGCGCACGGCAATGGCGGCATCGGCCTTGGTGTCGGCCACGTCGCCGAGGATCTTGCAGCAGTCCCCGCCGTTCTTGGTCATCCACTCGTGCAGTGGGAACTTGTCGGCAATCACCCCGTCCAGGCGGCCGGCGGCCAGGTCGGCGTTGGCTTCGTCCATGGTCGGGTACAGCTTCACGTCTGCACCGGCCTTGGCATAGACGTCTTCGGCGTAGATGGCCTGGGTGGAGGACGACTGGGCGCCAACGGTGTAGCCGTCGAAGTTGGTCTGGGCGTCGCTGATCTTGCTGTCCTTGGCCACGGCAACGGTCAGCGGGGTGCGGTAATAGTGGTCGGTGAAGGCGATTTTCTTGCGCCGTTCTTCGGTGTTGATCATCGACGCCACCACTGCATCGTACTTGCGTGCCATCAGCGCCGGGATGATGCCTTCCCAGTCCTGGGCAACCAGGGTGCACTCGACTTTCATCTGCTCGCACAGGGCATGGGTGATGTCGATGTCGAAGCCGTGCAACTGGTTATTGGCGTCGACATAGTTGAAGGGCGGGTAGGCGCCCTCGGTGGCGAAGCGCAGGGTTTCGGCACTGGCGGCACCCGACAGCAGCAGGGCGCACGCACCCACCAAGGCCATGGTCTTGTTCATCTCGCACCTCATTGCACTCTTGCTATTGTTGTTTTCCCGTCGACCACGAGGTGTAGCCGACGAATTCATTATGTAGAGCGGCAGTTGCTTCCAAGCGTTTTTCAACATCCGGTCCGAGCTTCTTGCAGACCTCGTTGACCATCAGGTGCACCCACGACAGCATGGTCGAGGTGGACTCCCAGAACAGATTGAACTCGGTGGGGATGCGGAACACCTCGTCGGCGTTGGCATCGGCCCAGTCACAGAAGGGATCGGTCACCAGGGTGACCGCAATGCCAGCCTCGCGCGCCTTCTGGCACAACAGCAGGGCATGGCGGGAATAACGGCGGGCTTCGAACACCACCAGGGCGCTGTCTTCGGCGCGGCCCAGCAATACTTCGCCAAAGTGCCCGGCACTGATATCGACCAGCTGCACGCCGTCGCGCAGGTACTGCAGCAGGTGGCTCATGCACATGGCGATGCCACGCTCGGTCTGGAAGCCGGCAATGAAAACCCGCTGCTTGCTCGCCAGGCGCTGGGCGACGCTGTGCCAGGCACTGCTCTGGCGATACTCGTGCACGCGCACCAGTGCGGCGATTTCCAGCTCCAGGCTGCCGGCGTTGTCGCTGGCGTCCTGGTTCTGGCGGTAATCTTGCAGTCGGTCGCCCACCAGCCACGGGCCATCGCCCAGGTCGTTCTGCAGGTCTTGCTTCAACGCCTTGAGGTGGGCATAACCCAATGAGCGACAGAAACGGCCGACGCTGGATTCGCTGACGCCCAGCTTGACGGCAATGCTGGCCGAGGTCTGGAACGGCAGTTCATGCAGGTTGGCGAGCATGTAGGTGGCGATCTTGCGGCCCGAAGCAGCGGCCCCTTCGAGGCTGTTTTCCAGGCGTTGCTTGATCGGTTGGCTCATGCTGCGGCTCCAGGGGTAAGGCTTGCGAAAGAAAATGGCTGTTTTCTGTCATCAAGTCAACATTTGACAGATAGCTGTCACATGCAGGAAAGTTTTTGTCGTTGCAACGCTGTAGCCATTCCAATTCCAACAAGGAGCTTCAGATGTCCGCACCTTCCACCAGCACCGTCGTGCGTGTGCCTTTTACCGAGCTGCAGGCCCTGTTGCAGAGCATCTTCCAGCGCCATGGCTGCAGCGAAAGCGTGGCCCGGGTGCTGGCCCACAACTGCGCCAGCGCCCAGCGCGATGGCGCCCATAGCCATGGGGTGTTTCGCATGCCTGGCTATGTTTCGACATTGGCCAGCGGCTGGGTCGATGGCCAGGCCACGCCGAAGGTCAGCGACGTGGCGCCCGGTCATGTTCGTGTCGATGCCGCAGGCGGCTTCGCCCAGCCGGCGCTGGCCGCAGCCCGTGAACTTCTGGTGGCCAAGGCACGCAACGCTGGCATCGCCGTGCTGGCGATCCACAACTCGCACCACTTCGCTGCGCTGTGGCCGGATGTGGAGCCATTCGCCGACGAAGGCCTGGTAGCCCTGAGCGTGGTCAACAGCATGACCTGCGTGGTGCCACACGGCGCCCGCAAGCCGCTGTTCGGCACCAACCCCATCGCCTTTGCCGCACCCTGCGCGGAACATGACCCGATCGTCTTCGACATGGCCACCAGCGCCATGGCCCATGGCGACGTGCAGATTGCCGCGCGCGCTGGGCAGCAATTGCCGGAGGGCATGGGGGTGGACGCCAATGGCGAGCCGACAACCGACCCCAAGGCGATTCTGGAAGGCGGCGCCTTGCTGCCATTTGGCGGGCACAAGGGCTCGGCCTTGTCGATGATGGTGGAGTTGCTGGCGGCGGCGCTGACCGGCGGGCATTTCTCCTGGGAGTTCGACTGGTCGGGGCACCCCGGGGCGAAGACGCCGTGGACCGGGCAGCTGATCATCGTCATCGACCCGAGCAAGGCCGAGGGCGAGCGGTTTGCCCAGCGCAGCCGCGAACTGGTCGAGCAGATGCAGGCGGTGGGGCTGACGCGCATGCCCGGCGAGCGGCGTTACCGCGAGCGCGAGGTGGCCGAGGAGGAGGGGGTGGCGGTGACCGAGCAGGAGCTGCAAGGCCTGAAAGAGCTGCTTGGCTGACCCGGCCCTATCACCGGCAAGCCAGCTCCCGCAGTACACCACAACCCTCAAGGCCTGTGTAGTACCGGTGGGAGCTGGCTTGCCGGCGATGAGGCCCTCACTGTCTGCACCAATCCCCAGCCATGCAATGTTGCATAGACAACCTTGCACAATAGTTGATGTTCCTGAGCCCGCACTCCGGGTATGCTCAGGGCTGCCTTTTCGAACTGTCCTGATCCAAGGAGCTGCACGCTGTGTTCAAACATGTCGATGCCTATGCCGGCGACCCGATCCTCTCGTTGATGGAAACCTTCAAGGCCGACCCGCGCGCCGACAAGGTCAACCTGAGTATCGGCCTGTACTACGATGAGGCCGGCGTGGTGCCGCAACTGGCGGCTGTGGATGCGGTGGAAAAACGCATCGCCGGCCAGGACCACGAAGCTTCGCTGTACCTGCCGATGGAAGGCCTGGCCAGCTACCGCCAGGCGATCCAGGCGCTGCTGTTCGGTGCCGATCACCCGGCTGTTACCGGCGGGCGCGTTGCCACCGTGCAGACCGTGGGCGGTTCCGGCGCCCTCAAGGTCGGTGCCGACTTCCTCAAGCGCTACTTCCCGCAGTCCGAAGTCTGGGTCAGCAACCCGACCTGGGACAACCACCGCGCCATCTTCGAAGGCGCCGGCTTCAAGGTGCACACCTACCCGTACTTCGACCAGGCCACCCGTGGCGTGGACTTCGACGGCATGCTGGCCACCCTGCAGAACCTGCCGGCCAACAGTGTGGTGCTGCTGCACCCTTGCTGCCACAACCCCACCGGCGCCGACCTGGAACAGCACCAGTGGCAACAGGTGGTTGAAGTGGTCAAGGCACGCCAGCTGATCCCGTTCCTCGACATCGCGTACCAGGGCTTCGCCGAAGGCCTGGTGGAAGACGCCTACGCCATCCGCGAAATGGCCCGCGCCGGCGTGCCGTGCCTGGTCAGCAACTCGTTCTCGAAGATCTTCTCGCTGTACGGCGAGCGTGTTGGCGGCCTGTCGGTGGTCTGCGACGATGAAGCCACTACCCAGAGCGTGCTCGGCCAGCTCAAGGCTACTGTGCGTCGCAACTACTCCAGCCCGCCCAACTTCGGCGCCCAGCTGGTCGCTGGCGTACTCAGCGATGCCGCCCTCAATGCCCAATGGGCCGAGGAAGTCGAAGTGATGCGCAAGCGTATCCTCGACATGCGCCAGGCGCTGGTCGATGCCCTGGCCGTGCTGCTGCCAGGCCAGGACTTCCAGTTCTTCCTGCGCCAGCGCGGCATGTTCAGCTACACCGGCTTCAGCGTCGAGCAGGTGCGCCGCCTGCGTGACGAGTTCGGCGTGTACCTGATCGACAGCGGCCGCGTATGCATGTCCGGCCTGCGCCCGGCCAACCTGCAACGGGTCGCCGAAGCTTTCGCCGCCGTCCAGAAGTAACACCGCACGGGGCCGCTTCAGTGGGGTGCGGCCTCTGTAGGAGCGGCCTTGTGTCGCGAAAGGGCCGCAAAGCGGCCCCGGCAATATTCGCGGCGAAGCTGCAAACGTTGGGGGCGCTGCGCACCCCTTTCGCGACACAAGGCCGCTCCTACACCTGTCAAATTCCTCCTGCAGCCCACCGGCATAACCCGCTTGTAAAGACAAGTGCAACCGCTCCTCGGAAAAGGGCTTCGCAAGTGCAACCTTTCCGTGCACAATCGCGCTCCCTTTTTCGGTTGAGTTGGGCGAAACGTCTATTTCGCCATTCTCAGCCTGTTGCAGTCTTGCGAGTGGAGCTTCACCCGGAATGAATGAGCAGGCCCCAAGCGTTGAACAACGCTTTGCAGAATCGACCCCCGCCACCCTCGGCAGCTGGTCGCGTCACGACACCACCTGGATGCTGGGCCTGTTCGGCACAGCGATCGGCGCCGGAACCCTGTTCCTGCCGATCAACGCCGGCCTTGGCGGCTTCTGGCCGTTGCTGATCCTGGCCATACTGGCCTTCCCGATGACCTATTTCGCTCACCGCGGGCTTACCCGTTTCGTCCTTTCCGGGCGCAATGGCGGCGATATCACCGAGGTGGTCAAGGAACACTTCGGCATTACCGCCGGCGCCTCGATCACCGTGCTGTACTTCTTCGCGATCTTCCCGATCCTGCTTATCTATAGCGTGGCGCTGACCAACACCGTGTCCAGCTTCATGGAGCACCAGCTGCACATGCAGCCGCCGCCACGCGCCATCCTGTCGTTCGTGCTGATCCTCGGCCTGCTGGCCATCGTGCGCTGTGGGGAGCAGGCCACGGTCAAGGTCATGAGCCTGCTGGTCTACCCGTTCATCGTCGCCCTGGCATTGCTGGGCCTGTACCTGGTCCCGCACTGGACCGGTGGCATCCTCGACAGCGCCACCCAGGTACCACCGGCCTCGGCCTTCCTGCACACCCTGTGGCTGGCGATTCCGGTGATGGTGTTCTCGTTCAACCACTCGCCGATCATCTCCGCCTTTGCCGTCGACCAGAAGCGCCGCTATGGCGAGCATGCCGATGAGCGTAGCGGCCAGATCCTGCGCCGTGCCCACCTGCTGATGGTGGTGATGGTGCTGTTCTTCGTGTTCAGCTGCGTGCTCACCCTGAGCAGCGCCCAGCTGGCCGAGGCCAAGGCGCAGAACCTGTCGATCCTGTCGTACCTGGCCAACCACTTCAGCAACCCGACCATCGCGTTCGCTGCACCGCTGATCGCCTTCGTGGCCATCGCCAAGTCGTTCCTCGGCCACTACATCGGCGCCAGCGAAGGCCTGAAGGGCATCATCACCAAGGCCGGCGCACGCCCGGGGGCCAAGACCCTGGACCGCGTGGTCGCCGCGCTGATGCTGGTGGTGTGCTGGATCGTCGCCACGCTCAACCCGAGCATCCTCGGCATGATCGAGTCGCTCGGTGGCCCGATCCTCGCGGTGCTGCTGTTCCTGATGCCGATGTACGCCATTCGCCGCGTGCCATCGATGCGCAAATACAGCGGTGCTGCCTCCAACGTGTTCGTGGTAGTAGTCGGCCTGGTTGCGCTGACTTCGGTGGTATACGGCCTGCTGGGCTGATAGGCCATCTGCAACAGTAATGCCCGGGTCGCTTGTTGCCACCCGGGCATTTTTTTGTCCACAAGAATTGTCCGGCAATAGAACAATTTCACCTGCCCCCATAGGCACCCGGCCGCCTTCATGCTTAACTCAGTGTCCTTTTCAAACCCCGCATAAGGATTTCGTCATGGCTCAAGTGACTCTCAAAGGCAACCCGGTTCAGGTCAAAGGCGAACTGCCGAAAACCGGCGCCCAGGCTCCGGCTTTCTCCCTGGTAGGTGAAGGCCTGGCTGACAAGTCGCTGAAAGACTACGCCGGCAAGCGCAAGGTGCTGAACATCTTCCCGAGCGTCGATACCCCGACCTGTGCTACCTCCGTGCGCAAGTTCAATGCCCAGGCCAACGATGTGGCCAACACCGTGGTGCTGTGCATCTCCGCCGACCTGCCGTTCGCCCAGGCACGCTTCTGCGGCGCCGAAGGCCTGGACAACGTGAAGAACCTGTCGACCCTGCGTGGCCGCGAGTTCCTCGAAAACTACGGCGTGGCCATTGCCGATGGCCCGCTGGCCGGCCTGGCTGCCCGTGCCGTGGTGGTGCTGGACGAAAACGACAAGGTGCTGCACAGCGAGCTGGTTGGCGAAATCGCTGACGAGCCGAACTACGATGCAGCGCTGGCTGTACTGAAGTAATGGTTGCGGGGCAGGGCGGCTGAATACTGTTCTGGCCCCCTTCGCGGGTAAACCCGCTCCCACAGGGATATCACAGCCTTTGAAACCTGTGCCGTACCTGTGGGAGCGGGTTTACCCGCGAAGAGGCCGGCACAGGCAACCGAAACCTTTCAGCCCGCCACCTGCTCCAGGCAACACCCTGAAAACGGCCCGGAACGCGTTCCGGGCCGTTTTCATTTAAAGTTCAAACCCTTGGCAACGTCAGGCAAAGGTAAACCTCTGGTAAAGGCGCTTTGCTAAAACGATGCCAGTGCTTATCGTTCATCCTCCCCAAGTCGTCATTCCGAACAAGGTTCGTTCAACCCATGCAAGCGTCCAATTCCCGTTCCCCTCGTCGCTGGCTCGTAGGCCTGCTGATCCTGCTGCTGGTGGCTGCACTGGCCTGGTGGCTGTGGCCCGCAGCAGCGCCTGCGCCTAAAGAAGCCGGTGGCGGGCGCGGTGGCAAGGGCACGGGCATGATGGGCGGGCGCCCAGGCTTCGGCGGCTCCAGCGACCCGGTGCCGGTACGCGTCGAGCCGGTACGGGTCGGCGACTTCCCGTTGTACTACAAGGCCCTGGGCACCGTCACTGCGACCAACACGGTCAACGTGCGCAGCCGTGTGGCTGGCGAGCTGGTCAAGATCCACTTCAAGGAAGGCCAGCAGGTCAAGGCCGGCGACCTGCTCGCCGAGATCGACCCGCGCCCGTATCGCATCGCCCTGCAACAGGCCGAAGGCACCCTGGCGCAGAACCAGGCGCAGCTGAAGAACGCCCAGGTCGACCTGGCCCGCTATAAAGGCCTGTACGCCGAAGACAGCATCGCCAAGCAAACCCTCGACACCGCCGAAGCGCAGGTGGCGCAGTTCCAGGGGCTGGTGAAGACCAACCAGGCGCAGGTCAACGACGCCCGCCTGAACCTCGATTTCACCCAGATCCGCGCGCCGATCAACGGCCGCGTGGGCCTGCGCCAGCTCGACCTGGGCAACCTGGTGGCGGCCAACGACACCACCGCGCTGGTGGTGATCACCCAGACCGAGCCGATCAGCGTTGCCTTCACCCTGCCGGAAACCGAGTTGAGCACCGTGCTGGAACGCTACCGCAGCGGCGCCAGCCTGCCGGTCGAAGCCTGGGACCGCAGTGACAGCAAGCTGCAGTCCACCGGCGTGCTGGGCAGCATCGACAACCAGATCGACACCACTACCGGCACACTCAAGTTCAAGGGCCGCTTCGAGAACAAGGACCTGGCCCTGTTCCCCAACCAGTTCGTCAACGTGCGCCTGCTGGCCGATACCCTCAAGCAGGTGACCATGGCCCCGTCGGCGGCCATCCAGTTCGGCAACGACGGCACCTTCGCCTATGTGGTCAACGACGAGAGCAAGGTGAATGTGCGCAAGCTCAAGGTAGGGGCCAGCGACGGCGAGAACAGCGTCATCCTCGAGGGCCTGAAGGCCGGCGACCGCCTGGTGCTGGAGGGCACCGACCGCCTGCGCGAAGGCACCAAGGTGGAAGTGGTCGAAGACAGCTCGCAGGTGCCGACCACCCCGGGTCAGCACCTGCAAGGTCAGGAAGCCAAGGGTTCGGCAAGCACTGGTGGCGTGCAACCCGCTGAAGCACAGCCTGGTAGCGCAGCAGGCAAGGCGGGCGCATGAACCTCTCGCGTCTGTTCATCCTGAGGCCGGTTGCCACCACGCTGAGCATGCTGGCTATCGTCCTGGCCGGCCTGATCGCCTACAAGCTGCTGCCGGTTTCCGCCTTGCCGCAGGTGGATTACCCGACCATCCGGGTCATGACCCTGTACCCCGGTGCCAGCCCACAGGTCATGACCAGCGCCGTTACCGCACCGCTTGAACGCCAGTTCGGCCAGATGCCGGGCCTGCAGCAGATGGCCTCGACCAGCTCCGGCGGCGCCTCGGTGCTGACCTTGCGCTTCAACCTCGACATGAACATGGACGTTGCCGAGCAGCAGGTGCAGGCCGCGATCAACGCCGCCAGCAACCTGTTGCCCAGCGACCTGCCGGCGCCACCGGTGTACAACAAGGTCAACCCGGCTGACACACCGGTGCTGACCCTGGCCATCTCCAGCAAGACCATGCCGCTGCCCAAGCTCAACGACCTGGTCGACACCCGCGTGGCCCAGAAGCTCGCGCAGATCAGCGGTGTGGGCATGGTCAGCATCGCCGGCGGCCAGCGCCAGGCGGTGCGGATCAAGGTCAACGTCGACGCCCTGGCCGCCAACGGGCTGAACCTGGAGGACGTACGCACGCTGATCGGCGCCTCCAACGTCAACCAGCCCAAGGGCAACTTCGACGGCCCGACCCGGGTGTCGATGCTCGATGCCAACGACCAGCTGCGTTCCCCTGAGGAATACGCCAACCTGATCCTGGCCTACAACAACGGTGCACCGCTGCGCCTGAAGGACGTGGCCGAAATCGTCGACGGCGCGGAAAACGAGCGCCTGGCCGCCTGGGCCAACGAAAACCACGCCGTGCTGCTGAACATCCAGCGCCAGCCGGGCGCCAACGTCATCGAAGTGGTCGACCGCATCAAGGCCCTGCTGCCGTCGATCACCGACAACCTGCCGGCCGGCCTTGATGTTTCGGTACTCACTGACCGTACTCAGACCATCCGCGCCGCGGTCAAGGACGTGCAGCACGAACTGCTGATCGCCATCGCCCTGGTGGTGATGGTCACGTTCGTCTTCCTGCGCCGTTTCAGCGCCACCCTCATTCCGTCGATCGCCGTGCCGTTGTCGCTGATTGGCACCTTCGGCGTGATGTACCTGGCCGGCTTCTCGGTCAACAACCTGACGCTGATGGCCCTGACCATCGCCACCGGTTTCGTGGTCGACGACGCCATCGTCATGCTGGAGAACATCTCCCGGCACATCGAGGAGGGCGAGACGCCCATGCAGGCGGCGCTCAAGGGCGCCCGGCAAATTGGCTTCACCCTGATCTCGCTGACCTTCTCGCTGATCGCGGTACTGATCCCGCTGCTGTTCATGGCCGATGTGGTCGGCCGCCTGTTCCGCGAGTTCGCCATCACCCTGGCGGTGGCCATCCTGATTTCCCTGGTGGTATCGCTGACCCTCACGCCGATGATGTGCGCGCGCCTGCTCAAGCGCGAGCCCAAGGAAGAGGAGCAGGGCCGTTTCTACCGCGCCAGTGGCGCCTGGATCGACTGGCTGATCAGGCACTACGGCAGCGCCCTGCAGTGGGTACTCAAGCGCCAGCCGCTGACGCTGCTGGTTGCCGTGGCCAGCCTGGCGCTCACCGTATTCCTGTACATGGTGGTGCCCAAGGGCTTCTTCCCGGTGCAGGACACCGGGGTGATCCAGGGCATTTCCGAAGCGCCGCAGTCCACCTCGTTCGCCGCCATGAGCGAACGCCAGCAAGCCCTGAGCAAGGTGATCCTGCAGGACCCTGCAGTGCAGAGCCTGTCGTCCTACATCGGTGTCGATGGCGACAACGCCACGCTCAACAGCGGCCGTCTGCTGATCAACCTCAAGCCCCATGGCGAGCGTGATGTCACGGCCACCGAGGTGATCAACCGCCTGCAGCCGCAAGTCGACCGGTTGGTGGGTATTCGCCTGTTCATGCAGCCGGTGCAGGACCTGAGCATCGAAGACCGGGTCAGCCGTACCCAGTACCAGTTCAGCCTGTCGTCGCCGGACGCCGACCTGCTGGCGCAATGGAGCGGCAAGCTGGTGCAGGCGCTGCAGCAGCGCCCGGAACTGGCCGACGTGGCCAGCGACCTGCAGGACAAGGGCCTGCAGGTGTACCTGGTGATCGACCGCGACATGGCCAGCCGCCTGGGCATCAGCGTGTCGCAGATCACCAACGCCCTGTACGACGCCTTCGGCCAGCGCCAGATTTCGACCATCTACACCCAGGCCAGCCAATACCGCGTGGTGCTGCAATCGCAGGATGCGGCGGTGATCGGCCCGCAGGCGCTGGAGTCGATCCACGTCAAGGCCACCGATGGCGGCCAGGTGCGCCTGTCGGCGCTGGCGCGCATCGAGCAGCGCCAGGCCCAGCTGGCCATTTCCCACATCGGCCAGTTCCCGGCGGTGACCCTGTCGTTCAACCTGGCCCACGGCGCTTCGCTGGGCGAGGCGGTGCAGGTGATCGAGCAGGTGCAGAAGGACATCGGCATGCCGCTGGGCGTGCAGACCCGCTTCCAGGGCGCGGCGGAGGCCTTCCAGGCATCGCTGTCGAGCACCTTGCTGTTGATCCTGGCGGCGGTGGTGACCATGTACATTGTGCTGGGCGTGCTGTACGAGAGCTACATCCACCCGGTGACCATTCTTTCGACCCTGCCGTCGGCAGCGGTCGGCGCCTTGCTGGCCTTGCTCATCAGCGGCAACGACCTGGGCATGATCGCCATCATCGGCATCATCCTGCTGATCGGCATCGTCAAGAAGAACGCGATCATGATGATCGACTTCGCTCTCGAGGCCGAGCGCCAGCAGGGCATGAGCCCGCGTGATGCCATCTACCAGGCGGCGCTGCTGCGCTTCCGGCCGATCCTGATGACCACCCTGGCCGCGCTGTTCGGCGCCGTGCCGCTGATGCTCGCCACCGGTTCAGGCGCCGAGCTGCGCCAGCCGCTGGGCCTGGTGATGGTGGGCGGGTTGCTGGTCAGCCAGGTGCTGACGTTGTTCACCACCCCGGTCATCTACCTGTATTTTGACCGCCTGGCCCGCCGCTGGCGCCCGGCCACTGACGTGAAGCAGGCCGAGGCATGAACCTGTCCGGTCCTTTCATCCGTCGCCCGGTGGCGACCATGCTGTTGAGCCTGGCGATCATGCTGCTGGGTGGGGTCAGCTTCGGCCTGCTGCCGGTGGCGCCGCTGCCACAGATGGACTTCCCGGTGATCGTGGTGTCGGCCAACCTGTCCGGCGCCAGCCCGGAAGTCATGGCCTCCACCGTGGCCACGCCGCTGGAGCGCAAGCTGGGCAGCATCGCCGGCGTGACCACCCTGACCAGCAGCTCCAACCAGGGCTCCACACGGGTGATCATCGGCTTCGAGATGGGCCGCGACATCGACGGTGCGGCGCGCGAGGTGCAGGCGGCGATCAACGCCACCCGCAACCTTCTGCCCAGCGGTATGCGCAGCATGCCAACCTACAAGAAGATCAACCCGTCACAGGCACCGATCATGGTGCTGTCACTGACCTCGGACGTGCTGCAGAAAGGCCAGCTGTACGACCTGGCAGATACCATCCTGTCGCAGAGCCTGGCCCAGGTGCCGGGGGTAGGGGAGGTGCAGATCGGCGGCAGTTCGCTGCCGGCGGTGCGCATTGCCGTCGAGCCGCAGTTGCTCAACCAGTACGGCCTGGCGCTGGATGAAGTGCGCACTGCGGTGTCCAACGCCAACCAGCGCCGGCCGATGGGCTTTGTCGAAGACGCCGAGCGCAACTGGCAGGTGCGTGCCAATGACCAGCTGGAAAGCGCCAAGGACTACGAGCCCGTGGTTATCCGCCAGCAGAACGGCACGATCCTGCGCCTGTCCGACGTGGCGACCATCACCGACGGCGTCGAGAACCGCTACAACAGCGGCTTCTTCAATGACCAGAGCGCGGTGCTGCTGGTGGTCAACCGCCAGACCGGCGCCAACATCATCGAAACGGTCGACCAGATCAAGGCGCAGCTGCCGGCCCTGCAGTCGCTGTTGCCGGCCAGCGTGCAACTGAACGTGGCCATGGACCGCTCGCCAGTGATCAAGGCCACCCTCAAGGAGGCCGAGCATACCCTGCTGATCGCCGTGGTGCTGGTGATCCTGGTGGTCTACCTGTTCCTCGGCAGCCTGCGGGCGTCGCTGATCCCCAGCCTGGCGGTGCCGGTGTCACTGGTGGGCACCTTCGCGGTCATGTACCTGTGCGGGTTCTCGCTCAACAACCTGTCGCTGATGGCGCTTATTCTTGCCACCGGCCTGGTGGTGGACGATGCCATCGTGGTGCTGGAGAACATCTCGCGGCACATCGAGGATGGCCAGCCGCCGATGAAAGCGGCCTTCCTGGGCGCCAAGGAAGTGGGTTTCACCTTGCTGTCAATGAACGTGTCGCTGGTGGCGGTGTTCGTCTCCATCCTGTTCATGGGCGGCATCGTGCGCAACCTGTTCCAGGAGTTCTCCATCACCCTGGCGGCGGCGATCATCGTGTCGCTGGTGGTGTCGCTGACCCTAACGCCGATGCTGTGTGCCCGCTGGCTCAAGCCGCAGCAGGCCGAGCAGACCCGCCTGCAGCGCTGGAGCGACCAGCTGCACCAGCGCATGGTCGATGCCTATGACCGCAGCCTGGGCTGGGCCTTGCGCCACAAGCGCCTGACGCTGATCAGCCTGCTGGCCACCATCGGCATCAACATCGCCCTTTATGTGGTGGTGCCCAAGACGCTGATGCCGCAGCAGGACACCGGCCAGCTGATGGGCTTCATCCGTGGCGACGACGGCCTGTCGTTCAGCGTGATGCAGCCGAAAATGGAAATCTACCGCCGCGCCTTGCTGGCCGACCCGGCGGTGCAGAGCGTTGCCGGCTTCATCGGCGGCAACAGCGGCACCAACAACGCCTTTGTGCTGGTGCGCCTGAAGCCGATCAGCGAGCGCAAGATCGATGCACAGAAGGTGATAGAACGCCTGCGCAAGGAAATGCCCAAGGTACCCGGTGGGCGCCTGTTCCTGATGGCCGACCAGGACCTGCAACTGGGCGGAGGGGGCCGTGACCAGACCTCTTCGCAGTACCTGTACTCCCTGCAGAGCGGTGACCTGACGGCGTTGCGCGAGTGGTTCCCGAAAGTGGTGGCGGCGCTGCGCACACTGCCGCAGCTGACTGCCATCGACGCCCGCGACGGTGCCGGTACCCAGCAGGTGACCCTGGTAGTCGACCGCGACCAGGCCAAGCGCCTGGGCATCGACATGGACATGGTCACCACGGTGCTGAACAACGCCTACAGCCAGCGGCAGATCTCCACCATCTACGACAGCCTCAACCAGTACCAGGTAGTGCTGGAGATCAACCCGAAGTACGCCTGGGACCCGAGCACTCTCGAGCAGGTACAGGTGATTACCGCCGACGGTGCCCGTGTACCGTTGTCGACCATTGCCCACTACGAGAACAGCCTGGCCAACGACCGAGTCAGCCACGAAGGCCAGTTCGCCGCCGAAAGCATCGCCTTCGACGTCGCCGAAGGCTACAGCCCCGACCAGGCCATGGCGGCGCTTGAGCGTGCGGTGGCCAAGCTGGGCTTGCCCGAGGAAGTGATCGCCAAGCTCGGTGGTACCGCCGATGCCTTCGCCAAGACCCAGGAAGGCCAGCCGCTGATGATCCTTGGCGCGCTGGTGCTTGTCTATCTGGTGCTGGGCATTCTCTACGAAAGCTACATTCACCCGCTGACCATCCTCTCGACACTGCCCTCGGCCGGCGTCGGTGCCTTGCTGGCGTTGTACGTCACCGGCGGCGAGTTCAGCCTGATCTCGCTGCTGGGGCTGTTCTTGCTGATCGGCGTGGTGAAGAAGAACGCCATCCTGATGATCGACCTGGCCTTGCAGCTGGAGCGCCACCAGGGCCTGACACCGGAAGAGTCGATCCGTCGGGCCTGCCTGCTGCGCCTGCGGCCGATCCTGATGACGACCCTGGCGGCCATCCTCGGTGCGTTGCCGCTGCTGCTGAGCCGCGCCGAAGGCGCGGAAATGCGCCAGCCACTGGGCCTGACCATCATTGGCGGCCTGGTATTCAGCCAGATCCTCACCCTTTACACGACACCGGTGGTCTACCTGTACCTGGACCGCCTGCGTCACCGTTTCAACCGTTGGCGTGGCGTGCGCACCGACGCCGCCCTGGAAACCCCGCTATGACTTTTGCCCAGACCCCACTTCACCGCGCCCTGCAGACGCTGACCCGTGGGCGTGGCTCGCGCCTGCTCGGTGCCGGGTTGTGCGTCGCCCTGCTCAGCGCCTGCACCCTGAGCCCGGACTACCACCGCCCGGAGCTGAGCAGCACGGCGCAGTTCAAGCACGCCGAAGGCTGGACCCAGGCCACGCCGTCCGATGCCATCGCCCGCGGCGCCTGGTGGGAAATCTACGGCGATGCCGGGCTCAATGCGCTGGTCGAAGAGCTCAACCGCAGCAACCAGACCGTAGCGCAATCGGAGGCCCAGTACCGCCAGGCCCAGGCGCTGGTGCGCAGCAGCCGGGCGGCACTGTTCCCCAGCCTGGACCTGAGTGTCAGCAAGAACCGCTCGGCCCAGGGTACCGGCAGCTCCAGCTCGAGCCTGTCCAACAACAGCAGCGGCATTCGCAACACCTACAACGCCCAGCTCGGCGTCAGCTGGGAAATCGACCTGTGGGGCAAGCTGCGCGAAACCCTCAACGCCAACGAAGCCAGTGCCGAAGCCAGCCTGGCCGACCTGGCCTCGATCCGCCTCAGCCAGCAGTCGGAACTGGTGCAGAACTACCTGCAGCTTCGGGTGATCGACGAGCAGAAGCGCCTGTTGGAAGCCACCGTGGCAGCCTATGAGCGCTCGCTGCGGATGAACGAGAACCAGTACCGCGCCGGCGTCGCCGGCCCGGATGCGGTGGCCCAGGCGCGCACCCAGCTCAAGAGCACCCAGGCCGATCTGATCGACCTGGTCTGGCAGCGCGCCCAGTTCGAGAATGCCATTGCCGTGTTGCTGGGCAAGGCCCCGGCGGACTTCGCCCTGGCCGACAGCAAGGCCATTCCGGCGCTGCCGCAAATTCCGGTGGCCCTGCCTTCGCAGCTGCTGGAGCGACGCCCGGACATCGCTGCGGCCGAGCGCAACGTGATGGCTGCCAACGCCAACATCGGCGTGTCGCGGGCGGCGTACTTCCCGGACCTGAGCTTGAGCATGAGTGGCGGTTACTCCAGCAGCAGTTTCAGCAACTGGATCGAACTGCCCAACCGCTACTGGTCGGTGGGCCCGCAGCTGGCCCTCACATTGTTTGACGCGGGCAAGCGCAGTGCCGAGGTGGACCGCACGGTGGCGGTGTATGACCAGACCGTGGCGCAGTACCGCCAGACCGTGCTCGACGGCTTCAAGGAAGTGGAAAACCTGCTGGTGCAGTTGAAGGTTTATGGCGATGAGGCGGTGGTGCGCCAGGAGGCGCTGGATGCCGCTCGCGAGTCGCTGCGCCTGACCGAGAACCAGTACCGCGCCGGGCTGATCGGCTACCTGGATGTGGTCAACGTGCAGACCACGGCGCTGAGCAACGAGCGCAGTGTGTTGAACCTGCTGCAGGGGCGCCTGGTGGCAAGCGTGCAGCTGGTTGCCGCGCTGGGTGGTGGTTGGGATGCGGAACAGGCGTTTGCCGAGCAGGACTGAAATATTGGCAGTGCTTTGTGGGAGCGGCCTTGTGTCGCGAAAGGGCCGCAAAGCGGCCCCAGGTTCTCGGCACAATGGCTGATATTGCTGGGGCTGCTTCGCAGCCCTTTCGCGACACAAGGCCGCTCCCACAAAAGAGAGTGCATTCCTGCGAGGCCGTATAGCGTCTTCCCTTTGGACCCATTCCCATTCGCAAAAACCCCGTGCGTTTCCCCTAAGCTTGAGTACAATCGTCAGCTTTTTCCGGGCCTCCCGTCCCGTCGCTGGAACTCTCAATGCTGACCGGTAGCTACTCCTCTTCGCTGGTGTTGATTTCGCTGTGCGTGGCGATCCTGGCGTCCTATACCGCCCTTGACCTGACCGGCCGCATCGCCACGGCCAAAGGCCGGGCTGCCTGCCTGTGGATGGGTGGTGGCGCGCTGGCCATGGGCATCGGTGTGTGGTCGATGCACTTCATCGGCATGCTCGCCTTCAGCCTGCCCATCGACCTTGGGTACGACCTTGCCCTGACCGCGTTTTCGTTGCTGATTGCCGTGTTGTCCTCGGGCTTTGCCTTGTGGCTGGTCAGCCAGCCGAGCCTGCCGTGGCAGCAGCTGGCGTTTGGCGCGCTGATCATGGGCGCCGGCATCGCCTTCATGCACTACACCGGCATGGCCGCGCTGCGCATGTTGCCGGGCATCGACTATGACCCGACGCTGTTCGGGGCCTCGCTGCTGATTGCCGTGGGCGCCTCGGCAGCGGCGTTGTGGATCGCCTTCAGGCTGCGCGCGCACACCCCTTATGTGCGGCAGATTCGCGGCCTGGCGGCGGTGGTGATGGGCTTCGCCATCGTCGGCATGCACTACACCGGCATGGCCGCGGCGAATTTCCCCGATGGCAGCTTCTGCGGTGCGCTGGTGGAAGGAGGCCTGCAAGGCGACGGCCTGGTCTACCTGGTGCTGATCACCACTTTGGCGGTACTGGCGGTGGCCTTGCTCACCTCGGTGCTGGACGCCCGCCTGGAGGCGCGCACCGCCGAGTTGGCCCGGTCGCTGACCCTGGCCAACCAGGAACTGACCCAGCTGGCCCTGCACGACACCCTCACCGACCTGCCCAACCGTACTTTGCTGGCTGACCGCATCGAGCAGGCCATCGCCAAGGTAGCGGAGCAGGGCGGCTGCTTTGCCCTGATGTTCATCGACCTGGACGGCTTCAAGCCAGTCAACGATGCCTTCGGTCACCACGTCGGCGACTTGCTGCTCAAAGCTGTGGCGACACGCCTGCGCGGGCACCTGCACAGCCAGGACACGCTGGCGCGCATCGGCGGCGACGAATTCGTGCTGCTGGTGCAGCTGCGCGAGCCGAACGATGCCATGGATGTGGCGGTCAAGCAGGTCAACCTGGTGTCACGGCCGTTCAGCGTGGCCGAGCATGACCTGCAGTTGACGGCGAGCCTGGGCATTGTCCTGTACCCGGGCAATGGCCAGGACCAGCACGAGCTGCTGCGCAATGCCGACGCCGCCATGTACCACGCCAAGAGCGCCGGCAAGAATGGCTACAGCTTCTTCGACGCGTCGATGAACAGCAACGCCCGCCAGCAATTGCAGCTATTGCAGGACCTGCGCCAGGCCCTGGAGCAGCGTCAGTTCCGCCTGCACTACCAGCCCAAGTTCGACGCCCAGAATTGCCAGCCGATCGGTGCCGAGGCCTTGCTGCGCTGGGAGCATCCGCAGCAGGGCCTGTTGCTGCCCGACCGTTTCATCGGCCTGGCGGAAAAGACCGGCCTGATCATTCCGATTGGCGAATGGGTGCTCATCGAGGCCTGCCGGCAGATGCGCCAGTGGCTGGACCAGGGCCACCACGGCTGGCGCATGGCGGTGAACCTGTCTGCCATCCAGTTCTGCCATGCCGGGCTGGTCGAGAGCGTGGCCCGGGCCCTGCAGCAGAACAGCCTGCCGGCCAACTGCCTGACTCTGGAAATTACCGAAACCACCGCCATGCACGACGCCGATGCCAGCCTGACGGTGCTGCAGCGGTTGTCCGACATGGGCGTGGACCTGTCCATCGATGACTTTGGCACCGGTTATTCCAGCCTGATGTACCTCAAACGCCTGCCGGCCAACGAGCTGAAGATCGACCGCGGTTTCGTGCGCGACCTGGAGCAGGACAGCGACGATGCGGCGATCGTTTCGGCAATCGTGGCGCTGGGCCAGGCGCTGGGCCTGCGTATCGTTGCTGAAGGGGTGGAGACTGACAGGCAGCAGGACTTCCTGACCCGCCTGGGCTGTGATTCGCTGCAAGGCTACCTGCTGGGCCAGCCGGTGCCGGCCGAGCAGTTCATGGGCAAGTTGCAGGCCATGCGCCAGGAAAGTACCGCAGTGGGCTAGACCGCGTCGCGCAAGGCGAAGGCGGGCATGAAGGTATCCATCTCCGCCTCGACGGCCTCGATGATGCGCTCTACATCGGCAGCGGCCATTATCGCCGAGCAGGGGATGCCGGCAATCGCCAGCAGGGTTTCGCCGGTGGCGCGGTCGAAAAGCCGCGCGACCATGCTGCGCGGCGCATCCATGCTGGCTTCGAAGCCCAGCGGGTGGAAATGCCAGCGCATCACCTGGCAGGCGTTGGGGAACGTCATCTTGTTCATGCCAGCCTCCTTGTCCGTACCTGGACGTGGTGAGCGGGTGGCCACATCGATGCGGCCGCCGGGAAGGTAACCATAGCACCTGTCATGGAGTATTCTCGGCGGTAAATACGACAAATTTGCTAACACATGACAGAGGTCACATCCTTGTCATGGACGGCATTTGCCGCAGGCCCGCGAGGCAAACGTTTTTCTGGCCCGCTGATGGCAGTTAAGCCGCCAGTTTCTGCCACTTTGATCGACATTACCGCACGATGTTTTCGGACGAGCGGTGCGATCAGCCGAGCAAGCCGGCAGCGATGTTGATGGTAAACCCCAGGATCGCCGTATTGAATACGAACCCTACCAGCGAATGCGCCAGCACCACCCGGCGCAGGCCACGGCCGGCGACCCCCACGTCGGAGGTTTGCACAGCCACGCTGATGGTGAACGAGAAGTAGTGGAAGTCCCAGTAATCGGGGTTGCGTTCGCCATCGGCGAAGCGCAGCGGCGGTTCGTGGTTTTGTCCGGTATAGAACAGCCGCGCGTAGTGCAGGCTGAAAATGCAGCCGATCAACAGCCAGGAGCCGGCCACGGTCAGGCCGGTATAGAGGTAATGCAGCGCCAGCGCCGTGCCTTGCAGGCCACGGCTGGACACCAGTTGCAGGGTGACGGCGGCGAGGCTGGCAATGGCGGCGATGCACACTGTGAGCAGGACCAGGCCGGCGTTTTCGTCTTCGACGCGGGCGACCTTGCGCACCTTTTCCGGGCTGGCGCTCCAGCTCAGGTAGAGCACAAGCAGCAGGTATAGCCACACGCCAAGGTTCCAGCCGGCGAGGATGTGCTGCACGCTGTCGCTGGCAGGGATCAGCCAGCCGCCGAGCAGGCCGACTAAAATGGCGATGCTCAGGCGCGGGTGGGTGTGGGTCAGGCGGTGGAAAGCCATGGGGTCTCGTTTTCGAGTGTATGGGTACCACTCTAGCCGGTCATTACAGAGATGAGGGACATGCGCGGGTCCATTGTGGGAGCGGGCGAGCCCGCGAAGCAGGCACCGCGGTGGCTGGCAAGTACCCTGTGGGAGCGGCTTCAGCCGCGAAGAATCCAGCGCGGTGCATGGCACCGGCTGCGCCGGTGTTCGCGGCTAAAGCCGCTCCCACAGGGTATGTGCTGTGCGCTCACCGATTCTTTGCTGCCGCCCATCGCACAGCAAAGCAACTCTCAGTAAACTGCACGCTCCAACACCAACATCCGTTGAACTCGAGGTTTCTGCATGACGCTCAGTCCTTTGGCAGGCAAGCCGGCTCCGGCCAGCGTGCTGGTCGATATTCCCCGACTGCTCACCGCCTACTACACCGGCCGCCCCGATGCTGCCGTGGCGGCCCAGCGGGTGGCCTTCGGCACCTCGGGGCACCGTGGCACTTCGCTTGAATTGAGCTTCAACGAGTACCACGTCCTGGCCATTACCCAGGCCATCTGCCTGTATCGCCAGGAGAAGGGCATCGATGGCCCGCTGTTCATCGGCGCCGACACCCACGCACTGTCGGCACCGGCTACCGCCAGCGCCCTGGAAGTGCTGGCGGCCAACGGCGTGCAGGTAATGCTGTCCAAGGACGACGAATACACGCCAACGCCTGCTGTTTCCCATGCCATCCTCTGCCACAACCGTGGCCGCGAGCAGGGCCTGGCCGACGGCATCGTCATCACTCCGTCGCACAACCCGCCGCAAAGCGGTGGCTTCAAGTACAACCCACCCAACGGCGGCCCGGCCGACAGCGACGTCACCAAGTGGATCGAGGCCAAGGCCAACGAACTGCTGGCCGCTGGCCTGGCGGGCGTCAAGCGCATGGACCATGCCCAGGCGCTGCAGGCATCCACCACCCAGCGCCACGACTACGTGAGCAACTACGTGGCCGACCTGGAAAACGTCATCGACTTCGACGTCATCCGCGGCGCCAAGCTGCGCCTGGGCGTCGACCCGTTGGGCGGGGCAGGGGTGCGCTACTGGTCGGCGATCGCCGAGCATTACCAGCTGGACCTGGAAGTGGTGAATACCGAGGTCGACCCGACCTTCCGCTTCATGACCGTCGACTGGGACGGCCAGATCCGCATGGACCCGTCATCGCCATACGCCATGCAGGGCCTGATCGGCCTGCGCGAACGCTTCGACGTGGCCTTCGCCTGCGACCCGGACCACGACCGCCATGGCATCGTCACCCCGGATGGCCTGCTGCAGCCGAACAACTACCTGGCCGTGGCCATCGACTACCTGTATCGCCACCGCCCGCAATGGCGCAGCGATGCCGCCGTCGGCAAGACCGTGGTGTCCAGCGGCCTGATCGACCGCGTCACCAAGCGCCTGGGCCGTGAGCTTTACGAAGTGCCGGTGGGATTCAAGTTCTTCGCCCAGGGCCTGTTCGACGGCACGCTGGGCTTTGGTGGCGAGGAAAGCGCGGGGGCTTCGTTCCTGCGCCGCGATGGCTCGGTCTGGGCCACTGACAAGGACGGGCTGATCCCGGCCTTGCTGGCTGCCGAGATGACCGCCCGCACCGGGCGCAACCCCAGCCAGGCCTACGCCGACCTGACCGAGGCGCTGGGCAAGCCTTTCGCCACCCGTGTCGAAGCCAAGGCCGATGCCCGGCAGAAGGCTTTGCTGAGCAAGCTGGCGCCGGAGCAGGTGAAGTCGACCGAACTGGCGGGTGAGCCGATCGTGCAGATCCTCAGCCATGCGCCGGGTAACGGTCAGGCGATCGGCGGGCTGAAGGTGATGACCGCCAATGGCTGGTTCGCCGCGCGCCCCTCGGGCACCGAGGACATCTACAAGATCTACGCCGAAAGCTTCATCGATGAGGCGCACCTGCAGCGCCTGGTGCAGGAAGCGCAGGTACTGGTGGATGCGGCGATTGCCTGACAGATAACAAACCGCTTGGTTCTGCGGCTCGGTGTAAATTAGAATTAATCTTATTTACGCCACCGCAGGGCCTTCCCCCATGATCGACGCCGCGCCGCCACCGGAGCATAGCCTGCCTGCCCTGTACCGGGAACATCGCGGCTGGCTGGAAACCTGGCTGCGGCGGCGCATGGGCAACGCCTGGGATGCCGCCGACCTCAGCCAGGATACCTTCCTGCGTATCCTGGCCAGCGCCCAGCCGCTGGCAGACATTCGTGAACCGCGTGCCTACCTGCTGACCGTGGGCAAGCGCCTGTTGAGCAACTTCCACCAGCGCCGCAGCCTGGAACAAGCCTACCTCGATGCACTGGCGCACTTGCCCGAGCAGCATGTGCCCTCGCCAGAGCAGCGTTGGCTGCTGCTGGAAACCCTGCAAGCCCTCGACGAGTTGCTCGACGGCCTCAGGGCGCCGGTACGCAAGGCCTTTCTCTGGAGCCAGCTGGAGGGCCTGGGCTATGCCGAGATCGGCAAGCGTCTGGGTGTTGGCGAGCGCTCGGTCAAACGCTACATGGCGCAGGCCTACGAGCATTGCCTGCTGGCCGAACTGTAATGACCACCCATTCCCCTGAAACCCGCGAGGCATTGCGGGCCGCCGCGCGCTGGCTGGCGCTGGTGGACTCTGGCGGTGCCAGCGAGGGTGACCTGCAGCGCCTGGAGCAATGGCGCACCAGCAACACCTTGCACGAACACGCCTGGCAAAAGGCACTGCTGCTGCGCCAGCGCTTTTCAGCGCTACCCGGCGCAGTGGCCATGGCCACCCTGGACCGCCCGGATACCGGCCGCCGGGCGCTGCTCAAGCAGGCCTTGGGTGTGGCGGCATTGTTGCCGGCGGCCTGGCTGGCAAGCCGCGAACTGCCGCTGGACGCCTGGGCCGCCGACATGCGCACCGCAGTCGGGGAGCGCCGGCAGGTGCTGCTGAACGATGGCACATTCGTGCAGTTGAACACCGACAGTGCGGCGGATATCGACCTGGGCGCCCGTCACCTGACATTGTTGCGTGGCGAAGTGGCAGTCAGGTTGCCCGGCAATCCGAGCCTGACGCTGCGGGTGCCCTACGGCCAGGTCGCGCTGGATGCCGGCGAGGTGTGCCTGCGCCTGGTCGATCAGGCTTGCCGGGTATCGGTGCTCAAGGGCACGGCCAACCTGCAGCCGCGGCTCGGCCCGGCACTGCTGCTGCAGGCCGGGCAGCAGGCCAGCCTGCAAGTGGCCGGGGTCGGCCCTGTCACTGGCCTGGACGCATGGCTGCTGGGCTGGCGCGAAGGGGTACTGCGGCTTGAGGACCGCCCCTTGGGCGAGCTGCTGCAAGAACTGCGCAGGTACCGCCCCGGCGTGCTGCGCTGGGCGCCCGAACTGGAGGCCCTGCGCGTGACTGGCACGTTCCGCCTCGACGACACCGACCGGGTGCTGGCCTTGCTTGCCGCCAGCCTGCCGTTGCAGGTGCACACGCGCACGCGGTATTGGGTGAGCCTGGCCCCGCGAGAAAATCGCGCATGAGGCTGTCCCCTTTTTTTCACTCACCGGTCATTACCGGTAGGAGCAAATAAAGGGGAGCCTTGTTCAATGCCTGTTGTCATGACCTGCCGCCTGCGCCCACTGGCGCGTGCGGCACATCCGCTGTTCGCCATGAGCCTGTTGTTGTGTGCACCAGCCTGGGCCGATGAACCCGCCCGGCGCAGCTATCAGGTGCCGGCCGCAAGCCTGGGGGCGGCACTTACCCAGTTTGCCGACCAGGCCGGGGTCAGCCTGTCGCTGGACCCGCTGCTGGTCAACGGCCGGCAGAGCAAGGGCCTGTCCGGCAGCTACAGTGTCGACGAAGGCTTCACCCAGTTGCTGCGCGGCAGCGGCCTGCAGTTGCTGCCGGTGGGCGAGGGCGCTTTCACGTTGATGCCGGCCACCCAGGCGGGTAGTGCGCTGGAAATCGCCCCGACCAGCATCGTCGGTGGCCTGGCCGCAGGCAACGAAACGCAACCCTATGCCGGTGGCCAGGTGGCCCGTCAGGGTTCACAGGGCCTGCTGGGTACGCGCGACTTCATGGAAACCCCGTTCAGCATCACCAGCTACACCAGCGAACTGGTGAAAAATCAGCAGGCGCGAACCTTGGGCGAGCTGATCGCCAGCGACCCATCGGTGCGCGCCACCAACCCGGCGGGTGGGCGCTTCGAGCAGTTCACCATTCGCGGCTTCAGCCTGTTCAACAGCGATGTGGCCTACAACGGCCTGTACGGCATCTTGCCGACCTACTCGATCGACATGGAAATGGCCGACCGGGTCGACATCATCAAAGGCCCCAGCCAGCTGATCAACGGTATTTCACCGCGAGGCAGTGTCGGCGGCGGCATCAATGTGCAGCCCAAGCGGGCCGGCGACCAGCCGGTCACCGAGTTTACCGGCAGCCATGCCTCGGCGGGCCAGGCAGGCGGTGCGGTGGACATTGGCCGGCGCTTTGGCGAAGGCCAGCAGTTCGGCGTGCGTTTCAATGGCGTGAAACAGGCGGGCGACACCGAATGGGACCACCAGCGTGTCGAGCGCGAAATGGCGGTGCTGGGCCTGGACTTTCGTGGCGAGCGCCTGCGGCTTTCGGCAGACCTCGGCCATACCGAGCGCGACACCGATGCACCGCAGGAGCGGGTGCTGGTCGGTGCCAATGCCAAGGTGCCGGATGCCAACGACGTACGCCACAACTACGCCCAGGCCTGGAGCAAGGCGCGCACCAACGACACCTTCGGTGCGCTGCATGCCGAGTACGATATCAGCGAGTCGCTGCTGGCCTATGGCGCGGTCGGCGCGCGCAAGAGCAACCATGACTTCCTGCGCCACAACGTGTCCATCAGCAACGATGCCGGCGACTTCACCGTGCAGCCGCGCGACTTCACCCGGGATGAAACCGTGCGTACCGCCATGGCCGGCGTGCGCAACTGGTTCCATACCGGGCCGGTCAGTCACGAACTGAACCTGGCCGCCACCTACTTCTACATGGACTTCACCAACGGCGGCGCCCGCTATGCCTCGGCGCCCAGCAACCTCTACCACCCGGTGGCCACGCCGACACCGGGCACACCAACCCGCATCGACCCCGAGGTGTACACGGAGAACCGCTTCTCCGGCGTGGCTCTGGCCGACACCCTGGGCTTCTTCGACGACCGCCTGCTGCTGACCTTGGGTGCGCGCTGGCAGCGGGTGCAAGTGGATGACTGGAGCGACGGCATCAAGGGGGATACCGCCTACGATGAAGAGAAGGTGTCGCCCTCGGGCGGCGTGCTGCTCAAGGTTACCGACCAGCTGTCGTTGTATGCCAACTACATGGAGGGCCTGAGCCAGGGCAAGATCGCGCCGTCGACATCGGTCAACGAAGACCAGATCTTCCCACCGTTCACCAGCCGCCAGGTCGAGGTGGGGGCCAAGTACGACCTGGGCCAGGTCGCCTTTACCGCCAGTGCCTTCCGCATCCGACAGCCCGCCTACGAAACCAACCCCACGTCGCGGGTGTTCGGCCCCAATGGCAAGCGCGACAACCGCGGTATCGAACTGAGCGTGTTCGGTGAACCCGTGCAAGGCGTGCGTGTGCTGGGTGGGGTGATGTACATCGACAGTGAACTGACCGACACCATCGGTGGCGCCTACGATGGCAACCGCGCGCCGGCCACGCCCGAGTACAACGTCAACCTCGGCGCCGAATGGGACGTGCCTGGGGTGAACGGCCTGACCCTGACGGCGCGAGGCATCCACTCGAGCTCGCAGTACCTGGACCAGAACAACAGCAAGAAGATCGACGGTTGGGAGCGTTACGACCTGGGCGCGCGTTATGCGTTCAAGGTGGATGCCACCCAGGTTACCTTGCGCGCCAGTGTCGAGAACGTGCTGGACGACCGCTACTGGAGTTCGGCCGGGGCCTCGGATGACAGCGAGCCGGGGCTGACGCTGTCCACGCCACGTACCTACCTGCTGTCGGCGACAGTGGGTTTCTAGCAGGTTCGGTATTGTGTGAGCTTGATCGCCTGATGCCTGTCAGATCAAGCAATCGGGGGCCGCCGTGCGGCCCATCGCCGGGGGCCCCCGGCCCCCCCCCGGGGTTTGAAAACCATCGGTGGGGGGGCGGCGCGCGGGGGG
>NZ_JADLJS010000045.1 GCF_015680405.1 Pseudomonas pudica
GAATTGCATTCGCCTTGATGAAGACTCAAGGCGAATACATGAGCAAAGGGGGCAAAAAGCATTGCCCACAACCATAGAATCTCCCACAGGGCCCCTGCTAATTCAATGAGCCTTGTGCAGCTCCATGAGATCGCGCCCCCATGGCTCAGTCGCCTTTGCCCAGCACATACCGGTCAAAATGCTCGATGTGCTCGTCCAGGTTATCCTCGAGCATCATCCGGTACTGCTCGCAGAAGTACTTCAACAACTCTTCCCGCGCGGCAGCCAGTTCGGCACTGGTCTTGAAACTGCGGGCACTCATCCAGGCATTGAAGCGCGAGGCGCCGAAGGTCAGCGAGGCACTGACCTTGCCCAGGTCTTCGATTTTCTCGATCTGCTGGTTCGCCAGTTCGATATGCGCATCCGCGCGGTCGTAAAAAGCCTGATCGGTAGCTTGTGTCATTGCGGTTTACCTTGTTGCAGCATTCACGTTGAGTACCCGCGAAAAATTGTACTCCGTACACGTGAACCTGTATTGAGCCGCACAGTCTTAGCCGAGCTTTCAAATCGGCCTTGCCGTCGTTATCCACCAGAGCCATTCACCCCATGCGCCAAGCAGTCCGTCGCTTCCCCTTTGTCTCGCTCTGCTTCATTCCTTTACTTCCCCTGTTTGCCAACCCCGCCCATGCCAGCGGGGAAAGGCAACTGGTGGCAGCCATCAACGACTATCGCACCCAGCCACAGCGCTGCGAGCGGCGCATTGTCCGGGGCTCGACACCGCTGGTGCTGAAACCGAAACTGGCGTTGCCGGTCGGCTACAGCGGGGGTTTGCGGGAAGGATTGAAGGCTGCGGGTTATCAGGCGGTGAAGGTGCGGGCCATCCGCCTGGTCGGCGCGCGAGATGCCGAGGAGGCCTTTGACATGCTCCGCAGCGACTACTGCGCAGCCCTGCTCGATAGCCAATATGCCGATATCGGCGTCAGTCGCTCACGCAATGAATGGCGGGTGCTGCTGGCTCGGCCCCTGCTCGATGCCCAGCTTGACGATAGGCGATCGGCAAGCAACGCGTTGCTGGCACAGGTGAACGCTGCACGGGCGAAGCCGCGCCTGTGTGGTCGCAAGCGCTTTGCCGCTGCACGCCCGTTGACCTGGAACACCGCCCTGGGAACGGCGGCGCAGCGCCACAGCCGGGCGATGGCCAACGACAATTTTTTCGCGCACCGCGACCTCGACGGTGATCTGCCCGCGGATCGGGCATGGGATGCCGGCTACCGTGGGCGGCAGATCGGCGAGAACATTGCCGCAGGCCAGGGCTCGCCGAGCAAGGCGATGGCAGGCTGGCTGGCCAGCCCCGGGCATTGCGCCAACCTGATGAACCCGATGTTTACCCAGGTAGGTGCGGCCTTTGCCGAAAACTCGCGTAGCGATAACGGCGTTTACTGGACGATGCTGTTCGGCGCGCCTTGACCGGCCCAGGCTCCGGGGCTGGCCAGACAAACCTTTGCTACAGCACTTCGAACAGCCCCGCCGCGCCCATCCCGCCGCCAACGCACATGGTCACCACCACGTACTTCACACCGCGCCGCTTGCCCTCCAGAAGCGCATGCCCCACCATCCGCGCCCCGCTCATGCCGTAGGGGTGGCCGATGGCGATGGCACCGCCATTGACGTTCAGCTTCGCAGGGTCTATCTGCAAGCGCTGGGCGCAGTAGAGTACCTGGCAGGCGAACGCCTCGTTCAGCTCCCACAGGCCGATGTCGTCCACCGTCAGGCCGTGCTGGCGCAGCAACCTGGGCACCGCCAGCACAGGGCCGATACCCATTTCTTCAGGCGCAAGCCCAGCCACGGCGATGCCACGATACAGCCCCAGCGGCGCCCTGCCCGAGCGGGCGGCCAGGGCGCCTTCCATCAGCACGCAGGCACTGGCGCCATCAGACAGCTGGCTGGCATTGCCAGCCGTCACGCAGCCGCCTTCGACAACTGGCTTCAACCCTTGCAGGTCTGCCAGGGTGGTCGCCGGCCGGTTGCCTTCGTCCTGGCTGAGGCAGACTTGCTCATGGCTCACCGCACCGGTCAGTTTGTCGACCACCTTCCTGCGTGCCGTGACGGGTACGATTTCATCGGCGAACAACCCCGCCGCCTGCGCCGCAGCAGTGCGTTGCTGCGACTGCAAGGCGTAGGCATCCTGCGCATCCCGGCTGATGCCATAGCGGCGGGCGACGAACTCCGCGGTTTGCAGCATCGGCATGTAGGCGTGTTCGCTCATGCGCAGCACGGCAGGGTCACAGGCCTCGCTGGCAAGCTGGTTGTGCACCTGCTGCACCAGGCTGATCTGCTCCTGGCCGGCGCCGATGGTCACCTGCATGCCATCGACAATGATCTGCTTGGCCGCTGTGGCGATGGCCATCAGGCCCGACGCACACTGGCGGTCGAGGGTCTGCCCGCTGACCGACTGCGGCAAACCGGCTGCCAGCGCCGAAAGACGCCCAGGGTTGATAGCGGCAGTACCACTCTGCATGGCGGTACCCAGCACCAGGTCCTCCACCTGCGCCGGCTCGATACCAGCCCGTTCGACGGCTGCGCGAATGGCGACGGCTGTCATGCTGGGGGTTTTCAGGTCGTTGAAGGCGCCACGCATGGCTTTGCCGATGGGTGTACGGGCAGTGGCTACGATCACGGCGTCTTTCATGGTCGAAATTCCTCAGGGGACAAGGGCTGCAATTCGCTCAACACCTGCCGCAAACGGGCAGGCACCGGGACTGGGCGTCGACCCTGCCGGTCGACGAACACATGGACGAAGCGTCCGGTGGCGCAGGCCAGGGATTGGCCCTGGATGAAAACGGCCAACTGGTATTGCACCGAGGTGTTGCCCAGCCGGTTTACCGCCAGGCCCACCTCGATGTCCTGCGGAAACGCTACAGGCGACTGGTAGTCGCAGGCCGAGCTGACCACCAGCGCAATCGCCGCGCCGTGGTGGATATCCAGTCCGCCCTGCTCGATCAGCAGGCGGTTCACGGCGCTGTCGAAAAAGCCGTAATAGACCACGTTGTTCACGTGCCCATAGGCGTCGTTGTCATGCCAGCGGGTGGCGATGGGCGTGAAGTGCCGATAATAGTCACGTTGCCGATGCACGCTCATCAGTAGGCCGCCTCGTAGATGGCCAGTGCATCGGCCTGGGTGACCTCACGCGGGTTGTTGACCAGCAGGCGCTGCTGTTGCATGGCATCTTCTGCCAGTTGCGGCAGGCGATGGCGCGGAACATCGGCATCGCGCAGTCGCCCAGGCAAACCGCAGCGGGCGCCCAGCACAGCCAGTTCCTCGACGAACTGGTCAGCCTGCCGGTGCAGGTCGCCAGGCTGCAACCGCGCGCCCAACAGGGGCACCGCCAGCTGGGCATAGTCCGTCACCGCGACGGGCAGGTTGAAGCGCAGCACATGTGGCAACACCAGTGCGTTGGACAGGCCATGGGGAATGTGGAAGTGCCCACCCAACGGATAAGCCAGGGCGTGTACCGCCGCCACCGGGGCATTGGCAAACGCCTGGCCGGCCAGGCAGGCGCCGAGCAGCATGGCCTGGCGCGCATCCAGGTTGCCGCCGTTGTGCACGGCCTGGTCCAGGTTCTCCGCCAGCAGCCGCAGTGCCTCGCGGGCCAGCAGGCTCGACAGCGGGTTGCGCTTGAGACGGCTGGTATAGGCTTCGATGGCATGCACCATCGCATCGATGCCGGTCGCAGCGGTTACCGCGGGGGGCAGGCCGAGGGTGCACACGGCATCAAGTACCGCCAGGTCCGGCAACAGCAGGGGCGAGACGATGCCCATCTTGCTGGTGGCGCCGGTGGTGACGATGGCGATTGGCGTCACCTCCGAACCGGTGCCGGCCGTGGTCGGCACCTGGATCAACGGCAAGCGCCGGCCCTTGGCCTTGTCTATGCCATAGAGCTCGGCAAGCGGCTGGGTACAGTCACGGTGAGCCAGCAGCGCGACCAGCTTGGCGACATCCATCGAACTGCCGCCGCCAAAGCCTACCACCAGGTCGGCGCCGATATGCCGGGCCCGCTGGGTGGCCGCCAGCACACAGGCTTCGCTGGGGTCGGCGGTGACCTCGCTGAAGATCGCCACGCCGACCTTGGCCGTCGTGAACCCCGGCAGCAGGTCATCGAGCATGCCCAGGCGGGCGATACCGGGGTCACTGACGATCAGCACACGCCGTGCGCCGCGCTCGCGGCACAGAGTGGCAAGGCGTTGCACCGCGCCCGCTTCGCAGAGTATCTGTCCGGTAGTGGCAAAACTGAAAGGCTGCATCTGGCTCTCCTTGTGTCGTCGTTGGCCGAGCGCTAAAAGGCAAAGTCGCTCGCTGGCAGCGCCATGAGGCAATCTGCACCGCCCAGCAGGGCTTCACGGTGGGCGGTGGCACGGGGCAGGACACGTCGCCAGTAGAACTGCGCCGCGTGCAGCTTGGCCCGATAGAAACCCGTTTCGGCACTGCCACCCGCCAGGGCCGCCTCGGCGCGCATGGCCGCCTGCAGCCACAACGCGGCAAGCAGCACATAGGCCGAGTAAGCCAGGAAGTCCACCGAGACCGCGCCCATTTCCTGGGGGTCATGCTGGCAAGCCTCGACGACATGGCCGGCCAGTGCGCGCCATTCCTCCAGGCGCTGCCCGACCGCTGCCGCCATGGCATGCAGACCACCACCGGCACCAGCCGCCTCGACCTGCAGGGCCAGTTCATCGACCAGAAGGTTCAGCTCGGCCCCGCCATCGCCCAGCAGCTTGCGGCGCACAAGGTCGAGGGCCTGGATGCCGTTGGTGCCTTCATAGAGCTGGGTGATGCGGCTATCACGCATCAATTGCTCCATGCCCCATTCGCGGATATAGCCGTGCCCGCCGTACAGTTGCACGCCCAGGCTGGCGACCTCCTGCCCGACATCGGTGAAGAACGCCTTGACGATCGGGATCAGCAGCGCCGCCCGTCGGGCTGCGCCCTGGCGTGCCTGATCGCCCGCCGCTGCGTGCTCCAGGTCAAGCTGCCGGGCCGTGTAGATAGCCAGCATGCGACAGCCCTCGGTGAGGGCCTTCTGGGTCAGCAGCATGCGTCGCACATCCGGGTGGACGATGATCGGATCGGCCGGCCTGTCCGCCGCAACCGGGCCTGTCAGCGCGCGCGATTGCAAGCGTTCGCGAGCATAGGCCAGGCCACCCTGGAAAGCCGCCTCGGCAATGCCCAGCCCTTGCAGGCCGACCTGGAAACGGGCGTCGTTCATCATGGTGAACATGCACGCCAAGCCCTGGTTGGCCTCACCCACCAGCCATCCCAGGGCACCGTCGAAATTCATCACGCAAGTCGAGGCACCCTTGATGCCCATCTTGTGCTCAAGCGCACCACAACCCAGCGCGTTGCGCTCGCCACCCGGCAGCAGCTTCGGCACGAGGAACAGGCTGATGCCCCGCACCCCGGCAGGCGCATCGGGCAGGCGGGCAAGCACCAGATGAATGATGTTGTCGGTCAGGTCCTGCTCGCCGCCACTGATGAAGATCTTGCTGCCAGTGATGCGATAGGAGCCGTCGACCTGCGGCTGGGCGCGGGTGCGCAGCAAGGCCAGGTCGGTGCCGGCCTGCGGTTCAGTGAGGCACATGGTACCGGCCCACTCGCCACTGACCATGGGCGCCAGGTAGGCCTGCTGCAGCGCCGGGCTGCCATGGCGATGCAGGGCCAGCACGGCGCCTTCGGTGAGGCCGGAATAGATGCGGAACGACAACGACGCGGCCATCAGCATTTCGTGGAAACTGGCCGAGGCCATTTGCGGCAGGCCTTGTCCGCCGTAAGCCTGCGGGCCGGTCATGCTGGCCCAGCCATGGGCGACGTATTGCCGGTAGGCGTCGCGAAAACCGTCGGGCGTGGTGACCTCCCCCCCGGCCAACTGGCAGCCCTGCTCGTCACTGTTGCGGTTGAGAGGAGCGACGACTTCGCCGGTAAAACGCGCGGCCTCTTCCAGGATGCCGTCGAGGGTGTCGCGGTCCAGATCGATGCCCAGCTGCCGACAATGGCCGGCAACGTCGAACAGCTCGTGCAGCACGAAGCGCATGTCGCGCAAGGGAGCCTGGTAATTCATGCCTGAGCCTCCGCCAGCTGGTCGAAGCGCTTGCCCTTGGCCACCATCGAGTAGAGCAGGCCGGCCGGGCGCCAATGCTCGCCCAGTACGCTTTGCAGGTACTCCAGCCGGGCCAGGATGAATGCTGCACCCTGGTCATCGGCCCAGCGCATCGGGCCACCTGTGGCCACCGGGAAGCCATAGCCGTTGAGCCACACCCGGTCGATGTCGGTGCTGTCGGCAGCGATGCCTTCCTGCAGAATCCTGGCCCCCTCGTTGACCAGCGCCAGCAGGCAGCGCTCGACGATTTCCTCCGCACTGATGCCCCGGCGACGGTAACCCAGGTCGTTGGAAACCCTGAGCACCAGGGCGTCGACCTCGGGGTCATGCTCGGCCTGGCGGCTGCCAGGTGCATAACGGTAATAGCCCTTCCCGGTCTTCTGACCCAGCCGGCCCAGATCGCACAGCGCATTGTCCACTTGCACCAGCGGATCGTGCATACCCTGCCTGGCCAGCTGACGGGCGCGCCATTCCAGGTCGATGCCTACCACGTCGTACATGCGGAACGGGCCCATGGCAAAACCGAACTGTTGCAGCACCGCATCCACCTGGTGCGGCAGCGCGCCTTCGAGCAGCAACTTGCGCGCTTCGGCCACATAACTGCGCAGCATGCGGTTGCCGATGAAACCCGGGCAGTTGCCGGCCACTACCGCCACTTTGCCCAGGCGTTCGCCCAGCGCCAGGGCGGTATCGAGCACCGCCTGGTCGGTGTGCGCGCCGCGCACTATCTCGAGCAGCTTCATGACATGCGCGGGGCTGAAGAAATGCAGGCCCAGCACCCGCGACGGTCGCTGGGTCACCGCCGCGATCGCGTCGATGTCCAGCGCCGAGGTATTGCTGGCCAGGATCGCCTCAGGTTTGAGGTACTGATCCAGGGCTCGGAAGATTTCCTGCTTGAGTTCAAGGCTTTCATACACCGCCTCGATCACCAGATCGGCCTGGGCCAGCGCGGTGTAACCATCCACCGCCTGCACGCGCGCCAGGCAGGCTTCGGCCTCGGCCTGGGTTACACGCTGCTTTTCCACCTGCTGGGCCCAGGCCTGGCTGACCATGCTCAGGCCAGCGTCCAGGGCTGATGCGTTGCTGTCGAGCCACAGCACCGACAGGCCGGCACTGGCGAGGCTGATGACGATGCCGCGGCCCATGGTACCTGCGCCTATCACGGCCACCTGGTTGATCGGAAAGGGGGTATTCACGCGCAACGCTCCTGCTTGTTGTAGGTATGAGGACAGGCATCACCCTAAGCAGGCCGCAGGTATTTTTGAAATTTCCATTTCGTATGCCATATATTCTGGCCATGAATATTTCCAACTTCGATCTGAACCTGTTACGGGTCTTCGACATGCTGCTGCGCGAGCAGAATGTCTCGCGGGCGGCTGAACGACTGGCCCTGACCCAGCCCACGGTAAGCAACGCCCTGGCGCGGCTGCGCGACCAGCTGGGCGACCCGCTGCTGGTTCGTGTTGGCCGGCGCATGCGCCCTACGCCGCGAGCACTGGCACTGGAAGGGCCGATTCGAGCGGCCCTGCAACAGATCGAGCAGACCCTGGCCACCGGCGATGCCTTCGAGCCACAGCGCAGCCACCGTCAACTGCGCATCGCCCTCACCGACTTCGTCGAACAGCTGTGCATGCCACCGCTGCTGGCACGCCTGCAGGTACTGGCCCCACACTTGCGCATCGATGTGGTGCACCTGGCTCCCAACCTGCCGGCCGAAGCGCTGGACCGCGGCGACCTCGATCTGGTACTGGGGCGCTTCGACGAGGTGCCGGCACGCTTCAGCCGTCGCCCCTGGCGGCGTGAAACCCTGCAAGTCGCGCTGCGCCAGAAGCATCCGCAACTGGCGCCGGACCAGGCGCTGGACCTTCAGGCGTTCCTCGGCTTGCGGCATATCTGGGTACACGGTGGCCAGACCCGGGGCATGGTCGACCAATGGCTGGCCGAACAAGGCCTGACCCGGCAAATTGCGTACACCACTCCCAACTACCTGCAAGCCGCGCATCTGGCTGCCGCCACCGAGATGTGCGTGGTGCTGCCGCGGCAACTTGCACAGCAGTTCGCGAAGTTGCTGCCCCTCACGGTGCACGAACTGCCCTTTGCCCTGGAGCCGTTCGAGCTGGAACTGGTGCACCTGACCCACCGCCGGCACGACCCCGCCCTTGCCTGGCTGGTGGAGCAGATCCTGGAGCTCCCGCCTGCCTGAGGCCATCAGCAAATGCGATGGCAACCATGCCGCTCTGGTATTGGCTGGTGCCCGAACCGGTCCCCTACAGTGGTCCGCCCCGATAACAACAAGGACACACCATGCGCTTCCCACTGTCGATGCTGGCGCTCGCCCTGCTGGCGCCCCTCCCGAGCCTGGCCACTACGGCGGCAAAGGACGCCACCCCGGCCACCCAGGCCAGCAACCAGCAATGGCTGCAACGCCTGCCCTTCGATGACCACCGGGATTACGAGGCGGCCCGGCGCGGGCTGATCGAGCGCTTCGACGGGCCGGTCGCGACCGCCGATGGCAAGACAGTGTGGGACCTGGGCCAGTACCGTTTTCTCGACCCGGCGCAGGCCCCGGCCACGGTAAACCCGAGCCTGTGGCGCATCGCCCAGCTGAACACCATCGCCGGGCTGTTCAAGGTCACCGAAGGCATCTACCAGGTTCGCGGCCTGGACCTGGCCAACATGACCATCATCGAAGGCCAGGACGGGCTGATCGTGCTCGATCCGCTGCTGGCCGTCGAAACCGCCAGGGCTGGCCTTGAGATGTATTTCCGGCACCGCCCGCGCAAGCCGGTGACCACGCTCATCTACACCCACCCACACATCGACCACTTCGGCGGCGCGCGCGGGGTGATCGACGAGGCGGACGTAAAGGCCGGCAAGGTCCAGGTCATTGCACCTGAAGGTTTCTTCGAGCATGCCATCGGCGAAAACGTGCTGGCCGGCCCGGCCATGAAGCGCCGCGCCCAGTACATGTACGGCGCCCCCCTGCCCCGCGGGCCACGCGGCCAAGTGGATGCCGGTCTGGGCAAAGGAGTGCCGGCCAACGCCACCGTCAGCCTGATAGCGCCGACGCTGGAAATCAGCCAACCGCTGCAACGCATGACCCTCAGCGGCGTGGAGGTAGAGTTCCAGTTGACCCCGGGCACCGAAGCGCCAGCGGAGATGAACATCTACTTCCCTGGGCTCAAGGCATTGTGCATGGCCGAGAACGCCACCCACGTGCAGCACAATGTGCTGACCCTGCGCGGGGCGCTGGTGCGCGACCCGAAAGTCTGGGCGCACTACCTGGACCAATCGCTGTTGCGTTACGGCGACCAGGCCGAGGTGGTGTTTGCCCAGCATCACTGGCCGACCTGGGGTGGGCCGGCAATCCGCGAATACCTGGCCGACCAGCGTGACATGTATGCCTTCATCGATAGCCAGACCTTGCGCCTGATCAACCAGGGCCAGACACCGATGGAAATCGCCCAGAGCCTGGCCAGCCTTCCGCCGCGCCTGGCCAGCAAATGGTACAGCCGCGACTACTATGGCTCGCTCAGCCATAACGTACGTGCTGTCTACCAACGCTATATGGGCTTTTACGATGGCAACCCGGCCAACCTCGACCCACTGCCGCCGCAAGCTGCCGGAAAGCGCTACGTGGCGGCAATGGGTGGCGCCGATCAGGTGCTGTCCCAGGCACGCCAAGCCTTTGCCGAAGGTGACTACCGCTGGGTCGCGCAGCTGGTGAACCATCTGGTATTCGCCGAGCCGGGCAATACCGCAGCGCGCGAGCTGCAGGCCGATGCGCTGGAGCAGCTGGGTTACCAGAGCGAGAACGCCACCTGGCGCAATGCCTACCTCAGCGGCGCCCAGGAGCTGCGCGGTGGAGTAGCCGCCGCCACCGGCAGTGGCGGCAATGCCGACGACATGGTGCGGGCACTGACACCCAGCCTGTTCTTCGATTACCTGGGGGTACGAGTGGATGCCTTCAAGGCGGCGGATAGCGACCTCAGCATCAACTGGCGCTTCACCGACCTGGGCGAAGATTACGCCCTGACCCTGCGCAACGGCGTGCTCACCCATCGCGACCTGACTCGTCACGCCCAGGCCGATGTGCAGGTGAGCATGAGCAAACAGACGTTGGACCGCATTGCCCTGAAGCAGACCGGGTTCCTCAAGGAGGCCACCCTGGGCGAAATCTCCATCGAGGGTGAGCGGGTGAAGTTCCTGCGCTTCATGGGCGGCCTGGAGAACGCCGATTCCCGTTTCAACATCGTGACCCCTTGAGCCCCGGCGTCTTCGCCAGCAAGCCCGCTCCCACCGGTACCGTCTTGGCTTTCAGACTCACATTGTACCTGTGGGAGAGGTTTCAGCCCCCGTTCGCCAAGCGGTACAACCCTGCCAGCGCCATCAGGCACACCCCGCCACCCAGCGCCAATACCGGCAGAATCGCAGGCTGACCGCGCTCGGCGCGCAACATCGCCAGGCCCTCGCTGTAGCGCCGCCCCTGGCGGGCCAACAGCATCAGCGTTGCGCAGCCCACCAGTGCGGCCAGCGGCAGGTCGCCCTGTCGCAAAGCCAGCCCCGCGACTGCCACCAGCGCCAGCCAGGTACGCCGCCAGGCCAGTTCGGTGCGTTCGGCCTGCAAACCCGGGTCAAGCATGCCAACGCGGCCACAACACGGCAGCGGCCATCAATGCCGCGACCAGGCAACCCAGTGCCAACATCGGCACCAGCGCTGGCAGCGGCAATGGCCGGCGTTGGCGCAAGGCACGCTCCACCCGCAGCCAGCGCAGGCAGGCGCCGGCGCTCAGCAGCGTGCTCAACAACATCAGGCCGCCGACCAGCCAAAGCCGAAGCGGCGCCTGCAGGGCCTGGCCGGCAAAGGTCTCGATGGCAATAGCACCTCCCAGCAACGCCAGCGCGGTACGGATCCAGGCCAGGAACGTGCGCTCGTTGGCCAGGGTGAAACGAGGGTCGGGCGCCTCGCCTTGCCCCAGCAGGCGCCGAGTCCAGTCCGGCCGTGGTTCGAACACGTCCATCAGCGCACGCCAAAGCTGCGCAAAGCGCCGGGAGAGAAATACGAAAGGCTGGTGCGAACATTGAAGTCAAACGGGCGACGCTGCTCGTTGATCAGCCCTGACGCATGGTAGCGGCCACTCTTGAGGTCATAGGTGACCTCCATTGCGTTGACCGCCACCTCGCCGCCCGGGTGGTAAAAGCTGTGGGCCTGTGATGTACGCCACAGCTGGCCGCCAGCATCGTAGCTGTCGGTTTCGAGAATGGCCCAGGTATCTTCGTCCACATAGAAGCGTCGCTTGGCGTAGATGTGCTGTGCCCCGGGCTTCAGGGTCGCCTCCACCACCCACACCCGATGCAGCTCGTAGCGAGTAGGCGCCGGATTCACATGGCCAGGTTTGATCAGCTCGGCATAGCTCAGCTCGGGCGATGCCAGGCGGTAGCTGTTGTAGGGCACATGCAGGGCCTGCTTGCCCAGCAACTTCCATTGGTAACGGTCGGGGGCGCCATTGAACATGTCGCGGCTGTCGGCAGTACGCAGGCCGGCAGTGCCTGGCCCGGTGGTGTCGTAGGCGATGCTCGGCGCGCGCCGTACACGCCGCTGACTGGCACTGTAGACCCAGGACAAGCGGGGCTCGGCTACCTGGTCAAGGGTTTCATGGACCACCATGGCATCACCGGCAAGCCGTGATGGTGCCATCATGCGGTAGGTGAAGTAATACAGCACATTGCTTGCACCCAGCCCGCTCAGGCCTTCCGGGCGGGCCAGGTCCTGGCGCGCGCTCATCAGCACGAAGCGGCCGTTCTTGAGCGGTGTGACGCTGTCGGACATCTGAATGTAGCTGGCATTGCGGTGCCGGGTCAGGTGGTTCCAGATCACCTCCAGGCCATTGTCCGGCCGAGGAAACGCAATCACGCCACTGAACCCGCGCAGCCCGTTGCCCTGGTCATCCAGCTGCACCTGCACTGCGTTGCGGGCGGCCGAGGCGGCGACTCCGGCAGGCACCGCCACGCTGCGATGGGTAGGGTAGACCGGCAGTTCGAAGGTTTGCGGGAAGCGCTTGAGCAAAGCTACCTGGCCGTCGGAAAGCTGGCTCTGGTAAAGCCGATAGTTGGCCGCCGTGATCCGGTACAGTGGCTGCTCGGCGGCATACGGATCCAGCGGCGTGCCGTTGTCGCCCAAGCGCTGCTGGGCTACTGTCAACCCGCCTTGCCAGGCCGGGATACGGCCGTCCGGGCTGGCTGCACGTTCAGCGCCCACAGGGGTCAGGTTGTCAGGCAGGCCTGCTGCAGCCAACCCGGCGCTGGCCCAGAACAGGCCGATCATCAGCATTCGCATTTTCATCATCATGCCCTCAGAAGGTGACGCCCAGGCTCAGCGAGACAAAGTCCCGGTCGCCACGGGTGCCATAATCGCCGTCGATAAAGTCGGTGTACGACAGGCTCAGGCTGTAGGTGCTGGCAAGCGTCGCATCCAGCCCGACGCTAATGGCCCTGGAGCCTTCGCTGAAAGCCGAGCCCTCCACCGGGCCTGTACCGTGCACATCGTGCGACCAGGACAGGTTTGGCCGCAGGTCGAAGCCGGCGATCACGTTGGGGTAGGTCAAGGTGGCGCGTAGCCGGTAGCCCCAGGAGAACGGGGTCATGAAGCCTTGGTCGTTGCAGTGCTCTGGCGTCTTGGAAATCGCCCGGCATACGCTGTTGTCCGCCAGTTCGCCACTGTTGAAGGTACCCGAGCGGCCGTAACGCGGGCCTGTGCCGCCCTCCAGCCCGCCGACGTAGGTGGCCCCGGCCTCGCCCACCAGCAGCATCTGGTTGGCCCCCAGTACCTGGCTGAAGGCATGCACGGCGGTCACCTGAAGCTGGGTCACCTCCTTGCGCCGGTAGCCATCGAACAAGGTGCTGGCGCTGTCTGGCCGCAGCCCGTCGCCCAGCAAAGGTGAACGCCCCTCGACATTGAGCAGTGACTGGATGATGTCGGTGCCGTTGAGCTGCATGGGCATATTCGGCCGGTAACTCAGCTCACCCTGCAGAGCCGTACCGCTGCGCAGGGTGGTGGCGAACGACAAACCGTACATGCGGATGTCCTCGGGGTACTGCACGCGGTACTGGGAGGTACCCAGGCGCAATGCGCCGACCAGCGACTGACCGGCAGCGGAACCGAGAAACCCGGCACAGCCGGCCGGGCCAATGCCCAGGTTGGCGCACAACTGTGGGGCGAAGCGGCTGTTGTCGAAGTATGGGCTGCTGACCGTCCCCAGATAAGGCGTGCGGCTGTGATAGTTGGCAGCGTAGGCACCGAACTCGGTGTCCAGCGCCGCCACGTACCAGCGCAGCGAAACGCCCCACTGCCCGCCGTCGCGGGCATCCTGGTCACTGCCCCGGGGTATGCGCACGCCTTCGCTGGTCAGGTTCACGCCAAACGGTGCAAGGCCGGCCACGGCAGCCGGGTTGCCAAGCAACCTGGCCCCCACGTCCAGGCCATCGCAACCATCGGGCAGGAAGTCGTTGTTGGAGAAGAACGTGCCGCAGTTGTCGAGCTGGGTCTGGTCCCAGTCCAGCTGGTAGAAGCCATCGACCGACAACGCCTCGGTCAGGTTTTGAGTGAAATAGAACAGGTTCACCGGTACCAGCGCGTCCTTCACCTCCGAACCTGGGCGGCGCAACGCCGCCAGGTTGAAGGGATTGATGACGTTCAGTCCGCCCTGGATGAAGGTGCTCTCGCCCCAGTTCACCACCTGCTTGCCCAGCCTTACCGAACCTGGCTGGCCATCGATGTCGTAGAGGTAGTAGCCGAAGGCGTCGAGCAACTGTGTACCTGCGGTCTTGGCCGAGCGCTTGCGGTTGTTGTCCTCGACCGCCTTGAAGCGCTGGTCATGGTCACGCAGCGCCGTGTCGTACCAGTAGGTGCCACGCAGGAACACACCCAGGTTGGCATGTTTGAGCTCCAGATCATGGGTACCTTTGAACACTGCCGAAAACACATCACCCGAGGCAAAGTTCAGGCGGCCGTCATCACTGTTTGCACTATTGTGCAAAGCCGGGTCCGGGTTGGCAGTGGAAATGCTGGTGCCAAACGAAAGCGCTGAATCAAACTGTCCTTCAAACGCTCCAAGATTAAATTGCACGGCCAGGGCAGGCATAGAAAAAAGTGCAGATGCAAGCAACGACAACGGCCCCGAAAGACCAGAAGTACGGAATGCCATCACTCTTAACCTCTTATTGTGTTTATTCGAGAGTGAGTTGCGAGTTAGCGCCGTAACACGGCGCAAAGGCTTGTATGAAAGGGCTTGGGTAAATAAGCGAACGTTTCTGTTATCCTCGATTCGGTGTTCCCTGATACTAAGTAGGCCACCAGACCGGAACAAATAACGTCTCCCGATAGTTGCCATACCACTTCGGCATAGCCTGAGAATCGCCATGACTTTGAAACAGCTGCGTTACCTGATTGCCATTGTCGAAGCCGGCAGTTTCTCCAACGCCGCGCGGCACGCGTTCATTGCCCAGCCGGCATTGAGCCGTCAGATAGGCCTGCTGGAAAGCGAACTGGAAATGCAATTGCTGGCGCGCCAGCATGACGGCATCGAGCTGACCGATGCAGGGCGCCAGCTGTACGAGGTGGCACGCTCGGTGACACAGAAGCTCGACTCGGTCAAGGACGAACTCAAATCCAGCCGGGGCAACCCCAAGGGCCACGTGGCCATCTCGATTCCGGCCACGGCTTCGGCGTTGCTGTTGCCAGCCATCATCACCCAGGCGCAGGCACGCTTTCCCGGCATCAAGCTCACCGTATGGGACGGCTTGAGCCGCGAAGGCGGCCAGGCGATCGAGCTGGGCAAGGTGGATTTCGGTGTGGTGCCCAACGCCGAAGAGCTGGCGCACGTGGTTGCCGAACCCGTGTTCTCCGAAGACCTGTACTGGGTAGGCCTGCCTGCGCATGGTCCGGACGACTCACCAATCACTCTGGCCGAGGCAGCGTCGAGCCGGCTGGTGATGCCGCCGCGCAGCCTGCACCTGCGCAGGCGCATCGAGCAGGCGGCCATGGAAACCGGCGTGACGCTGGATTCAAGCTATGAACAGCAGTCGGCACCCGGCATAACCAGCCTGGTACGTGCCGGCCTGGCGGCGACCATCAGCAACTGGCCGCCCTTGCTGGACCTGGCAGCCCCTGCCAGTGCGCGGCTGATCGTGGAACCGCGCATCACCCGAACCATTGCCCTGGCCCATTCGCAACACAAGCCACTGTCATTCGCCGCCGCCTGCATGCGCGACCTGGTGCGCGGGCTGCTGGTGGATGCGGTGCGCAGCGAGCGCTGGAGAGGCACCCTGATCGAGCGTGCTCCACTGCCGCAGCAGAGCCTCTGAACGCAGCGCAGCTCAGGCCCGGGCCAGCGCAGCCGTGTCCACCTGCAGCAGCCGTTGGCGGGTTTTCTGCGGGTCCATCCACACCAGCCCGGTCAACCCGGCGATCACCAGCACCGCCCCGCACACCAGGAAGCCCTGGCCATACCCTGCCGGGTGGTCGGCTCCGGCGCCCTGCACCAGCAAACCCGTGACTACGGGTGCCGCCAGCCCGGCCAGCGAAGCGATACCATTGCCGATAGCCAGAATGCCGCCACGCTGCCCGCTAGGCGTGAACTCCGCCAGCATGGCTGGCCCCACCGAGTACATGACCAGCGCCAGCCCGCCGCTGAAGGTCAGGCTCATGATTCGCTCGACATTGCCCAGACCCGGCAGGAACAACGCCGCCGACAGCAACCCGCTGGCAATCAGGCACAGAGAGACGAAGGCTCCGCGCGACCAGCGCGTCGCCACCCCGGCGCGCATCATGCGCTGCGACAGCCACGCCATGAACAGGCTCAGCGGCGTGGTCACCACCACGAACAGCACGAACACCCGGCCGGTCATGATCGGGTCGATGCCCAGCCCGGTTTCCAGGTAGCTCGGCACCCAGGTCAAGGTCAGGGCCAGCGACCAATTGGCGGCGAAGTGGCACAGGTAATTGCCCAGCACCGTGCGGTCGCCGAGCAGACGACGGTAGGCGATGTGCGCCTGCTCTTCCTTGAGCTGGCCGGGGCGGATGCGGTCAAGCGTACCCTCGCGCCCCAATGCCCACCACAGCGCGCACCACGCCGCGCCGATCAGAGCCAGCACGATGAAGTTCATGCGCCAGCCATAGTGCACGCTGATCCATGGAATCATTGCGCCTGCCACCAGCAGCCCCAGTGCACTACCGGTATGCAACAGCGCCACCGGCAGGTTGCGCCGGTCGTTGGGGAACCACTTGTACAAGGCATGGGTAGCCACCGGTGACGCCGGCCCTTCGCCGATGCCCAGCAACACCCGGCAAGCGACAATCGCCCACAGGGAGGTGACGAACAGCATGGGCAACTGGATCAGTGCCCAGAACGCGCCCATGCCCAACAGCAGCGTGCGGGTCGGCCGGCGGTTGGCCATGAAGCCGCCGACCACCGCAGAGATGGCGAAGAACCAGTGCAACGCGCCGCCTACCAGGCCGAACTCGGCCGGGGACAAACCCAGTTCCCTGGACATGGGTACCGCTACAAGGCCGATGACCACCTTGTCCAGGAAGTTCACCAACATAAGCATCGCCAGCAGTACCGCAATCATCCAGGCCGTGCCTGCACGCGCGGGGGAGTCAGTATGAGTCATGTCGATCTCTCTTATTGTTCTTGTGGGAGAGCCCGGCCAATCGAGGCCGGGTGTGCAGTTTCACTGCTCGGGCATGAGCACGCCCTTGGCAATGGTGTTGCGCTGGATTTCGCTGGTTCCGGTAAGAATGCGCATCATACGGGTCGCACGGAAAATCCACTCCACCGGGTTGCCCCGCAACAGCCCGGCCCCCCCATGAATCTGCACGGCACGGTCGGCGATACGGAAGGCCGTTTCCGATACGAACAGCTTGCACATCGGCGCCTGGGTACGGATATCGCCACCGGCGTCATTCAGCGCGGCAGTGGCATAGACCATGCTGCGTGCCGCATGCAGCTCGGTGGCCATGTCGGCGATCATGTGATTGATCGACTGGAACATCGCGATCGGCTGGCCAAACTGCTTGCGCGTGCGGGCGTAGTCGATCGACAGGTTCAGCGCCAGCCCCGCCAGGCCCAGCATGGTTGGACAATGCAGCAGACGATTGAGGGTGATGCGGCCCATTGCCAGCTTGAAGCCCTGCCCTTCCTCGCCAATGCGGTTGGCCACCGGCACCCGTACCTCATCGAGAAGGATGTCGCCATGGGCGCCGCCGCCGGACATGACCGAGTAATCGCTTTCTACCCGCACTCCCGGCGCATCCAGCTCGACAAAGAATGCCGAGATGCCTTGGGCGCCGCGCCCGGGACCAGTGACCGCGAGCAGTACCGCGATGTCGGCATAAGGTGCACCGGAAATGTAGCGCTTGGCCCCGCTCAGCACGTAGTACTCGCCTTCACGCCGGGCGGTAGTCCTGATCGCCGTGGCATCGGACCCGGCTTCACTTTCGGTCAGCGCGAAGCACACGGCCTTTTCGGCCCGGCACACCGGCTGCAGGAATGCCTCGACCTGGGTTGGGCTGGCCACCTTGAACAGGTGGCCAACACGCGGCGGCCCGGAAAGCTCGCCGAGAATATGCGGCGCCAGCATGGAGCCAGTCAGCACCGTGGCCTCTTTCACCGCACATAAATCGGACACGCTCAATCCTGCACCACCGATCGTTTCAGGCAGCATGATGTTGTAGAAGCCCTGCTCGCACGAGCGCTGCCACACCTGCTGCAGCACTTCACGCGGGTGGGGCTCGGCCCAGCTGAGGCCGGCGCTTTGTTCCAGGGGCAGTATCTCGTTGCGAACGAAGCCGCCGATGGCCTCGATGATCTGTCTGGCCTTTTCACTTGGCTGGTACATGGCAATTCCTCAGGTCAAATGCGGCGTTCGCTGTTTTGCCAGTAGGCGTCTCGAATCAGGCGGCGCACCACCTTGCCGTTGGGGTTCTTCGGCAGCTCGCTGACGAAGTCCACCCCGCGCGGTTTCTTGAACCCGGCAAGGGCCTGGGCACAATGTTCGATCACCTCGTTTTCCTGCAGCTGCATGCCAGGCTTGAGCACGATCACTGCACGCACCGCTTCGCCCCACTGCTCGTCGGGCACGCCCACCACGGCGGCCTCGAACACTTGCGGCAGGCTGTAGAGCACCTGCTCGACTTCGCTGGGGTAGATGTTGAAGCCGCCGGAAATGATCATTTCCTTCTTGCGGTCGACGATGAACACGTAGCCCTGCTGGTCCACTGTGGCCAGGTCGCCGGTGAGGTAGTAGCCGTCACGCATCACCTCTGCGGTAAGGTGCGGTGCGCGCCAGTAGCCCTGCATGATGTCCGGGCCCTTGACCACGATCTCGCCCACCTCGCCTGGCTGGACGTCGCTAAAATCGTCGTTCACTACACGCAGGTCGGTCTCGAAGTAGCATCGTCCGCACGAGGCCAGCCGGCGGTAGTCGCCGTCTTCGCACAGGTGGTCCTGCTCGGTCAGCACCGTCACCAGCGAGCAGGTTTCGCCAGCACCGTAGCCCTGGGCCAATATCGGCCCGAACACTTCGATGGCCCGCTTGACGAGCGCTGGCGCCATTGGTGCTGCGCCATACATCACCAGGCGCAGGCTGCTCAGGTCATAGCGCTCGACCCCGGGGAAATTGACCAGACGGTTGATCATGGCCGGTACCAGGAACAACCGGGTCACGCCCTCGCGCTGGATGGTCTCGAGCAGCAACTGGTCGTCGTAGCGATCCAGCAACAGGTTGCAGGCGCCCACCGCCAGCAGCGGCATCAGCTGCATGCCGCTGGCATGGGTGATGGGGCCGACATGGGCCATGATGTCGCCTGGGCCGGCACGCCGCGTGGGGCTGGCGATGCTCTTGCGGATCAGCGCCTTGCGGTTGCCCACACTGAGCATTGCTGCCTTGAGCACACCGGAACTGCCCGAGGTGTAGTGCAACACGGCCAGTGCTTCGTCAGGCAGGTCGCAACTGACTGGCTGGCTGCTGCCCTGGGCCAGCAGTGCGGCGTAGCCGATGTCACCGCCCTGCTCGCCGAGGGTAACGATCAGGCGCAGCGCAGGCACCTCCTGCCTGCGCGCCAGCAAGGCCTCGGCAGCTTGTGGGTCGGCGATCAGCGCGACGCTGCAGGCGTCGTTCAGTATCTGGATCACTTCATCCAGCGCCAGGCGTGCATTGACCGGGACCTTGACCAGGCCGGCCTTGTAGAAAGCCACCTCCGCCTCCACCAGTTCGACCCGGTTGGGAGCCAGGATCGCGACATGTTCGCCGGTGGCGATGCCATGGGCCAACAAGGCCGAGGCCAACTGATTGGTCCGCTGTTCAAGCTGGGCAAAGGTAAGCCGGGTATGGCGGTCGATCACCGCCAAACGTTCCGGCCAGTATCTGGCACTTCGACTGGTTAGGGTTGCGAGGTTCACGTTGTTGTTCTCGTCGCGGTTAAGACCCGGTCGATGCTAAACAGCGTGCAGCCGGAGCAAGTAATACCAGTTACGTATGCGGGCCATAACGGTTTGCACTGGGCCACATTGCCTGAACTGATATTGGAGATGACACATCGCTTGCATATGACACTTTGTGTCATTAGTATCGCAATTGTGTCCTGACGGCGCCCTCGCCGATCAGCAATCCATCGCCCCTCCCCATGCAGGTACCGCCCATGACGACCACCATGCAGACACCCAAGGACCAGCTGGTCAAGCTCGCCCAGCAGCAGATGCTGACGGCGCTGGCCGACAACACCTACACCCCTCGACAAAAGCTCGCCCTCACCTGCCGCATCCTGTTCGATGGCGGCCACGACTCCGGCCTGGCCGGGCAGATCACCGCCCGCGCCGAGCAGCCTGGCACCTACTACACGCAACAACTCGGCCTGGGTTTCGACGAGATCGCCGCTTCCAACCTGCTGGTGGTCGACGAAGACCTCACCGTGCTGCAAGGCAGCGGCATGGCCAACCCGGCCAACCGCTTCCACAGCTGGCTGTACCGCGCACGCCCCGACGTCAACTGCATCATCCACACCCACCCGCTGCACAGCGCCGCCCTGTCGATGCTGGAAGTGCCGCTGGCCATCTCGCACATGGACCTGTGCCCACTGTTCGACGACTGCGCGTTCCTCAAGGAATGGCCCGGCGTACCGGTGGGCAACGAAGAAGGTGAAATCATTTCCAGGGCGATCGGCGACAAGCGCGCGATCCTGCTTTCCCACCATGGCCTGCTGATCGCCGGCCGCTCGATCGAGGAAGCCTGCGTGCTCGCCCTGCTGTTCGAGCGCGCGGCCAAGATGCAGCTGCTGGCCATGGGTGCCGGTGACATCCGCCCCATCCCGGATGCCCTGGGCAAGGAGGCTCACGACTGGATCTCCACCCCCAAACGTCATGGCGCCGCCTTCAGCTATTACGCGCGCCGTGCCTTGCGTGCCCATGGCGACTGCCTGGGCTGACTGAAGTTGTACTCTTTCCCCAACAACGGCAGAGGTGCCTGGTTATGTCTACACCTGTAATTCGCGGCGTTATCGGCTACACCATCACTCCCTTCACGGCAGACGGCACACTCGACCTGGATGCCCTGGGCCTGTCCATCGACCGGCTGATCGCCGACGGCGTGCATGCCATTGCCCCGCTGGGCAGCACCGGCGAAGGCGCCTACCTGTCCGACAGCGAATGGGAAACGGTGGTGCGCTTCAGCCTGGCACGCATTGCCGGCCGCGTGCCCAGCGTGGTCAGCGTCTCCGACCTGACCACCGCACGCACCGTGCAGCGCGCTCGCCTGGCACAGGCCTGCGGCGCCACGGCGGTGATGGTGCTGCCCGTCTCCTACTGGAAGCTCACCGAAGCCGAAGTGGTCGCCCACTACAAGGCCGTGGGCGCGGCCATCGACATTCCGATCATGCTCTACAACAACCCGGGCACCAGCGGCACCGACCTGTCTGTGGAGCTGATCCTGCGCATTCTAGGCGAAGTGCCCAATGTGACCATGGTCAAGGAAAGCACCGGCGACATACAGCGCATGCACCGCCTGTTCAAGGCCACCGATGGCCAGGTGGCCTTCTACAACGGTTGCAACCCGCTCACCCTGGAAGCCCTGGTGGCCGGCGCCACCGGCTGGTGCACTGCCGCGCCCAACCTGATCCCGGCGCTGAACCTGGCACTGTGGGACGCGGTGCAGCAAGGCGACCTGGCTGAAGCTCGCGCGCTGTTCTACCGCCAGTACGAACTGTTGGAGTACATCACCCGCCGCGGCCTGCCCACCACCATCAAGGCCGGTTTGAAGCTGCTCGGCCAGGATGTCGGCGCTCCACGCCTGCCCCTGCAGCCGCTGGACGGGCACGGTAGCGCCTACCTGAAGGGCCTGCTGGAGGAGCTGGCATGATGGCTGGCGGGTGTTTGCCGCAATATTTGTAGCGCCTGTCAGATCGAGCGCCGCCCCCGCGGCGCTGATTCGGACAGGCCCTGAAAACGCAACGGCGAAAACCCGCCAGCCATCACGCCCTTCTATCCATCCAGGCCAATCACCCAACCGGGTTGGCGTGTATCACCCGCCCTCCCGCCGCCGGCCGATCGACGAACAGCACATCCAACACACTGTTACGCAACCCCTTCAACGCATTCCAGTTCGCCGATGTATGCACATACCTGTCACGCAACAAACGCAGTTCATCCTCGGTCAACCCAGGCTGTTCACACTCACCCAAGGCAAACCCGTGCAACTTGCGGCTGATGCCCAGCAACTCCTCCGGCAACCGATGCTCAGCCTGCCCGCCCAACGGCGCAAACGGCACACCCGCCCGCACTGCCAGCTCCCGCATGATGCTCAGGTATACCCGGGAAAGCTGTCCCGCCACTTCCCGCTCGCGGTACACCGCCGCATATACCTGCTTCTGCGCCTCGCTCGGCCGGCCACCGGCGATCGGTTCCTCCCAGGCGAGCACCTGCGGCCTGGGTGCCCCCAGTTCGCCGAACGCCGACGCCAGCAAGGCACTGACGGTGGCATGCACGCGAGTCTGCTCGGCGCGCATGCCCACTGGCACCCGCTGTGACTGCGGTTTGCACAGCAGCACCTGCTCTTGTGTGGTATCCGGGTAACCACCGCCAATGTTCGAGTGCACGCCCGGAAGCACGATGTCATGGTCGCTGCGCACCAGCGGGAAGTTGTGTCGCTGCTCGTCCTCCGCCACCAGCTGCACCATTTGCCGAGCAATGCCCGCGCCCAGGCCCAGGCGCAAGTCACCATGGCGGTCGTCGGCGGGGTCGAAGTCGCCCTGCAGCGGCGCGATGATCGCCGCCACCGTGTCGAACAGGCCGATGAAGTTGATCACGATGCCACAGGGCACAGCCAACAGGCTGCCGCCGCCATCATGCAGCAGGTTGGCCAGATGCCGCACAGCAGCTGCCCCTCGGCTGAAACCGAACAAGTCGAACTCGACCCGCTCGAGTCTTGCCTGCGGATTCGCCTGGCCCCACTCCCGCAGTTGCCCGGCAATTCCCTCCAGGGCCTCGTTGACCCGGGTCTCGGCCCCCCTGCACCCACGCCCGGTGAAGAAGGCATAGACATGATCCTCCTCGCCCGCCAGGGTGCCCACGCCTTCGACATAGCGCTTGAGGAACGCCGTGGCCCCGTCAGCGCCGGCCCCCTGCGCCGGGTACAGCGCATACAACAGGGCCACGTTGCTCAAGGCATTGGCATAACTGCCTCCTTTACCCCCCGGTGCATCCACCGGCATCACATTGTTCAGGTTGTTACCGGTGCCATCGAAGAACACACCAAAACGCAGAGTGACCGGCGTGATGTGTGCAGTGCTACAGCTGTTCAGGTCCATCGTGGTGCCTCCTGCTTGTACAAAAAGCACAAGCAAGCGCCAACACGCCGCTGCGGAACATCAGCCAATGGCCAGCCATATGCAGGACATTTCCGCACCTGCATGGCCCCGGCAAGGATAAATTTCCCTACCGCCATTGGTCGCCACCCCCCCGGATGGATTAAAGTATCACCCCTTGCCAGGGCAGCTGCTTCCAGCCGCCTGCGGCCCCATACCAGGAACCGTCACCGATGGAACACCGTGAAGCGCTGATCGCGCTGCGCACCTTTCTTTCTTCCCAGATCCTAGGCCAGGAAAAACTGGTCGAGCGGCTGTTGATCGTGCTCCTGGCCGACGGCCACATGCTGGTCGAAGGCGCGCCGGGTCTGGCCAAGACCAAAGCCATCAAAGAGCTTGCCGAAGGTATCGAGGCACAGTTCCATCGCATTCAGTTCACCCCCGACCTGCTCCCGGCCGACATCACCGGCACCGAAATCTACCGCCCGGAAACCGGCAGCTTCGTGTTCCAGCAGGGGCCGATCTTCCACAACCTGGTGCTGGCCGACGAAATCAACCGCGCCCCGGCCAAGGTGCAGTCCGCACTGCTCGAAGCCATGGCCGAACGCCAGGTCAGCGTGGGCCGCAGTACCTACGACCTGTCGCCGCTGTTCCTGGTGATGGCAACGCAGAATCCGATCGAGCAGGAAGGCACCTACCCACTGCCCGAGGCCCAGCTCGACCGCTTCCTGATGCACGTGAAAATCGGCTTCCCCGACGCTGCAGTGGAGCGGCGCATCCTGCTGCAGGCTCGTGGTGAAGCCCTGGGCGGCGAGACCAAGCCCGAGCGCCGGGTCAGCCAGCAGGCGATCTTCGCCGCCCGCAAGGAAATCCTCGGCCTGTACATGGCCGACGCGGTGGAGGAGTACCTGGTGCAACTGGTGATGGCCACCCGCACTCCGGCCAAGTTCGACGCCGAACTGGCCGACTGGATCGCCTACGGCGCCAGCCCGCGTGGTTCCATTTCTCTGGACCGCTGCGCGCGCGCGCACGCCTGGCTGGCCGGGCGCGACTTCGTCAGCCCCGAAGACATCCAGGCGGTACTGTTCGACGTACTGCGCCACCGCATCATCCTCTCGTTCGAGGCCGAGGCGGCGGGGATCGACCAGGACCGCGTGGTCCAGCGCATCCTCGACGTCGTCGCCGTTGCCTGAGCCCATGCCCACCGCATCGCTGGCCGAGCCCGGCATCCGCATCGGCCTTGCCGAGCTGATCGACATGCGCCACCGCGTGCGCGAAATCCAGCTGTTTTCCCGGCCCGGCCAGCGCAGCCCGCTGGTGGGGCTGCACCACTCCAAATTGCGCGGACGGGGCGTGGACTTCGACCAGGTGCGCGTGTACCAGGCCGGTGACGATGTGCGCAACATCGACTGGCGGGTCACCGCGCGTACCCAGGAGCCGCACACCAAGCTGTTCCACGAGGAGCGCGAACGGCCCATCTTCATCCTCGTCGAGCAGAGCCAGCGGCTGTTCTTCGGCTCTGGGCTGATATTCAAGTCGGTGCTGGCCGCCCAGGCCGCCGCGCTGTTCGGCTGGGCCGCGCTGGGCCACAACGACCGCATTGGCGGTTTGGTGTTCGGCGACAACGAGCACCACGAAATCAAGCCCCGGCGCAGCAAGCAGAGCTTGCTGCAACTGCTCAACCGCCTGGCCAAGGTCAACCAGGCGCTGCACACCGAGGCCACGCCCGGTGCCGACAGCCTCGGCCTGGCCCTGCGCCGCGCCCGCGAAGTGCTGCGCCCCGGCAGCCTGGCCATCGTCATCTGCGATGAGCGCTCGCTCACTGCCCAGGTGGAACAGCACCTGGCCATGCTCTCGCGCCATTGCGACCTGCTGCTGATGCCGGTGTCCGACCCGCTCGACCACGCCCTGCCCGCCGCCGGCCTGCTGCGCTTTGCCCAGCGCAGCGCGCAGCTTGAGCTCGACACCCTGGACAGCAACCTGCGCCAGGCCTACCGCCAGCAGGCCGAAGCGCGCATCGAGCGCTGGGAGCTGATGGCGCAAAAGCTGCGCGTGCTGCTGATGCCCCTGAGCACCCAGAGCGAAATGATCGAACAGCTACGCGAATACCTGAACGCCCAGCGGCCACGGAGCGCGTCATGAAGAGCAGCGGCCGATGAACCCGCTTGACCAACTGCAGCCGCTGATCGCCCCCGCACCGATCGGCCTGTGGCCGCCGGCACCCGGCTGGTGGCTACTGGTGGCTGTGCTGCCGCTGCTGGCCTGGGGCCTGTGGCGGGTGCGCCGCTGGCGCCCGGGCAAACGCCGCATCGTGCGTGCCGAACAACCTTTGGACCCGGTACGCGTGGAAGCGCTGGCCGAACTGGCCCGCCTGCCGCGCCCCTACGACGGCGCCCCGGCCGGAGCCTGGCTGCAACAGATCAACGCCCTGCTCAAACGCCTGTGCCGCAACCATTACCCAGGCGCCAACAGCCATACCCTCAACGGCCGCCAGTGGCTGGCGTTTCTCGACAACCGCTGCCCGGCCGCCGGCCTGACCCGCTGGATGGTACTGGTAGAAGGCGCCTACAAGCCCGAGTGCAAGCTTGACGACAAAGCCATCGCCGGGCTCAGCCAGGCCGTCGAAACCTGGATTCGCAAGCATGTTTGAACTGGCCTGGCCGTGGGTCTTCGCCCTGTTGCCGCTGCCGTGGCTGGCGCGCCTGGTGCTGCCGGCCGCCGACAGCGGCGAACCGGTGCTCAAGGTGGGCTTCCTCGACGAACTGGAAGGCCTGGCCGCGCGCCGCGCGCGGCTCAACCTGCCGACCTGGCGCCAGCAGGCACCCTTTGTCGTCATCTGGCTGTTGCTGCTGTGCGCCGCCGCCCGCCCGCAATGGTTGGGCGAGCCGGTACCAGTGGCTGCCAGCGGCCGCGACCTGCTGGTGGCGGTGGATGTGTCCGGGTCGATGGACTTCCCCGACATGCAGTGGCAGAACGAAGAGATCAGCCGCCTCGACCTGGTCAAGGCGCTGCTCGGCGACTTTCTGCAGGACCGCGAGGGCGACCGCGTGGGCCTGATCCTGTTCGGCAGCCAGGCCTACCTGCAGGCCCCGCTCACCTTTGACCGGCGCACCGTGCGCACCTTCCTCGACGAAGCGCAGATCGGCATCGCCGGCAAGAACACCGCCATCGGCGACGCCATTGGCCTGGCGGTCAAGCGCCTGCGCCAACGCCCGGCACAAAGCCGGGTACTGGTGCTGATCACCGACGGCGCCAACAACGGCGGGCAGATCCACCCGCTGACCGCCGCCCGCCTGGCCGCCCAGGAAGGCGTGCGCATCTACACCATCGGCATCGGCGCCAACCCCGAAGCCAGTGGCACACCTGGCCTGCTCGGCCTGAACCCGAGCCTGGATCTGGACGAAGCCTCGCTCAAGGAAATTGCCGACATCACCCACGGTACCTACTTCCGCGCCCATGACGGCGCCGAACTTGACGCCATCGGCGACACCCTCGACCAGCTCGAGCCGGTGGCCCAGCAACCCACCCAGGCGCGCACGGCCAAGGCCTTGTATGCCTGGCCCCTGGCCCTGGCCTTGCTGCTGAGCGTGCTGCTGGTGCTGGCCGTGCAATGGCCCGACAACCTGTTGCACCGCATGCTGCGCAAGCCGCGCTTCCTGCAACCGCACCCGGAATGGCGCCAGCGCCTGAAGCGCCTGCGCCTGAGGAGGCGGCGATGATCGAACTGTGGCCCGAATGGTTGCGCCCGCTCTGGCTGCTGGCCGTGCCCCTGCTCGGCTGGCTGCTGTACAAACTGTGGCACCGGCGCAAGCGCGCCGGGCGCTGGCAGATGATTCTGCCACCGGCGTTCCATGGCGTCCTGCTCGGCGGTGGCAGCGGCAGCACCAGCAAGCTGCCGTGGGTAGCACTGGGCCTGGCCTGGGCTCTGGTGGTCCTGGCCCTGCTCGGGCCCAGTTGGCAGCGCGTGGAAGAAAGCCGCCAGCGCCCGGCCGACCCGCTGGTGATCCTGCTGGAACTGACCCCGCAGATGCTCGCCGAAGACAGCCCGCCCAACCGTCTGGAGCAAGCAAGGCGCAAAATCCTCGACCTGTTGGAGCACCGCCGCGACAGCCAGACCGCGCTGGTGGTCTATGCCGGCTCCGCGCACACCCTGGTGCCGCTGTCCGACGACCTGGCCACCAGCCGCAACCTGCTTGAGGCGATCGACCCGTCGATCATGCCCAAACCCGGCCAGCGCGCCGACCTGGCCGTGCAAAAAGGCCTGGCCCTGCTGGCCCAGAGTGGCCTGGGCCAGGGCCGGCTGCTGCTGATCGGCTCGTCGCTCAGCGCCCCGGAGCGCCAAGGCATCGCCCAGGCCCTCGGCCGCCAGGGCCCGAGCCTGCTGATGCTGGGCATCGGCAGCCGCGAAGGCGCACCGGTGCGTCAGGTCAATGGCGAATATCTCAAGGACGACCAGGGCGGCATCCTGGTGCCACGCCTGGACAGCGCCAGCCTCAAGGGCTTCATCAGCGGTACAGGCGGGCGCTACCGGCATGCCCGCATCGACGACCTCGACCTGCGTGGCCTGGGCCTGTTCGACAACCCGCGCACCGGGCGCAATGACGGCCAGACCCTGCAACTGGACAGCTGGGCCGATCAGGGTTACTGGCTGCTGCTACCGCTGTTGCTGCTGGCCGCCTGTGCCGGCCGACGCGGCTGGCTATTCTGCCTGCCGCTGCTGCTGGCCCTGCCCCAGCCCAGCCAGGCCTTCGAGTTCAACGACCTGTGGCTGCGCCCCGACCAGCAAGGCCAGCGCCTGCTGGAGCAGAACCGCCCGGCAAGCGCTGCGCGCCAGTTCCAGGACCCGCAATGGCGCGGCATGGCCCTGTACCAGGCGGGCGACTATGCCGGCGCCGCCGAAGCCTTTTCCCAAGGCGACACCGCCGCCGCCCACTACAATCGAGGCAATGCCCTGGCCCGCAGCGGTGAGCTGGAAGCTGCCCTGGACGCCTACGAACAAGCCCTGGAACGCCAGCCCGACCTGCAACCGGCGCTGGACAACCAGGCTCTCGTGCAACAACTGTTGCAACAGCGCGAGGCCAAGGCCGAGGAACAACCGGCCAGCGGCGATGCCCAAGGCACGCCCGGCAGCGAAACCGAAGGCAACAGCAGCTCGGCCAGCAGCCCCGCCCAGGGCACGCCCGGCAACGACGAACAAGCCAGCGCCGAACAGCCCGGCGAAGGCACCAGCAACAGCCAGGCAGCGCCCGGCAACCAGGCGGGCGCGGATGACAGCGTCATCCAGCCGCCGCAGCGCCCGGTATCGACCAGCCTCGATGCCGAACAGCGCCAGGCCCTGGAACAATGGCTGCGGGAGATCCCCGATAATCCGGCGGAGCTGCTGCGGCGCAAATTCTGGTATGAACAGCAATTGCATCAGGAAACCCCATGATGAGTCGCTTCGGCGTCTTTCTCCTCAGTCTGCTGTGGGCCGTGCTGGCCCAGGCCGAACCGCTGCTGCGGGCCAGCGTCGACCGCACCCGCCTGGAAGCCGGCGAAAGCCTGGAGCTGACCCTGGAAAGCCAGGACGTCACCCAGTTCGGCAAGCCCGACCTGCGCGCGCTGGAGGGTGACTTCGAGGTGCGCGGCACGCGCCAGCTGAACAGCCTGCACAGCCTCGACGGCGAAACCCGCGCCAGCACCCGCTGGATCATCACCCTGCTGCCGCGGCGCAGCGGCAGCCTGCGCATCCCCGAACTGCAACTGGGTCAGTCGCACAGCCAGGCCATCGAACTGCAAGTGTTGCAGGCCGATGCCAGCCGTCAGGACAGTGCCTCGCAGGTGTTCATCGAAGCCACGCTCGACAGCAGCGAGGTCTACGTCCAGGCCCAGGCCGTACTCACCCTGCGCATCTACCATTCGGTGGCACTGTACGACGACAGCAGCCTGAGCCCGCTGCAGCTGGAAAACGCCAAAGTCGAACCGCTGGGTGAATCGCGCACGTATGAAAAGGAAATCAACGGCGTCCGCCACGGCGTGATCGAAACCCGCTATGCCGTGTATGCCCAGCAAAGCGGCACCCTCGACATCCCGCCGCTGACTTTCACCGCCACCGCCGCCGCCAGCCCGGACGAGGCCACACAAACCAACGGCACGGCCCGGGCCGGCCACCAGGTGCAGGTCAGCTCGCTGCCATTGCGCCTGGCCGTACGGCCGATTCCGGCGGCCTGGCCTGCTGGCGTGCCATGGCTACCGGCCCGTAGCTTGACCCTGGAAGAGCACTGGAACCCCGACCCTGGCAACCAGCAGGTGCAGATTGGCGACTCGCTGACCCGCAACATCACCTTGCGTGCCGAAGGCTTGTCCAGCACCCAGCTGCCACCGCTGCCAGCCACCGAAATCACCGGCCTGCGCCGCTATCCCGACCAGCCGTTGCTGCGCAACGAAATCAGCGACCGCGGCATGACCGCCAACCGCGAAGAGCGCGAAGCCCTGGTACCGACCCACAGCGGTGCGCTGGCGCTGCCGGCGCTGGAAGTGACCTGGTGGAACACCCGCGAAGACCACCTGGAGCACAGTAGCCTGCCGGCGCGCACGCTGAACGTGCAGGACAACCCGGCGCTGAGTGCCGACACCCCGGCGGGCGATAACAGCAGTGCCAGCGGCTTGCTGTGGCCCTGGCAGCTGGCCACCCTGCTGTTCGCCCTCACCACCTTGCTGGGCTTTGCCCTGTGGTGGCGTGCCCGCTCGCAGCCGGCAGTGCTGCGCGCCGCGCAGGCCGGGCCGAGCCCGCGTACCTTGCTGGACGACCTCAAGCGCGCTTGCCAGGCCAACGACCCACAGGCAACCCGCCAGGCGCTGGACGCCTGGGCCCGCCAGCAGCCGGAGACCCTGGCCGAGATGGCGGCGCGGTTCGTGCCGTTGTCGGATGCACTGGATGGGTTGAACGGGGCGCTGTACAGCGAGAGTGGCCAGTATTGGCAGGGTGAGGATTTGTGGCGGGCGATTGGGACGATACCGCCGGCTGAGCAGGTGTTGTTGCCGGCGGGCGAGAATGGCAGCCTGCCGCCGCTCTATCCCAAGTGATGTGCTGCCTCTGCGGGCCTCTTCGCGGGTAAACCCGCTCCCACAATGACCGCGTACGCCAGGAACCTTGCGCAGTACCTGTGGGAGCGGGTTCACCCGCGAACACCGGCGCAGCCGGTGCCACCGTAAGATATTTCTGCACCTGCAACCCAACGCCCTTTGGCGACACAAGGCCGCTACTGCAGAAAGCGTGATCGCATCAAGGCTGTCAGGTGTTCTCTAACACACTTTCAGCGCCTGAGAGATCGAGCGCCATACATCTTCAGGCGAGCACCTGTTAGCCCCATGCTTGGGTTACCATACCGCCCTTTCCCCGCTTGCTCGACTCGACACCAACAGGTCATCCATGCGTCTGTTTCATACCTCCGACTGGCACCTGGGCCAAAGCCTGCACGGCCAGGAACGCGACTTCGAACACGCCTGCTTCCTCGACTGGCTGCTCGGCCAGCTGCGCCTGCGCCAGCCGGATGCGCTGCTGATCGCCGGCGATATCTTCGACACGGTCAACCCGCCGGTCAAAGCCCAGGAACGTCTCTACGACTTCATCGTCCAGGCCCACGAGCAACAGCCGAAGCTGGACATCGTGATGATCGCCGGCAACCACGACTCCGGCTCGCGCATCGAGCTGCCCGCGGCGCTGATGCGCCGCCTGCGTACCCATGCCCTGGGCCGTGTGCACTGGCTGGACGAGGGCCAGCTGGACGCCGAGCGCCTGCTGATTCCGTTGACCAACGGCCGTGGCAAGGTCGCTGCCTGGTGCCTGGCCCTGCCCTTCCTGCGCCCGGCCGAGGTGACCGGCCCGCAATTGGGCGACGACTACCTGCAAGGCATCACCCAGGTGCACCAGCAGTTGATCGCCGCCGCGCAAAAAAAGCGCAAGAAGGACCAGGCGCTGATCGCCATCAGCCACGCGCACATGGCCGGTGGCGCGGTGTCGGAGGACTCCGAGCGCAGCCTGATCATCGGCAACGCCGAGGCGCTGCCGGCCAAGCTGTTCGACAAGGCCATCAGTTACGTCGCCCTGGGCCACCTGCACAAGCCGCAGAGGGTCAACCGCGAAGAACGCATCCGCTACAGCGGCTCGCCGATCCCGCTGTCGTTCGCCGAAATCAACTACCCGCACCAGGTGCTGGAAGTGGAGCTGGACGGCACCGGCCTGGTCAGCGTCGAACCGCGCCCGGTACCGCGCGCCGTAGCCCTGCAACGGGTCGGCCCGTCACCACTGGGCGAACTACTGGAACAGCTGGCCGATCTGCCAGTGGTCGACCTGCTCGAAGACCCCAATCGCCAGCCCTGGCTGGAGGTGCGGGTGATACTGGACGAGCCGCAACCCGACCTGCGCCAGCAGATCGAAACCGCACTGCAAGGCAAGGCCGTGCGCTTGATCCGCATCAGCGCCGAATACGCCGGCCGCAACAATACCGAAGACGATGACCTGGCCTTTGTCGAACTGGCCCAGATGACCCCGCAGGACCTGTTCAGCCGTGCCTGGGAGCAGGCCTATGGCAACCCCGCCGACGAACAGGCGCTGGCCGACTTCGCCCTGCTGTTGCAGGACGTGCAGCAGGAAGAGGAACAGCCATGAAGATTCTCGCCATCCGCCTGAAGAACCTGGCATCCCTGGCTGGTCCGGTCGATATCGATTTCACCGCCGAGCCGCTGGCCAGCGCCGGCCTGTTCGCCATCACCGGGCCTACCGGGGCGGGCAAGAGTACCCTGCTCGACGCCCTTTGCCTGGCGTTGTTCGGCACCGTGCCACGGCTGAACGACATTGGCCGCGAAGCCAAGGTGCCCGACGCCGACGGTGAAATCCCTACCTCCGACCCGCGCAACCTGCTGCGCCGCGGCACCGGCAGTGGCTTTGCCGAAGTCGATTTCGTCGGCATCGATGGCCGCCGCTACCGCGCCCGCTGGGAAGCCAACCGCGCCCGCGACAAGGCAAACGGCAAGCTGCAGCACAGCCGCCAGAGCTTCTACGACCTGGACAGCGAGCAGGTACTGGGCAGCGGCAAGAACGAATACAAACAACTGGTCGAAGCCCGCCTGGGCCTGAACTTCGAACAGTTCACCCGCGCGGTGATGCTGGCCCAGAGCGAATTCGGCGCCTTCCTCAAGGCCGACGACAAAGAACGCAGCGAGCTGCTGGAAAAGCTTACCAACACCGCCATCTACACCCGCCTGGGCCAGCGCGCCTTCAGCAAGGCACGCGAAGCCGGCGAGGCCCACAACGCCCTGAAGGACCGTGCCAGCCACCTGCTGCCGATGGCCGCCGAAGCACGCGCCGAGCTCGACCAGCGCCTGGAGCAGGCGCAATTGCAGTTCAAGGCCGACCAGGCCGGCGAGCGCCAGCTGGAACAGCAACGCAACTGGCTGAGCGTGCAGCGCCAACTGCAGGCCCAGCACGCCGAAGCCGGCACTGCGCTGCAGGCCGCCGAACAGGACTGGCAACAACTGGCTGACCAGCGCCTGGACCTGGTGCGCCTGGAGCGCCTGGCCCCGCAGCGTCACCAGTTCCACCGCCAGCAGACACTGACCGCGCAACTGGCACCGCTGGCAGCGAAGATCGCCGAGCAACAGCAGCAGCAAGCCGAGCTGCAGGTACGCACCAGCGAACTCGAACAGGCGCTGGACGCCGCGCGTCAGGCACTTGCCGATAGCCTGGCCCAACACAGCGAAAACACCCCTCGCCTGCGCCAGGCCTTTGCCGCCCAGGACAACCTGGCCCGCCTGGACCAGGAGCTGGCAGCACAGCGCAGTGCCGGCCAGCAGGCCGAGCAGCAGGTCGCCGAAGGCCAACAGCACCTGCAGCAGCTGGAAGACAACCAGCAGCGCAGCCTGCAGCAACTGACGCAGATCGATACCGCGCTCGCCGACAGCCAGCACCTGGCGTGCCTGGCCAATGCCTGGCACGCCTACCTGCCGCAGCTGAAGCAAGTGATGCTGATCGGTGGCCGCCTGGCCAAGGGCCGCGAAGAATTGCCCGGCCTGCAGGCCCAGGCCAGCCAGGCCAATGCGCACTTGCAGGCCGAGCGCGATGCCTTCGAACTGCTGTTCCGCGAAGCCAAGGCCGAACCCCAGGCCCTGGCAGAACAGATCGACCTGCTGGGTAGCATGCTGCAGGACAACCGCAAGCAGCAGCGCGCCGTGGAAGAGCTGTCACGCCTGCATGGCCGCGAACTGGAACTGCGCCAGCAGCTGGAGGCCGTGCGCGTGCGTCAGCAGCAGGCCATGCAGCAGCGCCAGCAACTGATTACCGAAGGCACCGCCGCCAAGGCCGAGCTGGAGGCCGCCGAGCAAGCGCTCAACCTCACCCGCCAGTTGCTGGAACGCCAGCGCCTGGCACGCAATACCAGCGTCGAAGAGTTGCGCGGCCAGTTGCGCGATGGCGAACCCTGCCCGGTGTGTGGCAGCGCCGAGCACCCGTTTCACCAGCCAGAAGCGCTGCTGCAAAGCCTGGGTCGCCATGACCAGGCCGAGGAAGATGCCGCGCAGAAGCAGGTCGAAACCCTCAACAGCAAGCTGGTTGAGCTGCGCACTCAGCTGGGCGTGGTCAACGCCCAGCTCAAGGACTTCCAGCAGCAACAGCAGCAACTGGGCGAACAGCTGCAACCGCTGGTAGCCCAGGTGCAGGCACACAGCCTGTGGCCGGCCCTGGCCCCGCAGGACGACAAGGCCCGCAGTGCCTGGCTCGACAGCCAGCTGCGACGCCTGGACGAAGAAATCGGCCAGGATGAGAAACGCCAGAGCGCCCTGCTCGCCCTGCAAAAAGATGCAGCCCGTCTCAACCAGCGACTGCAGGCTGCCCAACAGGCGCAACAGCAAGCCCAGCGTCACCTGGAGCAACAGCACCAGGCCCTGGCCAGCGACGAGCAGCAGTTGCAGCAAGGCCTTGACGACCTGGCCGGGGTGTTGCCCGAAGAGGCCCTCAAGGCCTTGAACGACGACCCGGCCAATGCCTTCCTCGCTCTGGACCAGCAGATTGCCCAACGCCTGCAGCAACTCGAGCAGCGCAAGGACGAACAGGAAGAACAGCAAGCCCGCCAGGCCCAGCTGGACAAACTGCGTGACCAGCAACAGGCTCGCATTCAGACCCTGCAGCAGTTGCAGCACACACTTGCCGCCCTCGAAGAACAGCGCCAACAGGCCCAGGCTTCGCTCGGCGAACTGCTGGGCGAGCACGACAGCGCCGAAGCCTGGCAACAGCACATGGACGCCACGCTGGAGCAGGCCCGCGCCCTCGACGCCGACACTGCCCAGCGCCTGCAGGACCTGCGCACCCAAGGCGTGCAACTGGCCAGCGAACTCAAGGCCAACACCCAGCAGCAGCAGGCGCTGGATGCCGAGTGCCAGCAGTTGCAGGGCCAGATCGCCCAGTGGCGCGGTGAACACCCGGAACTGGACGACGCCGGCCTGAATCGCCTGCTGAGCATGGATGACACGCAAGTCAATGAACTGCGCCAGCGCCTGCAAGGGGCGGAAAAAGCCATCGAACAGGGCCGCGTGCTGCTGCAGGAACGTGAACAACGCCTGCAGCAACATGCTGCGCAAATGACCGTGGACACCTCTGCCGACGCGTTGGAACAGGCCCTGGCCGAGCTGCGCGAACGCTTGGCCGGCCACGAGCAGCAATGCGCCGAACTGCGTGCACAGCAGGCCGATGACCAGCGTCGCCAACAGGCGCACCAGGCGCTGGCGGCGGAAATCGAGCAGGCCCATCAGCAGTGGCAACGCTGGGCTCGCCTGAACGCCCTGATCGGTTCGGCCTCGGGCGATGTGTTCCGCAAGATCGCCCAGGGCTACAACCTCGACCTGCTGCTGCACCACGCCAACGCCCAGTTGCGCCAGCTGGCCCGCCGCTACCGCCTCAAGCGCGGCGGCAGCGCCCTCGGCCTGCTGGTGCTGGACACCGAGATGGGTGACGAACTGCGTTCGGTGCACTCGCTGTCTGGCGGGGAAACCTTCCTGGTGTCGCTGGCCCTGGCCCTGGGGCTGGCCTCGATGGCCTCCAGCACGCTGCGTATCGAATCGCTGTTCATCGACGAAGGCTTCGGCAGCCTCGACCCCGAGTCGCTGCAACTGGCCATGGACGCCCTCGACGGTTTGCAAGCTCAGGGCCGCAAGGTGGCGGTTATTTCCCACGTGCAGGAAATGCACGAACGCATCCCGGTGCAGATCCAGGTGCGCCGCCAAGGCAATGGCCTGAGTGACGTGGAGGTGTGCGGGTGATCCTCTACTCGTTCCGCCGCTGCCCCTGGGCCATGCGCGCGCGCCTGGCCCTGCGCTATGCGGGGTGCGAGGTGGAGATTCGCGAGGTGGCGATGAAGAACAAGCCGGCGCAACTGCTGGCCTTGTCACCCAAGGGCACGGTGCCGGTACTGGATACCGGTGCCGGAGTGCTCGAAGAAAGCCTGGACATCATGCGCTGGGCGCTGGCGCAAAACGACCCACAGGACTGGCGACTGCAGGGCGACCCTGCGGCGGCGCAGCAGGCTGAAACACTGATTGCGCGCAACGACAGCACGTTCAAGGGGCAGGTAAACCTGTACAAGTATGCCGAGCGCTACCCCGAGCATACCCGCGAGCATTACCGCCAGCAGGCCGAGGCCTGGCTGGCGGAGCTCGAAGGCCTGCTGGCGGGCAGGCCCTACTTGCTGGCCACACACCCGAGCATTGCCGATGCCGCATTGCTGCCCCTGATGCGCCAGTTTGCCGGGGTCGAACCGCAGTGGTTCGCCGAGGCGGCTTATCCGCGGGTGCGGAGCTGGCTGGAGGGGTGGTTGGCTTCGGAGCTGTTCAAGGCCGTAATGGCCAAATGAACCCTGAATCCTGTACTGGCCCTATCGCCGGCAAGCCAGCTCCCACAGGTACGGTGCTGGACCTGAGGCCTGCTCAACCCCTGTGGGAGCCGGCTTGCCGGCGATAGGGCCAGTACAGGATTCAGTGGTTGTGCTTGCCACTCAATGCCGCGTGGAAATTGGCACTCTGGCGCAGGTACTGTTCGGTGTAGCTATGGGTGGCGGACGCCTTGCCGCTGCTGTCGGCATGGGCATGCGTCGGCAATACGACCGAAGCGGAAATGGCGGATGCGGCAATGACCGGGAAGAGATTGAAGTTCATCTGGGCTGACCTCGACGGCGGTGGTTTGACGTTGGCCCGTTTGGGCCTTGGGTCAAACTTACGCCACCGAAGCCGCAGGCAAAAATTCATTGCGGCAGTATCGATTATCACGCCGATCGATATCACTCGATGAACTTCAGGTCCGACGGCGCATCCTGCTTCAGTGTCTGTACCGTCTCCAACAGGCGGCCGCTGCGCGGATCGCGGCGTATCACCACGATCTGGTTGCTCTTCTGGTTGGCCACCAGCAGGAAGTTGTCACTCGGGTCGAGGGCGAACTCGCGGGGGTGATCACCCTCCACCGAACGGCGCTGCAGGAATGCCAACTGGCCGTCCTGCTTGCCCACGCTGAACACAACGATCTCGTTGACCGAGCCACGGTTGCTCACATAAAGGAAGCGCCCGTCCGCCGACAGATGCAAGCCACCTGCCGCTTTAGCCGCAGCTTCCCTGCTCTCGGTCAGGGGCAGGCGCTGGCGCTCGACCAGGTTGCCCTCCTGCACATCGAACATCACCACTTCGGCAGTCATCTCCAGGGTCAGGTAGGCGTGCCGGCCCTTGGCGTCGAACAACAGGTGGCGCGGCCCGCTGCCCGGCGGCAGGTCCACCGACGCGGGGATCGCCGGCGTCAGCGGGTGGTCTGCGCTGGCACCGTCGTAGCGGTAGATGAACACTTTGTCGGCACCCAGGTCGCTGGCATACAGGTGGCGACCGTCCGGTGACAACACCAGCGAATGCACATGAGCGCCGACCTGGCGCTCGGGGTTGACCCCACTCGCCTTGTGCCGGGCCTGTTGCACCACTGGCTTGAGCTTGCCGTCCTTGGCCACCGGGATTACCACCAGGCTGCCGCCGGGGTCGGGCTGGACCGCGTAGTTGGCCACGAACAGGTAACGCTGGTCCTGGCTGAGGCTGGCGTGAGTCGGCTCGTCACCTTGGCTGGCCACCTGGTTGAGGGGCTTGATCTCGCCTTTTGCACTGACGCTGAAACTGCTGGCATGGCCGTTCGGGGTTTCATTGACTGCGAACAGCTGGCGTTGATCGGCCGACAGTACCAGCCACGAAGGGCTGACACTCTTCACCACCTGCTGCGGCGCAGGGTCGATATGGCCGGTCTTTTCGTCAAACCGATAGCGGTAGATGCCCTGGCTGGCGCCATCGGTGTAACTGCCCACCAACAAGGTGGCGGCGTGGGCGTGGAGGGTCATGCTCATCAGGCTAGCGGTCAGCAGGCTCGTCCAGATCCGATTCATCTTCATCATCATCCGGGGCACGAAAGGCACTCATACAGACTAGTCGATGCTCGCCGTTGGCATCGTCGAGTTGCCACTCGTCACCCACGGCGATGGCAGCAGTGATCTGCTCGGGGGTGAAGGACCAGCGGCGGAGCTGGCGGCCGTCCATGCATTCGATGGTGAGGCCGGATTCATCGGAGGTGAAGTCGAAGGCGTGCAGGCCGTCGATCAGGAGCATGTCGCAAGACTGCAGGGCGGTGGCGAGGGAGGACATTGGGGTACCAATCTGAAATGAGTTGGCATTATAGCCATGGGGCTGCTTTGCAGCCCATCGCCGGCAAGCCAGCTCCCACAGGGATCGCACAAATCTGGAGGCTTGCGCTGTACCTGTGGGAGCTGGCT
>NZ_JADLJS010000046.1 GCF_015680405.1 Pseudomonas pudica
TGGCACGGGCTTCGCCCGTGTTCGCGGGCAAGCCCGCTCCCACAGGGATCACGCCAGCTTTTAGAAATTGAGCAAGACAGTTGCTCCCACAAGTACAGTGCAAGCCTCGGGGTTTGTACAATTCCTGTGGGAGCTGGCTTGCCGGCGATTGGGCCGCAAAGCGGCCCCCGAAATCAGCGCGGGATCACTGGCTGACGCGGCTTCTTGTTGCCTTTGCCACCCTTGGCCGCTTCCTTGCGCTCCTTGGCCGCCTGCTGGTTACGCGCGAACGCTTCAGCCTTGGCTTTTTCACGCTTGTCCCAAGGCTTGCTGCCATCACTGCCACGCGGCGGCAGGCCGGTGTGCTGGGTAAGGACCTTCTGCTCCTTGCCCACCTTGTGGCTACCTGCCGGGGTCGAGTTCTTGCGGCGTGCACTCTGGTAGGTATCGGTCTGCGGCTGGTGCAGCGGGATCAGCTGGTGCTTGCCCGGCCCGATCAGGTCGGCGCGGCCCATGCGCTGCAGTGCCTCACGCAGCATCGGCCAGCCCTTCGGGTCGTGGTAACGCAAGAACGCCTTGTGCAGACGGCGCTGCTCCTCGCTCTTGACGATCTCCACGCCTTCGCTCTTGTAGGTCACCTTGCGCAGCGGGTTCTTGCCCGAGTGGTACATGGCCGTGGCCGAGGCCATCGGCGACGGGTAGAACGCCTGCACCTGGTCGGCACGGAAGCCGTTGCCCTTCAGCCACAGGGCCAGGTTCATCATGTCTTCATCGGTGGTGCCCGGGTGCGCGGCAATGAAGTACGGGATCAGGTACTGTTCCTTGCCCGCCTCTTTCGAGAACTTCTCAAACATGCGCTTGAAGCGGTCATAGGTGCCGATACCCGGCTTCATCATCTTGTCCAGCGGGCCACGCTCGGTATGCTCCGGGGCAATCTTCAGGTAACCGCCGACGTGGTGGGTGACCAGCTCCTTGACGTACTCCGGCGACTCCACCGCCAGGTCGTAACGCAGGCCCGAGGCAATCAGGATCTTCTTCACACCCGGCAGGGCGCGAGCCTTGCGGTACAGTTCGATCAGCGAGCTGTGGTCGGTGTTGAGGTTTTCGCAGATGCCCGGGAACACGCAAGACGGTTTGCGGCAGTGCTTCTCGATGTCATGGCTCTTGCAGGCGATGCGGTACATGTTGGCAGTCGGGCCGCCAAGGTCGGAAACCACGCCGGTGAAGCCCGGCACCTTGTCACGCATCTCTTCGATTTCATGCAGGATCGACTCGTGCGAGCGGTTCTGGATGATGCGGCCTTCGTGCTCGGTGATCGAGCAGAAGGTGCAGCCACCGAAGCAGCCACGCATGATGTTCACCGAGAAGCGGATCATCTCGTAGGCCGGGATGCGTTCCTTGCCGTAGGCCGGGTGCGGCACACGGGCATAGGGCATGCCGAACACGTAGTCCATTTCCTCGGTGCTCATGGGGATGGGTGGCGGGTTGAACCACACATCCACTTCGCCATGCTTCTGCACCAGGGCGCGGGCGTTGCCCGGGTTGGTCTCCAGATGCAACACCCGGTTGGCATGGGCATAGAGTACCGGGTCGTTACGCACCTTCTCGAACGACGGCAGGCGGATCACCGACTTTTCCCGGGTCATGCTCGGGCTGTCGAGGATCTGCACGACCTTGGCTTCGTTCGGGTCCTCCTGGTCGCCCTTGGCCTGCTCGATGGCACAGGCCTGGGTGTCCTGAGTGTTCACGTACGGGTTGATGATCTTGTCGACGCGGCCCGGGCGGTCGATGCGGGTCGAATCGATCTCGTACCAGCCCTGAGGCGTGTCGCGACGCACGAAAGCAGTGCCGCGCACATCGGTGATGGTCTCGATCTTCTCGCCGTTGGACAGGCGCTGGGCCACCTCGACCACCGCGCGTTCGGCGTTGCCGAATAGCAGGATGTCGGCGCTGGCGTCGATCAGGATCGAGTGGCGGACCTTGTCCTGCCAGTAGTCGTAATGGGCGATGCGGCGCAGCGAAGCCTCGATGCCGCCGAGCACGATCGGCACGTGCTTGTAGGCTTCCTTGCAACGCTGGCTGTACACCAGGCTGGCGCGGTCCGGGCGCCTGCCGGCAAGGCCACCAGGGGTGTAGGCGTCGTCGGAACGGATTTTCTTGTCCGCGGTATAGCGGTTGATCATCGAGTCCATGTTGCCCGCAGCCACGCCGAAGAACAGGTTCGGCTCGCCGAGTTTCATGAAGTCGTCTTTCGACTGCCAGTTCGGCTGGGCAATGATGCCCACGCGGAAGCCCTGGGCCTCCAGCAGGCGGCCGATGATGGCCATGCCGAACGACGGGTGGTCGACGTAGGCATCACCGGTCACGATGATGATGTCGCAGGAATCCCAGCCGAGCAGATCCATCTCCTCCCTGCTCATCGGCAGGAAAGGTGCTGGCCCGAAGCATTCGGCCCAGTACTTGGGATAGTCGTAGAGTGGTTTGGCTGCTTGCATGTCAGTGACCGGTTCTGGTGTGCAGGGAAATCGCGGGCGCGGAATATAGCACAAATTTTGACCAAATCCGACGATGGTTGTCGGATTCATGGGTTGCCTGTACCGGTCTCATCGCCGGCAAGCAAACGCCTCCAGGAGCTCCACCGGCCTCAAGGCAGTGGTCTCCTGTGGGAACTGGCTTGCCGGCGATGAGGCCGGTGGCTTATTCGTCGTCGTCGAAGTTGTACATGCCCGGCGCAAGGTTCTCGAAGCGGGTGTACTTGCCGATGAACGCCAGGCGCACGAAGCCGATGGGGCCGTTACGCTGTTTACCGATGATGATTTCCGCCACGCCCTTGTGCTCGGTCTCGGGGTGGTACACCTCGTCGCGGTACACGAACATGATCACGTCGGCGTCCTGCTCGATCGCACCAGACTCACGCAAGTCGGAGTTCACAGGGCGTTTGTTCGGGCGCTGTTCCAGGGAGCGGTTCAGCTGCGACAGGGCGATGACCGGGCAGTTGAACTCCTTGGCCAGGGCCTTGAGCGAGCGGGAGATCTCGGAAATCTCGTTGGTCCGGTTGTCACCGGCCGAACCCGGAATCTGCATCAGCTGCAGGTAGTCGACCATGATCATGGCGATTTCGCCGTGCTCACGGGCTAGGCGGCGGGTACGCGCACGCATTTCCGAGGGGCTGATGCCGGCGGTATCGTCGATGAACAGCTTGCGGTCGTTGAGCAGGTTCACCGCCGAGGTCAGGCGCGGCCAGTCGTCGTCGTCCAGCTGGCCGGAACGCACCTTGGTCTGGTCGATACGGCCCAGGGACGAGAGCATACGCATGATCAGCGATTCACCTGGCATCTCGAGGGAGAACACCAGCACCGCCTTGTCGGTACGCAGTACGGCGTTTTCCACCAGGTTCATGGCGAAGGTGGTCTTGCCCATCGACGGTCGGCCGGCGACGATGATCAGGTCTGCTGGCTGCAGGCCGCTGGTCTTCTCGTCGAGGTCGGTGAAGCCGGTGGAAACACCGGTGATGTCGCTGTCGGAGTTGAACAGCGTGTCGATGCGGTCGATGGCCATGGTCAACAGTTCGTTGACCCCCACCGGGCCGCCGGTCTTCGGCCGCGCCTCGGCAATCTGGAAGATCTGCCGCTCGGCGTCGTCGAGAATCTCTTCGGCGTTGCGCCCTTGGGGGTTGAAAGCGTTGTCGGCGATATCGGTACTGATGCTGATCAGCTGACGCAGGGTGGCGCGCTCGCGAATGATCGCGGCGTAGGCCTTGATGTTGGCTACCGACGGGGTGTTCTTGGCCAACTCTGCCAAGTACGCCAAGCCACCGACTTGCGAAGAAAGGCCTTCCTTGTCCAACTGCTCGTGCAGGGTCACCACGTCGAATGGCTGGTTGGCGTCGGCCAACTTGTGCACGGCACGGAAAATCAGGCGGTGGTCATGCCGGTAGAAGTCGCCATCCGACACCTGGTCCAGTACCCGCTCCCAGGCGTTGTTGTCCAGCATCAGGCCACCGAGCACGGCCTGTTCGGCCTCGATGGAATGCGGCGGCACCTTCAGGGCTGCAGTTTGCAGGTCAAGCTGTTCGGAGGTGGTGATCTCGTTCATGGCCACGAAAGAATTCTGGAGGATGAAAAAGACAAAGGGCACGGCCTGTCGAAAACAGGACCGTGCCCGATGTTAACCGCCTGACCCACAAGGAGCCAGCCAGTCAGCGCAGCTTAGGCAGCTACGACGACCACGCGTACGGTGGCTTCAACGTCGCTGTGCAGGTGCACGGCTACGTCGTATTCGCCAACCTGACGGATGGTGCCGTTCGGCAGACGAACTTCAGCCTTGGCCACTTCAACGCCGGAGGCGGTCAGGGCGTCAGCGATGTCGTGGGTGCCGATCGAACCGAACAGCTTGCCTTCGTCGCCAGCGGTGGCAGTGATGGTCACTTCCAGCTCGGCCAGTTGGGCAGCGCGGCTTTCAGCCGAAGCTTTCTTGTCAGCAGCTGCTTTTTCCAGCTCGGCGCGACGCTCTTCGAACGCAGCCAGGTTGGCGGCGTTGGCAACGGTGGCCTTGCCGAATGGCAGCAGGAAGTTACGGCCGTAACCAGCCTTAACCTTTACTTTGTCGCCCAGGTTGCCCAGGTTAGCGACTTTTTCCAGCAGGATCAGTTCCATTTGGTAAAACCTCTTAACTTTTAACCTTCACCGTTCGCGGAGTCATTCCCCTTGGGGGACTTGCGACCGCGAAAATCAATCAGGCTGTCGACAATGGCCAAAACCACCAGCAACGGATAAATCAGCTGCATGATCAGCGGCAACGTCACGTACATGCCCACCAGCCAGAAACCGGCCAGTCGCCCCTGTGCCACCAGCCCATGCATCAAGGCGATGCCGGCCAGCACCAGTACCAGGCTCGAGGCCGATGCCAGGACGATGAACTGCGGCCCGATGAACGGGGCCACCACCATCACTGCCACCAAGACCGCCATGGTCTGTTTCGGCAACTTCAGGGCGCGAAACTCGCGACCGAAGCCTCCAGGGTTGTACAACGCTGCCTGCCAGTAGCGCGCCAGCACCAGGGCCAGCACACTGAACAATTGCACCGTCACTGCTGTGGAAGCGACCAGCACAGGGCGGATCAGCTCACCGGAGAGCACCGGCTGCCCCTCGATTTTCGGCATGGCTTCGGCAAACGCCTTGGCCAGCACATCGAAGGTTTGCGCCAATGCCAGATCGAGCACGAGGCTGAAAGCCACGGCGAACACGGCACTGACCAGCAACACCCGGCTCCAGGGATGCTCGGCGCGCAACAGCGCAGCCAAGCCCAGGGCACCAGCGATCACCAGAAAGGTGATGGGATCGCCCATGACCCACACGGCCAGCCCGGCCAGCAGGCCGCCGGCGATGACCGTTGTAGCATCCTTGAACCCACGCCGCAGCAGCACAAGGCTGCCGGCAGCGGCACTCAACCAGAACAGCAGCGGCAGTACCGCGCTGATGACCACCACCAGGGTGGCCTGCACACGACCGCGCATGATGAAACTTGCTAACGCTCGCATGCTAATCCCTTACTGCTTGTCGACGACCCGGTCTCAGCGGCCGTGGCTGTCGGTGTAGGGCAGCAGGGCCAGGAAGCGGGCGCGCTTGATAGCGGTAGCCAGCTGACGCTGATAACGAGCTTTGGTACCGGTGATACGGCTTGGAACGATCTTGCCGGTTTCGGATACGTAAGCTTTCAGGGTGTTGAGATCTTTGAAGTCGATCTCTTTCACGTCTTCAGCAGTGAAGCGGCAGAATTTACGACGACGGAAGAAACGTGCCATTTAATAGGCTCCTCTAAAGGTCCGTGGATTACTCGTCAGCGTTATCGCTGGAGTCGCTGTCATTGCTGTCGTCGCCGTCGGCGGATTCAGCATGCTCAGGACGCTCACGACGCTCACGGCGCTCGCTGCGGTTTTCTTCAGCCTTCAGCATCTCGGACTGGCCGGTAACGGCTTCGTCGCGACGGATGACCAGGTTACGGATAACGGCATCGTTGTAGCGGAAGTTGTCTTCCAGCTCGGCCAGGGCCTTGCCGGTGCACTCAACGTTCAGCATCACGTAGTGAGCCTTGTGAACATTGTTGATTGCGTAGGCCAGTTGACGACGGCCCCAGTCTTCCAGGCGGTGGATCTTGCCACCATCTTCTTCGATCAGCTTGGTGTAACGCTCAACCATGCCGCCGACTTGCTCGCTCTGGTCCGGGTGAACCAGGAAGATGATTTCGTAATGACGCATGAATGCTCCTTACGGGTTAGTAGTCTGCCAGCGAATCTGGTCAGACAAGGAGTGAATGACACTGTATGTCTTGCACGGAGGGGAGGCACATGAGCGCCTGCCAGCTCGGCAAGGGGCGCAATTGTAGAGAAGGCGAGGCGTACAAGCAAGGTGATTGGTGAATATTTGAACAGCCGGAAGCACTTTATTCCTGCACTGGCCCTATCGCCGGCAAGCCAGCGCCCACAGGTGCTGAACCCTGTGGCGCACCTGTGGGAGCTGGCTTGCCGGCGATAGGGCTGGTACAGGCCGAAGATCAGCGCTTGGCCTGACGCTGACGCACAGCCTCGAACAGGCACACGCCCGTCGCCACCGACACGTTCAGGCTGCTGACACTACCGCCCATCGGCAACTTCACCAGAAAATCGCAATGTTCGCGTGTCAGCCGGCGCATGCCCTTGCCTTCCGCGCCCATGATCATCACCAGCGGCCCGGTCAGGTCCTGCTGGTAGATTTCCTGCTCGGCCTCGCCGGCGGTACCTACCACCCACAGGCCACGCTGCTGCAGTTTTTCCAGGGTGCGCGCCAGGTTGGTCACAGCCACCAGCGGGATCACCTCCGCGGCGCCACAGGCCACCTTGCGCACGACCGGCGTCAGGGTTGCGGACTTGTCCTTGGGCACCACCACTGCCGTGGCACCGGCGGCATCGGCGGTACGCAGGCAGGCACCAAGGTTGTGCGGGTCGGTGACACCGTCCAGCACCAGGATCAGCGGTGGTGTTTCGGTGCGCTCGAGCAACTCCTCGAGCATCAACTCGCCCCAGACCTGGCTCGGGCTCACCTCGGCGACCACACCCTGATGCACGCCCTCTACCCAGGCGTCCATCTCACGGCGTTCGGCCTGGCCGACCGCCACGCGATGTTCCGCGGCCAGCGCCAGCAGCGCCTGCAAGCGAGGCTCGCTGCGCCCTTCCGACAGCCAGATCTGCTTGACCCGCTTCGGATGGTGCTGCAGCAATGCCTGCACGGCGTGCACGCCGTAGATCTTTTCCAGCTGACTCATGACTTGCTCTTGCGTGGCGCGCCGGACTTCGACGGGCCTTTACGGTGCTTGGTCGGCTTGCCGGAAGCCTTGCCACCCTTGTCCGACTTGCTGCTGGCATGGCCGCCACTGCGCGCCTCGCTCATCAGCGCCTTCTTCATTTCGCGGCTCTTGCGCACTTCGGCGTTACGCTGCACGGCGTCTTTCGGGAAGTACGCCTCGGCGGTCTCGCTCTTGCGGCTGCGCGGCTTCGGCGTGGCCTTGGCCTCGACCGGGGCTTGCTCGGCGTGGCTGGCAGCCGGTGCGGCGCCACGCTGCTTGCGGCCGATCGGGGCAGCGAGGGTCTTTTCCGACACCTCGAAGTCGATCTTGCGCTCGTCCAGATCGACGCGCATGACCTTGACCTCGATCGTGTCGCCCAGGCGGAAGCTGCGACCGGTACGCTCGCCAGACAGGCGGTGATGCACCGGATCGAAGTGGTAGTAGTCGCCCGGCAGCGCACTGACGTGCACCAGACCTTCTACGTAGATGTCGGTCAGCTCGACGAACAGGCCGAAGCCGGTCACCGCGGTGATCACACCCGGGAAGGTCTCGCCCACGCGGTCCTTCATGAATTCGCACTTGAGCCAGTTGACCACGTCACGGGTGGCTTCATCGGCCCGACGCTCGGTCATCGAGCACTGCTCGCCGAGCTGCTCGAGGGTGTTTTCGTCGTACGGGTAGATACGCGCCTTGGGGATGCTCATGGCGCCAGCACGCTTGACGTGCGGGGTATCTACCTTGGAGCGGATGATGCTGCGGATGGCGCGGTGCACCAGCAGGTCCGGGTAACGACGGATCGGCGAGGTGAAGTGGGTATAAGCCTCGTAGTTCAGGCCGAAGTGGCCGTTGTTCTCGGTGCTGTAAACCGCCTGGCTCAGCGAACGCAGCATCACGGTCTGGATCAGGTGGAAGTCCGGGCGCCCGGCGATGCTCGCAAGCAGTGCCTGGTAGTCTTTCGGCGACGGGTCCTTGCCCTTGTGCAGGCTCAGGCCCAGTTCGCCCAGGAACGCGCGCAGCTTTTCCAGGCGCTCCGGCGGCGGGCCGTCGTGCACGCGGTACAGGGCCGGCACACCATGCTTCTGCAGGAATTCGGCGGTGGCCACGTTGGCCGCCAGCATGCATTCCTCGATCAGCTTGTGGGCGTCGTTGCGCACGGTCGGGCGAATTTCCGCGATCTTGCGCTCGTCACCGAAGATGATGCGGGTTTCCTGGGTCTCGAAGTCGATCGCGCCGCGTGTGTGACGGGCCTCCACCAGCACCTTGTACAGGTTGTACAGGTTCTTCAGGTCCGGGACGACTGCCTTGTACTCCTCGCGCAGCGCCTTGCCCTCACGGGTACGGGAATGCTCGAGCATGCTGCTGACCTTGTTATAGGTCAGGCGGGCGTGGGAGTGGATGACGCCTTCGTAGAACTGGTAGTCGACCATCTGGCCGGCTTTGTTCATGGTCATTTCGCAGACCATGGCCAGGCGATCGACATGCGGGTTCAGCGAGCACAGGCCGTTGGACAGCTCTTCGGGGAGCATAGGCACCACACGCTCGGGGAAGTACACCGAGTTGCCGCGCTGCTGGGCCTCGACGTCCAGGGCCGAACCCAGGCGCACGTAGCTGGACACGTCGGCAATGGCCACATACAGGCGCCAGCCACCGGAGAACAGGCGCAGCTTGCCCAACGGCTCGCAATAGACAGCATCGTCGAAGTCGCGGGCGTCCTCGCCGTCGATGGTGACGAACGGCAGGTGGCGCAGGTCGACGCGCTTCTCCTTGTCCTTCTCTTCGACTTCAGAGCGGAACTTGCGCGCTTCCTTGATCACGTCTTTGGGCCAGACGTGCGGGATATCGTAGCTGCGCAGGGCAACGTCGATTTCCATGCCCGGCGCCATATAGTTGCCGATGACCTCTACCACATCGCCTTGCGGCTGGAAGCGCGGGGTGGGCCAGTGGGTGATCTTGATCTCGACGAACTGGCCGATCTTGGCACCGCCGTTGCGCCCGGCGGTGACCAGCACTTCCTGCTGGATCTTCGGGTTGTCCGGGGTCACGTAGCCGATGCCGCCTTCTTCGAAGTAACGGCCGACCACACTTTCGTGGGCACGGGAGATGATTTCGACCAGCACGCCTTCGCGGCGACCACGGCGGTCGACGCCAGAGACCCGGGCCAGGCCGCGGTCGCCGTCGAACACCAGGCGCATCTGCGACGGGCTGAGGAACAGGTCTTCGCTGCCATCGTCCGGAATAAGGAAGCCGAAGCCATCGCGGTGACCGGAAACGCGGCCGCAGATCAGGTCCAGCTTGTCTACCGGGGCATAGGTGCCGCGCCGGGTATAGATAAGCTGGCCATCGCGCTCCATGGCGCGCAGGCGGCGGCGCAGTGCTTCGATCTGGTCTTCGTCGTAAAGACCGAACTCGGCCGCCAGCTCCTCGCGTGCGGCCGGTTCGCCACGGTCGGCGAGGCGCTGCAGGATCAGCTCACGGCTGGGAATGGGGTTGTCGTATTTTTCCGCTTCGCGAGCGGCCTCGGGATCGAGGGATTGCCAATCGGCCATCAGAAGGGGTTCACCTTGGGGTATATAGATATGAATTCTGGCATAGGCGTATTGAAACCGGAAATGTCAGCCTTGGACAGCCCTACCGGCGTCTCCGGCGAGAAGGAATAGGCCTGCGGAATCAACAAGTTGAATTTTTTGAAATTTTTTTTGCTCGGGGGGTTTACAGCCCCCCGGACCGTCCGTATAGTGCGCACCACAACGACGGACAACCCCGAAGTTGTAGTAGAGATGAGCGGCGCTGTAAAGCATCAAGTAATCTCGAATGTGTGCCCAGGTGGCGGAATTGGTAGACGCGCTGGTTTCAGGTATCAGTGGCTTAACGGCCGTGGAAGTTCGAGTCTTCTCCTGGGCACCAAATATTTTCAAGTAACAGATGACCAAGGATCTGTTACTACTGTGTGAAAGCGAACGATAGTCGCCTTCTCCAGACGATGTAAAGCTTTGCCCAGGTGGCGGAATTGGTAGACGCGCTGGTTTCAGGTATCAGTGACTTAACGGTCGTGGAAGTTCGAGTCTTCTCCTGGGCACCATACAAAAACCCACTAGCTTGCTAGTGGGTTTTTTCTTGCCTGCGATTTTTGTATCCCTCCTCTTTCGGTCATAGGTACAGACCTGTGCCGGCCTCTTCGCGGCTAAAGCCGCTCCCACAGGTATTTCACTCCCCTCAAGACCTGCGGGAGCGGCTTTAGCCGCGAAGAGGCCGGCACAGCCAACGCCCCTACAGACTGTTACACCATGGTCTGACCATGAATTTCTCGTCACCCGGCCACTTGAGAAACGATTTCGTTTACCATTGTTTCCAAATATGTAGCCGTAAGCGAGGAAGTACCCGCATGACGATCCGCCCGCAACCGCTGATGCGTACCTTGGCCGCCGCCGTGCTGAGCCTGGCCATCGGCGCTCCGGCCGCCATGGCAGACGCACCGGTCACCCTGACCATGTACAACGGTCAGCACAAGGAAATCGGCGAGGCCATCGCCAAGGCCTACGAGGCCAAGACCGGCATCCACATAAATATTCGCAAGGGCAGCAGCAACCAGCTGGCCAGCCAGATCATCGAGGAAGGCGAACGCTCGCCGGCCGACATCATCTATACCGAAGAGTCCCCGCCCCTGAACAACCTGGGCGAACTGGGCCTGCTGGCAAAGATCGACGACGCCACCGCGAACATGATGCCCAAGGAGTACGTTGGCACCAACGGCACCTGGATGGGCATTACCGCCCGTACGCGTATCGTCGTGTTCAACCCGAAGAAGGTCGACGAGAAAGACCTGCCGACCACAGTGATGGACTTCGCCAACCCCGAGTGGGAAGGTCGCGTCGGCTATGTACCCACCAGCGGCGCCTTCCAGGAGCAGGCCGTGGCTATCCTGAAGATGCACGGGCGAGAAGCCACCGAAGAATGGCTGACCGGCCTGAAGGCATTCGGCAAGACCTACACCAACAACATGGTCGCCCTCAAAGCCGTGGAAAAGGGCGAAGTCGCTGCGGTACTGGTGAACAACTATTACTGGTATGCGCTTGAGCGCGAGCGCGGCAAGCTGGACACCAAGCTCTACTACCTGGCCGATGGCGATGCCGGCAACCTGGTCACCATTTCCGGCGCAGCCGTGGTCAAGGCCAGCAAGCACCCGAAGGAAGCCCAGGCCCTGCTCAACTGGATGGCCAGCGAAGAAGGCCAGCGCGTGATCACCCAGACCACCGCCGAGTACCCGCTGCACAAAGGCATGGTCTCCGACCGTGGCCTGAAGCCGTTCGAAGACCTGCGCCCGCCGAAGATCTCACCAGCCGACCTGGGCAATGCAGAGGAAGCGATCGAGCTTGAGCGCGAGGTCGGCCTGCTCTGATGACTGCCGCCCTGTCCGAGCCGGTGCCAGTACGCTTCGTACCGCGCCGCAAGCGCCCCTCCGTCTGGGTGGTGCTGCCTGTGCTGTTCCTGGTAGCGATGAGCTTGCTGCCTTTGCTGTACGTTGCCATGAAAGCCTGGGAGGCCGGCTGGCGAGAAGCCATGCACCTGCTGTGGCGGCCGTTTGTCTGGGGGCTGATGCGCAACACCCTGATGCTGATGGTCGGGGTGACGCTGACCTGCATGGTGGTCGGCCTGGCCCTGGCTTGGCTGCTGGAGCGCAGCAATCTGGCCGGCCGTCGGCTATGGGGAGTGGTGCTATGCCTGCCGTTTGCCGTGCCGTCGTTCGTCAGCAGCTTCACCTGGGTGTCGCTGAGTTCCGACTTCGAAGGGCTGGGCGGAGCGATCATGGTCATGGCCCTGTCCAAGTACCCGCTGGTGTTCCTGCCGGTGGCCGCAACCCTGCGCAACCTCGATACCTCGCTGGAGGAATCGGCACGTACGCTGGGTTGCAGCCGCCGGGAAGTATTCATCAAGGTCACCCTGCCGCTGCTGTGGCCATCGATGCTGGGCGGCGCGCTGCTGATCGCCCTGCACATGCTGGTGGAGTTCGGCGCCCTGTCGATCCTCGGCCTGCAAACCTTCACCACGGCTATCTACCAGCAGTTCGAACTGGAGTTCAGCAATGCCAATGCGGCCATGCTGTCCGCCGTACTGTTGGCGATGTGCCTTTTGATGCTGTGGCTTGAACTGCGGGTACGTGGCAAGGCCCGCCATGTGCGCATCGGCCAGGGCGTGGCGCGTCGGGCGCAACCAGTGCGGCTACGTGGCTGGGCTGTGCTGGCGCAACTGTTCTGCGTGGGCCTGGCGGTGCTGGGCAGCGGTATTCCGCTGGCCATGCTCGGCTACTGGCTGAGCGTGGGTTCATCGGCGGCATTCCCGGTGGCAGCCATTTCCAAGGCGTTGTTCACCTCGCTGTCGGTGTCGCTGGGTGGTGCCGGTTTCTGCGTGCTGATGGCCCTGCCTATCAGCTTCCTGGTGGTGCGCTACAAGGGCCGCCTGGCAATCTGGGCCGAGCGCCTGCCATACCTTTTGCATGCCCTGCCCGGCCTGGTGATTGCCCTGACCCTGGTGTTCTTCGCCCTGCATTACGTGCCGGCGCTATACCAGACCACAGCACTGTTGCTGCTGGCCTATGCGCTGCTGTTCCTGCCGCTGGCGCAGTCGCCGGTGCGCACCGCGCTGAACAAGGCTTCACCTACACTGGAGGAAGCGGCGCGGACCTTGGGCGCGGGCAGCTTTGCCGCGTTCTGCCGGGTGACCCTGCCGATCATCTTCCCAGCCATGGCTGCAGCATTTGCCCTGGTGTTCCTGGATGCCATGAAGGAACTGACAGCTACCTTGCTGCTCAGCCCGACCGGAATGACCACCCTGGCCACCGAGGTGTGGGCGCACACGGCCAACGTCGAGTTCGCGGCGGCAGCGCCTTATGCGGCGTTGCTGATCGTGGTGTCGGGGCTGCCCGTATACCTGCTGACTACGCGGATGTATCTGAACAAGGCATAACCTTCTTCGCCGGCTTGCCGGCGATGAAGCCATCAGATGTTTCGCAGCATGCGCCGCACAATCGGCCCATGCGCCTTGCCGACAGGCAGCATGTAGAGGCGGCCGAAGCGGTTGAAGCACTGTACCGAGGTGGTCACGCTCAAACGCTGCTGGCCATCCCTCGGCTCATCCAGATCCATGCTCACCATCACCGCCAGGTGCGTGTCGCGCGAGGTCAGGACCAATTGATGGTCGCTGATTGCCTCGACCAGGAAAAAGTCCAGATGCTCACCCACTACCGGCAAACGTTCGGGGCTGCGCGATGAGAAACCGTGGATAGCAGTGACATTGAAGCGGCGCGAGATGAAATCGCGCAGGCGAAAGGCCTTGGCCAGCCAGCCTGGGACGTCCGAAGTCATGGTGCAGTAGGCCTGGAGAGCGGTCATGGGCGCGTTGACATGCACGCTGTCGCAATGGAGAAAATCCAGGGCGGCCGGGGCGGCGACCAGTTGAGCTGACATGAACAACTCCGTTTGCCATGTGTCGTTGCCATCTTAGCAACACTGCACCGCCAAAACTCGATGGCCTTGCACAATTGCAGAAGCTTGCACTTGCCCTGTGGGAGCGGGTTAACCCGCGAACACCGGCGGAGCCGGTGCCATGCCGCGTCGTCTTCTTCACGGGTGAACCCGCTCCCACAGGGATTGCGATTCGCTTGCGAATTTCTATGCCCTGAATTGGCCCAGGCTGGCACGCAGCTGTGCGGCCAGGTCATCCAGCACCTTGCTGCTTGCGGTGGTCTGCATCACCACCTCGGCCGAGCGTTCGGCCTGGGCGTGTATGGTTTCCACCCGCCCACGCACCGCCTGCGCCCCGCTCGCCTGCTGCTCGGCCGCCCGGGTGGCCAGGCCGATGGCTGCGTGCACCTGCTCCACCGCTGCCTGCACCGACTGTTGGCGGCGCTCGTTGTCACGCAACACCAGCAGCCCTTCGCTGGCCTTGAGACCGGCCTGGCTGATGGTGGCCACGGCCTCCTTGGCCCCCTTCTGCAGCGCGGCGATGTGCGCCTGGATATCTCCCGTAGAACTTTGCGTCTTGCTCGCCAGCGCCCGCACCTCATCGGCCACCACGGCAAACCCGCGCCCGGTTTCGCCAGCACGGGCGGCTTCGATGGCCGCGTTCAGGGCCAGCAGGTTGGTCTGTTCGGCGATGCCGTGGATAACGGTCAGCACCACTTCGATCTGCTCGCTCTGCTTGGCCAGGCGCTCGATCACCTGGGAGCCGGCCTCCACCTGCCCGGCCAGGTTCTCGATCAAACCGGCGAGCTGAGTCGAGGTACGGCTGTTCTCGTCAGTAGCCTGGCGGATATCCACCACCTGCTGCAGGGCCGCCTGCATGGCATGGCTTTCAGCCTGGGCCTCATCGGCCATGCTCGACAGATCGCGCAGGCTGGCCGCCACTTCATCGCGTTGCAGTGCAGCGGCAGCATCGGCGCCGGCATTGCGCTGGGCCATCGCGCCAATCTCCACGCCGGTGCGCTGCGCCACCTCGCCCGCCTCGCGCACGATGGGTTGCAGCTTGTCGACAAAGCGGTTAACCGCCGAAGCCATGTCGCCAATTTCGTCGCGGCTGTCGAGGGGCACGCGCTTGGTCAGGTCGCCTTCGCCAGCCGCCAGGTCGTCGAGCGCGGCAATCAGCAGGCGCAGCTTGCTCAGCACCCGGCGACCAAGCACCACGGCCACCACCACCAGCACACCCAGGCCGACCAGCATCAGGCCCAGCCCGATGCGCCAGCGCAGTTCGGCAGCAGCATCACGCACAGTCTGTGCGGTATTGGCCTGCATCGCGGCTGCGCTGCCCTGCGCCTTTTCCAGGCGCTCGCGCAAGGTCTTGCCACTGTCGGCAGCAGCACCGACCAGACTGTCGCCGACCAGTTGCTCGCCGCTGGCGATCAGTGCGGCGAAGCGCTGGTCCAGGGCCTTTAGCTCCTGATCGATACCGGCGGTGGAAACGCCCATCACCACCTTGCCGATTTCTGCACCATTGGGGTTGATCGAGGCCTCGACGAAGTACACCGCCGGGTCGCGCCGGGCCGCGTCGATCACCTTGTCCAGCGCACGCTCGCCCTGGCCCTTGTCCATCAATGCCTGGTTGATCGGGTTTTGCCGGTTCAGGTAGCGGGTCAGGTGCTGGCCCTGGGCGTCGTCGTAGACCACGAACAGCACGTTGGGGTTGCGCTGGGCACGCCGGGCGAAGTCAGAGAGCACCGGCACATCGTTGTCCCAGATCGCCCGCGGTGCGACCGACGCCAGCAGCTCGGCCATATCGTTGGCGGAGTCCTTGAGGTTCTTTTCCAGCGTGCTGCGCAGTTGCTGTTGCTCGCTTTGCAGGCGCGCCGACAAACCTGCGCTCAGCCGCTGGCGGGTGCTGCTGGAGAGGCTGTCGAGGCCTGAGCGCACATCTTGCCCGGCTTGCTCCAGCTCGCTGGCGAGCTGCCGGCTGTCATTGCCCAGGCGTTCACCCAAGTCGGCCTCCAAGGCGGTGACCGTGCTTCGGGTAAGCGCAACGGCGACCAGCACCTGCACCAAAAGAGCGATACCAAGGGCAACAAACACAGGCCGCAAAAGGCGGCTTCGTAACAGTGAGAGGATGGCAGACACGGTGTAACCCTCGTGTTTTCTGGCGCCACTATTTTGATGGCATCTTCAGAAACTTCTTACAGCAAGGGTTGTGCCGAGGGCAGCAGGGATAAACGCCAAGGTTCAGCAATGGGTTTTCCTGTACTGGCCTCTTCGCGGGCTGGCCCGCTCCCACAGGTACTCCACATGTCTTGAGGCCTGTGGTGTACCTGTGGGAGCTGGCTTGCCGGCGATAGGGCCGGGACAGGCATACCCCACAAATGAAAACGCCGCAGCCCCTTTCGGGGCCACGGCGTCAGATCAGCCTGTATGGCGGATCAGGCGAACGGATGACGCAGCACGATAGTCTCGTTGCGGTCCGGACCGGTGGAGATGATGTCGATCGGCGCGCCGATCAGCTCTTCGATGCGCTTGATGTAGGCGCGAGCGTTGGCTGGCAGTTCTTCCAGGGCTTTCACGCCCAGGGTCGACTCGCTCCAGCCTGGCATCTCTTCGTACACCGGCTCCAGGCCGATGTAGCTGTCGGCGTCGGAAGGCGCGTCGATGACGGCACCGTTCTCGTTCTTGTAGCCAACGCAGATGTTGATGGTTTCCAGGCCATCCAGGACGTCCAGCTTGGTCAGGCAGATGCCCGAGATGCTGTTGACGTCGATGGCGCGACGCAGGATCACGGCATCGAACCAGCCGCAACGGCGCGCGCGGCCGGTGGTGGAGCCGAACTCATGGCCACGCTTGGCCAGGGTAGCGCCAGTCTCGTCGAACAGTTCGGTCGGGAACGGACCGGAACCTACACGAGTGGTGTAGGCCTTGGTGATACCCAGGATGTAGTCCAGGTACATCGGGCCAACGCCAGAACCGGTGGAGATACCGCCAGCGGTGGTGTTGGAGCTGGTGACGTACGGGTAAGTGCCGTGGTCGATGTCCAGCAGCGAGCCCTGGGCACCTTCGAACATGATGTCCTTGCCGGCGCGACGCAGGTTGTGCAGCTCGGCGGTGACGTCGAGCATCATCGGCTTGAGCTGCTCGGCGTAGGCCATGCATTCGTCCAGGGTCTGCTGGAAGTCGATGGCCGGCTCTTTGTAATAGTTCACCAGCTGGAAGTTGTGGTAATCCAGCAGCTCACCCAGCTTGGCGGCGAAACGCTCGCGGTGGAACAGGTCACCCACGCGCAGGCCGCGGCGTGCGACCTTGTCTTCGTAAGCTGGGCCGATACCACGACCAGTGGTGCCGATCTTGGCTTCGCCACGAGCTTTTTCGCGGGCCTGGTCCAGGGCAACGTGGTACGACAGGATCAGCGGCGCAGCCGGGCTGATGCGCAGGCGCTCGCGCACCGGTACGCCCTTCTCTTCCAGCTTGGTGATTTCACGCATCAGGGCATCCGGGGCAACGACCACGCCGTTGCCGATCAGGCACTGTACGCCTTCACGCAGGATGCCGGACGGAATCAGGTGCAGAACGGTCTTTTCACCGTTGATCACCAGGGTGTGACCCGCGTTGTGGCCACCCTGGTAGCGCACTACGGCGGCAGCATGTTCGGTCAGCAGATCGACGATCTTGCCTTTGCCCTCATCACCCCACTGGGTGCCCAGGACGACGACATTCTTACCCATTACATTGGTCCTCATTCACGCAAACTTGGTTGCCGGCCTACTGCCGGCGCAGAAACTCACTGGGCCAGCGGCAGAACCTGCCAGCGCCCGTCTTGCTGAATCAATTGCCGATCACAATCCGCCTCGAGAGCAGCACTCAACGGCTGGCCAGGCAGGGCCTGGACCACACGCTGGCCCTCGTTGCGCAACTGGCAGACTTGCTGCCAGAGGGCCGCGTCGCCACTGTCCGGCATCCAGATGCCGCCAGTTGGCAATACGACCTCCGCTCGCCCCAGTGTGACCAGGGTCTTCAAATCCGTGGAGAAACCAGTGGCCGGGCGTGCCCGGCCAAAGTCGGCGCCGATGTCGTCATAGCGCCCGCCCTGGGCGATCGATTGACCTTCGCCCGGCACGAACACGGCGAACACCACGCCAGTGTGATAGTGGTAACCGCGCAGCTCGCCGAGGTCGAAGTACAGCGGCAGGTCCGGGAAGCGCGACGCCAGGCGATCGGCGATCGCCAGCAGGTCGTCCAGCGCCGCCAGCACACTGGCCGGGGCACGGCCCAGGCGCACGCGGGCTTCGGCCAGCACTTCGCGGCCACCGCACAGCTCGACCAGCGCGCGCAGCATGTTGCCCAGGTCCTTCGGCAGGTCGGCGGTCAGCACCTGAACTTCATCCACGGCCTTGCGCTGCAGGGCGTCGAACAGCTGTTGCTCGACCGCGCCGGACAGGCCGGCAGCACGAGCCAGGCCGCGGTAGATACCGACGTGGCCCAGGTCCATGTGCACATCTGGCACATCGGTAAGTTGCAGCGTGGCGAGCATCAGGCTGATGACTTCGACATCGCTGGTGGGGCTGGCATCGCCATACAGCTCGGCACCCAGCTGGATCGGGCTGCGCGAGGTGGACAGGGCACGCGGCTGGGCGTGCAGCACGCTGCCGGCATAGCACAGGCGGCTCGGGCCTTCACGACGCAGGGTGTGGGCATCGATGCGCGCCACCTGCGGGGTGAAGTCGGCGCGGAAGCCCATCAGGCGGCCCGACTGCGGGTCCACTACCTTGAAGGTGCGCTGATCCAGGTCCTGGCCGGCGCCGGTGAGCAGCGACTCCAGGTACTCGATATGCGGGGTGACGACCAGTTCGTAGCCCCAACTCTGGAACAGGTCCAACACCTGGCGGCGCGCGATTTCGATGCGCGCAGCCTCAGGTGGCAGTACTTCCTCGATGCCATCTGGCAGCAGCCAGCGGTCTACCGTTGCCATTACGCCATTTCCCCTCTGGTCCGGGCGGCTTGCCAGCAGGCGAGCCGTCAGTAAAGCCGGTATCGCGCACAGCAGCGGGCAGCACTGATCCCAGCGCAGCCACCGTACCCGACACCCTCGAATTGCCTTGCGACCTGACCAAACCGTCAACTGGCGGTTTGCCAATCAACCATGCAGACGCAAAAAAGCCGGGAAATTTCCCGGCTGCCTCATCATACACCCCTTTTCATTCAGGATGCACCCCGCCTGGTGTTTTAGCTGCCAGGCGGGGCGCCGCTGCATGAGAATCAGGGCTTGAGCATCACGGCCTGCTCTTGTCCAGGAAGCGGAAGAACTCGTTCTTCGGGTCCAGGACCAGCACGTCGCTCTTGCTCGAGAAGCTCTCGCGGTACGCCTGCAGGCTACGGTAGAACGCGTAGAAATCAGGGTCCTGAGTGTAGGCCTTGGCGTAGATGGCGGCCGCCTGGGCGTCACCGTCACCGCGGGTTTCCTCTGCTTCGCGATAGGCCTCAGCCAGCAATACGCGGCGCTGACGGTCAGCATCGGCACGGATACCTTCAGCCAGCTCGTTACCCTTGGCGCGGTGCTCGCGGGCTTCACGCTCACGCTCGGTGCTCATGCGGTCAAACACGCTGCGGTTGACTTCCTTCGGCAAGTCGATGGCCTTGACGCGCACATCGACCACCTCGATACCCAGCTCTTTGGCGGCCATGCGGTTCAGCGAAGCAGTGATGTCAGCCATCAGCGCGTCACGTTCACCGGAAACCACTTCGTGCAGGGTACGTTTACCGAACTGGTCACGCAGGCCACTTTCCAGACGACGCGACAGACGCTCGTCGGCGATCTGCTTCATGCCGGACGTGGCGGTGTAGAAGCGTTCGGCGTCCTTGACGCGCCACTTGGCGTAAGCGTCGACCATCACCGCTTTCTTCTCCAGGGTCAGGAACCGCTGGGTCGGGGCGTCGAGGGTCATCAGGCGGGCGTCGAACTTGCGCACCTGGTTCACGTACGGAATCTTCACGTGCATGCCCGGCTGTACATCCGCCTGGACTACCTTACCGAAGCGCAGCAATACCGCACGCTCGGTCTGGGACACGATGTAGAAGCTGTTCCAGGCCACGATGGCCAGGACAACGGCGGCGATCAGGGCGATCAGCGATCTGTTGCTCATCAGCGGCTCTCCCTAGTGCGCAGCGGCTGCTGTTGCTGTTGCAGGTCCTGCGCCGCACGGGCGGCCGCATCGTTGACCGATGGCGACACGCCAGTGGTCGGCGCGGACGGGTTGCGGCTGCCTTCGACCATCTTGTCCAGCGGCAGGTAGAGCAGGTTGTTCTGCCCGTCCTTGGTTGCCACCATGACCTTGCTCGAATTGCTGTAGACCTCTTGCATGGTTTCCAGGTACAGGCGCTGACGGGTCACGTCAGGTGCCTTGCGGTACTCGGCGACCAGCTTGGTGAAGCGGTCGGCTTCACCCTTGGCACGGGCGATGACTTCGTCGCGGTAACCGTTGGCGTCCTCGATGATGCGCTGGGCCTGACCACGGGCTTCCGGCACCACGCCATTGGCGTAGGACTCGGCCTGGTTGCGGGCACGCTGCTCATCTTCGCGGGCACGGATCACGTCGTCGAAGGCTTCCTGCACTTCACGCGGGGCTGCCGCGCTCTGGACGTTGACCTGGGTAACAGTGATACCGGTACGGTAGGTGTCGAGGAAGCGCTGCAGGCGTTCGCGGATATCCACGGCCATCTGCTCGCGGCCTTCGGTGAGCACCTGGTCCATCGAGGTGGAACCCACAACGTGGCGCAGGGCACTCTCGGTCGCGTGCTGCAGGCTGACCTCAGGCTGGTCGACGTTGAGCACGAAGTCCTGCAGGTTGCTGATCTTGTACTGGACGGTCAGCGGCACCTCGACGATGTTCTCGTCTTCGGTCAGCATCTGGCCCTGCTTGGTGTAGGCACGCTCGCGCGTGACGTTCTCCATGTACTTGCGATCAATTGGCGGGAAGTAGATGTTCAGGCCGGGACCGACCGTCTCATAGTACTTGCCGAAGCGCAGCACCACGGCCTGCTCCTGCTCGTCGACCACGTACACGGCGCTGTACAGCCAGATTGCAGCCAGCACCGCCAGGCCGATGCCCAGCAGGCCCAGGCCACCGCCCTTGCCGACATTGCGGTCACCGCCGCCACGTTTCTTGCCGCTGCCGAACATGCCGTTCAGGCTGTCCTGCAATTTGCGGAAGGCCTCGTCCAGGTCCGGTGGACCTTTCTTGTCACCACCGCCGCCACCGCCATTACGGCGACCGCCCCAGGGATCCTGATTGTTCGAGTTGCCACCCGGCTCGTTCCAAGCCATAGCGCTCTCCATCTGATAAAGCAAAGACGCGCCCACGGCGCGCCGTCCAATGCTACAGAATGCCTGTCACTGCTGCCCGGCGACCTCGACGAGCATTTATTGCAAAGTGTGTTGCTCGACAAACACTTGCGGCTCCATGCCTTCGCGGCTGACCAGGCGATTCAGTTCGACCATGGGCAGTCGCACGCTCAGCAGGCTGCGCCCTTCTTCATCATGCTCTTCACTCTGCACGGCACCCAGGGCAAAGAATTGCGCGCGCAAGCGGGCAAAACGCTGCTCCAGACACAGGGTACCGACAAACAGATCATCCCCCAGCAACTCGGCAATCGCCTGGCCGACCAGCTCCAGGCCACGCCCATCGCGTGCCGATACCCAGACCCGTTCCGGCTTGCCATCGGCATTGCGCTGGATCTGCGGCTCGACATCTTCGAGCAGGTCGAGTTTGTTATACACCTCGAGGATCGGCAACCCTTCGGCACCAATCTCGCCCAACACCGCCAGCACCTGCTCGATCTGCTCCATGCGCTCCGGCTCATGGGCGTCGATCACATGCAGCAACAAATCGGAGTTGCTCGACTCTTCGAGCGTAGCCCGAAATGCCTCGACCAGCTTGTGCGGCAGGTGGCGAATGAAGCCCACGGTATCGGCAAGCACGATCGGCCCCAGGTCGTTCAGCTCGAGCCGGCGCAGGGTCGGGTCGAGAGTGGCGAACAGCTGGTCGGCGGCATACACCTCGGATTCGGTCAGGGCGTTGAACAGCGTGGACTTGCCGGCGTTTGTATAACCAACCAGCGATACCGACGGGATGTCCGCACGCTTGCGCCCGCGGCGTGCCTGCTCGCGCTGGCTGCGCACCTTCTCCAGGCGTGACTTGATCTGGCGAATGCGCACCCGCAACAGGCGGCGGTCGGTTTCCAGCTGGGTTTCACCCGGGCCACGCAGGCCGATACCACCCTTCTGTCGCTCAAGGTGGGTCCAGCCGCGTACCAGCCGCGTGCTCATGTGCTCGAGCTGGGCCAGTTCGACCTGCAGCTTGCCTTCATGGGTACGCGCCCGTTGGGCGAAGATATCGAGGATCAGCCCGGTACGGTCGAGCACACGACACTCGAACACACGCTCGAGGTTGCGCTCCTGACTGGGCGTAAGGGTGTGATTGAAAATCACCAGGTCTACCTGTTCGGCATGGACCAGGTCGTGCAACTCTTCGACCTTGCCACTGCCAATCAGGTATTTGGCGGAAGGCTGATGCCTTGCCACCGTGACCAGCGAGACGATGTCGGCACCGGCCGACAATGCCAGCTCCTGAAACTCCTGCGGGTCTTCGCGCGCCTCAGGGTTCTGACCTTCCAAGTGAACGAGCAACGCCCGCTCACCACCACCGTGGCGCTCAAAGAACAATGCAGGCTCCTATCAGGCGTTGCCTGGCTCGCTGTCGCCGTGTTCGGAATCGGACGGGCTTGGCAGACGAACCGGACGGGCAGGAACCACGGTCGAGATGGCGTGCTTGTAGACCATCTGGCTGACGGTGTTCTTCAGCAGTACCACGAACTGGTCGAAGGACTCGATCGAACCCTGCAGTTTGATGCCGTTGACCAGGTAGATGGATACCGGGACCTTTTCTTTTCTCAAGGTGTTCAAGTAAGGGTCTTGTAGCGAATGCCCTTTTGACATATGCCGCACTCCTGTAAGGATAAATAATAGAAAATCAAGAAAATCGATAAATTAGGCCGCCCCTTCGCAAGAATAGACGGCAATCAGCAGGGACTCAGCTCAATATGGAGATGGCCCCAAGGTATTTCAAGGTGCGGGACAGATTGTCGCAGGCCAGGCTGTCAAGCCAGTGTACTTCAGGCCAGCCACGCAACCAGGTGAACTGCCGCTTGGCCAGTTGCCTGGTGGCAATGATACCGCGTTCACGCATCTCATTCTCAGTCAGCTTGCCGTCCAGGTAATCCCAGACCTGCCGATACCCCACTGCCCGTATAGACGGCAGCCCGGCGTGCAAGTCACTTCTGGCTCGCAGCGATCGGACCTCATCGACGAAGCCCTGTTCCAGCATCTGTGAAAATCGTAACGCAATTCGCTGATGCAAAATGTGACGATCTGTAGGAGCAATCGCCAAACTCGCGACAGTATAGGGCAAATGTCCGCCAGCGCCTGCGTCTGCGCCGCGACTTTCCGCGAATTGACGTTGTCGATGTGCCGTCATGCTCTCGCCGCTCACCCGGTACACCTCCAACGCCCGGATCAACCGCTGCGGGTCGTTGGGATGGATACGCGCCGCCGACTCAGGGTCAACCTCGGCCAACTGGCGGTGCAACTCGGCCAGGCCCAGCGCTTCGGCCTGGGCTTCCAGCTCGGCACGCACCGCGGCATCGGCCGCCGGCATGTCGGCCAGGCCATCGATCAACGCCTTGTAATAGAGCATGGTGCCGCCCACCAGCAACGGGACCTTGCCGCGCGCGGTGATCTCGGCCATGGCCTCCAGGGCATCAGCACGGAACTGCGCAGCCGAATAGCTCTCGGCCGGGTCGCGAATGTCGATCAGCCGGTGCGGGTGAGCGGCGAGGATTTCTTTCGACGGCTTGGCCGAACCGATGTCCATGCCGCGGTAGACCAGCGCCGAATCGACGCTGATCAGCTCGCACGGCAGTACTTTGGTCAGCTCGATGGCCAGGTCGGTCTTGCCGGCCGCCGTCGGGCCCATCAGGAATATTGCAGGGGGCTTGCCGCTCATTTCATCGACCGCGCAGGAAGAGTTTGTCCAGGTCGTCCAAGCCCATCTGGGTCCAGGTGGGGCGACCATGGTTGCACTGGCCGCTGCGCTCGGTGTTTTCCATGTCACGCAGCAGGGCGTTCATCTCGGGGATCGCCAGACGCCGGTTGGCGCGCACGGCGCCGTGGCAGGCCATGGTGCCGAGCAGCTCGTTGAGGTGAGCCTGGATACGGTCGCTGGTGCCGTATTCCATAAGGTCGGCGAGTACATCCTGCACCAGGCGGTTGGCCTCGGCCTGCTTGAGCAAAGCCGGGATCTGGCGGATGGCCAGGGTCTCGGGGCCCAGGCGCTGCAGTTCGAAGCCCAACCGCTGGAACCACTGCGCGTGCTCTTCGGCGCAGTCCGCTTCACGCTGGCTCAGGGCCAGGGTCTCGGGAACCAGCAGCGGCTGCCCGCTGAGGCCTTCGCTGGCCATGGCCACCTTCAGGCGCTCGTACATGATGCGCTCGTGTGCGGCATGCATGTCTACCAGCACCAGGCCGATGGCGTTCTCGGCCAGGATATAGATGCCCTTGAGCTGCGCCAGCGCGTAACCCAGCGGGGGAATGTCACCCTGGCTTTCGGGCAACGCCGTCGGCGCCGCGCCTTCATCCAGCGGTTTGTAAAACTCGCGATACACCGCCTGCGCCTCGGCGGCTGGCAGCGGCTGCGAGGGGCGCGGGGTGTACTGGTACTGGTAACCCGCGCCACTGCCACCACTGGAAAACGACTGCTGCGGGGCTCGCGGCTGCTCGAGCACCGGTGAGGCCAGGCGCATTTCGCCCTGGGGGCCGAACTCACCGGCCTGCTGGCCCGTGGGGCGGACCACTTCGGGCACGGCAGCAGGCGCCGCCAACTGGTCTTCCGGGCGCACATCGGCCAGGGCGCGATGCAGGGTGCCATACAGGAAGTCGTGCACCGAGCGCCCCTCGCGGAAACGCACTTCGTGCTTGGTCGGGTGCACATTGACGTCGACGCCGTTGGGCTCCAGCTCCAGGAACAGCACGAAAGTCGGGTGCCGACCATTGAACAGCACGTCGCGGTAGGCCTGGCGCACGGCGTGGGCGACCAGCTTGTCGCGCACCGCACGGCCGTTGACGAAGAAATACTGCAGGTCTGCCTGGCTGCGCGAGAAGGTCGGCAGGCCGACCCAGCCCCACAGGCGCAGGCCATTGCGTTCCACGTCGATCGGCAGCGCCTGCTCCATGAAGCCCGGGCCGCAGATGGCGCCCACCCGCCGCGCACGGGCGGTTTCATCGTGGGCCTCGTGCAGACTGAGGATGCTCTTGCCGTTGTGGCGCAGGTGGAAGCCGACATCGAAGCGCGCCAGCGCCAGGCGCCGTATCACTTCCTGCAGGTGATCGAATTCGGTTTTCTCGGCCTTGAGGAACTTGCGCCGGGCCGGGGTATTGAAGAACAGGTCGCGCACTTCCACCGAAGTACCCACCGGGTGCGCCGCCGGCTGCACCCGCGGGGTCATGTCGCGGCCTTCGGTTTCCACCTGCCAGGCCTCGGAAGCGCTGGCGGTCCGCGAGGTCAGGGTCAGGCGCGCCACCGAGCTGATCGAGGCCAGGGCCTCACCACGGAAGCCCAGGCTCAATACCCCTTCCAGGTCTTCCAGCTCGCGGATCTTGCTGGTGGCGTGACGGGCCAGGGCCAGCGGCAGGTCGTCGGCGGAAATGCCGCTGCCATCGTCACGCACCCGCAGCAGCTTTACGCCGCCCTGCTCCACTTCCACGTCGATACGCCGGGCGCCGGAGTCCAGGCTGTTCTCCAGCAACTCCTTGGCGACAGATGCCGGCCGCTCGACAACCTCGCCCGCGGCAATCTGGTTGGCCAGCCGCGGGCTGAGCAGCTGGATGCGCGAACCGCCACTCATTGCGAGGCCAACGTGGTAGCGGGGATATCGAGGCGCTGGCCGACCTTCAGCTCATCGGTCTTGAGGCTGTTGGTGCTGCGCAGGCTGGTCACGCTGACCTGGTAGCGCACGGCAAGCATCGCCAGGGTCTCGCCAGGGCGCACCGTGTGCTCACGCGGGCCAGCGGCGATCTTGCCGGTGTCGCGCAGCCAGGCGATGTAGGTGCCAGGCGGCGGATTCTGCTGGAAGTACTGGCGCACACCAGTGTGGATCGAACGGGCCAGGGCCTGCTGATGGCTTGCGGTGGCCAGCTTGGCGGCTTCGTTGTTGTTCGAGATGAACCCGGTTTCAACGAGGATCGACGGAATATCCGGCGACTTCAGCACCATGAAGCCGGCCTGTTCCACCCGCTGCTTGTGCAGCGAGGTGATGCGCCCCATGTTGCCCAGCACCTTCTGCCCGACATTGAGGCTGGAGCTGAGCGTGGCGGTCATCGACAGGTCCAGCAGCACGCCGGCCAGCATGCGGTCCTTGTCGTCGAGGCTGACGTTACCGGCACCACCGATCAGGTCGGAACGGTTTTCCGTGTCAGCCAGCCAGCGCGCTGTCTCGGAGGTAGCGCCGCGGTCGGACAGGGCGAACACCGAGGCACCAAAGGCAGCACGGGACGGCGCGGCGTCGGCGTGGATAGAGATGAACAGGTCGGCGCCCTTCTTGCGGGCGATTTCCGTACGTTTGCGCAGCGGGATGAAGTAGTCGCCGGTACGTGTCAGCTCGGCCCGGAAGCCTTTTTCGCTGTTGATCTGGCGCTGCAGTTCCTTGGCGATCTGCAGCACGATGTCTTTTTCATGTTGGCCACGCGAGCCGGACGCACCCGGGTCTTCGCCGCCGTGACCGGCGTCGATGGCAACCACGATGTCACGCTTGCCGTTGGGAACCGGCGGCAGCTTGATGGCAGGCTGGGCCGGGGTCACCGGCACTGCTGGCGTGGTTGCGGGCGTTGGTGCCGGAGTCGGGGCCGGAGCCGGCGCGCTGGCAGCGATGGCGTCAGCTTCCTGGTCGTAGAGGTCGACCACCAGTCGGTTACCGTACTGGGCGTTGGGCGCCAGGGTGAAGCTTTTTGGGGTGACCGACTTTTTCAGGTCGACCACCACGCGCAGGTCGGTCGGGGTGCGCTGAGCCGAACGCACGCTGCTGATCGGCGTATTGGAGGTAGCCACGTTCAGTGGCGCGGCCAAGGTCGCACCATTGATGTCGATAACCAGACGATCAGGTGCGCTCAGGGTGAATACGCTGTGCTGCACGGGACCAGACAGGTCGAAGACCAGCCGCGTGTTGTCCGGCGCGCGCCACAGGCGCATGCTCTTGACTTGAGTGACGGCCAGAGCGTCAACGGTCACCGTTGTCAGCAGCAGCCCAACGATGGCGACCAGTGCGCGTATGCGCATACCTACCCCACTTACTGTTTATAGTGTTCGGCCAGTGCCACGCACCAAGCCTCGCCGCGAGCCCCCTGCGGCGAAAGGATCAGCGAGCGTCCGCCCGCTTGGGGGCTTATGGTAATGGTCAGGTCGGGCTTTGGCAAAACGCCCGCACCCTTTTGTGGCCACTCGAACAGGCACAGCGGGTCGCCCTCGAAATAGTCACGAATACCCATGAACTCCAGCTCTTCCGGATCGACCAGGCGATACAGGTCGAAATGGAACGCCCGCACCTCACCGATCTCGTAAGGCTCGACCACGGTGAAGGTCGGGCTTTTCACTGCACCAGTATGGCCCAGACCACGAATCAGGCCACGCGACAGCGTGGTTTTGCCCGCGCCCAGGTCACCTTCCAGAAAAATCACGCCGTGACCGCCGGTCACCTCGGCCAGTTGTGCGCCAAATTTGACCGTGGCCGCTTCATCGGCCAGAAACAGGTTTAAGCCAGACACGCAGAATGCTCCTCCAACAACTCACGAATGACCGGCGCCAGATCACTGGCCGCCAGGCCTCTACCTTTTACGCCCAGACGCTCGCCGGCACAGGCGTGCAGCCATATCCCCAGCCCTGCGGCATGCCAGGCATCCAGGCCTTGGGCCAGCAGAGCCGCCAGCACGCCGGTCAGCACATCGCCAAGGCCAGCACCGGCCATGGCCGGGTGGCCGCGTTCGCACAGCAGCAGCTGCCCGGCCGGGTCGGCTACCAGAGTGCCGGCCCCCTTGAGCACGCAGACGCTGTTGTAACGGCGCGCCAGCTTGCGTGCGGCGCCCGCGCGGTCGGCCTGCACAGCCTCGGTGGAAATGCCCAGCAGCCGCGCCGCCTCCCCGGAGTGCGGGGTAAGGATGCTGCCACTGGGCAGGGCCAGCGGGGTGCGCGCCAGCAAATTCAGGGCATCGGCGTCCCACACCTGTGGGCGCTCGGCATTGGCCACCGCCGACAGCAGGCTGCGGCCCCAGGCTGCCTGGCCCAGGCCAGGGCCGACCACCAGCACCGAAGCGCGCTCCAGAACACCCATCAGCTGGTTGGCCGAAGTGGCGCCCAGGCACATTACCTCGGGCAGGCGCGCCAGGCTGGCAGTCACGTGTTCAGGCCGGGTCGCCACGCTTACCAGCCCAGCGCCACAGCGCAGGGCGGCCTCGGCACTGAGCAGCACGGCGCCGCCGGTACCGAGGTCACCACCGACCACCAGTACATGGCCGAAGTCGCCTTTATGGGCACGCGCGTGCCGTGCCGGCAGGTGCGCGACAGTCACGCTGCTGAGCGATTGAGGGGTATGGCTGGGGTGTTTGGTCTGCGGCATGGGGTCAAAGGCTCCAATGTCTGGCAGAATTATACGCACCTGAGCCCGTATTGCCTTGCCCATCCATGTCCGCCTGTACGCCTGACCTCGCCCAACTGGCCCAATCGATCAAGATTTGGGGCCAAGAACTCGGTTTTGCCCATGTCGGCATCGCCGGGGTCGACCTTGGCGAACACGAACACCACCTGCAACGCTGGCTCGACGCCGGCTACCAAGGCGAGATGGATTATCTGGGTGCTCACGGCAGCAAGCGCGCGCACCCAGAGCAACTGATCCCCGGCACGGTACGTGTGGTATCGCTGCGCATGGATTACCTGCCCGGCGACACGCAGATGGCCCAGCGCCTGGCTCAGCCGGAAAAAGCCTACGTGTCGCGCTACGCCCTGGGCCGGGACTACCACAAGCTGGTGCGCAAGCGCGTGCAGTTTTTGGCCGATCGCATTCAGGAAGCCATCGGCCCGTTCGGCTACCGCGCCTTCGTCGACAGCGCTCCGGTGCTGGAAAAGGCCCTGGCCGAGCAGGCCGGGCTGGGCTGGATCGGCAAGAATACCCTTCTGCTAAACCGCAAGGCGGGCAGCTACTTCTTCCTCGCCGAGCTGTTCGTCGACCTGCCGCTGCCGGTTGATGAAGCCACCACCAGCGAACACTGCGGGCGCTGCCAGGCATGCCTGGACATCTGCCCGACCCAGGCCTTCGTCGGGCCGTATGTGCTGGATGCACGGCGCTGCATCTCCTACCTGACCATCGAACTGCGGGGGCCGATCCCAGTAGAGTTGCGCTCGAAGATGGGCAACCGGGTGTTCGGTTGCGATGACTGCCAGATCGTCTGCCCGTGGAACCGCTTTGCCAGGCACAGCCAGGAACAGGACTTCCAGCCACGGCACGGGCTGGAGAATGCCGAGCTGGCGGAGATGTTCCTGTGGGATGAAAGGACCTTCCTGCGCAAGACCGAAGGCGGGCCATTGCGCCGGGCCGGTTATGAGCGCTGGTTGCGCAACCTGGCGGTGGGGCTTGGCAATGCGCCTTCGACGATCCCGGTGATCGAGGCGCTGAAGGCGCGGCGCGAGGATGCCTCGGAGCTGGTGAGGGAGCATGTGGAGTGGGCGCTGGCGCAGCACGGCGCTCGATAGCGACCCAGCCCCAGAGCTTGCGCCACCCTTGTGGGAGCGGGCGTGCCCGCGAATCAGACAACGCGGTGGATGGCACCGGCTCTGCCGGTGTTCGCGGGCTCGCCCGCTCCCACAGGGGCCATGTTGTGCCGGAACTGCGTTACTGCTGGTCGTTGTAGTGGAACTTGGGCATTTCCCAATGGAACCGAATCGCCAGCAACCGCACAAGGAGCCCGCCAAACAAGGTCAGCAGCATCGCCTGTTCCGCCGGCACCTTGAAATGCACGCAGCCCAGGTAGAACCAAGCCGCCGCGAATGAGACGCTGGCGTACAGCTCGCGGCGGAACACCAGGGGAATGTCGTTGCAGAAGATATCCCGCAAGATCCCGCCGAATACCCCGGTGATCACCCCACTGATCGACGCCACCAGCATGCCCTGCCCCATCTCCAGTGCGGTCATGCAACCAATCAGGGTAAAGGCCACCAGCCCCAGGGCGTCGAGCACCAGGAACAGCGAGCGCAGGCGGCGCATCATCGGCGCGATGAAAATGGTCAGCAGTGCTGCACAACTGGTCAGCACCAGGTACTCAGGGTGCTTCACCCAGGTCAGCGGATAATGCCCGAGCAGCACGTCACGCACCGAGCCGCCACCCAGGGCGGTGACGCAGGCAATCAGCACCACGCCGAACCAGTCCATGCCGCGGCGGCCGGCAGACAACGCGCCGGTCATGGCTTCGGCGGTGATGGCAATGAGGTAGAGCATCAACAACATGGTGCGGGGTCCGTGCGGGCGTGCGAGGAAGGCGCGCAGTCTAACCAGTTGCCCATGGCACCAAAAGAGGGCGCAGATACAATATCTGCGCCTTTTCGGCTCACACCTTGATGAAGTGCTCGCGATAATGGCGCAGTTCGGCGATGGATTCGCGGATGTCGTCCAGCGCCAGGTGGGTGTTGCCCTTCTTGAAGCTGTCACGCACATCAGGCGCCCAGCGCGCAGCCAGCTCCTTCAGGGTCGAGACATCCAGGTTGCGGTAGTGGAAGTAGTTCTCCAGGTCGCGCATGTGCCGGTACAGGAAACGGCGGTCCTGGCAGATACTGTTGCCACAGATCGGCGACTTGCCTTTCGGCACCCACTGCTCGAGGAAAGCAATGGTCTGCGCCTCGGCTTCGGCCATGTCGACCTTGCTCTCGCGTACGCGCTGGGTCAGGCCCGAAGCGCCATGGGTGCGGGTGTTCCACTCGTCCATGCGCGCCAGCACTTCGTCACTGTGGTGGATGGCGATCACCGGCCCTTCGGCCAGGGTGTTCAGTTCGCTGTCGGTGACGATGGTGGCCATCTCGATGATGACGTCGCTGTCCGGATCCAGGCCGGTCATTTCCAGGTCGATCCAGATCAGGTTCTGTGGGTTTTGCATGCGGGGGCTCCTCGTATAGGCCGTCATAGTAGCGTAGTGGCCAAGGCACGCCCATTCACGGTGCGAAGGTAAGCCAAATGGTCCGGCGCCTGGCGTGCTAAACTGCCTGCCGTTTTCAACCTGCCCCCACGCACGGAACCTTCATGGCCAAACGCCAGCTCAATCGCCGCCAGAACTGGCGCATCGAAAAAATCCAGAACGAGCGCGCCGCGCGTGCGGCCAAACGCGAACAGCACGTGCTGCAGGAACTGGAGGGTGGCGACCTTGGGCCAGAGCAGTTGGGCCTGGTGATTGCGCACTTCGGTGTGCAGGTAGAAGTGGAAGCCCAGGACGGCGAAGCCGCGGGCCAGGTGTTCCGTTGCCACTTGCGCGCCAACCTGCCGGCGCTGGTTACCGGCGACCGCGTGGTATGGCGGGCGGGCAACCAGGGTATTGGCGTGATCGTCGCGCAGATGCCGCGCAGCACCGAGCTGTGCCGGCCCAACAACCACGGCCAGCTGAAGCCGGTGGCTGCCAACGTCGACCTGATCGTGATCGTCTTCGCCCCCGCACCCGAACCGCACCCCAACCTGATCGACCGTTACCTGGTGGCCGCAGAGCACGCCGGCATTCGTCCGCTGCTTCTGCTGAACAAGGCCGACCTGATCAACGACGAGAACGGCCCGGGCCTGCATGCGCTGCTGGAGGTTTACCGCGAACTCGGCTACCCGTTGCTGGAAGTCTCGGCACATCACGGTGACGGCATGCAACGCCTGCAGCAGATGCTCGACGGCCACATCAGCGTGTTCGTCGGCCAGTCGGGGGTGGGCAAGTCGTCGCTGGTCAACAGCCTGCTGCCGGAGGCTGGCACCCGTGTCGGCGACCTGTCGGAATGGTCTGGCCAGGGTACCCACACCACCACCACCGCACGCTTGTACCACTTCCCCAATGGTGGCGACCTGATCGACTCGCCGGGCATCCGCGAGTTCGGCCTGGGTCATGTCAGCCGCAGTGATGTGGAAGATGGTTTCATCGAGTTCCGCGACCTGTTCGGTACCTGCCGCTTCCGCGACTGCAAGCATGATCGCGAACCGGGCTGCGCGCTGCTCAAGGCGCTGGACGAAGGGCGTATCAAGCAGCAACGGATGAACAGCTACCGCTCGATCATTGCCAGTTTGCCGGAAGACGCTTACTGACCGCTTGCGCCACAGGTTCTGCGCCGGCTTCAGCTACGGCGCGATCCTGTGGGAGCGGCCTTGCGTCGCGAAAGGGGCGCGCAGCGGCCCCAGATATCAGCATTAATGCAAATATTGCCGGGGCCGCGTTGCGGCCCTTTCGCGACACAAGGCCGCTCCCACAAGGGACCGCGCAAGACGAAAAAGGGTTTACTGGTCCTTGGCCTCATCCATCTTCAGCGTCCCCTCTTCGAAGATGTTCAGCTTCTGGCGCAGTTCACGCGGCTGCATGGGGGCCTGCCCGGCTTCCCCTGGCGCCGCCGGTGCCGCAGCGGCCGGCGGCGCAGGCTCGGCAGCCGGTGCTTCTGGCGCGCCCTGCTCGCCTTCGATATTGCGCTGGGCCTTTTTGGTCAGCACGATGATGTCGATGCGGCGGTTGACCGGGTTGAACGGGTCCTTGCGGTCGAACAGCGACGACGAGGCATAACCCACCACCCGCGCCACCTGACCATCCGGGTAGCCGCCGGCCACCAGTGCACGGCGCGCGGCGTTGGCGCGGTTGGCCGACAATTCCCAGTTGCCGAATTCGCCACTGCCGGCATAAGGCTTGGCGTCGGTGTGGCCACTGATGCTGATCTTGTTCGGCACCGCCTTGATGGTGTCGGCCATCGCCAGCAGAATGTCCTCGAAGTACGGCTGCAGGCGCGCGCTGCCAATGTCGAACATCGGCCGGTTCTCGGCGTCCATGATCTGGATGCGCAGGCCGTCCTGGGTGATCTCGAACAGGATCTGGTCCTTGAACTTCTGCAGCTGCGGGTTCTCTTCCACCTTGTTCTGCAGTTCCTGCAGCAGCAACTCCAGGCGCTCACGCTCGACCTGCTCGGCCATGGTCTCTACCTGGTCCTTGTCCAGCTGGATGCTGGTATCAGGCGTCGGTTCCGACTTGGCTTCGGGGTTGATGGTCTTCTCCGGAGCCAGCTGAGGCGAGCCCCCCAGGTCGATGACGTAGGGCGTTCCGCTTTCCGAGAAACCGATCGGGTCCTTGAAGTAGCCGGCAATGGCAATCTTCTGTTCAGGCGTGGCCGTGGACAACAGCCACAGCACCAGGAAGAACGCCATCATCGCCGTGGCGAAGTCGGCGAAGGCGATTTTCCAGGCGCCGCCGTGGTGGCCGCCGCCAAAGCGCTTGACGCGCTTGACGATGATGGGCTGATTGTTCTCCATGACTCAGCGACCGCGAACCGCTTGTTCCAGTTCGGCGAAGCTTGGGCGATGCTTGGGGTACAGCACCTTGCGCCCGAACTCCACCGCCAGCGAAGGTGGCATGCCCGAGGCCGAGGCCACCAGCGAGGCCTTGATCGACTCGTAAAGGTTCAGCTCTTCCTTGGCATCGTGCTCCAGGCACTTGGCCAACGGGCCGAAGAAGCCGTAGGCCGCCAGAATACCGAAGAAAGTACCCACCAGCGCCGCACCCACATGGAGGCCGATGGAGGCCTGGTCACCATCACCGAGCGAGGCCATGGTCACCACGATACCCAGTACCGCCGCAACGATACCGAAGCCGGGCATGCCGTCGGCGATGCCGGTCACCGCATGGGACGGGTGCTCCAGTTCTTCCTTCATGCTCAGCAGTTCCATGTCGAACAGGCCCTCGAGTTCGTGCGGGGCCATGTTGCCGGTGGACATGATGCGCAGGTAGTCGCAGACGAACGCGGTCATGCGCTCATCGGCCAGCACTGTCGGGTACTTGGCGAAGATCGGGCTGGCGGCGGCATCCTCGATGTCGGCCTCGATGGCCATCATGCCTTCGCGCCGGCTCTTGTTCAGGATCTCGTACACCAGGCCCAGCACTTCCAGGTAGAAGGCGTGAGTGAAGCGCGAGCCGAACATCTTCATCGACTTCTTGATGACGTGCATGGTCATGTGGCCAGGGTTGGCCTGCAGGAATGCACCAAAGGCCGCACCGCCGATGATCAGTACTTCGAACGGCTGGATCAGCGCCGCGATCTTGCCGTGGGAAAGCACGTATCCGCCGAGCACGCTCGCGAATACGACGATGATGCCGATAATTTTAGCCATAGGTTCAAAGCACTTGCTGTCGTGGTCAGGGGAAGAGACGGGAGCTTTAAAACTCTTCTTCTACTTATCGGCAGAACTGCGCCAGACTATAGCCACTCAATGCGAAAAGCCAGTTCGGACTGATGTCAAAATGCCAATTGAAACCAAGGTGCCCGCTCAGGCTCCACGTACGCTAGAGGCCTGGGTAAAGCTGCTCGAGAGTGTTCGCATCCCCGTGCCGAAGCACAGCTACGACCGGGTCATGGCCGCCATCCACGATAACCGCCGCTCGCTGCGGGATATCGCCGAACTGATGCAGGATAGCCCGGCACTGGTGCTGTCGGTGATGCGCGAAGCCAATCATCCCACCAATGCCAGCCTGGCAGAGCCCGCCGAAAGCCTGGAAGTCGCCCTCAACCGCCTGGGCCTCGAGCGTAGCGAACTGCTGCTCAAACGCCTGCCAGCGGTGCCCGTAGAAGAAATCCCACCGGTACTGTGCCAGTTTCAGCTGATCAGCCAGCACGCCTCGCAGCAGGCCAGCGGCCTGTTCGCCAGCCGTCTGGCACGGCTGTGGCAGGAAATCCACTGGGGCAGCCTGTTGTTCCTGTCGCCACTCTGGCCGCTGGCGTTGGCCTACCCCAAGCTGCTCGATACCTGGGAGCTGCGGGTTATCCACAAGGGGGAAGACGCCGCCCATGTCGAGGAAGAACTGTTTGGCGTGCGCATCATGGAACTGTGCCAGACCATGGCGGAGTACTGGCGCCTGCCACAATGGGTGACCCAGGGTTACCGCCTGCTGCTGGAAGAGCGCGAACAACTGGCCCAGGTGCTCAGTATTGCCCGCGACCCGGACCTGCTAAGCCAGCAACACCGCCTGGACGCCGAGCCAGGCCTGCGCCGCTGGTTCAACCAGCCGGCCAACACCGTGCTGCTGGCCAACAACCTGGCCCTGGCGGCACAAGTGGGCTGGGATAACCCGCACCTGTTGCGCTGGCAGCTGTTGACCGCCCTGTACCTGCAGACCTCGCTGGACGACGTGCAACAGCAAGTGCACCAGCAGGCTGCGGCCAGCGCCCGCCGCCACGCCCAGCATGCCCTGTTCCACCCGGCCGAAGCGCTGATCTGGCCCTGGCACCAGCGCCGCCCGCACCCCGACATGCTGGCTCCGCCACCGCCCACCAGCGACGAATTGGCGCGCTGGCGCAAGCTGTGCCAGGACCTTCTGGCCCAGCCCAGCCCGTTCACCAACAGCGTGCACCTGGCCACCCATGTTATCGAGGCCCTTCTGGTCTCTGGCATGCAGAGGGTCCTGCTGCTGAGCCTGGACAAGGCAAACGACCAGCTGCGCGTGCAGCAGATGGCCGGCCTGCCCAAGGAAGCCGGGGCGCTGGTACTGCCGGTGGCGCAGAACAAACTGCTGCAAAAGCTGCTGGCAAAGGCCGGTCAATTACGTATTACCCCGGAAAACCACAGCCAGTTCTCGGCCCTGCTGCCGGCCCCGCTGCGCGCCTTGTTCCGCAGCGAGCACGTGCTGCTGCGCTCGCTGGCGGTGGCGGACCAGGTACTGATGCTGATGGTGGCTGACCAGGGCTGCCGGCCGCTGGCCGATGTCAGCGTTCAAGCCTTCGGCAAGACCGCACAGTGCACTGAACGGGCGCTGTCGGTGTTTGCCAACCGCAAGGCCTGAGCCTTGCGCTACAATCGCCCCTCTTTCCACACTGGAGACCGTGGATGACTGACTTTTCAGGCCTGCCCCTGGTGATCGAAGCCGCGGACCTGCTACCGCGCCTGGATTCGCCACAGCTGATCCTGGTCGACCTGAGCAGCGCCAACCGCTATGTCAGCGGGCATATTCCCGGCGCACGCTTTGTCGAAGGCAAGCGTACCCAGCTCGGCCAGCCCCCCGCACCCGGCCTGCTGCCGGCCCTGGGTGAGCTGGAAAAACTGTTCAGCGAACTCGGCCACCGCGACGATGCCGTGTATGTGGTGTATGACGATGAGGGCGGCGGCTGGGCCGGGCGCTTCATCTGGCTGCTCGACGTGATCGGCCACAAGCGTTACCACTACCTCAATGGCGGCATCCAGGCCTGGCCCGCCGACAAGCTCTCCACAGAAGTGCCCGCCAGCGGCAACACGCCGGTGCACCTGCGCATCGACAGTTCGCCAACCGCCACCCGCGAGTACCTGCAAAGCCGCCTGGGCGCCGACGATCTGGTCATCTGGGACGCCCGTGGACCGCAGGAATTCAGCGGTGAGAAAGTACTGGCAGCCAAGGGCGGCCACATCCCCGGCGCGATCAACTTCGAATGGACCGCCGGCATGGATCTCAACGACCACCTGCGCATCCGCAAGGACATCGCCGAAGTTCTGCAGAAGCTGGGTATCACCCCCGACAAGGAGGTGATCACCCACTGCCAGACCCACCGCCGCTCCGGTTTCACCTACCTGGTGGCCAAGGCCCTAGGCTACCCGCGCGTCAAGGCCTACGCCGGCTCGTGGAGCGAATGGGGCAACCACCCGGACACGCCTGTAGAAGTCTAAGGAACCTGAATGAAATCCCGTTTGTTCATCATCAGCCAATACCTGCTGCCGCACCACCTGCTGTCGCGGCTGGCCGGCTGCATCGCCGAGTGCCGCGTGCGCTGGTTCAAGAACGCCTTCACCGCCTGGTTCGCCAAGCGTTATCAGGTCAACATGAGCGAAGCGCTGGTCGAGGACCTGAGCGCCTACGAGCACTTCAATGCCTTCTTCACCCGCGCCCTGAAGCCGGGTGCCCGCCCACTGGACGAGACCCCGGGCGCCATCCTGTGCCCCGCCGACGGTGCCGTCAGCCAGCTTGGCCCGATCGAGCACGGCCGCATCTTCCAGGCCAAGGGCCACGGTTTCAGCGCGCAGGAGCTGCTGGGCGGTGACCCGGCAATGGCCGCGCCGTTCATGGGCGGCGAGTTCGCCACCATCTACCTGTCGCCCAAGGATTACCACCGCGTGCACATGCCGCTGGCCGGTACCCTGCGGGAAATGGTCTACGTGCCGGGCCGCCTGTTCTCGGTCAACCAGACCACCGCAGAGAACGTCCCCGAACTGTTCGCCCGCAACGAGCGCGTGGTTTGCCTGTTCGACACAGAGCGCGGGCCGATGGCCGTGGTGCTGGTTGGCGCGATGATCGTCGCTTCGATCGAAACCGTGTGGGCCGGGCTGGTGACGCCACCCAAGCGTGAACTGAAGACCTTCCGTTACGACGAAGCCAGCCGCACACCGATCCACCTGGAGAAAGGTGCCGAACTGGGCCGCTTCAAGCTGGGGTCGACTGCTATCGTGCTGTTCGGGCCGGAGCAGGTGAAGTGGGCCGAAACGCTGGGTGCCGGCTCTGCGGTGCGTATGGGGCAGCAGTTGGCGGTGCCTGTGCAGGCTTGATTGCCTGATGGAACCCGGGGCCGCTTTGCGGCCCATCGCGACACAAGGCCGCTCCCACAGGTATGGACTGCCCCCAAAAAGTTGGACAGTTTAAGCTGCCGCCTGGGTCCTGTACTCGACAGGGCTCAGGCCATTGAGCCTCAGCTTGATGCGG
>NZ_JADLJS010000047.1 GCF_015680405.1 Pseudomonas pudica
GGGCGAGTTCTCCCACGGTCTGTACTGCTGTGAACAGTCAGATTCGGCTTTTTCGTCCCACCACCCCTTCGAGTATCACCATACAAGCGGCTTTAGCAGCGAAGAGGCCGGTACAGGCAATAAAGATCAGAAGCTGTAGCTGCCAGTCACCACCAGGCTACGGGGGGCACCCACCTGGATCTGCGCCGCACTGGTCGCAGAGCTGTAGTAGGTCTTGTCGGCAATGTTGCTCAGCGCCGCTCGCACATCCCAGTCATGCGTGCGGTACCCAGCCAATGCATCCCAGCGGCCATACCCCGGTAGCACCGTGGTGTTCTGGTTGTCCGCATAACGCTCGCCCACCAGCGTCAGGCCGGTTTCGGCGTACCAGCCCAGTTCAGGTTTCCAGGTCACGAACAGGCTGCCGTTGCGCTTGGCCACATCATTGATGCGGTTGCCTTCCTGGCCGTTGTTGTCCTTGACGATGGTCGCATCCTGCAGGCCGATGCCACCGCGCACGTACCAGTTGCCGACGATATTGCCGGTGGCGGTCAGTTCGATGCCGCGCGAACGCTGCAAGCCGCTGAGCAAGATGTTTTCCGGGACAAGCGGGTCGCGGGTGCGGCGGTTGTACAGTTCCAGCTCGTAGATGGCCAGAGTGGTGGTCAGACGCTGGTCGAGCCAGTCGCTCTTCACGCCGATTTCCTTCTGGCGGGTTTCTTCCGGCTTGGCGTCGTTACCGTTGCCCTTTGCGCCCGGTGTGATACCGATCAGACCGCCGCCAACCGGCGAGAATGTCTTGCTCCATGAGACGTAGAACGAATGGTCGCGCCACGGTGTGTAGACCACACCCAGGCGTGGGCTGGTGCTGTTGCTGTCCTGTGTTTCGCGCACGCCATCCTTGTTGGTGGTCTGCACGTCGAACTGGTCGAAGCGTACGCCGGCAAGAACCTGCCACTGATCGTTCAGGCGGATCTGGTCTTGAAGATAAAGGCCGCGGCTATCGACCACGGTATGGTTGTCACTAAACAACGTCATTGGGCCATTGAGCTGCTGGTTGCGGCCGGGCTTGCCCAGGCCCTGCAGTTTCTGGTCGACCGCTTTGTACAGCACCGGGTCGCGCTTCTGGTTGCCGAATTCCAGGCCCAGCAATAGCTTGTGCTCCAGGCCCAGGGTGTCGAAGTCGCCCTCGGCTTCCAGGGTGTTGAACAGGTTGCGGGTGTTCAGGTCCTGTTGCCAGCGCTGGCGGGTCAAGGTGTCGGTGCTGGCGTCGTAGCCCGTGACGTAGGTGTTGTCGAACTCACTGTCGAGCTTGAACAGACCCAAGGTATGGCGCAACTGCCAGGTTTCGTTCAGCTGGTAGTTCAGGCGCGAGCGCAGCGACTGGGCGCGGTCGTCGATGTAGTCGCGCTGGGTGTCGCCATAGGTGGTGCTGCGGCTGACATCGGCCGGGCGGCCGTTGACCCCGGGGATGCCACGGTCCGGGGTGCGGTTGTAGCGGCTGTATTCGTATTGCACCAGCCAGTTCAGGTCGGGGGTGACCTGCCAGCTGATCGACGGGGCGAACAGTTGGCGGCTGCCGTCGATGCCGTCGCGGAAGCTGTTGTTGTCCTGGTTGCCCATGTTCAGGCGCAGGCTGACGGTATCGCTGGGGTCGACACTGAGGTCGGCATACAGGCTGCGCAGGTCCTCGCTGCCGGCCTGCGCCTCGATGCTCGAACGGCGGCCGTGCTCCGGCGCCTTGCTCACCCGGTTGACGATACCGCCCTGGCTGCCACGGCCATAAAGCACCGCTGCCGGCCCCTTGAGCACTTCGACCCGCTCGATGTTATGCAGGTCGCGGATGTACTGGCTGTCGTCGCGAATGCCGTCCAGATAGAAGTCGTTGCTGGCTTCGAAGCCGCGGATGCGCACGCTGTCGAAGCGGGTGTCGGCACCGCTGCTGACGTTGGGGATGCCTTCCAGCGCCTTGCCCAGGGTGTTGCTGCCGTAATCCAGCACGTTGACGGTCTTTACCGTGTCGATGGCCTGCGGCACATAGCGTACTGGCGTCGAGGTGCGGGTCGCGGTGCTTACCTCCTTGACCCGCGGGTTGTCCTCTTCGCGCTCGCTGTCGGCGGTCACCGACAGTTCCGGCAGAGTGGTCGTGGCGGCACTGGCCAGGCCGGCGCCGCACAGCAGCGGCAGGCCAAGGGTAAGGGGTAAAAGACGGCAGGGTACAAGCATGGGCACATCCGGATCGAGCAGGTGAAAAAGAGATGCGGATGGTAATGCTTGTTATTTGCTCTTGCTTGGGTATTTGTAAAGGGTTGTCATTACATCTGTGTCAGTTTGTTTCGCTCTCTGCCGCGCCGCATTTCCCTGTAGGAGCAGCCTTGAGCTGCGAAAGCGTCCTCACAGGAAATTGTCCGTTCGATCAAAAGGCGATTTCCCACACAAGATAAATTGTCCGCTGATAGCGCAAACCCGCATGGAAATGCACCAGACACGCGGGCTATTTTGGTTATATCAACCTGCATTTCACGACTTTTTGACATTTGTAATCGCACACGGCTAGGATTCGGCCAACGCCTGCTGGCCATGATCTTGGCCATGCTGCTGCCAGAGGCCGCCGTGTGATTACCGGCAGGCCTTCCAGTCTGGATCCGCATAGCGTCGAACCTACGAAGGGGCGTTGGTTCCTGGCGTCATATTGCAGAGCGTTTTTGATTAAGAAATAAGGAAAACAACATGTTGAAAACCAGGATCAGCCTGGTCGCCCTGGCGATGGTCGCCGCGACCCAGGCACAGGCCAATGATCAGGCCGACAGCAAAGGCTTCATCGAGGACAGCCACGCCAACGTCCTGCTGCGTAATGCCTATATCAATCGTGACAAGAAGCACGGCACCGACGACCAGATCGAATGGGGCCAGGGCGTCATCGCCAACTTCTCCTCCGGCTTCACCCAGGGCACCGTCGGTGTCGGCGTCGATGCATTCGGCCTGTATGCCGTGCGTCTGGACGGCGGCAAGGGCCACAACGGTGGCGCCGGTGTCGACTTCTTCAAGCCTTCGGACTTCAAGGACGAGAACGGCAACGCCAACTCGCCGCACAACCTGGCCCGTGGTGGCGCTGCAGTGAAGTTCCGCATCTCCAACACCGTGCTCAAGTACGGTGACCAGATGCCGGCACTGCCAGTGCTGCAGTACGACGATGCTCGTCTGCTGCCAGAAAGCTTCACCGGTACCCTGATCACCTCCAAAGAGATCCAGGGCCTGGAACTGAACGCCGGTCGCTTCACCCAGGAAGCGCGCAAGAGCGCCGAGCGCCGTGACGGTGGTGGCCTGAAGTCGATCAACGTCCTTGGTGGCAGCTACAAGTTCACCGACAACTTCACCGCTTCGCTGTACACCGCCGACAACGAAGACGTGATGAAGAAGCACTACCTGGGCCTGAACTACGTCTTCCCGATCGCCAGCGACCAGTCCCTGACCCTGGACTTCAACGGCTACAAGTCGGACATCGACGACAAGTTCGTGAAATCCGCTGGCCTGAACGGCGACTCCAACACCATCTGGAGCCTGGCAGCCACCTACGCGTACGGTGCGCACTCGTTCACCATCGCCCACCAGCGCAGCACCGGCAGCACCGGCTACAACTACGGCTGGTACCAGAACGAGGGTGGCGTGGGTGACGGTGGTTCGACCATCTACCTGGCCAACTCGTACTGGTCCGACTTCAACGCCGAAGACGAGCGTTCCTGGCAGCTGGGCTACGGCCTGGACTTCGGTGCCTACGGCATCCCGGGCCTGACCTACAAGCTGGCCTACGTGGTGGGTGACAACATCAACACCCGCAACGTCGCCAACCCGCAGGGCTTCGGTGAAGGTAAAGAGCGCGAGATCTTCAACCAGATCCGTTACGTGGTGCAGGACGGCCCGGCCAAGGACCTGTCGATCAAGCTGCGTAGCTCGTTCGTGCGTACCAACAACGCCGTGCAGCAGAACGGTTACAACGACGACGGCAACGAAGTCCGCGTATTCGTCGAGTACCCGATCAGCATCTTCTGATCCTGATCTGATGGCCTAGGGGCTGCTTTGCAGCCCATCGCGATACAAGGCCGCTTCCACATTGATCGGCATGCGCAGGACCATTGTGGGAGCGGCCTTGTGTCGCGAAAGGGCCGCAAAGCGGCCCCCGGCTTTCACGCCGGCTCCACTGCCCTGCGCCGCACCCCGGCAACCTTCACCTCTCCCTCCCCAGTCTCCGGCGCAAAGCTGTCACTGCGCGCCATCCGCCACATCCGCGCATAAAACTCGCTTTCAATCGAGCCACTGCGCAATTCGCCCGGCTTGAGGAATGTGTGCAGGTCCGAGAACAGACCGATTTCGCTGGGGCTGATACGCCGCGCCAAGTGCTTGGGCTTGAGTTCCGAAGGGTGTTCCAGGCCCGCGGCAGCCAACATTTCGGCCAACGTATGCAGCGTGTTGCGGTGGAAGCTGGCCACCCGCTCGGCCTTGTCCGGCACCACCAGGGCGCGTTGGCGCAGCGGGTCTTGCGTGGCCACGCCGGTCGGGCACTTGTTGGTATGGCAGCTCTGCGACTGGATGCAGCCAATGGCGAACATGAAGCCGCGCGCGGAGTTGACCCAGTCCGCCCCGATGGCCAGCACGCTGGCGATGTCGAAGGCGCTGACGATCTTGCCTGCCGCGCCAATGCGGATGCCAGCGCGCAGGTTCAGGCCGACCAGGGTGTTGTGCACGAACATCAGGCCCTCGCGCATCGGCACGCCCATGTTGTCGCTGAACTCGCGTGGCGCCGCCCCGGTGCCGCCTTCCTTGCCATCGACGACGATGAAGTCAGGAGTGATGCCGGTGGCAAGCATGGCCTTGGCAATGCCCATGAACTCCCATGGGTGGCCCAGGCAGAATTTGAACCCCACCGGTTTTCCGCCCGACAGCTCGCGCAGGCTGGCCACGAACTGCAGCAATTCGACCGGGGTGCGGAAGGCACTGTGCGCCGCCGGCGAGATGCAATCCTCGCCCACGCGCACGCCACGGGTGGCGGCAATCTCGGGGCTGACCTTGTGCCCCGGCAGGATGCCGCCGTGGCCCGGCTTGGCGCCCTGGCTGAGCTTGATCTCTATCATCTTCACCTGTGGCGAGCGCGCCTGCTCGGCGAAGCGCTGCGGGTCGAAGCGGCCGTCCTCGGTGCGGCAGCCGAAGTAACCGCTGCCGATTTCCCAGATCAGGTCACCGCCATGTTCGCGGTGGTAAGGGCTGATGCTGCCTTCGCCGGTGTCATGGGCAAAACGGCCCATGCGTGCACCGCGGTTGAGGGCCGCGATGGCGTTGGCACTGAGGGCGCCGAAGCTCATGGCCGAGATGTTGAAGATCGACGCCGAGTAGGGCAGACGGCATTGCGGCCCGCCAATGGCGATGCGGAACGATGCCGGGTCTGGCGTGGCCACTGGCAGCATGGAATGGCTGATGAACTCGAAGCCGGGCTTGTAGGCATCGTTGAGGGTGCCAAAGGCTTTCTCGGCACTTTCGTTCTTGGCCCGGGCGTAGACCAGCGAACGCTGCGAGCGAGAGAACGGCAGCTTGTCGTCGTCGCCCTCGATCAGGTACTGGCGGATTTCCGGGCGGATGGTTTCGATCAGGTAGCGGATGTTGCCCAGGATCGGGTAGTTGCGGCGCACGGCGTGGTGGCTTTGCCGCAGGTCGTTCAGCCCGACCAGGCTGAGCAACGTGGTGATCAGTGTCAACGGCCACAGCCAGGCATGCTGGGGTAGCAGCGGCAGGCTGGCGAAGGAGAACAGCAGGCAGAGAGCGAGGCAGGCGTAGCGGCTGGGTAGAGAGTGTTTCATGGGTCCATCGCAGGCAGGATGACCGGGCATAGGATAGGCAAAGGCGGGGAGGGGAAAACCTGGGTAATCGGTAAAAGACTGTTACCTGATTGTGGTTGTGTTGCCTGTGCTGGCCTCATCGCCGGCGAGCCAGGTCCCACCTCGACCGCAACGATTTCAAGCCGTGCGCAGTACCTGTGGGAGCTGGCTTGCAGGCGATGAGGCCAGCCCAGGTGGTAAAGTTCCTGTCCCACAAAAGTGTTAGCGAGGCAACAAAACGCTGACCCGCAACCCACCCCCCTCGCGGTTCGCCAACAGCAACTCGCCCCCATGGCTGGCAGCAATCCGCTGGGCAATGCTCAACCCCAGCCCGTACCCCCCGGACGCCTGGTTGCGCGACCCTTCACCGCGCACGAACGGGTCGATGATGGTCGCCTGCAGGCTCGGAGCAATCCCCGGGCCGCGGTCATCGATATGGATGAACACCCCCGTGGTCGCCTGCTCAAGCGTGACCGAAACCTCCTTGGCATAACGCAACGCATTGACCAGCAGGTTCTGCAGGCAACGCTGCAGCAGCAGGGCATCGACCCGCAGGCTACCCGCCTGGCCATGCACCGGCAGCGGCTCTTCAGCAGTGGCCAACTCCGCGCACTGGCGCACCACCAGCCGGTCCAGGTCCACCTGCTGCAAGTTCTGTTGCTCCCCCGCGCGCAGGTAATCGAGCACCTGGCCGATCATGTTGTCCATCTGCGCAATGTTCTGCCGCAGGCGTTTCCGGTTTTCGTCGTCCGGCAGGCGCTCCAGGCGCAGGCGCATGCGCGTCAGAGGGGTGCGCAGGTCGTGGGACACCGCCGCCAGGAAGTGGGCCTTGTCGTTGACCATCGCGATCAGCCGCTGCTGCATGGCGTTGAAGGCCTGGGCCGCCTGGCGCACTTCCTCCGGGCCATCCAGCGCCAAAGGCGGCTGCTCGAGGTTGCTACCAAGACCGCGCGCGGCATCGGCAAGGCGCCGCAACGGGCGCAGGCACAGGCGCACGGCGATCAGGCACACCAGCAATACCGCGACGATGCGCAGCGCGTACACCCGCAACAGGTAATCGCTGATCAGCACCCAGGCCGACTCGCCGCTCCAGCCTTGCAGTTCCTGGCCCTCGATAGTCAGCCAGTGCCCATCGGCCAACGGCACCGCGAACTGCAGATGCGCCTGGGCCGTGCGCAGGCCGAACAGGCTGCGCCAGACGATCGGCTGGCCGTGTTCATCGGTCAGCTGCACCTTAATCAGGCGCACGTCCTGGGCATGCCCCAACTCGTACTCGAGGGCCTGATGCAGCAACAGTTCGATACGCCTGCGCCCACGGCGCTCGTCCTGCACCGGCGTGGGCAGGGTTTCGCTGCAACGCAGCTGGTAATGCGCTGGCGCCTGCAGTGCACCGGCATGGCAGTCGGCCTGGGCGATCAACGGCGCGCTGCGTGCGGCAATCAGCCGGACAGGGGCCTCGAGTACCTGGGCAAAACGCACATCGAACCAGATGCTGCTCGACATCAACTGGATCAGCACGGTGCCGCTGACCATTATCAGCAGCAACTGGCCGAATAATGTGCGTGGCCACAGCCGGCGTAGCCAGCGCATGTCAGGCATCGGCCCCGTTGGCGGCGATGCTCAGCAGATAACCTTCGTTGCGGATGGTGAGAATTTGCGCGGTACCCGCCGGCGCATGGCGCAGGTGCTGGCGCAGGCGGCTGACGCACATGTCCACCGAACGGTCGTCTGGCAGGTGGTCGCGGCCGAACGCACTGCGCGTCAGCTGGTCGCGGGATACTACGCGGTTGTTGGCTTCCAGCAGCTCGCGCAGTACGCGATAGTCGGAGCGGGGCAGGGTCAGGGTCTCGCCATCGGGGCGGGTGAGCAGGCGCTTCACATGTTCCAGGCGGAAGCCGGCGAACAGCTGGGTATCTTCTGCCGGCTCTTCGGCGGGCGCATCCAGGCGTTGCGGACGACGCAGCACGGCCTTTATCCGCGCGATCAGCTCGCGTGGCTCGAAGGGCTTGGCCAGGTAGTCATCGGCACCCACCTCCAGGCCGATGATGCGGTCCAGCGTGCTGCCCTTGGCCGACAGCATGATCACCGCCAGCCCCGGCGTGGCTTGCAGCTGGCGGCACAGGCTCAGGCCGTCTTCGCCTGGCAGCATCAGGTCCAGCACTACCAGCTCCACCTTGTGTCGGGCCAGTTGCTCGCGCATCTGCTCGCCGTCAGCCGCTGCCAGCACGTTATAGCCTGCATCTGTCAGGTAATCACAAAGAAGTTCGCGGATCTCGTCGTCATCGTCGACAACAAGCAAAGTTGTGCTCATGCGGGGAAACACCTGTTCGGTGAGGGCCGGTGGCGCTCGTTACGTTCGATTACATCCCCGTACAAGCCGGGGCTGGAGCCCGGGGGGCCTATCCCTAGAATCCTAACAAAAAATCATCTGCAAATACGAAGCCTTCCCAAATGAACTCCGAGAGCAACCCGAACGCCTTCCCCTCCATCAGCCGAGGCGGCACGCGCCTCAAACCGCTGGCACTGTTCATTGCCATGGCCGTCAGCGGTGGCGCGATGGCTGCCGACAGCAAGCCCCTGGAACTGGAAGCCACGCAAATCGAAGACAGTGCCCTGCTGCCCGCCGACGAAGCCGGCCAGCTGGGTTACACCGTCGAAAGCACCCGCAGCTCCACCGGCCTGGCCCTGACGCCGCGCCAGACGCCGCAGTCAGTCACCACCATTACCCGCCAGCAGATGGATGACCGCGACATCCACACCATCGAGCAAGCGCTGGAGACCACCCCAGGCGTTACCGCGAGCAAGTCCGAAGTGGGCGGGCGTACCGACTACCGTGCCCGTGGTTACTCGATCAGCAACTGGAAGGTCGATGGCCTGCAGTTCCAGGGCGGCTCCGACTTCAGTGGCGGCGGCAACGCACTGAACATGGACCTGTACGAGCGCATCGACATCGTGCGCGGTGCCAACGGCCTGCTGGGCGGTACCGGCGACCCGTCGGCCACCGTCAACCTGATCCGCAAGGCACCGACCAAAACGTTCGGCGGTAGCGCATATGCCACCTACGGCAGCTGGGACAAGCGCCGCCTGGGCGCCGACCTCAACCTGCCGCTGTCCGAAGACGGCCGCCTGCGTTCGCGCTTCGTGATGACCCAGCAGGACGCCAACTCATTCCGCGACAACCAGTCCGAGCGCTCCCGCGCCGCGCTGGCCAACTTCGAGTTCGACCTGGACGACGCCACCACCCTCGGTGCCGGCTACCAGTACGAGTACAACAAGATTGTTGGCGGTGGCTGGGGTGCGAACATCCCGATCTGGTACCGCGATGGCAGCAAGACCGACCTGCCGCGCAGCACCAACGTGGTACCCAGCTGGAGCTTTGGCGAGTACACCACCCGCACCGCGTTCGGCTCGCTGGAGCACCGCTTCGACAATGACTGGACGCTGGACCTGAAAGCCGCCCAGAGCACCGCCGAAACCCTCAACCACCGCGGCCTGGCCAAGGTCAACTCGGCGGGCCGTGGCAGCTACGGCGGCTACTGGGACCAGGATGGCAGCGGCGCCGTACTCAACGGCTTGCACAGCTCCACCGACACCACCCAGCAGTCGGCGCAGATCGACCTGTCCGGCCCGTTCCAACTGTTTGGCCGTACCCACCAGGCGATGGTTGGTTACAACGACAGCCGCACCGTGGCCTGGTCGCCGGAATACACCTGCACCATGGTTGGCGACGGCATGGCCAGTGCGCCTGCGCTGGGTTGCCAGTTCCGCGCCAACAACGGCTTCCCGTTGACCGACTGGCGCAATGGCGTGGATGACGACTACAACATCATCGCCTCGCGCACCGGCCGCCACAGCAAGACCACCACTCGCCTGCAGGGCATGTACGCGGCAACCCGCCTGAGCATCACCGAACCGCTGTCGGTCATCCTCGGCGTGCGCACCAGCAACTACTCGGCCACCACTCGCAGCGTGGCCGGCGCACGTACCAGCCAGGAAGAGAACGGCATCGTCACCCCGTACCTGGGCGCCGTGTACGACCTCAACGACAACTACTCGCTGTATGCCAGCTACACCGACATCTTCACCCCGCAAACCGCTGAAACCAGCAACGGCAGCAAGGTCGAGCCGATTCGCGGGCAAAGCTACGAGACGGGTATCAAGGGTGAGTGGTTCGATGGCCGCCTGAACGCCTCGGCGGCGTACTTCCGCACCAAGCAAGAAAACAAGGCAGTGCTCGACGGCGACCTGACCACCCCCACCGGTGGTGACGCCTACAAAGCTGGTTCCGGCCAGGAAACCGACGGTATCGACCTGGAAATCGCCGGCGCCCTGACCCCCAGCTGGAACGTGTACGCCGGCTACACCTACCTGCACTTCCGCCGCGTCGACAGCGACGGCCGCAGCGACCCATCGCACCTGTTCAAGGCCTCGACCACCTACCGCCTTTCCGGCCCGCTCGACCGCCTGACACTGGGCGCCGGGGTTGCTGCGCAGAGCAACATCCGCGCAATCTCCAGCCCGGCGGGCCAGCCGAGCAATGGTGTGAGCAACGGTGCCACTGACGTGAACTGGTCCGGTTATGCCATCTGGAATGCCATGGCCAAGTACCAGCTGACCGACGACACCAGCGTCAGCCTCAACGCCAACAACCTGTTCGACAAGCACTACTACACCCGCTACGGGTTTTATGCCGGGGCGATTTATGGTGATCCACGCAATCTGTCGCTGACGGTCAGCACGGCGTTCTGATCAAACGCACCTGGGGCTGCTGCGCAGCCCATCGCCGGCAAGCCGGGCTCCCACAGGTACTTTGGGAGCAACTAACAGGTGGCGCGATCCCTGTGGGAGCGGGCGCGCCCGCGAACACGGGCGAAGCCCGTGCCATCCACCGCAGCACCTGATTCGCTGGGTCGGCGCCAGGCTCAAACCATGCGCTGTACCTGTGGTAGATGGCCCAGCCCTTTGGGCTGCGCTATCGCGTAGATAACTGAAATTGCAAGCAATCCGCGTCCCCTGTGGGAGCGGCTTTAGCCGCGAAGAATCCAACGCGGTGCATGGCACCGGCTGCGCCGGTGTTCGCGGCTAAAGCCGCTCCTACAGGCCCCCTGCTAACTCAATGAGTTATGTGCAGTTCTATGAGAGCCCGGCTTGCCGGCGATGTGCCGCAAAGCTGCCCCATTTCACCTGGGGCCAGCCTCTTGCACGCGATCAATCGGCTTCTCCAGCCGGTCCTCGAAACTGTCCCAGTCCTCGCCAAACAGTTCCACCGGGTGCATGGTCCGACTCGCGCCATTGCCACAGGCCAATGCCTTGGCCGGGCAGTACAGGTCGCAACCCCAGCAGATGCGCTCCGGGTGGCTGGGGTTTGTGGGGAATTTCTTGGCCATGGTCAGCTTCCCTCTGAACTATGTCCCCAACCTATACCTCGGCCCGCTACTCAGCTTGATCGACATCAATATCCCAATGACCCTCAGCAGAGCGCATATTCCGGATCCAGATATCTGCTTGACAGATATCTGGATCCGGAATAATTTGTAGGCACCTTGGTACGCCGAGACAACACGATGCGAGTGATAACGAAAGCGGCGGTTACCAAAGCCATCGAAGCTCACGCCCAGTGGAAAGCGCCCCTGAGCCTGTGGCTCACGACCTTTGATAGGGCGACGCTGCGCTTCGAGTCTTTTGAGCAGCTAAGGGACACGTGGTCTACCGCCTCTGGCTGGAACGTTGACCGCATTCCTTGTTCAAAACTCAGGCCCGCCAGCCGAAAAGGGCCGCTTGATGTCTATGTGTTCGATATCAAGAAAAACGAATGCCGTCTGATCGCATGGCTCAACACACGAACGGGCACCCTCTATATCAAGGCCATTCTGTCGCACGCGGAGTACGACAGGTGGTGCAAGAGCGATGTCAGGTAGCCGCCTGGCACTTGCCCAAAACCTACCGATTCGACAGGTGACAACCATGAAGCGGGATAAAATCGAAGCCAATGGACTAGATGCCTTCATCGCTAATATTTCACCCATGCTGGATGGCCTGCACACCCAGATGGCAACCATGGCCCAGCTTCTTGCTGCCTGCCATGACCCCATCAAGGACGATGCTGAACTCCAGGCGCGGATGGCATTGATCGATGAGCTCTACTCGCATGCCGACAGCGAAGGTCACGCAGCAGCGCGCTTTGCAGAGATGGTGGCGGATCGTGTCTACGAGTATGAGAGTGAGTCGGTACTCGTGCCGTTTGCGAGCCAGGCCGAAGCATTGGCCTTCCTGCTGTCGGACAGGGGGGTGAAGCAGAAGGACCTTGCCTCGATAGCAACTCAGAGCGCGGTTTCAGAGATTTTGAACAACAAGCGGAAGATGACGGTTGCCCAGATAAAGGGCTTTGCTGAGTTTTTCAGCGTACCGGTTGAGTTTTTCATGCATGGGGTGGTTTGAAATCGGTAGGGTTGCTGGGATCGCGGGGCACAGAAAGCAGAAAAGGCCTACCTTTTGGTGAGCCTTTTTTTATACGGCACCAGGAGTCGAATTTAATTCTATTCTGTTGAAAAATAACAATTTTTATGCGTGGTCGAGATGCTGCTACCTCTAAAATTACCTTAATGCTTTGTTTTGGTAATGCGCATTTTTCTTGGTGCGTTAATCGATAAATTTCAGAGGGCATCGCTGTCTGCGATTTCCCCAACCCGTACTCTTTAGAATGTGTCGCGAGGATGCTTGATTAATGGCAAGCTGCCATCTATGCTCGAGATTTATTATTTTGAAGCGTGAATCAATATCATTTGCTGAATTATACATACAGGGAGTTTTATGCGGATTCAATTTCTTGATATACAAAATTTTCGTAAATTAAAGTCTTGCAGGTTGGAGCTCTCCGATCAGGAGACGGTTTTTGTTGGCGCTAACAATAGCGGTAAAACATCAGCAATGGATATGCTGATTAGATTTTTGATTAAGACCAGAAGAAAAGAGTTGTCCACCACAGATTTTACACTTTCGAACTGGTATGAGCTTAATAAAGTTGCTGAGACATGGGGCAGCATCTCTGAGAAAGGGGGGACCCTTGGCGAGTGGCAGAAATTATGTCCTGCGTTGGATTTGTGGCTAGATGTTGAAGAGTGTGAGGCTTATCGCGTCAGTCATCTCATACCTTCGCTTGACTGGAAAGCTGGTCGCTTGGGTGTTCGGATCTCCTTTGAGCCCAAGGATATTTCAGCTTTAAAGAACGAGTACATAACTGAGCGTACTTCGTCGCAGCGGCTGCTAGAAGAGGCTCGTGAGAAAAGCCCAGGCAGCGCTAAGTTCTCAATTTGGCCAAGGAATCTGAGAGACTTTTTAGATAAGCCTGGAAAATTACATAGCCATTTTAAATTTAATAGCTATCTACTGGATCCGGATCTTATAGATTTAAATTCTGAAGAAATCAACACGCAAGATATACCAAGCCAGGAACCACTGGAGAATGACCCATTTGAGGGTTTGCTTCGAATTGATCTGATAGAAGCTCAAAGGGGATTTTCAGATTCCGGGAGCAGTGAAAGCGTTGGGATGGGCGGTACGGGGAAAGGAAGTCTTTCTCAACAGCTTAAGAAATATTATCAAAAGCATCTGGATCCGTCAGAGTCGCCAGATTTAGAAGATATTTTAGCCTTGCAATCTATCGACCAAGCTAAATCGACTTTTGATGATCGTCTTAAGGAACGGCTTACCAGTGCATTAACAGAGATTGAAACAATAGGTTATCCAGGTTTTGCTGATCCTTCGATCAGTATTACTAGCAAGATAAACCCTATTGATACATTGGATCATGATACTGCTATTCAGTTTGACCTGTTTAAGAAAGCGGCTGATGGGTTGGAGTCATTACGGTTGCCTGAAAAAATGAACGGGCTAGGGTACAAAAATCTCATATCGATGATTTTTGCTCTTATTAGTTTTAGAGATGGATGGATGCGCGTCAAAAAAGCGCAAAGTCTGCTAGGGGAATCTATAGAACCTCTTCATCTTGTCTTAATTGAAGAGCCAGAGGCGCACCTTCATGCACAGGTGCAGCAAGTATTTATAAATAAGGCTTATACGGTTCTACGTAACCACGATCGTTTGAAGGATAAATCCGATTTCAATACGCAGTTAGTAGTAAGCACCCATTCTAGCTATCTTGCTTACGAAATGGATTTCTCTAAGTTGAGGTACTTTAAAAGGTGTAAGGCTGTTTCTGGATTTGAAACGCCAACAGCCAATATAGTGAATCTGCGTGCGACGTTTGGTGACAAAGAAAATGAAACTAGCAAATACGTGGCCCGTTACTTAAAAACAACCCATTGTGATTTGTTTTTTGCCAACGGAATAATTTTAGTGGAGGGCGCGGCTGAAAGGATGCTGATCCCTCACTTTATTCGTAATAATTTTGAAAAGTTAAGCACAAGCTACATTTCTGTTTTGGAGATAAATGGGGCCCACGCGCATCGCCTGCAACCGCTAATTGAAAAGCTAGGGCTACATACGCTAATCGTTACGGACCTAGATAGTAAAGAGGAAAAGAAAGATCCAAAGGATGGAACGTTGAGTGTTACTAAAGCGTTGCCGGATATCGGGCGAGGTCAGATATCTGATAATACTACTCTCCGCAAGTGGTTGCCTAAGATGTCTTCAGTAGATGACTTGATGGTGGCTGAGGCAAAGAATAAAATTTCATCGTGCGGTACTACGCGAGTATGTTATCAAAGCCCTATACCTTTGAATGTCGACCCTTGGAGGGCTGATCCTCCAGTTTCTGCAGTCCCTTATACTTTTGAAGATGCTTTAGCGTTAACCAATGTGGAGACATTCAGGGGGCATAAGACTGCTACGGGCATGCTAAAAAAAATGTGTGATGCACTAAGTCTTGCTGACCTTGATAAAGCTCGAGCGGGGATGTTCTCCGCTTTATCGGGAGAAAAGGCAAAAATGGCGCTTGACCTACTGTTCGATATCGATCCGACGAAGTTAACACCTCCTCAATACATTTTTGAGGGATTGGAGTGGCTAGAGCAATCCCTCAACTCGACTAGCGTGGAAGATGCTGTGGCAGAATTGGCAGCAGTGCTAATCGTAGAAGGTAACGAGTCTCCTATCCCCGCCAAATTGAAGGAGAGCGACGAAGTAATGTCCCCCGCCAGCTTGACTTGGGCGGTAACAGATCGCTCCGAGGGTGAATGAAATGATTAACTTGACGGGAGTGGACAAAGACATATTTTCCTATTTGGAACCTTCTAAGCTTCGCAGCTTTTTTCTATTTGCCGGTGCTGGCTCAGGCAAAACAAGAACGCTTATAAATGTGTTGGAATGCTTTCGGCAAACTTATTTAATGGAGTTTGTTGCATATGGCAAGAAGATTGGAGTGATAACATATACGAATGCGGCGTGTGATGAAATAAAGGAGCGACTAAATTATGATGAGTCGTTCGAAGTTTCAACTATTCATAGTTTTGCGTGGGGGCTGATAAAGCCATACACATTGGATGTAAAGGCTTGGATTGTTGGCGCGTTAACTCAAGAGCTTTTCGAAGTACAAGAGGCACAGCGTAAGGGACGGTCGGGGTCTAAAAGTGCTGCGGAGCGAGCTCTTAAAATAGTTTCAATTCAAAGGCGTCTAGAAAACCTAAAAAGCGTGTCCGCGTTTAGATACAACCCGAATGGCATTAGTTCTGGGAAAGATTCGCTAAATCACTCTGAGGTTTTGAAAATCGCAAGCGCTTTAATTGTTAATAAGCCCTTACTGCAGAGAATTTTAGTCGAGAGTTTTCCCATTCTTTTGATTGATGAAAGTCAAGATACACAGCGCGATTTGATTGAGGCTTTTTTAGATGTTCAAAAAAGGCATACAGGCAGATTTTGCCTTGGGCTTCTCGGCGATGTGATGCAGCGAATATATCCGGATGGAAAAAAAGATTTAGGGAAAGATGTTCCCGAAGACTGGGCTATTCCTGAGAAAAAAATAAACTATCGATGCCCGTCTAGAATTGTTGATCTAATTAATAATATAAGATCTGTGTTTGATAGTCATAGTCAGGTTCCGGAAAAGAAGGAGCCTGGTTTTGTGCATCTCTTTGTAGTCGACTCTAATGGCCCAGTTGATCGCTTAACCACGGAGCTTAAAATTTCTGACATGATGTCGCAGATCACGCAGGATAAACTTTGGAATAATTTAAGGGCGGATGTTAAAACTCTTACGCTTGAGCACCATATGGCTGCTGCTCGAGGCGGTTTTGCCGAATTTTTTAAGCCATTATATGAGTTGTCAAATAGAACTGATCTAGTAAATGGTAGGCTCGCTGGAATTCCATTTCTAATAAATGTTTTTATCCCATTCGTTCAGAGTGTGCGTGCGGCGAACAAGTTCAGAGTCATGCAGATTCTAAAAGAATTTTCGCCGCTAGTGACATCGGAAAACCTAAAGTCCTCAGCTGAGTCGGCTCTAAAAGAAGCAAAAGATAGCGTTGAAGCGTTAGCAAAACTTCTTGCAGAGAGGGCCGATCCAACTATAAGTGAATTGTTGTCGGTGATTGCTGATTTTAATGTTTTAGTTTTGCCGGATCTCTTTGTCCAGGTTTTGGCTGCGTCAAAAGTTCAAACAGAGCGGGATGGCATCGATGATGCTCGTGATGAGTTGAATTTAAAATTTGAAGAGGCCTTGAAGTCACCATTTTCACAACTTGTTGCATATGGTAACTATATAGCTGACAGATCAAGTTTCGGAACTCATCAGGGGGTGAAGGGGCTGCAGTTTCCTCGCGTAATGGTGATTTTAGATGATGATGATTCTAGAGGGTTTCTCTTTAGTTATGAGAAGTTGTTTGGGTCGGCTGAATTAACCAAAGCGGACCGAGATAATATGGCAGAAGGTAAGGAGACTACGGTGGACAGAACGCGAAGGCTATTTTATGTGACTTGCAGTCGTGCGGAGGAAAGTTTAGCTGTAGTTATGTACACCAAGCAGCCGCAACTTGTAGTCGAGTTTTCGAAATCTCAAAAATTATTTTCTGAGGTCGAGATAACCGTTGTCTAATACAGGTGGCATTGCTTATGTTTTTTTCGATAAGCAATGCTTTGCTTGATCTCTTGAGGCGATTTCCCTAGCTTGTATAGAATTAATTTAATAGTGAGATTGTAGTGATAGCGTGTGTGCTCACTATAGTTATTAAGGTGTGTTGTTTGAAACCAAATAATATGCTTTCTTTGCCAAGCCCATGGCGAATCTTTACCCCAGCGCTTAGCAATTGCAGCCTGGATTATTTTCGCTTGCTGAAGATGACGTTTACGGGTTGCAGATGCTCCAGACAGTACCCTACTAAAAAGAGGCCCATGTCGAATGTTTTGGTCATCCTCGGCCCCCAATGTAGGCCGATAGCACGTCGATACGATCGTGCCCCAGTTCATAGCTGATTTGACTCCGAGCCTTACGATCAAGGTTTCTGTCAACTTGGCAGCATTGGCCGCCGTTAATGGGCGCGCGATGTTGAGTGTTTTGCTCATAGCGGTGACATGCGTATGCCGCTCGCAGCTCATGGAAGCCTTTGAGGTTGTGTGCGTGCAGGATGTCCCGCGCAGGGCGGATGACTTCTTGCAGAACAATCAGGTAGCTTTCGCTAGGCGCAATCAGGTTGCGGCTACCTGTAGGCGACACCTGCCGTGCGAATCCAAGCGCACCTTGAACATGTTCGTCCACCGCAATCCAACGTGGCGCTGAGGCACCGGCGCGGCCGCCTTTGGTGCCGTCTTGGATATTGATCTTGTCGAAGGCTTCAGCCTCACGACTTAGCCGTGGCAAGTCAGCCAAGATGGCTTCACGCAAGCGCATGCCGGTGGCTCGCGCCAGCAGAACAATCGCTGCGGCCCGTTGCTGATGTTCGCGACAAAGCGCATGGACGATCTGCTTAACCTGCTCGCGGTCTTGGCCTTGCGGAGCCGATTGGCGAACTCCGGTGCGCTGCATTCCCAACGCCTTGCTCGGACTGGGCAATTTCACACACTGATCACCGCGCAGCGCTGCCATTGTCCTGTTAACGCTGGATAGGCGGTTTTGTGCGGTGCTGATGGCGAGGCTACCGCACTCAACCGCATCGCGCAGGTACGCCGCATAGTCCGCCAATACCTTCCGATCAATCTGCCGCGCATCATTGATACCGGGCCCTTGTTCGGAGCGGCACCACTTCACGAATGCCTGCCACCGATCACAGTGCGCCTTCACCGTGCCGTAGTGGCCGCCGCCGAACATGTCTTTCAACGCCTGCGGTCCTGCATAGCTCAGTTGCCTACCGTAGCCGAAATTACGGCCATCGCGTCTACCCACCAATGCCATGTCGAATCACCTCATCGCCTGGTCTCCGATCCTCGCCCCACGTCAGCCCGCCAAGAATGTTGAGTGTTATCAGGGATCAAGGCCCCTGCGACCTGTGGGGAATGTCCACTACGCGGGACTGGCGGCTCCTTACGTCCGGGAGCAAGGGCATCTCATGATCTGGCCTCCTGAACACCGTTACCGGTGGGCGGGTGGAGGCTGCATTGGCTGACGAGACCAGTGCCGCGAGATCCTGAGCCATGTGCAAGCAGCAATGCGATGACCGGGGCGTGCCTGACTGTCAGTCAGGTGCAGTCCATTCCTTGGTCTGCGGCACCATCATCTACATCGCTGTTGCTAGTGACATCGGCGTTTGTCACGGCGATTGTCACGAGGGGGAATGCCGCAAAGCCTTGTGCGATCAGGGCTGCAGCAGTGGTAGAAGTGCCCGTCTCTTTCCGCAGAAAGAGACGGGCACAGGTTGGCGCAATATTCGGCCAAGCGGATAGGTTGCTGCAGGGCAGCGAGGTACGGTGTATCTGGCGCACGAGCGCTATATGTGTAAGAGCATCCATCACATGGGTAGTGACCGGGCGAGCTGCCGGATGCGAATCGCCTTTGGGGAGAACCACCGCAGGAGCGGCGTGACCTTTAAGGTTCGGGTCACCTGGGGTGCTGTCATCGACAGCGCTTGCAACTCCCGGTCTACGCCTGTGGACAATGTTCGTCAAGCAAAGCGATTTCAGGGATTTAGCGCCTGTGGATAAAACTATCCCCCGGTGGACATCTGTGGTTTTCCACAGACGTACGCTGTGCCAGCAGTTTTTTTTCTTAAGTATGGTCCTTTCAAACGGGGCGGCTTTGCAGCCCCGTTTGAAAGGACCCGCGCGGAGGAGCTTCATGCGGTGCTGTGGGTAACTTCACAGCTAAATGAGATGGTGGTGCGGCGGGTTACTCGGTCCTCTTGGCACTGCGCAGGCGCGTGACGTTCTCGCCCGTCTGCTTGGCAAACTCGTGCGGCGTCACATGGTCCTCGCGGTTCGCCTCCAGAAACCGGCTCCACCAGGTCATGATCATCCGGCGCTCTTCGAGGAACTCGGCCTTGTGGGTATAAGCGGCCCGTACGTTGTTGCGTTCCTTGTGACTCATCTGCCGCTCGATAGCCGTCTCCGACCACAGCCCGGACTCGACCAGCGCACTGCACGCCATGGCTCGGAACCCGTGGCCGCAGATATCCACCTTGGTGTCATAGCCCATCGTCCTGAGCGCGGCATTCACCGTGTTCTCGGACATCGGTTTCCACGGTTTGGCATCTCCCGCGAACACCAGGTCGAACTTGCCGGTGATCGCGTGGATCTGCTCAAGCAAGGCCACTGCCTGCGGCGATAAGGGTACAACGTGAATGTCCCCGGCCATCTTCGTACCCCTTGTGGAAAACGGTACGCCGTCGAGCGCCGGGCGAGTGTCGGGGATCTCCCAGATGCCGCGATTGAGATCGAACTCGTTCCAGCGGGCGAAGCGCAGCTCGCTGGAGCGTACGAATACGTGCAGCGACAGCATCACGGTAAGGCGTGTGAGTGGACGACCTTTGTAGTCGTCGATGCGAGCTTGCAGCTCTGGCAGCCGCGATAAGGGTAGTGCGGGTCGATGTGTAACCCGTGGTGCTCTGATTGAGCCGTCAAGGTCGTGAGCCGGGTTCGCGGTGATCAGCCGCAGCCGTTTGGCTTCGCGCATGATGCTTTGAAGGTAGTTCTTGATCCTAAGCGCCACGTCGATGGTGCCGCGTTTCGTCACGGCTTCTAGAGGCTGCATGAGGTCGTGGGTATCGAGCTCGACGATTGCCCTGGCACCAAGCAAAGGGAATACGTGAGTCTTCAACCGGCTGAGTACATTCTTGGCGTGGCCCGGCGCCCACTTGGGCACCATCCCGGCATACCAATCGAGCGCAACGCTTTCGAAGGTACGGCCATTGATTACGGCTTGCACCTTGGCCTGCTGCTTGGATTGGATGGGGTCAATGCCGTTGGCGAGCTGCTGTTTGAGCTCGAAGCGCTTGTGGCGAGCGTCAGCCAGCCCGACCACCGGGTAATTGCCGAGTGAGGTCAGGCCCTCGCGACCATCGGGCTTCACGTACCTGAGTCGCCAGCCTTTGCGACCGTTGGGCTTCACGAGCAGGTAAAGGCCATCGCCGTCAAAAAGCTTGTACTCACGTTCGCGAGCCTTTGCAGTGCGGCAGGCGTTGTCGGTAAGGGGAGCCGTTGTGCGAGCCATAAGGGTACTTTCCAATGTCGAATTGGTAGGTATCCTTAAAAGTACCCTTATTAGCGCTGGCTACCCTCGGAATCCGACGGAACGCCAAAACGAAAAAACCCGCCAGAAGGCGGGTTTTTCGGGGGTTCCAGAGATTTTTGAAAGCTTTCTATGGAACCTTGAATGGTGCCGGCACCAGGAATCGAACCCGGGACCTACTGATTACAAGTCAGTTGCTCTACCATCTGAGCTATACCGGCAATGGGGCGTCATTATAACGATCGGTTGGCGCCTGTAAACCACTTCGTTGCGAATGTTCGCAAATGACCTAAGTCACCGACCTGAAAGAAGAATTTTCCTACCAGCCGCGATGGATGGTGGTGACGCTTGGCTCGGTTTTGCCCGGGTTGAAGAACAGCTTGTCGTTGTCGCAGCCGCGCTTGCGGCAGGGGCTTTCCGTGCGCAGGGGCAGGCCGTTGTCGCCGCCCAGCTGCATGCCGGGGTGGTTCCAGCCCAGGCTGCTGCTGGGGTGGGGAGCGGTGCCGCTGGCGCAGCCGGTCAGGGCCAGGGTGAGGGTCAGCAGGGCGAGGGGCTTGGTCTGGGTCACGATGGTCGGGTCCGTTAGTCCATGTCGGTTCTGGCGCAACGCCAGAAGGTCGCGGGGCTGGCGGGCAGCGCGCGACGTCACTTTTTAATGATTTGGGGGGCGGATGATACACCGTTGGGCGGGATCAGCGGTGGGGCTTTAGCTTTTTGTTGCCTGTTCTGGCCTCTTCGCGGGTGAACCCGCTCCCACAGGGATATCACTGTTCTCAAGCCATGTGTGATTCCTGTGGGAGCGGGTTTACCCGCGAAAGGGCCATCAGCCGTACGAAAATTCTGAACTAGGGGGCTAATGGCTTCAGGGTTCGGATGCTTCGGAACTATCCTACGCGCGCCGCCGAAGTATCGCTGTTGTCGGGGAAATGGCTCACGGATACCGTTTTCGGGTCGCTCTGGCGACCGGGTGTGAGAACCCAAGTCGAATAAGCGCTACCCCTTTTTGGTGGCCGTACGCGGGCAGACTTTGGTCTGGCCGGGCTTCCTTATTCGACCGGTTTCTCACCCCGCGTACGGCTGCCACCCAAATCCGTGAGAAAGATTTCTGGCAGTCCCCTCCCCGAGTAAGGATTTGTGCCATGAAGAAAACCATCATCGAACCCATCACCACCGCAGGCGTGGAAACCTTCCTCGCAGCCGGTAACCCATCCCTCAATCTTCTACGCGTCGAGCCCGGCGTCCCCGTCGATGCTGCCTATGAGCATGTCTCGATTCTGATGGGCTACATCAAGCACCTGGTGCGCGAGGGGGATATGGAGGATGACCATAAATTCCTGGGTGCCGCCGATTATCTGTGCGACATGGCCAAGGCGCTGATGAACGATATCGAGATTGCCAAGAACAAGGCGCATTGAACCCTTATGCGGTCAGTGTGGGAGCGGCCTTGTGTCGCGATGGGCCGCAGGGCGGCCCCCGTTTTTGGCGTATTTGCAGATATTGCTGGGGCTGCGTTGCAGCCCTTTCGCGACACAAGGCCGCTCCTACAAGGCACCGCGCAAATCAGGCCATTCTGAGTAAGGCTTTAGACGCAGTCGCCAACCACAAGAAATGTTTATGCACAAGTGGCATCGGCGTCTTGCGCGAAAGGCATGCCGGATCAGTACACCGCCTGTCTTTGCGCAAACGCCTGTTTTTACTGGCCTTGACGGGCAAGCCGGAATAAGCCAAGCGTTTGAAATAGCGCTTGGATCCAACAGGTAATCACAAGCTTGTTCACAGAGTTATCCACAGGTTGTGCTGCGGCTAACAGTCGCGTTCGGCAAGGATTAGCAGGTTGCGCGGGGTGAGTGGGTAGTCGCAGAACAGTCCAAGTCGCACGTTGTAGCCTTGTTCTTCGAGGAACAGGGCGCGATCGAGTACCAGCCACAGCTCCAGCGGCCGGCGGAACAGGTTGCGCACGCGCTCCAGGTTGCGGACTTCGGCCAGGCGTTGCCAGCCTGCGGCTTCCAGGGCTGCCCAGTCCGGGTTGCCAGTCAGCTGCAATTGCTTGAGTTCGGCCAGGTCGCGGCAGTACTGCTCGAAGGGCTTTTCCAGCCAGGCCACGGGTAGCGATGGTGTCGGCAGGTACTCGTCGGTCTGGCGCTGCTGGCGTTGCAGCAGGTCGAAGCCCAGGCGCCGGGCCATCGAGGTGTCGCGCTGGCGTCGTACGCGGGCGCCGGCGGTAACGGTTTCGCTCAAGGGCAGGCCCAGGTCGTCCAGTGACAGCCGCAGGCTGGAGGCTTGCGCGGCTGTGGATAACGCCTGGTACTGCTGCGTCGCGATGCGGTTGTAGCAGCAGGGGGCTACGGCCAGTTGCCGGCAACCTTGCTGGCTGGCCAACTGCATCAGGCGCACATGCAGGTCGCCACAGGCGTGCAGGGCGACCACGCTTTTGTCGCCAGCAAGGTGGCGGGCACTGTCGTTGGCCATCACGTCCTGGTGCACATGCTGCGCCGGCAAGTGGTGGTGCGCGCTCAGGGCCTGGCCGGCGGCGACCAGTTCGGCATCGTATTCCAGGCAGGTCAGGTGTTGGCCGGGTTGCAGCAGGCGGCGGCCCAGGTGGCCTTTGCCGGAGCACCAGTCCAACCAGTGATGGGGCGGTTCGCGGAAGGCCAGATGGCTGGCGAAGGCTTCGATCTGCTGCCATTTGCGGCCGGGGACGGCGACGTCGAGGCGGTGCGCGGCGGTAGGCAGATCGGTTTTCGGGAGGTTACCGAGGGCCGAAAGCTGTCGGGCTTGCTGGGCCAGTTGCGGGAACGGGGCGGGCAATGGGGCAGCGGTGGTGTCGGTTTCGGCGTCTGCCAGGGAGCATTGGCGCAGGTGGGCGGCAAGCTCGGGGTGGGCGGTTTCCCAGGCTAGTTGCAGGGTGGTGAAGGGGCGGGGTTTCCACAGCTGCTGGTGCTCGATCAGGAACTGGTCGAGGGCCTGGAAGCGGGTGCTTAGGTGGGGGCTGTGGAGGTGGTTGGGCATGGCAAGGATATGTGTGGATTTGAGGGCCTCTTCGCGGGTGAACCCGCTCCCACAGGTATAGTGCACAGCTTGAGGGCTGTGGGGTCCCTGTGGGAGCGGGTTTACCCGCGAAGAAGGCTAAGTGGTCTCAGCGGCCCTGGCAGGCATCCACGCGCAACCAACGCTCCAGCAGCTTGAAGCCCTGCACCAGCACGAACGAGATCACCAGGTAGAACACCCCGGCGGCAAAGAAGATCTCTACTGGCAGGTAGGTGCGGGCGATGATGGTACGGGCCATGCCGGTCAATTCCAGCAGGGTCACGGTACTGGCCAGGGCGCTGGCCTTGAGCATCAGGATCACTTCGTTGCTGTACGCCGGCAGGCCGATGCGCGCGGCGCGTGGCAGCATGATGTAGAACAGCGTCTTGCCCCGCGACATGCCCAGCGCCCGCGCCGCCTCGATCTCACCCTTGGGGATCGACTGCAGCGCGCCGCGCAGGATCTCGGCGATGTAGGCAGCAGTGTGCAGGGTCATGGTCAGCACGGTGCACCAGAACGGGTCGCGCAGGTACGGCCACAGCGAACTCGTACGCACCGCGTCGAACTGCGCCAGGCCGTAGTAGACCAGGAACAGTTGCACCAGCAGCGGCGTGCCACGGAAGAAGAAGATGTAGCTGAACGGCACCGCGCGCACATACCAGTGGCGCGAGGAACGGGCGATGCCCAGCGGAATGGCCAGGATCAACCCGGCAACCACCGCGATGGCCACCAGCTCCAGGGTCAGGGTCGCACCCTGGGCCAGGCGTGGCAGCCATTTGATGATGACTTCCCAATTCATTATTCGGCCCTCGCAAAGCCGCGAGCGGCGCGTTTTTCCATGAAGTGCATGCCGGTCATGGCAATGATTGTCAGGCTCAGGTAGATGCAGGCCGCGACCATGTAGAAGGTGAACGGCTCTTTGGTCACGGTCACGCCGATTTGTGCGTGGCGCATGATTTCTTCCAGGCCGATTACCGATACCAGCGCGGTGTCCTTCATCAGGATCATGAACAGGTTGCCAAGGCCGGGCAGGGCGATGCGCCACATCTGAGGCAGGATGATCCGCGACAGGATGCGGCCTTTGGACAAGCCAAGCGCCAGGCCGGCTTCACGGTGGCCCTTGGGGATCGCCAGGATGGCGCCACGGAACACTTCGGTGGCGTAGGCCCCGAAGCACAAGCCCAGGGCGATCACACCCGCAGCGAAGGCGCTGAGCTCCAGGCCCGGCATGTTCAGGGCTTCACCGAGGGCGTTCATCAAGCCGACGGTGCCGAAATAGATAAGCAGTACCCACAGCAGTTCGGGTACGCCGCGAACCAGGGTCGAATAGAAGCCACCAAGCCATTGCAGCGGCTTGATCGAGGAAGTCTTGGCCAGGGCGCCGAGCAGGCCCAGGACCAGGCCCAGCAGCAAGGCGCAAAGCGCCAGTTTTACGGTCATCAGGGTGCCGGCCATCATGGCCGGACCGAATCCGTGCAGGTCGATATTCATGGGCAGGTCATTCTAGGGACTGGCGCGCCGCAAGGGCGCGCCGGTCGGGGCGGATCATTCGATGCTGAACGGGAAGTACTTGTCGTTGATCTTCTTGTACGTGCCGTCGGCCTTGATTTCTGCCAGGGCCTTGTTCAGGTCGTCGCGCAGTTTGGTGTCACCCTTGCGCACGGCAATGCCGATCTTGTCGCTGTCCATCACCGGCTCGCCCTTGAACTCGAAGTTCGAGCCGTCTTTGCTCTTCAGCCACTCGTACTGCACGTACTTGTCGGCCAGGATGCCGTCGATGCGGCCGGCAACGAGGTCAAGGTAGGCGTTTTCCTGAGTGTCGTAGAGCTTGACGTCTACACCCGGGAAATTGTCTTCAAGATAGGTGCCAGCCAGGGTGGCGCGCTGGGTACCGATCACCTTGCCCTTGAGCGAGGCCTTGTCGGTCTTGAAGTCGACGTTTTTCGGCGCGATGAACTGCAGCTTGTTGGAGTAGTACGGATCGGTGAAGTCCACGGCCTGCTTGCGCTCGTCGGTGATCGACAGCGACGAAACCAGGAAGTCGAACTTCTTGGCGTTCAGGGCCGGGATGATGCCGTCCCAGTCGGAGGTGACGACCGAGCACTCGACTTTCATCTTGGCGCACAGGGCGTCACCGATGTCTTTGTCGAAGCCGACCACGTTACCGCTGGCATCCTTGTTGTTGAACGGTGGGTAGGCGGCTTCGATACCCATGCGCAGTTTTTCTGCGGCCAGGGCGTTGGCCGACATCACCAGCGTGGCAGCAGCTGCCAGGAGGAATTTCTTGTAAGTGTGCATGTATTGCTCCGTTAGCGGTGGCTGGACATGAATTGCTTGCAACGCGCCGAGGTCGGGTTTTCGAAGACCTGCTGCGGCGATCCCTGCTCTTCGACCAGGCCCTGGTGCAGGAAGACGACTTCACTGGACACATGGCGGGCAAAGCTCATCTCGTGCGTCACCAGCAGCATGGTACGGCCTTCTTCGGCCAATGCGCGGATAACGTTTAGCACTTCCTGGACCATTTCCGGGTCGAGCGCCGAAGTTGGCTCGTCGAACAGGATGACCTTGGGCTTCATGGCCAGGGTACGGGCAATGGCGGCGCGCTGTTGCTGGCCACCGGAAAGCTGGGCGGGGTAGCTGTGGCGCTTGTCGTAGATGCCCACCTTGTTCAGCAGGGCTTCGGCGGCTTCGATGGCCTCGGCCTTGCTCTGGCCGAGCACGCGGCGTGGCGCCTCGATGATGTTGTCGAGGATCGACATGTGCGGCCACAGATTGAAGTTCTGGAAGACGAAGCCGATCTCGCTGCGCAGGCGGTTGATCTGGCGGTTGTCCGCGGCGACCAGGTCGCCGTTCTTAGCGGCCTTGAGCTTGAGGGCTTCACCGGCGACCAGGATTTCGCCCTGGTGCGGGTTTTCGAGCAGGTTGATGCAGCGCAGCAGGGTGGACTTGCCGGAGCCGGACGACCCCAGGATGGAGATCACGTCACCGTCGCGCGCGGTCAGCGAAATGCCCTTGAGAATTTCCTGCTCGCCGTAGCGTTTGTGCAGATTGCGGATTTCCAGCGCGGGCGTGGCCTGAGCCATGTGCGGTCCTCATGTGTACGGGTGCGTTCCCAGCTGTTGGCGGCCTTCCTGGCGTGCGCCACGCTAGCATAGCGGCATTATCACGGCCAACAGGGTCGCTGGGGACTCGGGGCGCTGGTGGGGCAGTTTGTCGCATCGTTGCAGCGCAACGTCGCGCGGATGTCCGCGAAGGCATCGCCCAGCACCAGAGCCTTGATGAAAAAAGGCGCGATGGTGCCAGCTTTGGCCCGCTCATGGAAGCGGTTTTAGACCTTTCGCGGGCATGCCCGCTCCCACAGGTTCTTTAAAATGCCCAAATGGTTGCGCCTGACCTGTGTGAGTGAGTATGCCCGCGAACGGGGGCGGTCAGGTGCCGAGGTTGTACCTGCAGGTTGCACTTTTTGGCATTGCAGTGGTGCACGGGTGTTACCGGGGAGCACCTTTGGTGCGTTTGTAAGTGAGTATTTCAGTAATCCGATGATTTGGCGGCCTTTCGGTCAGCCATTGGCCGAAAGCCCTCCAAACCGCATACCAAAAGGCTCGCAGACTTTTCTGACGAATGCATTCAGCACATGGCGCGCTTATTGCCAGTAGGAAACCGCCGATTGCAGCGACGCCCAGGTCAACCCCAGGCGCGCTCCGTAACCGCAGTCGGAGTGGTCCACTCCTTACAAAGGTAGTTTTAATGAGCGGTAACAATTCCAATGACCTCGCTCAGGGGCTCAAACAACGGCATGTGACCATGCTGTCCATCGCTGGCGTCATCGGTGCCGGCCTGTTCGTTGGCTCCGGCCACGCCATCGCTGCTGCCGGCCCGGCCGTGCTGCTGGCTTACGCTGCCGCCGGTACGCTGGTCGTGCTGGTGATGCGCATGTTGGGCGAAATGGCGGTCGCCTCGCCTGACACAGGTTCGTTCTCGACATATGCCGACCGCGCCATCGGGCGTTGGGCCGGTTTCACCATTGGCTGGCTGTACTGGTGGTTCTGGGTACTGGTAATTCCGCTGGAGGCCAACGCCGCCGCGGCCATCCTGCATGCCTGGTTCCCTGCGGTCGACCTGTGGGCGTTCTCCCTGGTCATCACCCTGGCGCTGACCCTGACCAACCTGTGCAGCGTGAAGAACTACGGCGAGTTCGAGTTCTGGTTCGCCCTGCTCAAGGTGCTGGCGATCATCGGCTTCATCGCTGTGGGGTGTGCTGCCTTGTTCGGCTTCGTGCCGAGCAGCCAGGTAAGCGGTGCCAGCCACCTGTTCGACACCCAGGGCTTCATGCCTAACGGCCTGGGCGCGGTGCTAGCAGCCATGCTGACCACCATGTTCTCGTTCATGGGTACCGAAATCGTTACCATCGCCGCTGCCGAGTCGAAGGACCCGGGCAAGCAGATCAGCCGCGCCACCAACTCGGTGATCTGGCGTATCTGCCTGTTCTACCTGGTGTCGATCTTCCTGGTTGTGGCACTGGTGCCGTGGAACGACCCGGCCCTGGCCGAGACCGGTTCCTACCAGACCGTGCTGAGCCGCATCGGCGTGCCGAATGCCAAACTGATCGTCGATATCGTCGTGCTGATCGCCGTGACCAGCTGCCTGAACTCGGCGCTGTACACCTCGTCGCGCATGCTGTTCTCGCTGAGCAAGCGTGGTGACGCCCCGGCCATTGCCCAGCGCACCACCAAGTCGGCTACCCCGCATGTGGCGGTTATGCTGTCCACTGCTGCTGCGTTCCTCTGTGTGTTCGCCAACTTCGTGGCCCCGGCCCAGGTATTCGAGTTCCTGCTGGCCAGCTCTGGTGCCATTGCGCTGCTGGTGTACCTGGTGATCGCCGTGTCGCAGTTGCGCATGCGTGCCCAGCGTGAAGCCCGCGGCGAGAAGATCACCTTCAAGATGTGGCTGTTCCCGGGCCTGACCTGGGCGACCATTGCCTTTATCATCGCCATTCTGGTGGTAATGGCGCTGCGTGAGGACCACCGCGCCGAAATCATCGCGACCGCACTGCTGAGCATTGGTGTGGTGGCGGCTGGCTTGCTGGTGCACCGCAAGCGTGAAGCTGCCGGGCGGGTGGCGCTGGATAACTGATCTGCGCTAGCTGAAATGAAAAGGCCGCGTCCTGTGAAGGGCGCGGCCTTTTTTGTTGCCTGTACTGGCCTCTTCGCGGGTTTACCCGCGAATGGGCCGGGGCAGGTCACATGGCCTTGTCAACCAAACTGCTTCTGCTGCTGTTGCTGCTTGGCAACCAGTTCAGAAGCCGCCACATAAGCTGCCTGGAACTCATCGCTCTCCAGCCAGGCCATGGTGGCCTCTTCGTCGGCCCCGTCCAGCCATTTGCGGTAGGCATTGAACACCAGCACGATGTAGTCGGTGGCGTGTTCTTCCTTGTGCCCCTTGAGCACCAGGGCCAGCAGCGGGTCTACCAGAAACACCGAAATCATCGGCACCAGGCCGCCTTCCTGGGCTTCCTTCATCTTCTTGAACAGTGGGTCGTAGCTGCCCGATTCCATGGCCTTGTTATACACCTGCTCGATGCTGGCGCTGTCGCCGGCGCTGGCCTTGACTGCCTGGCCGCTGCGTACCATGCGGTTCTGCTTGGCCTTGCTGGCGGCGCGCTTGGCGCGTTTCTGTTGCTTGGTGGGGGTGGCCATGGGGTGAATCCTTGGTGGGGCGGAAATTGCGCGTATTGAAGCGCAGCAGGCACGCCGATTCAACTGGCCTGCGGCTCTGCCTCATCTTCCTCGAAACCTCGCGATGCGCGCCCGACCAGCAGCGCATCCGGTGCATGCGCCACGCTGTGGTCCTTGCCCGGGTAATCCAGCGAATGCAGGAAGTGCCGGATGCAGTTGATCCGCGCACGCTTCTTGTCATCGGACTTGATCACGGTCCATGGCGCATCGGCAGTATCGGTATGGAAGAACATCGCCTCCTTGGCAGCGGTGTAGTCGTCCCACTTGTCCAGCGACTTGATATCGATGGGTGACAGCTTCCAGTGCTTCAGTGGGTCGTCCCGGCGCGAGATGAAGCGGCGCAGCTGCTCTTCGCGGTTCACCGAGAACCAGTACTTGAACAGCAGGATGCCGCTGTTGCACAACATCCGCTCCAGCTCCGGGGCCTGGCGCATGAATTCCAGGTATTGCAGCGGCGAGCAGAAATCCATCACCTTTTCGACCCCGGCGCGGTTGTACCAGGAGCGGTCGAAGAACACCATTTCGCCCGCTGTGGGCAGGTGCTGGATGTAGCGCTGGAAGTACCACTGGCCTTTTTCCTGCTCGGAAGGCTTTTCCAGGGCAACGATGCGCGCACCGCGAGGGTTGAGGTGCTCCATGAAGCGCTTGATGGTGCCGCCCTTGCCTGCGGCATCGCGCCCTTCGAACAGGATCACCACGCGCTGGCCAGTTGCCTTAACCCAGCTCTGTACCTTCAGCAACTCGATCTGCAGTGCGTGCTTGGCCTTTTCGTAGTCCTGGCGACGCATGCGGGTGCGGTAGGGGTAGCTGGCCGGCAGGCGGGCCGAGGTGCTGTCTTCGTTGCTGCCCTTAGGGGCGGTGGCGACTTCCAGTGCTGCAGGTTGCTGGCTGATGCTGGTGATCGTCGGCTCCGGCTTGCGCTGGCGTGGGCGGCGCATGCGGGCTGTGGTGATGGCGGGCTCGCTGGGAGCGGGGAGCAGGAGGGGGGATTCTTCGCTCATGGAGGTCCTTGCGGGTCGGGTCGGATGTCCATGCTCCATGCTATCGAGAGTTGGCGGCTGCCTCGTTGATGCGGGTCAATGGCTAATGGCCTGGCGCCACCGTGTCATCGGTTCCACCTGTTGTGGGCTGCAAGCGCCAAATAGGCTGCGTAAGCCTCGCACGGTGTGGGGCACTTGAACTGGAGGTTACACATGAAGCACTACTTTTATCTCAACTTCATCAGCTATGACGAAGACGGCGAGGAGGTGGGTTACCGCTCGGGAACTCTGCCTGCTGACAGCTATCGGGTGACCGCGGCGGACATCAAGAAAATCGCCGATTCGGTCCCGGGCCAGACGCTGCATTTGTTGAGCGTCTCCTACTTGGGGCAGATGACGCAGAGTGAGTATGAGGGTTAAGCGTTTTTTGTAGTGCGGCCCCCCCTTGATGAGGCGGGGGCTTTCCTGGAGGACAAAAACCACAGACAACAAAAAACCCGCACTAGGCGGGTTTCTTGTTGTCGCTTCGGGTAACTTTGCAACCACCAGAAGCTTGAAGGTGGTGCCCAGAGACGGAGTCGAACCGCCGACACGAGGATTTTCAATCCTCTGCTCTACCGACTGAGCTATCTGGGCGACGAGGTGAATTAAATAGACTTTCAGACCGCTCGTCAACGACTTTTTGAAAAAATTTTAAATTAATTCCGTCGCTTACGTTCCGTGGGGTCATTCCGAGGGTGGAACGTAGCCTTCCGCCTGGGCGTATTCTTCGCCGGCAAAAAACTTGTCCATCTCGCCCTGGAGGAATTTGCGGTCCTCGGCGTTCATCATGTTCAGGCGTTTTTCGTTGATCAGCATGGTCTGGTGCTTCTGCCAGTCGGCCCACGCTTTCTGCGAGATGTGTTCGAAGATGTCCTGGCCCTTGGCGCCGGGGTAGGGCGGGCGTTCCAGGCCTGGCAGTTCTTCTTTGTACTTGCGGCACATCACGGTGCGGGTCATCGGGCGTCTCCTGCAATCAGTTCGTCGGCCGCGCGTTTGAGCAGCTTTTTCACCGGGGCGGCGAGGCCCAGGCGCGGCGGGGTGGCGAGGTTATACCAGAGCCAGTCGGCCTCGGCCACGTGCTGGCCGACCGGGTCGACGCGCACCAGCCAGGGCTCGATCGCCAGCTGGAAGTGGCTGAAGGTATGGGTCAGGCCGTCCATGGCGCGGCTGTCAGCCAGGCGAAGGCCGTGTTGGTAGGCCAAGTCGTCGAGCTGGGCGATGTCGTCCAGTTCCGGCAGGCTCCACAAACCACCCCACAGGCCGCTGGACGGGCGGCGGTAAAGCAGGATGGCGCCTTCGTGGTTGGCCAGCAGCGGCATCAGTGTGCGGCGTTGCGGCAGTGCCTTGCGCGGCTTGGGCTCGGGGTAGCGGGTTTCCTCACCGTGCAGGTGCGCTTCGCAGCCTCGCTGCAGCGGGCAGATCAGGCAACTGGGCTTGCTGCGAGTGCACAGCGTGGCGCCCATGTCCATCATCGCCTGAGTGTAGTGGTTGGCTCGCTGCTGCGGGGTAAAGCGTTCGGCCGTGGCCCACAGCTGGTTGGCCACCTTGGGCTCGCCGGGGTAGCCAGCCTGGGCGGTGTAGCGGGCCAGCACGCGCTTGACGTTGCCGTCGAGGATCGGTGCGCGGATGCCCATGCTGATGCTGGCGATGGCACCGGCGGTGGAGCGGCCGATGCCAGGCAGCTCGGTGAGCTGCTCGACACTGCGCGGGAATTCGCCGCCATGCTGTTCGACCACGATCTTCGCTGCCTTTTGCAGGTTGCGTGCCCGGGTGTAGTAGCCCAGGCCCGTCCACAGGTGCAGCACCTCGTCCTCCGGCGCCTCGGCCAGGGCCTGCACGGTCGGCAGGGCCTGCATGAAGCGGTCGAAGTAGTTGAGCACGGTGCTGACCTGGGTCTGCTGCAACATGATTTCCGACACCCACACCCGGTATGGGTTGATGCCCTGTTGCCAGGGCAGGTCGTGCCGGCCGTGTTCGTCATACCAATCCAGCACAGCGCTGGAGAACTGCTCGGGGCTCATCGCTTGAACAGCCCCTTGAGCGCGTCTTTCAATTCAGGGCTCACTTTGTCTCCGAGTTTTTCATCGATCTTGTCCTGCAGGCGGTTGCCGGCCAGCTTGGCGGCAACCTTGCCCAGGCCGTCCTGGTCCAGGCGACAGGCTTTGGCGCCCAGCTCAAGCGGGCCGCGGCAGCGCAGCGGTATTTCGACACCCACATAGCGTTCGTTGACCTGGCAGGCCGGGTCCGGCATGGCGCGCTGGTCGCCTTCGACGACCACGCCAACGTTGTAGTCCATGCCCAGTACACGCAGGTCGAGGTCACCATGGCCATTGACGGTCAAGCCCGGAATGCGCGCCTTGAGGTCCGGGTTGTTGGCAACGCCATTGCGCACCACCAGGCTGCCGCGCAGTTCCTGGAACGGGGTGTCCTTGCCGCGTGGCTCGCCGGTGAGCGATTTGCGGTTCAGCGTGGCGATGGCCTTGCACAGCTGCTGTTCCAGGTTGGCATTGACCAGCACGCCGTCGTTGATGACGAAGTTGGCGTTGCCGTTGAGGGTGTCGACCAGGGCCTTCTGGCTGTTGCCGGTGGCGGTCAGGTCGCTGGCCAGGGTCAGCAGGCCTTTGACCGGTGGCGTCTGTTCCTTGCCCTCGGTCTTGATGAAGTGTTCCACCGGCACCCGCTGGATGCTGGTGTTGACGCCCAGTTGCGGCACGGCAGGGCGCACGTCGACGGTGCCCTTGGCCTCGAAGGTGCCGTTGTACAGTTCACCGCGCAGGGTTTGCAGGGTCAGCAGGCCGCCCTGGCCGGTGGCCTTGAGCTGGGCCTCTTCGATCGGCAGTTTGTCCAGGGTCAGCGAGCCGAAGGCCAGGTCGGCCTGCAAGTCCAGGGCGCGCAGGCGGTCGACCGGCAGCAGCTTGTCGTCGCTCCAGGCGACCTGGGTCGGGGCGTTGGGAAGCGGCGTGGTGCCAGGGCCGGCGACCGCGCTGGCTTCCTGTTGCTTGACCTCGGCCTGGCGCGCGGCAGTGGCGCCCTTGGCCTCTTCACTCTTGGCCGGCAGGTAGCGGTCGGCGTTGAAGGTGTCGCCCTTGAGCTGCAGGCGCAGGGCCTGTTTGGCGAAGTCTTCGACGGCCACGCGGCCACTGAATGTGCTGTCATCCAGCTTCACCGCCAGGTCTTCCAGGGCCAGGCTGTTCGGCGTGCCCTGCAGGCGGGTGACCAGTTCCAGCTTGGCGAAGGCCGCCGGGTCGTTGGTGGCAGGCAGCGGGCGGCCGATGCTGTCGAGGAAGGTGCGCAGGTCGAACTGGGCGATGGACAGGCCACCGCTAAGCTGTGGCGCCTTGTCCAGGTCACGCAGGTTCAGTTCGCCCAGGGCGCGCAGCTGGTTGGCCGAGACTTTCAGGCCGTTCCACGAGGCGACATTGGCGGCCAGGTCGACCAGCACCTGGCCTTGGGCAGCGAAGGTCACGGTCTTGCCGCCGGTGGGCTCGCCCGAGGTTTCGCCCGACAGGCGCATGTCTTCGAAGTTGTAGCGCTTGAGCTTGCGGTCGAAGCGCAGCTCGCCGGCCAGTTCGGTGCGGGCCTTGATGTTCGGCTGGCTGGCACTTAGGAAGGCGCTGGCCTTGAGCGGAATGTTCGCCCCTTCGTGGACCGGGCCGGTGCTCAGCTGGATACTTTCGGCGCTGTAGCTCTGGCCGGTCTTCGCATCGGTGTACTGCACGCGTGCGTTGTTCACGGTCAGGCTGTCGATGTCCAGCTTGACGGCGCGTTCGTTGCTGGCGACCGGTGCCGACGCCTGTTCAGCTGGTGCCTGGGCCGGTGCACTGGCCTGCGTATCGGCGCTGGTGCCGTTCTGCGCGGACAATGGCTTGCCGATGTCTTCCCAGTTGCCATGGCCCTGTTCGTCACGGGCCAGGGTCAGGTTCAGGCCCTCGACGCGCACGTCGCTCATTTGCACTTCGCGGCGCAGCAGTGGCAGCACACGCACCGACAGGCCGAGCATCTGCAGGTCGGCGAACGGCTCCTTGGGTTTGTTCAAGGTGGCAATGCTCGCTTCGTGCAACTCCAGGCCCAGCCACGGGAACAGGCTCCAGCCGATGTCCCCGTTGAGGGTCAGCTCGACGTGAGCCTTGTCACGTGCCAGCTGGCGAATCTCGTCTTTGTAGTCGTTGGGATCGAAGAGGTGGGTCAGGGCGAAGCCCAGCGCCACGATGATCAGCAGCAACCCGAGAAGCCCAAGTCCCAGGATTTTGCCGAACGCTTTCATGGGCGAGTCCTTGTAGTCCGTTTTTGAAATTCAGGCGCCAGAGTATAGCGCCGCAGTGGTTGCCCCTGCGTATTCGACCAGAGATACGAGACATTTCCTATGCGTGCATCAGATGGTACGGCTTTCGACAGCCATGATTTTGTCAGTTCCGAACGTGCGGCCTGAACTGGCCCTATCGCCGGCAAGCCAGCTTCCACAGGGATCGCGCTGTTCCCGAGGTAGGTGGGGTACTTGTGGGAGTTGGCTTGCCGGCGATAGGGCCGGTACAGGCAACATGACCGTTTCAGCCGAGCAAAAATTAACGATATCAGATTGCTTTCACGCTGCTTGATGCTGCTACCCTTGCGCCGCTTTGCCTGCACCCTCCCTATAAGAAGGATCTGATCCATGAGCAGTACCGTCGCGGCGGGGACCTTGGCCAGTGCGCCAGGCTTCCTGTCGAAGGAGCGCATCATCGCCCGTCCGGGCTTCAACCGCTGGCTGGTCCCGCCGGCCGCCCTGGCCATACATCTGTGCATCGGCATGGCCTATGGCTTCTCGGTGTTCTGGCTGCCGCTGTCGCAAGCCCTTGGCATCACCGCTCCAGTTGCCTGCGCAGCGGACATGGGCTTCATGGCCCGTATGTTCAGCGCCGAATGCGATTGGCCGATTTCCATGCTGAGCTGGATCTACACCCTGTTCTTCGTCTTCCTCGGTTGCTCGGCGGCCGTGCTGGGTGGTTGGCTGGAGCACGCGGGCCCGCGCAAGGCCGGCCTGGTGTCGGCACTGTGCTGGTGCGGCGGCATGCTGATTTCAGCGATTGGCGTGAAAACCCACCAGCTGTGGCTGATGTGGCTGGGTTCCGGCGTAATCGGTGGTATCGGCCTGGGCCTGGGCTACATCTCGCCGGTTTCGACCCTGATCAAGTGGTTCCCGGACAAGCGCGGCATGGCCACCGGCATGGCGATCATGGGCTTCGGTGGCGGGGCCATGGTCGGTGCACCGCTGGCCACCGCGCTGATGGGCCATTTCGGCAATGCGCAGGAAGTGGGCGTGTGGCAGAGCTTCGTCGTCATGGCGGCGATCTACTTCGTGTTCATGACCGCCGGTGCCCTGGCGTATCGCGTACCGCCCACCGGCTGGAAGCCAGAAGGCTGGAGCGCCCCAGTGAAGAAAGCTGGCAATACCATGGTCACCGACCGCCACGTACACGTCAGCGTGGCCTGGAAGACCCCGCAGTTCGCGCTGATCTGGCTGGTGCTGTGCCTGAACGTGTCGGCCGGTATCGGCATCCTCGGCATGGCTTCGCCCTTGTTGCAGGAAGTGTTCGCCGGCAAGCTGCTGGGCAACGGGCTGAGCTTCAGTGAGCTGAACAGCGCCCAGCTGGCGCAGATTGCGGCGATCGCCGCCGGCTTCACCGGCCTGCTGAGCCTGTTCAACATCGGCGGGCGGTTCTTCTGGGCGTCGTTCTCGGACTACATTGGCCGCAAGAACACCTATTTCGCCTTCTTTGCCTTGGGCGTGGGCTTGTACAGCCTGGTGCCGAACATGGGGCACCTGGGTAACGTGGCGCTGTTCGTGGCGGCGTTCTGCATCATCCTGTCGATGTACGGTGGTGGGTTTGCCACGGTACCGGCCTACCTGGCCGACCTGTTCGGCACGCAGATGGTCGGCGCCATTCATGGCCGCCTGCTGACTGCCTGGGCAGCGGCGGGGGTTCTGGGGCCGGTGCTTATCACCTACCTGCGCGAGTACCAGTTGGCGGCAGGGGTGGAGCGTGCAGCTGCCTATGACATGACCTTGTACATCCTCGCCGGCCTGTTGGTGCTGGGCTTCGTCTGCAACATGCTGGTGCGGCCGGTGGCCGACAAGCATTTCATGAGCGATGCCGAACTGGCTGCCGAGCGGGCGTTGAGCCATGACAAGGGCGCCGACGGGGCGCGCTCGCTGGAGTGGAAGGCGGCGCCGGGTAGCCTGCCACTGGTGCTGCTGGCCTGGGCAGTGGTGGTCGTGCCGTTGGCCTGGGGCGTTTGGATTACCCTGCAGAAGACGGCTGTGCTGTTCCATTGATCAGTGGTAAAACCGGCTGACTTCGCTGGCTGTACCGGCCCTATCGCCGGCAAGCCAGCTCCCACAGGTACTGCGCAGGCCTTGAGGGCAGCGCGGTCCAAGTG
>NZ_JADLJS010000048.1 GCF_015680405.1 Pseudomonas pudica
CAGCGGCCCCAGCAATATTCGCCGTGACGCGAAAATCCTGGGGCCGCTCTGCGGCCCTTTCGCGACACAAGGCCGCTCCCACAAGTACTGTACTGTGTCAGGTGCCGTCGCCCAGGCCTACCTTGAGCAACGCGCCGTCCTTGTCATCTGTCAGCACATACAGGTAACCGTCCGGCCCCACCCGTACATCGCGGATACGCGCCTTCAGCTCCCCCAGCAAACGCTCTTCATGCACCACTCTGTCGCCATCCAGCTGCAGGCGGATCAGCTCCTGAGTGGCCAGCGCGCCAATGAACAGGTTATGGTCCCAGGCCTTGAACGTGGGGCTGTCGTAGAATGCCATGCCGCTGATGCCCGGCGACTTCTCCCATACATGGTGCGGGTCGACCATACCCTGCACATGCTTGCCCTCGGCCTCGGGAATCGGCAGCAACGAGTAGTTGATGCCGTGGGTCGCAATCGGCCAGCCATAGTTCTTGCCGGGCTCGGGAATGTTGATCTCGTCACCACCGCGCGGGCCGTGCTCGTGGGTCCACAGCTTGCCGGTCCAGGGGTTGAGTGCGGCGCCTTGCTGGTTGCGGTGGCCGAACGACCAGATCTCCGGCCGCACGTTGTCCTTGCCGACAAAGGGGTTGTCCCTGGGCACTTCGCCGTCCGGCAAGATACGCACGATCTTGCCTTGCAGCTTGTCCAGGTCCTGGGCGGTCGGGCGCTGGTTGTTCTCGCCGAGGGCAATGAACAGGTAGCCGTCGCGGTCGAACACCAGGCGCGAGCCGAAGTGGTTGCCCTCCGACAGCTTGGGCTGCTGGCGGAAGATGACGTTGAAGTTCTCCAGCCGGGCGCGGTCCTGGGACAACTGGCCACGGCCGACCGCCGTACCAGCCTTGCCGTCACTGCCCTCTTCGGCATACGACAGGTAGACGGTGCGGTCCTTGGCGAACTCCGGCGACAGCACCACATCCAGCAGGCCGCCCTGGCCCTCGGCCCAGACCTTGGGCACACCGCTGATCGGCGGCCCGACCTTGCCTTCGGCATTGACCACCCGCAAGTTGCCGGCGCGCTCGGTGACCAGCATGTCCTTGCCGCCAGGCAGGAACGCCAGGGCCCAGGGGTTGCGCAGGCCGTCGGCCACTGTGCTGACGGTCAGGCTGCCTTCTTCACTGCGAAACTGCTGTTCGGCCGCCGCCTGCGCCAGCAGGGGCAGGAGTGCGGCGGCGGTCAAGGTTACCAGCCAGGGTGCTCGAAGCATGCAGGATTCCTTTCGTAGGGCGCTCATGGCGCGCGCGGGTTGCCCCGGGGTGGTCGGGTTGGCTCCAGGTTCGGGGTTTGCTGCTGGCGGCGCAGGTTGTCGCCATTGCCGATGCCTCGGTTGTCCAGGGTGGGCGTGCGCTGGTACGGGTCGGTGGACGGGCCGCGCACGGGTGGTGCAGCCGGCATGCTGCCCTGGCGGCTGTTGGGGTTGGCACGCTGGATCGGGCTGTTGTAGGGGTTGTTGTTGCCGGCGGCGAGTTGCAATGGCGGCGCGGGTGCCGCTTGCGCGGGCAGGCACAGCACCAGGCCGAGGGCCAGGATGGGCAAGGTTGGGGTCATGCTTCACCTCCTGTACGAAAATGCCGCGCCTGGTGGGTTTGATAGCCTAAGGCGCGAAGGGTTCGCGGCAAAAGTGTGAATGCGGGTGGAGATGATTCCTGATGTTTCAGTATGGGCCCATTCGCAGCACAAGGCCGCTTCCTGCAGGAGCAGCCTTGTGCTGCGAATGGGCCGCAAAGCGGCCCCAGGTTACTGCCCCTTGTCCACCTTGTGCCGCGCCGCATACAGGCACAGCATTTCCATCGCCAGCGTGGCCCCGGCCAGCGCGGTGATGTCGGCATGGTCATAGGCCGGCGCCACCTCCACCAGGTCCATACCCACCAGGTTGATGCCGCGCAGCCCGCCGAGGATCTCCAGCGCCTGCACCGTGCTCAGCCCGCCGCACACCGGTGTGCCGGTACCGGGCGCATAGGCCGGGTCGAGGCAGTCGATATCGAAGGTCAGGTACACCGGCCGCTCGCCCACCCGCTGGCGAATGGCCGCGATCACCGCCTCGGTGCCCTGCCGGTGCACCTGGCGGGCGTCGAGGATGGCAAAGCCCTGGCTGTCGTCATTGGTGGTGCGCAGGCCGATCTGCACCGAGCTGGCCGGGTCCACCAGGCCTTCGCGGGCGGCGTGCCAGAACATGGTGCCGTGGTCGATGCGCTGGCCTTCCTCGTCCGGCCAGGTATCGCTGTGCGCATCGAAATGGATCAGCGCCAGCGGGCCATGGCGGTGGGCATGGGCCTTGAGCAGCGGGTAGCTGATGAAGTGGTCGCCACCCAGGGTGAGCATGGCGCAGCCTGCTTGCAGAATATGCGTGGCATGGGCCTCGATGCTGTCTGGGACCGACTGCGGGGTGCCGCTGTCGAAGGCGCAATCGCCATAGTCGATCACCGCCAGGTGGTCGAACGGGTCGAACGCCCAGGGCCAGTGCCGGGCCCAGGCCTGCTGCACCGAGGCGGCGCGGATTGCCCGCGGGCCGAAGCGCGCACCGGGGCGGTTGCTGGTGGCAGTATCGAACGGCACACCACTGACCACCACGTCGACGCCACGCAGGTCGCGGCTGTAGCGGCGGCGAGAGAAACTGGTAATGCCGGCGTAGGTACTTTCCGCAGCGGTACCATACAGGCTGTCGCGGGTCATGGCCTGGTCGTTGTTTGCGGCTTGCTCCACGGTCGGGCTCCTTTGTCGTTATTGGTTACTGGCGGCTGCGGAACGCGGTCCACAGGCGGTTGCGCTGGCGCAGGTCGGCCAGGGCCATGCTGCGGTCGGCATACAGGCGCTGGCGCACCGCGGCCGGCGGGTAGATGTCCGGGTCGTTGCGCACCGCTTCGTCCACCAGCGGCGTGGCCGCCTGGTTGGCGTTGGCGAAGAACAGCGTGTTGGTCAGCGCGGCCACCGACTCGGGCTTGAGCATGAAGGTGATGAACGCCCGCGCGGCCTCGGGGTGCGGGGCATCCTTGGGAATGACCAGGTTGTCCTGCCACACCAGCGTGCCTTCGCGGGGGATGCGGTAGATCAGCTCGAACGGCTTGCCGGCGCGGCGCGCCTGGTCGGCGGCCATCGCCGCATCACCGTTGTAGGTCAGCGCCAGGCACACGCTACCGTTGGCCAGGTCGCTGATCTGCCGGCCATTGGCGACGTAGCTGATCGACGGCTGCAGCTGGCTCAGCAGGTTCTGCGCGGCGGCCAGGTCGCCCTTGTCCTGGCTGTAAGGGTCCTTGCCCAGGTAATTCAGGGCCACGCCGATCACCTCCTGCGGCGAGTCGGGCATGGCGATGCCGCAGTCCTTCAGCCGGCTGGCGTACTCGGGCTTGAACAGCAGGTCGAGGCTGTCCAGCGGCACATCCCCCAGGCGCTGGCGCACCGCCTCCACATTCACCCCCAGGCCCAGGGTGCCCCAGGTGTAGGGCACGGCATGGCGGTTGCCGGGGTCGGCCTCGGCGAGCTTGGCCAGCAGATCCTTGTCGAGGTTGGCATAGCCGGGCATGGCCTGGGGGTCGAGCGGCTGCAGGGCGTTGGCCTTGAGCGCCCGGGCCAGTACCGCCGACGACGGCACCACCACGTCATAGCCGCTGCCACCGGTCAGCAGCTTGGTTTCCAGCACTTCGGTGGTGTCGAAGGTGTCGTAGCGCACCTTGTAGCCGGTTTCCTGCTCGAAGCGCTGGAGGGTTTGCGGGGCGACATAGTCGGCCCAGCTGTAGAGGTTGACGACCTTTTCTTCAGCCTGCAGCGGCAAGGCCAGGACCAGGGACAGCAGGCACAACGATCGACGCATGGCGGACACCTCGGCAAATGGGTGGATGCCGCGAGCATGCCAGCCGGGTTACATTGCAGGAATGGCAAGTTTGCAAAGCTGACATTCATCAGGAGCAATGTAATGCTCGGACAAGTTCACGACCCCGACCTGCAACTGCTGCGGCTGTTCGTCACTGTAGTCGAGGCCGGGGGCTTCAGCGCCGCACAAGGCGTGCTGGGCCTGAGCCAGCCCACCATCAGCCAGCGCATGGCGCAGCTGGAAGCGCGGCTGGGCTACCGCCTGTGCAGCCGCGGCAAGGGTGGCTTTCACCTGACGGAAAAAGGCGCGTTGTTGCTGGACGCCGCCCGTGGGTTGCTGCTGAACATCGAACAGTTTCGCCAGCAGGCCAATGGCGTTGCCGGGCGGCTGCTGGGGACCGTGCGCATAGGCATGGCGGAGAACCAGGACAAGGCGGTAAGCCTGAAGCTGGCAGCGGCCATTGCGGCGTTTCGCAGGCGCGAGGAGGCGGTGCAGCTGGAGCTGATCAGTGCGCCACCGGCAGAGCTGGAGCGGTTGTTGCTGGAACAGCGGCTGGATTACGCCATCAGCTACTTTTCCGGCAACCAGGCAGCCTTCGATTACCAGCCGCTGTTCGAGGAGCGGCAACGGCTGTATTGCGGCAAGGGGCATGTGCTGTTCGGTGAGGCTGGCGTTGGGCGGGAGCGGTTGCTGGCGATGGACCAGGTGCGCCATCCGTACCGGTTGCTCAAGGGCGGCGAGCCGTTCCAGAGCCAGCGCAGCATGGCGGTGGCGGAGCAGATCGAGAGCGTGCTGACGTTCATTCTGTCGGGGCGGCATATTGGCTATCTGCCATGCCATTGCGCGCAGGGGTGGGAGACTGAGGGGATGTTGTGGGCGCTGGACCCTGGGCTGGACTTTGTGGTGCCGTTTACCCTGGCCAGGCACCGGGCGCAGGCGGTTGGCGAGGCACAGCAGGCGTTTGCGCAGGATTTGCTGGCGGCGTTTGCCTGAACCGGCCTCTTCGCGGGCAAACCCGCTCCCACAGGGTTCTCACACAGCCTGAGGGCTGCGCCGTGCCTGTGGGAGCGGGTTTACCCGCGAAGAGGCCAGGACAGACGACACCCATCAGTAAGCCATGCTCCAGGTCAGGGTGTAGGTACGTCCGCGCCCCTGGTAGTCATACAGGTACGCCGGCCCGTAGGTCGGTGAGTAGAACAGCGTCGCACGCTGCCCCCAGACCGTGCTGTACTGCTTGTCCAGCAGGTTCTGGATGCCGGCGCTGAAGGTGCCGAAGCCGGTGTCCTGGCTGCCCAGCAGGTCGAAGGTGGTATAGCCGTCGATCTCGTGGTCGGCATCGTCCTTCAGGCTGAAGGCATGGTTGGCCTGCAGCCGCGCACTGCGGCCATCGCCCTTCCAGCCAACGAAAGCGGTAGCCTTGGACAGCGAGGCATAGCGGGCATCGCGCTTGATCCAGCCGCCATCCGCGTCCTCTTCCTCGGAGCGGGTCAGGTGCAGGGTGCCGCCGGCTTCCCAGCCGGTCTGGAAGTGCCGGGTCAAAGCGCCTTCAAAACCGAAGTCGCGGCTTTTCTGGTCTTCCACATTGATGGTCAGCGTCTGCGAATCGACGTTGATGATCTTGTCCGACCAGATGTAGTACAGCGCCGCCTGGGCATCCCAGTCCAGGTCGGCATAGCGCCAGCCCAGCTCCACCTGGCGGCTCTTGATGCCAGCCAGTGGGTTGTCGGCCACGCTCAGGCCGGGCTTGCCGTAGTACTTGGCCGGGTCGGGCAAGTCGAAGCCTTCGCCGTAGTTGGTCCATACCTGGTGGCCATTCTTGAAGTCGTAGATGGCACCCACGTTGAACAGGTTGACCTGGTAATCGTTGCTGCCACCGGGCACACCCTTGAAGTCGCTGACGTCCACGTCCATCTGCTGGCGCCTGGCGCCGCCGGACAGGGTCAGGTTATCGGTGGCATGCCAGTCCAGCTGGGCGTATACCGACACGCCATCGACCCGGTAGCTGGGGTAGCGTGCGGCCTTGCTTTCCTTTTCCAGCTCCAGGCCACCCGACTCGGACGACGTCTGGGCGTTGAAGGTGGTCTGCTCGGCGTTGAAGCGCTCGCGGTCCAGGTCGACGCCGTAGGTCAGCTTCAGCGCGTCCCACTGCTTGGCGAACAGGCCCTTGAGGCTGGTGACTTCGAAGTTCTGCTGCGAGGCGGCAAAGTACACCCCGCGCGAGCCGGTGGGCGTGGCGCGGTTGTAGTACGGGAACGGGTAGAAGTTGTCGTCTTCCTTGCGGTACGAGGCCTGCAGGTAGAAGTCCTGGCCCAGCACGTCGGTGTGGTGGTAGTTGGCGTTGAGCAGCAGGCGCCGGGTGCGCGGCTCCAGGTCCGACGAGTAGCCGCTGCGCAGCTCGGCGTCTTCCAGGTCGGAGGGGGCGTTGTAGTTCAGGTTGGGGAAGTAGATGCCGGTGCTGCCGTGGTTGCCCGAGTCATAGTACTGAGCCAACAGGTCGAGGCTCTGCTGGTCGTTCAGCTGCATCCCCAAGGTGCCGAGCACGTCGATGGTGCGGTTGTACTGCAGGTCGGTCTGGGTGTTGTCGATGAAGATCTGGTCGCCGGCACCGTCGTAGAAGGCTTCGTTCTGCTCGCCGGAAACCCCCAGCCGGGCATTGAACCGCTCGTTGCCGCCACTGATCGACTGGGCGAAGCGGGTGGCCAGGTCATCGCTGTTGTTGAAGCCGCTGCTGGCACCGAGCTGGGTCTCGAAGCGCGCCGGGCCGGGTTCGCCCTTCTTGGTCACGATGTTGATGATGCCGCCGGTGGCGCCGCCGCCGTAGATGGCACTGGCGCCAGACAGCACTTCGACGCGCTCGACATTGAACGGCGAAATGCTGTCGAACTGGCGCGACAGGCCGCGCGAGCTGTTCTGGCTGACCCCGTCGATCATCACCAGCACGTTGCGCCCGCGCATGTTCTGGCCGTAGTTGGTGCGCCCTTCCGGTGCCAGGTCGAGGCCTGGCACCAGCTTGCCGATGGCTTCCTTCAGGCTGACACCGCTATCGATCTGCTCGCGCAGCTGCTGCTGGTCGACCACCCACACGGTGCCGGGGATTTCGCTGATCGCGGTGCTGGTGCGCGAGGCCACGCTCACCTCGATCGGCTTGAGGTTGACCGCCTGCGGCGCGGCGTCGGCCTTGCGCAGGGTCACCGTGCGGGCGTCGCTGAAGTGCCAGCTTATGCCGCTGCCGGCCAGCAACTGCTGCAGGGCCTGCTCGATGCTGTAGCTACCCTGCAAGGCCGGGCTGGCCTGGCCGGCGACGTCGCCAGTGGTGTACAGCAGGTGCAGGCCGGCCTGGTCGGCGAAGGTGGTCAGGGCCTGGTCCAGCGACTGGGCCGGCAGGTCGAGCTGGACCTGACGGGCCTGGGTCTGGGCCTGTTCGGTGGCGGTCGAGGCAAACGCCTGCAGCGGGCCGACCAGCATGGCCAGGGCACTGCAGGACATCAGGGCATGGTGAAGTGGACCGCGACGGCGGTGCGAAGGCTTGAGCATCAGAGGCACGAATGAGCTTCCTGACAAGTCGTAAATGAGAATGGGTTGCTGATCAGTCCCACTACGACGATCTGGCTGGCAGGAACTTGCAGTGCAAAATAAAAAATTTTCCTGTGCCGGCCTCTTCGCGGCTAAAGCCGCTCCTACAGGATCTCCACAGCCTTCCAGACCTGTGCAGTACCTGTGGGAGCGGCTTCAGCCGCGAAGAGGCCGGCACAGGCGAATCAATGAACCACGGCCAACCACGGCAGGTAGGTCACCTTCAGCCCATAGCGCTGCTCAAGGGTGCGCAACAGGGCCTCTGGCTCATCGAGGTCGAACACCCCGCTGACCTCCATCGCCGCCAGCTTGCTGTCGGACAACACGATCCGCCCATGCCGGTAATGCTCGAGCTCCGCCAGCACCTGGCCCAGCGGCTTGCCGTTGAAGATCAGCTTGCCGCGCTGCCAGGCCATCTGCGTGTCGGCATCGGCCGCTACTGCCAGTTCATGCTCGCCAACCTTGGCTTCGCCCCGCGCCAATACCACGCGGCCATCGCGCCGCACGCTGAAGGTGGCCGCACTCCCCTGCACCTGCTCACCGGCCGTGTCGACCACAAAGGGCCGCGAATCATCGGTGGTCTCGAACAAGGCCTCACCGGCCTCCAGCACCACCCGCCGCTCACGGTCGCTGAACACCACGCTCAGGGCGGAGGCGCTGTTCAACGTAACCCGCGTTCCATCGGCCAGGGTCACCACCTGCCGCTCGCCCACCCCGGTGTGGTAATCCGCCAGCAGCACCGGCGCCTGCTGCCAACCCGCCACAGCAACAGCCAGCACCAGGGCCGCAGCCACGCCCGCCTGTTTGAGCCAGTTGCGGCAATGGCGCAGGGCCTGGCCGATGTACTTCGCCACCATGCTTTCGGAAACCCCCAGGCGCTGCGCGATCTGCGCCTGGGTCAGGCCGTCGACGCGGTTGAGCAACAGCGCCTGGCGGGCATTGGCGGGCAGCTGCTGCAGCGCCTGGTCGAGGATCTGCAGGCGCTCCCGGGCCAGCAAGGCCGCTTCGGGTGCCGGCGCCAGGCAGGCCACCTCACCTGCCCGCTCGCTGTCGTCGTGGCTGGCGGCAATGCGCTGCTCGCGGCGCAAGGCATCGATCGCCAGGTTGCCGGCCACGCGGAAGATGAAACTGCGCGCGTGCAGCACCGGCACTGCCTGCTGGTCGATGTTCACCAGCTTCAGGTAGGTTTCCTGCGCGACGTCGGCAGCGCGCTGGCGGTCGCTCATGCGCCGGGTCAGGAACTGCAGCAGGTCGTCGTAGTGCTCCTGGAAACTTGCCAGCAGGCCCGGCGCGGGAGAGGTCAGCATGGGTTCGGGAACGGCCAGTAGGAGAAGTTATCGGGCGTTAATGAGAAACAGTATCTTTCATATGGGCGGAGACTTTCAACGTCGACGCACATTTGCCACACTGCCCATTCGCTCACTCTGGCAAGGTCGTACCCCATGGCTGCCCGTCTGCACCGCTACGCCCGCCTGTTCCTGGTCCTGCTGCTGGCCTGCGGCCCGGGGGCCTGTGCGCTGTTCCAGGCACGCGACCCGGTCAATATCAGCGTGATCGGTATCGAACCGCTGCCCGGGCAGGAGCTGGAACTGCGCATGGCGGTGAAGATGCGGGTACAAAACCCCAACGAGGCGCCGATCGACTACAACGGCATCGCCCTGAACCTGGAGGTGAACGGCCAGCCGCTGGCTGCCGGGGTCAGCGACCAGCAGGGGCACATCGGCCGTTATGGCGAAGCGGTGGTCGTGGTGCCGGTGAGCATCACGGCGTTTTCCTTCCTGCGCCAGGCCTATGGGCTGGGCCGGGTGGACTCGTTGCAGGGCCTGCCCTATGTGCTGCGCGGCAAACTTGCCGGCGGGCTGCTGGGCACCGTGCGCTTTACCGACGAGGGCAAGCTGGACCTGCCCAAGGGCGCCTACTGGTAAGCGCCCGGCGGGGTGTGATCAGCGGTTGGCGCTGGCTGCGGCCATCAGCTTGTTGACTTCGCTGCGCACCATGCTGGCGTATTCGGGCGGCGACATGCCATCCAGCTCGGCGCGCACCCACTCGGCCCATTTGCCTTTGCGCCGTGGCTTTTCGGCGATCAGCCGCGCGGCTTCGCCCTTGGCCTTGCCCAGGTTGTTCTGCCACAGCTCGAACAGCCGGGCCTTCTCTGCCTCGATCTGCGCCCGTTCCTCGAAGCTCATGTTGGCCAGATTGAAACTCATGAAGGTACCTGCAGGTTTGAAAATGGCCGCTATCTTACACTCAGGACTGCAACAGCCCAAAGCCGCCGCAACTTTCCTGGCGCGCCGGCATCCATTGTTCAAACCATACCATCGACGAGGACGAGTTCATGGCCCGGAAAAACGCCGCGCTGGCCGACAGCGATCAGATCAAGGACCAGGTATTCAGCGAACTGCAGGCGCTGATCGAAGAATCGGAAAAACTGCTGAACGACAGCGCAGCGCTGGTGGGTGACGAGGCGGAAACCCTGCGCGCGCAGGTAAGTCTCAAACTGCGCCAGGCGCGCCAGGCCGCCGACAAGGTGCGCAGCAAGGCGCAACCGGTGGTGGAAGCTACCCAGGACTATATCGGCGGCCACCCGTGGCAGACCGTGGCCATTTCCGCAGGCCTCGGGCTGGTGGTCGGCCTGCTGCTGGGTCGCCGTCACTGACGCCCTGGCCGCCTGGCGCGAATCAGGCGGCCTGCGCCATCGGGATACCGCTGTGGAAGCGCAGCTCCTGGTCAGGTGACTGGATCAGCTCCACCTCCGCAGCCCGCACCAGTTCCACCCGGCGGGCGATGTCTGCCTCGTCGCCGTAGTTGTGCGCCAGTTTCAGGTAACCCTGGTAGTGGCGCGCTTCGCTCTTCAGCAGGCCGTGGTAGAAGCGGCCCAGCTCCTCGTCCAGGTGCGGTACCAGCGCGGCAAAGCGCTCGCAGCTGCGCGCCTCGATGAACGCCCCCACCACCAGCGTATCCACCAGCTTGACCGGCTCGTGGGCGCGCACCAGGCGCCGCAGCCCAGACGCATAACGCCCCGCCGACACCGGACGCAGCGGCACGCCGCGACGCTTCATCAGGCGCAGCACCTGCTCGTGGTGAACCAGTTCCTCGCGGGCCAGGCGCGACATCATGTTGATCAGGTCGAGGTGGGTGCTGTACTTGGCGATCAGGCTCAGGGCGGTACTGGCAGCCTTGAATTCGCAGTTCTTGTGGTCGATCAGCAGGGTTTCCTGGTCGGCGAGCGCCGCTTCGATCCAGGCGTCTGGTGTCGGGCAACCAAGAAAGGCGTCGATTTCGGGGATCAGGGACATGAGCGTGCAACCACAAAGAACGGGCAGGGCCGGCGATTATACCGGCGGCGGCGGGCGGCGCCAGTGACTATGCTTGATGTACATCAAGCGCCAGCGGGGGAAGCGCCGACTATAGTCAGGCATTGGCCGCCACCTTTGAACGGAGTTGAAGCCCATGCAAGCCGTCCGCAGCATCCTCGTCGTCCTCGACCCCGAGCACGCCCACAGCCGGGCCCTGACCCGGGCCAAGCTGATCGCCGGCGTCACCGGCGCGCGCCTGCACCTGCTGATGTGCGACAAAAGGCACGACCACAGCGCGCTGTTGAGCCTGCTGAGCAGCCAGTTGCATGATGACGGGTACGACAACGTCACCCATGAAGAGGCCTGGCGCGACAACCTGCACGACACCATCATCGACGTGCAGCAGGCCGAGGGCTGCGATCTGGTGATCAAGGAACACCGCCCGGACAACCCACTGAAGAAGGCCCTGCTCACACCCAGCGACTGGAAGCTGCTGCGCCAATGCCCGTGTGCGGTGCTGATGGTCAAGAGCGAGCGGCCTTGGACCGGCGGCAAGGTCCTGGCTGCGGTGGATGTGGGCAACCAGGACGAGGACCACCGCCGCCTGCACGCCAGCATCATCGACCATGGCTTCGAGATTGCCAAACTGGCCAAGGGTGAGTTGCACGTCATCACCGCCCATCCGTCGCCGATGCTGTCGGCGTCGGACCCGGTGTACCAGTTGACGGAAACTATCGAGAAGCGTTATCGCGAGGCGTGCAAGGCATTCCAGGCAGAGTACGACATCGGCGAAGACCGCTTGCATGTGGCCGAAGGGCCGGCGGATGTACTGATTCCGCATACCGAGAAGAAGCTCGATGCGGTGGTGACGGTGATCGGCACCGTGTGCCGCACGGGGATTTCCGGGGCGTTGATTGGCAATACCTCGGAGGTGGTGCTGGATGCGCTGGAGGGGGATGTGCTAGTACTCAAGAGCGAGGAAGCAATTGCCCACCAGGCGGAACTGGCCCGCGGTTGAGTTCGATCTGTCAGGACCCTATCGCCGGCAAGCCAGCTCCCACATCAACCGCATTGACCTCAAGCCATGTGCAGTACCTGTGGGAAATTGCCCAGCCCTTGCAGTACCTGTGGGAGCTGGCTTGCCGGCGATGGGCTGCGCAGCAGCCCCTTTCAACACCAAACGCTAGGCCAACGCTTCCCGCACCTTCGGGTCCAGCCCCTCCCCTGCATTGGCCTCGATCCATTGCGCCAGCTGCCGGCGCATCGCCGGCGTCCAGAAGCTCTGCAGATGCTGCCGCACCCCTTGCACCGCCAGCGCCCGGTCTGGCTCGCTGTCGAAGTAATGGGCAATCTGGTTGGCCATCTTGACCAGGTTCTCACTGCTCATCGGCGCACCTCGGCTTTTTCCGCAATACGGCGCTCCTTCAGCAAGCGCCGCTGCTCGTCACTGAAGTCCTGGTAGCGCTTCTGCCACTGCGAAGGCTGGAACACTTTCACCACCTCCACCGCCGTCACCTTGTACTCAGGGCAGTTGGTGGCCCAGTCGGAGTTGTCGGTGGTAATCACGTTGGCCCCCGACTCGGGGAAGTGGAACGTGGTGTATACCACCCCCGGCGCCACCCGGGTACTGACCTTGGCACGCAGCACCGTCTGCCCGGCGCGGCTGCCGATGCCGACCCAGTCACCGTCCTGGATGCCACGGCTTTCGGCGTCGGTCGGGTGGATTTCCAGGCGATCGGCGTCATGCCAGGCGACGTTGCCGGTGCGCCGGGTCTGGGCGCCGACGTTGTACTGGCTGAGGATACGCCCGGTGGTCAGCAGCAGCGGGTAGCGGTTGTTGACCTTCTCCTCGGTGGGCACGTAGCCGGTAAGCATGAAGCGCCCCTTGCCACGTACGAACTGGTCGATGTGCATGGTCGGCGTACCATCGGGCGCTGCATCGTTGCACGGCCACTGCAGGCTGCCATGGCGGTCGATCTCGGCGTAGCTGACGCGGTGGAAGGTGGGCGTCAGGCGGGCGATCTCGTCCATGATCTCGGACGGGTGACGGTAATTCATCGGGTAGCCCAGGGCATTGGCCAGGGCCACGGTCGCTTCCCAGTCGGCCTTGCCGGCCAGCGGCTCCATGACCTTGCGAACCCGCGAAATACGCCGCTCGGCGTTGGTGAAGGTGCCGTCCTTCTCGAGGAACGAGCTGCCCGGCAGGAACACATGGGCGAACTTGGCTGTTTCGTTGAGGAAGATGTCCTGCACCACCACGCACTCCATGGCCAGCAGGGCCGCCGTGACGTGCTGGGTGTTGGGGTCGCTCTGGGCAATGTCCTCGCCCTGGCAGTACAAGGCCTTGAAGCTGCCGTCCAGCGCCGCTTCGAACATGTTGGGGATACGCAGGCCCGGGTCGGGCTGCAGGGTAACGCCCCAGGCGCGCTCGAACTCGGCGCGCACGCCTTCGTTGGAAATGTGCCGGTAGCCGGGCAGTTCGTGGGGGAACGAGCCCATGTCGCACGAGCCCTGCACGTTGTTCTGCCCGCGCAGCGGGTTCACCCCTACCCCCTCACGGCCGATGTTGCCGGTGGCCATGGCCAGGTTGGCGATGCCCATCACCGCGGTACTGCCCTGGCTATGCTCGGTCACGCCCAGGCCATAGTAGATCGCCGCGTTGCCGCCGGTGGCATACAGGCGGGCGGCGGCGCGGATCTGCTCGGCAGGTACGCCACAGACAGGGCCAAGTACTTCGGGGGCATTATCCGCCTGGCTGACGAAGTCGCGCCAGCGGGCGAAATCCGCGGTTTCGCAACGTGCATCGATGAAACGCTGGGCCAGCAGGCCTTCAGTGACAATCACGTGGGCCAGCGCGTTGAGCATGGCCACGTTGGTGCCCGGGCGCAGTTGCAGGTGCAACTCGGCGCGGGCGTGCGGCGAGTCGACCAGGTCGATACGCCGGGGGTCGATCACGATCAGCCGAGCACCCTGGCGCAGACGGCGCTTGAGCTGCGAACCGAATACGGGATGGGCGTCGGTGGGGTTGGCGCCGATCACCAGCACCACGTCGGCCTGCATCACCGAGTCGAAGCTTTGCGTACCGGCCGATTCACCCAAGGTCTGCTTCAGGCCATAGCCGGTGGGCGAATGGCACACCCGCGCGCAGGTGTCGACGTTGTTGTTGCCGAACGCCGTGCGCACCAGTTTCTGCACCAGGTAGGCTTCTTCGTTGGTACAACGGCTGGAAGTGATGCCGCCGATGGAATCGCGACCGTACTTGAGCTGGATGCGGCGGAACTCGCTGGCGGCATAGGTCACCGCCTCGTCCCAGCTGACTTCCTGCCATGGGTCTTCCAGGCGCTTGCGGATCATCGGCCTGGTAATGCGGTCCGGGTGGGTGGCGTAGCCCCAGGCGAAGCGGCCCTTGACGCAGGCGTGGCCGTGGTTGGCGCCGCCGTTCTTGTCCGGGACCATGCGCACCAGCTGGTCGCCCTTCATTTCGGCGCGGAACGAGCAGCCCACGCCGCAATAGGCGCAGGTGGTGATGACCGCACGCTCTGGCTGGCCCAGTTGCACCAGGCTCTTTTCGGTCAGGGTCGCGGTCGGGCAGGCCTGCACGCAGGCACCGCACGACACGCACTCGGAGGCGAGGAAGTTTTCACCACCCGCGGCCGCCACTCGCGATTCGAAGCCGCGCCCGGTGATGGTCAGGGCGAAGGTGCCCTGGATGTCCTCGCAGGCACGCACGCAGCGGCTGCAGACGATGCACTTGCTCGGCTCGTAGTCGAAATACGGGTTGGATACGTCCTTTTTCTCAGCCAGGTGATTGGCGCCATCGTAGCCATAGCGCACTTCCCGCAGGCCCACCTGGCCGGCCACGGTCTGCAGCTCGCAGTTGCCGTTGGCAGAACAGGTCAGGCAGTCCAGCGGGTGGTCGGAGATGTACAGCTCCATCACGTTGCGGCGCAGGCCGGCCAGGCGCGGGGTTTCGGTGTGCACCACCATGCCTTCGCTGACCGGGGTGGTGCAGGAGGCCGGGTAGCCGCGCATGCCTTCGATTTCCACCATGCACATGCGGCACGAGCCGAAGGCTTCGAGGCTGTCGGTGGCGCACAGTTTGGGGATGCTGGTGCCGAGCATGGCCGCGGCACGCATCACCGAAGTACCGGCGGGCACAGTAATGGCACGGCCATCGATGCTCAGGCTGACCTGTACCTCGCTCTCACGGGCCGGGGTGCCGAAGTCGCTGCTTTTATCAGAAGCGGGGTCGAAGAAATTGATCACTGCGCGGCCTCCGTGTGGGTCAGCCCGAAATCGGCGGGGAAGTACTTCAGCGCGCTGGCCACCGGATAAGCGGTCATGCCGCCCATGGCACACAGCGAGCCGTATTGCATGGTGTCGCACAGGTCACGCAACAACAGGGCCTGGTCATGCCGCTCGGTCATGTCGCTGGTGGCGATCAGCCGGTCGACCACTTCCATGCCCCGGGTCGAGCCGATGCGGCACGGGGTGCACTTGCCACAGGACTCCTCGGCACAGAACTGCAAGGCGAAGCGCGCCATGCTGGCCATGTTCAGGGTGTCGTCGGCCACCACCACACCACCATGGCCGAGCATCGCGCCCATGGCGGCGAAGGCTTCATAGTCCAGCGGCGTGTCAAAGTGGCTGGGCGGTACCCAGGCACCGAGCGGCCCCCCCACCTGCGCGGCCTTCAGCGGCCGGCCACTTGCCGTGCCGCCGCCATAGCCTTCCACCAGTTCGCGCAGGGTCAGGCCAAAGGCGCGTTCCACCAGGCCGCCCTGGCGGATGTTGCCGGCCAACTGGAACGGCATGGTGCCCAGCGAACGGCCCATGCCGAAGTCGCGGTAGAACGACGCGCCCTTGGCTATGATGATGGGTACCGAGGCCAGGGTAAGCACGTTGTGCACCAGCGTCGGCAGGCCGAACAGGCCCTGCAGCGCGGGCAGCGGAGGCTTGGCACGGACAATGCCGCGCTTGCCTTCGATGGATTCGAGCAGTGCGGTTTCTTCGCCGCAGATATAGGCGCCGGCGCCGACCCTTACTTCCAGGTCGAAGGCCTGGCCGCTGCCGGCCACGTCGCTGCCGAGGTAGCCGGCGTCACGGGCGATGGCGAAAGCCTGGTCGAGCACGCGGATGGCATCGGGGTATTCCGAGCGCACATAGATGTAGCCCTTGTCGGCACCCACGGCGAGGCCGGCAATGATCATGCCTTCGATCAGCAGGAACGGGTCGCCTTCCATCAGCATGCGGTCGGCGAAGGTACCGGAGTCACCTTCGTCGGCGTTGCACACCACGTACTTCTGGCCTGCTACGGCGTCACGCACGGTGCGCCACTTGATGCCGGCCGGGAACGCCGCACCGCCGCGGCCACGCAGGCCGGAATCGAGCACGGCGGCGACCACCTCGGCACCGTCCAGGGCCACGGCCGCCTCAAGGCCGGCAAAACCACCATGGGCACGGTAGTCGTCCAGCGACAATGGGCGGGTGATGCCGGCGCGGGCGAACAGCAGGCGTTGCTGGGTCTTGAGGTAAGGGATGTCCTCGACCGGCCCCAGAGCCAGTGAATGGCCGCCGGGCTCACCGGGCTCACCGGGCTCACCGGTAAAGGCGTCGAGCAAGGACGGCACGTCGTCCGGGGTGACCGGGCCGAAACCCTGGCGCCCTTGCGCGCTGTCGCATTCCAGCAACGGCTCCAGCCAGTACAGCCCGCGGGAGCTGGTGCGCTGGATGTCCAGCGGCAGCTGGCGGCGCTCGGCCTCCCGCTGCAAGGCATCGGCGACCTGGTCGGCGCCCACGGCACGGGCTACCGAATCGCAGGGGATGTACAGCTTCAGCATGCTGCGTCCTCCCGGCAAGCGTTGACCAGCGCGCGCAGGCGCTCAGGGGTAAGGCGCGCATGCACCTGACCGTCCAGTTCCAGCGCTGGCGAGCAGGCGCAGGCGCCCAGGCAGTACACCGGGCGCAGGCTGATGGCACCATCGGCGCTGGTACCGTGGTCGTCCAGCGCCAGCTGTTCGCGCAGTTGCGCGGCCAGCGCCTCGGCGCCCCGGCTCTGGCACGACTCGGCACGGCACAGGCGCAGGGTGTGGCGCGCCGGTGGCGTGGTGCGGAAATCGTGGTAGAAGCTGATCACCCCATGCACCTCGGCCAGGCTGAGGTTCAGGGCATGGGCAATTTCGGCGACAGCGGCATCGGGGATGTAGCCGATGTCGTGCTGGATGGCATGCAGGATCGGCAACAGCGCGCCGGGGGTATCCTTGTCACGGGCCAGAACGCGGTGGATCACAGGCAGGTGGAGCAATTCATCAGGCATACAGCGGACCTCGGCATCACGGACCCCGCCTGAATTGTTGTGAGGGCAGGTATCCGGCGTGTTCTGCTGCGGCGCGCCGACCACGTCACGGTTGCGTGGTGCCAGCGGCCTCCTTGCCTGCGGCCGCACGTCTGCGCGCGCTGGTCCGAGGCATCCTGCAAGCATGGCACTTGTGGCGCCGGGGGGTTGCGTGCGAACGACCAGGCGCATCCTGAAACCGACGCGGGTTGTTTCCATGCTATCGCTCGCCTGGCGCATCGTTTGCAGGAGCAGCCTTGTGCTGCGAAGAGGCCGATATGGGCAACAGATATGAATTGCCAGCACCGGCCTCTTCGCAGCACAAGGCTGCTCCTACAAATGCCTGCGCGCGGCTTCAAAGCTGCACGGCTTTGTCAATCAGTGCCTGGCCGCCTCGATCAGCCAGGCTGCTCGACAAAGACGCCGCAAGCCGGGCCCATGAGGCGCGCTTACTGGACCGACTCGGCCTCCAATGACGCAGGCTTGAAGCCCAGGCTTCGCATCAGATCACGTGCCGCCTCGAAGAACATCAGCTTGAGGCTTTCGGCATATTCCTCCGTCAAACGGCTTGCTGGTCCTGAAATGACAAGAGCTCCCATCAGTTCCTGCTGCGCTCCGTAGATGGGCAGCGCCATTGAAGCGGCATGCGGGTCGGTGGCTCCCTTCGAGTAGTAGGGTTTCTGCAATGCAATACCGATGTGATACGGCGCGCGCAACGCCTGAGCCCCCGCCGCTTCATCCATCGGCCGCATGTCGCCGGGTTGAAGATTGAGGCGAAGTCGATGGGAAGAGTTAACACGGTACTGGCACATCCGATATGCACCGTGGCGCACATAGAAGGAGGCGGTCTCACCCGACTTTTCAGCCAAATCGTGCAAACGTGGCATCACATGCCTTTCGAGGTCCAGTGCCTCTTGATAGACCGTGTTCAAGCGCATGACTTCACTGGCTAGCTGATAACGCCCGTCAGCCATGCGCGTGATGAAGCCATGGTTTTCCAGGGACACCATCAAGCGCATGATCGTGCTTTTGATGAGGCCGGTACGTTCAACCAGCTGAACCAGGCTCAGCGCAGAGTCGCCTATCTGAAACGCGGTCAGCACGGTCAAAACACGGTCTGCCGATGCCACACCATTTACCGCTGGACGCGGCCGCGCTTTCACCATTTGCAAAACCTCACAGGATCGAAGCCCTCGATTGTACGCAAGGGCGGAAAAACCTCATTATCCGACAACGGTCGGCCACCGCCAACGTAGCATGCGCTGCGCGTGCAAAGTAAAAAAAGCCAGCAGGGCAATATATCTGCGCCTGCTGGCTAGAGGTTGATCGCTGTCGTATGGGGCAAATATCGGCAGACCTGGCAATCAGCGAACCTTACCGCCGATGCGGCCCCTTTCGCTGCGCTGGCCGACGCTCAGAACAGCGGCAGGGTGTAGTTGATGATCAGGCGGTTCTGGTCACCATTGCGTGCTGCCTCGCTGTGCGATTTGCCGTTGCGCCAGGCCACGCCAAGCCCTTTGAACGTGCCGCCCTGGATCACATAGTCCAGCGAGAAGTCTCGCTCCCACTCCGACTGTTCGGCGCCAGCGGCTGCCTGGATGTGGTCGCCTTTCAAATAGATCACCGAAGCCTTCAGCCCAGGTATGCCGTTGGCAGTAAAGTCATAGCCGTACTGGGCAAACCCGGTACGCTCGCCAGCGCGCGTGAAGCTGAGCAGCATCTTGTCCGTCCACAGATACAGGCTGCTGCCACCGGCCCCCTTGTCGATCGACCCCTGGTTGATCTGCACGAAGTTGCTATCGTCGGAAACACGCTGATAACCCAGGGTCAGCGAGTGGCCCCGCAAACGATAGGTGAACGCCGCACTCCACAGGTCGTTGTCGATTTCCCCGTCGCTACCTTTGGTGTATCCACCAACGGTATAGCCCTGGCTACGCCCTGAGCTACTGCCGTTGGCACCGTCCGCCCGGGTGCGGAAATAGCGCAGGTCAGTGGTCAACGAGCTGTCATCGGTCAACGCCAGGGTGTGATTGAGGCCGGTGAACTGCTGCAGATAGTAGTCTTCGAGTTGCCCGGCGTAATACTGCAGCAGCAGCGTTTTGGTGGCGCGGTAGTCGGCACCGACAAAGTTGAAACGATCACTCTCCTGAGTACCGCCGTTTACGGCCATGCCGGTAAGGTCGGTCGAAGCCCGGCCCCTGGCGCGGTTCAACGCCCCGCCGATGAGCATGAGGTTATCGATGTCACCGGACTGCAATTGCACGCCCTGGAAGGTTTGCGGCAGCAACCGGCCATCAGAGGCCACCAGTATCGGCAACCTGGGCATCAGCTGCCCCACGCGCAGCTCGGTCTGGCTCAGCTTCATCTTGGCGGTGGCACCGGCGCTGCTCCAGCGGTCAGCTGCGCCATCGCCATCGGAAGGAATCATGCTACCGCCCTGATGCCGCCCTCTGCCGCTGTCCAGCGTAAGGCCCAGCATGGCCGTGGCGTCCACGCCGAAACCAACCACACCGTCGGTATAACCGGAGCGCAGGTCGAGCAGAAAGCCTTGCGCCCACTCCTCGGTTCTGGAGGGCTGCGCCGTGCCGTCGCGGTTATCGCTGTTGAAGTAGAAATTGCGCATCGACAAGTTCGCGTGGCTGTCACCGATCAGGTCGGCCTGGGCAGACAAGCCTATGACGCTGCCGCCTGCTGCCAAGGCAATGCGGCAGATGGAAGGTAGGGATTTCAAGCAAGAGACTCCAAAGGATCGTTGTTATTATTTTGAAACGGCGTTTCTTTATATGGAGGCAGATTATCGTAGCCTCGTCAACAGTCAGTGCTACACAACCCTGAAAATCAGAAATCTCCGCAAAAACAGCTTCACCCTTCGTCCGATTTTGTTTTATTTTGCAACGCCATTGCATTAAATACATCAAAACAACAATCGGACGCCCAGGCGTCCCCGGCCCTACAGGAGCGCCCATGAGCTTCTTTGCTGCCCCGCCGACCGTGGAGACCACGGTATTCACCCGCCTGCCCGACCGCTTCCGCGACCCGCGCCCGACTGCCTGGGCCAATGCCAACCGCCAGGGCCGTGCCATCGACTCGTTCCTCGAAGGCCCATCATTCGATCGTCAAGGCCGGCTTTACGTGACCGACATTCCCAACGGGCGAATTTTCCGCATCTCGCCGCAGGGCGAATGGGAACTGGTGTGTCAGTACGATGGCTGGCCGAACGGCCTGAAGATTCACCAGGACGGACGCATCTTCATTACCGACTACAAGCGCGGGATCATGCTGCTCGACCCAGATACCGGTGCTATCGAAGCACTGCTGGACTCAGCTGGTTCGGAAGGCTTCAAAGGCGTCAACGACCTGGTGTTCGCACCCAACGGTGACCTGTATTTCACAGACCAAGGCCAGACCGGGCTGCAGGATGCCAGCGGTCGCGTGTACAAGCTCGACGCCAGCGGCAACCTGACCTGCCTGCTTGGCACCATCCCCAGCCCCAATGGCATCGTCTACGACCCGCACCTCAATCATCTGCTGGTAGCAGTGACACGCGCGCAACAGATCTGGCGCATCCCGCTGGGCAACGGCTCGATCATCGGCAAGGTGGGCGTTTTCGCCCAGTTGCACGGCGGCCTGGGCGGGCCCGACGGCCTGGCCCTCGATGCCCAGAGCAACCTGTACATCGCCCATACCGGTTTCGGCTCGGTATGGAAGCTGTCGAAAGTCGCTGAGCCATTGCAGCGCATCGTCTCCTGCGCAGGCATCAGCAACACCAACCTGGCCTTCGGCGGCAATGACGGGCAGACCCTGTACATCACCGAATCCGAAACCGGCAGCATTCTGCAGGTGCGCACCACTGCGCCTGGGCTGCCAATGTATTCCCACAGCTGAACCAGGCCCCCCTGTCAGGGCACACAACAACTACAAAAGAGTGACGACATGACCCACGAAACCCCCGCTGCCCAGGCGCCGCTCAGCGACGCCGAGGGCGAACGCCTGATGCGCCGCGTGCTGTGGCGCCTGGTGCCGTTCATCTTCATCTGCTACGTGATCAGCTACCTCGACCGCACCAATGTCGGCTTCGCCGCCATCAGCATGAACCAGGACCTGGGCCTTACCGCGACGATGTTCGGCTGGGCAGCCGGCCTGTTCTTCTTCGGCTACTTCATGTTCGAGATCCCCAGCAACCTGCTGATGCAGCGCTTCGGCGCACGGGTGTGGATTGCGCGAATCATGATCACCTGGGGGCTGATCTCCATGGCCACCGCCTTCGCCACCGGGCCAATCAGTTTCAGCATTGCGCGCTTTTTGCTGGGGCTTGCCGAAGCGGGCTTCACGCCCGGCGTATACCTGTACTTCACCTACTGGTTCCCCGGCAAATGGCGGGCGAAAGCCACTGCCGCCTTCCTGCTGGGCATTCCTGCGGCCAACATCATCGGCTCGCCCCTGTCCGGCTGGCTGATGGAACAGCACGGCGTCTTGGGCCTGAAGAACTGGCAACTGCTGCTGGTCACCGAGTCGATGCCGGCCGTGCTGCTTGGCATCGCTTGCCTCTTCGTGCTGGTCGATACCCCGGCCAAGGCAAAATGGCTCAACCCGCGAGAGAAAGCCTGGCTTGACCAGCGCCTGTCCCAAGAACAACAGGCCATCGGTGCGTCTCATGGCAATACGCTGCGCGCAGCCTTGACCAACCCCAAGGTGTTCACCCTGGCGGCCATCAACTTTTGCTGCATCGTCGGCTCGATTGGCATAGGCATGTGGCTGCCACAGATCATCAAAGGCCTGGGCATCGATAGCGGCGTGGTCGGCCTGGTGGTCGCCCTGCCCTACCTGCTCGGGGCACTGGCGATGACGATGTGGGCACGGCTGGCCAACCGTAGCCGTCACCGCCTGCCCTATGTGGTCAGCGCATTGGCCTTGGCCGCCGTGGCCCTGGTGGCCGCCGCCCTGCTTGACCAGCCGGTGTTGAAGATCGCCAGCCTGTGCGTGGCGGTGGCGAGCATCCTGTCATTCCAGGCCACGTTCTGGGCGATACCTTCGACCTTCCTGACTGGTCGTGCCGCCGCTGGCGGCCTGGCGATGATCGTCTCGATCGGCAACCTGGGCGGCTTCACAGGCCCGTTCCTGATCGGCCTGATCAAGGACGCCACTCATAGCTTCAGCATGCCGTTCTTTGCCGTTGCATCGATCCTGCTGGTCGGCACCTGCCTGATGCTTTGGCTGGGCGACCCCGCCAAGCAGCAGACGCCTCACGGCCAAGGCCAGACAATCTGACCGCTCAGCTGCGACGACGCATGCCGTATTGACCCAACAGCCCGATCACCAGGCACCCTCCGGCGACCCCCAAGGTCGCCGGCGCTCCCCAGCGGGCCGCGATCAGCCCCGCCGCCATGCCGCCCAAAGCTTCGAAGCCGAAGCGCATGGCAATATAGAAAGCGATCACCCGGCCACGCAAATGGCTGGGTGCGCCACTTTGCAGCTGCATGTTGGTACTGACATTGCTCAGGGTGATGCCGAAACCCAGAACACCCAGCGCCAGCAGCGCCAGTGGCAGCGCACCCGCCATCCACAAACCGATCAGCGCAACCGCGCATAGCAGCGCTCCAGCATCGGTGAACTGGCGCAGGCGAGGCAATGCACCGCCAACCGCCAGCACCAGCGTGGCCACGAACGCGCCCGCGCCTGCCGCCCCCCACAACCATCCAAGCACTCGCGCATCGCCAGCGAACACGGCCCTGGCCAGGATCGGCAGCAGTGCCGCGTAGCAGGATGCCAACAAGTTGACCATGATCACGTTGACCAGCAACTGGCGAACGTTGCGCGTTTGCCACAGATACAACAACCCTTCGCGAAACACTTGCGCGGTTGAGCCACTGGCCTTTGGGCCGGCAGTACCGCGCACTTTCAGCAAGCCACCCAGCAAGGCCATGAAAGCCACGGCAGTAAGGGCGAAGCAGGCCGCCTCGCCGGCCAGGGCAATGAGCCCACCGGCCAATGGCGGGCCGACGAACCGTGCGGCATTGATCAACATGGCATTGAGCACCAGCGCGTTCGGCAGGTCGGCCGGGTCGTCGACAAAACTGCCGATCAGCGCTTGGCGCAGAGGGGTTTCCAAGGCATTGAGCAAGCCAAGCAGCAATGCCATGGCAGCAATGAACGGACCATCGATCCAGTTGCGCCAGGTTGCAAGCGCCAGCACGAGCGACTGCGCGATCAGGATAAGCTGCACGATGATCAGCAACCGGCGCTTGTCATGCCGATCGATCCACGCTCCTGCCAACGGGCCGATGAGCAATTGCGGCGCGAGCGAAAGGAAGGTGATCAGCCCCAGCAGTACGGCAGAACCGGTCAGATGATAGGCCAGCCAGGCCAATGCAACCTGCTGAACCCACTTGCCCAGAGTGGAAACACCCTGGCCGGCGAAATAGATCTGAAAGTTGCGATGAGCGAGCGCCCGCACAGCGGCGGGCCAACGTTTGCGATGCGGTGACGATGAATCGGACAAGTCTGCGAATCCTCAATAGAACCCGCGACCGACACCGACCCAACAGCCGCTGCACACCCCATCGCAAGGTGCGCAGCGCATGCTGGATCAGCCTGGCAGCAGGCAGCCTTTCTTCTTCAAGGACTCCAGGACCCAGGAACGGTCGTTGGTGCCTTGGGCAATGTGTTCCATCTGTGCGGTTTCGGCAGTGTGCTTGGCGGTGGCGCGAGCATAGACCTCGGCGACGTGGTCGTAAGGCACGCACAGCAGGCCATCGTCATCACCGATCACCAGGTCGCCTGGCTCGATCACCATACCATCAATGGCAATCGGCACGTTGATCTCGCCCGGGCCGTCCTTGTATGGGCCACGGTGCGAAACGCCAGCAGCGAACAACGGGAAGTCACCCGCACCGATGTTGGCTGCATCGCGAATGGCGCCGTTGATGACGATACCGGCCAAGCCACGCTTGACCGCGTAAGCCACCATCATTTCACCGATCAGGGCGTTGGTCAGATCGCCACCGGCATCGACCACGATCACATCGCCCGGCTGAGCGATATCGATCGCGTAATGCAGCATGAGGTTGTCACCTGGGCGCGCCTTGACTGTCAAGGCCGGGCCACACAGCACACCTTCGCGATGCATGGGGCGCAGGCGGGCACCACCTGCAGTCATCCGGTTCATCGAATCGCTGACGTTGGCAACCGGAACCTCACGATAACGTGCAACCCACTCATCACCGACTTTACGTGCGCGCTCAAGCACTTGGAAGCCAATGCTCATGTGACATACCTCTCTTGGTGTTATTCGATGTCATCGGCCGCTGCCGAATCTGTTTTTTAGAATGTCATTTCATTAAAGTCGTGGCAATTGGTTTTTGTCGGCTTTTTTTGCCAGGCATCGGCGACTACATGAATTTTCTTGCAACAGCGTTTCATTATGATAGGGTTTACCCCATTGCCGCACATGAGCGGCAGACTGCGCCCGAACCGCTCCCAGACAAGAACAAGGTATCCCCGATGTCCCGTACCATTCTGCTGACCGGCCCTGAGCTTGCTGCCGAGGCCATGAACCTTGCCGCCGAACAGGGCGTCAGAATCGTCCCCACTACGCCCTACCTGCCCGCCGAAGAACTGGAAGCGATCATTCGCGCTGAACAGCCCGATGCCATCGTGGTCCGCCAAGGCAAACTGACCCGCGCCATGATCGACGCTTCAGCCAACCTGAAAGTGATCGCCAAGCACGGCGTGGGCTACAACACCATCGATCTGCAGGCCGCCGCCGACCGCAGCATCCCGGTATCGATCGCCCTGGGCGCCAATGCCCAGTCGGTGGCCGAGCTGGCCTTCGCGTTGATGTTCAGCGTGGCACGTCAAACCGCGCTGCTGGATGCGCGCATGCGTGACGGGCATTGGGACAAATCCTCGGCCAACGGCATGGAGCTGTCGGGCAAAACCCTGGGGCTTATCGGTCTGGGCTCGATCGGCAGCATCCTCATGGACCTGGTGGCGCCACTGCGCATGAAGGTCAAGGTGTTCGACCCCTACCTCAAGCAACTGCCGGAGCGCCCGCACGTCGAGCGCGAAGAGGATTTCGATCGCCTGCTGGCTGAAAGCGATATCATCAGCCTGCACTGCCCGCTGACCGAGACCAACCACAACCTGATTGGCGCTGCCCAGCTCGAGCGCATGCGCCCTGGCGCCATCCTGATCAACACTGCCCGTGGTGAGCTGATCGACACCAACGCCCTGGTAAAAGCGCTCAGCGAACGCCGCATCGCCGGCGCCGGCCTGGATACCTTCAGCCCCGAGCCGCCGCCTGCCGACAGCCCGCTGTGGGGCCTGCCGACACTGGTCGCCACGCCGCATGTCGGTGCCAACACCACCGAGGCCCGCGAACGGGTAGGCCTGGTAGCGCTGAAGCAGGTCCTCGATGTATGGGCGGGCAATGCTCTGGATCCGCGTTGCGTGGTCAACCGCCACCTCTTCGCCAGCTGATCGCACCCCTCGCGTGCCTCTCGTGAGCGGGGCACGTTCACACGCGTCACTCCAGAAAAAAAACAATTGGAGAGCACCATGATTTCAGCAACATCGCTGCCGGATGAACTCGAACGCAGCACCATGCGCCGCATCGCCTGGCGACTGCTGCCCTTTCTGATCGTCTGCTACCTGATCGCGATCATCGATCGCGGCAACATCGGCATGGCTTCCCTGCAGATGAACGAGGACCTGCAGCTCACGGCCAAGGTGTTCGGCTTCGCCAGCAGCCTGTTCTTCTTTGCCTACTTCCTGGTCGAAGTGCCCAGCAACCTGGCCATGCAACGCTACGGGGCACGCATCTGGATAGCCCGCATCATGATCACCTGGGGCCTGATCTCGGCAGGCACGGCGTTCGTTCAGGGTGCCAATTCACTGTACGTGATGCGCTTTCTGCTGGGTGCTGCCGAGGCCGGTTTCTTCCCGGGCGTGCTGCTGTACCTCACCTACTGGCTGCCGTCTGCCTACCGCGCGCGCATGGTGGCGCTGTTCATGGTGGCGATCCCTGCCGCCAACTTCATCGGTTCGCCACTGTCGGGCCTGCTGCTGAACCTGGATGGCTGGATGGGCATGCGTGGCTGGCACTGGCTGTTCATTCTCGAAGGCATTCCAGCCGTACTGCTGGGCATCGCCTGCCTGTTCGTGCTTACCGACCGCCCCGAGCAGGCCAAGTGGCTGAATGACGAGCAGCGCGGCTGGCTCACCAAGCGCCTGGCTGATGAAGCCTCGAAAAAGACCGCCATCGGCCATATTTCGCTGTGGAAGCTGCTGCGCCACAAAGACATCTGGGTGCTGGCCCTGATCTACTCGGGCGCTTCAGCTGCAGGCAGCACCATGAGCGTGTGGGCCCCGCAACTGCTGAAGACATTCGGCCTGAGCTCGATGGAAATCGGCCTGGTGAATGCCATCCCTTACGGTGTTGCCTCTGTGCTGATGATCATCTGGGGTCGCAGCTCCGACCGCAGCGGCGAGCGTCGCTGGCACACGGCGATGACCATGCTGCTGATCGCGGCGGGCCTGTTGATGACCTTGTTCACCTCGTCCCTGCCGGCAACGGTGATGATGCTGACCATGGTCCTGGTGGGCGCCTACTCGATGAAAGGGCCGTTCTGGGCGCTGGTGTCGGGTTGGCTGTCTTCCTCGACTGCTGCTGCGGGGCTGGCAGCCGTGGGCGCCATGGCCAACCTGATTGGCGGAGGCATCATGGTCAATGCCTACGGCGCCATTCACGATGCCACCGGCAGCTACTCCATGGCGCTGATGCCGTTGGCCGCGCTGTGCACCGTGGCCGGGATCGCGGTACTGGTGATCGGCCGCAAGCGCCAGCGCGAGCAAGCTGAGGCAGCCAGCGCCCTCAGCGCGAAATAAGCCGCAAAAGCCGTACTTCGATGCCCACTTTCCTGCCTCAGAAACGTGGGCATCGTCATTTCACAACAACAATAAACGAGGAATATCCATGACGTTGTCTCGTCGTCAATTCTTGCAGGCCACCGGTGCACTGGGTGCTGTCGCCTCCATGGGCGCCATGGCCGACGTGCCCTTCAGCAAGGGCGATGCGCACCCGCGCCTGACGCCGCCCGCAGGCAGCATCGACTGCCACATGCACCTCTACGACAGCCGTATCCCGGCCGCACCCGGCGCTACCCTGCTGCCGGCGGATGCCTCGCTGGAGGATTACCGCAAACTGCAGCAGCGCCTGGGCATCCGCCGCATGGTCATCGTCACGCCATCGACCTACGGCACCGATAACCGGGTGATGCTCGATGGCTTGTTGCGCAGCCGAGGCGATGCCCGGGGTGTGGCGGTTGTGTCCAATGGGATTACCGACGCAGAGCTTGCCGAACTGCACCAGGCAGGAGTGCGTGGTATCCGCTTCAACCTGAGCGTCGGCAGCCAGGCGCTCGATGGGCTGGAAAGCCTGGCCGCGCGGGTCGGCGAACTGGGCTGGAACGTACAGGTCGCTACCGGGCCGCTGCTGCCCGAGGTTGCCCCGCGCTTGCTGGCCTTGCCAGGCAAGATCGTTATCGACCACATGGGCCATGTACCACAGCCAGAAGCGCTGAAGTCGCCAGCTTTCGCCGCACTGGTGCGGCTGCTGGACACCGACCGGGCATGGATCAAGCTGTCGGCACCTTATCTTCGCTCGAAAATCGGAGCACCGCTGTTCGAGGACGTCGGCCGAGTCGCCACTGCACTGGTCAGCCATCGCCCTGATCGCATGCTATGGGGTAGCGACTGGCCGCACCCGACGCTTGCCGCCGAGCAGAAACCCGACGATGCGCAGGTCCTTGACCTGCTGATGCGCTGGGCACCAAAGGAGCAAACCCAGGCCCTCATCTTGCGCGACAACCCCACCCAGCTCTACGACTTCTGATCACCTGCCAAACCGAAAAGTCGGCCGCATCGGAAGGGCGCGCACCGCCCGAAGATGATGAGCGTGGGCCTGCATGGGCGGATCAGTGGCCATCCTGGTCGTGCGATGGCGCTGGCGCGCTTTCTCGATTACGTGCAGGGCCACGACGGGGTGTGGGTCTGCCGGCGCGAAGAGATTGCCAGGCACTGGATAGCCCAGTTCCCCGCCTGAGCGGTCAGTCGTTCGCAACAAACACGGGATCAGCTAACGACCCGCCCTGCCGGACGCGCCGAGCACAGCCTTGCGCTGGCACTTCACCAGGACCTTGCGGCCGGTTTCGACAAAGGGCGTGACGATCAGGCTATAGACCGTCAGGTAACGCTGGTGGTCCTGCTCGTTGGTGCCGAAGCGGATGTTTTCGGGCGTTGATGTAGTGACATAGAGCGTGCCGAACATCCAGTCCCAGATGGACAGGTTGGTGCCGAAGTTACGGTTGAAATGGCGCGGGGCGTCGCTGTGATGGATCTGGTGCTGGGCCGGGCTGTTGAACACATGTTCCAGTTGCGGGCCGAAAGACAGCCAGACATGGCTATGCCGCAGGTTGGCCGCCAGGCTGTTGAAGATGAATACCAGGTAGGTCACGCCGAACAGGGTGTAGCGGCTGACTTCACCGCCGCAGAGGTACCAGAAGCATCCGGCGTAGAGGCCGATGCAAATGCCGGTGCTCAGTTTCTCGACGATCTTTTCCACGAAATGCACCCGGCTCGCCGTCGCCGGTACCAGCACGGGCGCCGAATGGTGGACCTTGTGAAAGGCCCAGAGCCAGCGGGAGTGAAAGGCCCGGTGCGCCCAGTAATGGATGAAGTCCTTGAGCAGGAACACCCCCAACCCGTAGAGCATGGACAGTGCGAGGTTTTCGCCCAGGCGCGGGCGCGCGCCCCAGAGGTTGTTGAAAAAGGCCAGGTAATCGCCGGAGCGCAGGATGTAGGGGTCGACCAGTTGGACGACGGGCAGCACCAGCGCAATCTTGAGGATGGCCCGCACGAAGTAGTAGCGGTAGTCCAGCAGCGCCGAGGGATGCAGATGTACCCGGGCGCCGCCGATGAATTGCCAGAACGACTGGGCGTCGCTCAGGCCGCGCCGCTTCCTGAAACGGAACAGGCCGTAGGCTGCGCCATAGGAGATGCAAAGAAACAAGACCCCGAAACGGCCGTTCATATTGAAAATGCCGAGAAACTGCTCGGTAACGGGCGTGATCACCCAATCGGTCAGGTGCTCAGAGAAAAGCGGCAGGGCATCCACGAAACGTCAGCCTCGGCAAAAAACGGGGGCGCAATTGTAAATCAGTTTTATTTACTCAAGCGGTTTTATGCAAGCGCCCGGTACCCTCGACCGACACAGGCAGTACCACCTTGCAGACAAGGTCCGAGGGGTGAACTACCCGCTGCGCCCAGTCGACTGATCATGCGAGGGCAGTTACGCTGGCGCTTCCCACCTGCACGGAAGCGCCAGTGATCGAAACATACGAAGGAAGCTGCTTGTGCGCAGCGGTCAGTTACCTGCTACTGACCCCTCCCAAGGCAGTCAGTCATTGCCATTGCAGCCAGTGCCGCAAAAGCCACGGGGCAGCCTTCGCCTCCTATGGCAGCGTTCCACGCAGCAGGCTGCGAATCCTCCGCGGCACCTGCAGCATCAAAGCCTTTGCCTCTTCGCCGACGGTAGTGCGCGAGTTCTGCGCCGAGTGCGGCTCGACTTTGTTCTGGTCACGTTCCCAAGGCGACTTTGCCGACTGGGTTTCGATAGCACTGGGCACACTTGATACCCCGTTCCTGCCCAAGAAGCAGAAACACGTTCATGTCGATTTTGCTGCCCCCTGGTACTGCCCTCACCTGCACACATTGGCAACGCCAAGCCATCCACAGCACGGTCAAGACAATCCTTGATAGAGCAATCACGGCTAGGCACCTCCATGTCTGAACAACGGATACTAGCGCGCACCGCACCTTCCGGAGATTCCGTTCGTTGACTGACTCACAGCACAACCCAACCTACGCAAAACGGTTCGAAGCCGTGCTTGCCTATATCGACAGCCACCTCGAAGGGGACCTGTCGGTAAATGCCCTGAGCCGCATCGCCAATTTCTCGGCCTTTCACTTTCATCGGCAATTCACGGCATACATCGGCATTCCGGTATCACGGTATGTGCAACTGATGAGGCTGCGACGCGCGGCGCATCAACTGGTCGCCTCGCCGGCCATCTCCGTACTGGAAGCAGCTTTCGGCGCCGGCTTCGAAAGCCCCGAAGCCTTTTCCAGGGCTTTCAAGCGTGCGTTTGGCATGGCGCCGAGCGTATTCGCCAAGGCCCCGAACTGGCAGGCCTGGAGTGCGGTTTTCGTTGTTCCTCATCTTTCAAGGAGTATCACCATGCAGATCCGCATCGTGGATTTCGCCGAAACCCATGTGGCCGCGCTCGAACACCAAGGGGCGCCCGGCCTGGTCAGTGAAAGCGTTGCGCGTTTTCGCCAATGGCGCATTCAGAGCGGCCAGTCACCGGTGGCCAGCAGCCGAACCTTCGGCATCCCCTACGACAACCCGGACACCACCCCGGCGCACGCCTTTCGCTTCGCCGTGTGTGGCGAGATAGACGAAGCTGTGCAGCCCAATGATTTCGGCGTGCACGAACGCGTCATCCCAGCGGGCCGCTGCGCCGTGATCCGGCATACCGGGTCACCTGACTACATTGGCGAAACCATTTATCCGCTTTATCGGGACTGGTTGCCTTCGAGCAATGAGGAACTGCGGGATCATCCGCTGTTCTTTCACTATTTGAGCGTGTATCCGGAAACGCCGCTGGAGCACTGGCAAACGGATATCTACGTGCCACTCAAGTAGGTCGGCTGGTGGCTAATCTGGGTAGGAGGCTGCTGGGCTGCGCATGGATCGAGTCCAGACGGATAGCCAGCTCTCTTGGTAAACTAGCCGCCTGCCCTGGCAATCACCGATCTCCTGCCGCCGACTTTTGCTACGTCGAGCTTCTCGGTTTGCTGCAAACACCCTCGAAACTGCTGAATTTGGTACAAGACACGTTGAACGATATGACCACAAACACAGGCTCTAACCCAGCAACCACGCGCTCTGAGCCTTCCCGTCGCTTCAGCGTTGCGCCCATGATGGACTGGACAGACCGCCACTGCCGGTTCTTCCTGCGCCTGCTTTCCAAAAACACTCTGCTCTACACCGAAATGGTCACCACCGGTGCCCTGCTGCACAACGACGCCCACCGTTTCCTGCGCCACGACGCCTCCGAGCACCCGCTGGCCCTGCAACTGGGCGGCAGTGTGCCGGCCGACCTGGCCGCCTGCGCCCGCCTGGCCGAGGGGGCTGGCTACGACGAGGTCAACCTCAACGTCGGCTGCCCGAGCGACCGGGTGCAGAACAACATGATCGGTGCCTGCCTGATGGCCCACCCGACGCTGGTGGCCGACTGCGTGAAAGCCATGCGCGATGCGGTGTCGACCCCAGTGACGGTCAAGCACCGCATCGGCATCAATGGCCGCGACAGCTACGCCGAACTGTGCGACTTCGTCGGCCAGGTGCGCGAGGCAGGCTGCCGGAGTTTTACCGTGCATGCGCGCATCGCGATCCTGGAAGGGCTGTCGCCGAAGGAGAACCGTGAGATTCCGCCCCTGCGCTATGACGTGGCAGCGCAGTTGAAGGCGGACTTCCCGGACCTGGAGATCGTGCTCAACGGCGGGATCAAGACCCTGGCCGAGTGCCAGGCACACCTTGCAACCTTCGATGGCGTGATGCTGGGACGTGAGGCGTACCACAACCCTTACCTGCTGGCCGAGGTGGACCAGCAGCTGTTCGGCAGCGAGGCAGCGGTGGTCAGCCGCAGCGAGGCGCTGGCGCAGTTGCGGCCTTATATTGTCGCGCACATGGAAAGTGGTGGCGCGATGCATCACGTTACCCGGCATATTCTGGGGCTGGCGCAAGGGTTCAAAGGCGCGCGGCGCTTCCGCCAGCTGCTGTCGGCGGATATACACAAGGCGGCGGAGCCGTTGGCGGTGTTCGACCAGGCGGTGGAATTGTTGCAAGGGCGGTGATTCAGCAGGCGGGCGTACTCGCCGGCAAGCCAGCCCTCCCGCAGCATGCTGCCGGGGTTCAGACATATGCAGATTCTGTGGGAGCGGGCAAACTTCCGGATTTTGTGTAAGCCGGTTGCATCCACAGTGGCCCTTGCAATCAGATGCGGAACCTCGGGGCCGCCTGCGACTCGAAGCTTCACCTTTCGCACCGCGCTTCGCGGGCCCTTGAGTGGCCGTCGGGGCTCGGGTAATGTCGAGTCATTGCACAGGACAGAGCACGCCCATGACCTCCAAGCTGGAACAACTCAAGCAGTTCACCACCGTGGTCGCCGACACCGGGGACCTGGACGCCATCACCCGCCTGAAACCGGTCGATGCCACCACCAACCCGTCGCTGCTGCTCAAGGCTGCGGCCATCCCGGGTTACGCCGAGCTGCTCAAGCAGGTAAAGGCCGATGCCAAGGGTAATGTCGACCTGGCCTGCGACAAGTTCGCGGTGGCCGTGGGTTCGGGCATTCTCAAGGTCATCCCGGGGCGTATCTCCACCGAGGTGGATGCCCGCCTGTCGTTCGACGAACCCGCCCTGCTGGCCAAGGCGCGCAAGCTGATCGAGCTGTACGAAGCCGCCGGTGTTGGCCGCGAACGCGTGCTGATCAAGCTGGCCTCCACCTGGGAAGGCATCCGCGCCGCCGAGAAGCTGGAGAAGGAAGGCATCCAGACCAACCTCACCCTGCTGTTCTCCTTCGCCCAGGCCCAGGCTTGCGCCGATGCGGGGGTGTTCCTGATTTCGCCGTTCGTTGGCCGTATCTACGACTGGTACAAGAAGAGCACCGGCAAGGATTACGTGGGCGCTGAAGACCCGGGCGTGCAGTCGGTCACTCGCATCTACAACTACTACAAGGCCAACGGCTACAACACTGTGGTGATGGGTGCCAGCTTCCGCAATATCGGCCAGATCGAGCAGCTGGCCGGCTGCGACCGCCTGACCATCAGCCCAGAGCTGCTGCAGCAGCTCAGCGATGATCAGGGCGACCTGCCGCAAGTGCTGAAGCCGGGCAATGCCGGCGAGCCCAAGCAACAACTGAACGAAAGCCAGTTCCGCTGGGCCATGAACGAAGATGCCATGGGTACCGAGAAGCTGGCCGAAGGCATTCGCCAGTTCGCGCGGGACCAGGAGAAGCTGGAGAAGTTGATGGCTGAAAAGGCCTGACACATTTCGAGATTGCCTGACGGGCGGGAAGTGTTCAGCATTTTCCGCCCGTTTTTCGTCTGGCCCCCATCAAGTGCCGGGCTTTAGCAGTTTGTTGAATTCAATGGCCCTATCGCCGGCAAGCCAGCTTGTGTCTTGAGAGGGGATTAGAATCTGAAGTGAGAGCGGTGAATGGCAAGCTGAATGCCAGAGGTGC
>NZ_JADLJS010000049.1 GCF_015680405.1 Pseudomonas pudica
CTCTGTGGGAGCGGGTTCACCCGCGAACACCGGCAAAGCCGGTGCCATCCACCGCGTCGCCCGCTTCGCGGCTAAAGCCGCTCCCACAGGGGCCCGCGTAGCTCGCAAAAGCAATCATGAAATGTGCGTCATTTATGCCTGACGAACCACAGGTCAATGCTACGCTCGCGGAAATACTCAGCACGGATACCCACCATGGAAATGAACTGGCACCAGGCCCTGCAAGAGAGCCTGAGCTGGCTGGCATTCGCCTCGTTCATCACTTTTGTCTGCTTCACGGCAGCCGCTACACTGGCCGTACGTTGTACGCGCTGGGGCAGTCAGTTCTGGCAGCTTGCCGGGCCCTATTTCAGTTTCAGGCGCAGTTGGCGGCCGTTGCTGGTGTTCGCCCTGCTGCTGGTACTGACGCTATTCTCGGTGCGCCTGAATGTGCTGTTCTCATTCTGGTACAACGGCTTCTACAGCGCCTTGCAGGGCCTTGACCAGACTGCCTTCTGGTACCTGCTCGGCGTCTTCGCGGTATTGGCCACCATCCATGTGCTGCGTTCGCTGTTCACCTTCTATGTAAGCCAGGCGTTCAGCATCCAGTGGCGGGTCTGGCTGACCGAACGCCTGACCTACGACTGGATGCACGGTGATGCTTATTACCGTGGCCAGTTCCTCGCCGAGCCGGTGGACAACCCCGACCAGCGAATCGAACTGGACGTCAACGCCTTTGTCAGCAACTCGGTGACCCTCGCCCTGGGCGCGGTCAGTGCGCTGGTTTCGCTGGTGGCGTTCACCGGCATCCTCTGGGGGCTGTCGGCGCCGCTGGCCGTCGCTGGTGTGGAGATTCCCCGGGCGATGGTGTTTGCCGTCTACCTGTATGTCATCGTCGCCACCTGGATTGCCTTCCGCCTCGGGCGGCCGCTGATCCGCCTGAACTTCCTCAACGAAAAGCTCACCGCCAACTTCCGTTACGCGCTGATGCGCCTGCGCGAGAACGCCGAGAACATCGCTTTCTACCAGGGCGCGCAGGTCGAGCGGGGCACCTTGCTGGGCCGCTTTGGTGCCTTGATCGTGAATGCCTGGGCGCTGGTGTTCCGGAACTTGAAATTCAGTGGTTTCAACCTGGGCGTGAGCCAGGTAGCAGTGGTGTTCCCGTTCATTCTGCAAGCACCGCGCTTCTTCAGCGGGGCGATCAAGCTGGGCGACGTCATGCAAACCTCCCAGGCCTTTGGCCAGGTGCAGGATTCTTTGTCGTTCTTCCGCGAGTCGTATGATGCCTTTGCCCAGTACCGGGCCACCCTCGACCGTCTGACCGGCTTCCTCGATGCCAACGAGCAGGCAAGCGCTTTGCCGCGCGTCATCACCGAGGACCAGGAGCGTGCCTTATCGATCAGCCGCCTGCAGGTGCTGCGCCCGGACGGGCATGCCCTTATCGCCGACCTGGACCTTGACCTGCACGCCGGCCAGGCGCTGTTGATCAAGGGGCCGTCGGGCAGTGGCAAAACCACGCTGCTGCGTGCGCTGGCAGGCCTCTGGCCGTATGCCGAGGGTGAGGTCAGGCGCCCGCTTGGCCACCAGGCGCTGTTCCTGTCGCAGCGGCCGTACCTGCCGCTGGGCGATCTGCGCGCCGTCATTGCCTACCCGGCGGCCAGCAGGCCTGAGGATGAAACGCGGATGCAGCAGGCCTTGCAACAGGTCAACCTGGCCCACCTGGCCGAGCGACTGGACGTCAGCTGTGACTGGTCACACATTCTCTCGGTTGGTGAGCAACAGCGCCTGGCATTTGCCCGGGTGCTGTTCAACCGGCCGCAGGTGGTGTTTCTCGACGAGTCCACTTCGGCCATGGACGAAGGGCTCGAGCATGCTCTGTATTCACTGTTGCGCACGGAAATGCCGGGGGCGTTGCTGGTCAGTGTCGGGCACCGCAGTACGCTGGCAGATTTCCATACCCATCGGCTGGAAGTGGACGGGCATGGCGGCTGGTCGCTACTGGAGCAGCAGCCAGTGCTGGCCTAGTTCGGCTTGCAGGGGCCTGACCTGAGTAATGCGACCCCGACCAGGGTGCTGCCGGCACACGCTGCGCCAAGCAGGAATGTCGCCTTGAAGCCGACCCCGTCCCACAGCAGTCCGGCCATCACGCTGGCCACCAGCAGCGCCACGCCGGTCAGCAGGTTGAACAGGCCGAAGGCTGTACCGCGCAGTTCGGCGGGGGCGCTGTCGGCGATCATGGCGGCAAAGATACCTTGGCTGAAGCCCAGGTGCAGGCCCCATGCAGCCACCCCCATGGCCAGCCCGGTCCAGCCCGGCAGCAGGGCCAGCAGCAGGTCGGCGGCGACCAGCAGCCCCAGCCCGGTCATCAGCACGCCGCGGCGGCCTACGCGGTCCGACAGCACCCCTGCGGGGTAGGCCGCCAGCGAATAGGTCAAGGCCATTAGCACAAGCACTACCGGCGCCCACAGCGGCGCCAGGCCCATGTCCTGGGCGCGCAGTAGCAGAAACGCCTCGCTGAAGCGGGCGAGGGTGAACAGCGTGGCCAGGCCGATCAGCCGCCAATAGGCCGGGCCCAGGCGGGCCAGCTCGTGCAGTGCCAGCGGTGAACGCACCGTCCGGGTGGAGGCCGGCGTTTCAGGTTCGCGCACGAAGGCAATGAGGATGTACAACGCCACGAACGCCGGGACCACCGCCACCCAGAACACCGTCTGGAAATGGCTCGCGGTCAGCCACATCAGCATGATCACCAGCAACGGCCCAAGGAACGCGCCCACGGTATCCAGCGCCTGGCGCAGGCCGAAGGCTGCACCACGCAGTTCAGCGGGCGTAACGTCGGCCACCAGCGCATCGCGCGGCGCCCCACGAATGCCTTTGCCGACCCGATCTACGAAGCGGGCCGCGGTCAGCCACTCCAGCCCGGAGGCCATGGGGAATACCGGCTTGGTCAACGCCCCCAGGCCATAGCCCAGCACCGTGAGCAGCTTGCGCTTGCCCAGCCGGTCGCTGAGGGCACCGGAAAACACCTTGGTGATCGAGGCGGTCGCTTCGGCGATACCTTCGATAAAGCCCACCGCCACTACCGAAGTGCCGAGCACGGTGACCATGTAAAGCGGCAGCAATGCGTGAATCATTTCCGAGGAAATGTCCATGAACATCGACACGAAGCCCAGCGCCCAGACACTGCGAGGGATCTTCGACAGTGACCGGGTGGCGTTCGTGGTGTGGCTTTCTCCGTGGCTGCGCATCAGGAGGCTCGGCAGAGGGGCTACGTTCGAAACTGTAGGAGGCGTCGCGCAGGATGCAAATCGGACAGGTGTATGCATGCAACAGCGCGAATAGCCGGGCTGCGCCGGCACGCCATCGTGTCCGCAAAGTTCCGTTACAAACATGTAAACTTCGTAAATAAGATTTAAACTCATTTGCGAATCCCTATATTTACCATCCCTGTTGGCCACCAGACTGTGTTTGCGAGGCCGGTGGGCGAAGGCTCCCGGTTTCCGACAGGGATGTGCCGTTTCGCTCATGAATCGCAGGAGATGTACCCATGCAGTGCAAGACTTCACCCAACAGCCTGGCCCTGGCGTTCGTCGCGCTGGCGTCACCGGCCATGGTGGCCACCGCGGCCCAAGCCGAAGAACAGCGTACGGGTGAGGTGCTGGAGATGCCGGTCGCCGACAACGCGCTGGTAATCCAGGACACCCTGGTCACCGCCGAACGCGAGGCACGCCAGGCCTTGGGTACGTCGATCATCACCGCCGAAGATATCAAGCGCCATCCGCCAGCGAATGACCTGTCCGACATCATCCGCCGCGAGCCCGGGGTGAACCTGACCGGCAACAGCGCCAGCGGCGCGCGTGGCAACAACCGGCAGATCGACCTGCGCGGCATGGGCCCGGAAAACACCCTGATCCTCATCGACGGCAAGCCATCCAGCGCACGCAATGCCGTGCGCTATGGCTGGAACGGCGACCGCGATACCCGCGGTGAAACCAACTGGGTACCAGCAGAAGCGGTCGAGCGCATCGAGATCCTCCGTGGCCCGGCGGCCGCACGTTACGGCTCCGGCGCCATGGGCGGGGTGGTCAATATCATCACCAAGCGCCCCGCCGACGAGTTCAAGGGCAGCGTCAGCCTGTACACCCAGCTGCCGGAAGACAGCGCCGAGGGCGCCAGCCGCCGGGCCAACTTCAACCTGGGCGGCGGCCTGACCGACAACCTCGGCTTCCGCCTGTACGGCGGCCTGGCCAAGACCGATGCCGACGACCTGGACATCAACGCCGGGCATGCCACCAGTGCGCTGGTGGCGGGCCGCGAAGGCGTACGCAACAAGGACATCAATGGCCTGCTGAGCTGGAAGCTGAACGACGAGCACCGCCTCGAGGCCAGTGCCGGCTACAGCCGCCAGGGCAATATCTTTGCCGGCGACACCATGAACAGCAACGGCGGTGGTGACGTCGAGTTCGTGTCCAGCCTGTACGGCCACGAAACCAATGTGATGCAGCGCAGTACCTACGACCTGACCCACCTGGGCGATTTCACCTGGGGTACCAGCAAGACCGTGCTGGCCTACGAGTACGTGCGCAACTGGCGCCTCAACGAGGGCCTGGCAGGCCGCACCGAAGGTGCCCCCAATGCCGAAGGCGCCGCCATGTCGCGCCTGCGCAATACGCGCCTGAGCAGCGAAGTGAACCTGCCATTCGCCATGGGCAGCACCGAGCATGTGCTGACCCTGGGCGGCGAGTACCTGTACGAAGCGCTCAATGACCAGGGCTCGCTGCGCCCGCAAAGCTCGGACCCTACCGTTAACGACGGATTGGTCGGCTTCGACCGCAGCAGCTCGAAGATGACCGCCCGCAGCTATGCGCTGTTCGTCGAGGACAACATCATTGTCGGCGACACCACCATTACCCCGGGCCTGCGTTTCGACCACCACGAAACCTTCGGCGACAACTTCAGCCCCAGCCTGAACCTTTCGCACAAGCTGACCGAAGCACTGTCGGTCAAAGGCGGTATCGCGCGCGCCTACAAGACCCCGAACCTGTACCAGTCCAACCCCAACTACCTGCTGTACAGCCGCGGCAACGGTTGCAGCGTGCAGCAGACCAATAACGGTGGCTGCTACCTGCAGGGCAACGCCGACCTCAAGCCCGAGATCAGCGTCAACAAGGAAATCGGCCTGATGTACGACCGGGGTACCTGGCGCAGCAGTGCCGCGTACTTTCGCAACGACTACAAGAACAAGATCGTCGGTGATACCGACGTGTTGTACACCATCGGCACCGGCAGCCGTGTGACCCAGTGGGACAACGCCGGCAAGGCGCGGGTGGAAGGTATCGAAGGCAACCTGTTCATCGAGCTGGCCCCGGCCCTGGACTGGAACACCAACCTGACCTGGATGCTCGACAACGACAACCGCGAGACCGGCGAGCCGCTGTCGGTGATCCCGGAATACACCGTCAACACCACCCTCGACTGGCGCGCCACCGAGAAGCTGTCGTTCCAGGTGGCGGGTACCTACTTCGGCAAGCAGAAGTCGCCGACCTTCAACGAACGCACCCAGCAAGGCTACGACAAGACCGCGCAACAGGACGTGGAAGCCTACGGCCTGGTGGACGTGAGCGCCGGTTACAAGTTCAACGCCAACTACGACGTGCGGTTGGGGGTGAACAACGTGTTCGACAAGCAGATCCTGCGTGGCGGCAACGCCAGCACGTCGGGCGCCAATACCTATAACCAGCCGGGCAGGGCGGTGTTCGCTGCGCTGAACATCAACTTCTGATCCAAGGGGCCGCTTTGCGGCCCATTTCGTCGGCAAGCCAGCTCCCACTGGTACCACACAGTCTTCGAACTGGGAGCTGGCTTGCCGGCGAATGGGCTGCAAAGCAGCCCCGGATGCTACCGAGCAACGCCAAGGAGCCCACGATGATCAAAGCCCCCGCCTGGCTGCAGATCCTCTCCCGCAGCTGTGCCGCACTGTTCGGCGGCTATGCCCTCAGCTACGCCGCCAGCGCCTGCCTGACCCGCATCCTGCCGCTGGCTGCCGCCGATGCGGTCATCGTAGCGACCCTGCCGGCCTTCATCTTCTATACCGCCGCAATCCTCTGGGCCTTCGCCTGCAGTGATGCCCTGCGTGCCTGGGCTCCGCTGGCTGTGGCCGTACCGCTTGCCCTGATCGGCTTCTGGCCGCAAGCACTGGGGTGGCTGGCATGAAGAACAGCTTCACCCAATCGATGGCCTGGCTGCACACCTGGGCCGGGCTGATTTTCGGCTGGCTGCTGTTCGCCATCTTCGTCACCGGCACCCTGGCGGTGTTCGACAAGGAACTTGACCACTGGATGCAACCGGAAATCCCGGCCACCGAGGTGCCCCAGGCCGACGCCGCGCGGCGCGCCATTGCCTACCTGCAGGCCCACGAGCCGCAGGCTGGCAACTGGGGCATCAGCCTGCCGAGCGAGCGCTCGCCCGGGTTGCGCGTGTCCACGGGCGAGCGTCGCCATGGCCCCGTCGTTCAACTCGACCCGCACACTGGCGAGGCCATCGAGGTGCGTGACAGCGTTGGTGGCAACTTCTTTTTCCGCTTCCACTTCACCCTCGATCTGCCACGCAACTGGGGCATCTTCGTTGTCGGCGCACTGGCGCTGGTGATGCTCGCGGCGCTGGTCACCGGTATCGTCATCCACAAGAAGATCTTCAAGGAGTTCTTCACCTTTCGGCCGAACAAGGGCCAGCGCTCGTGGCTGGATTTCCACAACGCCAGCGCGGTGCTGTTGCTGCCGTTCCACCTGATGATCACCTACACCGGCCTGGTGATCTTCATGCTCATCTATATCCCGGCCGGGGTCGATGCGCTGTTCGCCGGCGACAACCGTGCCTACTTCCAGGCCCAGGGCAATGCCCGTCTGGAGCAGCCTGGCGGCCTGGCCAGGCAACCCGCCGCGCTGGTCGATGTGGCGCCATTGCTGGCCCAGGCCGAGGCGCGCCTGGGGCCGATTGGTGGCCTGAACATCCGCAATCCCAATACGGCGGCGGCGCGTATCGAAATACGCCCCGGACTGGGCAATCGCATTGCCTTGGCCAAGGGGCAGGCCATGGTCTTCGATGGTGTCAGCGGGCAGTTGCTCGGCGACGTCGTCGAATGGCGCGCGGCGCCATTGACCCAGCGGGTCATGGCCGGCCTGCATTTCGCCCAGTTTGGCGGCTACCCGATGCGCTGGCTGTATTTCGTCTGTGGTCTGGTCAGTTGCCTGATGATCGCCAGCGGGCTGGTGCTGTTCTGCGTGAAGCGTGGGCGCAAGTACACCAGCGCCGAGGCTGCGGTGCGGCGTTGGTACCGGGTGGCGGAGGTGTGCAACGTGGGCTTCGTCAGTGGCCTGTTGTTGGCGTGCGTGGGGTTGCTATGGGCCAGCCGCGTGCTGCCGGTGGAACTGGCGCAGCGGGAGAGCTGGGAGGTTCGTGCGTTCTTTGGTGTATGGCTGCTGGCGCTGTTGCATGCCGGTATCAGGCCGGTACGCAGAGCCTGGATCGAGCAACTGCTGCTGACCGCGTTGCTGTGCATTGGCCTGGGTGCGTTGGGTGGCTTGGGCGACGCCATGCGCCTGGGGGTGGCGGCCTGTGCTCTGGTGTTGGGTGTATTGCTCGGGCTGCTGGTCTGGCGCTTATGGCAGGCTCAGTGGGGGACACAGAAGGCCAGGTCAGGGCGGTGTATGGAGGCCGGGGCATGATGATGTGGGTCATGGGCGGCGTGTTGTTCGCCTACGCTGGCATGCTGGGGCTGTGCCAGGGGCTGGAGCGGCATTACAAGCAGGTATGGAACCGCACCTGCCCGCAGGTGCTGCGTGTCGGCTTGCGCACGGCCGGGTGGCTGGCATTGTTGGGCAGTCTGGTGCTGTGTATCCAAGCCTGGGGCTGGGCCATGGGGCCGGTGGCCTGGTTTGCCGCGATGTCGCTGGCGGGGATGCTGCTGGTATTGCTGCTGCCGTACTGGCCGCGGCTGGCGGTGGGGTTGGTGGCAGCGGTGCCGGTTTGGGGACTGATGCGGGTGATGATCTGATCAGGCACCATCGTCGGCGCAGCCGGTGCAATATTGTTGCGGCAGAAAGCGCCACGGCATGCTAAACCTTGCGACCCAACCTGCCGCGAGAGAAACCCGGTGAAAGCCGTCCGCCTGACCCTGATGTGCCATGCCCTGACCCAGGCCCAGAAGACCGGGCGCCTGCACCGCGCCGAGGACGGCATCCTGCCGTTGGGTCAGCCGCCTTTCGCTGACCTTTCCGATGTGCCGGTGCTGGCTGCACCAGAGCGTCGAGCCTGCGAGACGGCGGCGTGGTTTTCCAGACCTGTGCAGGTCGAGCCGGCCTTGGCCGATTGCGACCTGGGGCGTTGGCAGGGGCTGACGCTGAAGCAACTGCAGGCCGAGCAACCGCAGGCGTTGGCCGAATGGCTTCAGGACCCGGCCAGTGAAGTCCATGGGGGCGAGTCGTTCGCTGTGCTTTGCCAGCGCATCGCTGCCTGGCTGGCGGCCTTCGACAGGCCGGGCGAATGGCTGGCGGTTACCCACCCGATGGTCATGCGCGCCGTGCTGGTGCAGGTACTTGGCTGCCCGATGGGTGCCAGCCAGCGGGTCGACGTGTTGCCGCTGTCGCGCCTGGAGCTGAGCTTTACCGGGCAGTGGCGCCTGCGCCTGGGCTGAAGGTCAGAACGCCAGTTTGTAGCCGATCAGCAGCAGCATCGCCGCCAGGCACGGACGCAGCACGCGGTCGGAAATCCGCCCGGTGAGGTGGCTGCCCAGGTAGATGCCTGGCAGCGAGCCAAGCAGCAGGTAGCCCAGCAGCGACCAGTCCATGTTGCCCATGCCCGCATGGCCCAGGCCCGCCACCAGAGTCAGTGGCACGGCGTGGGCGATTTCGGTACCGACAAGGCGGCGGGTGACCAGGAACGGGTACAGCAGGAACAGCGCCACGGTACCCAGTGCGCCAGCACCGATGGAAGTGAGGGTGACCATCACCCCAAGCACCACGCCGGTGAGCACGGTAAGGATGTTCAGGCTGCGGTCGCTGAGGTGGTAGTGGTCACCGGCATGGCGGCTGGCAAAGGCCTGCAGGCGCGATTTGAACAGGATGGCCAGCGCGGTCAGGATCAGCACCACCGCCAGGCCTTGCTTGATGACGGCGTTGAGCGCCGAAGTGTCGGTGTGCAAGGTGCTGAGGAACCACAGGGTCAGCGCCGCTGCGGGCACGCTGCCCAGGCTTAGCAGGCCGGTGATCTTCCAGTCGACGTTCTTGTTGCGCGCATGCACCCAGACGCCACTGGCCTTGGTGATGGCGGCATAGAGCAGGTCGGTGCCGACGGCGGTCGCCGGGCTGATGCCAAACCACAACAGGATCGGGGTCATCAGCGAGCCGCCGCCGACGCCGGTCATGCCGACGATGAAACCCACGACCAGGCCCGCAATGGTGAAACCGAAAGAACCTACATCCATACGCTACTCGACTGCCCAACTTTGCCCGTTATCGGATGCAGCCAGCATATAGATTTTTTTATAGCCAAATAGACTTGTTCGTTATTAGGTTATAACCGAGTGCTGCCTGCCGGGGCCCTATCGCCGGCAAGCCGGCTCTCACACCGACCGCATCAACCTCAGGGCCTGTGCAGTACTTGTGGGAGCTGGCTTGCCGGCGAGAGGGCCCTGGCAGGCAGCACCGGGTCAGCGATCAGTCATCACCACCATCACATGCGCATCTGCCCCATCGTCACTCTCCGACAGGTAGATATGCCCCACCTGGCTGTCGAAATACGCCGTTTCCTGCGGCCCGATGCTCACCGCTTCGCCGGTTTCGAACTCGATACGAACGCGACCGCTCAGCACCAACGCGAACTCTTGCCCGGGGTGGCGGATAAAATCGTCGAACTGGCCGCGTTCACGGGCGATGATGCGGGCGTAGGCGGGTGTCATGCGCCGTTCGGGGAAATCGCCGGCGATCGGGTGGTAGTCATAGGTGCCGGTCGAGTAACCCGCCGCCGCCGGCAATGAGTCGACCACCACGGTCACCGGCACAGGCGCCGTGACCGTTCCACTGGCGCGCAAAAGCTGGGCAATGTCGACATTCAGCGCCCGGGCGGCGGCGGCGAGCTTTTCGTAGCTGACCGAGACCTGCGCCAGTTCCATCTTCGACAAGGTGGACACCGGTACGCCACTGGCTTCGGACAATTGCTTGAGGGTCATCTGGCGGGCCTTGCGCACCTGGCGCAGGCGCTGGCCGACTACGGCACGGTCCAGCAGGGGGAGGGCAGCGGGCATTCGGGGGTCTCGGCATGCAGCGTTGGTCGGGCATCTTACCTTGGACCCTTGCGTATTCATAAATTCTCATATATTAGAATTCTCATAAATGATAATTTCTTGACAGGAGCGTGCATGACCCTGATCTACGACACCCTGATCATCGGTGCCGGTATTGCCGGTGCTTCCTTGGGTTATCGCCTGGCCGGCCGGCAGAAGGTGTTGTTGCTCGAGCGCGAGGCACAGCCTGGCTACCATTCCACCGGGCGTTCGGCAGCCATGTTCATGGAGGCCTACGGCACCCCGCAGATCCAGGCGCTGACCCGTGCCAGCCGAGGCTTCTACGAAGCACCACCGCAAGGGTTCTGCGAGCACCCATTGCTGGAACCGCGCGGCTGCCTGTACGTCGCCAACCTGGAGCAGCGCGCGCTGCTCGAGCAGACCCACGCGCAGAACCTGGCCAACGGCACCGAGGTCAGCCTGCTCGACCGCGACGCGGCCCTGGCCCTGGTACCGAGCCTGCGTGGCGAGAACCTGGCCGGCGCGGTGCTTGAAGCGGGTGCCATGGACCTGGACGTGCATGCCTTGCACCAGGGTTTCTTGCGCGGCTATCGCGCCGCTGGCGGCGAAATGCGCTGCAACGCCGAGCTGATTCAGGCCTGGTACCTGGATGACCTGTGGCAGGTGGAACTGGGCGATGGCAGCCGCGTGCAGGCGCGCCAGCTGGTCAATGCCGCTGGTGCCTGGGCCGACCATGTGGCCGAGCAATGTGGAGTGGCGCGTATCGGCCTGCAACCCTGTCGGCGTAGTGCCTTCACCTTCCCCGGCCCGGAGGACCAGGACTTCGCCCGCTGGCCGGCGGTAATCGGCGTAGACGAAAGCTTCTACTTCAAGCCCGACGCCGGCCAGCTGCTGGGTTCGCCGGCCAATGCCGACCCGGTCGAACCCCAGGACGCCGCGCCCGAGGAGCTCGACGTGGCTTTGGGCATCTACAACATCGAAGCCATGACCACCCTGGCGATCCGCCGGCCGAGCCACACCTGGGCCGGGCTGCGCTCGTTCGTCGCCGACGGCGACCTGGTGATCGGTTTCGATGTGCATGCGCCAGCGTTCTTCTGGCTGGCGGCACAAGGTGGCTATGGCATCCAGTCGGCTGCGGGCGCTTCGCGCCTGGCTGCCGACCTGCTGCTGGGCCAGCCTCTGTGTCCTGGCCTTGTCAGCCAGGGGGTGGTGCCCGAGCGCCTGTCCCCGGCACGTTTCCAGCAATCCTGAAAGGAGCATCCCATGAGCAATGATATCCAGCGTTTCCCCAGCAGCCTGCCGTTCCCGTTCTCCCGTGCGGTTAAAGCCGGCGGCTTTCTGTTCCTGTCCGGCCAGGTGCCGATGAGTGCCGGCGGTGAAGTGGTGCGCGGTGACATCCAGACCCAGACCCGCGCCGCCTGCGAGCGCATCGGCGAAAGCCTGGCGGCCTGCGGCGCGGGTTTCGACCAGGTGGTCAAGGCCACGGTGTGGCTGTCGGACATGAGCCACTTCGCCGGCTTCAACGAGGTGTACAAGGAGTTCTTCGGCGCAGCGCTGCCGGTGCGTTCGACCGTGGCCTCGGCATTGGCGCTGGGGGGGGATGTGGAGATCGAAGTGCAGGCGTTTGTCGGAGATTTTTGACCGAACAAATCGCCCATGTGGGAGCGGCCTTGTGTCGCGAAAGGGGCGCGGAGCGGCCCCAGGATTTCTGCATTGCTGCACAGATCGCCGGGGCCGCTCTGCGGCCCTTTCGCGACCCAAGGCCGCTCCCACAAAAGCGCTGTGGTGGCAGTGGGACCACAACAATAAATCCAGAGGGTCCCCTGCAAGAGCAGCTGAATATTGCAGGCGCATTTGTCGGCGTGATCGTGGGGGCGGGGTTCGCTTCGGGGCGGGAACTGTTGTTGTTCTTTGTCGATTTTGGCGTATGGGGGTTGGCCGGTGCACTGGTCAGTGCAGCCTTGTTCACCCTCCTCGGCATGGCCCTGGCGGGGCTGGGCAATCGCCAGCAGGCCACCTCGCACAAGGATGTGATCCAGGCCATCTGCGGCCGTCACCTGGGCCTGTTCGTCGACTGGCTGATCACCTTTTTCATGTTTGCCGTCACCGTGGTCATGCTGGCCGGTGGTGGTGCCCTGCTGGAGCAGCAGTTCGGTATCCCGGCGCTGACCGGCAGCGTGCTGGTGACACTGGTGGTGGTGGGCATCGTGTGCCTGGACGTGCGCAAGGTGATCCTCGCCATTGGCGCCATTACCCCGTTGCTGATCCTGGTGGCATCGGCGATCGCGTTGTACGCCGTGTTCAGCCGGGAGCAGAGCTTCGCCCAGCTTGACCACCTGGCCAGCCAGCAACAAGCGGGCACTCGTCACTGGCTGCTGGGGGCGTTGCTGTACGTGTCGTACAACATCGTTGCCGGCGCGCCGATCCTGGCCATCCTGGGCGGCTCGGCCAAGGGCGAGAGAACTGCAGTATGGGGTGGGCTGCTTGGTGGTGCAGCATTGGGCGGGCTGATGCTGGTGATGAGTGCCGGGCTGTTGTCGCGCCTGGACAGCGTGGCTGACCTGCCGATGCCGATGCTGTCGATCGCCAACGAAGTATCGCCACTGCTGGGGCTGGTGATGTGCCTGATCATCTTCGGCATGATCGTCAACACCGCCGTGGGTACGTTGTTTTCCTTCCTCGCGCGGCTGATGCCGTCGGGTACGGCGAAGTTTCGCTGGGGCTCGGTGGTGACCGGGGTGGTGGCGTTCGGTTGCAGCCTGGTGGGGTTCATCAGCCTGGTGGGTGAGGTGTACCCGGTGTTCGGCTACCTGGGCTTCGTTCTGATGGCGGCGGTGCTGTTGGCCTGGTTGCGGCGGAGCAAAGTGGTTAAAGCGGCGGTGGCGTAGGGGGCTGCTGCGCAGCCCGATCGCGACACAAGGCCGCTCCCACAAGGATCGCATGGCACCTGTGGGAGCGGCCTTGCGTCGCGATTGGGGCGCAGAGCGCCCCCCTGGGCCATCAGATCCTGAAGCTGCCTACCAGCTGCTTCAGGCGCCCGGCCTGCTGGGCCAGTTGGTCGCAATGGCGCAGGGTCTCGTTGAGGTTCTCCACCCCTTGCTGGTTCAGGGCGTTGATCTGGGTGATGTCCAGGTTGAGGCTCTCGACCACGGCGGTCTGCTCTTCAGTAGCGGTAGCCACCGACTGGTTCATGCCATCGATCTCGCCAATGCGCTGGGTCACGCTGGCCAGGCGCTCGCCGGCCTGGTTGGCCACCTGCACGGTCTGCTCGCTGGAAACCTGGCTGGTGTTCATGGTGTGCACCGCTTCGCGCGAGCCTACCTGCAGGCTGGTGATCATGCGGTGGATTTCTTCCGCAGATTCCTGGGTGCGGTGCGCCAGGTTGCGTACCTCGTCGGCCACCACGGCAAAGCCACGGCCGGCCTCACCTGCACGGGCCGCTTCGATGGCGGCGTTCAGCGCCAGCAGGTTGGTCTGCTGCGAGATGCCCTTGATCACGTCGAGGATCTTGCCGATTTCGTCAGTGCTGGCGTTGAGCGTTTCGATTTGCGCACAGGACTCGCTGATGCGCTGCGACAGGGCGGTCATGGCGCTGATCGCTTCTTCGACCACTTCACGGCCACCGTGGGCCTGCTCGCTGGCACCGCTGGCATGCTGCGAGGCATCGGCGGCGTTACGGGCGATTTCCTGGGTGGCAGCCCCCAGCTCGTTGATCGCTGCGGCCACGCTATTGGTGCGCATGCTTTGCTCTTCGGAGCCGATGATCGACGCATTGGAGGCGTTCATCACCTTTTCCGACAGGTCGTGCACCAGGCGGGTTGCCGAGGACACTTCGCTGATCGAGGCATGAATACGCTCGACGAAGCGGTTGAACGAAGTGGCCAGCTCGCCGAACTCGTCCTTGTTCTGCACAGTCAGGCGGCGGGTAAGGTCACCTTCGCCCTCGGCGATGTCGCGCATGGCGCGGCCCATGGTGGTCAGCGGGCTCATCAGCACCGGGATCAGCAGGCCGAGCAGGCCGGCGATGGCAGCCACGGCGATCAGCATGGCGATGATCGCCGAGGTGCGGAACTGGCTGAGCGCGGAGTAGGCCTTGTCCTTGTCGATCGACAGGCCGATGTACCACTGTGCCGAGGGCAGGCCGGCTACCGGGGCGAAGGAGATGATGCGGTCCTGGCCATTGAGGGTGACATCCTGCATGCCGGCGGCGACTTGCAGGTTGCTGCCGGGGTAGATGTCCTTGAGGTTCTTCATCACCTGGTCTTTGTCGGGGCTGACGATCACCTGGCCATTGCTGTCGGCCAGGAAGGCGTGGCCGATGCCGCCGAAATCGACCGAGTTGATGATCTCGACCAGGGTATCGAGGGTGACGTCACCGCCGACCACACCGATCAACTCGCCATTGCCCTTGCTTTTCACCGGCGTGGCGATGGTTACCATCAGGCCGCCGACAGCGCCCTGGTACGGGGCAGTCAGCACGGTCTGCCCGGCGCTGGCCGCGGCGCCGTACCACGGGCGCTGACGTGGGTCGTAACCGGCGGGCATCTGCGTATCGGGGCGCTGGGTGAACACACCGTTGGCCTGGCCCAGGTAGGTGAACAGGAAATTGCGCGTGTAGGACGGCTGCTCGATCAGCCCGGGCAGGGTGTCACCGGCGCCTTGCTGGGCGATGTCCTGAGCCAGGTTTTCCAGTACCAGGATGCGTCCGCTCATCCAGTTCTGCACGCTGCTGGCGGTCAGTGCACCGGACTGCTGCACCGAAGCTTCTATGTTCTGGCGAATGGTGTTGCGTTGCAGGTAGTCGTTGTAGAGCGTGAACAGGGCAAATGCCAGGACCACGACGCCGCAGGCGCTGAGCAGGATCTTGTGGCGAAATTTCAGGTTCATGTTTCGAGACCTTGGGCCAATGAGGGGAGGGCGCAGCGCGCTCATGACGCATTGCGGAACCTATCGACCGGGATATCGGCTCAAGGGGTAAAAGACTGAAGTGCTTACAGAAATTTCTTACGGTCGTTTCGACGGACGGCATTCACTGGCTACACAAATTCTCGATCAACAGGCGTGCAGCCTGCTGCAACGGTTGCTGCCTGCGCCAGAAGATGTGTACCGGCAACTGCAGCTCGTTGCAGGTGTTGCGAAAATCCAGGCGCACCAGGCGCCCGCTGGCCAGCAGTGGCGCGACCCGCGACAACGGCAGGTCGCCCCAGCCCAGGCCGGCCTCCACCATCTGCAGGGCGAGGTCGAAACTGTCGGTTGACCAGTGCGTTGCGCCTATCAGCGGGCGTGGGTCGGCCAGCGGCAGGTCACGGCTGCGTACCAGGATCTGGCGTACCCGGGTCAGGTCTTCGAGGTAGTGGATTCGCCCCCCGCGCAAGGCCGGATGGGTGGGGGACAGGGTGGCTACCAGCGACTCCATGCCGATGTGCTGGAAGCCGCGACGGGCATCGACCTGCAGTCCGGCAAAGGCCACGCATAGGTCGGCGCGGCCGCTGTCGAGCAGGTGCATGGCCTCTTCCTGCGGAGCGCTGAGCAGGGCGATGTCAAGCAGCGGGTGCCGCTCACCCAGGCAGGCGATGGCCGCCAGCAGCGGGCTGTGGTCGATGTCCGGCACCACGGCCAGGGTCAGGCTGCTCTCCAGCCCCTGCGACAGCTCCAGGGCATGCACCTGCAGCAACCCCAGCTGCTCGGCGATCAGCCGGGCATGGGGTTCCAGCGCCATGGCCTGGGCGGTCGGGCGGACTTCGCGGGGGCCGCGCTCGAACAGGGTGTAGCCTAGTTCGGCCTCGAGGTTGCCGATGGCCATGCTCACGGCCGAAGGCACCCGCTGCAGGGCGCGCGCGGCCGCGGAGAACGAACCACGGTCGAGTACGGCGAGAAACAGCTGGATATTGTCACTGGAAAAGTTCATGGCAGCCTCCTGTCAGTAGATCTGACAGCTGCTGACTTTTGCTGTCAAGCACGATGAAGCATGATCGCGCCCCATCGCTTTGTCATTGGAGGCAACCCCGGGTGCAGGGAATCAAACGCAAACTGGTCTACGTGACTTTCTATGAACTGATCGGGCTGTGCATGTCGACCCTCGGGCTGGCCTACCTGTCGGACACCCAGGCCTCGCATACCGGGCCTCTGGCGGTGATGATCACCACCATCGCCATGCTCTGGAACCTGATCTACAACACCTTGTTCGAGTGGTGGGAGAGCCGCCAGGCCAAACGCGGGCGCAGTGTGGCACGGCGGGTGGCGCATGCCATCGGCTTCCAGCTGACCCTGGTGGTGTACCTGATCCCGCTGATTGCCTGGTGGCTGGACATGACATTGCTGGAGGCGTTGCTGGTGGACATGGCGTTCATCGTGCTGGTGCCGTGCTACACCTTTGCCTACAACTGGGCGTTCGACCGGGTCTTTGGCTTGCCCAGTTCGGCAATGGCAGCAGCCTGATTCAACCTGTTCCGTCCTCTTCGCAGCACAAGGCTGCTCCTACAGCGACCGCACAACCTTCAGGCCGGTGCGGTCGCTGTAGGAGCAGCCTTGTGCTGCGAAGAGGACCGAACAGTCAACCACTAAGGTGGCAGCCGAATGATCAAAGGCTCCTGCTGCTGCCTCACCTGCTGCTCGACCGGTTGTTCCTCCGTCCTCGGCGCACTGGCCAGCAAGCTGTCCTCGACCTGCCCCGACAGGTAGTACACCCCTGCCATGGCCCCGCTCTGGCGGTTCTCCATCAGCTCCTGCCATTCCTGGTTCAGCGCCACGTTGAGGATCACCCGCAACTGCTCGACCATCTGCGGGTGTTCACGGTCATGGGTCATCATCCCGTAACCGGCCGCCGCAATCGAAATCATCGCCCCCGCCACCTTGCCTACCGCCGACGCCACGGCACTGGCGATGCCGCGCGGAGCCAGGGTAGCGCCAAGCTTTTCACTGGCCTGGTTGGCCACCGAATTCAGCCCGACATCGGTCTTCCCGGGGCCTTTGCTGGCCTGTTGGTGCAGGTGCTGGCGCATGGCTTGCCAGGCCGGTTGCTGCGCCAGCGACTTGGCCCGCAGCAATTGGTACAGGCTGGCATTGCGTGCATCCGGCGGCCCCAGGGCGATGGCGGGAATGCGGTTGAGGCGCTGGCTGAACTGCTCGGGGGGGGCGTTGTAGCGGCTGATGATAGCCGGCAACTGCTGGCCGAGCAGTTGCAGGTACAGCTCGCTGGCGCGGTCGCGAATGCCTTCGGGGTTGATCTGCTCGGCCACCGGTTCGATAACCCGCTTGTGGTACTGCTCCTGCAGGTACAGCGCCAGGCGCTTTTCCGCCGGTTCCCGTCCTTCACCGCTGTCGATCTTGTACCAGGCTACCTTGAGGGTCAGCCACTGCTGGGTCCAGTAGCCGGTAAACCAGGGGATGAAGTCGCTTTCGGTGCGCTGCTGTACCTGTTCCTTCCATACTCGCATGGAGCGCCGGGCATAGTCGTTGGCCGAGCCGGTGGCGCCAACCGAGGCTTCGATCAGGTCCTGATCGATGCGTTGCCAGGCGGCGGAGGTGAGCACTACCGGTGCCTGGGGGATAGGTGCGGGCTTGCCTGCGCAGCCCGCCAGGGCCAGCAGCAGGCACAGCAGCAGGAGGACTCGAGTGCTCACGCGACCGCCTCCCTGGTCGAGGCTGGGGTGGTTCTCGGAGTATAGGGTGGGGAGTGAAGGGCTGCCGTGCAGCCCATCGACGCGGTTCGTCGCCACGACAAGCCACCTCCCACAGGGACCGCGATGACCTCGGGAACAGCGCGAAACCTGTGGGAGCTGGCTTGCCGGCGATGGGACGCGCAGCGTCCCCGATTATTCCAGGTCGAGCTTTTCTTCCAGGCGGTCGAGATGCTTGTGCATCAGCTCCAGCGCCGCCTCTGCATCGCCGCGCTCCACGGCATCGATGATCGCCGCGTGTTCCTGCCACGCGCAGTGGTCGCAGCATGGCGACTCGTAGCGGGCGATGATCAGCGAGGTCATCGGCACCAGGCCGTTGAGGAACCTTGCCAGTGGCGCATTGGCGGCCACCTGCGCCAGCTTCAGGTGAAACTCGCCGCCCAGGCGGATCGCCGCACAACGCTCGCCACTTTCATGGTGCTGGCGCTCGCGCTCCACCAGTTGCCGCAGCTGGCGAACCTGCGCCGGCCGGGCGCGTTGCGCGGCCAGGGTGATCAGCGTGGTTTCGGCCAGGCGCCGGGCGCTGAGCACCTGGCGTGCCTGCTCCGGGTCGGGCGCGGCCAGATGCGCAGTGTGGCTGGGGCGTTGCACCACCACCTGCTGGTCGGACAGGCGCCCGAGCACACGGCGGATCACTGTACGGCTGACGCCGAAGGCATGGCCCAGCGCCTGTTCGGGCAACAGGCTGCCAGGTGGCAGGCGCTGTTCGAGAATGGCATCGAACAGCCGCGGGTAGATCTGCTCGGCCGACAGGCGGGTTTCGCCGGCCGCTAGCAGGGCCGGCAAGTGACGGGCGGCGTTCATGGTCGCTCTCCTGGGGTCATGGATGCTGGTGTTCGTCCGGGATATTCAACGGGATGCCCATGCGCAACCCTTCGGCCAGGATGTGCTGGCGCATCTGGGCACTGGCCTGGGCGCTGCTGCGCTCACGTATGGCGCGCACCACCGCTTCGTTTTCCTTCAGCCGCGCGGCCAGGTGCTCTGGCGAATTGCGCAGCATGTCGGCGCTCTGCTTGAGGGCATTGCCGGTCTGTTGCACCACGCTCTGGAAGATCGGGTTGGTGGTCAGGGCGAACAGCGCTTCATGGAAGGCGATGTAGGCCCTGACGCCGGCTTCGCTGTCATCTGCCTCCAGCGCTTCACGCATGTCCATCAGGGTCAGGCGCAGCTGGCCGATGTCCTGGCTGTTGGCCGACTGCGCCACCAGGCCGACGATGAAAGGCTCAAGTGTGTAGCGCAGCTCCAGCACGTCGGCCAGGCTGGCTGCGGCGCTGGTGTCCTGGCCCGGTTCCTGGGCGGCGGCATCGGCATCCAGCACCAGTACGCCCTTGCCCGGCAGCGAGCGCACCAGGCCCAAGGTTTCCAGCACGGTCACCGCTTCGCGCAGGCTGGGGCGGCTGATACCCAGTTGTTCGGCCAGCTCGCGCTGGCCTGGCAGCATGTCGCCGGTACGCCATTGGCCGCGGGCGAGGGCCTGGCGCAGTTTTTCCACCACTGAGTTGACGACGGTAGATGAGCTGATCACGGTTCGCTCCTGGAAGGGCCGGCATCAGTGCCGGCCGCGTTCGCTCAGAATTCCTGTTGATGGGGGGTGGGCTGCTTGCGTGGCGTGGGGGCGAAGCCGGGTTTGCCATCGAGCACGTTGTGCGCGCGTTCCAGGTCGATGTCCTTCTCCCAGCGGGCAATGGCCACCGTGGCCACGCAGTTGCCGATCAGGTTGGTCAGCGCCCGGCCGATGCCCATGAACCAGTCCACCGCCAGCACCAGTACCAGGCCGACCACCGGGATCGCCGGCACGGCAGTCAGGGTAGCGGCGAGGATCACCAGCGCCGAGCCTGGGATGCCGTGAGCGCCCTTGGAAGTCACCAGCGACACCAGCAGGATGGTCAGCAGGTCGGTCATTGCCAGTGGCGTGCCGGTGGCGTTGGCGATGAACACGATGGCCAGGGTCAGGTAGATGGAAAAACCATCGAGGTTGAACGAATAACCGGTGGGGATCACCAGGCCGACGGTGGAACTGCCGATGCCTAGGTGCTCGAGCTTGCGCATGATCTGTGGCAGTACGGCGTCGGACGAGGCGGTGCCCAGCACGATGGTCAGCTCTTCACGCAGGTATTTGATCAGTGGCAGCAGCTTCAGGCCCGACAGGCGCATGACCGTGCCCAGCACGATCAGTACGAAGCCGGCACAGGTCAGGTAGAACAGCGCCACCAGCCCGCCCAGGTGTTGCAGCGATTCCAGGCCGTACTTGCTGGTGGTGAAGGCGATGGCGCCGAACACGCCGATCGGTGCCAGGCGCACGATCATGCCCATGATGCGGAAGATCACATGGCTCAGTTCGTTGATCAGCCGCGAGATGCCGGCTGCCGAGTCGCCCACCAGGTTCAGCGCGCTGCCGAACAGTACCGAGAACAGCAGTACCTGGAGGATGTTGTTGTCGGCAAAGGCGCCGATCACCGAGGTGGGGATCAGGTCCATGAAGAACGCCGTGGCACCGTGGATGTGCTGGCCGCGCTCGGCCAGGCTGCTGGCGTCGGCGCTGGACAGTTGGTCCAGGTGGATGTTGGCCCCGCTGCCGATGCCGCTGGTGAAGGCGAACACCAGGCCGATCACCAGCGCCAGGGTGGTCAGCACTTCGAAGTAGATCACCGACTTCAGGCCGATACGCCCGACCTTTTTCAGGTCGCCGGCGCCCGAGATACCGCTGACCACCACGCAGAACACGATCAGGCCGATGAGCATCTTGATCAGCTTGATGAAGCCGTCGCCAAGGGGTTTGAGTTGCAGGGAGAGGTCGGGGAAGCTGAGACCGCAGGCGATGCCGAGGGCAAGGCCCAGCACGACTTGAAGGAAGATCGAACGCGAGCACCATTTGAGCATGGGAGGGATCTCTGATCGGTGTCCTTGCTTCGGTAGCCGCACGGGGCGAAAGAGCGCAGGACTTAATTATTGTGGTCTTACCGGTTTGTTCAGCGCGAAGCCATGAAAGCGCGAAAAATCCGACATTGCAAGGATTTTTGGCCTTACCGGTCTGACCAGTTGTGGGGCAATCCAGCCTGCCTCGCTCTAATTCGGTGCGTCTGCCTGGATCCGGCCGCACTGTGGCCGTTCGCAGGCCAATCGCAGCGGCGAACCGCTTGCGCACATGAATCAGATCAGGCTTTGACCAGTGCCTCGGGCACCGCTGCAATCAGCTTGCCAAGCGCCATGCCGACTCCGATGTTTTCGATAACACCATGATTCGCAATGGTTATTTGCATTATGCGGGTGACCTGAAAAAATCCGCGCCCGGCGCATGGCGCGAATGTTGAGCGTGCGTCAGCGAGCCATCGGCTTGACCTCGGCCAGCACCGGATGCGCGACCAGTTTGTCGATGTGCAGAGTGTCGTCGTTCATCCAGCTTTCGCTGAGCAGCCGGTAGTGTTCCATGTCGCGGCAGCGCAGGCGCAGGCTGTAGTCGAAGTGGCCGCTGATCAGCTGGCATTCGTGCACTTCCGGGCAGTTGCGTAGGGTGGCTTCGAAGGCCTTCTGCGCGGCACGCCCGCTTTGGTTGGACAGGGCGACCAGTACTAGCAGCGACACCCCGGGCGCGACCTTCTGCAGATCGATGATCGCCCCGTAGCCGCGGATCACGCCACGGCGCTCCAGCTTGCGCACACGCTCCAGGCAGGGGCGCGGGGTGAGGTGGACGAGGCTGGAAAGTTTTTCGAAGGTGATGCGGCCGTCATGGCGCAGGATGTCGATGATCGCTTCGTCGATGCGGTCCAGGGGGTGGGCGTTGGCGTCCTTGGTGTCCATGCGCTTGGGCTTCGTTCGGAAGAGGGCATGGGACAGGTTAGGCGGTAAAGGGGGCCGCTGCGCGGCCCATCGCGACACAAGGCCGCTCTCACAAGGGATACGCGGTCCTTGTGCAGGAGCGGCCTTGTGTCGCGATGGGCTGCGCAGCAGCCCCAGGATCCATCAGGCGCAGACAGAACCAGCCTTGGGCACCGCCCGCAACTCCACCACCCGCGGCTGCAACAGCCCATACAAATCCTTCGGATCCTCCAGCACCGGCACCAGCCCGATGTCCGTGCCGATACCCATTGCCTGCGCCGTATCCAGCACATAGCGCAAGGCCGAGTAATCCTCCAGAGCAAACCCCACCGAGTCGAACAGCGTCACCTGTTCGGCGCGCTCACGCCCCTTGGCTTCCCCGGCAACCACACGCCAGAACTCGGTCACAGGCGAGTCCGCCGGCATCTGCTGGATCTCGCCTTCCACCCGGCTCTGCGGTTCGTACTCGACGATCACCCGGGCCCGCTCGACAATCGCCCGGTGCAGCTCGGTCTTGCCCGGGCAGTCACCCCCCACTGCATTCAGGTGCATGCCCGGCTCGATCATCTCCGGGGTGAGAATGGTGGCGCAGGCCTTGTCGGCGGTCACCGTCGTGACGATATCGGCCCCGCGCACCGCTTCGGCCACGGAGCTGGCGATGCTCAGCTTGAGGCCGGGGCGGTTGGTCAGGTTGGCGACCAGCTTGGCCGAGGCGGCCGGGTCGATGTCGTACAGGCGGATTTCATCGATGCCCAGCAGGGCATTGAAGGCGATGGCTTGGAACTCGCTCTGCGAGCCATTGCCGATCAACGCCATGCTGCGGCTGTCTTCGCGCGCCAGGTAGCGGGCGGCAAGGGCCGAAGTGGCCGCAGTGCGGATGGCGGTGGTCAGGGTCATTTCACTGAGCAGCAACGGTGCACCGGTATCGACGCTCGCCAGGGCGCCGAAGGCCATTACCGTGGGCAGGCCATGGCGAGTGTTCTTCGGATGGCCGTTGACGTACTTGAAGGCGTAGCGGCTGGCGTCCGAGATTGGCATCAGCTCGATCACGCCGTCCGCCGAATGGTTGGCCACCCGGGCGCATTTTTCGAAGGCGGGCCAGCGCAGGTAGTCCTGGCGGATGTACTCGGCCATTTCCAGCAGGCACGTGGGCAGGCCTTTGCGGTTGACCAGGCGGGCCAGGTCTTGCACATCGATATAGCGGGTCATGAGGGGTCTCCCTGCGGTCGACGCTTCCAGAGTGGGTTCTGGTTTCATTGTGCGGCGGGTGGGGAGGTAAAGCTGGCTGTAATGGGTTGTGGCGGCAGCGGCTTTGGCTGATTTCGCTGCGCTGGCAGCCGAATCGGCTGTGGCTGCCTGGGTCGGCCCTATCGCCGGCAAGCCGGCTCCCACAGGGATATCACAGGCCTTGAGAGCGGCGCTGTACCTGTGGGAGATTGCCCAGTCCTTTGGGCTGCGCTGTCGCACAGGGAACAATGCTCGAGAGCGTGCCACATTCCCTTGTGGGAGCTGGCTTGCCGGCGATGAGGCCAGCACAGGCAAAGGCAATCATCGCTCACGCAACCGCTTGTACAGCGTGGTGCGGCTGATCCCAAGCCCGCGCGCCACCGCCGACAGGTTGCCGTTGGCTTGCTCCACCAGCGCGTGCAGGTCCGCTTCCTCAGTGGCAAGCAGCACGGGGGCCTGCAACTCGGCCAGAAATCCTGCAGGCAGGTGCTCGACGCCAACCGGCCCATTGCCCGCCAAGGCCAGCGCCACCTGCAGCACACTCACCAATTCACGCATGTTCCCCGGCCAGGGGTGCTGATCGAGCAGTTCGATAATGGCCGCAGGCAGCCGCGCAGGCTGCCCGGGGTCGCGGTAGCGTGCATGCACCTGTTCGATAAGTTGCCGGCGGTCACTGCGCTCGCGCAGAGGCGGTAACACCACTGCCAGCCCGGCGATGCGGTAATACAGGTCCTGGCGAAAGCGCCCGGCGCGCACTTCTTTGGCCAGGTCGCGGTTGCTCGCCGACACCACGCGAATATCCACCGCCACCGGTTCGCCGCTGCCCAACGGCTGAATACTGCGCGTCTGCAGCACGCGCAGCAGGCGGGCTTGGGTGGGCAGTGGCATATCGCCGATTTCGTCGAGGAACAGGATGCCGTGGTGGGCCTTGCGAATCAGCCCTGGGTTGCCCTTCTGGTGGGCGCCGGTGAACGCGCCCTTGTCGTAGCCGAACAGTTCCGACTCCACCAACTCGGCCGGGATCGCCGCGCAGTTGACCGCGATCAGCGGCTGGCTGGCGCGGCTGCTGGCCCGGTGCAGGGTATCGACGAATACCTCCTTGCCTACGCCGGTCTCCCCCTGCACCAGCACCGGGATGTCCTTTTCCAGCAGCAGGCCGGCCTGTGCCAGGGCCTTTTCCAGGCGTGGATCGGCGCTGCAGGCGGCGGGGCGGCCGGGGGCCTCGCGCGGCGGCTGCCACTGGCAATGAAAGCGGTTGCGCCCGGTGGCTTGCAGGGCAAAGGGTTGTTGCCGGGGATGGTTGAGCAGTTGTTGCACGGGCAACTGGAACAGTTGCGCGATGTTCTGCAGCAGCGGGTTGCACCCGAGCAGGGTGTCTGCCCGGTGATTGGCGGCCAGCACCTGCCCGTGCTCATCGAACACCAGCAGGCCGGCCCAAGGGCTGTCGAGGTTGTCGGAGGCGCTGTTGAAGATCAGCTGAGCGTGCCGGTCGGCGTGCTCGGCGAGGATCAGGCGGTTCTCCAGGCTCTGGCCCATCATGCGTACCAGGCCCAGGGTCTGGCTGGCGGGCAGGTAGCCGTCGCTGGCTACATCTAGCACCCCGACCAGCTGCCGCTCGGCGTCGAACAGCGGCGCGGCGGCGCTGGACATGTAGCGGTTCTGGCGCAGGAAGTGCTCGTCCTGGCCCACGTGGATCGCCTCGGCGCAAACCAACGCGGTGCCCAGCGCATTGGTGCCGACACCGCGCTCGTGCCAATGGGCACCAGCGCTGAAGCCATGCTGCTGGCGCGGTTCGATGAAGCGCCGCGAGCCCCAGCTGTCGAGCAGGCAGCCGCTGGCATCGGCCAGCATCACCAGGTAGCTGGCATTGCCCAGCAGGTGCGCATATTGCGGCAGCACCGCTTCGCGGGTCAGGCGCAGCAGGGCCTGGCGCTGCTCCAGCAGGGCGTTCAGCTCGGTGCGGGTCAGGCAGTCGAAGTCCGGGGCGTGCTGGGGTTGCAGGCCGTGGTCGCGGCAACGGGCCCAGGAGGCCTGGATCAGTTGGGCATGGGGCGAAGCGGATGCGGCCATGGGCCTGTCCTGTGTGATTGTTGTCATGGGGCCGACCGCTGTTCAGTGTCGTGCACGGTTGTTCAATGTCAAACCGGCAAGTGTTCAGTTGTTCAGTGCTTGTGTTCACTCGTGAACCTGCGATTGGCCAGTGTTGCCGGCCAGGCCCCGGGCCAGACGGTCGCGGCGCAACTGGCACGAAACTGGCTGTGCCCAGCACACAAAAACCACAAGAAGGCCACGCCATGTCCCTGGTGCTGGAACAGGTCAGTCGCAGTGTCGACAACCAGGCCTGGATCGTCGATGCCTCGCTGCGTTTCGAACCCGGCTCGTTCAACGTGCTGCTGGGCCGCACCCTGGCTGGCAAGACCAGCCTGATGCGCCTGATGGCCGGGCTCGATCGCCCGGACCGTGGGCGGGTGCTGATGGATGGCCAGGACGTGACTGGCGTGCCGGTGCGCCAGCGCAATGTTTCGATGGTGTATCAGCAGTTCATCAACTACCCGAACCTCAGCGTGTACGAGAACATTGCGTCGCCGCTGCGTCAGGCACGCATGGACGAGCCCCAGATTCGCCGACGAGTGCAGGAAACCGCCGAAATGCTGCGCATCGAAGCCTATTTGCAGCGCCTGCCGCTGGAACTGTCCGGTGGCCAGCAACAACGCACGGCAATGGCCCGGGCGCTGGTCAAGGATGCCTCGCTGATCCTGTTCGACGAACCACTGGTCAACCTCGACTACAAGCTGCGCGAGGGCCTGCGCCAGGAGCTGCGCGAACTGTTCGCGGCGCGCCACTGCATTGCCGTGTATGCCACCACCGAGCCCAACGAGGCGCTGGCTCTGGGCGGCACCACCACCCTGGTGCATGAGGGCCGTATCGTCCAGAGCGGGCCTACCGCCGAGGTCTACCAGCGCCCGGGCAGCGTGCTGGCCGCCGAGTTGTTTTCCGAGCCACCGATCAACCTGGTGCCTGGCCGTATCAGCGGCAACGATGTGAGCCTGGCCCAGGCCGTGCACTTTGCCCGTAATGCCGACTTGCAGCCGCTTGCCGAAGGTGACTACCGCTTTGGCGTGCGGCCCAGCCACATCAGCCTGGTGCCGGCACACGACGACGACCTGGAATTGTCTGTGCTGGTGGAGCTGGCCGAGATCAGTGGTTCAGAGACCTTCCTGCATGTGCGCAACGAACACTGGCGCATGAACCTGCACCTGCCAGGGGTGCACGAATACCAGGTGGACACACCGATCCGCGTGTTCATCCCCACCCACAAGTTGTTCGTGTTCGACAGCGCCGGGGCGCTGGTGCAGGCCCCGGGGCTGCGCCAGGCAAGGAGAGGATGATGGCCGAGATCCGCCTGCGCCAACTGGCGCACAGCTACAGCCGCCAGCCCGCCAGCGAGGCGGAGTATGCCCTGCACGCGCTGGAGCATGTGTGGGAGCAGGGCGGGGCCTACGCCTTGCTCGGGCCGTCGGGCTGCGGCAAGTCGACCTTGCTCAACATCATTTCCGGGCTGCTGACACCGTCCCACGGCGAGGTGCTGTTCGACGGCAAGCCGGTCAACCAGCTTTCACCGCAGGCGCGCAATATCGCCCAGGTGTTCCAGTTCCCGGTGGTTTACGACACCATGACGGTGTTCGACAACCTGGCGTTTCCCTTGCGCAACCAGGGGCTGGACGATGCCCGGGTGCAGGCCCGGGTGGAGGAGATTGCCGAGGTGCTCGACCTTTCGGCCGTGCTGCGCAAGAAGGCGCGCAACCTCAGTGCCGACGAAAAGCAGAAGGTCTCCATGGGCCGTGGCCTGGTGCGTGATGACGTGTCAGCGATCTTGTTCGACGAGCCGCTGACGGTGATCGACCCGTACCTGAAGTGGAAGCTGCGGCGCAAGCTCAAGCAGATCCACGAGCAGTTCAACATCACCATGATCTACGTCACCCACGACCAGCTGGAGGCCTCGACGTTCGCCGACAAGATCGCGGTGATGCACGGCGGGCGCATCGTCCAGTTCGGTACCCCGCGCGAACTGTTCGAGCGGCCGCGGCATACCTTCGTCGGTTACTTCATCGGTAGCCCGGGGATGAACCTGATCGACGTACGCGCCGACGCGGACGGGGTGGTATTCGGCGATATTCACCTGGTGCTGCCCGGGCAACTGCGGGAGCACCTGCGAGAGCGCCTGGCGGCCACTGGCGGTGGTCGCCTTCAGGTAGGCATCCGCCCGGAATTCGTGCAGCTGTGGGACAGCCCGTTCGATGACGCCTACCCGGCGCAGGTGCTGGACGTCGAGGACCTGGGCACCTACCGCATCGTCACCCTCGAACTGGGCGGTGTCGCGCTCAAGGCGCGCCTGGGCGAGGACCGCCCGCTGCCGGTGGCCCAGGCCTGGGTCAGCCTGCCGGCGCAGTGGCTGATGCTGTACCTCGACGATGTGCTGCTGGAGGCCGGGCCATGAACAAGGTACCGAACAACAAGGCCTGGTGGCTGGTGCTGCCGGTGTTCCTGCTGGTGGCATTCAGTGCGGTGGTGCCGATGATGACGGTGGTCAACTATTCGGTGCAGGACATTTTCGACCAGTCCAACCGCTACTTCGTCGGCGCCGACTGGTACCGCCAGGTGCTGCGCGACCCGGCGCTGCACGATGCGCTGCTGCGCCAGTTCATCTATTCCGCCTGCGTGCTGCTGATCGAGATCCCGCTGGGCATCGCCATTGCCCTGACCATGCCGACCAAGGGGCGCATGGCCTCGGTGTGCCTGATCGTCATGGCCATCCCGCTGCTGATCCCCTGGAACGTGGTCGGCACAATCTGGCAGATTTTCGGCCGCGCCGACATCGGCCTGCTCGGCGCCACCCTGGCCAAGCTCGGCATCAGCTACAACTACGCCGGCGACCCGTTCGATGCTTGGCTGACCGTGCTGGTGATGGACGTATGGCACTGGACATCGCTGGTGGCGTTGCTCTGTTATTCGGGGCTGCGCGCCATTCCCGATGTGTACTACCAGGCTGCGCGCATCGATCGCGCCTCGGGCTGGGCGGTGTTCCGTCATATCCAGTTGCCCAAGCTGAAGAACGTACTGCTGATTGCGGTGATGCTGCGCTTCATGGACAGCTTCATGATCTACACCGAGCCCTTCGTGCTGACCGGTGGCGGGCCCGGCAACGCCACCACCTTCCTCAGCCAGACGCTCACGCGCATGGCCGTGGGGCAGTTCGACCTGGGCCCGGCGGCGGCGTTCTCGCTGGTGTACTTCCTGATCATCCTGCTGGTTTCGTGGCTGTTCTATACAGCCATGACCCATGCCGACAAGGACTAGGCCATGAGCACGCGCAAATCGCTGGCCCTGCTGCTGTACTTCTTCTTCCTGCTGGTGCCGATCTACTGGCTGCTGAACATGTCGTTCAAGAGCAACACCGAGATCCTCGGCGGCCTGACCCTGTGGCCACAGGCGTTCACCCTCGACAACTACCGGGTGATCTTCACTGATGCCAGCTGGTACAGCGGCTACATCAATTCGCTGTATTACGTGTGCCTGAACACGTTGATTTCGCTGCTGGTGGCGCTGCCTGCGGCATATGCCTTCTCGCGCTACCGCTTCCTCGGTGACCGGCACCTGTTCTTCTGGCTGCTGACCAACCGCATGGCGCCACCGGCGGTGTTCCTGCTGCCGTTCTTCCAGCTGTATTCGTCGATCGGCCTGTTCGATACCCATATCGCCGTAGCCCTGGCGCACTGCCTGTTCAACGTGCCGCTGGCGGTGTGGATCCTCGAGGGGTTCATGTCTGGTGTGCCGAAGGAAATCGACGAAACAGCCTACATCGACGGCTACAGCTTCCCGCGCTTCTTCGTGAAGATCTTCATCCCGCTGATTGGCTCCGGCATCGGCGTGACGGCATTTTTCTGTTTCATGTTCTCCTGGGTCGAGCTGCTGCTGGCACGCACCCTGACTTCGGTGAATGCCAAACCGATCGCCGCGGTGATGACCCGTACCGTGTCGGCCTCGGGCATCGATTGGGGCGTGTTGGCGGCTGCAGGGGTACTGACCATCTTGCCGGGCATGCTGGTGATCTGGTTCGTGCGCAACCATGTGGCCAAGGGCTTCGCCCTGGGCCGGGTTTGAGGAGGGCATGGCATGGAGTGGATGGCCTGGACCTTGCCGACGGCGTTGTTCTTCGCCGCCGTTGGCGTGCTGCTGCTGGGCATGACCCTGCTCGAACTGCGCCGCCCCTGCGTGGAGCGACGCGGCTTCCTGCCGCTGATCACCAGCCGTGGCGACCGCTTGTTCATCGGCCTGCTGGCCAGCGCCTACCTGCATTTGCTGGTGGTTGGCGTCAGCGAGTGGCCTTTGTGGGTGGCCTCGCTGCTGTCGCTGGCGTGGCTGGTGGTGGTGCTGCGCTGGGGCTGAGCGAGCGGCCCTGTGGGATAACTGAAACGGGAGATCACAATGTTCGACAACAAGTACAACAGGCGACATTTGACCCTGGCCGCGTTGCTGGTGCTGGCCAGCGTGCAGGGCACAGCCTGGGCCGACCAGTACGAGGATGCGGCAAGGAAATGGCTCGGCAGTGAGTTCAAGCCGTCAACCCTTACCCCTGAACAGCAGCTGGCCGAGTTGAAGTGGTTCATCAAGGCTGCCGAGCCGTTCCGTGGCATGAAGATCAACGTGGTGTCGGAAACCATCACCACCCATGAATACGAGTCCAAGGTGCTGGCCAAGGCCTTCAGCGAAATCACCGGTATCCAGCTGACCCACGACCTGCTGCAGGAAGGCGATGTGGTGGAAAAGCTGCAGACACAGATGCAGTCGGACAAGAACATCTATGACGGCTGGGTCAACGACTCCGACCTGATCGGTACGCACTTTCGCTACGGCAAGGTGGAATCGATCACCGACCTGATGGCCAACGAAGGCAAGGACTACACCTCGCCGACCCTGGACCTGAAGGACTTCATCGGCATTTCCTTCACCACTGCCCCGGATGGCAAGGTCTACCAACTGCCTGACCAGCAGTTCGCCAACCTCTACTGGTTCCGTGCCGACTGGTTCGAGCGGCCCGAACTGAAGGCCAGGTTCAAGGAAAAGTACGGCTACGAGCTTGGCGTACCGGTGAATTGGTCGGCCTACGAGGACATTGCCAAATTCTTCACCGAAGACGTCAAGGAAATCGACGGCAAACGCGTCTATGGCCATATGGACTACGGCAAGAAAGACCCGTCGCTGGGCTGGCGCTTCACCGATGCCTGGTTCTCCATGGCGGGTGGCGGCGACAAAGGTTTGCCCAATGGCTTGCCAGTGGACGAATGGGGCATTCGCGTGGAGGACTGCCACCCGGTGGGGTCCAGCGTGACCCGTGGTGGCGACACCAACGGCCCTGCCGCCGTGTATGCCACCCAGAAGTACGTGGACTGGATGCGTGCCTATGCGCCCAAGGAAGCCCAGGGCATGACATTTTCCGAAGCCGGCCCGGTGCCGGCCCAGGGCAATATCGCCCAGCAGATCTTCTGGTACACCGCGTTTACCGCCGACATGACCAAGCCCGGTTTGCCGGTGGTGAATGCCGACGGCACGCCGAAGTGGCGCATGGCGCCTTCGCCGAAGGGGCCGTACTGGGAGGAGGGTATGAAGCTGGGCTACCAGGACACCGGTTCGTGGACCTTCTTCAAGTCCACCCCCGAGAAGCAACGCCTGGCTGCGTGGCTGTATGCTCAGTTCGTCACATCCAAGACCGTGTCGCTGAAAAAGACCATCGTCGGCCTCACGCCGATTCGCGAATCGGACATCAACTCCCAGGCCATGACCGAGCTGGCGCCCAAGCTGGGCGGGTTGGTGGAGTTCTATCGCAGCCCGGCGCGGGTGCAGTGGACGCCGACCGGCACCAACGTTCCGGATTACCCGCGGTTGGCACAGTTGTGGTGGAGCCACATCGCCGAAGTGGCCAGTGGAGAAAAGACCCCGCAGGAAGCGCTGGACGGCCTGGCTCGCGACCAGGACCGGATGATGGAGCGCTTGCAGCGGTCCAACGCCCAGGCCACCTGCGCACCGAAGCTGAACCCGGAGAAGGACGCCCAGTACTGGTTCGACCAGCCAGGGGCGCCGAAACCGAAACTCGCCAACGAAAAGCCCAAGGGCGAGACGGTCAGCTACAACGAACTGCTGAAGTCGTGGGAGGCGGCCAGGAAGTGATCGGCTGAGCTCCGCGCCGGCTTCTTCGCGGGTAAACCCGCTCCCACAGGGACCGTGCAGTCCACGAAGGCTGTGATGTCCCCTGTGGGAGCGGGTTTACCCGCGAAGAGGACGGTGCAGCCATCAAGAAACTTCAGCCAAAAAAAACGGCACCTGCCAGAGGTGCCGTTTCATATCACGCGGTATTACTTGTGCAGCTCTTCCGCCGCATACAGCGTGTTCTCCAGCAGGCATGCGCGGGTCATCGGCCCGACGCCGCCCGGCACCGGCGTGATCCAGCCGGCGCGCGGCAGGGCGGTCTCGTAGACCACGTCGCCGACCAGCTTGCCGTCTTCCTGGCGGTTGATGCCCACGTCAATGACGATGGCACCTTCCTTGATCCACTCACCCTTGACCAGGCCCGGCTTGCCTGCGGCCACTACCACCAGGTCGGCGCGGCCGACATGGCCGGCGAGGTCCTTGGTGAAGCGGTGGCAGACGGTCACGGTGCAGCCGGCCAGCAGCAGCTCCATGGCCATTGGGCGGCCAACGATGTTGGACGCGCCGACGATGACCGCGTTCATGCCGTACAGGTCCTGGCCGGTGCTTTCCAGCAGGGTCATGATGCCCTTCGGCGTGCACGGGCGCAGCAGCGGGATGCGCTGGGCCAGGCGGCCGATGTTGTACGGGTGGAAGCCGTCCACGTCCTTGTCCGGGCGGATGCGCTCGAGCAGCAGCGAGGCGTCCAGGTGCGCCGGCAGCGGCAACTGCAGCAGGATACCGTCGACGGCCGGGTCGTCATTGAGGCGGTCGATCAGCTCGGTCAGGGCCTGCTGCGTGGTTTCGCTGGGCAGGTCGAACGCCTGCGAAATGAAGCCGACCTCTTCGCAGTCCTTGCGCTTGTGCGAGACATAGACTTGGGAGGCGGGGTCGGTGCCGACCAGGATCACCGCCAGGCCCGGCGTACGCAGGCCTTGCTGGCGACGCTCCACGACACGTTGAGCGATCTGCTGGCGCAGGCTGGCGGCGATCGCCTTGCCATCGATTAGGTGTGCAGTCATAGACGCGTGATTAACCATCGAGAAGGAAACAATTAAAGAGGGCGCATTCTCGCACGACATGGGCCATGGGCAAAGGCGGGTGGTCGGGCAAATCCCCTAAGCCCTTAAATAATTTAAATTTTTTTGAGAAAGGTGTTGACGACTATCAGGCCCGCCTATAAGATTCGCCGCACTTGTCGGGCACAGCCTAGCACTGGTTGGCTAAGTCGGGCAGAATGAGTGGTTTAGCAGTTATCTGTTAAGGTCTCGTTCGGTTAGGCTTCAAGCTTAAGCGCCCGTAGCTCAGCTGGATAGAGCATCCGCCTTCTAAGCGGATGGTCGCAGGTTCGAGTCCTGCCGGGTGCGCCATTAGGCAGCTTTGGCAAGCAAGTAGGCTGTAATGCAATATGGTGGGCGTAGCTCAGTTGGTAGAGCGCTGGATTGTGATTCCAGTTGTCGTGGGTTCGATTCCCATCGTCCACCCCATATTCTTCAAAGGCGCCTCGATAGCATCTGGCGCCTTTGTTTTAAGCGTTACGCGGACGTGGTGAAATTGGTAGACACACTGGATTTAGGTTCCAGCGGCGCAAGCTGTAAGAGTTCGAGTCTCTTCGTCCGCACCATGCTTCTGTAAGGCTGTACCGCAACATCGCAAGACTGCAATATGGTGGGCGTAGCTCAGTTGGTAGAGCGCTGGATTGTGATTCCAGTTGTCGTGGGTTCGATTCCCATCGTCCACCCCATATTCT
>NZ_JADLJS010000050.1 GCF_015680405.1 Pseudomonas pudica
AGGCACCTCTGGCATTCAGCTTGCCATTCACCGCTCTCACTTCAGATTCTAATCCCCTCTCAAGACACAAGCTGGCTTGCCGGCGATGGGCCGCACAGCGGCCCCATAACCATCCTGCTGCGTTATTGCCAGGCATTCAGCCTGCGTGAGCTTGATTGCCCGCCCGCCGCTGGCGGCGGACACTCGGCTGATCTGAACCTGCCTGGAGCCATGAGCATGAGCGAGCCTGTCCGTCTGCAAGATCGCGTGGTGATCGTCACCGGAGCCGGGGGCGGCCTGGGCCGTGCCCATGCGCTGCTGTTCGCTGCGCGGGGGGCGCGGGTGGTGGTCAACGACCTCGGCGGCTCCACCCACGGGGAAGGTGCCAGCGCCTCCGCCGCCGACCGAGTGGTAGCAGAGATCCGCGCCGCTGGTGGCAGTGCCATTGCCAACCATGACTCGGTCAGCCACGGCGCGCGTATTGTCGAACAGGCCCTGGACAGCTTCGGCCGGGTCGATGTGCTGGTGAACAATGCCGGCATCCTGCGTGACAAGACGTTTCACAAGATGGAAGACAGCGACTGGGAGCAGGTGTATCAGGTGCATGTCGAGGGGGCCTACAAGGTCACCCGCGCTGCCTGGCCGCACCTGCGCGAGCAAAACTGGGGGCGGGTGATCTTCACCGCGTCCACGTCCGGTATCTACGGCAACTTCGGGCAGGCCAACTACGGTATGGCCAAGCTCGGCCTGTATGGGCTGACTCGTACCTTGGCGATCGAAGGACGCAAGCACGGTATCCTGGTCAACGCCATCGCCCCGACGGGAGGCACCCGCATGACCGAAGGCCTGATCCCGCCTCAGGTATTCGAGCGGCTCAAGCCAGAGCTGGTCAGCCCGCTGGTGGTGTACCTGGGCAGCGAGCAGTGCCAGGGCAGCGGTGAGCTGTTCGAAGTGGGCGGCGGCTGGGTGGGCAAGGTACGGTGGGAGCGTAGCCTGGGGGTAGGCTTCGATCCGCGTGAAGGCTTCACCCCGGAACAGGTGGCAGAGAACTGGGCACGGATTGGCGATTTCGACGGGGCAGTGCACCCGCAGGACAGCTTGCAGGCGTTGCAGCAGATGATGGCGAACTTGCAGAAGTATCCGCTGGGCTGAAACTTGTCTGCCGGCACGGGCGAAGAGTTTTTCAGGGCAGATAAAAAAGGCCGCTGCAAGCCGCAGCGGCCAATCGAGACGTCAGATCAAGGAGCTTCAAAATCTACGTCGGTGAACCTCGCAGGCCTGAAAGGCGGGGGGGAGAGCCCTTCATGCCGGCCAGTGAGTTAAGAATAAGCGCCTGATCCTGTAGGAAAAATAGCCGCTTATGACATTCACCTTTACGTATCGGGCAATAGTGCCGCAGGCGCTCAGCCGGCGGGCGTATAGCCCATGCGCCAGCTGGTTTCCCGCGCTGCCGCCAGCAGCCGTTGCGCCGCCGGGCCATGCTCGTCGGCATGGAAGATCGACGTCGGCCCGACCACGGTCATCACCGCGGCGATCTGCCCCATGGCATTGAACACTGGGGCCGACAACGCATCCACGCCCGGCATCAACAGCCCGTGCACATGGTGCAGGCCACGTTCACGAATGCCCGCCAGTACCGCCTGGTAGTCGGCGGCGCTGTGCTGCAGGGCGGCCAGTTCCCGGTCACGCAACTCCACGGTCTCGCGCTCGGGCAGGTAGGCGGCGAACACCAGCCCGGTGGACGACGTGAGCAGCGGCAGTACCGAGCCTATCTGCGTTACCACGGTGACCGCGCGCACCGCCGGCTCGATGCTGACCACTGTCGCGCCCTGGTTGCCCCATACGGCAACGAAGCAGCTCTCGTTCAGTTCATCGCGCAGCTGCGACAACGGCAACGCGGCAATCTTCAGTACATCGATGCTGCCCAGCGCCGCCAGCCCCACCCGCAGTGCCTCGCGCCCAAGGCCGTAATGGTTGGTGGCCGCATCCTGCTCGGCAAAACCGCTGGCGATCAGTGCCTGAAGGTAACGGTGCACCTTACTCGCCGGCATTTGCACATGTTCCGCCAGGCGTGACAGGGAAGTGGACGGGGAGAGTTCGGCAAGGGCCTTGAGGATGTCGGTGCCGACCTCCGCCGAGCGGACTTTCTGCTTGCCGTTGTCGGCGGGGGAGCTGGCTTTGGCCATGGACATCTTCTTCCGGATTCGTCGAGTCGCGCCTTTATAGCTTGACGCATTGCTCGTAGCAAATTACGTTATTCGTAATCTGATTACGATAAAAATAATGCAGACGCGCTGCCACCCCGCCCCGGGCCAGCAGCCAGCTGCCAGCAACGGCTCGGCCAGAGCCCGGAGGCATCGATGAATCGCGATACGTCACCCGACCTTCACTACCTAAGCGGCTTCGGCAACGAGTTTGCCAGCGAAGCGCTGCCAGGGGCCTTGCCGGTCGGGCAGAACTCGCCGCAGAAGGCGCCCTATGGGCTGTATGCCGAGCTGCTCTCGGGCACGGCGTTCACCATGACCCGCAGCGAGCTGCGCCGCACCTGGCTGTATCGTATTCGTCCGTCTGCCCTGCACCCGCGTTTCGAGCGCTTGGCGCGTCAGCCGCTGACCGGCCCGCTGGGGGCCATCACCCCAAACCGCCTGCGCTGGAACCCCCAGCCGATCCCCGTCGAAGCGACCGATTTCATCGAGGGCTGGCTGCCCATGGTGGCCAACGCCGCTGCGGATAAACCGGCCGGCGTGAGCATCTACATCTACCGCGCCAACCGTTCCATGGAGCGGGTGTTCTTCAACGCCGACGGTGAACTGCTGCTGGTGCCGCAACAAGGCCGCCTGCGCATTGCCACCGAACTGGGGGTGATGGAAGTCGAGCCGCTGGAAATCGCGGTTATCCCGCGTGGCATGAAGTTCCGCGTCGAACTGCTCGACGGCGAGGCCCGCGGCTACATCGCCGAAAACCACGGCGCGCCGCTGCGCATCCCGGACCTGGGCCCGATCGGCAGCAACGGCCTGGCCAACCCGCGCGACTTCCTCACCCCGGTGGCGCAGTACGAAGAGGCCGATGGCCCGGTGCAGCTGGTGCAGAAGTTCCTCGGCGAACACTGGGCCTGCGAACTGCAGCATTCGCCACTGGACGTGGTCGCCTGGCATGGCAGCAACGTGCCGTACAAGTACGACCTGCGCCGCTTCAACACCATCGGCACGGTCAGCTTCGACCACCCGGATCCATCGATCTTCACCGTGCTGACCTCGCCTACCAGCGTGCATGGCCTGGCCAACATGGACTTCGTGATCTTCCCGCCACGCTGGATGGTGGCCGAGAACACCTTCCGTCCACCATGGTTCCACCGCAACCTGATGAACGAGTTCATGGGCCTGATCAGCGGCGCCTATGACGCCAAGGCCGAGGGCTTCCTGCCGGGCGGTGCCTCGCTGCACGGGGTGATGAGCGCCCATGGCCCCGACGCCGAAACCTGCGAAAAGGCCATTGCCGCCGACCTGGCGCCGCACAAGATCGACAACACCATGGCCTTCATGTTCGAGACCAGCCAAGTGCTGCGCCCGAGCCTGCAAGCCCTTGAATGCCCGCAGTTGCAGGCCGACTACGATAGTTGCTGGGCCACCTTGCCGAGCACCTTCAACCCGAACCGGAGATAACCCATGAATCAGACCGCCATTGCCCGTAGCTGGGTCGAGCACGCCAACGGGCACAGCGATTTCCCGCTGCAGAACCTGCCGTTGGGTATCTTCAGCCGGCCGGGTGAAGCAAGGCGTTGTGGCGTGGCCATCGGCGACGCGATCCTCGACCTGGAGGCGGTGCTGGCCGCCGGGCTGTTCGACGGGGCCGCCAAGACCGCGGTCGAGGCCACCCGTGGTGGTGTCTTGAACGCATTCTTCGCCCTCGGCCGCGGCGCCCGCGTTGCCCTGCGCGAGCGCCTGCAGGTGCTGCTGGGTGAAAACAGCGAACACCAGACGGCACTGCAGGCCGCGCTGTACCCGGCCAGCGCCTGCCAGCTGCATGTGCCAGCGCAGATAGGTGACTACACCGATTTCTACGTGGGCATCGAGCACGCCACGAACGTGGGCAAGTTGTTCCGCCCCGACAACCCGCTGTTGCCCAACTACAAGTACGTGCCGATCGGTTATCACGGCCGCGCCTCGACCATCCGCCCGTCCGGCACCGATGTGCGCCGGCCCAAGGGCCAGACCCTGCCGGCCGGGCACACCGAGCCGAGCTTCGGTCCCTGTGCGCGCCTGGACTACGAGCTGGAGCTGGGTATCTGGATCGGCCAGGGCAACGACATTGGCCAGGCGATCCCGATAGGCGATGCCGCCGAGCATGTGGCCGGCCTGTGCCTGCTCAACGATTGGTCGGCGCGCGATATCCAGGCCTGGGAATACCAGCCGCTGGGGCCGTTCCTGTCCAAGAGCTTCATCACCACCATCTCGCCCTGGGTGGTTACCGCCGAAGCGCTGGAACCGTTCCGCTGTGCTCAGCCGGCACGCCCGGAAGGCGACCCGCAGCCACTGTCGTACCTGCTGGACAAGCGCGACCAGGCCGCAGGTGCTTTCGATATCGAGCTTGAGGTACTGCTGCTGACCGAGCAAATGCGCGAGCAGGGCCTCGCCCCACACCGCCTGACCCTGAGCAACACCCGCAGCATGTACTGGACCGTGGCGCAGCTGGTTGCGCACCACAGCGTCAACGGTTGCCAGCTGCAACCGGGCGACCTGTTCGGTTCTGGCACGCTGTCGGGCGCAACGCCAGGCTCGTTCGGCAGCCTGCTGGAGATCACCGAAGGCGGCAAGCACCCGGTGGAACTGGCCAGTGGCGAGGTGCGCAAGTTCCTCGAAGATGGCGACGAGATCATCCTGCGTGCTCGCTGCGTGCGTGATGGCGTGGCCAGCATCGGTTTCGGCGAATGCCGCGGCACGGTCATCGCGGCCGACTGAGGAGGCGGGGCATGGAGCTGTACACCTATTACCGTTCCACCTCGTCCTACCGAGTGCGTATTGCCCTGGCACTGAAGGGGCTGGCCTACCAGTCCCTGCCGGTCAACCTGTTGCAGGGGGAGCAGCGCGGTGCGGGTTATGTTGCGGTCAACCCGCAGGGCCGCGTGCCGGCCTTGCGCACCGATGGCGGCGAGCTGCTGGTGCAGTCGCCGGCGATCATCGAGTATCTGGAAGAGGTTTATCCACAGCCCGCACTGCTGCCAGCCACGGCCGAGGCGCGCGCCAAGGTGCGGGGTGTTGCGGCGATCATCGGCTGCGACATCCACCCACTGCACAACGTCAGTGTGCTCAACCGGCTGCGCCAGGCAGGCCAGGACGAGAGCCAGGTCAACCAGTGGATCGGCCACTGGATCAGCCAGGGGCTGGCGGCAGTGGAGCAATTGATAGGCGATCACGGCTTCTGCTTCGGTGATGAGCCGGGCTTGGCGGATATCTACCTGATCCCGCAGTTGTACGCGGCCGAACGCTTCAACATCGACCTCGACAGCTTCCCGCGCATCCTGCGGGTTGCCGCCTTGGCGGTGGGGCACCCGGCGTTCGCCCAGGCCCACCCAGCACAGCAGCCGGACAGCCCGGCTCAGTGAATGGAACGGTTCGCCGTCGGAAGCTTGCCAATACGTTCGGACAGTTTCAGGCGCTGGACCGGGTCCTCCGTCAGCAGCAATGCATGCTCCAGGTCGAAGCGCTCGGCCTGAGGGCAATCCAGGTACTGGTAGAGCGAGGCGCGGGTCACATAGTCGCTGACCTGCACCGGGCCCAGCTGCATGACCCGCTCGGCATCGATCAGCGCCGCCAGGTGGTTGTCGTTGCTGATGTGCAACTGGCGCAGGTTGCGTGACAGGCGTTGCAGCATCTGCAACGGGCTGGCGGTGCGCATGTGCTCGGCGGTCAGCGCTACATGCGGGCCAAACTGGCGAGCCAGCAGCTCACGGCAATCGTTGGGGTACAGGCGCCGACCACCACAGGGGTCGAGCAGGTGATCGGCACCGGGTACACGCAGCAGGAAATGGCCAGGGAAGCCTACGCCCTCAAGGGGGATGGACAGGCGCCGGGCCAGTTCCAGGGCGAGGATGGCCAGGGTCAGCGGTTGGCCACGGCGGCGTTGCAGCACCTTGTCCATCATCGCGGCATGCGGGCGTAGCGGGTGATATTCATCCTGCTGGAAGCCCAGGGCATTGAGTTGGCGCAGCAGTGGCTGGGCCAGTTCGCACAGCGGCAGCATCGGCAGGTTGGCGCTGATCTCGCGCTGCAGGTCATTCAGATTGGCAAGGTTGATCGCGGGCTCGACGCTGCGGTCATGCTCGGCGGCAATCCATAATGCGGCTTCCAGCAGGGCGACGGGCTCGCGTTCCAGGCAGGCCAGGCAGGCTTGACGTGGCTTCATGGGCTTCTCCACACACGCTTGAGTATTAGCCGCGGCGCGCGGTTTCGTCCAGTGGTCCGGCGGCGGCGCCAGCCCAAAGGCCGTGCCTATACTGGAAGGAGCACCTCGTAGGGGAGCCTGTCGATGTTCGCTCTGATGCAAAGCACCCGTACCCAGTCGCTGCACTTGTTCACCGACCCGCCCACCGGCCTGAAGGCCGTGGTGGCGATCCACAGCGAACAACTGGGCCCGGCGATGGGCGGTTGCCGCTACCTGCCTTATGCCGACGATGAAAGCGCCATGACCGACGCCATTCGCCTGGCCCAAGGCATGAGCTACAAGGCGGCGCTGGCCGGCCTGCCACTGGGGGGCGGCAAGGCGGTGATCATGCGCAACCCGCATGTGGAAAACCGTGCCGCGCTTTTCGAGGCCTTTGGCCGCTTCATTGACACTTTGCAAGGGCGCTTCATCATTGCCGTGGACAGCGGCACCTCGACCCTGGACATGGACTGCATTGCCCAGAGCACACCCCATGTGACCAGCACCACGGCCTCGGGTGACCCATCACCGCATGCGGCGATGGGGGTTTTTGCCGGCATTCGTGCCACCACTTCGTTCCGTCTTGGCAGTGATGACCTGCAAGGGTTGCGGGTGGCGGTGCAAGGGCTGGGCAATGTCGGTTATGCACTGGCGGAGCAACTGCACGCAGCGGGTGCTGACCTGCTGGTGAGCGATCTGGACCCTGGGCGGGTGCGGCTGGCGGTGGAGCAGTTCAATGCCCACCCGGTGACCAATGATGCATTGATCAGCACCCCTTGCGACATCTTTGCCCCTTGCGGCGTGGGGCCGGTGTTGAACGGGCAGAGCGTGATGCAGTTGCGTTGCGCGGCAGTGGCGGGGGCGGCGAACAACCAGCTGACTACCTTGCAGGTAGCCGACCAGTTGGAGTCGCGCGGGATACTGTATGCACCCGATTACGTGATCAATGCCGGTGGGTTGATCTACGTGGCACTTACCCATCGTGGCGAAGACCTGGGCACCATCACTGCGCACCTGGCGCGTATACCTTCACGGCTGACCGAAGTGTTTGGCCATGCCCAGGCAGAGAAACGCTCGCCGGCGCGGGTAGCGCAGATGCTGGCGGAGCGGTTGCTCTACGGCTGAAGTAATTTGTGTTCTTGCACTGGCCCCATCGCCGGCAAGCCAGCGCCCCCCTGTCGCGCCGACTTGTAGGAGCAGCCTTGCGCTGCGAAGAGGCCATTACTGCCGAAGAATATCTGCTGCTCAACTACCCTCTTCGCAGCACAAGGCTGCTCCTACAGGGCAATGAGGTGACCTGAGCAATGGAGCAAGCCATGTACCCCCCTGTGGAGCTTGCTGGCGATGAGGCCAGTGCAGGCAATTACTCGGCCGCTGGCGCTTCGAGCAACTCGGCCAGTGCATCCGGCTGGCTCTTGAATGCCCGGGCGAACACATCGCGGTTCTTGGCCATGTAGATACCGGCTTCCTCGACCTGCTGCTCGGTCAGCGAGGGCACTGCTTTGTGCAGTACTTCGGCCAGGCGCTCGGCCAGTTCGAGCATCTTGTCGTGACGGTCTGCTTCGGCCTTATCCATGAACAAGCGCTCCGGGTCGCGGCTGCTGCGGTACACCACTTCGACGGCCATTCATCACCTCTATGCCTTTTGCTGGTTGCGTTTCGATTTACTGTATCTATATACAGTAATGGCAATGTTGATTGCTTCGCAAGCAGAAATTGTAGCGTGGTGCAGAGGGCTTACTGCTTCATGCCCAACTCAGCATCATCCATCAGCGCCTTGGCCATCGCGCTCAAGTAGTGCGCAGCCCAGATCATCATCGGTTTCTCGTCCATCAGGCCGGTGATGGTCAGTTCGCGGACATAGCCCATCAACTCTGAGGACTGCTCGCGGGCGTCCCGGCAAGGGATGCCTGGCTCGATGCGGAAGAGTGGGTGGGTGCCGTTTTCACCTTGGAAGAAGGTGGTTTTGCCGACGGTGAATTGGGTGTCTTCTGTGGTCATTTTTGAATCCCCTGAAAATTCTCGACTGCGTGGACGGGCCCTTTCGCGGGTGAACCCGCTCCCACAGGTACTGCATCTACCTCAAGGCCTGTGGAGATCCTGTGGGAGCGGGTTTACCCGCGACGAGGCCAGCCCAGACAACGCAACACTCAAACCTCAGTGCAAAGTCCGAGGCTCAGCGGGCATCTGCACCTGAACTAGTGCCGACTCAAGCAAAGCCCGCAACGTCTCCAGCTCATGCATTGAGGTCATCATCAAAATCGATGCTGGTGACTTGGGCTGAAGCAACAAGGCCTGATGCACCACGGTGGCTGCGCACAACGCATAGTCCGTAGCCTGGATCAGGGTGTCTTCAAGGGAATGGGGGGTGTGGGGTGGATCGGGGACTACTTTCAGCATGATGAAGGCCTGTTCAAGTTTGGGCCACCACCTCCTGCTGTCAAACAGGAAGGCGGCAGCTGTGCATGGGTTGACAGACCGGTGAACAGAACCAAAAGCCGGCGCACACGAGGTGCCCCATGACAGCTGCCATAAAGGCAAAGCCATGTGGTTAGTTCAGGGCGGCCTGTCAAAGCCGGTCGCTGTTTGGCAGCGACGATCCGAGACTAGTGCTCATCCCCGAACACCACAATGGCAGGGAGTATCTTTGGGAAATGCCTTACAAGGAAGGGGTTAAATCTGATTTTTCCCAGCACAGGGCCGTGTTTCTGGCAACTTGCCACGCCTCAAGGTGCCTTGCGGCAATCGGTCGCCTTCCAAGGCAGGGGCCTGGCCTTTTAACTGCATGGCACAAGCGTCACACCGGTGACGCATCATCCTTCAAGACGTATCGGGGAATGGAACATCGTGAACATCAAATGGGCAGAAAAGCTGCGCAAGGGCCTGCACGGCTCGGCCGACTCGCTGGGCAACCTGTGCGTCGAGGCATTCCATTACCTGGCGCTGTTCGGCATTGGCGCGATCACCGCCTATGCGGCGGTGATGACGTTCCTGGACATGCTCGGCAAGGGCGGGGTCAGTGTCGATGACATCCTGCTGCTGTTCATCTACCTGGAGCTGGGGGCGATGGTCGGTATCTACTTCAAGACCAACCACATGCCTATTCGCTTCCTGCTGTACGTGGCCATCACTGCGCTGACCCGCCTGCTGATCGGCGATGTCTCGCACCACAAGGCGCCGGACGTAGGGCTGTTGTACATCTGCGGTGGCATCCTGTTGCTGGCGTTCGCGATCCTGGTGGTGCGCTATGCCTCGTACCGTTACCCCTCGACCAAGGTACTGGATGCCAACGGCAAGGAAGTGGAGGAGGGCAAGTAGCCCTCAGTTGGCGATGAAGTGGCGTGGCTCGCGGCGGGCGTCACGGGTCAGCGCGGCCAGCACCTGCAGGGGGTTCTGGCTGTGTTCGATGGCCAGGCCCAGGCGGATGCTGTCGATCACTCGCTGCAGGCGCACCGGGTCATTGCGCTGGGCCTGGGTGATGAGGCGCTTGGCGACCACGCCAGCGTCGTCGGACAAGGTCAGCATGATGCTGCCGTCGAGGTTTGCAATGCTCAGGTTGACCCGGTATTCGGGGGCGAATGCAGCGCTGATTCGTTCGAATGGGTTATTCATGGTCATGCTTCTGCGGTGAATGAGTGCAGAAGTTGACCGGGGAAATTACCTGTTGGTTCAGCGCCATCGATCGATACAAACGAAAACGCCCGGCATCAGGCCGGGCGTTTGCATTGCCGATCAGGCGTCCGGGTCACTCAGTTCCAGGGCTCCGCGCTTGCTGCGCAGCTTGCCGTAGAAGTGTTCCAGCGCGTGGTTGAGCTTGGTGGCTGCACCATCTACCGCCTGGTCCAGCGAAGTAGCTGTGTGGGTCACGGAAATCGGTTGGTGGCCTTTGGGGCGAGCCTCCATCTGGCAGCGTTTGTCATGCGGTCCGGGCTTGGCGCCGTTCTCGTCGCGCAGGTGAACCTCGATGCGGGTGAGGTCGTCTTCGTAACGTTCCAGCGAGTTCTGCAGTGTGCTGCGGACCCACTGGTCGAGCCGGGCGTTGCCTTCGAAATGGTTGCTGCTGTTGACCTGGATTTGCATGATTCAATCCTTATTCAGCTTGCTCGCATGGGAGACGCGCCTAGGCCTTTGAGACCCTTGGAATTTCTGCGCCTCTTGACTCTAAGGTCAGGCAACGGCGAAACGAATTCAAGCCCTTTTTGAAAATAAATTTCTTGTTGCATTCAAGGCGGCAGGCGGCTCATCGGGCAGGCTTTGCTTATGAGAATTGAAATCATTATTATTGCAGCCCCGAAAACGCCCGGACCTTCGCCATGACGCGCAAAACCGCCGGTCCCTCGCTCAGCTATCGCCTGGCCGTGACTTCACGTAGCTTGGCCGCGCTGCTGGGCGGCTACCTGCTGGCGTCCGTGGCCAGCGTCTGTATTGCCCTGGTAGCGCCACTGCCACAGGTCGATGCCACGCTCACCGGCCTGCTGCTGTCATTCGTCTTCTACCTGCTGGCATTCATCTGGTGCTTCGCCTGCCGCAGCGCTTTGCGCGCCTGGCTGGGCGTGCTGGCGCCAAGCGTGCTGCTGGGAGTGATCAGCGGGTTGGCCTACTGGATGAAAAACCCATGAAAGAAGGCTTCCGCCAGGCCATGGCCTGGCTGCACACCTGGACCGGCCTGATCTTCGGCTGGCTGTTGTTCGCCATCTTCCTCACCGGCACGCTGTCGTATTTCAAGGAAGAAATCACCCACTGGTCGCAGCCAGAAGTGCGCAGCCATGCACTCGACCCGACCCATAGCCTGGAGGTGGCTCAGCGGTACCTGCAGGACAACGCCGGGCATTCGGGCACCTGGCTGATCCGCATGCCCAACGCTCGCGAGGCCGCCTTGAGCGTGGGTTATCGCGACCCCAATGGCGGGCCACGCGGCTTCGTCACCAAGACCCTCGATACCCAGACCGGCCAGCCGGTGGAGGCACGCGACAGCCGCGGTGGCGAGTTCTTCTACCGCTTCCACTTCCAGCTGCAGATGCCATACCCCTTCGGCCGCTGGCTGTCGACGTTCTGCGCCTTCATCATGCTGCTGGGGCTGGTCACCGGCATCATCACCCACAAGAAGATTTTCAAGGAGTTCTTCACCTTCCGCCCCGGCAAGGGCCAGCGCTCGTGGCTGGACGGGCACAACGCCATTGGCGTGCTGGTGCTGCCGTTCCACCTGATGATCAGCTACAGCAGCCTGGTGCTGTTCATGTACATGGTGATGCCGGCGGGCATCATGGCCAGCTACGGCAATGACACCGGCAAGTACTTCAACGACCTGTTTGGCCGTAACAATGCGCCCAAGGCCGCTCATGTGGCCGCGCCGCTGGTACCGTTGCCGAGCTTGTACGCCAAGGTGCAGGACATGCAACCGGGCGCGCGTATCGGCCGTATCCAGGTGGAAAATGCCGGCGACAGCAATGCCCGTGTCACCTTTACCCAGTCCGCGGCCGACCATGTGGCCTATCGGCGCAGCGCCAACTGGACCTTCGATGGCGCGAGCGGTGTGCTGCTTAACCAGGGCAAGCCGGAGAGCGGGGCGATGATGACCGCCTTCAGCTTTGCCGGCCTGCACATGGGCAATTTCGCCGGCCCCTGGCTGCGCTGGCTGTATTTCTTCTTTGGCGTGGCCGGTACCGCGGTGATCGGTACCGGGCTGGTGATGTGGCTGGGCAAGCGTCAGCTCAAGCATGCCAGGAGCGAGCGCCTGCCGGGCGAACTGCGCCTGGTCGAGGTGCTCAACATCGCCAGCATGAGCGGCCTGTTGCTGGCCGTAGCGGGCTTTTTCTGGGCCAACCGCCTGATCCCGATGGGTGTCGAAGGCCGGGCCGACTGGGAGGTCAATGCCTTCTTCAGCGCCTGGGGCCTGTCGCTGTTGCACGCTGTGCTGCGCAGTGGGCGCCGGGCATGGGGCGAGCAACTGGCTCTGGGCGCGCTGGCCTTTGCCTTGCTGCCGCTGCTCAACGGCCTTACCACCGGCCAAGGCCTGAACCATTCGCTGCCGGCGGGGGACTGGGCCATGGCCGGCTTCGACCTGACCGCGTTGGGCACCGGCCTGTTTTTGGCCTGGCTGGCCGGGAAGATGTTGCACAGCCCGAAGCCTGTGGCCAAACGGGCCCCTCGTGCAGCGAGGAAACCAGGCACTGAAACGGCGGAGGCGAGCTGATGCTGGGTAATGCACTGATCGCTTACGCCGGCTTCGTTGCCCTGTGCCTGGCCATGGAGAAGCACTTCGTCGACCTGCTCGGGCACAAGCCACGCCCCGGGCAGTTGCGGCTGTTGCGAAGCGCCGGCTGGCTGCTGCTGGTGCTGTCGCTGGTGTTCAGCGTGCACCTGCGAGGCTGGGCCCATGGCCTGGTGGAGTGGACTGCAGTGATGATGGCTGGGGTGACCCTGTGGGTGTTCGGCCTGCCATACCAGCCCCGCCTGTTGCTGGGCCTGGCGGCCGCCAGCGTGGTGCTGGGGCCGTTGCTGGCCCTGTTCGCCGAGTGACCAGGTGAGCGAGCCGGGCGAAATGATCGAGGCGGATGCCGAAAGCGGCGGCGGGCGTGCGCGCTTCGTCCAGGTGTTCCAGGCCCAGCGGGCACGCATGGAGGCCCTGGTGAGCCGCCGGGTCGGCTGCCGGGCTACGGCATCGGACCTGGTCCAGGAACTGTTCCTGCGCTTCTGGCGTCGCCCCGAGGTCAAGGTCGAGGCGCTGGACACCTACCTGCTGCGTTGCGCCGGCAACCTGGCCATCGACCACCTGCGCAGCGAAGGCAGCCGCGAGCGCGTGGCCGAAGCTGTGCTGCCGCTGGATGAAGCGGCCATGGCCCAGGCCCCGGAACAGGCTGTGGAGGTCGATCACGACTTGCAGCGCATCGACGCTGCCTTGCGCGCCTTGCCCGAGCGTACCCGGCAGATCTTCCTGCTCAATCGTATCCACGGCTGCAAGTACGGCGAGATCGCCAAGGCCATGCAACTGTCCCAGAGTGCTGTGGAAAAGCATATGATGCGCGCCCTCGAAGCGTGCAAGGCGAGTGTTGCCGAGCCCGCGTCCACCCTACGCCGGCCAGGGAGTGCCCGTCGATGAGCCGTTTACCGCCGATCACCGAGGCGCAGTCCCGGGCCGCGTTGCAGTGGCTCAGCCGTATCAACGAACAGCCTGAACAAGCCGAGGGCGCGGGGTTCAAGCGCTGGCTGCTGGCCGATCCCGGGCACCGTGAGGCCTACGCCCAGGCCCAGCTGCTGTGGCAGAACAGCGCCATCCCGGCGGCGCGTCTGGCCGCTGAAGAACAGGCAAGCCTGCAACGTTATCTGGATGCGATGGCCAGGCCACCGGCCAGGCACCCCTGGCTGCAGCGGGCTGCAGCGCTGGCGGTGGCTGCCTGCCTGGTACTGGCCGTGGGCGTTGCTGGTGGCTGGCACCCGGGCTTGTGGCTGCAGGACCTGCAGGCCGACTACAGCAGTGCTGATCAAGTTCGCCAAGTGACCTTGCCCGACCAGTCGCAGGTGATGCTGGATGCGGGGAGCGCGATTGCGGTCGATTTTGCGCAGGGCGAGCGCCGCGTGCGGTTGTTGCATGGCGCGGCGTTCTTCCAGGTCACGCATACCGGCGCGCCATTCGTGGTGGAAGCTGCTGGTGGCGAGGTGCGCGTGCTGGGTACCCAGTTTGAAGTGCGCAAGCAGGGCGAGGGCGCCCAGGTCACGGTGCAAAGCGGGCGGGTGGCGGTGAGCCCGGTGCCGGGCGCCGCAGCACGTGAACTGACGGCCAACCAGCAGGCGACCTACGCTGGCGGCAGAGTCGGCGACACTCTGACGGTGGCCAGCGACAACCGCCTGGCCTGGCGCCAGGGCTGGCTGAATTACTACCAGGTGCCGCTGGCGCAGGTGGTCGAGGACCTGGGACGTTACTACCCGGGGCGCATTCTGTTGCTCGATGATGAGTTGGGGCAGCGCAAGGTCAGTGGCAGTTTCCCGGTGGCCGCGCCATTGCTGGCGCTGGATTCGCTGGGCAAGGTGATGGGCTTTTCGCGGCAGACTGTGCTGGGGCGGTTGACTGTCATCAGGTAGCTGCCTGTGCCGGCCTCTTCGCGGGCTTGCCCGCTCCTACAGGGACTGCACAAGTCTCGAATCCGGTGCAGTCCCTGTGGGAGCGGGCAAGCCCGCGAAGAGGCCGGCACATGCAAAAAATTTTTCAGGCAACGGGTGAGGTAACAGGACGTGGCATCCGTGTAATGAGTGGAAGTGCGATTCATTCGCAGTCATATCCCTCTCACAGGTCAGCGTCCATGAAGTTCACCCCGCGTTGCGTCTCTCTCTGGCTCGGCCTTTCCGCGCTCCCGGCATTCGCTGTCGCCCCCCTGGCCTGTGCCGCCGAGCAGCAGCAGGCGTATACCTTCGCCCAGCCGGCGCAACCCCTTGCCCAGGCACTCGACACCTTCAGCCGCACCACTGGCCAGAGTGTGATCTACACCTTGGAACTGCAAGGCGTGCAGGCGCCGGCGCTGAACGGCAGGTTCAGCGCTGAACAGGCCTTGCAACAGCTGCTGGGCACTACCGGGCTGGCCTGGCGCCGCGTCGATGCACGTACGCTCACCCTCGAAGCAGTGGACACCTCCGGCGCCCTCAACCTGCAGGCCACCACCGTGACCTCGCAACTGGACGACTACAGCTACCAGCCCCCGGCCACGGCCTCGATCATGCGCGGGCAAGGCCCGAGCCAGGACATCCCCCAGGCCATCAACGTGGTACCGGCCCAGGTCATCCGTGACCAGGCCCCGCGCAACCTCGATGACGCCCTGGCCAATGTCAGCGGCATCACCCAGGGCAACAATTTCGGTGGCACCTCCGACACGGTGATGAAGCGCGGCTTCGGCGACAACCGCGACGGCTCGATCATGCGCGATGGCATGCCCATCGTGCAGGGCCGCAGCCTCAACGCCAGCACCGAGCGGGTCGAAGTGCTCAAAGGCCCGGCCTCGCTGCTGTACGGCATCCAGGACCCCGGCGGGGTGATCAATGTGGTCAGCAAGCGCCCGCAACTCGAGCAGTACAACGCCCTGACCGTGCGTGGGTCCACCTATGGTCGCGGCAAGAATGGCAGCGGTGGCGGGTTCGACAGCACCGGTGCGCTGGGCGACAGCAACTTCGCCTATCGCCTGATCGTCGACCACGAAGATGAAGACTACTGGCGCAACTACGGTGTGCACCGCGAATCGCTGGTAGCGCCGTCGCTGGCCTGGCTGGGCGAAGACACCCAGGTGGTACTGGCCTACGAGCACCGCGAATTTCTCTACCCCTTCGACCGTGGCACGGCGTTCGGCAACAACGGCCACCCGCTGGACATCCCGGCCACGCGGCGCCTGGACGAACCCTTCAACGACATGGAGGGGCGTTCCGACCTGTACCGTCTGGAAGTCGACCACCAGCTGGCCGATGACTGGAAGCTGCACTTCGGCTACAGCTTCAACCGCGAAACCTATGATGCCAGCCAGGTGCGGGTGACCGGCGTGAATGAAAAAACCGGCACGCTGTCGCGCAGCATCGACGGCACCCACAACGCCATGAGCCGTGACCAGTTCGCCACCCTGAGCCTGGCCGGCAATGTGGAACTGGCCGGGATGCAGAATGACCTGCTGTTCGGTGTCGATCATGAAGACCGCAAGATTTTCCGCGGTGACATGATCCGGCAGACCGCCCAATCCACCTTCAGCTATACGAATCCGGTCTACGGTCAGGAAGTGGAGGGTACCACCGTAAAAGCCAGTGACAGCGACCAGACCGACAAACTACGCACTGACGCGTTGTTCGTGCAGGACGCGCTGCACCTGGATGATCACTGGATCCTGGTGGCCGGTGCGCGCTTCCAGCAGTTCGACCAGTACGCTGGCCGTGGCCGCCCGTTCAAGGCCAACACCGACATCAATGGCCAGGCGTGGGTGCCGCATGCAGGTATTGTCTACAAGGTGGACGAGCAGCTGTCGTTTTATGGCAGCTATAGCGAGTCGTTCAAGCCCAACTCCACCATCGCGCCGCTGGTCGGCAATGTGGTGCTTGACTCGTCGGTGGCGCCAGAAGAGGGCAAATCGTGGGAACTGGGCGCCAAGCTCGACATACCGGGCCGCCTCACGGGTACCCTGGCGTTGTTCGATATCACCAAGCGCAACGTGCTGGTTTCCAACTTTGATACCAGTACGCGCGAAACGGTGTACAGCAATGCCGGAGAGGTCAGCTCACGGGGTGTCGAGCTGGACCTGACGGGGCAGTTGAGCGAGCGCTGGAGCCTGATTGGCAGCTATGCCTTCACCGATGCTGAAGTGACCAAAGACCCGGCCCTCAAGGGCAACCGCCTGCAGAACGTGGCTCGGCACAGTGGTTCGCTGTCGGCGGTGTATGACTATGGCAGCCTGTTTGGCGGCGACCGCCTGCGTTTGGGGGCCGGTGCGAGATATGTTGGCGAGCGCGCTGGTAACTCGACCAACACTTTCGCCCTGCCGTCCTATACCGTGGCCGATGCCTTTGCCAGCTACGAGACCAGGCTCGACGAGCACAAGGTGCTGTTGCAACTGAACGTGAAGAACCTGTTCGACAAGGTTTATTACAGCTCGGCGGTGAACCAGTACTTTGTGGCCATTGGCGATGCGCGGCAGGTGAGCTTGTCCAGTACCTTCGAGTTCTAGGCCAGCCTGTCCCGGCCTCTTCGCGGCTAAAGCCGCTCCCACAGTTACTGCACTGCCCTTGAGGGTGGCGCGGGTCCCTCTGGGAGCGGCCTTAGCCACGAATGGCCGCACGGTATTCGCCAGGCGTTGCACCGACCGCCTGGCGGAACCGGTTGCTGAAATGGCTGGCACTGGCAAAACCGCACAAAAGGGCAATCTCCCCCAGCGGCATCCCGCCCAGCCGCAGCATTTGGCAGGCCCGGTGCAGCCGCCGGGCCAGCAGGTACTGGTGCGGTGGCAGCCCGAAGCTGGCGCGAAACATGCGCGCAAAGTGGTATTCGGACAGGTTGCAGCGCAGGGCCAGCTCGCCCAAGGTAATGGGCTGGTCCAGGTGCGCTTCGATGTAGTCGACCAGTTGCCGGCGCAGGCTCGGTGCCAGCCCGCCTTTCAGGCGCAGGCCCTGGCGCAGCCCGACCTGGTTGAGCAGCGCATGGTCGACGATCTCGTGCGCCAGGCTGCTGGCCAGCAAGCGTTCGCCAGGTTCGTCCCAGTCCAGGGTTATCAGCTGGCGAAAGCGCTTGGCCTGCTGCGGGTCATCGAGAAAGGTCGCCTCCTGCAGTTGCAGCTCACGCGGTTCACGGTCGAGCAGGCGCACGCAGCCCAGAGCGAACTGCGCCTCGCTGACATACAGGTGCGCCAGGCGGATCGCGCCATTGACCACCCAGTTCGATTCCTGCCCGGCCGGCATCACGCACAGCTTGTCGGGTGCCCCTTTTTCGCCGGGGCGCTGGCGGCGAAAGGTACCGGTGCCGTCGGCGATGTAGCACGACAGGGTGTGATGGCTCGGTGCCTGGTAATCGCGGGCGTCGTCGCGGTTGCTCCACAACGCTGCCGCCAACCCGTCGCCCAGGTGCGCGCTCAGCTCCAGCCGAGCGTGGGGCGAGGCGTGCATGGCGTTGAACACTTGCAGTTGGGTGAGTGGCGTCATGGGTGGTTCCTCTTGCCAGCCATCCTACTGCGCCTTGGGCAGGCTTACAGCTACCCGAGGGACAAATGCGCAAGTTTGTGCAAGCGCGTGGGTGTTCGACAGGAGAACACTGAAATGCCTCGGCGAGGGCTGCGCCCTCGATTCGCGGCTTTAGCCGCGAAGCGCCGGGCACCGATCCTGAAAGGCCCAAGGAACCGCCGCCATGAACCTGTCACTCTACCTGTTAACCGTCCTGATCTGGGGCACCACCTGGATCGCCCTGAAACTCCAGCTGGGTGTTGTCGCCATTCCGGTCTCGATCGTCTACCGCTTCGCCTTGGCTGGGCTGATCCTGTTCGCCTTCCTGTTGCTCACCCGTCGGCTGCAGCCGATGAACCGGCGTGGTCACCAGATCTGTCTGGCCCAGGGCCTGTGCCTGTTCTGCGTCAACTTCATCTGCTTCCTCAGCGCCAGCCAGTGGATTGCCAGCGGCCTGATCGCCGTGGTGTTCTCCACAGCCACCCTGTGGAATGCACTCAATGCGCGGATCTTCTTCGGCCAGAAAATCGCCGGCAATGTGCTCGGCGGCGGCGCTTTGGGGCTACTTGGTCTGGGCCTGCTGTTCTGGCCCGAGCTGTCCCACCACGCGGCCAGCCGCGAAACCCTGTACGGCCTTGGCCTGGCGCTGCTCGGTACGCTGTGCTTCTCGGCCGGCAACATGCTGTCGAGCATGCAGCAGAAGGCCGGGCTCAAACCCATGACCACCAATGCCTGGGGCATGGTCTACGGGGCGGTGATGCTGGCGGTGTTCTGCGTGGTCAGCGGCGTGCCATTCAGCATCGAGTGGAACGTGCGGTACATCGGCTCGTTGCTGTACCTGGTGGTGCCGGGATCGGTGATCGCCTTTACCGCCTACCTGACCCTGGTCGGGCGCATGGGGCCGGAGCGGGCAGCTTACTGCACGGTGCTGTTCCCGTTGGTGGCGTTGAATGTGTCGGCAGTGGCCGAGGGGTATCAGTGGACGGCACCGGCCTTGTTGGGGTTGGTGGCGGTGATGGCGGGGAATGTGCTGGTGTTTCGCAAGCCCAAGGCCAGGGTGGCTGAGGGTGTAGTGGTGGCCAAATAGGTGATGGGTTGCCTGTGCCGGCCCTTTCGCGGGCTCGCCCGCTCCCACAAGTACTGCACAGGCCTTTAGGGCGGTGGTGTACCTGTGGGAGCGGGCGAGCCCGCGAAAGGGCCAGGGCAGGCAGCAGAGGGCGATCAGCCCTTCCACACCTGCGGGTTCACCAGATCCCGCGGCCGCTCACCCAGCAGCGCCGCACGCAGGTTGTCGATTGCCCGGTTGGCCATGGCCTCGCGGGTTTCGGCAGTGGCCGAACCAACATGCGGCAAGGTCAGGGCATTGGGCAGCTTGAACAGCGGCGAATCGCTCAGCGGCTCTTTCTCGTACACATCCAGGCCCGCACCGCGAATGGTGCCGTTCTGCAGCGCCTCGATCAGCGCAGCCTCGTCCACCACCGGCCCGCGGGCGATGTTGATCAGGAACGCGCTCGGCTTCATCAGTTGCAACTCACGCGCACCTATCAGTTTGCGGGTGGCATCGGACAACGGCACCACGATGCAGACAAAGTCGGCTTCGCTCAGCAGTTGCTCCAGGCTGCGGAACTGTGCCCCCAGCTCTTGCTCCAGTGCGGTCTTGCGGCTGTTGCCGGAGTAGATGACCGGCATGTTGAAACCGAACCGGCCACGGCGGGCAATGGCGGCACCGATGTTGCCCATGCCGACGATGCCCAGGGTCTTGCCGTGCACATCACTGCCGAAGTGGGCCGGGCCTACGGTAGCTTGCCAGTTGCCGGCCTTGGTCCAGGCGTCCAGTTCGGCGGTGCGGCGGGCGCAGCCCATGATCAGCGAAAAGCCCAGGTCGGCGGTGCTTTCGGTCAGCACGTCGGGAGTGTTGGTCAGGGCGATGCCGCGTTCGTTGAAGTAGTCCAGGTCGTAGTTGTCGTAGCCGACCGACACGCTGGATACCACTTCCAGCCTGGCCGCTCCTTCGAGTTGCGCCCGGCCGAGCTTGCGGCCAACGCCGATCAGGCCATGGGCTTCGGGCAGGGCTTCGTTGAACTGGGCGTTGATATCGCCGAGCTTGGGGTTCGGCACGATCACGTTGAAGTCTTGCTGCAGGCGTTCGGCCATGGCCGGGGTGATACGGCTGAAGGCCAGGACGGTCTTTTTCATCGGGCAACTTCTCTGCAAGGCGGTGGGGCGGTGGTGGTTTCTTCGCGGGTGAACCCGCTCCCACAGGTATTGCACAGGCCTGGAAGGCAGTGGTGTACCTGTGGGAGCGGGTTTACCCGCGAAGAGGCCGGCAATGGTTAGCAACCTACCATTGTCCGCCCCCGCAATGCAGCAGCTTTTTAATTGGCGATCATCACCTGATGGGTTTTCAGGTCTGCCTCATGGGCTGCCAGAATCTCCGGCAGCGAGTTGCGCAGGTACTCGACCCAAGTCTTGATCTTGGCATCCAGGTACTGCCGCGACGGGTAGATGGCGTACAGGTTCAGTTCCTGCAGCCGGTACTCGGGCAGCACCCGTACCAGGCTGCCATCGCGCAGGCCGTCGATGGCCGAATAGATCGGCAGCACGCCCACGCCCATGCCGCTGCGAATCGCAGTTTTCATGGCATCGGCAGTATTGACCATGAACGGCGAGCTGGTGATGTTGACCATCTCCTGGCCTTCCGGCCCATCGAACAGCCACTTTTCCAACGGGATCACCGGGCTGACCATGCGCAGGCAGGCATGCTTGAGCAGGTCGGAAGGCTTGTGCGCAACGCCGTGGCGGGCAATGTAGGCGGGCGAGGCGCAGACGATGCTGTAGGTGATGCCCAGGCGCTGGGACACGAACCCGGAGTCGGGCAGTTCGGTGGCCAGCACGATGGAAACGTCATAGCCCTCGTCGAGCAGGTCGGGCACGCGGTTGGCCATGGTCAGGTCGAAGGTCACGTCCGGGTGCGATTCGCGGTAGCGGGCGATGGCGTCGACCACGAAGTGCTGACCGACCCCGGTCATCGAGTGCACCTTCAATTGCCCGGCCGGGCGGGCATGTGCGTCGCTTGCCTCGGCCTCGGCTTCTTCGACATAGGTAAGAATCTGTTCGCAACGCATCAGGTAGCGCTTGCCGGCTTCGGTCAGCGCAATGCGGCGGGTAGTACGGTTGAGCAGCCTTGTTTGCAGATGGGCTTCCAGGTTGGAGACCGCCCGCGACACGTTCGCGGTGGTCGTATCCAGTTGCCCGGCGGCAGCGGTAAAACTGCCAAGTTGGGCTACGCAACTGAAAGCACGCATGTTTTGCAGGGTGTCCATGGGTCACTCTCGATGTAGAGGACAAAATTGTGTCACGAAGTAACGTAAAAGAGATGAAAAGTTGCCTTCGACCAAAGGCGGATTATCGCTGTTTTGGTAACAAAGATTCGCAGGAATCCACGCTTATCGCCAGTGCTGCCGCCCCCTAGAATTGCCCGGCCCCTCCAACTCTTCCTCGGGAAATCGCAGCTGTGCCGCGTCGCATCATCAGAACGCTCAGTGCGTTCAGTGCCTGTGCCCTTGCCCTCACCTTGAGCGGCTGTATCGGAACCTGGGGCATTGCCCCGCAAAGCAAGACGCTGCAAGCCAACAACCTGAACACCGACGCGGCCATACGCGAAGCCGCGACCGACGCCCACTGGCCCGACCAGCAGTGGTGGCACGCCTATGGCGACCCACAGCTGGACCGCTGGGTTGCCCTGGCCGTGGCCGGCAGCCCAAGCCTGGCCATGGCTGCGGCGCGGGTACGCGAAGCCAAGGCCATGGCCGGCGTGGTCGAGTCGGCGGAAAAACTCCAGGCCAATGGCCAGGCCACGCTCAAGCGTCACAACTGGCCTGAAGACCAGTTCTACGGCCCGGGCGCGCTGTCCGGCGCCAATACCTGGGACAACAACGCCGCCATTGGCTTCAGCTATGCACTCGACCTGTGGGGCCGCGAACGCAATGCCAGCGAGCAGGCCGTGGATCAGGCGCACATGAGTGTGGCCGAAGCCCGCCAGGCGCAGCTGGAGCTGCAGAACAACGTGGTGCGCGCCTACATCCAGCTGAGCCTGCACTTCGCCCAGCGCGATATCGTCAAGGCCGAGCTGGACCAGCAGGAGCAGATTCTGGCCTTGGCCAAGCGCCGGCTGGATGCAGGCATCGGTACTCATTTCGAAGTCAGCCAGGCCGAAGCGCCGTTGCCGGAAACCCATCGCCAGCTCGACAGCCTGGACGAAGAAATTGCCCTGGCCCGTAACCAGCTGGCCGCCCTGGCAGGCAAGGGCCCGGGGGAAGGCGCACAGTTGCAGCGCCCGAGCCTGGCCCTGGCCGCGCCGCTGAAGCTGCCGTCGAATCTGCCGGCCGAACTGGTCGGCCAGCGCCCCGACGTGGTCGCCAGCCGTTGGCAGGTGGCCGCCCAGGCGCGGGGTATCGATGTTGCCCATGCCGGCTTCTTCCCCAACGTAGACCTGGTCGGCAGCCTCGGCTTCATGGCAACCGGTGGTGGCCCGCTGGAATTCCTCACCGGGCGCAAGTTCAACTACAACGTCGGCCCGGCCATCAGCCTGCCGATCTTCGACGGCGGCCGCCTGCGCTCGCAGCTGGGCGTGGCCTCTGCGGGCTATGACATGGCAGTGGCGCGCTACAACCAGACCGTGGTCGGTGCGCTGAAGAACATCTCCGACCAGCTGATTCGCCGTGAGTCGATGAAAGAGCAGTCGCACTTCGCCGCTGAGTCGGTCGCGGCTGCGCAGAAAACCTACGACATCGCCATGGTCGCCTTCCAGCGTGGCCTTACCGACTACCTCAACGTGCTCAACGCCCAGACCTTGCTGTTCCGCCAGCAGCAGGTGCAACAGCAGGTGCAGGCCGCCCGCCTGATTGCCCATGCCGAGTTGGTCACTGCCTTGGGCGGCGGCTTGCAGGCTGGCCAGGACGTGCCGAAAGAGGAGCGCCAGGCCGCACCGAAAACCCCGGCCACCCTGGCCATTTTCGACAAGAAGCCGGATAACGCCGAATGAGCACCTCAAGTTTGCCCGTGCGCTGGCTGCAGAGCCTGGAATGGCGCCGGGGCTTCTTTGCCTGGGCACGCACCGACGGGGTGACCTGGGTGTACATCTTCAAGGTGCTGGCCGCCGCGTTCATCACCCTGTGGCTGGCCATGCGCCTGGAGCTGCCCCAACCGCGCACGGCGATGATCACCGTGTTCATCGTCATGCAGCCGCAAAGCGGGCATGTGTTCGCCAAGAGCTTCTACCGGGTGCTCGGCACCCTGGCCGGCTCGGCGATGATGGTGGCGCTGATCGCCATATTCCCGCAGAACACCGAGCTGTTCCTGCCCAGCCTGGCCCTGTGGGTAGGCCTTTGTTCGGCCGGTGCCATGCGCTACCGCACCTTCCGCGCCTATGGCTTCGTGCTGGCCGGCTACACCGCGGCGATGATCGGCCTGCCGGTGCTGGAACACCCTGATCAGGCGTTCATGGCGGCGGTATGGCGGGTGCTGGAAATCGCCCTGGGCATTCTGGTGTCGACCTTCGTCAGCGCGGCGATTCTGCCGCAGTCGGCCAGTGCCGCCATGCGCAACGCCCTGTATCAGCGCTTTGGCGTGTTCGCCGGAGTGGTGGTCGAGGCCCTGCGCGGCGAAAGCCAGCGGGACCGCTTCGAGAGCAGCAACGTGCGCTTCGTCGCTGAAGCAGTGGGCCTGGAGAGCCTGCGCAACGTAACCGCCTTCGAAGACCCGCACATGCGCCGGCGCTCTGGTCGCCTGGTGCGCATGAACAGCGAGTTCATGGCCATTACCACACGCTTCAATGCCCTGCATCGTTTGCTGGAGCGCCTGCGCGCCCGCGGCCCGCTGCAGATCGTCGGCGCCATCGAGCCGGGCCTGAACACCCTCGTGGAGCTGTTGCAGCCCTACGTGGGCCGGGCGCTGACCGACGCCGATGCGCTGCGCCTGACCCTGGAGCTGGCCGCTTACAAGGAAGGCCTGCAGGCACAGGTGCGCGGCCTGCGCGCCGAGTACCTGGCAACCGAGCCGAGCGAGTCCGACCTGCTCGACTTCCACACTGCCTTCGAGCTGCTCTACCGCTTCGTCGACGAGATGTACAGCTACGCCGAAACCCACGCCTCGCTGGCCGCGCACCGGCACGAGCGCGAGCAGTGGAGTGAGCCCTATGTGGCGCAGACCAGCTGGTTGGTATCGTTGGCCGCCGGTGTGCGCGCCTCGGCGGTGCTGTTGCTGCTGGGCAGCTATTGGTTGTTCAGCGACTGGCCCAGCGGCGCCATGATGACCCTGATCGCCACCGTCACCGTGGGCCTGTCGGCGGCCTCGCCGAACCCCAAGCGCATGTCGTTCCAGATGGCCTGCGGCACGGCGATCGGTGCCTTCGTCGGCTTCTTCGAAACCTTTTTCGTGTTCCCCTGGATCGACGGTTTCCCGCTGCTGTGCATGGTCCTGGCGCCGGTGTTCGTGTTGGGGGCGTTCCTTTCGTCACGGCCGGCCTATGCCGGCTATGGCATAGGCCTGCTGGTGTTCTTCGCCATCGGTTCGGTGCCGAACAACCTCACCGTGTATGACCCATACACCTTCATCAACGACTACGTCGGCATGGTCATCGGCATGTTCGTCTGTGCCGCTGCCGGGGCGATCATCCTGCCGCCCAACAGCCGCTGGCTGTGGAGCCGCCTGGAGCAGGAGCTGCGCGAGCAGGTGCTGTTCGCCATCAGCGGCCGCCTGCGCGGCATCGGTACCGCCTTTGAAAGCCGCACCCGAGACCTGCTGCACCAGGCCTATGGCCTGGCAGCCGGCAAGCCGCAGGTACAGAGCCAGTTGATGGGCTGGATGTTCACCGTGCTGGAAATCGGCCACGCCATCATCGAGCTACGCAAGGAACAGGCCCGTGCGCCGGTGCACCCGGCCTACGCCGAGTCGCAGCCCTGGCGCCAGGCGATCCGCGTGATGGGCCGTGCCCTGGCCCGGTTGTTCCTGCAGCCCAGCGCCAGCAACCACGAACGCGCGCTGGTGGCGGTGGACCACGCCATCTCCCGCGTGCAGGCAACCGACGAGCCCTTCGCCCGCCACTTCGACACTTCGGTGCTGCGCCGCGCGCAAAGCTACCTGCACTTCATCCGTTCTTCCCTGCTCGACCCACAGTCGCCGTTGGCACCGGCGAAAGGACTGCACGATGCTCCGTGAAACCATGCCCCGTGAAATCGCTTTCCATGGCGTGTACATGCCCACCATGACCTTGATGTTCCTGTTCGCCCTGGGCCTGGCCTGGGGCCTGGACCGGTTCATTGCCAGCCATGATGGCTACCGCTTCTTCTGGCACCCGGCGCTGCTGCGCCTGAGCCTGTTCGTCTGCCTGTTCGGCGCTTTGGCGCTGTCGCTCTACTGGTGAGAATCCTTCGATGAAAAAGTTCTTCAGCCTGATCGCCACCCTGTTGGTGCTTGCCGCTGCCGTGGTGATCGGTCGCCAGTTGTGGCTGCACTACATGACCACGCCCTGGACCCGCGACGGCCGTGTGCGTGCCGACATCATCAACGTCGCTGCCGATGTGCCTGGCTATGTGGTGGACGTGCCGGTCAAGGACAACCAGCGGGTGAAGAAGGGCGACCTGCTGATCCAGATCGACCCCGAGCACTACCAACTGGCGGTCGACCAGGCCAAGGCGCTGGTCGCTTCGCGCAAGGCCACCTGGGAGATGCGCAAGGTCAACGCCAAGCGCCGTGCCGACATGGACAACCTGGTGATCTCCAAGGAAAACCGCGACGACGCCAGCAACATCGCCAACTCCGCTCAGGCGGACTACCAGCAGGCCCTTGCCGAACTGGCCGCCGCCGAACTGAACCTCAAGCGCACGCATATCGTGGCCACGGTGGACGGCTACGTGACCAACCTGAATATCCACAAGGGTGACTATGCGCGTACCGGTGAAGCGGTGATGGCGGTGGTCGACGAGAACTCGTTCTGGGTGTACGGGTTCTTCGAGGAGACCAAGCTGCCGCATGTGAAGGTGGGTGACCAGGCCGAGCTGCAGATGATGAGCGGCGAGCGCATCAAGGGCCACGTGGAGAGCATCGCCCGTGGCATCTATGACCGCGACAACCCACAGAGCCGCGAGTTGATTGCCGATGTGAACCCGACTTTCAACTGGGTGCGGCTGGCGCAGCGGGTGCCGGTGCGCATTCATATCGATGAAGTGCCGGACGGGTTTTTGCTGGCAGCGGGGACGACTTGTACGGTGGTGGTGAAGCCGAGTTCGCCTTGATAAATATGTCGCCTGGGATCAAGCGCTGCGCGGGCGGCGTTCGATCTCAGGCGATATACCTCTCAAGTCATGCACTCGCCGCCCCCACCAACACCGGCACCTTCACCCGATCAATCACCTTCGCGCTGATCGACGGGTCCAGCATCCGCCCCAGCCGTGACAGGTGGCGGTGGCCCATGATGATCAGTTCACAATTCAGTTCCTGCGCCTTGGCCACGATTGCCTCGACCGGCTGCCCGGCCACCATGCAGCCCCGGCTGGCGAAGCCGGCTTGCTGCAACTCGCGCACCGCCTCGGCCACCGCCTGGTCGGCCTGGTGCTGCTCTTCGCAGGCGGCGGGGTATTCTTCCAGTTCTTCCGCGGTGTAGGGCGCGGGTTGATCGTGGACGGCGAAGGTAGAGTCGATGGCCAGCAGCACATGCAGTTCGTGTTCGCCGGGGCGGCAGTAGTGGCGGGCGAGGGTGAGCAGGGCAGTGGATGCAGGGGAGGCGTCGATGGCGATCAGGACAGGGCTGGGCATGTGGAATCCTTGTTTCAGGCTGGCTAAGCATTTGCCTGTACCGGCCCTATCGCCGGCAAGCCAGCTCCCACAGGTACCCCGCATTGCCCAAGGCCTGTGTTGAACCTGTGGGAGCTGGCTTGCCGGCGATAGGGCCAGTACAGGCACTGCAAATCTTATGACCCAATCACCGTCCAAAATAAATGCCCCACCACGCACGAGCGCATTGCGTCTGGTGCATTCCACCAACCTGCTACCATCGCCATTCCTCACAGCTGTAACGGAAAACGGCCATGCAACTCCCGGACATGAACCTGCTCGTCGCCCTCGATGCCCTGCTCGACGAGGGCAGCGTGGTCGGCGCGGCGCAGCGCATGAACCTGAGCCCGGCGGCGATGAGCCGGACCCTGGGGCGTATTCGCGATGCATTGGGTGACCCGATCCTGGTGCGCGCCGGTCGCGGCCTGGTGCCGACGCCGCGGGCGCTGGCCCTGCGCGAGCAGGTGGCGGCACTGGTGGAGCAGGCTGGCGAGGTGTTCCGCAGTGCAGACGAGGTCGACCTGCCCAAGCTTGACCGGGCCTTCAACATTCGCACCAATGACCTGTTCATCGCCCTTTACGGCGCCCAGTTGCTGCGGCGCATGCATGAGCAGGCACCGCGCACGGTGCTGCGCTTCGTGCCGGAAAGCCCCGGCGGCGATGACGACAGCGTGCTGCGCGACGGGCGTACCGACCTGATCATCAGCTCGACCGTGGACCTGGGCCCGGAGATCAAGGTGCAGAGCCTGTTCCAGACCTACTACGTGGGCCTGGCGCGGCGTGACCACCCAATCTTCGAGCAGCCGATCACGCCGACCAGTTTTGCCAGTTATCCACAGATCAGCGTGTCCCGCCGTGGTCGGGCCAACGGGCCGATCGATGTGGAGCTGGCCAACTTCAAGGTGCAGCGGCGGGTGGCGCTGATCACCCCGAGCTTTCACTCGGCGCTGTTCTCGCTGCCGGATTCCGACCTGATCCTGCCGATGCCGGCGAACATCCTCAACAGCGTGCACAAGCTTGGGCTGCCGCTGCGCTCGTTCCAGATCCCGGTGCCGCTGGAGCGGGTGAACGTGCTGCAGGCATGGCACCCACGGTTTCACAATGACCCGGCGCATCGCTGGTTGCGGCAGACCCTGAAGGCTTGCTGCAGTGTCGACCCTTGAGTGATGTTCTGCCTGGGCCGGCCTTTTCGCGGGTGAACCCGCTCCCACAGGGATATCACAGGTCTTGAGAGGTGCACTGTACCTGTGGGAGCGGGCGCGCCCGCGAAGCAGGCGACTCGATTTTGAGGTGGATTGCGCCTGACGCAACATAAACCTACCGATAAGTCAGTTTTCGTCAGCATTCGACCTTCTTAGACTTGCTCCAGTCGCAAATTTGTTGCTGGAGATGTCTGCCCCATGAGTTCCCTGTCCGCCCAGTCTGCCGCGATTGCCGCCGCCCCCGCGCCGGCAGCGCCTGCGCAGACTGCGTTCGGCCTGCAGGTAGTGGTCGGGCTGTTCGGTGTGCTGCTGGCCGTGCTGTGCGCGGGCCTCAACGAGTCGGTAACCAAGATCTCCCTGGCCGATATCCGTGGTGCCATGGGCATCGGTGCCGACGAAGGCGCCTGGCTGCTGGCGGTCTACAGCGCCGCTTCGGTCTCGGCCATGGCCTTCGCGCCATGGCTGGCCACCACGTTCTCGCTGCGGCGCTTCACCATGAGCGCCATCTGCCTGTTTGCCGTGCTCGGCCTGCTGCAACCGTTCGCCCCAAACCTGCACAGCCTGATGTTGCTGCGTGTACTTCAAGGCTTCGCCTCTGGCGCCTTGCCGCCCATGTTGATGAGCGTTGCCCTGCGCTTCCTGCCACCGGGCATCAAGGTTTATGGCCTGGCCTGCTATGCCCTCACCGCCACCTTCGGCCCCAACCTCGGCACGCCGCTGGCAGGGCTGTGGACTGAATACGTCGGTTGGCAGTGGGCGTTCTGGCAGATCATCCTGCCTTCGGCGCTGGCCATGTTCTGCGTCGGTTGGGGCCTGCCGCAGGACCCGCTGCGCCTGGATCGCTTCAAGCAGTTCGACTGGCGCGGCGTGCTGCTCGGCCTGCCGGCCATCAGTTGCATCGTGCTGGGCCTGTCGCTGGGTGACCGCTGGGGCTGGTTCGATTCGCCGCTGATCTGCTGGCTGCTCGGCGGTGGCCTGCTGTTGCTGGTGCTGTTCATGTTCAACGAATGGTCCGAGCCGCTGCCGTTCTTCCAGTTACGCATGCTGTCGCGGCGCAACCTGAGTTTCGCCCTGGTGACCCTGGCCGGTGTGCTGATCGTGCTCTCGGGTGTTGGCAGCATTCCGTCAGCCTACCTGGCGCAGATCCAGGGCTACCGGCCTGCGCAGACCAGCCCGCTGATGATGCTGGTGGCCATGCCGCAGCTGATCGCCCTGCCGCTGACGGCGGCGCTGTGCAACATCCGCGCGGTGGACTGCCGTTGGGTACTGGGCATCGGCCTGGCGATGCTGGCGGTGTCCTGTGTCGGCAGCAGCCTGCTGACCAGCGAGTGGATCCGAGGCGACTTCTACCCGTTCTACCTGCTGCAGGTGTTCGGCCAGCCAATGGCAGTGCTGCCGCTGCTGATGCTGTCCACCAACGGCATGACCCCGCAGGAAGGCCCGTTCGCCTCCAGCTGGTTCAACACCGTCAAGGGCCTGGCCGCGGTGATCGCCGGTGGCCTGCTGGACGCTCTTGGCACCCTGCGCCGGCACTTCCATTCCAACCACCTGGTGGACAGCCTGGGCAACGCCCCGCTGGTCGACGATAACGCAGCCGGCCTGGCCAGGCGCATCCACGATCAGGCGTTGGTGCTGACCTCGGCCGACCTCTACCTGGTCATGGCCTGCATTGCCGTGGCCCTGATCTGCCTGATTCCTTTCGTGCCTACCCGGGTCTATCCGCCGCGCGCGGTGGCTTGAACCCTGGATGAATTCGAGAACCACTGAAATGACCAACAACCGCAAAACCCTGTTCATCGGCTCGGTGCTTGCCGTGGCCGTCCTGGCCGGCATCGTCGGCCCCTGGATGTTCGGCAGCGACCATCGCCAGAGCACCAATGACGCCTATGTGATCGCCGACTACACAGTGGTCGCGCCCAAGATCGCTGGCTTCATCAAGGAGGTGCTGGTGGAGGACAACCAGCAGGTCAAGGCCGGCCAGTTGCTGGCGACCATCGATGACCGTGACTACCAGGCCGCGCTGGATGCCGCGAAGGCGCAGTTGCTGGTGGCCCAGGCACAAAGCGCCGATGCCCGTGCCACCCTCGAGCGCCAGGCTTCGCTGATCGCGCAGGCTGAGGCTGCAGTCAAAGCGGCCCAGGCCGAAGCTGCGTTCGCCGATCATGAGGTCAACCGCTACAGCCGTCTGGCCGAGCAGGGTGCCGGCACAGTGCAGAACGCCCAGCAGGCGCGCAGCGGGGTCGACCAGGCCCGCGCACGTCTGGCCAATGCCCAGGCGGCACTGGTAGCGGCGCGCAAGCAGGTGGATATCCTTGCCGCCCAGGTTGCCAGTGCCGACGGCCAGCTGAAACGCGCCGAGGCGGGGCTGGAAAAGGCCCAGCTCGATTTGTCCTACACCCGCATCACCGCGCCGGTGGACGGCATGGTCGGCGAGCGCGCCTTGCGTGTGGGTGCCTACGTCAACCCGGGCGCCCGCTTGCTGTCGGTGGTGCCATTGCAACAGGCCTATGTGGTAGGCAACTTCCAGGAAACCCAGCTGACCCACGTACAGCCTGGCCAGGCCGTGAGCATCAGCGTCGATACCTTTGCCGGCGAGAAACTGCAGGGCCATGTGGACAGCATCGCTCCGGCCACCGGCGTGACATTCGCTGCGGTCAAGCCCGACAACGCTACCGGCAACTTCACCAAGGTGGTACAGCGCATTCCGGTGAAGATCGTTTTCGATGACGGCCAGCCGCTGCTTGCCCGCCTGCGCGTAGGCATGTCGGTGGAGGCGACCATCGACACCCGTGGCGACAAGCTGGACGGCAAAGAGGTAAGCGCACGATGAAACCGGCATCACGCTTGAGCCCTTTGCTGCTGGCCGCATTGATGGCTGGCTGCACCCTGGGCCCGGACTTCCAGCGCCCTGACAGCCAGGCACCGCAACAGTGGGCGCCGCTGCAAGGCGAGGTGGCGGCCAGCCAGCCGCAGGCCGAACCGCTGGAACTGCGCTGGTGGGAGAGCTTCCACGATGGCCGCCTGAGTGCCTTGATCCAGCGTGTTGCCGAGCGCAACCTCGACCTGCAGATGGCCAGCGCCCGCCTGCTGCAAAGCCGCGCCCTGCGCAGCACCGTGGCAGCCGACCAAGTACCGTCGGTGGACGTGAACGCCGGCTACAGCCGCGCGCGCAACAGTGCCGAAGGCCTGAGTGACCCGTCCGGCAAGGCGGGCAAGGAAGCCTTCAACCTCTGGCAGGGCGACCTGGTGGCCGGTTGGGAGCTGGACCTGTGGGGCCGTGTACGGCGCCAGGTCGAGGCTGCCGATGCCACGGTCGAGGTAGCCGAGAACGACCGCCGCGGCGTGTTGCTGGCATTGCTTTCGGAAACCGCCGGCAACTACATCCAGCTGCGCGCCGTGCAGCACACCATCGATGTGACCCGCGACAACCTCAAGGTCGCCCAGCACAGCCTGAAGTTGTCCGAAAACCGCCAGGCCGAAGGTGTCGCCACGCGTCTGGACGTGGCCCAGGCCAATGCCCAGGTCGCCTCGATCGAGTCTCGCCTTCCAACCCTGGAAGCGCGGCGCGATGACCTGATCAACGCCCTCAGCCTGCTTGCCGCCGAACCGCCGCGCAGCCTGCAGGCCGAGTTGCTGCAGGGCGGCGAACTGCCTGCGCCGCAGCAGAAGTTCGCCATTGGCTTGCCGTCCGAACTGGCCGAGCGCCGCCCGGACATTCGCCAGGCCGAGGCCCGCCTGCATGCCGCCACTGCCAGCATTGGCGTGGCCAAGGCTGATTTCTACCCCAGCATCCGGCTGTCGGGCAATGTCGGGTTCCAGGCCATGCAGCTGTCCGATTTCGGCGCCTGGGATTCGCGCCGTTTCGCCTTTGGGCCGCAGCTGTCGCTGCCGATCTTCGAGGGTGGCCGGCTCAAGGGCACCCTGGAACTGCGCGAGGCGCAGCAGCAGGAAGCGGCGCTGAACTACCGCAAGGTGGTGCTGGGTGCCTGGCATGAAATCGACGATGTGCTACGCCTGTACAACGCCAGCCAACTGCGCCGCGACCACCTGGCCGAGGCGGTGCGGCAGAACCGCATCGCCCTGGAAACTGCCCAGCGCCAGTATGTGGAAGGGGCGGTGGACTTTCTCAATGTGCTGACGGTGCAGGGTGCCCTGCTGGCCAGCGAGGAACAGTGGATCGACAGTTCGGCGGCGGTGTCGCAGGCGCTGGTGGGGCTGTACAAGGCCCTGGGTGGTGGCTGGCAGGCGTTTGATGAGCGGCCAGCGAAGAAAGCATAAAGACGGGGGCCGCGTTGCGGCCCATCGCCGGGGACCCCCCGCCCCCAGCGGGCGCGCAGGGCCCCCGGCCAGGGGAGATAGGTTGGGG
>NZ_JADLJS010000051.1 GCF_015680405.1 Pseudomonas pudica
GCACGGGCTTCGCCCGTGTTCGCGGGCAAGCCCGCTCCCACAGGGATCACGCCAGCTTTTAGAAATTGAGCAAGACAGTTGCTCCCACAAGGCCTCCACAGCCCTCAAGCCTTGTGCAGTTCCTGTGGGAGCTGGCTTGCCGGCGAAAGGGCCGCAACGCGGCCCCTTACGATCCCGGATCAGAACTCGACCTTGACCGCCTGCGAAGCACGGGTCGCCTTGGCACGCGCCGCTTCGACCGACTCATCACGCGCCAGGCACACGCCCATGCGGCGGGTACCGTTGATTTCCGGCTTGCCGAACAGGCGAATGGCGGTGTCCGGCTCACTCAGCGCCGCACCCAGGTTGGCAAAGCTGGTCTGCTGCGACTGCCCCTCGGGCAGGATCACCGCCGAAGCCGAAGGGCCGAACTGGCGCACTACCGGAATCGGCAGGCCAAGAATGGCGCGGGCATGCAGGGCAAACTGCGACAGGTCCTGGGAAATCAGGGTCACCAGGCCAGTGTCATGCGGGCGTGGCGAGACTTCGCTGAACCACACCTGGTCGCCCTTCACGAACAGTTCCACGCCAAACAGGCCACGACCGCCCAGGGCATCGGTGACCGCCTTGGCCACCCGCTGCGACTCGGCCAGGGCCTTGGGGCTCATGGCCTGCGGCTGCCACGATTCCTGATAGTCGCCCTTCTCCTGGCGGTGGCCGACAGGCTCGAGGAAGGTGGTGCCGCCGACGTGGCGCACGGTCAGCAGGGTAATTTCGTATTCGAAGTCGATGAAGCCCTCGACGATGACCCGGCCTTTGCCGGCGCGGCCACCTTCCTGGGCGTAGTCCCACGACTTCTGCAGGTCGGCATCGCTGCGCAGCAGGCTCTGGCCCTTGCCCGACGAGCTCATCACCGGCTTGACCACGCACGGGTAGCCGACATCGGCCACGGCCTTGGCGTAGTCTTCATAGGTGTCGGCGAAGTGGTACGGCGAGGTAGGCAGGTCCAGCTCTTCGGCGGCCAGGCGGCGGATGCCTTCGCGGTTCATGGTGAGCTGGGTGGCGCGAGCGGTCGGCACCACGTTGAAACCTTCGTTTTCCAGCTCGACCAAGGTGGCGGTGGCGATGGCTTCGATTTCAGGGACGATGTAGTGCGGCTTCTCGGCCTCGATTACCGCGCGCAGGGCCACGCCATCGAGCATGTTGACCACGTGGCTGCGGTGCGCCACCTGCATTGCCGGGGCATTGGCGTAGCGGTCGACGGCGATCACTTCGACGCCCAGGCGCTGCAGCTCGATCACCACTTCCTTGCCCAGCTCGCCACAGCCGCAGAGCAGTACACGGGTCGCAGTGGGCGACAATGGGGTTCCGATACGGGTCATTTCAGGTCCTCGAAGGCGTCCGGGGCCGCACCAGGCTTGGCGCCGCCCGCTGAAAAAGGACCGCTATTCTACACCATCAACCCGCCACGGCGGCCCGCCGGGCGCGAAATGCCATGGCCAGCCATACGGCGGTGACACCGGCGAATTTCGATGCCATGGCGGTGCCGATCACGGCTGGGGTCAGGGCGCCGATCATGCCAAAGAAGATGAAGGTGTCCACCGGGATGCTCAGCGCCGAACTCAGCCACAGGCGGTCGCGCAACGGCCGGCGGGTGATGCTGAACACCAGCCAGTCGATCAGTTCGGAAATGAAGAACGCGGTGGCGCTGGCCAGGGCGATGGCCGGCTCCGAAGTGACATAGGACAGCACCAGCGCCGCCAGCATGGCGACCAGGGCGCCATGGCCGAAGCGGGTCTGCACCATGTCGCGCAGGATGAACACCAGGCCGCCCCAGGCAGACCAGATGATGTCCAGGTGTGGCGCGCTGGAGAAGGCGTAGTTGATCAGCACTACGCTGCTGATGTAGGCAATCAGATAGAACATGGCGGGTAGTCTGTGGGCAAGCCGCACAGATTACCGCTGGCTTCATCGGCAGGCAACGGTACTCCCTGTAGGAGCGGCGATGAAGCCGACAAGGTGTCTAGCATCCAATAATCAGGCCGGCAGCTACTGCCCTTTCATGGCACAGCTTCAGCACCGCCCGGCGCTCGTCGTTGTCCATTCGCCCCCAACGGCTGATTTCCGCCACGGTTCGCTGGCAACCGGTGCAGATATCCTGCTCGTCCAGCGCACAGATACTCACGCACGGCGAGGCCACCGGCCGCTCCACCACATCACTCATCGTCTACCACCAACTCCCGTGCATAACGCTGGGCATTGTGCACGTAATGCGCGGCACTGGCTTCGAGCATGCGCTTCTGCTGTTCGGTCAGCTCGCGCACCACCTTGCCCGGCGAGCCCATCACCAGCGAACCGTCGGGGATCTCCTTGCCTTCTGCAATCAGCGCATTGGCGCCGATGATGCAATGCTTGCCGATGCGCGCGCCATTGAGGATCACCGCATTGATGCCTACCAGGCTGTAGTCGCCCACCGTGCAACCATGCAGCATGGCGTTGTGGCCAACGGTCACGCCTTTGCCCAAGGTCAGCGGCGAGCCCATGTCGGTGTGCATCACCGTGCCATCCTGCACGTTGCTGCCCTCGCCAATGTCGATCAGCTCGTTGTCCCCGCGCAGCACCGCGCCAAACCACACGCTGGCATCGGCCTGCAGGCGCACCTTGCCGATCAGCGTGGCGTTGGGTGCGGCCCAACTGGTGGGGTGGCTCTCGACCCGCAGGTCGCCCAGGCGGTATTTCATGCTTGCTCCTCAGGCTGCAACGCAGACGACGGGGTTGGCCCCGCTCAGTTTTCGATGTAACGCTCAGGGGGCTGGTGCAGGCTGATGCCGGCATCGAACAGCAGGTTGACCAGTTCGACGATCATGATCGCCGACAACCCCCAGATCTTGTATTCGCCATAGCGATAGCTGGGCACATACCAGCTGCGCCCCTGATAATCGATACGGTGGGTATGGTCGCGCGGGTCCTGGCGAAAGAACTCCAGTGGCACGGTGAATACTGCCGCGATCTCGGCATCATTGGCACGGTATTCGACAAAATCAGGGATGAGGCCGACGAATGGTGTCACTTTCAGGCCGTGCAGCGAAATCAGCGGGCTGAGTGGGCCGATCACTTCCACAAGGCCTGGCGGCAGGCCGATTTCTTCTTCCGCTTCACGCAACGCGGTGAACACCAGGTCCGGGTCTTCCGGGTCGCGGCGGCCACCGGGAAAGGCCACTTCTCCGCCGTGGGTGGACAGGCCCTTGGCGCGCAGGGTCAGGACCAGTTCGGGCGCTTCGCTGCGGGTAATGGGCAAGAGGACCGCCGCTTCGGGGAACCGCCGGTCGGTTTCCAGTGATGCGGGTTGGTGGTTGCTCATTCGGCGAAGTAGCTCGTCCAGCATTGCGCACGCTCGTATCCAAGGCCTGCCTTGCATGATGCACCAAAGGCGCGAAGCACCCAAGCCCCGTGCGCTTGCGGCAGCACGGCCGGCGCGCCAAGATAGCCCAGAGCAAAAGGAACGACACATGAAATTCTGCAGCGCGTGCGGCCAGCCGGTCACTCAGCAGATCCCCGAGGGCGACAGCCGCCTGCGGTATGTCTGCGAGTTTTGCCAGACCATCCACTACCAGAACCCCAACATCGTCGCCGGCGTGTTGCCGACCTGGGGCAGCCAGGTGCTGCTGTGCCGGCGCGCCATCGAGCCACGTAGCGGTTTCTGGACCCTGCCTGCCGGTTTCATGGAGAACGGCGAAACCCTGGACCAGGCCGCCCGTCGCGAAACCGTCGAGGAGGCCTGCGCCCGGGTCGGCAGCATGAGCCTGTACCAGCTGTTCGACCTGCCGCACATCAACCAGGTGCACGTGTTCTTCCGCGCCGAGCTGGCGGACCTTGATTTCGCTGTCGGAGTCGAAAGCCTGGAAGTGCGGCTGTTCGAGGAACATGAGATACCGTGGGGCGAGCTGGCTTTCCGCACCGTCACTCGCACACTAGAATGCTACTATCGCGACCGCATCGGGCAGCACTACCCCATAGGCCATGAATACCTGCCGCCGATGAACGTCTCGCCCATTACCTAGAAGCCTTCAGGGATACCGTTACATGCGCTGGTTGTTTGCCCTTTTCTGCCTTTGCGTTACCTCGGTGTCCCAGGCGGCCTTCACCGAGACCATCATCCGCAAGCCCCAGCCGGCAGCGCAAACACCTTCGCCTTCGCAGCAGGCCATGCAACCGCTGATCGACAAGGTACTGGTGATCAAGTCCGAGCGTCGCCTGCAGTTGATCAGCCGTGGCGAGCCGCTGAAAACCTACCGCATCTCGCTGGGCAAGCAGCCCAAGGGCGCCAAGGAGCGCGAAGGCGACAAGAAAACCCCCGAGGGCCTGTACTGGCTGGACTGGCGCAAGCAGAGCGACCGCTTCAACCTGGCCATGCACATCAATTACCCGAATATCACCGATGCCGCCCGTGCCTCCCGTGAAGGGGTGAGTGCCGGCAGCATGATCATGATCCATGGTACGCCGATCAACGACGAGTATCCGGAGTGGTACTTCCACACCCTGGACTGGACGGATGGGTGTATTGCCATGCGCAACCGCGACATGCAGGAAGTGTGGGACCTGGTGCGGGATGGCACGTTGATCGAAATTCGGCCCTGATAGCGGGCCTTTCAACTGATGCTGTAGGAAGCTTCCCACCATCAGGCAAGAACGCGCCTTACAAGCGCTTAGGCTGGGTACTGCATCCAGGCGAACCCCTTAATTTTTAGCATCCACGCAGACGAGTACGAGATCCGTACATCATTTGCGGGGTGCTTCAATGCCGTTCCACATTCACCGCGCCACCTGCTGGGCACTCACCTGCTGCCTGTCCGGTTTGCTGGCCGCGCCCCAGGTGCTGGCCAACGACCCCGCCAGCCAGCAACTGCGCGATCAGCAGCGCGGTCTGCAACAGCTGGAACAGCAACAGCGGCTGGAACGCTGGCAGCGTCAGCCCGCCCCGGCAAAAAAAACCGACACTACCGCCCCCCTCCCGCACGACCAGCGCTGCTGGGCCATCAGCGGCGTACGCGTGGCCGGCAACCGCAAGCTTTCCGACTCGGCGCTGACGCCAACCCTTCGCCGGTTCGTCACCCCGTGCATGGACATCGCGGAAATCAACGGGCTGCTTAAAGCCATCACCCAGCGCTATGTGCAGGCCGGTTACCCGACCAGCCGGCCTTACCTGCAGCAACCACCACAAGACGGCGCACCGCTGGACTTGGTCATCGTCGAGGGGTTCGTCGAGTCCATCGAACTGGCGGGCCCCGATTTGCCCCTGTCCCTCTCAGGCGCCTTTCCCGGCCTGCTCGGGCAGCCACTGTACCTGCCAGACCTGGAACAAGGCCTCGACCAGCTCAACCGCCTGCGCGCTTATGACCTGTCCGCAGCCTTGCTGCCCGGCGAACTGCAGGGCGGCACCCGAGTTGTCGTGCAGCCGCGCAAGGTGGCCTCGCGCGGGCACCTGGACAGCCGCTTCGACAACCGCGGCAGCGACCTGACCGGGCGTCATCGCCTGAACCTCGGCTTCGGTCTGGACAGCCCGCTGGGCCTCAATGATGACCTGCGCCTGTCGCTGAACGGCACGGTGCTCGACGCGCCTGGGCAAAGCCAAGGCGTCTCGCTGTACTACAGCATCCCCTACGGCGCCTGGGCCTTCGCGCTCAGCGCCAGCGAGCTGCGTTACGAGGCGCCGCTCCCCCACAGCCGCCAGGTAGCAGACGGCAGCAGCAGCTACCAGGGCCTGAGCGTCGAGCGGGTGCTGTGGCGCAACCAGCAAGGCATGCTCAGCGCCAGCGCCCGGCTGGACCGCAAGCAAATGGTCAACCGCAGCGCCGGCGCGGTGATCGTCCAGCAGAGCCCCACCCTGGTCTCCGTGGAAGCGGGTATCAACCTGCTGTGGCTGGAAACAGGCCTGTGGAATGGCTACCTCGGTGTCGCCCAGGGAATCGACGCCTTTGGTGCCGACCGCTCGCCGTTGGGAGCAGAACGCCTGCGCCCGGATTTTCGCAAGTACCGCGCCAACCTGCTGCACCTGCGCCAGGGCCCGGCCAGCCACCCATGGCGCTGGCAGAGCGAACTGGCTCTGCAATACAGCAGTGACCCGTTACCCGCTGTCGAGCAGTTGCTGGTCAGCGACGATTCGGCCGTGCGCGGGTTTCGCCTGCGTACCTACTCCGGTGCCAGCAGCGCCGTCTGGCGCAACACCGTCAGTCAGCCGCTACCGGAAGGCTGGACCGCTCCCCTGCAAGTACGCCCCTACATCGGCCTGGACCTTGGCTGGACCCGCAACGCCGAAGGCAAGCCTTCACAACGCCTTGCCGGGACCACCGCCGGCGCCGAACTGAGCCTGCCCGGCAGCCACCTGCGCCTGGGCTACCAACGCGCGCTGTATGCCAGCGACCTGCCCCGCCCGCTGCTGGAGCCTGGCTTCTGGGTGGTGGAACTGGCCCTGAACATCTGATTCACCCACAACAAAGAGAACGAGAACATGCAAACACTCTCGCAGTCACCGTCTACCCGCCCGGACACCTTGCGCTGGGCCATCTTCCTCGCCCTGCTCGGGCCCGGCACCGCTCTGGCCCAGGGCGGCCTTACAGCAACCAACGGCCCCGGCGGCACACCGGTCATCAACGATGGGCATGGCGTCCCGGTCATCAATATTGTCGCGCCAAACGCCAACGGACTGTCGCATAACCAGTTCCTCGACTACAACGTGGATCGCTCCGGGGTGGTTCTGAACAATGCCACCCAGGCCGGGCAGTCGGAATTGGCCGGTGCCCTGGCGGCCAACCCGCAATTCCAGGGCCAGGCGGCCTCGACCATTCTCAACGAGGTGGTCAGCCGCAACGCCTCGCTGATCGAAGGGCCGCAGGAAATCTTCGGCCGCCCGGCCGACTACATCCTGGCCAACCCCAATGGCATCACCCTCAACGGCGGCAGTTTCATCAACACCACACGCGCCGGTTTCGTGGTGGGCATCCCCGAGTTCGAGGGCCAGCAACTGAAGTACCTCGACACGATCAACGCCAGCGGTACCCTGCAAGTGCTCGAGGGCGGCCAGCGCAACCCCAACGGCGCCCTCGAACTTATTGCCCCACGTGTAGACAGCAAAGGGCTGCTGATGGCGCGCAACTCCATCGATATCACCGTCGGTCGCAACCGCATCGACAGCACCAGCGGCGAATTTCTCGAACACCTGCCGGGCACTCCGTCCAGCATCGATGCCAGCCTGTTCGGTGCCATGCGCGCCGGGCGCATTCGCGTGGTGAGCACCGCAGAAGGTGCCGGTGTGCGTGTGGGGGCATCGCAGCTGCTGGGTATCGACGGGGTCGACATCCAGTCGGCCGGCGCCCTGCAGGTCAGCGGCAAGGCCGACAACCCCGTCGAACTGTACAGCGAACAGGGCGATCTGCGGCTGACCGCTGCCGATGACCTGACCCTTGAAACCGTCGATGGGCAAGCTCGGCGAATCGAGGCCAAGGCCGGCAAGAAGCTCACGCTGGACGCCACAACCCGCGAAAACATCGAACGCGACAGCGACAGCTGGAACAAGAAGTTCCTGTTCGTCACCCGCGAAACCTACAACCGCGAAACAACCACCACCCATCAGCAGCAACAGGGCAGCAGCTTGCAAGGCAAGGACGGCGTGCTGCTGCAATCCGCTGACGACATGCGCCTGGTGGCGGCCAAGGTGGATGCTGGCAATGAGCTGACCCTCGACAGCGGCGCCAACCTGGCCATCGCTGCCGGCATCGACAGCCAGCACACCGAAGAGCAGGTTCGCCACCGCAAGGACTTGTGGCGCGGTGACAGCGATACAGACCAATTCAAGGAAACCGCACAAGGCAGTGCGCTACAGGCCCAGCGCATGACGCTGAAGGCCAGGAATTCCGTCGATGTGAAGGGCAGCAGCCTGCAAAGCCGCGGCGACATGGCGATCGAAGCCAAGGAGGCAAACATTGGTACCACCGCCCTGCAGGAGCGCGGTACCCGGCGCGACTATCGTGGCGACCTGGTATCCGGCACCTTCTTTGGCGACCGCAAGGGTAACGACAGCGAAGGCCAGGCCGTTGCCGGTAGCAGTGTCACGACGGACGGCAAGCTGGCCGTGACAGCTGACCAGGTGGCCATCAAGGGCAGTACCGTGCACGGCAAGAAGGACGCGCTGCTCTACAGCACGAAAGGTGCACTGGCCATCGAAGCCGACCATGGCCGCACCACCTCCACCGACCGTACCAGCGACAGCAAGCTGTTCGGCCTGATTGGCAGCGACCACGAGAGCACCGACCGTACACAGCAGGTACTGACCAGCGACGTCGGCTCGGCCACCAATCTGCGCCTGGCCAGCGCCGAGGAAATGCGCATCCAGGGCGCCAAGGTCGCAGCGGGCGGGCACCTGCAGGTAGAGGCCAAGGGGGACCTGCTGATTACCAGCGCGCAAGCGGTTGACGAGCGCGAAACCCGCAACCAGCAACGTGGTTTCAGCACCAGCGCCAAGCAGACCCAGGAAGCCGAGGATGGCAAGCCAGAGTCCCGGCAGTACTCGGCCGGCATTGCCTATGATGTCGCCACCACCAGCAGCAGGCAGCGTGCCACCAGCCAGGTTGTCAGTGAGCTCGAGGGCACTTCGGTGAGCCTTGGCAGCAAGGCTCACCTGCAAGTCAACGGCGCCACGGTGAAGGCCGCCGCAGGCGACCTCGATATGCAGGCTCGAAAGGTGACCCTGGGTGCAACCCGCAATGACCATGACACCACCACCAGCACCACCCACAGTGGCGGCGGTTTGACAGTGACCGGCGGCATCGACCGGCTGGGCAGCTTGTTCGAAGGCCATCACAACCGCCAGGTGCAGGCCGAACGCGACAGCAAGGTGCAACGCAGCACATTGCAGGCCAGCGGCGACCTGAAGATTACTGGCGATGAACTGGTCACCGAGGCCGCACACGTCAAGGCTGGCAACGCACTGCAAGTAACTGCCAAACGCATAGACAACCGCGCGGTACAGGATACCGACGAAACTGAACAAAGCCGTGGCGACTGGTCGGGCAGCCTCGGCGCCAGTGTCGAGTACCGCGACCTTACTCGCCCCATCGAACGCCTGGTACTGGGCGAAGAAGCTGCGCGCTTCCAGCAAGCCTCCCCCGAAGACGCCATGGCGCCACCCAGCGTTGGCGCCGACATGACCGTGGAACACCTCAAGCGCCTGGAAAACCAGCGCCGCGGCTTTGCCCAGGTGAGCGAGTTGTCCGGGGCCAAGGTCGAAGTCAAGGCCGAGAACATCACCGACCAGGGCACCGCCTGGCGCGCCAACGCTGGCAAGCTGCAGATCGAGGCCCGGCAACACCAGATGCAGGCAGCCGAGAACACCCAGGAAAATACCGTGCAACGCCTGGCCTACGGCGGCGATGTGCGCCTGGACACCAGCACCGGCGAAGACCTGAATGTGCGCGCCGCCGGCAAAGGCGGCTCGCTGGACAAGAAGGACACCGCCAGCAGCGCCGTCCCCGGCAGCCTCTATGGGCAACAGGGCATCCAGGTGCAACTGGGCAGCTCTGGTCGTTATGAAGGGACGCGCATCGATGGCGGTGAAGGCAGCGTGGTCATGAGCAGCGCCGGTTCGCTGGCATTGCCACAGGCAAATGATCAGGCCGAACAGCAGTCCCGCCAGCTCGACGGCAATGCCTGGGCCAAGGTCGGCAACCGCCCGGGCAGCACCGGAGTCGAAGGCCGAGGCTACCTCGACCACGGGCAGAGCCAGAGTACACAGCGCAAGGCTCAGGTGGCGCAGATCGACGCCAAGGGCCAGGTAAAGCTGAGCAGTGGCGGCGACCTTGTGCTCGAAGGCACCCGCATTGGCAGCCGCGAGGCCAAGACCGGCGACATTCAACTGCAAAGTGGCGGTCGGCTGCAGGTCAAGGCGGCCAGCGATACCCAGAACGCTACCGGCGCCAAGATGGGCGGCGGCGCGGAGCTGGCGGTCAAGGCTGGCAACATCACGGGCGGCGCCATCGGCGGCCACTTCAGCCATGGCAAGCAGGACGAAGAGGCACGCCAGGCGGTGAATGCCGCGTTCGCCAGCAACGGCACACTGAAGCTGGGCAGCAGCGCCCGCGAGGATATCGCCCTGCACCTTGAGGGCCTGCAGGCCTCGGCCGAACAGATAGCCCTCGACGCATCGAATGGCGGCATGCTGGTGGAAGCATCGTCCAGCCAGGAGCGGCGTGACAACCTCGACATCACCGCCGGGGCCGGCTTCGACATGGCCGAGGGCGCGCTGGACACCCGCGGTCTGCATGGCCGCCTCAAGGTGGACCTCGACAAGCGCGACAACCTCACCTGGAATGCCAGCGACCTGCGCGCCGAGCGCATCGACCTGCAAAGCCGTGGCGATACCCGCCTCGAAGGCGTCACCCTGGAAACGGGGCGTATCAAGGGAGTGATCGACGGCGACCTGCGCATCGCCAGCCGCAAGGACAACGTCAATACCTTGAGCGTGAAAGGCGATGCCCGGCTGAGCCAGGAGAAAAACCCGCGGGGCTACGTCAACGCGGCCACTTCGGTGGCAGGGCCGCTGGGGAGCAAGGTTGAGAAGAAAGCTGGCTCCGTGCTGAGCAAGGCAGACCCGGGGCTTTCGCCCACCTTCCGCCTCGACGTGTCGCACGCACAGCGCGACAGCGTAGGCCAGCAGGCCACGCTCAAAGGTAGCGACGGTATCGACCTGCAGGTCGGCGGCAATGCCCACCTGGTGGGTGCACGCCTGCAGTCGGCCAAGGGCGATGTGGTGCTCGACGCCAACTCGGTTACCCGGGAAACACTTAGCGGTAACGACTATCGTCGGGATGTGTCGATCGATGCGTCCAACTCACCGGTGGACTTGGGCACGGCGATGGCCGAGCTAGCCAAGGGCAAGGGTGCGGCGGATGGGGAAAATGCACTGGACCTGGGGTTGTTGAGGACCAGTGGGCACAATCGCAGTGAGCAGTGGGCTTCGAGTGTGCAGGGCAAGAAAAACTGAAGCAGGCGCCACGCTGGAGGGCACGGGCTTCGTGCCCTCTTTCAGCATTTGGGCCAGACAGTTGATTGGTTGTAGGAGCCAGCTTGCCGGCGACAAAATCTATTTACCAGCGCAAGTCCCGCTGCCCTGCCAGCGCCTGCGGCCCAAGCCACTGCACACCACGCAGCAAAGGCGTCAGCGCCGCCTCCGGCTGCAACTTGACCATCACCTGCGCCCGGCGCGCTGGCAGGTCGGCATCCACGGCCAATTCATGCTGCCCCTGCTGCACCAACTGCCCGCGCAGGTGCCAGCCGCTGCGGCAGTCCATTTCCAGCCAGCCCTGCCCCAAGCCCAGTGACCAGGGCTCGCTCAAGGCAAGGTCGGTTACCGTCATGCGGCCTTCGCTGGCACGGCATTGCCGCCCTGCCCCCTGCATCCGCAACGTGCCCTGCCACTGGCCGGCCAAGCGGTAGTCCGTCGCCACCGTCGCCTGCGCGCCCATGGCCGTTGCCTCCAGCCGCCAGCGCCATGGCCAGCCTTCGGCGCGTAACTGCCAGGCCTGGCCCTGGAAGCCCAGCTGCGCGTTCGCCTGCAAGCGCCAAGGCTGCACCGCCCAACGCAATGGCCCGACCGGCCCCAGCTGCTGCGCCTGGCCCTGCCACAGGCTGCCGCTGACCTCACGCGCTGGCAGGCCTATCCCGCGCACCACCCAACTGGCCGGCAGTTCCACCAGCAATGTCACGGCGAAAACCGACATCACCCACGCGCCACTTATTCGGCTCATGGCCGCACCACCAGGTCGAAGTGCAAACCCTTTTCATGCTGTTCCAGCCCCCATTGCAGTGGCTGAGCACCTTCTGCACGCAGGCTTTGCAACCAGCCTTGCAGCACTCGCTCGTCGGCCACCTGCCCACGCAGTTGCCAGGCCTCGCCCTGCGCATCGACCTCCGCCAGTTCGATCTGCCGCGCCTGGGCCGACTGGCGCAGCCGCTCCAGGTTCAACCCCGGGCCGCCTTGCAGGCCTACGGCCTGTTCGGCCAGCCCGCGCCAGTGGCTGAGCTCGCGCCATTGCGCAAAGCCTGCACGCACGGCCAGGAACGCCAGCAAAAGCGCAATCAATGCCCAGGCGAACTTCAAACGATGATGCTGTATCCAGTCCCGGTTCATGAAGCTGCTCCCAGGTCGAACACCACTTGACCGTCCTGCACCTTGACCGAGGCCCCGGCAGCTGTCGCCATGTCGCTCCATGGCGGTGTACTACCCTCGCCCTCCAGCCGCAGGTGCCAGCGCTGGCCATCGAAGCGCACCGCTTGCAGACGCCAGCCGGGATGATCACGCAGCCAGGCCTGCAACGCCGTCTGCAGGCCTTCGAGCTGGCGCGTGTGCAGTTGCTGCTGCAGTTCACTTTCGCGCAGGCGCTTGAGGGCCTGCGCAGCGTGCCGGGGGCTGGCCTGCTCACCGGTCACTGCGATGACCTGGCTGCGCCAGAGTTGCGCCTGGGCCCATTGCTTGCTCAACCACAGCCCGCCCCAGACGGCAGCCAGTACCAGGCAGGCAGCGAGCAGCCGTTGCTGCGGCCGGGACACCACCGGCAGCGAGCGCACCTTGCGGGTACGCTCGAACAGGCCGGGCAGTGTATCGAGCGGTGCCAGCGTACTGGGCCAGTCGCCGCTCAGCGAAACCTTTTGCAGCTCCGCCCACGGTTGCTGTGGCACCTCGCCCAATGCATCCGGCCAGGCCAGCCAGTGCTCCTGCCTGTCTTCGGCCAGCCCTTTGTACAAATACATGTCGGGTGTGCGCTGCCATTGCCAGGCATGTCCCACCTCGGGGGGCGGCAGCAGCTGTAGTTCGGCCCAGCACCGTGCCACCTGCAAGCCCCATTCGGCGCACTGCCCGCGCCAGTCGTCCAGTTGCTGACGGGCTACCACCAGCAACCGAAGGTGGCCGGGCTCACGAGCCAGGCAGGCACATGTCACTTCGTCGACGGCCTGCAGCAAACGGTCTTCGAGCAATAGCGGCCATTCTTCACGCTTGAGCCCGGGCGGTGCCGGCACGCGGAAATAGCTGCAGGCCTCGGCGGGCAGGATCAACGCCACACTGGCCTGCAGATTTGCCGGGGGCTCGCCCTGCCCATGGCGTTGCACGAGGCCGCCCTCGACCAGCGCCCAGTGCCAGACAGCGCCCGGTCGCAGCAACAGCCACGTCCGGGCCGGGTTGCGCCGTCCCCATTCAAACTTCATGAGCGCCCCCACGGGAGGGCGAAGGTGCAGACATAGGGTGCTCCATCACGCTGCAGTTCAAGACGCACGCCACGGCCGGGGTGCGCAGGTTGGTCGGAAGGCCAGGCCTGCCAGCGGCCGCCCTGGTAATAAAGAACATTCATGGCGCTGACCCGGTCGAGCCGCTCGCGCTGAACCCAGCGGGGGGCGGCTGCGGCATAGAGGTCGGCCGAGCTTTCCAGCAGCAGGCGCTGCTCACGCGCCTCGAAGCGCAGGCGCTGGCGCTGCAGGCGCGAACCGCCTTCGGCTTCCGGCATGCCGGTAATGGCGACCCAGAGCAACTGGTTGCTTGCCGGTTGCCAGTCCAGCCAGCGGCTTGCCAAGGGCAGGCGCTGGTCGTATACACGGCGCATTACCGGGCTGTCGAAGCGACGCTCCAGGGCCAGGCAGAAGTCCAGCACCGAGGTTTCGTGCGTGGTGGCCTGCAGGCGCTCGCGAACCTTGAGCCAGCCGTTGACCAGGGCGGCGAGCATGATGCCGAGCACAACAGTAAGTGCCAGGGCGACCATCAGCTCGATCAGGGTAAGGCCGGCCTGGCGGTGCTTGCTCGGCTGGGTCCAAGGCCGACGGGTATGCGCCCTCTCTGTGGGAGCGGGCGCGCCCGCGAACACCGGCGAAGCCGGTGCCATACACCGAGTCGCCGGCTTCGCGGGCATGCCCGCTCCCACAGGGGCAGCACAAGCTTCACGATCTCTGTAACTCATGGCGGATCCAGGGGCAGGCACCGGCGCGGGGTGGAACTGGGTCTCTGTGGGAGCGGGCGCGCCCGCGAACACCGGCGAAGCCGGTGCCATACACAGAGTCGCCTGCTTCGCGGGCATGCCCACTCCCACAGGGGCCGCGCAAGCTTCACGGTTTCTGTACCTCATGGCCGCTCCAGAAACACGGTGTACTGGCCTAGCGGCAGGCGCTGGTCGCGGTCGGCGAACAACAGCAGGTCGCCGCGGCGCAGGTCGCGTACGCCGGTGCGGCGTAGTTGCAGTTGCCAGTGGCAGCGCTGGCCGCCCTGGCTCAGCTCACCGCCAACCTGGTTTTCCGCCGGCCAGTACTGCTCGACGGCAAAGCGGGTTTGCAGTTCTCGCGCGCATAGCAGGCCAAGGCGGTGTTGCTGGAGGTTGTCCTGTACCGCCAGACGTTGGCGCAAAACCTGGCTGGTGATCACCGCCAGCACCGCGGCGATCGCCAGGGCTACGGTCACCTCCAGCAGGGTAAAGCCACGCTGATGCCGCTTCATGGGGCGACCACCACCTGCAAGCGGCCATCCCGGCTCCAGGCCCATTGCTGGCTGCCATCGGCCCAGCGCCAGTGCACGTTGCCCGGTTGCGCCCAGCCGTGCGGGGTGAACAACAGGCGCGGCTGCGGGCCGGCCGGCCAGTCCGGGCGCAGGCCCTTGGGCCAATCGCCAAGGGCGGCTGCCTCGACCACCCAGCCATTATCTTCGCGCCGGACGAACTCCGGGCGCTGGCCATTCCAGCGCAGCCCGCGCAGCTGCCCGGCATGCCGGGCCAGCGCGGCCTGCGCCCGGGTCTCGCTTGCCAGCCGTTGCAGCGCCTGGTCGACACTGGCCTGGCTGTTGCCGAACCCGGCCACCGCCAGTCCGGTCATCAGCCCGGCGATGGCCAGCACCACCAGCAGCTCGATCAGGCTGAAGCCCTGCTGACGGCGCACCCGTTACAGCTCCCAGTTACCCAGGTCGGCATCCTGGCCTTCGCCGCCCGGCAGGCCGTCAGCGCCCAGCGAGTACACGTCGACCCGGCCATGTTCGCCTGGCATGCGGTACTGGTACGGGGTGCCCCACGGGTCTTCCGGCAGGCGGCGCACGTAGCCGTCGCTGCGCCAGGCCCTTGGCAGCGGTTCCTGGGCCGGCTTTTTCACCAGCGCGGCCAGGCCCTGCTCGCTACTGGGGAAGCGCAGGTTGTCCAGGCGGTACATGTCCAGCGCCTGCTCCAGGGTGGCCAGGTCGGCCATGACCTTCTGCTTCATGGCCTTGTCCTGGTTGCCCAGCACACTGGGCGCGACCACCGCGATCAGCAGGCCGATGATGAAGATCACCACCATGATTTCCATGAGGGTGAAACCGCGCTGGCGGTTACGTCGATGCTGCATGGCAGTACTCCTTGTCGTCACAGTTGCAGGCCCTGGTTGAGTTGCATGATCGGCAACAGCACCGCCAGCACGATGAACAGCACCACGGCGCCCATCACCAGGATCATCAGGGGTTCGAACAGCGCCATGGCGGTATCGACCTGGCGGGCGAAGCCGCGCTCCTGGTCGTCGGCCACGCGCTCGAGCATGTCGGCCAACGTGCCGCTGGCCTCGCCGCTGCCGACCATGTTCACCAGCAGCGGCGGAAACTGCTGGCTGGCATCCAGTGCGCGATGCAGGCTGGTGCCGCCCTGCACCTGCTGGTGCACCTGCTCCATGGCCAGGCGGATACGCCGGTTGCCGACGGTTTCGGTGGCCACTTGCAGGGCTTCGAGCAGGGCCACGCCGCTGCCGCTGAGGATTGCCAGGCTGCGGGCCAGGCGCGCGCTCTCCAGCACCTGCAGCAGGCTGCCGATATGTGGCAGGCGTAGCAGCAGCTGGTCGCGGCGCAGGCACCAGTGCGGCTTGCGCAGCAACCAGCCGCCGAGCGCGCCGAGCAACAGGGCCAGCCCCAAAAGCCAGGGCCCGGCCTGCACCAGCCCTTGGCTCAGGCCGATCAGCAGCGATGTAATGAACGGCAGGCTCTGCCCGGCATGGGCGAATTGTTCGGTGAGCTTGGGTACGACGAAGGTCATCAGGCCTACTACCACGGCAAGCGACACCCCCATCAACACGGTGGGGTAGATCAGCGCAGTACGTGCCTTGTGTTGTTGTCGTTGTACCTGCTCCAGGTGGTCGGCGAGGCGGGTCAGCACCTGGGCCAGGCGGCCGGAGCGCTCGCCGGCCTCGACCAGCGCGCAGTACAGGCCGGTAAACGGTGCCCCCTGACGCGCCAGGCTGCGGGCCAGGCCCAGGCCTTCGGCCAACGAGCCGCGCAATGCCACCAGCACACTGTGCAGGGCGGGCTGGCGCAGTTGCCGTTCCAGGGTAGCCAGGGCGTCGACCAGAGGGATGCCGGCACCGGTCAGGGTGGCCAGCTGACGAGTCAGTTCGCACAGCTGGGCGCGGCTCAGGCGCTGGCGCCGGGGTTGTCGGGTGCCGGCTTGGTGACGCTGCAAGCGGCGTGCGAACAGGCCCTGCTCACGCAACAACTGGCGGGCATGGCGTTCGCTGTCGGCCTGCAAGCTGGCCTTGTGGGTCTTGCCGGCGAGGTCGACGGCCTGGTAGCGATAGGTCGGCATGGCTCAGCCCTGCACCACGCGCAGTACTTCGGCCAGGCTGGTCTCGCCACGGGCCAGGCAGTCGCTGGCCATCGCCACCAGGCTCTGCCGGCGTCCGGCCAGGTAGTCCTGCATGACCAGTTCACTGGCGCCGTCGTACAACAGGCCGATCAGCCCGGCATCCAGCTCGATGAATTCATACAGGCCCAGGCGCCCGACATACCCGCTGCCCTGGCACTGCTCGCAGCCAACCGCGTGGTAGCTGCTGCCCAGCGCCGCCAGCTCGGGCCACAGGTCGCGTTCCGCCGGCTGCAGCGGGTGCGCCACGGCGCAACTGCACAAGCGCCGCACCAGGCGCTGGGCCAGTACGCCGCGCAGGCACGAGGCGATCAGGAACGGTTCGATGCCCATGTCGCGCAGGCGGGTCACCGCGCCCACCGCACTGTTGGTGTGCAGCGTGGACAACACCAGGTGGCCGGTGAGGCTGGCCTGCACGGCGATCTGCGCGGTCTCCTGGTCACGGATTTCGCCGAGCATGATCACGTCCGGGTCCTGGCGCAGGATAGCGCGCAGGCCGCTGGCAAAAGTCAGCCCGGCACGCGGGTTGATGGCAGTCTGGCCGATGCCGGCGATAGCGTATTCCACCGGGTCCTCGACAGTGAGGATGTTGCGGCTGCCGTCGTTGAGGCTGTTGAGGCTGGCATACAGGGTAGTGGTCTTGCCCGAACCGGTGGGCCCCGTGGACAGCACGATGCCGTTGGGCCGTGCCAGGCAACTGCGCAGGCCCTGCAACACCGCCGCCGGCATGCCCAGGTTGCCCAGCGCCAGCAGGCTGGCCTGCTTGTCGAGCACGCGCATCACCACCCGTTCACCGTGGATGCCGGGCAGGGTCGAGACCCGCACATCCACTTCGCGCCCCGCCGCACGCAGGGTGATGCGGCCATCCTGGGGCTGACGCTTTTCGGCAATGTCCAGACGGGCCATGACCTTGATCCGCGACACCAGCATGGCCGACAGCGCACGCGGTGGGCGCAACACTTCGCGCAGGTGGCCATCGACCCGCAGGCGCACCACCAGGCTCTGCTCGAAGGTTTCTATATGAATGTCCGAAGCGCGCAGGCGCAGGGCCTGGCCGAACAGGCCGTTGATCAGGCGGATCACAGGGGCTTCGTCGTCGCTTTCCAGCAGGTCCTCGATGCGCGGCATTTCGCTCATCAGGCTATCCAGGTCGACCTGGTCGCCAATGCCTTCGATCAGCGCCTCGGTGGCAGCATCGCCGGCCTGGTACAGCTGGCCGAGGCGTTCGTCGAACAGTGCAGGCTCCAGGTATTCGAGCAGGCTGGGCTGGCCGTGCACGCGCAGCAGCTCCTGCAATTGGGCGCTGTCGGCATCAGGCCGCAGCCACAGCTGCCAGCCCTGCTCCGCCGGGGCCATGGCTACCCCGCTCTGCCGTGCCTGGCGATAAGGCAGCATCACCAGTCACCGCCTTCCAGCCGTGCGCGGCTGGAGGGGAACACTTGCAGCAACGGCGTAGCGTTTTGCCCATCCGCCAGGGCGGGCAACTGCAGCGGCGTGGTCTGCTGCAAGGTGCGGTACTTGTCTTCGCTGAGCCCGGCCAGGCTCGGCCCGTCACGCAGGATGCGCGGGCGGATGAACACCATCAGGTTCTGCTTGGTGTTCTTGGTGGCGTCGGAGCGGAACAGCCGGCCCAGGTAAGGGATGTCGCCAAGCAGCGGCACACGCTGGTCGCTGGTGCTCAGTTCGTCGCTGATCAGGCCGCCGAGGATCACCAGGCCGTTGTCCTCGACCATGACCTTGGTCTTGATCTCGCGCTTGTTGGTGATCACGTCGCTGGCAGCCGTGGTGTCGGCAATCGACGACACTTCCTGGACGATGTCCAGGCGCACGCTGTTGTCGATGTTGATCTGCGGCTTGATGCGCAGCTTCACCCCGACTTCCTTGCGCTCGATGGTCTGGTACGGGTTGGCGTTGTTCTGCGTTACCGATCCGGTGACGAAGGGCACTTCCTGGCCGACCAGGATCGACGCCTCGGCGTTGTCCAGGGTCAGCAGGGTTGGCGTGGACAGCAGGTTGAAGCCGCTCTTGCCTTTCAGCGCGTTGACCAGCATGGCGAAGTTGAAACCGCCGCCGAAATGGCCGATACCCGCCATGGCGCCGGTGGTGCTGGACAGCAGGTCGCCAAGGGCCTCGTTGTCGCCACTGGCGGCGGCCCCGGCGATGCTGGCGATATTTACCCCGTTGCTGCCGAAATTGACGATGCCGGCACCGAACTTCTCGTCAGCGAACAGCCACTGCACGCCCAGCTCCTGGGCGCTGCTGTCGGACACCTCGGCGATGATCGCCTCCACGACTACCTGGGCACGGCGGATGTCCAACTGCTCGACGATGGCGCGGTAGGCGGCCAGCTCGCTGTCGGGGCCGACCATGACCACGGCGTTGGTGCCCTCTTCGTATTCCAGGCGGATGCTCGAGCCGCCGGCGGCGGGTACTACAGGCCTGTCCTTGCCCTCTGCATCGCCCGCACCTTCAGAGGGCGTCATGCCTTCCTGGCTGAGCCCGCGCAACACCTTTACCACTTCGCCCGCATTGGCATGGCGCAGGTAGATGACCTGGGTACTGCCGGTGCCTGGTGCGTCCTGGGGGCGGTCGAGCTGGCGCAGCAAGCTGGCGATACGTTCCAGGTTGCTGCGCCAGTCGGTAACGACCAACTGGTGCGCCGCCGGATAAGGTGTGATCACACCGACCCGTGGGTCGATCAGGGGCTTGAGAATGCCCAGCACCTGCTCGCTGGCGGCATTGCGCACGTTGAATACCCGCGTAGCCACGCTGTCGCTGCCTTCCCCCTGCTGCCCTCCCGCCTCCACCGGCACAGGCTCCAGGCGAGCAGCCTGGTCGGGAACGATCTTCACGCTGCCGTTGGGCAGGTCGACAGTGGCGTAGCCCTGGGCGCGCAGCTGGGCCAGGAAGATGTCGTAGATGGCATCGGCGTCGTGCAGGTCGACGGTGCGTACGGTGACCTTGCCCTTGACCCGGGGGTCGACGATGAAGGTGGTGCCGGTGATGCGTGACACGCTGTCGATGAACTCGCCCAGTTCGGTGTCGACGAAGTTCACCTCGTACATAGGCGTGCCGTTGTCATCGAACACCGGCTCTTCAGCACAGGCCATGGAGAGGGCCAGGCTCAGCGCGGCCGCCACGCAATATCTGACAGGCATCGTTCATCCTTGCCGCTTGAAGCCGGTCACGACGGGGCGTGGCGGCCAGGGCAGGCGTTCACGCCGCCCCTGGTTGTTGAAAATCAGGCCATCGCTGTCGATGTCCTGCAGCACGATCCCTGGCGCCAGGCGCTGGCCGCGGGCCAAGGTGCGCACCTGCTCGCCATAGCGCAGCACCACCACGCTGGAGGCCAGCGGCTGCGCCTTGAGGCCGCCCAGGTATTGCAGCGGCAGGCGCGTGATTGCGATGGCACCGTCGTCGACGGGTACCTGCCAATGGCCGACCATCAAGCCAGGCAGCGGCTTGTCGGGCGCTGCGGGCGCAGTGGCCGGTTGCGGCTGGCGACCCAGTTGCAGCACGCACTGGGCCGCCAGCCAGCCGGCCAGGGTCAGGCCAGCGCCCGTCAGCAAGCGCGAGGCGAGCGTCACGATGCCAACTGCCTTGGGTGCCAGCCCGGGTGCCCCTGCACGTAGCGCAATTCGGGCAGCTGCAGCGGCGCCAGTTGCCAGTCGCTCGCCTGGCGGGCGAGCCAGGCTTCGATCCGTTGCCACAGCGGCTCGCCGGCCTGGGTTTCGAATTGCAGGCCAAAGGTGCGGCACAGGCCCTGCACCGGTTCCAGGCCACTGATGCGCTTGCCTTGCGGGCTGTAGCTGACACGCCAGGCCTGGCCCTGCCAGCGCGGCAGGTCCTGGCTGTTGTCCAGCAACAGCGGGTCGCCGAACAGTTGCTCCGCGGCGTTTTCCAGCACTTGCTCGACCTGCCGGGCGGGTGCTTCGACCACCGGTGCCGGGTAGCCACCGGTGAGGCTGATCAGGTGTTCTCGGGTAATGGCCGCCCCTGCGGGCAGAGGGTAGTCATAACGCAGGCCCGGCAGCAGCACCGGCATGCTGCTGTCGTCGGCCAGGGCCTGATGCAGCAGCCGGTCCCAGCTGCCGCCTCGGGTGTCGCGGCGCCACAGCGCCTGGGGCGCGCGGGCCAGCGGTTGATCGAGCCAGGCCGCGTGGCCGGCGCGCTGCTGGCGCAGTTCTGCCTGCAATGCCCCGACACGCTGCTGAGCGGCGGGCGCCAGCTGTTGCTCAAAGGCCGGGAAGAAACGCCCCTCGAACTGCCACAGCCCGGCCACGCGCTGGCAGCGCAGGCGGAAGGCACCGCTGCCCCGGCAACCGGCGAACAGCACCGGCACGCGGCGGCCGCTGGCCTGGCTGGCCTCGACCGGCGCCGGCCACAGGTCCTGGCCGCGGGCGCACAGCAGCACATCGATCTGCGGCACCCGCTCGGCCAGCCACAAGCCCGGCCCGGTACCGACATCGGCCAGGGCCACCACCAGGTCAGCCTCGCGTCGGGCCTGTTCGAACACCGGCTGCAATGACTGGTACCACTGTTTGAGGGAGGCTTTCTGGTCCTGGGCATAGGGGTCGGTCACGCCGATCACGGCAATACGTGCACCGCCGCGTTCGAAGACGTGCAAGGCTTCCAGGCCCAAAGCCCGGCGCTGCGTGTCTGCCAGCCCGGCGCCCAGGGTAACGGTGCCAGCCTGGCGATATAGCGCCGGGCTGCGCTGTGGCCACAACACGCGCTCGTCGCTACTGACCCGCGCTTCACTGCCCAGCAGCTGGCTGCCCTGCAGGCCGCTTTCGCCCTGGGTCAGGTAGGCCAGGCCACTGCCATTCCAGCACTGGCCGTTTTCCAGGGTCAGGCTGTTGCCAGCGCCAGCCTCGCCGCGCAGCTGCTCGAGCAATGCCGCCAGCACCGCATAGCCGCCCAGCTGGGCAGATGCAGCCTGGCTGGCATCGAGCAGGGGCGCCAGTTGCGGGTAGGCGATGCTGGCACTGCTGCCGGTCATCCATGGGGCGCGGCCCAGGTGGCTGACCGGCCCCAGGCGAGTGGCCGGCACCACCGCCTGGCCAGGCTGGCGGGCATCGAGGGTGTCGGCCACGTACAGCAGGTCGAGGCTGGCGTTGCCTCCCTGCTGCCCAGGAAGGGCGGAGCAGGCGCCGAGCAACGGTGCCAAGGCACCGATACCCATCCAGCCGATCACTTCGCGCCTGTGCACACTGCTTGCCATCGAACCCGCCATCCTTATCCATGTTCATCCAGGGCCCCGGATGTTGCGGCGTTGGCATTACAGTTTGATGGCAGAAATCCGACAGCCATTCCAAAGTGATCTGTAGAGCACGCTTGTAAGAGCGGGTTGTTTTAAAACCCCCTTAACATTTCTGCCAATGAATCATCACATTTGCGCACTAAAGTCGCGGTTCCCTCTAACTCAGCCAACATAAGGACACCCTGATGAGTCGAGATACCGGCGACAACCTGGACCGGAACCAAAGCGGCAACCTGCCGATGGCCAACGTCATGGACGCCTACCTGAGCCGCCGCAGCGTGATGCGCGGCAGCCTGGGCGCCGCCATCGCCATGATTGCCGGTACCGGCCTGACAGGCTGCTTCGACGGTGGTGGTTCCGATCACGATGATCCGGTCACCGAGCCACCCGTGACTGAGCCGGAAGTGCCGAAACTGGCACTGGGCTTCCAGTCCATCCCGGGCTCGCGCACCGACGCCTGCGTGGTTGCCGCCGGCTACAGCGCCTATGTGCTGGCGCCCTGGGGCACGCCGATAAACAGCAATGGCAACCCGTGGAAGTCCGACGGCAGCAACACCTCGACCGACCAGGCCAACGCCATGGGCATGCACCATGACGGCATGCACTTCTTCCCCATCAACGGCAGCTCCGAAGACGGCCTGCTGGCGATCAACTTCGAGTACATCGACACTGCCGCCCTGCACCCGGCCGGCCCGACTACCGACGTGAACGGCAAGCGCCCGGTGGAGGAAGTACGCAAGGAAATCAACGCACACGGTGCCGGCGTGGTGCGCCTGCAGAAAATCGGCGGCCGCTGGCAGGTGGTCGACAACGACCCGCTCAACCGCCGCTTCACTACTGCCTCGCGCATGGAAATCACCGGCCCGCTGCGGGGAACCGACCACGTCAAGACCAAGTACTCCACCGCCGGCACCCATTGCCGCGGCACCAACAACAACTGCGGCAACGGCTACACCCCGTGGGGCACCTACCTGACCTGTGAAGAGAACTGGCCAGGCATTTTCGTCAACAAGGGCACCCGCCCCGAAGACCAGCGCCGCATTGGCGTGGGCACCTCAAGTGGCCAGTACAAGTGGGAAACCGCAGCCGGTGATAGCAGCGAAGTGGACGACGAATTCGCCCGTTTCGATGTCACCATCAAAGGCGCCAGCGCCACCGACGACTACCGCAATGAAGCCAGCACCTACGGCTACATCGTCGAAATCGACCCGTACAACAGCAACACCCTGGCCACCAAGCGCACCGCGCTGGGGCGCTTCCGCCACGAAGGCTGTGCCCCGGGCCTGCCGGTCGCCGGCAAGCCGCTGGTGTGGTACATGGGTGACGACTCGAACAACGAGTACCTGTACAAGTGGGTGTCGACCGCGGTGTGGGACGCAGCCGATGCCAACCCGGCCGACCGCCTGGCCACCGGTGCCAAGTACCTCGACCAGGGCAAGTTGTACGTCGCCCGCTTCAATGCCGACGGCACCGGTGTATGGCTGCTGCTGGACGTAGGCACCGCCACCACTGGCGGCAGTACCCTGGGCGCACTGTATGGCGACCTGCCGGGCATCATCCTCAACACCCGTGGTGCTGCCGATGCCGTGGGCGCAACGCCGATGGACCGCCCGGAATGGACCACGGTCAACCCGCTCAACGGCGACGTATACCTGACCCTGACCAACAACAGCGCGCGTACCCCGGAAAAGGTCGATGCAGCCAACCCGCGCGGCCCGAACCGTCACGGCCACATCATCCGCTGGCACGACAGCGACGACCAGCTGAGCTTCACCTGGGACATCTTCGTGTTCGGCGCCAACGCCGCCGGCACCGCCGACATCAACCGCTCCGGCCTGACCGAACTGAACCAGTTCGCCAGCCCGGACGGCATGAGTTTCGATAGCCGTGGCGTGCTGTGGTTCGAGACCGACAACGGCGAGAGCACCGTGACGGACTACACCAACGACCAGCTGCTGGCAGTGATCCCCACCAACCTGGTGGATGCCAGCGGCAAGCAGGTGCCGGTGAACGCACAGAACCAGGTGGACCTGCGCCGCTTCTTCGTCGGGCCGAATGGCTGCGAGGTAACCGGGATTACCTTTACCCCGGACAACAAGACGCTGTTCGTCAATATCCAGCACCCGGAGAACTGGCCATATACCGACAAGGCCACCGATGCCACCCCGGCAGGTGCCACGGTAAGGCCGCGGGCTGCGACGGTGGTGATCCAGCGTATCGATGGCGGGGAGATCGGCACCGCCTGATCGATTTGTGCACGGGGGCCGCTTTGCGGCCCTATCGCGACACAAGGCCGCTCCTACAAGGGATCGCATTCCCCTGTAGGAGCGGCCTTGTGTCGCGATAGGGCTGCAAAGCAGCCCCGGCAATCTCAAGCCCTACCACACCATCGGCTCCCGGCTGCGCACCCGCACCTGCTGCGCCGGCACCCGGGCATGCCATTGCACCACCCCCAGCGCCTCCACCTGGAACTCGCTGCGTATCACCCGCCCCTCCTCCGCGAACGACAGCTGCAACAGGAAATACCCGCTGTTCAGCAGCAACCCTTCGCTCAACCGTTCGAAGGTTTCGTCATCTACCGCCCCCAGGGCCTGGCGTAGCGCAGTTGCATCCACATAACCCGACGCCGGCCGGCCGCTGATGATGCGGCTGAGCAACGAGCGCGGATAACGCCCTTCATACAGCGCTTCCAGCAACGGCAGATGCTCCAGCCCCAGGGCATTGGCATTCAGCCGCCAGCCGGTGGTCTGAGGCAAGGCGCACAGCATCGGGTAACGGCTCTGGCGGCTGGCGTCCGGCTCCAGTAGCAAGTTCAGCTCGCTGGTATCGAGCATCGGCTGGTTGGCTGCCAGGCGCGGTGGTTGCTGGCGCAGGTATTGGGCGCTCTCGGCGCCCTGCAGGCGGGCATCGCTGTCGGCATCCAGCCAGTCGCCCAGGGCATCGACCAAGCGCTCGGCAGCCATGTCATCGCCCAGCAGGTACCGCAACTGGCGCGCAGCTCGCTCGCCGTCAGCGCCAAGCAGCGCATTGACGTTGAAACAGGTGTGCTGGTCGAGCACCCGCAACTGCGCCTGGCCAGCGCCAAAATCGTAGTTCAACGGCTGCCCGCGCAAGGCCTGCCAGAACAGCGGGCTAAGCCGCCAGCTGGGGTCACGCAGGGCCTGTTCGGCATAGGCCAGGCCGGCCTGCTCCATCGCTCGCGCCTGCACCCGCTGGTGCAACAGGCGCACCCCATCGACCTGGCGCCGGCCATCTTCCAGCAGCCAGGCCATGCCCGCCGCCAACATCGCCAGCACCACCATCACCATCAGCAGGGCCGCGCCCTGCTGTTGCCTGCCACCCATCCTTGCCTGCCTCTGTCGCCGAATAAAGACGCCAGTCAACACGCCCGGTGTTGCAGGTAGATGGCAGTGACCATTCGTCATGTGTACGTCATCTGCGCGAGGCAGGATTGTCTTTCCTTTTCATGACCTTACAGGAGTGGTCGCAATGGGTGGCATTGGAATCTGGCAACTGGTGATCGTACTGCTGATCGTATTCCTGCTGTTTGGTACCAAGCGCCTCAAGGGCCTGGGCAGCGATGTGGGCGAGGCGATCCAGGGTTTTCGCAAGTCCATGGGCGGTGACACTGACGCGACTTCCGCAGCGCAAACACAGGTGCAGCAACAGTGCCCGCTGACCGGTCAGGGTACGCAGCAACCGCAAGCGGACCGTCAACCCTGATGTTCGAGGTAGGCTTCAGCGAGTTGCTGCTGGTCGGCATCGTCGCGCTGTTGGTTCTAGGCCCGGAGCGCCTGCCGGTGGCGGCACGCACCCTCGGGCGCGGCCTGGGCCAGGCACGCAGGGCCATGCACGCCCTGCGCACGCAGGTAGAGCGGGAGATCGAACTGCGCCCTGTCGAGCTACCCGATCTCGACAGGGCGCCATTGCAGCGCCTGGAACAGGAGATCCGCCAAGGCATCAGCCTGAAAGCAGAGCCGGCCAATGATGCGGCCACGGTCGTTCCCCCCAAGGAAAACCTTTCATGAGCATTGCCATGGACCCGGCGGCGAGCATGCCGCTGACCGAACACCTGCGCGACCTGCGCAAACGCCTGGTGCGTTGCCTGGCGCTGGTGGCGTTGGTGTTCGCCGGCCTGTTCCCCTTCGCCCAGACGCTGTACACGCTGGTTTCCGAACCGCTGCGGCGCTTCTTGCCGGAAGGCGCGAGCATGATCGCCACCAGCGTCACTTCGCCGTTCCTGACACCGTTCAAGCTGACCGCGATGTGCGCAGTGTTCGTCGCCATGCCACTGCTGCTGCACCAGGCCTGGGGCTTTCTGGCGCCGGGGCTGTACCGCCGTGAACGGCGTATTGCCCTGCCGCTGCTGGTGTCGAGCATCGTGCTGTTCTACGCCGGCATGGCCTTCGCCTTCTTCCTGGTGTTCCCGATGATGTTCGGCTTCTTTGCCAGCGTTACACCGGAGGGCGTGGCGATGATGACCGATATCAGCCAGTACCTGGACTTTATCCTGGCGCTGTTTCTGGCGTTCGGGCTGGCGTTCGAGATACCGGTGGCGACGTTTATCGTGGTCTGGGTGGGGTTGGCCGATGTGGCCACGTTGCGGCGCAGCAGGCCCTACGTGATCGTCGGCTGCTTTGTGGTGGGGATGATCCTGACGCCGCCGGATGTGTTTTCGCAGACGATGCTGGCGGTGCCGATGTGGGTGCTGTTCGAGGTGGGGTTGCTGGCTTGTGGGTGGTTGAAGCGGCCCGGGCAGGGCAAGGAGATTGGGGCTGGATTGTAGGGCCTCTTCGCGGGTAAACCCGCTCCCACAGGGATCGCACAATATCCGAGAGTTGTGCGATCCCTGTGGGAGCGGGTTTACCCGCGAATAGCCTTGATGCGTTCTAGAACTCGGCGAGCTGCCAGACTTCGTAGGCTGGCGTTTCGTACGGGTGGCTCTGCTTGAGTGCAGCGACGACCTGGGCAATCAGCTCGTCAGCCACCACCAGCTCCACCTTCCACTCTTCCACCACCTCGACCTGGCCGGTTTGCCCGAGGAACGGCTGGCTGCCGTCCAGCGGGCGGAACTGGCCATGGCCCAGCGTCTGCCAGGCGCAGTGGTCATAGTCACCGATGCGCCCGCCACCCGCGGCGAACACAGCGGCCTTGACCACTTCGACGTGGCTGGCGGGGACGAAGAAGGCGAGCTTGTACACGCCTTAGTTCACCCACACCCGTGCGTTACGGAACATACGCATCAGCGCGGCATCTTCCTGCCACTCATCCGGGCGCCAGGAGTTCTGCACGGCACGGAACACACGCTCCGGGTGCGGCATCATGATGGTCACGCGGCCGTCGCGGCTGGTGAGACCGGTAATGCCACGCGGCGAGCCGTTCGGGTTGGCCGGGTAGGCTTCGGTGACCTTGCCGTGGTTGTCGACGTAGCGCAGGGCCACGCAACCGGACAGGTCGGCTGCCAGCAGTGCTTCTTCGCTGGCGAACTCGGCATGGCCTTCACCGTGGGCGATGGCGATCGGCATGCGCGAACCGGCCATGCCCTGCAGGAAGATCGAGTTGGACTTCTGCACTTCGACCATGGCCACACGCGCTTCGAACTGCTCCGAACGGTTACGCACGAAGTGCGGCCAGTGCTCGGTGCCGGGGATCAGTTCATGCAGGTTGGACATCATCTGGCAACCGTTGCACACGCCCAGGGCGAAGCTGTCGGTACGCTCGAAGAAGGCCTGGAAGGCGTCACGGGCGCGGCTGTTGAACAGCGCAGACTTGGCCCAGCCTTCACCGGCACCCAGCACGTCGCCGTAGGAGAAGCCACCGCAGGCGACCAGGCCCTTGAAGGCTTCGAAGTCGACACGGCCAGCGAGGATGTCGCTCATGTGCACGTCGATGGCGGCGAAGCCGGCACGGTCGAAGGCGGCTGCCATCTCGACCTGGCCGTTGACGCCCTGCTCGCGCAGGATGGCCACTTGCGGGCGCACGCCCTTCTTGATGTACGGCGCGGCGATGTCGTCGTTGACATCGAAGCCCAGCTTGACCGACAGGCCCGGGTTGTCTTCCTCCAGCAGCAGGTCGAATTCCTGGTCGGCGCAGTCGGCGTTGTCGCGCAGGCGCTGGATCTGGTAGCTGGTCTCGGCCCACTGGCGCTGCAGCATGCGGCGGTCGTCGTCGAACAGCACTTCACCGTTCAGGCTGATGGACACTTCACCGTTATTGACCGGCTTGCCGATCACCGCGACGCAACCTTCACCCAGGCCAGCGGCGCTGAACTGTGCCAGTACGTCGGGGGTAGCATCCTGGCGAACCTGGATGACCGCACCCAGCTCTTCGTTGAAGAGGATGGCCGGCACGTCGCCCTTGCTGTCGGTCAGCGGGTCGAGGTGCAGATCGAGGCCGCAGTGGCCGGCGAAGGCCATTTCCAGCACGGTGGTGACCAGGCCGCCGTCGGAGCGGTCGTGGTAGGCCAGCAGGTGGCCATCTTCGTTCAGGCCCTGGATCACGGCGAAGAACGCCTTCAGGTCTTCGGCGTCATCGACGTCCGGTGCCTGGGCGGCGATCTTGCCGTAGGTCTGTGCCAGGATCGAGGCGCCCATGCGGTTCTTGCCGCGGCCAAGGTCGATCAGGATCAGGTCGGTCTCGCCCTTGTCCATGCGCAGTTGCGGGGTCAGGGTCTTGCGGATGTCGGTGACCGGGGCGAAGCCGGTGATGATCAGCGACATTGGCGATGTAACGCTCTTCTCGACGCCCTCGTCGCTCCACTTGGTCTTCATCGACATCGAGTCTTTGCCGACCGGAATGGTAATGCCCAGCTCCGGGCACAGCTCCATGCCGACAGCCTTGACGGTGTCGTACAGGCGGGCGTCTTCACCTGGGTGGCCGGCGGCAGACATCCAGTTGGCCGACAGTTTGATGTCGGACAGCTTCTCGATGCGCGAGGCAGCCAGGTTGGTCAGTGTCTCGCCAATTGCCATGCGGCCGGACGCCGGGGCATCCAGCAGAGCCAGCGGGGTACGCTCGCCCATGGCCATGGCTTCGCCGGTGTAGACGTCGAAGCTGGTGGCGGTGACGGCGCAGTCGGCAACCGGTACCTGCCACGGGCCGACCATCTGGTCACGAGCTACCAGGCCGGTGATGGTGCGGTCGCCGATGGTGATCAGGAAGCTCTTGCTGGCCACGGCCGGGTGGCTGAGGACGCGCTGAACGGCGTTGTCCAGGTCCAGCGTGCTTGGGTCGAAGTCATCGCCCAGCTCGGCTTCGCGGGTAACCGAACGGTGCATGCGTGGCGGCTTGCCCAGCAGTACGTCGAGCGGCATGTCTACTGGCGTGTTGCCGAAGTGGCTGTCGCTTACGGTCAGGTGTTTTTCTTCAGTCGCTTCACCCACTACGGCAAACGGGCAACGCTCACGCTCGCAGATTGCCTTGAAACGCTCGAAGTCGACGGCGCTGACCGCAAGCACGTAACGCTCCTGCGATTCGTTGCTCCAGATTTCGTGCGGGGCCATGCCCGGCTCGTCGTTGGGCACGTTGCGCAGTTCGAAGCGGCCACCACGGCCACCGTCGTTTACCAGCTCTGGGAAGGCGTTGGAGATACCGCCGGCGCCAACGTCATGGATGAAAGCGATCGGGTTGTTGTCGCCCAGCTGCCAGCAGCGGTCGATGACCTCCTGGCAACGGCGCTCCATTTCCGGGTTTTCGCGCTGTACGGAGGCGAAGTCCAGGTCAGCCGAGCTGGCACCGGTAGCCACCGACGAAGCGGCGCCGCCGCCCAGGCCGATCAGCATGGCCGGGCCACCGAGCACGATCAGCTTGGCGCCGACAGTGATCTCGCCTTTCTGCACGTGGTCTTCACGGATGTTGCCCATGCCACCGGCCAGCATGATCGGCTTGTGGTAGCCGCGCACTTCTTCACCGTGCGGGGTGTTGATGGCCTGCTCGAAGGTACGGAAGTAGCCGGTCAGGGCCGGGCGGCCGAACTCGTTGTTGAACGCAGCGCCACCCAGAGGGCCTTCGATCATGATGTCGAGGGCGTCGACGATGCGCTCAGGCTTGCCGTAGGCCTGCTCCCACGGCTGTTCGAAGCCAGGGATACGCAGGTTGGACACGGTGAAGCCGGTCAGGCCAGCCTTGGGCTTGGCGCCACGGCCGGTCGCGCCTTCGTCGCGGATTTCACCGCCGGAGCCGGTGGAGGCGCCAGAGAACGGGGCGATGGCGGTCGGGTGGTTGTGCGTCTCGACCTTCATCAGGATGTGCACCGGCTCCTGCACCGCGCCGTACTGGCGGGTTTCAGGGTTCGGGAAGAAACGGCCGGCAACGTTGCCGACGATCACCGAGGCGTTGTCCTTGTACGCAGACAGCACACCTTCGTTGTGCATCTGGTAGGTGTTCTTGATCATGCCGAACAGGCTCTTTTCCTGAGCCTGGCCGTCGATGTCCCAACTGGCGTTGAAGATCTTGTGGCGGCAGTGCTCGGAGTTGGCCTGGGCGAACATCATCAGTTCGATGTCGTTCGGGTTGCGCTTGAGGCCCTGGAAGGCGTTTACCAGGTAGTCGATTTCGTCTTCGGCCAGGGCCAGGCCCAGGTCGATGTTGGCCTTGGCCAGGGCGTCACGGCCACCGCCAAGGATGTCCACCGAGGTCATCGGCTTGGGCTGGGCATGGCTGAACAGGTCAGCGGCCTGCTCCAGCTGGCCGAGCACGCGCTGGGTCATGCGGTCGTGCAGCTCGGCGGCAATCAGTTCGGCGTCGGCTTCGCTCAGGTTGCCGGCAACGTAGTAGGCGATACCGCGTTCCAGGCGCTGGATCGACTGCAGGCCGCAGTTGTGAGCGATGTCGCTGGCCTTGCTGGCCCACGGCGAAATGGTGCCCAGGCGCGGCACGACCAAAAACAGGCGGCCGCTCGGCTCCTGTACCGGCACGCTCGGGCCGTACTTGAGCAGACGGCCCAGCACCTGCTGCTGGTCGGCGGTCAGCTCGCCGTCGACATCGGCGAAGTGGGCAAATTCGGCATACAAACCAGTAACAGCGGGGACTTTCTGGCTCAGTTGCTCGAGTAATTTACCGTGGCGAAAGGCAGAAAGGGCAGGAGCGCCGCGCAGGATCAACATCGTCGGGACAGCCTCAGGAAGGGGTGTGCTTAGAGGCCGTGCATTCTAGCCTAATTCGAAGGGTTTCGGCACCCGCTCTGAGCCATGGCTGCCGGGCGGCGGAACCGGACTTGCGGGTCAAAAAAAATTGCCTTTTGTTGCCTGCTCCGGCCCTATCGCCGGCAAGCCGGCTCCCACAGGTATACCACCACCCTCAAGGCCTGCATTGTACCTGTGGGAGC
>NZ_JADLJS010000052.1 GCF_015680405.1 Pseudomonas pudica
GGGCTGCGTAGCAGCCCCCGGGTCTTGCGTTGATGCACAGATTGCCGGGGCCGCTACGCAGCCCATCGCGACACAAGGCCGCCCCTACAGGGGGGCACGTGTTCGTGGGCTAGCCCTGCTGCCAACCGGCAATCAGGCGCTGGGCATTCTCCTCGCAATCCATCCCTTGCGGCTTGTCTTCCATGCCCGCAATTACCGCCAGCAACTGCGCGCGGCTGTGCGCCAACCGCTGCTGCATCACTTCATCGGCGTCCTCTACCGGAGCACGGCCATGAACAAACCCTTTCACGCGCTGATCCTTGCACTGGCAGCGCTTTCTGCCTGCTCGTCCAACTCCGCGCTGTACCACGACCAGCCGCTGGTGGCGAAAGTCGCCAACGGCATGAGCCGAGACCAGGTCATGCAGGTCGGCGGCAAGCCTGATGCCGAGACCGAACGCACCGTGGTACCCGGCACCTGTTTCGACTACATGCTGACCAAGGGCGACAACCGCCACCCCTATAGCGTCAGTTTCGATGGCACCGGCAAAGTGGACAATACCGCTTTCATGACCTGCGCCGAGTGGAGCAATGCCCAGCGCAGGGCCCGCCTGCCGAGCATGGGCGGCTCCAGCGGCTCGGGTTACTGAGTCAGTCCAGGCATTCCCTGGCAGCCTGTCGCAATTTGTCGCCAGACAGGAAGCTGCCCTTGTAGAAAGTCGCGCGGCTGCCCTCGCGGGAGTCGACTACGTCCAGCACATCATCGGATGCCACGGCGCTGGGGGCCGTCAGCCGGTAGCCGTGGGCAATCGATTTCTGCGTGGCCTGGGGCGCCAGCGCTTGCCACTTGGGTAGTACGCAGGCGGCGTACTGCTGGGGCGATTTGTGGGTCAGCTTGCTGGCAGTGGGTTTGCCAGGGGTCGCGCAGCCGGCAAGGCCGGTGATCATTACAGCGGACAGAAAGAGACGAAACGTAGACATTTGCAATTGGCCATCAAGGATACGCTGCATTCTAACGGGGGTTGTATTGGCTTACCAATCAACCAAAGTCTGGCTGCACGGAGCGGGTTCGCCCGCGGACACCGGCGCAGCCAGTGCCCAACGCGTCGCCTGCCGAGGGGCTGCTTTGCAGCCCATCGCGACACAAGGCCGCTCCTCCAATTGACGGCGCTCGTCGACACCTGCGCCTGACGTCAATCCAGCGCGCCGTGGAGCACCTCGTAGATGATCCCCGTAGCGACTGCCACCAGGATCAGGTCCGCACCCGCCTGCATCCATTCATAGCCATCGTAACGAGGGAGCTGCCCCAGCAGCCTGCCATCGAGCTTCTTGGCGATACCCGGCGGCAGTGGTTTGCCACGGGCCAGGTTCTTCTGAATGCCAGGGGGCAGCGCCGGCCCAGGGCTCCAGTAACCACGGTGCCCGTCAATAATGCCAAGCACATCGCCACGGTTTATCGACGGGCCACCATACGAACCGCCGTGACCTTGACCATGCTGGCCCTTGTCCTTGCCATGGCCCTGCCCTTTACCATTACCCGGGTCGGCATAAGTGAGCACTGGCCCTAATGCCAGCGCAATGGCGGTAGCGACAACTGCCAATCGACGCATTGTCATAGCTGTTTCCTTACACCAGGGACGTCCCAGCACTGTAGACCAAAACCCGGTTCAGGGTGAAAGTCCCCAAACGCGGGTCAGGGCTTGGCACTGCGATAGAGCATGATGGCTGCCACATCAAGGGTCAGCACTGCTATGGCGAAGAGAACCATGAAGTACAGATCTTCCGGAAACATGGCCGTACCCCCAAATAGACAGGTTTGCTGGGATGCTGCAATTCCCGTTCCTGATGCCCCGGCTCAGTAGAGACGGGCCTTGATCAGCGGGCGCAGCAAGTAATTGAGCACGCTGCGCTTGCCACTGAGAATATCCACTTCGGCAACCATGCCGGGGATGATCGGCAGCACCTCCTCGCCGCGCTTGAGCTGGCTGCCGTCAGTGCGGATCAGCACCTGGTAGTACGACTCCTTGCCGTGAGGCGTGTCCTCCTCGATGGTGTCGGCGCTGATCTGCTCCAGGGTGCCCTTGAGGTCGCCATAGATGCTGAAGTCATAGGCGGTAATCTTCACCTTGGCCGGCATGCCCGGCACCAGGAAGGCCACGTCGCGCGGCTTGATCCTGGCTTCTACCAGCAGGCGGTCCTCTACCGGAATCACTTCCATGATCGCCTCGCCGGGCTGGATCACCCCGCCACGGGTATTGATCAACACGGTGTTGACCCGCCCACGCACCGGCGAAACGATCCCGGTGCGGCGCAGCTGGTCCTGGCGCTGCTGGACAATCGGCTCCAGGGCACTGAGGTCGGCCTTGCGCTGTGAGCGCTCGGTGTAGGCGTCCTGGAAGTAGCTGCTCTTCAGCTCGGTCAGCTTGCCGTTGAGGGTAGCGATGTCCTGGCTCAGCCGCAGCGCCTCCATCTGGCTCACCGCACGCTTGGCTACCAGCGGGCGGACCAGGTCGAGCTGGCTCTGGGCCAGGCTGATCTGCCGCTGGATAGCCTGGCTACCTTCGAGCAGTTTGTCCCGCCGCGACTTGAACAACTCGCGCTCGGAACGCGCCAGCGGCCCTTGCGGGTCGATGTCTGGCGGGAACTCGATGGCCGCCTTGCCCAGCACCTCGGCGTCCAGCCGGGCAATGGCCGCCCGCAGCACGCCGGCCTGGTTTGCCGACTCCTGGAAATTGGTCAGAAAGCGTGTCTCGTCCAGGCGCAGAAGCGGCTGGCCAACCTCCACCAGGTCACCCTCCTGCACCAGCAGGCGGTCGAGAATGCCCCCTTCCAGGCTCTGGATCTTCTGGATGCGGCTGAACGGCACCACACGCCCGTCGCCGCGCGTCACTTCATCGAGCTCGGCCCAGGCGGCCCAGGCGACGAACAGCAGGACGCTGCCGAGCAGGGTCCAGAGCAGCGGGCGATACACCGGGTGAGTGGTTGCCAGCAAGGGGTCGGCCAGTTGCCGACGCAACACTACAGAACTATTTTCAGTTGCCATGGCCGGCTCCTTCGGCGACCTGTGGCGCCTGCACCTGGTTGCCCAGCACTACCTGGTTCAGCGGGCCGTCCATGATCACCTGGCCGTTGCGCAGCACCACTGCACGGTCCACCAGGGCCAAGACGCTTTTCTTGTGGGTGGTGATGATCAAGGTTCGCCGGCCCAGCCATTTCTGCAGGTAGTCGATGACCTGTTTCTCGCTGTTCTGGTCGAAGGCTGCGGTCGGCTCGTCGAGCAGCAGGATAGGCGGGTCCTGCAGCAGTACCCGGGCCAACCCCACCGCCTGGCGCTGGCCGCCGGAGAGGCTGGCGTTGCCCTGGATCGGCATGTCCAGCCCCAGCGGGTGGGAGCGTACGAAAGTACCCAGCCCCACGCCATCGAGGGCCTCCAGCAATTCCTCGTCGCCCAGCGCGGCATTCGCCAGGTTGAGGTTTTCCCGCAGGCTGCCGTGGAACAGCGCCACATCCTGCGGCAAGTAACCGATGCCACGCTGGCGGTCGGCCGGGTCGAGCTGGCTCAAAGCGATGTCGTCCAGCAGCAGCCGGCCGGATTGCGCGTCGAGCAGGCCACTGAGCAGCCGCAGCAGGGTCGACTTGCCGGCGCCGTTGCCGCCGAGCAGCGCCACCCGCTCGCCGGCCTGGATGTTCAACGCATGCACATCGACCACCGGTGGGCTGTCGCCATGGGCCAGGCGCAGCGCCTCCAGGCGGTAATGCCCGTGCAGCCGGTCGCGGTGCACGAAGCGCTTGCCGGCGGGCCGCTCCTGCTCGGCGAACATCAGCTGGTCGAGGCCCTCCAGGGCCACCTTGGTATGTTGCCAACGGCCAAGGATGGCGGCAGCCTGGGACAGCGGAGCGATGGCCCGCGAGGCCAGGATCGAACAGGCCACCAGGGCGCCGACGGTCATCGCGCCGTCGCTAATCCGGTAGACGCCGAACACCACCACCCCGACGTAGCACAACTGCTGGACGATGCTCGCCGAATAGCTGAGGGTCGAGGCCAGGGCGTGGGTCTTCATTGCGGTACCGGCCAGTTCCCCGGTGAGCATCTCCCACTGCTGGCGGCAGCGGCCCTCGGCACGCGCGGCCTTGACCGTCTCAAGGTGTTCGAAGGCTTCCAGCAGCACGCTGTTCTTCATCGCACCCTCGCGCAGGTTCTGCCGTGACAGGTGCCCCAGCAGGCGCTGGGTCAGCAGCCCCGGCAGCAGCATCAACACGCAGGCCACCAGCGGCACCCAGACCACATGGCCACCGATCACGGCAATGATCAACAGGAAGATCGCCACGAACGGCAGGTCGCTGATCAGTGCGGCGCTGGAGGAAGTGAAGAACTCGCGGACCGACTCGAACTCACGCACCTGGGTACTGAACGCTCCCATCGACGCCGGCTTGGCGGCGATCCGGGTGCTGAGCACGCGCCCGAACAGCAGGCTTGACAACTGCAGGTCCAGGCGCTTGCCAAGTACGTTCAGCAGGTGCCCGCGAAGAATCCGCAGTACCCCGTCGACGATGATCGCCAGGGCCACGCCGCTGGCGAGTATCCATAGGGTATCGAAAGCCGCGTTGGGCACCACACGGTCGTAAACCTGCATGGCGAACAGCGCCGAGGCGACAGCCAGGACGTTGGCCACCAGGGCGGCCGCCGTGACTTCGGCATAGGAGCGCCAGAGCCGCTTGAGCGGCCCGAAGAACCAGTGCTCCGGCAGGCCGCTGGCGTAGTCGCCCACCCGCCCATCGGGGCGGTAGCGGCACTTGGCGAACACCGCCGAGCCGCTGTAAAGCGCCTCCAGAGCAGGCAGCGTCATGCACTCGCGGCCGCCGTCGCTGTGCGGTACCAGTACCTCATACTGCTCACCCTCTACGCCAACCAGCAGCAGGCTGCGGCCATCGTCGAGCAACAGCAGGGCCGGCAGCAGGTAGGCATCCATCTGCCGCAACGGCAGCTCCGCGACCCTGGCGGTGATGTCGGCGCGGCGCAGGGCGCGGGAGACCAGGCGCAGCGGCAGGCGTCCGTGCTCCAGCGCAAGGCCGTCGACCAGCTCGGCGTCGCCCAGCGGCCGGCCCAGTTGTCGGCACAGCAGCAGCAGGCCCTGGCGCAGCGGGTCGTCGTGGTTCAGGCTCACGACATTGTCCGGGGATTGTTCAACTTCCATGATTCAACCGGTTCTCCAGTAATGCCCCCAACAGCCCGACCTGCGCGGCCGCCCGGTACTCGATGCGCTTGCGCTCGATATGCAGATTGATCAATTGCCGCTCGGCCTCGAAGCGCTCGCGCTGCACGTTGAGCAAGTCGATCACATCGCGCCGGCCAACCTCGAATTGCTCGCGGTACAGCTCGCCAACCTGCTCCGACTCCGTCACCTGCTGGCTCAGCGACTGTTCCCGCCAGCGCAACGTGTCACTGTTGTCGAACAGCGTCTGCAACTGCCGGCGGATGTCACGCTGCATCGCATCGGCCGTCCATCGCGCCGACTCCAGTCGCTGTTGCGCAGCAGTCGGCCGACGGAAGTTGGAAAGCCCCTGGAAGGTGTCCATGCGAAAGCGCAGCGACATCACCGAGTCGCTTTCCGGGCGACCGCCGATCTCCCGGCGCAACGCGGAGGCCTCCAGGTTCAACTGCGGCAGCAACGAAGCCTTGGCCTCGCGGACTTGCGCCTCGGCGACATTGGCGTCCTCCAACGCCTTGCGCTGCAACGGCGACTCGCGGATCACCCGCGTCATGTCGCTGGCAGCCAGGTAGCGCTGCAGCGACATCGGCTCGGGCTCCACCAGCTCGGAGGGGTCCTGGCCAACCAGGATCGCGTACTGGTTGCGCGCGTCCTGCAGGTTGCCCTTCTCCAGCGACAGCTGTTCCTGGGCACGCGCCAGTTCGAGTTTGGCGCGGTCCAGTTCGCTGCGGTCGGCGTAACCGTCGCTACCGCGTGCCTGGGTCATCTCGCGGATGCCGTCCAGGCGCTGGATGTGCTGGCGCACCGTCTCCACCCGGCGTTCCGAGGCAAGCACGTCGAGGTAGGTTTCGACTATATCCAGCGCCGCATCGTCGCGCGCCACCAGCACCGCCTCGGACAGCTTGCGCTGGGTGGCGCTGGCGCTGTCGACCTTGCTCGTCACCCGTCCCCAGTCATACAGCATCTGCGATACGGTGACGTCGTAGACGACCTCGCCGACGTCGAACTCCTGCGGCCCCCCGGACATGGTGACAGAGGGGTAATAGCCGCCCTTGGCGATCTCAACCTCGGTGCCCGCCCGGTCCGCCTCGGCCATCGCCGAACGCACCTGCGGGTGGATCGCCAACCCTGCCCGCACCGCCTGGTCGAGCGGGATGGCCGGGGCGGACAACGGCAGCCCGAGGCACAGGAGCCACAGGGCTCCCGCGCCAGGGCGCCTCCCCTTGAGCACGGACAAGCCGCGCATCAGACCACGACCTGTACCGTGTTGTCCTCGATCAGCAGGGTACTGCTGCCAAAGTTGTAGACATCGTAGGTAATGCCGTTGACCTGTTGGGTGGTCCCGGTGTTCACGGCACCCACCACGTTGAGGGTGTCGTTGCTCTCGCCGGTAATCTGCAGCACGTTGTTGGCATCGGTGATGGCGTCGACCTCCGCTGCGGTCAGGGTCAGCACGCTCCCCGAGTCGCCCTTGCCGAGATCGATACGCTCGATGTTGGAGAGCGTGCCGACGCCGACGGCGTTGTAGTCGAGGTCGATGCCGTCGGCCAGGACCAACGTGTCGAAGCCGGCGCCGCCGTCGATGCTGACGAAGTTGGTCGCGGTGATCTGGATGGCATCGTTGCCGTTGCCCGCCACCACGTGATCACCGGTCCCCACGTTGAAGATCAGGTCGTTGCCATCACCTCCATTGATGTGCTCCGAACTGCCGCTCGCCCCGGACATGACATCGTCCCCCGAGGTGCCGTTGACGTCGATCTGGCCGATATTCAGCGATAGCCCGTTGGGGGTCAGGGTGATGCCGTAGGCCGAGCTGTCGTTGCCATTGGTATCGGTGGCGACAATGTTGAACGAGATCTGCGAACCGAGGTTGAGGATATCGGTGATGTTCAGCCCCAGCTGGGTGAGGACGGTCGGGCTCAGCAGGTTCAGCGAGAAGTTGCCTGAGCTGTCCGCCTGGATCGGCAGCAGCTCGACGTTCAGCGCCGGGGTGATGACACGGATCACCACGCTGGAGTCCGGCTCGGTGGTACCGCTGAAACCGAACCGCGGGTTCAGCGGGTTGAGGCTGACATCGACACCGAAGTTACCGATGGTGACTGGCTGCTCGATGCTGCTGCCGACACCGATGGTTGCCACATTGCTCGGGTTGCCGGCCGGATCCTCGCCGGTGACCGAGACCTGGGCATTGAGCAACTGGTCCAGCGTAAGGTCGATGTCCAGGTCGGTGAGCAGGTTCAGCGAAGCCAGCCCGCTGTTGTCGGCAGTCACCGTGGCGGTGGCAGTGACGCCGCCGATGTCCACTTCGACCGTCAGTTCGGTTCCCGGATCGGTCGAGATGGTCAGGATGCTGCCCACCAGCGACAGCACCGGGGTCGCAGGCGGGATGGTGTCGACGGTGAACGGCACCGGGGTCGAGGCAGTACCGCCATTGATGTCTGCAGTGACGGTAGAAGCGCCCTCCGGGAACGGCCCCATGCCACTACCAGGGGGAATGGTCACGGTGACGCTGCCGGCCAGGATATCGCCAGCTGTGATGGTGTGCGTTGCCTGGGTCTCGTAGCCGTTCTGCCCGGCGAAGGCGACGGTGATAACCTGGCCGACCTGCATGGTCGGGCGGATCGTCACGTCGACCTGGATGCCATCGCTGATCTCGGCAGCGTTGATCCAGGTATCGGCTGCCTCCGGCACGCTGATGGTCGGTGGTGCCAGGTCCGGCGCGTTGATCGTCGCCGGGCCGCTGAGGTTGCCGGCAGCGTCGGCGGTGACCCCGCTGATCAACTCGCCCGTGATCAGCGGTGGTGCCAACGGCAGGCTGAAGTTGCCGCTGCCATCGACATTCACCGTGATCGGGTTGGCGGTATCGCCGTCGATCACGAGGCGCACCTGGCTGTTCGGCTCGGCGGTACCGGTCAGCAGCGCACCGTCGGCACTGATGCTCAGCAGCGGCGCCGACGGCGCCACCGTGTCGACCGTGGTACTGGCCGGGCCACTGGTATTGCCGGCGGCGTCCTCGGCCACTGCGGTGACCACGGTGCCATTGGCCAGCGGCGTGGCCGGGGTGAAGCTCCAGTCGCCACTGCCGTCGGCGGTCGTCTCGCCGATCGGGTTGCCACCACCGTCGGTGAGGATGACGGTGGCGCCAGGCTCAGCGGTACCCGTGAGCACTACACCATTGCTCGGCTCGATAGTCGGTGCGGTCGGGGCGATGGCATCGACGGTGGCGCTGGTCGGCCCGCTGGTATTGCCGGCAGCATCCTGGGCGACGGCATTGATGACTGTGCCGTTGGCCAGCGGCGTACCGGGCGTGAACGACCAGTTGCCGCTGCCATCGGCGGTGGTCTGGCCAATCGGGTTGCCGCTGCCATCGGTGAGGATCACCCTGGCGCCGGCCTCAGCAGTACCACTGATCTCGGTACCGTTGCTCGGCTCGATCGTCGGCTGGCCAGGGGCTACCGCATCCACCGTGGTGCTGACTTGTGGGGTGCTGGTGTTGCCAGCGGCGTCCTGGGCCACGGCATTGATGACCGTGCCATTGACCAGCGGCGTACCGGGCGTGAACGACCAGTTACCGCTGCCGTCGGCAGTCGTCTGGCCGATCGGGTTGCCGCTGCCGTCGGTGAGGATCACCCTGGCCCCGGCCTCAGCAGTACCACTGATCACCACCCCGTTGCTCGGGTTGATGACCGGTGCGGCCGGCGCGACGGCGTCAACGGTGGCGCTGGTCGGCCCGCTGGTGTTGCCGGACGGGTCCTGGGCCACAGCGTTGATCACCGTGCCGTTGCCCAGCGCAGGCGAAGGCGTGAAGGCCCAGTTGCCACTGCCATCGGCGGTCGTCTGGCCGATCGGGTTGCCGCTACCGTCGGTGAGGATCACCTCGGCTCCAGCTTCGGCGGTACCACTGATCACCACCCCATTGCTCGGGTTGATGATCGGTGCGGCCGGCGCGATGGCGTCAACGGTGACGCTGGCCGGCCCGCTGGTATTGCCGGCCGGGTCCTGGGCGACGGCATTGATGACTGTGCCGTTGGCCAGCGGTGTACCGGGCGTGAACGACCAGTTGCCACTGCCATCGGCCGTGGTCTGGCCGATCGGATTGCCGCTGCCATCGGTGAGGATCACCCTGGCGCCGGCTTCAGCGGTACCACTGATCTCGGTACCGTTGCTCGGCTCGATCGTCGGCTGGCCAGGGGCTACCGCATCCACCGTGGTGCTGACTTGTGGGGTGCTGGTGTTGCCAGCGGCGTCCTGGGCCACGGCATTGATGACCGTGCCGTTGACCAGCGGCGTACCGGGCGTGAACGACCAGTTGCCGCTGCCGTCGGCAGTCGTCTGGCCGATCGGGTTGCCGCTGCCGTCGGTGAGGATCACCTTGGCCCCGGCCTCAGCAGTACCACTGATCACCACCCCGTTGCTCGGGTTGATGACCGGTGCGGCCGGCGCGACGGCGTCAACGGTGGCGCTGGTCGGCCCGCTGGTGTTGCCGGACGGGTCCTGGGCCACGGCGTTGATCACCGTGCCGTTGCCCAGCGCAGGCGAAGGCGTGAAGGCCCAGTTGCCGCTGCCATCGGCGGTCGTCTGGCCGATCGGGTTGCCGCTACCGTCTGTGAGGATCACCTCGGTTCCAGCTTCGGCGGTACCACTGATCACCGCCCCATTGCTCGGGTTGATGATCGGTGCGGCCGGCGCGATGGCGTCAACGGTGACGCTGGCCGGCCCGCTGGTATTGCCGGCCGGATCCTGGGCGACGGCATTGATGACTGTGCCGTTGGCCAGCGGCGTACCGGGCGTGAACGACCAGTTGCCGCTGCCATCGGCGGTAGTCTGCCCTATCGGGTTGCCGACGCCGTCGGTGAGGATGACAGTTGCGCCGGCTTCGGCAGTACCACTGATTTCCGTGCCATTGCTCGGCTCGACCACCGGCGCGGCCGGTGCCACGCCGTCCACGGTAATGACCGCTGGCGCACTATCGACCCCTCCGGGGTTGCGCGCCACCGCGTTGACTACGGTGCCATCGGGCAGCGGTACGCCAGGTGTGAACGACCAGTTACCGCTGCCGTCGGCGGTGACCTGGCCGATCGGGTTGCCGTTGCCATCGGTGAGGATAATGGTGTTACCGGCATCAGCGGTACCGCTGATCACCGAGCCGTTACTCGGATCGACCTGCGGAATCGACGGCAGCGACGAGTCCACCGTGGTGCTACCTGGAGCACCAGTATTGCCGGCGGCATCGGTCGCCGTGGCGTTGACCACGGTGCCATCAGGCAGTTGTGTGCCCGGTGTGAATGTCCAGTTGCCGCTACCGTCAGTGGTGGCCTCGCCAATCGGATCACCATTGCCATCGGTGAGGGTCACGGTGCTGTTCGGTTCGGCAGTACCGTTGATCACGGCGCCGTTGCTCGGGTTCACCACTGGCGCGGCGGGTGCGATCGAATCCACCGTGGTGCTGCCCTGCGGGCCGGTGTTGCCGGCCGGGTCCTGGGCCACGGCATTGACCACCGTGCCGTTGGCCAGCGGTGTACCGGGAGTGAAGCTCCAGTCGCCGTTGCCGTCGGCGGTGGTTTCGCCGATGGGGTTGCCGCTGCCATCGGTCAGGATGACGGTGCTGCCCGGCTCTGCGGTGCCGCTGATTTCGCTGCCGTTGCTTGGTTCGACCACTGGTGCGGCCGGGGCTACCGAGTCCACCGTGGTGGCGGCCTGCGGACCGGTGTTGCCGGTCGGGTCGGTTGCCGTGGCGATGATTACGGTACCGTTGGCCAGCGGTGCACCGGGGGTGAAACTCCAGTTGCCACTGCCGTCGGCGGTGACTTGGGCGATCGGGTTGCCGCCGAGGTCAGTCAGGGTGACGGTGGCGCCCGCTTCGGCAGTACCGCTGATGGTCACGCCGTTGGTTGGATTGATTACCGGTGCAGCCGGCGCACTGGAGTCGACGGTGACCGTGGCTGCCGGGCTGGTGTTGCCGGCCGGGTCGCTCGCCGTGGCATTGACCACGGTGCCATTGGGCAGCGGCGTGGCTGGGGTGAATGTCCAGTTGCCGCTACCGTCGGCGGTCACCTCGCCAATGGGGTTACCGCTGCCGTCGGTGAGGGTCACGGTGCTGTTCGGCTCGGCGGTGCCGCTAAGACTGCTGCCGTTGCTGAGATTGATGGTAGGTACGCCCGGGGCCACGCCGTCCACGGTGGTGCTGGCCGGCCCGCTGGTATTGCCGGCCGGGTCGGTCGCCGTGGCGTTGATCACGGTTCCGTCGGCCAGCGGCGTACCGGGAGTGAAGCTCCAGTCTCCGCTGCCGTCGGCAGTGGTCTGGCCGATCGGGTTGCCGCTGCCATCGGTCAGGGTAATGGTACTGCCTGGCTCGGCGGTGCCGCTGATTTCGCTGCCGTTGCTCAGTTCGACCACTGGCGCGGCCGGGGCTACCGAGTCCACCGTGGTCGCGGCCTGCGGACCGGTATTGCCGGTCGGGTCGGTTGCCGTGGCGATGATTACAGTATCGTTGGCCAGCGGTGTACCGGGAGCGAAACTCCAGTTGCCGCTGCCATCGGCGGTGACCTGGCCGATCGGGTTGCCGCCGGCATCGGTCAGGGTGACGGTGCTGCCCGGTTCGGCGGTACCGCTGATCGTGGTGCCATTGGTTGGATTGATTACCGGTGCAGCCGGCGCGCTGGAATCGACGGTGACCGTCGCTGACGGGCTGGTGTTGCCGGCCGGGTCGCTCGCCGTGGCATTGACCACGGTGCCATTGGGCAGCGGCGTGGCTGGGGTGAATGTCCAGTTGCCGCTACCGTCGGCGGTCACCTCGCCAATGGGGTTACCGCTGCCGTCGGTGAGGGTCACGGTGCTGTTCGGCTCGGCGGTGCCGCTGAGGCTGCTGCCGTTGCTGAGGTCGATGGTGGGCACGCCCGGGGCCACGCCATCCACGGTGGTGCTGCCCTGCCCGCTAGTATTGCCGGCCGGGTCGGTCGCCGTGGCATTGACCACGGTGCCATCCGGTAACGGTGTGCCTGGCGTGAACGACCAGTTGCCGCTACCGTCGGCGGTGGTCTGGCCGATTGGGTTGCCGCTGCCGTCGGTCAGGGTAATGGTGCTGCCAGGCTCGGCGGTACCGCTGATTTCGCTGCCGTTGCTTGGTTCGACCACTGGTGCGGCCGGGGCTACCGAGTCCACTGTGGTGGTCGATGGAGCGCTGGTATTGCCGGTCACGTCGGTCGCGGTGGCGATGATTACGGTACCGTTGGCCAGCGGTGTACCAGGAGCGAAACTCCAGTTGCCGCTGCCATCGGCGGTGACCTGGCCGATCGGGTTGCCGCCGGCATCGGTCAGGGTGACGGTGCTGCCCGGTTCGGCGGTACCGCTGATCGTGGTGCCATTGGTTGCATTGATTACCGGTGCAGCCGGCGCGCTGGAATCGACGGTGACCGTCGCTGACGGGCTGGTGTTGCCGGCCGGGTCGCTCGCCGTGGCATTGACCACGGTGCCATTGGGCAGCGGCGTGGCTGGGGTGAATGTCCAGTTGCCGCTACCGTCGGCGGTCACCTCGCCAATGGGGTTACCGCTGCCGTCGGTGAGGGTCACGGTGCTGTTCGGCTCGGCGGTGCCGCTGAGGCTGCTGCCGTTGCTGAGGTCGATGGTGGGCACGCCCGGGGCCACGCCATCTACGGTGGTGCTGCCCTGCCCGCTGGTATTGCCGGCCGGGTCGGTCGCCGTGGCATTGACCACGGTGCCATCCGGTAACGGTGTGCCTGGCGTGAACGACCAGTTGCCGCTACCGTCGGCAGTGGTCTGGCCGATCGGGTTGCCGCTGCCGTCGGTCAGGGTAATGGTGCTGCCAGGCTCGGCGGTACCGCTGATTTCGCTGCCGTTGCTTGGTTCGACCACTGGTGCGGCCGGGGCTACCGAATCCACTGTGGTGCTCGATGGAGCGCTGGTATTGCCGGTCGGGTCTGACGCGGTGGCGTTCACCACGGTGCCGTTGGGTAACGGGCTGCCCGGTGTGAAACTCCAGTTGCCACTACCGTCGGCGGTGACCTGGCCGATCGGGTTGCCGCCGGCATCGGTCAGGGTGACGGTGCTGCCCGGTTCGGCGGTACCACTGATCGTGGTGCCATTGCTAGGGTTGACCACTGGTGCAGCCGGGGCCTGCGCATCCACAGTCGTGCTCGTCGGAGCGCTGGTGTTGCCCGCTGCATCCTGGGCCACCACGTTGATCACGGTACCGTCAGGCAACGGTGTGGTGGGTGTGTAGCTCCAGTTGCCACTGCCATCGGCTGTCACCTGGCCGATCGGGTTACCGCTGCCATCAGTGAGGGTTACGGTGCTGTTCGGCTCGGCGGTGCCGCTGAGGGTACTGCCGTCGCTCAGATTGATGGTGGGAGCGCCCGGCGCCACGCCATCCACGGTGGTGCTGCCCTGCGCGCTGGTATTGCCAGCCGCATCCTGGGCCACCGCGTTGACCACGGTACCATCGGGCAGCGGTGTCGCGGGGGTGTAGCTCCAGTTGCCGTTGCCATCGGCCGTCACCTGGCCGATCGGGTTACCGCTGCCATCGGTGAGGGTCACGGTGCTGTTCGGCTCGGCGGTACCGCTGAGTTCGGAACCATTGCTCGGGTTGATCACGGGTGCCGCTGGCGCCACGCCGTCGACGATGATGCTGGCGGGCGGGCCGCTGTTACCGGCGGCATCCACTACCACTGCTTTGACCACGGTGCCATCGGGCAGTGGGCTATCGGGTGTGTACGACCAGTTGCCGTTGCCGTCGGCTGTAGTCTGGCCGATGGGGTTGCCGTCGCCGTCGGTGAGCACCACGGTGCTGCCAGGCGCGGCCGTACCGCTTAGGCTGGAGCCGTTGCTTGGGTTGATCTGGGGCGCATCGGGGAAGTCAGGGGCCTGCACGGTCGCGGGCGGGCTGCTGTTGCCGGCAGGATCGGTCACCACCACGGTAACCGTTTCGCCGTTGGTCAGTGGCGGATTCAGCGGGATCTGGAATTTGCCATCGGTGCCGACCACCACGCTGATGTCGGTTTGCCCGTCGCCGTTGCTGTCGATGCCCACGGTGGCGCCCGGCTCGGCCGTACCGCTGATGCTGCTGCCATCCGGGGCAATCTGCAGTCCGCTGGCCGGCGCTGGGGCCGTGGTGTCAGGCGGCACACTGCCGTCACTGCCACCACCACCGCCACCGCCACCGCCACCGCCACCGTTGCTGTTGGCGATAGCGACGCCGCCGCCAATGATCGCGGCACCAGCCAAAAGTGCACCACCGGGGCTGAGGCCGGCAATGGTACCGTCGTTGCCAGTGAGCGACTCGAACCCGGCCAGCGTGTCCTGGGGCACATAACCCGCCACCAGCGGCCCATCGGCAGCGACGGATGGCAGGTCGACGGCAAGCAGTTTGTCCCGGTCTACCAGGTACAACTGGCTTACAGGCTGCCCCTCGACATAGAAGTTGGCAATGCGCAGGCTTTCGCCAGACTTCAGTTGCACGATCAGATCGGCCCCACTTTTCGTGTAGCCCGCCACACTTTCCGGAGCAATATCCAGAACAATGTTACTGCTCTGAGTAAGCGTCAGGATTCCATTGTCGGGGATTGCGATGGGAGCGGCAGAAGTAACACTTTGGGAGAGGGGGGACACCTTGGCCTGAATCGACATACCTGACAGTCCTTTTGTCAACAGCACGACCGGGCGATCGCACGCGTATATCCAGAAATAGCACGCCCCACATAAAATTCCAGAGGGTTTTAAAATATTTCAGGAAGGTCTGTTGCGACGCGCCTACCACCAAGGCTTGCAACAACCGACTTCAACTAATACTTTTGAATTAGCCCCTTCCTCACTGCAGGATGGCGTAAGTAAAAGTTGGTCATAACAGGAAGGTATTAGTTGAAAAGTAGCTGCGCCAACATCTTGATAAATGCGAAAAATTGCGTTTATTCCAAGCTCTGACGAAAGGTTAAACTTCAGCCTGGGCATGCAAGCCCGCCAACAAGGCAGCTTATCGAGCAACATGAGACATGTCGGCCGCTCAGTCTGGCCTTGAGCGGCTCGTTCAGCGGTTTCCTAGTTGAACTTGAGCTTGGCTACCTTGCTCAGTGCCCAGCCACTGAACACGTAGAACGCATCCAGGTAGAAGCGGCCTTCGTAGTTGGGTAGCGGTTCACGATTCAACAACAGCTCGGGCATGTCGGGCGACGGGGGAAACAGCGCATAAAAGCCGTTGGGCAACACCGCCAGCGCGATGAGCAGCAGGTAGGTCACGGTCCGCAGCATGGTGCCGCGGTTATCGGATTGCTCGGCCCATTTCAGGCCGAACCAGGCGATCAGGCCGGCAACCGGCAACACCCAGAAATGCGTCGGCATTCCAATGAACATTTCAGCGACTACGCTTCTTGCTTCCAACCTGGTGTTCTCCATTCAAATGAGCGGATTATTGCGGCTGGGGTCGGCAAATGCAAAAAGCCCGCTCTCGAGGGCGGGCTTTTTGTTCTCGAGGGTCAGTTGATCATGCTTTTGAACACATCAGCGCGGCGTCCAGCAGCCTGCCATGGTCGTACCAGGCATCGCGTTGATACGCCGCGAACTGGCGCTGGTTACCCGTGCCCCGCACCTCGACCAGGCCACCCGCCTTGTCGGGGTCGGTGCTATCGACGAACAGCCTGACCGAGTTATCGCCATCGACCTGGTAGGTTTTCACATTTCCTTGAAGTTCGCCTTTGACGCATCCCAGGTACGCAGGCGTACTTCTTTCCGTGGCCCCGGCCGCATAGCCATGGCCCGCACGCACATCGGGGTCATGTGCACAGCCCGCCATGAACAGTGTGGCGAAGGTGGACATCAGTATTGCACCTGCTACCGACCTTGAAGTCTTCACGCGACACGCTCCTGCCGCCCCATCGAGTAACTTGGGAAAGTGTTGCCAAGCCGCATGCACCTTTTTCGTTTTTGTCAGCCCATGTTACTGCTCGACGTCAGCCAGGCCATATGATTGTTTGCTATATCGGTTTCAGGGCGGCTTTCACCACGAAGATACTTTCGCCGTATGGCCATGAACCCGCCAGCGCGCGAACAATACCCGCCCCAAAGCGGATTTTCGTTGCGTTGTTGCCCCTATTACGGGGAAGACTGAGCCCACAATCGGGGGTCAGGCAATGGCCTTCAGGAACACCAGTGTCGCCACCAGATCCAGGAGCAGTACGGCAACCACAACGAAGACCATGTAATAGCGGTCATCCTGAGTCATTTTTGCGTTCTCCGAATGATCAGTGCCTCAGGGTCAAAGCAATTGCTGTTCCAAAAAAGTGACGCATCGATCAGGGTCGTTTCGTCCATGCCCGGCGCCTGAGCAGCCATGTGCCTGAAGCACCATGCCCTGGCCTATGCTCATGGTATCGGAGGAAGCGAATATGTGCGGAAGGCTCAGCCAGTACCGTGGCATCCACGACTTCGTTGAAACCCTGAGCCTGCCAGAGGCCTGGCGGAACAACGTCGGCGACCAGCCACTTGGCCGGTACAACATCGCGCCGACCACGCCGGTGGCGGTACTGCGGACAGATGACACAGGCCCACGAGCGGACCTGGTGAGGTGGGGATGGCGACCACACTGGGCGAACGACCGCGCTGCGCCGATCAACGCGCGGGTCGAGAAGGTGGCCCATGGCCCATTCTTTCGGGCGATCTGGCCATACCGAGCTATCACCCCAATAGACGGCTGGTACGAATGGGTTGATGAAGGTGGGCCGAAGAAGCAGCCGTACTACATCCGCCGCCAGGATGGGGGCCCTGCGCTTTGCGCCTCGATCGGCCAGTTCACCGGTACCGAGCACGACGGGTTCGTCATCATTACCGCCGACGCCCAGGGCGGAATGGTCGACGTTCACGACCGCCGGCCGGTCGTGTTGTCACCAGAACTGGCGTACGAATGGATCGCTGTAGCAATGCCGAGCGAGCACGCGGAACAACTGGTGCTCAACCTGGGTGAGCCGGCCGAAGCCTTCGAGTGGTACCGAGTGGATATCGCCGTGGGGAATGTGCGTAACCAGGGCGCCGAGCTGATAAACCCGCTTCGGTGAACGCAGGCAAATCTTTTCCGCACGTTGACAACCACCGAAGGCTGTTGATGGCGCCCTGCCCTCAACGGCCCGGTGATCAGATACCGCCCCCATATAACTGCCGTCGCACCTATGCGACAATATGCTCAATGTCTGGTCTCAACCCCGCATTTATCGCCCATCAGCTCGGGCATAGCGTGCAGATGCTCTTATCGACTCATGCGCGCTGGATTGACTCGTCCAACGACTGGCAGGTGATGGAAAAGCTCCTGACTGGTCCGAAATTGGTCCGACGCTGCGAAGAAGTCACGTAAGTTATTGATAGGTAAGCCTCTTGATCTCCACCGCCAACATCACCATGCAGTTCGGCTCCAAGCCGCTGTTCGAAAACGTTTCCGTCAAATTCAACAACGGCAACCGCTACGGCCTGATCGGCGCCAACGGTTGCGGCAAGTCGACCTTCATGAAAATCCTCGGCGGCGACCTGGAGCCGTCCGGCGGGCAAGTGATGCTCGAGCCGAACACGCGCCTGGGCAAGCTGCGCCAGGACCAGTTCGCCTACGAGGAATTCACCGTGATCGACACGGTGATCATGGGCCACGGCCAGCTGTGGAAGGTCAAGGCCGAACGCGATCGTATCTACTCGCTGCCGGAAATGACCGAAGAAGACGGCATGGCCGTCGCCGAGCTGGAAACCGAGTTCGCCGAGATGGACGGCTACACCGCCGAATCCCGTGCCGGTGAGCTGCTGCTGGGCCTGGGTATTCCGCTGGAGCAGCACTTCGGCCCGATGAGCGAAGTGGCACCGGGCTGGAAGCTGCGTGTGCTGCTGGCCCAGGCGCTGTTCTCGGACCCGGACGTGCTGCTGCTCGACGAGCCGACCAACCACCTGGACATCAACACCATCCGCTGGCTGGAAAACATCCTCACCGCACGTAACAGCACCATGGTGATCATTTCCCACGACCGGCACTTCCTCAACAGTGTCTGCACCCACATGGCCGACCTGGATTACGGCGAGCTGCGCGTATTCCCGGGCAACTACGACGAGTACATGACCGCTGCCACCCAGGCGCGCGAGCAGCTGCTGTCGGACAACGCCAAGAAGAAAGCCCAGATCGCCGAACTGCAGACCTTCGTCAGTCGCTTCTCGGCCAACGCCTCCAAGGCCAAGCAGGCCACCTCGCGAGCCAAGCAGATCGACAAGATCCAGCTGGCCGAGGTCAAGCCGTCGAGCCGCGTGAGCCCGTTCATCCGCTTCGAACAAACCAAAAAGCTGCACCGCCAGGCCGTCACCGTCGAGAAAATGGCCAAGGCCTTCGACGACAAGGTGCTGTTCAAGGACCTGAGCTTCACAATCGAGGCTGGCGAGCGCGTGGCGATCATCGGCCCCAACGGTATCGGCAAGACCACCTTGCTGCGCACCTTGGTCGGTGAAATGACCCCGGACAAGGGTGAGGTGAAGTGGACCGACAGCGCCGAAGTGGGCTACTACGCCCAGGACCACGCCCACGACTTCGAAGACGACATGACCCTGTTCGACTGGATGGGCCAGTGGACTTCCGGCGAGCAAGTGATCCGCGGCACCCTCGGGCGCATGCTGTTCTCCAACGACGAGATCCTCAAGTCGGTGAAGGTGATTTCCGGTGGTGAGCAAGGCCGCATGCTGTTCGGCAAGCTGATCCTGCAGAAGCCGAACGTGCTGGTGATGGACGAGCCGACCAACCACCTGGACATGGAATCGATCGAGGCGCTGAACCTGGCGCTGGAAAACTACCCCGGCACCCTGCTGTTCGTCAGCCACGACCGTGAGTTCGTGTCGTCGCTGGCCACGCGCATCATCGAGCTGTCGGCTGATGGCGTGGTGGACTTCAGCGGTACCTACGACGATTACCTGCGTAGCCAGGGTGTATTGGTCTGATTGATGGGGCGGCCTGGCCATCTTGTATGGCTGGGCCGGCCTCTTCGCGGGTAAACCCGCTCCCACAGGGACTGCGTAGCACTTGAGGCCAATGCAAATCCTGTGGGAGCGGGCGAGCCCGCGAATGACGATTATCTGCGTAGCCAGGGTGTAGTGGTCTGATTGATGGGCGGCCTGGCCATCTTGTATGGCTGGGCCGGCCTCTTCGCGGGCATGCCCGCTCCCACAGGAACTACGTAGCATTTGAGGCCTATGCAAATCCTGTGGGAGCGGGTTCACCCGCGAAGAATCCACCGCCGATCCCACAGGCTGGCACTGCCCGACGAATAATTCGTTAGCCTGCTTTCATTTCCTCCGCGCAACGGCCATGATGGGGCACGCCCAACCGCCCGCCCGCGAACGAGCCCATGACCGCGCAACAACCCGCCCCCGCCAGCAACACGCTGCAAATCACCCTGCAGATCCTGTCGATCGTTTTCTACACCTTCATTGCCTTCCTCTGCATCGGCCTGCCGATCGCCGTGCTGCCCAGCCATGTGCATGACCAGCTGGGGTTTGGCGCGGTGGTAGCCGGGCTGACCATTGGCCTGCAATACCTGGCCACTTTGCTCAGCCGCCCGTTTGCCGGGCGGGTCGCCGATACCCTGGGGGGCAAGCAGGCCATTCGCTTCGGTTTGCTGGGGATTGCCGGCTGCGGGGTGTTGACGCTGCTGTCAGCCTGGACCCTGTCGCTACCGCTGCTGAGCCTGGCCCTGTTGCTTGGCGGGCGACTGCTGCTGGGCGTCGCCCAAGGGCTTATCGGCGTGGCCACGCTGAGTTGGGGCATCAGCCAGGTCGGGCCCGAGCACACCGCCAGGGTAATTTCCTGGAACGGTATCGCCTCCTATGGCGCCATCGCCATTGGTGCCCCCTTGGGTGTACTGGCCGTGGACGGGCTGGACTTCAGCGTACTGGGGCCGGCATTGATGGTGCTGGCGGTATTGGCCCTGCTGGTACTGCGCAAGCGGCCGGACGTAGTGGTGGTACGCGGTGAGCGCCTGCCCTTCTGGTCGGCCTTCGGCCGGGTCGCACCCTGCGGCCTGGGCCTGACCCTGGCCTCTATCGGCTACGGCACCCTGACCACTTTCGTCACACTGTATTACCTGGAGCGCGGCTGGGCGGGCGCGGCCTGGTGCCTGAGTGCCTTCGGCGTGTGCTTCATCATCTCCCGGCTGCTGTTCGTCAATGCGGTCAACCGTTTTGGTGGCTACAACGTGGCGGTCGCGTGCATGGCCACCGAAGTGCTCGGCCTGAGCCTGCTGTGGCTGGCACCGTCGCCGCCGTGGGCGCTGATCGGTGCCGGGCTTACCGGTTTCGGGCTGTCGCTGGTGTACCCGGCGCTGGGAGTGGAAGCGATCAAGCAGGTACCCAGCAGCAGCCGCGGCGCAGGGCTCGGCGCCTACGCGGTGTTCTTCGACATGGCCCTGGCCATCGCCGGGCCGGTGATGGGCGCGGTGGCCGCGCACCTGGGTTATGCCTCGATCTTCAGCGTGGCCGCCCTGCTCGCCCTGGCCGGTGTCGGCCTAACGCTGTTGCTGGCGCGGCGCGCCGCTCGCGGCTGAACGCTCGGCCGGCTGCGGTGCGCCCAACGCCTGGCTGAAGAACACCGCGGCATCACGTTGCAGGGAATGGTGGATGTGCCGACGATCCACGCCTGCGGCATCCTGGCACAGCGTCGGCATCCGCACGGACTGTTCGGCATCGCAATGGGCCATGAACACGAAGTGCCCGGCACCGGCCAGCAGGCGATAGTCCGGCGTCACCGGCAGCTTGCGGGCAAGGGCTTCGGCGTTGCGGTCCACCGCCACCAACTGGTCGCTGTCGCCACTGTAGATCAGCGCCGGCACCCGTACCCCGGCCAGGGCATGGCGCCCGAACAGCAGGCTGAGCGGTGCCATCAGCATCACCGCCCCCACCCGCTGGTCGGCCTCTGGCACAAGCTCGCTGCGGTCGGCAATCATTACCCCGTGGGTCTTGCAGGCGTCGGCGTCGCCAGGGCGCTCCAGGCAATACTTGCGCAGGCGGTCCAGGTCGGGGCGCGCGCCTGAAAGGATCAAGGCGGTTTCACCACCGGCCGAGTAGCCGATCACCCCAACCTTGCCACCGTTCAGATAAGGCCCCAGCAAGGCATCATCGCGGGCGGCCGTAATCGCGGCACTGATTTGCAGCGGCCGGCCATACAGGTTGCTCAGGGTGCCCAGGCGGCTGTGGTCGCGGGCGTTGTCGCCGGGGTGGACCACCGCCACCACGATAAAGCCCTGGCGCGCCAGCGACGTCGCCAGGTAGTGCAAGGCCAGCGGGCTGCCGGTATTGCCGTGGGACAGCACCAGCAACGGGTACTGGCCCAACGCGACCGGCGCTTCTTCGCTCACTTCGATCGGGTAACCATCTATGCGGCTCATGCGGGTAGTGCCGATGGCCGGGTAGAACGCCAGCGCCTGCATGGGCTGGGCGTCGACTGGGTCGGGTAGCGTCATGTGGTGCAGGCCGGCAACCCATGGCGCAGCCTGGGCGTGGGCCAGCAGGCTGCCGAACAGGGCCAGCGTCAGCATGCAGCGTGAGAGCGTCATCGGCCGGCAGCTCCTTGCAGGGCGAAGAGATAGCCCAGAATAGAACCGGCCTGAGTTGCACCGGATGAAACCTGAATGAAACCGAAGTCATGCAATGCATGCCCGCGCCCTATGCATTTGCGCTTTTCGTCGAACCCGTGGCATAGATGCATGTCCACGTCTTTACGTGACCGTTTCGCGCCATTTAAGGAGATTCATGCATGAGCAAGCCCGCCTACGTGCCACCCAAGGTCTGGCGCAACGACGCAGCGTCCGGTGGCCAGTTCGCCAGCATCAACCGCCCGGTTGCCGGCCCGACTCACGACAAGGAGCTGCCGCTGGGCAAGCACCCGCTACAGCTGTACTCCCTGGCCACGCCCAATGGCGTCAAGGTCACCATCGCCCTCGAAGAGCTGCTCGCTCTGGGCCACCCGGGCGCCGAATATGATGCCTGGTTGATCCGCATTGGCGAGGGTGACCAATTTTCCAGCGGCTTTGTCCAGGTCAACCCCAACTCGAAGATCCCCGCCCTGCTCGACAACAGCGTCGAGCCGCCAGTGCGGGTGTTCGAGTCGGGTTCGATCCTGCTGTACCTGGCGGAAAAGTTCGGTGCCTTGTTGCCGAAAGCGCCAGCTGCACGCACCGAAAGCCTGAACTGGCTGTTCTGGCAAATGGGCGCGGCGCCGTACCTGGGCGGGGGCTTTGGCCACTTCTATGTGTATGCGCCGGAAAAGTTCGAGTACGCGATCAACCGCTTCACCATGGAAGCCAAGCGCCAGCTCGATGTGCTCGACCGCCGCCTGGCCGAAAGCCGCTACCTGGGCGGCGAGGAATACAGTATCGCCGACATTGCCGTGTGGCCGTGGTATGGCCAGCTGGTGCGCGGCAACCTGTATGGCGCGGCGGAGTTCCTGGCGGTGGACGAATACCCGCATGTGCAGCGCTGGGCCGAAGAGATTGCCTTGCGCCCGGCGGTGCAACGTGGCACACGAGTGAACCGGACCTGGGGGGATGAGGCCAGCCAGGTGCCGGAGCGGCATGTAGCGGCAGACCTGGATTGAGCTGCAATCGGGGCCGATACAGGCCCCGACAATGCCCGCCTGCAAAAAACCATTTGCCCCCGCGCAAACCTGCGCCCGCCAAGCCCTTCTTGTACACTCCTCGCATTAGCCCCCACCTGCACATTTTTTTGGTGAACGCATGATCGAGGTAACCGAGGTTTCCATTGCCGAGCTGCGCGACGCGCTCGAGTCGGGCCGCACGACGGCGGTCGAGCTGGTCCAGGCCTACCTGGCGCGCATCGACGCCTACGATGGCGCCGACACCGCTACTGCCCTGAACGCCGTGGTGGTGCGCAACCCCGAGGCGCTTAAAGAGGCCGCAGCCTCCGATGCCCGTCGCGCCAAAGGCCAGGTCCTGAGCCCGTTGGACGGCATCCCTTACACCGCCAAGGACAGCTACTTGGTCAAAGGCCTGACCGCTGCCTCCGGCAGCCCGGCCTTCAAGGACCTGGTGGCCCAGCGCGACGCCTTCACCATCGAACGCCTGCGCGCCGCCGGCGCCGTGTGCCTGGGCAAGACCAACATGCCGCCCATGGCCAACGGCGGCATGCAGCGCGGCGTGTATGGCCGCGCCGAAAGCCCGTACAACGCCAACTACCTGACCGCACCGTTCGCCTCGGGTTCGTCCAACGGTGCCGGCACCGCCACCGCCGCCAGTTTCAGTGCCTTCGGCCTGGCCGAAGAAACCTGGTCCAGCGGCCGTGGCCCGGCGTCCAACAACGGCCTGTGCGCCTATACCCCGTCGCGTGGGGTGATTTCGGTGCGTGGCAACTGGCCGCTGACACCGACCATGGACGTGGTGGTGCCCTATGCCCGGACCATGGCCGACCTGCTGGAAATCCTCGACGTGGTCGTAGCCGACGATGCCGACAAGCGCGGCGACCTGTGGCGCCTGCAACCCTGGGTGCCAATCCCGGCGGCCTCGACAGTGCGCCCGGCTTCGTACCTGGACCTCGCCGTGGATGCCAGCGCGCTCAAGGGCAAGCGCTTCGGCGTGCCGCGCATGTACATCAATGCCGATGCCGAAGCCGGTACTTCCGAGAAGCCTGGCATCGGCGGCCCCACTGGCCAGCGCATCAACACCCGCGCCACGGTGATCGACCTGTGGCAACAGGCCCGCCAGGCACTGGAAGCGGCCGGTGCCGAAGTGCTGGAAGTGGACTTCCCGCTGGTGTCCAACTGCGAGGGCGACCGCCCGGGCGCGCCGACCGTGTACAACCGCGGCATCGTCAGCAAGGAGTTCCTGCATGACGAGCTGTGGGAGCTGTCGGGCTGGGCTTTCGACGACTTCCTGCGCGCCAACGGTGACCCCAAGCTCAACCGCCTGGCCGATGTCGACGGGCCACAGATCTTCCCCCACGACCCGGGTACCCTGCCCAACCGTGAGGACGACCTGGCCGCCGGCATGGACGAGTACGTCAACATGGCCAAGCGTGGCCTGAAGACCTGGGACCAGATCGAGACCCTGCCCGACGGCCTGCGCGGCCTGGAGCAGACCCGCAAGATGGACCTGGAAGACTGGATGGACAACCTGGGCCTGGACGCGGTTCTGTTCCCCACCGTGGCCGACGTGGGCCCGGCGGATGCCGACGTAAACCCGGTATCGGCGGACATCGCCTGGAGCAACGGCATCTGGGTGGCCAACGGCAACCTGGCCATCCGTCACCTGGGCGTGCCGACCGTGACCGTGCCGATGGGCGTAATGGCCGATATCGGCATGCCGGTGGGGCTGACCTTTGCTGGCCGGGCTTACAGCGACAATGCGCTGCTGAGCTTTGGAGCGGCCTTCGAGGCCACCGGGTCGCGTCGAATGATCCCGCCGCGTACCCCGCCCCTGGGCTGAGGGTCAAAGGGGCCGCTTTGCGGCCCATTCGCGGGTTTACCCGCGAATGGGCCTGGAAAAGCAAATCGCCTAATTCAACTTTATGTGTAAAAATACACAAAACGTTGATTTTGCGATCTGCCATGCCGATCACCCCAAGCGAAGAACGCCAGCTCACCCTCACCGTCCTCAAGGCCGCCATCCAGGCCCTGGGCAGCGTTGCCGCGCGCAACATGGAAATCCTCCTGCACGACCTCGACCATCCGGAACACTCCGTGGTGGCGATCGTCAACGGCCATCTTTCCGGGCGCAGCATCGGTAGCCCAATCCTCGCCGCCCCGGAACAGGACCAGGGTTTCAAGGCGCTCATGCAGGCCTCGGCCGATCAGCACGGCTGCGAGCCGGTGGTGCTGCCCGATTACCCCACCACGCTGAAGGGCCGCACGCTGCGCAGCGCCACGGCCATCTTTCGCGACAGCACCGGCCACCCCTTCGCCAGCCTCTGCGTCAACACCGACGTCACCGACCTGGATGCCGCCATGAACTTTCTTCAGCAGTTCCAGCCGCTAGGGGCCACACCTGCCGTCACTGAACCCGCCGACATGGAACTGCTGATGAGCGAGATAATCCACGCGTCCCTGCAGCGCAGCGGCCAGGGGCGAATGAACAAGCAGGCCAAGGTCGAGGCCGTGCGCGTGATGCAGGAGCGTGGCCTGTTCATCGTCAAGGGCGGCGTGGAGAAGGCCGCCAGCGCCCTGGGTGTGACCCGCTACACCGTATACAACTACCTCGAGCAACTGCGCGGAGCCAGCCAATGACCTTGCATGTCCACACCCCCCTGATCGAGTCCCGTCCGCTGTCGCTGGCTGCGGGCAGCAACGTCTGGCTCAAGCTCGACGCCCTGCAGCCCTGCGGCTCGTTCAAGCTGCGCGGTGTGGGCCACGCCTGCGAGGTGCACCATGCTCGCGGCGCGCGGCATTTCGTGTCTTCCTCGGGCGGCAACGCCGGCCTGGCAGTAGCCTATGCCGGGCGCAAGCTGGGCGTGCCGGTGACCGTGGTAGTGCCAGAGACCACCACTGAGCGCGCCAAGGACCTGCTACGCCTGGAGGGCGCCAAGGTGGTGGTGCATGGCAGCTCCTGGCAAGAGGCCAACGCCCTGGCGCAGACCTTGGTCGGCCCGGATGACGCCTTCATCCATCCATTCGATGACCCGCTGCTGTGGGCCGGGCATGCCAGCCTGGTGGATGAAGTGGCCGAAGCCGGCGTGAAACCGGATGCCGTTGTGTTGTCGGTAGGCGGCGGCGGTTTGCTCAGTGGCGTGGTCGAGGGGCTGAAACGCAACGGTTGGGACGATGTGCCTGTGCTGGCGGTGGAAACCGAAGGTGCAGCATCGCTGCATGCGGCCATTCAGGCGGGGCATTCGGTGGAGCTGGAGCGTATTGCCTCGGTGGCGACGTCGCTGGGGGCCAAGCGTGTGGCTGACCAGGCGCTGGTGTGCGTGCAGCAGCATCCGGTGCACAGCCACCTGGTCACTGACCGCGCTGCGCTGGAAGCCTGCGAGCGGTTCCTGCTGGACCATCGCGTGCTGGTGGAGCCTGCATGTGGGGCGGCTTTGGCGTTGGTCTATGCAAAGGGCGCCCTGGCGCAGTACCAGAATGTGCTGGTGGTGGTTTGTGGCGGGGCTACCGCCACGCTGGAGCAGATCCAGGCATGGTTGCAGCAGGTTGATTGAGGTTGCCTGTACCGGCCTCTTCGCGGGAAAACCCGCTCCCACAGACTGGACTGCGCAAGGTCTGAAGCAAGCGCATTCCCTGTGGGAGCGGGTTCACCCGCGAACACCGGCGGAGCCGGTGCCATCCAAATGCAACACTCATCGGATTCTCCTTGCGGCACCCGGTTGCTGCTTACGATAGTCACATGCCGCTGTTCTACTGAGCCCGCCGCAACCGGAAAAATCCTCTCGCAACGGCGTCAACCACGACGAAATGCGTAACCCACCCTTTCGGTCTGCGGCAAGTGAAGGCACAATGCGTGTCCTTTTTTTGGCCGGCCTGGCCGGGGGCCTTTAAATGATCAAGACGCCGTACTACCTCATCGATAAAACCAAGCTGCTGGGCAACATGGAGAAGATCGCCTACGTGCGCGAACACTCCGGTGCCAAGGCCCTGCTCGCCCTCAAGTGCTTTGCCACCTGGTCGGTCTTCGACCTGATGCAGCAGTACATGGACGGCACCACCTCTTCGTCGCTGTACGAGCTCAAGCTCGGCCGCCAGAAGTTCGCCGGCGAAACCCACGCCTACAGCGTGGCCTGGGCCGACGACGAGGTCGAGGAAATGCTCGATAACTGCGACAAGATCATCTTCAACTCGATCGGCCAGCTGCAGCGCTTCGCCGAACAGTCCGAAGGCAAGGTCCGTGGCCTGCGCGTCAACCCGCAGGTCAGCAGCTCCGACTACCTGCTGGCCGACCCGGCCCGCCCGTTCAGCCGCCTGGGCGAATGGGACCCGGCCAAGGTCGAACAGGTGATCGAGCAGATCTCCGGCTTCATGTTCCACAACAACTGCGAAAACGGCGACTTCGGCCTGTTCGACAAGATGCTCACGCACATCGAGGAGCGCTTCGGTCACCTGCTGCACAAGGTCGAGTGGGTAAGCCTCGGTGGCGGCATCCACTTCACCGGTGAAGACTACGCGCTGGACGCCTTCTGCGCGCGCCTGAAAGCCTTCTCGGAAAAGTACGGCGTGCAGGTGTACCTGGAGCCGGGCGAAGCGGCCATCACCAACAGCGCCTCGCTGGAAGTGACCGTGCTCGACACCCTGTACAACGGCAAGCACCTGGCCGTGGTCGACAGTTCGATCGAAGCGCACATGCTCGACCTGCTGATCTACCGCCTCAACGCCAAGATGGCCCCCAACGACGGCGCGCATACCTACATGGTCTGCGGCAAGTCGTGCCTGGCCGGTGACATCTTCGGCGAATACCAATTCGATCGTCCGCTGGCCATCGGTGATCGCCTGTCGTTCGTCGACGCGGCGGGTTACACCATGGTCAAGAAAAACTGGTTCAACGGTCTGAAAATGCCATCCATCGTGGTCAAGCAACTCGACGGCAGCGTCGAAGTGGTGCGCGAGTTCGGTTTCGAAGACTACGTTTCCAGCCTGTCGTAAGACCGGCTTTCAGTAAGGAGCAAGGGATAAATTGAAGAAGAACGTTCTTATCATTGGTGCAGGAGGTGTCGCCAAGGTGGTGGCCCACAAGTGCGCGCAGCATAACGACGAACTGGGTCGTATCGCCATCGCGTCACGGAACATCTCCAAATGCCAGGCCATCATCGACAGCGTCAAGGCCAAGGGTAGCCTCAAGGTACCCGCCGACATCCAGGCCTTCTCGCTCAATGCCCTCGATGTCGAGGCAACCAAGGCGCTGATCCGCGAGACCGAATCGCAGATCGTGATCAACGTTGGTTCCGCCTTCCTCAACATGTCGGTGCTGCGTGCCTGCATCGATACCGGTGTCGCCTATCTGGACACCGCCATCCACGAAGAGCCGGGCAAGATCTGCGAGACCCCGCCGTGGTACGGCAACTACGAGTGGAAACACCTCGAAGAGTGCCAGGCAAAGAACATTACCGCCATTCTCGGCGTCGGTTTCGACCCGGGTGTGGTGAACAGCTACGCCAAGCTGGCGCAGCAACAGTATTTCGACAGCATTGACTCGATCGACATCCTCGACGTCAATGCCGGTTCGCATGGCAAGTACTTCGCCACCAACTTCGACCCGGAAATCAACTTCCGCGAGTTCACCGGGCAAGTGTGGAGCTGGCAGAACAGCCAGTGGACCAGCAACACCATGTTCGAAGTCAAGCGTACCGACGACCTGCCGGTGGTAGGTTCGCAGAACCTGTACCTGACCGGCCACGATGAAGTTCACTCGATTTCGAAGAACCTCAACGTGCCGAACGTGCGTTTCTGGATGAGCTTCGGCGAGCACTACATCAACGTGTTCACCGTGCTGAAAAACCTGGGCCTGCTCTCCGAGCAACCGGTGAAAACCGCCGAAGGCCTGGAAGTGGTACCGCTGAAAGTGGTCAAGGCCGTGCTGCCGGACCCAGCCTCGCTGGCCCCGGGCTACACCGGCAAGACCTGCATCGGTGACCTGGTCAAGGGCACCAAGGATGGCCAGCCGCGCGAAGTGTTCATCTACAACGTGGCCGACCACGAAGAAGCCTACGCCGAGACCGACAGCCAGGGCATTTCCTACACCGCCGGTGTACCGCCAGTGGCTGCCGCCCTGCTGGTCGCCCGTGGCGAGTGGGATGCCAAGCGCATGGTCAACGTCGAGGAGCTGCCAGCCGAGCCGTTCCTCAAGGCGCTGGACGTGATGGGCCTGCCGACCCGCGTCAAGGATGAAAAAGGCGATCGTCCCTGGGACGCTGAAGCCTAAGCAGCAAGAAAGAGGGGCGCCATCAAGGCGCCCCGTCTGTTTTTGCAGGCCCGGGGCGCTTGGGGGGGGGGGGGGGGGAGGGGGCGGGCCGGCGGTGGGGTGCGGTGG
>NZ_JADLJS010000053.1 GCF_015680405.1 Pseudomonas pudica
CCTCTTCTCCCCACATTCTGTGGGGTTTGGGGCGGTGCGTGGGGTTGCGGGCCCCCCGGCGATGGGCCGCAAAGCGGCCCCCTGCAATTCAATGGGCAAAAATCGACCCGCCCTCCTTGCCCACCATCTTCTCCGGCTTGATCAGGAACCGCGCCAACGCCGGCAACAACCACAGCGCCCCGAACATGTTCCACAACAACATGAAAGTCAGCATCAGCCCCATGTCCGCCTGGAACTTGATCGCCGAGAAGATCCAGGTGCACACGCCGATGGCCAGGCACAACCCGGTGAACAGCACCGCCTTGCCGGTCGAGCGCAAGGTCTCGTAATAAGCCTCCTGCAACGGCAACCCGGCGCGCAGGAAGCTTTCCAGCCGGCTGTAGATGTAGATGCCATAGTCCACGCCGATGCCCACACCCAGCGCCACCACCGGCAGGGTCGCCACCTTGACCCCGATGCCCATGTAAGCCATCAGCGCGTTGCCCAGCACCGAGGTCAGCACCAGCGGCAGGACAATGCACAGGGTGGCGGCAAACGAACGGAAGGTAATCAGGCACATCACCGCCACGCAGATGTACACCAGGATCAGGATGGTCAGCTCGGCCGACTTGATCACCTCGTTGGTCGCCGCCTCGATCCCGGCGTTGCCCGCCGCCAGCAGGAACTGCAGGCCTTCCTTGTTGTGGCTGTCGGCAAACGCCTTGGCCACGGCAGTGACCCGCTCCAGGGTTTCGGCCTTGTGATCGTTGAGGAACACCAGCACCGGCGCCAGCGAGCAGTCGCCGTTGTACAGGCCATCGGCGCGGGCGATGGAGTTGTTGAGGATGTCAGGGTTGCGCGACAGCGTTTCCCATTTCAGGCTGCCCTCGTTCATGCCCTTGATCACCTGCTTGGACACGGTCACGAGGGAAATCGCAGACTGCACGCCTGGGGTGTTCTGCATGGTCCACATCAGCTCGTCGATCGGCGCCATGGTCGAGTGGATCGAGCAGCTTTCCGGCGGGGTCTTGACCATGATCACCAGCACATCGGAACTGGTCGAGTAGTTGCTGATGATGAAGTTGTTGTCCTGGTTGTAGCGCGAGTCGGGGCGCAGCTCCGGCGCGCCCTGGTCGAGGTCGCCGATCTTCAGGTTCTGGCTGTACCACAGGCCACCGGCGAAGGCGACCAGCGCCAAGGCCACCGATACTGGCGCCACCTTGGCACTGGCGAAGTTCGACAGCAGGCGCCAGAACGGGTGCTCGCGGGTGGCGTCCTGCTTGCTGCGCTCGACGGCCTTCCTGCTGATGCCGACATAGGAAATGGCTACCGGCAGCAGGATGAGGTTGGTGAACACGATCACCGCCACACCGATGGACGCACCGATGGCCAGCTCACGGATCACCCCGATGTCGATTATCAGCAAGGTGATGAAGCCCACGGCGTCGGCAAGGATGGCGATCATCCCCGGCAGGAACAGCTGGCGGAAGGTGCGCCGGGCGGCGGTCAGCGCGTTGTCGGCGTCACTCGACTGCAGGGCGATACCGTTGATCTTCTGCACCCCGTGGGAAATGCCGATGGCGAAGATCAGGAACGGCACCAGCATCGAGTACGGGTCCAGGCCAAAGCCCACCGCATGCATCAGCCCCAGCTGCCAGACCACCGCCACCAGGGTGGTGATGAGCACGGCGATGGTGCTGCGGATGCACCAGGTGAACCAGTACAACAGCACCCAGGTGATGGCAAGGGCGACGCCGAAGAACATCGCCACCATCACCAGGCCGTCGATCAGGTCGCCGACCTTCTTGGCGAAGCCGACGATGTGCACCTTCACGTTGGGGTTCTGCGCCTGGAACTTGTCACGAATCTTTTCTTCCAGCTGGTGCGAGAACTGCTGATAGTCCAGCTTCACCTGCCTGCCCGGGTCCTGCGGGTCTGGGTAGCTCTCCAGCAGCGGTACATCGACGATGCTGGACTTGAAGTTGTTGCCCACCAGGCGCCCCACCTGGCCCGACTTGAGCACGTTGTCGCGCAGGGTGTCGAGGCTGTCCTGCGAGCCGTTGTAGGTGTTGGGAATCACCTCGCCACCGGAGAAGCCTTCCTCGGTGACCTCGCTCCAGCGCACGCTGGGGCTCCACAGCGACTTCAGCCCGGCACGGTCGACGCCAGGGATATAGAACACTTCGTCATGGATCTGCCGCAGGGTCTCCATGTAGTCCTTGTCGAAGATGTCGCCATTCACTGCCTCCACCGAAATGCGCACGGTGTTGCCGAGGTTGGCCAGGTCGTTGCGGTGCTCCATCATCTGCTCGATGAACGGGTGCTGCAGCGGGATCATCTTCTCGAAGCTGGTGGACGGGCGGATCTGCGTGGCCTGCCAGAACAGGAAGATGCTGACCAGCACGCACAGGGCGATGACCACCGGGCGGTTGTTGAAGATCAGGCGTTCGAGCAGCGTGGCCTTGTCCTGGTGATGCGGGTGCATGGTGATGCTCTCCCTGCTGGTCATGGACGCACCTCCTGGTCAGCACCCTGCGGGTCAGCCAGGTGCACGCCACCCTGCCCTACCAGCAGCAGGCCGCCATCGGCCAGGCCGCTGACGCCGGCCAGGGCAATGCGGTCGGCGCGGTTGTAGACACTGAAGGTCTGGCCATCATCGGTACTGCGCAGCACGCTGCCGCCATTGCCGACCAGCACCAGGCTACCGTCCTCGACAAGCGTAGCGCCTGCCAGGCCGAATTCGAGGGTGCCACGTGCGACCTTGAGCTCGATCGGCTGCCAGCTGTCACCAAAATCGGTGGAACGGAACAGGTTGCCGCGCAGGCCGTAGGCCAGCAGGGTGTGCGGCCGGGCAGTGCCGATCACGCCGAACAGCGAGCCCTCGTAAGGGCCCTGGACCTTGGCCCAGGTCTGGCCGTTGTCGGCGGAGCGGAACATGCCACCCTGCTCGCCGACGATGAACAGGCCTGCGTCGCGCACCTGGGCGATACCGTTCAGGTGCAGCTGGTCGGGGTTGTCCAGGCGCTCGGCCACGTCCTGCCAGTGCTGGCCACCGTCGGTGGTCTCCAGCAAGGCGCCGTAGGCACCTACGGCAAAGCCGTGCCGAGCATCGAGGAAGACGACATCGAGCAACGGTGCTTCGCGGGACAAGTCTTCGAATTGCTTGCTCCAGGTGGCACCACCATCGCTGCTGGCGAGCACCAGCGCATCGTGGCCGACGGCCCAGCCGTGCTTGTCGTCGAGGAAGAACACCGCGGTGAGCAGTTGCCGGGTGGGCACCCGCGCCTGGGTCCAGGTTCTGCCCTGGTCGTCAGAGAACAGGATATGACCGCGATCGCCCACCACCACCAGGCGCTTGCCGGCATGGGTGGCGTCGATCAGCAGGCTTTGGCTGGCCTTGGCCGATTCGGTGGAATACTCGTCGGCGGCAGCGGCTTGCACGCTGTCAGCCCACACGCCAAGCCCTAGCGCCAGTACCGCGCCGGCTGCCAATGGCCAGGCAAAGCGCCTGTTCTGTTCCCTCATGACTGTCCCCCTGTTGTTCTTGTCTGGTGGGTCAATGCACTGCACGTACTGCGAAAAGCCTGATCTAGAGGCCTGCAATAGCTTGAGGGGATCGTAGCGGGGATGTTTGCGGGAACACAACGGGCGGGGTGTTATGTTTTGTTGTCGCCTGTAAAAAGCAGGGGCCGCTGTGCGGCCCATCGCCGGCAAGCCAGCTCCCACAGGTACTGCACATGCCTTGAAAGCAGTCAAATACCTGTGGGAGCAATAAGGCCCTTGCAGGCAATACAAGACAATTGAGCTCACAGGTACTGCACAGGCATTGAAGGCAGTGGAGTACCTGTGGGAGCTGGCTTGCCGGCGATGGGCTGCAAAGCAGCCCCAGTTTCTACAGGCTCAAGCCAGGCTCTTACTCACAACCTCATACACATCACTGGACAGCTCACCAGAAGCCAGAATCCGCTCCAGCTCGCCCTTCATCAGGGCCTGACGCGCATCGTCATACTTGCGCCAGCGGGTCAGCGGTGCCAGTTGCCGCGAAGCGATCTGCGGGTTCAGCGCATTCAGCTCGATCACCAGGTCCGCCAGGAAGCGGTAGCCCGAGCCATCCGCCGCATGGAAATTGACCAGGTTCTGCCCGGCAAAGGCGCCGATCAGCGCACGTACCTTGTTCGGGTTCTTCAGGGTGAACGCCGGGTGCTGCATCAGCGCCTTGACCCGCGCCAACCCGCCCGGCAGCGCGCTGGCCGCCTGCACGCTGAACCATTGGTCCATGACCAGCGGGTTGTCCTTGAAGTGCTCGGCAAAGGCTTCCAGCGCCTTGGCCCGCTCGGCTTCGAACGGCGAGTTGACCAGCACTGCCAGCGCGGTCAGGCGCTCGGTCATGTTGTCGCAGTGCTCGAACTGCTCCAGGGTCGCTTCCAGCACCTGTGGCTTGCCACTCAGCATCAGGTAAGAGAGGGCGATGTTTTGCAGGCTGCGGCGGGCAAAGTGCTCGGCCGAGGCCACGTAGGCGGTGCTGCGCGACACTTCGCGGTTGGCCTTGTAGCGCGCCCACAGGGCGTCGAACAGCTGCTCGGCGATCTGCTGGCGGGCGAACTCGCGGGCGGCGTGGATGGCGTCCACGTCGGCCACCTGGCTGATCTCGGTGAGGTAGGCCTCACCCGGCAGCGAGAGCATTTCGGCAACCATGGCAGGGTCCAGCGACTCGTTGCCGAGCACGGTGCCAAGGGCGGTGATCAGGCGCTGATCGAGCGTGAGTGCTTCGCCACGCTGATGCTGGCCGATCAGCTCCTGCAGCACCTGCACCGACAACTGCTGCCCCGCCTCCCAGCGGTTGAAGCCGTCGCTGTCGTACTGCATCAGGAACATCAGCTGGTCGCGGTCGTAGGGGAAGCTCAGCTTGACCGGTGCGCTGAAACCGCGCAGCAGCGACGGCAGCGGCTTGGCCTGGATGCCCTGGAAGGTGAAGGTCTGCTCGGCCTCGGTCACCGATAGCACACGGCTGGTGCCCTGCGCTGTCGCTTCGCCGGCCAGTTGCAGCGGCAGGTCGTTGCCTGCGGCATCCAGCAGGCCAAGTTCCACCGGGATCACGAACGGCAGTTTTTCGGCCTTGTCCGGGGTCTGCGGGCAGCTCTGGCGGAAGGTCAGGCTGTAGGTCTGCGCGGCCGCGTCATAGGCCTCGCTGACTTCCAGGCGTGGGGTGCCAGCCTGGTTGTACCAGCGCTTGAACTGGGTGAAGTCGACACCGTTGGCGTCTTCCATGGCCTTGATGAAATCGTCGGTGGTCACCGCCTGGCCATCGTGGCGTTCGAAGTACAGGTCGCTGCCCTTGCGGAAGCCGTCTGCGCCCAGCAGGGTACGAACCATGCGCACCACTTCGGCGCCTTTCTCGTACACGGTCAGGGTGTAGAAGTTGGAGATCTCGATGAAGCTGTCCGGGCGTACCGGGTGGGCCATGGGGCCAGCATCTTCGGCGAACTGGTGAGTACGCAGGTAGGCCACGTCTTCGATGCGTTTGACCGTGCGCGAGTTCATGTCGGCGCTGAACTCGGCATCGCGGAACACCGTGAAGCCTTCTTTCAGCGACAGCTGGAACCAGTCACGGCAAGTGACGCGGTTGCCCGACCAGTTGTGGAAATACTCGTGGGCAACCACACCTTCGACGCGCTGGTGGGCAGCATCGGTGGCCGTTTCAGCACGGGCCAGCACACAACTGGAGTTGAAGATGTTCAGGCCCTTGTTTTCCATGGCGCCCATGTTGAAGTCGTTGACCGCGACGATCATGAAAATGTCCAGATCGTACTCGCGGCCATAGACTTCTTCGTCCCAACGCATGGACTTCTTCAGGCTGACCATGGCGTGGTCGCACTTGTCGATGTTCTCGGGCTCGACGTAGATGCGCAGGGTCACGTCACGGCCGGACTGGCGGGTGAAGCTGTCCTCGACGCACCACAAATCACCGGCCACCAGGGCGAACAGGTAAGCCGGCTTCATGAACGGATCTTCCCAGGTCGCCCAGTGGCGACCATCGTCTGCCGGCCCGCTACCGATCGGGTTGCCGTTCGACAACAATACCGGGTAGCGATGCTGTTCGGCGATGACCGTGGTGGTGAAGGTGCTCATCACGTCCGGGCGGTCGAGGTAGTAGGTGATCTTGCGGAAGCCTTCGGCCTCGCACTGGGTGCAGAACATCTTGCCCGACTTGTACAGGCCTTCCAGTGCGGTGTTGCTCTCGGGGTGGATCTTCACGCTGGTGTCGAGGGTGAAGCGCTCGGCCTTGGGCTGCACGGTCAGGCTGTCGGCATCGAGCTGGTAGTCGCCCGGCTGCAGCTCCTGGTCATCCAGCGAGGCGCGCAGCAGTTCCAGCTGCTGGCCATCGAGCTCCAATGGCGGCAGGCCGGCACCGCGTGCCGGGTTGCGGCGCATGACCAGTTGCGCGTGGACCAGGGTGTGGTCCTCGAACAGCTCGAAGGTCAGGTGCGTCTCGTCGATCAGGTACTCGGGCGCCTGGTAATCCTTGAGGTAGATCACTTGCGGTTGTTCGGTACGCATGTGCAGGTCCTTTTTACTGGAGCACGGCCAACTGGTAGGCCGTGTACTTGCGAATATTGATCACACCGGTGTCGAAGATCAGGTACTGGCCCTTGATGCCCAGCAGCGTGCCTTCCACTACCGGGTCCTTGTCGAGGTTGAAGCTGACGATCTTCGCCGGGTAGGCCTCGACCGGGTACTTCATCTGCACCACTTCGGCATCGGCCAGCGGCTGGATCGCCTGCAGGCCGAAGCGGCCCTGCAGCTCGCGCAGGCCATCTGCGCAGGCGTCGAAGACTTGCTCACGAATGGCGACCAGGTCGAGCTCCTCGGCATCGCCCTTGAGCAGGGTGCGCCAGTTGGTGCGGTCCGGCACCTGGCTGCGCAGCAGGTCTTCAACCAGGCCGGACTGCTGGCGGGTGGCAACGCGCATGATCGGCAGGGCCTGGCTGGCGCCCTGGTCGAGCCAGCGGGTGGGCAGCTGGGTGGCGCGGGTGATGCCGACCTTGATCCCCGACGAGTTGGCCAGGTAGACCACGTGATCGGTCATGCAGAACTGTTCGCCCCACGACGGCTCGCGGCAGGTGCCGGCGTCGTAGTGGCATTTTTCCGGAGCCATGATGCACACATCGCACTGGGCCAGCCTGGTCATGCACGGGTAGCAGTAACCCTGGCTGAAGCTGGTCTTGGTGCGCTTGCCACAATGGCTGCAGTGAATGGCGCCGAGGTATTCAAGGCGCAGGCGCTGGCCGATCAGCGGGTTCACCGGCACCTGCGTGTCATCCAGGCGGAAGCTGTACTGCACCACTGGTGCCTGCAGTCTTACCGCCATCTTGCTCAACGAGCCACGAGCGAGTTCGATCAATGTACCGAGTCCGACTTGAACAGAATGTTGGCGATCGGCGCGGACTTCGAGGCGCATTCCTGCGGGCCCATGTAGCCGGTACGCTGGTCTTCGGGGAGGTTTTTCATCTCCCATGCGATTACCGCCTGCAGCGACAGCTCTTTCTGCTCGGCAGTGAGCTTGCGGCCATCCGACCATTTGCCGATTTCCACGGCCAGTTTCAGGCTTTCGTAGATTTCCGGGGTGATGTTTTCGATCATTTGCGCGAAAGTGGACATAGTGTCTCCTGATTCAAGCCGACAGTTTACGCCGGGCCAGCGCCCCACCCAAGAGCCCGGTCAGGCATCCGATGAGCAGCCCGCCGACGTGGGCGGCATTGGCGATCTGGCCAAGGCCCAGGGTGTCGATAACGCCGCTCAGGCACACCACCAGCCAGATCAGCATCATCACCAGCACGCCCTTGGGCAGGTTGAAGTAACGGTCGGGTGCCAGCCATTGGCACAGCCAGATGTGCCCGAGCAGGCCGTACAGCACGCCGGACAGGCCGCCAAACAGGCTCGGCCCGCTGCTGAAGTGCTGGGCCAGGTTGGACACCAGGCTGAACAACAGGGTAAGGCCCAGCAGCGCCCACGGGCCCTGGCGCAATTCGATGCGTTTGCCCAGTTCCCAGTACCACAGGCTGTTCATGGCCAGGTGCAGCACGCCGAAATGCAGCAGCATGGGCGATACCAGGCGCCACCACTGGCCTTCGTCCAGGCTTTGCGCCAGTGGGCTGAAATACAGGTAGTCGCCCTGGACGCGGAAGTCGAGGAAGGTGAACCAGCTGATGGTGGTGAAGTTGTCGCCCAGGCCGGTAAGGCCGGCGACGATGAAGCACAGCAGCAGGGTGATAGTGGTGACTTTGCAGGCTCTGGCCTGTTCTGCCAGGGAGGGTTGTGTAGGGCTATTCGCGGGTAAACCCGCTCCCACAGGGTCCTGAGCAAGTTCAAGGTCGGCGTTGCCGTCGGGGTAGCGCTGGTAGAGTTCGCGGACGTTTGCGGCCAGGGTGTCGGGGGCCCAGAGCACCTGGGCATCGCCTTCCTCGCTGACCCGGTGCGGCACCTGCAGGCGCTGCAGCAGGTGAACGAAGCCGCTGAGGTCGACCGACAGCGGCAGGCGCATCACTTCGATAATGTTCATTGGTTGGCCTGTGGGCGGTCGACATCGACCCAGACGAACTTGTGCGGGTCGATGCGGGTTTCATCATCCAGCCGGTAGGCGGCCAGCTTGCCGTAGAGCACGGCGCTGTAGTCCAGGCAGGCCAGGTTGGCGCGGATCGGCGCCGGGCGGCCGCTGCGCCAGTAATGGCCGACGAACAGCATGGGCTCGTCTTCGGCATAGCGCAGCAAGGCGTTCTTCTGGCTGTGACTGAGCGGGGTGCTGGCCACTTCCGCAGGCAGAGCGTCTGGCTGGAACACGATGTCACCGTAGGTTTGCGGGTCTTCTTCCCAGAACTTGGTACGGAAGAAGGCACGGGTCAGACCATCGCCACCGGTGAGGGTCAGGCCGTCCGGCAGGCGCATGTCGGTACCGCGCAGCAGGCGGTTGCACACGGTGGCGGCAAAGCTGCCGCTCACCGCCGAAGCCTGGATGAAGTGCTCGTCGATACGACCGTCGGGGTACTGCTGGCGCAGCGGCTCGATCAGCCGTGGGTCCCAGCAGGCATGCACCAGGCGGAAACGCCCGGCGTCGACGAACAGCGGCAACTCGTAGAACCAGTTGACGAAGTCGTGCCAGTCAGCGGGGTGGTTGGCAAACTGGGTCAGGGTTTCGTCGATCAACCGGGCGTGGCGCGGCGTATGCTCGCGCACGAAGGCCTTGCCGCTGCCAGGCAGCGCCGGGGTAACCCAGCCCAGGGCATTGTACTCGTGGTTGCCCATGATGCAGAACGCCTGGCCGGCCTCGACCATGTCGTGGACGATGTGCAACGCCTCGCGAATGCGTGGCCCGCGGTCGACGATGTCGCCGAGGAACAGCGCCTGGCGCCGCGGGTGGCACCACACGCCGGCCACACGCTTGTAACCAAGGGCGTCGAGCAGGCGTTCAAGGGTCAGCGCACAACCGTGCACGTCACCGATGATGTCGAAACTACGCGCCGGATCGAGCATCAGTCGTCCCTGCTTCCCAGGCGGCTGCCCCAGCCGAGCTTGGTGCGGCAGACCTCGTAGTAGTTGTGGTCCAGCGGGTGGATCAGGCGCAGCTTCTGCGGTTTCTTGCTCACCGTGATGGTGTCACCGGGGGCGCAGGTGAAGTGGTTCTGGCCGTCACAGGATACTTGCGGGTAGATCTGCAGGTCCTTGGACACCACGATCTTCAGCTCGCTGTTGCCGTCGACCACGATCGGCCGGCCCGACAGGGTATGCGGGTACATTGGCACGATGACGATGGCGTCGAGCTTGGGGTGCATGATCGGGCCGCCGGCCGACAGGGCATAGGCTGTGGAGCCGGTGGGGGTGGCGACGATCAGGCCGTCGGCCTTCTGGCTGCAGACGAACTGGCCGTCGATGTAGATCTCGAACTCGATCATGCGCGTGGACTTGCCCGGGTGCAGCACCACGTCGTTCAGTGCATCACCCTGGCCGATGGCTTCGTTGTGGCGGCGTACCTCGGCCTGCAGCAGGAAGCGGTTTTCCACCAGGTAGTGGCCGTCGAGCACTTCGGCGACCTTCTCTTCCAGCTCGTCGGGGCGGATGTCGGTGAGGAAGCCCAGGTTGCCACGGTTGATGCCCAGCACCGGAATGTTGTGCCGGGCCAGGGCGCGGGCGGCGCCCAGCAGGCTGCCGTCGCCGCCGACCACGATGACCAGGTCGCAGACCTCGCCCAGCAGCTTGCGGGTAGAGGTTTGCAGGCCATGGCCAGGCAGCACTTCGGCAATGGTGTCCTCGAGGATCACGTGCAGGTGGCGCTCGAGGAGGAATTTTTTCAGTCGGCGAATGGTGTCGAGCACCTGGGAGCTGCCAAGGCGGCCGATGATACCGATATTGCGAAATTGCTCCATGGGGCTCCTGCGAGGCTCTGCGGCGGGTGACTATGCCGCGATTATGGGCGAAACCACCGGGTAGCGGCAAACCGGCTATGCTCGCAGGATGATGCCATTCGCCCTGCTCCACGACCTGCCCCGGCAGCTACGCCGCCCCCACGTGCGCGACCTGGCCTGGGCCCTGCTGTCGCCCCCGTTGCTCAGCGCCCCGCCCTGCCCCCAGCGCCACCCGCTGGCGGGCAGCCTGTGGGCGGACCAGCCACAGCGCCTTGCGGACTGGCTGCGGGCGCTGGATGACGATGACCGCCCACTGCATGACTGGCTGGCGCAACTGGGCAGCCGGCGCCTGGGGCACTACTACGAACGGCTGTGGCAATTTGCCCTGGGCCAGGCGCCGGGCATCGAACTGCTGGCGGCCAACCTGGCGATTCGCGACGGCGGACGCACCCTGGGCGAGCTGGATGTGGTGCTGCGCGACCGCGACGGCGTGCACCACCTGGAACTGGCCATCAAGCTCTACCTGGGCCCGGAGCATTCCGGGCACGACCCCGTCGCCTGGCTGGGGCCGGGCTGCCATGACCGACTGGGAAGCAAACTGGCGCACCTGGCGCGGCACCAGTTGCCCATGTCGGCCGGGGCGCACAGCCGCGAGGTGCTGGCCCGGCTGGGGGTGGAGCAGCTGCAGGCGCATGTGTGGCTGGGTGGCTATCTGTTCTACCCATGGCCTGGGCATGCGCAGCCACCACAGGGCGCCAACCCGCAGCATTTGCGCGGGCGCTGGCTGCGGCGGCGGGACTGGGTCATGGGCGAAGGTGAACGATGGCAGCCGCTGCAACGGCATGCCTGGCTGGCGCCGGCGCGGGTCGAGGCGCATGAGTGCTGGGCGGTGGAGCAGTTTGCGGCATGGCTGCATGTGCTGGAGCGGAAGGCTCCGGCGCAGTTGCTGGTGAGGTTGGAGCAAGAAGCTGATGGCGCCTGGCAGGAGGCTGAACGGGTGTTTCTAGTGGCTGACAGTTGGCCATTTACACCCGAGGCATGATGCCAGCTGTACCGGCCCTTTCGCGGGCTTGCCCGCTCCCACAGGTACTGCACAGGTCTCTGGCTCTGCGCTGTACCTGTGGGAGCGGGCAAGCCCGCGAAGAGGCCGGTGCAGACAACACAATTTTCACAGACCTGGCGCAAAGATTCGTTCCCCCGTAGCCACTACAGTACTACCTGAGCGCCAGCAAGAGCGCCATTCCGACCTGATGACGAGGACCGATCATGGTTTCATCCACCCCCGCGACCCATTACGCGCGCTTGTCCATCGCCCTGCACTGGCTGATGCTGGTGCTGCTGGCAGCTGTCTATGCCCTTATCGAACTGCGTGGCCTGTTCCCCAAGGACAGCGTCGAACGCAACCTGATGAAGGACCTGCACTTCATGCTCGGGCTCAGCGTGTTCGTGCTGGTCTGGTTGCGCCTGGCCATCCGCCTGAGCCGCCCGACCCCACCCATCGTGCCCAAACCTGCGGCCTGGCAGACCGGCCTCGCGCACCTGATGCACCTGGCGTTGTACCTGCTGATGATCATCCTGCCGCTTGCCGGCTGGCTGATCCTCAGCGCCGCCGACAAACCAGTGCCGTTCTTCGGCCTGGAGCTGCCGCATCTGATCGGCCCGAACCCGGACCAGGCCAAGTTCATCAAAGGCTGGCATGAACGCATCGGCAGCTGGGGCTACTGGCTGATCGGCCTGCACGCTCTGGCCGGGCTGTATCACCACTATGTGCAGCGCGACAACACGCTGCTGCGCATGCTGCCCTACAAGTAACCACGCCGGCCCTGCAGGCCGCCGGTGTGCACCACGATCAGGCGGGTGCCGGGCGCGAACAGCCCGGCCTCGACCTGCTCACGCAGGGCCAGCAGGGCCTTGCCGGTGTAGAGGGCTTCGAGCGGCACGCCGGTGTGCCGCTCGCAATCGGCGATGAACGCCAGCAGCTCAGCGTCGAACTTGCCGAAACCACCTCGGCAGGCGTCGTGCAGCTGGTAGCCATGCGCACCGGCCAGTGTCGCTACCGCGTCCGGCACGCCATGATCCCTGGGTACAGCCAATGCGCCATGCACGACATGTGCGCCCGCCTCGGCCATCACCAGGCCGGCCAGGGTAGTTCCCGTTCCTGCAGCCAGCCACCAGGCGTCGTAGCCCGACCAGCCCAGCGCGGCAATTTGCGCGCGCGCCTGCTGAAGGACCAGCGCGCAGCCCTGTGCACCGGCCAGCCCGCCGCCCCCTTCGGGGATGCAGTGCCAACCCGGGTAGTGTGCCTGCCAGGGCTCCCAGAAACCCGCTTCGTTTCGTGCGCGGTAGCCGCCATAGCCCAGCCAGTGCAGTTCCATGCCCAGCGCTTGCAGGTCACGCACGGTTGGCGTGTCCTGGGCGTGGCCACGCAGCAGGCCGGCGGTGGCGAAACCGAAGCGCTTGCCGGCAGCGGCCAGGGCGTGCAGATGGTTGGAATGGTTGCCGCCGAGGCTTATCAGGCCTGGGGCCTTGATGGCGGAAGCGTGCTGCAGGTGGTGGCGCAGCTTGAACCACTTGTTGCCGCTGATCAGCGGGTCGATCAGGTCCAGGCGCAAGATGGCGGCTTCTACCTGGGCTTGTTGCAGCCAAGGCAGGATCAGGGGCTGCAGGGGGGCTTGGGGTAGGTCAAAGTGCATTGTGCGAGTTTACCAGCGAAAGCCGGGGGGCTGCTTTGCAGCCCATCGCCGGCAAGCCGGGCTCCCACAGATACAGCTCCAACCTCAAGCATCACGCTGTACCTGTGGGAGCCCGGCTTACCGGCGAAGGGCCGCGAAGCGGCCCCGGCAATCTCAGAGCTCAGCCGCCAATCTCGAACCCTGGTTGATCGCCCGCTTGGCATCCAGCTCGGCCGCCACATCGGCACCACCAATCAGGTGCACCGACTGCCCCGCCGCCACCAGCCCGTCCTGCAGTTCGCGCAGCGGCTCCTGCCCGGCACAGATCACCACGTTGTCCACCGCCAGCACCTGCGGCTCGCCATCGGCCACGCGAATATGCAGGCCGGCATCGTCGATACCCAGGTACTCGACGCTGTTGAGCATCTGCACCCGCTTGTTCTTCAACCCGGTACGGTGAATCCAGCCGGTGGTCTTGCCCAGGCCGTCACCCACCTTGGATTTCTTGCGCTGCAGCAGGTACACCTGCCGCGCCGGGGCATGCGGCTCGGCCTTGATCCCGGCCACGCCACCGCGTGCCCGCAGATGGGTATCGATGCCCCACTCCCGCCAGAACGCCTCACGGTCCTGGCTGGTGGCCACGCCCTGATGCACCAGGTACTCGGAAACGTCAAAACCGATGCCACCCGCACCGATCACCGCGACAGCCTTGCCCACCGGCTTGCGCTCGAGCAGCACATCCAGGTAGCTGAGCACCTTGGCATGCTCGACACCGGGGATGGCCGGCGTGCGCGGGGCAATACCAGTGGCCAGGATGATCTCGTCGTAGCCACCGTCGACCAGGGCCTGCACATCGACCCGGGTGTTCAGGCGCAGGTCCACGCCCGTGCTTTCGACCTTGTTGCGGAAGTAACGCAGGGTTTCATGGAACTCTTCCTTTCCCGGCACCCGCTTGGCGACATTGAACTGCCCGCCGATCTCGCTGGCGGCATCGAACAGGGTCACTGCGTGGCCGCGCTCGGCCGCCACCGTGGCTGCCGCCAGGCCGGCCGGGCCAGCGCCGACCACGGCAATGCGCTTCACGGTGCGCACGGGCAGGTAGTTGAGCTCGGTTTCGTGGCAGGCACGCGGGTTGACCAGGCAACTGGTCAGCTTGCCGCCAAAGGTATGGTCCAGGCAGGCCTGGTTGCAGCCGATGCAGGTGTTGATCTCGTCGCCGCGGCCGGCAGCGGCCTTGTTGACGAAGTCCGGGTCGGCCAGGAACGGCCGGGCCATCGAGACCATGTCGGCATCGCCCTCGGCCAGCACCGCCTCGGCCACTTCCGGGGTATTGATGCGGTTGGTGGTGATCAGCGGAATGTTCACCACGCCGCGCAGCTTGGCGGTGACCTTGCTGAATGCCGCGCGCGGCACCTTGGTGGCAATGGTCGGGATACGCGCTTCGTGCCAGCCGATGCCGGTATTGATCAAGGTTGCGCCGGCCTGCTCGATGGCCTTGGCCAGCAGCTCGATCTCGTCCCAGCTGCTGCCGCCCTCGACGAGGTCGAGCATCGACAGGCGGAAGATGATGATGAAGTTCGGGCCTACCGCGCCGCGCACCCGGCTGACGATTTCCACCGCCAGGCGCATGCGGTTCTCATAGCTGCCACCCCAGCGGTCGGTGCGGTGGTTGGTGTGGGCGGCGAGGAACTGGTTGATGAAGTAGCCTTCCGAACCCATGATCTCGACGCCGTCGTAACCGGCGCGCTGGGCCAGCACCGCGCAATTGACGAAGTCGGCGATCTGCTTTTCGATACCCGCCTCGTCCAGTTCCTTGGGCTTGAACGGGTTGATCGGCGCCTGGATCGCGCTGGGCGCCACCTGGCGCGGGCTGTAGGCGTAGCGCCCGGCATGCAGGATCTGCAGGCAGATCTTGCCGCCGGCAGCGTGTACCGCCTCGGTGACGATGCGGTGCTTGTCGGCTTCTTCCTCGGTGCTGAGCTTGGCCGCCCCGGAATACACCCCCCCCTCATCGTTGGGCGCGATGCCGCCGGTAACCATCAGGCCGACGCCACCGCGGGCGCGCTCGGCAAAGTACGCCGCCATGCGCTCGAAGCCACCCGGGCGCTCTTCGAGGCCAGTGTGCATCGAGCCCATCAGGGTGCGGTTGCGCAAGGTGGTAAAGCCCAGGTCCAGCGGGGCGAGCAGGTGCGGGTAGCGGTCGGCGGCCATGGAAAGGTCCCCAGGTGGCGTGATCACGGAATGCGGGTGCCGCACCGTCTGGCGGGCCCCGTCGTTTGTCTGCCTGCGACATTAAACAGCCGTTTGAATGGGCTCAATGATCGAAACTGACAAGTTATTGATCCTCGCGCACAGCACGACTACCCTAGGAAACTCCCGTTTCCAAGGCGCTGTCCTGCTTCATGCGAAAACTTCTGGCAAGCGCCCTGGCGCTGGTGATGATCGCCGCCCTTTGCGGCTACGGTTTCTGGACCCAGCAGCGCCCGGAAGGCCACTACCTGTCCGACCTGCGTATCGAACTGGCACTTAACCACGGCGTACCGGGCGAGCACGGCAACCTGCTCGGTGTCGAACCGCTGCTCTACCCGGGCGACTACCAGAACCTGCAGCGCCTGCACCGCAAGCTCGCGGCCTACCTGGAGCAGGCCCGTACCCAAGGGCTTGTAGGCCCGCGTACGGTGGTGGTGCTACCAGAGCACATCGGGACCTGGCTGTGGGCACGCGGGGAAAAGAACGAGCTGTACCAGGTCACGCAAAGCCGCGAGGCCCTGCAATGGCTGGAACTGAGCAACCCGCTGCGCTATGGCCTGGCCATGCTCCGTGCCGACGGGGACGACCGGCGCGCCGACGCGCACCTGCGCATGAAGGCCGATCAGATGGCCGCGGACTACCAGCAACTGTTCGGCGGCCTGGCCAAGGAATTCAACGTCACCCTGGTGGCCGGCTCCATCGTGCTGCCCGCCCCTTACGTGAAACAGGGCGTGCTGCATGCCGGCAGCGGCCCATTGTTCAACAGCAGCGTAGTGTTCGCCGGCGACGGTTCGCTGCTGGGCCAACCGCAACGCCAGCAGTTCCCCGACAGCGAAACACGCCGCTATGTGCATGATGGCCGCCAGCACCCGCTGCAGGTATTGCAAACCCCTGCCGGGCGCCTGGGCGTGCTGGTGGGCAGTGACAGTTGGTACCCGGAAAACCACCAGCAACTGGCACGACAGGCGGTACAACTGATCGCCAACCCGGTGTTCCTCAGCGGCAGGGGCAGCTGGCAAGCGCCCTGGCGCGGCAATCGCCACCAGGATGCCAGCGCCGGGCTGGCGTTGCAGCGCGGCGAAGTCAGTGAACAAGCCGCCTGGCAACGCCTGACCGAAGCGGCCGGGGCTGGTGTCAGCAGCATGAGCGTGTTCATGCGTGGGCAGTTCTGGGAACAGGGCAGCGACGGCCAGGGCTTTGCCCGCCAGGCGGGTGAATTGCTGGCAGGCACCCCCAGCCCTGGCGCCCGCTTGCTGAATTTGTGGTTGTAAGCCCATGGCCCGCCCCCGCGTGCGCCTGGGCGACCTTTCGGTTGGCTTTGTCCAGCCGCTGACCGAGGCCCTGCGCGAACTGGGCCACGACCCCGAACCTCTGCTGCGCCGCTATGGCCTGGATGCGGCGCGCCTGAGCGAAGCCGGTGCGCGCTTGTCGATCCCGCGCTACATGCACCTGGGGCACGCCGCCATCGAACTGTCCGGCGAGGCCGCGCTGGGCCTGCACATGGGGCGCCTGAGCCGCCTGGCGCATGCCGGCCTGGCCGGGGTCACCGCTGCCCAGGCCCCGAACCTGGGCGAGGCGGCACGCGCCCTTTTGCGCTTCGAGCCGCTGTACGCCGCCAACTATCGCGGCCACTCCAGTTTCCAGGAAGATGCCCAGGGCGCCTGGCTACGCTTCTACTCCATCAGCCCCTACAACGCCTACAACCGTTTCGTGGTCGATTCGCTACTCGCCGGCTGGCTCGCCCAGCTTGCCGACCTGGCCGGTACGGCGGTGCAGGCCGAACAGATGGAAATCGAGTTTGCCGCACCCGCCTACGCCGCGCGCTACCAGCCGCTGTGCAGCACGCCCGTGCAGTTCGCCGCCGACGGCAACCAGCTGCGCCTGAGCCGCGCCACGCTGCAGTTGGCCAACCCCAGGCACTGCCCCAGCACCTGGCAGCACCTGCTTCAGCTGTGCGAGGCGGAAATGCTTCAGCGTACGCGGGTGCGCAGCCTGGGTGAGCGCATCACCCACCTGTTGGGCCCTTTGCTCAATGGTGGCCGTGAACCGGACCTGGAAGAAGTGGCGCTGCACCTGCAACTGCCGACCTGGACCTTGCGCCGCAAACTGGCTGAGGAAGGCACGCGCTTTCGCGACCTGCTCAGCGAAACACGGCGTGACCTGGCCGAGACCTATATCCGCGATACGGAGCTGGCCTTTGGCGAGATTGCCTATCTGCTGGGGTTTGCGTCGGCCGAGGCCTTCCAGCGCGCTTTCAAGCGCTGGACGGGCCTTACACCGGGGGAGTTTCGCCGCAGCCAGCGGCGGGCAGGCTAGAGTTCGGTAGCGTCGTCAGCCGGCTCCGGGGGGTCCAGTTCATAAGCCTGGAATTCGAGAAGTTCTTCCTGATATTCGTCCATAGCCCTACGCCCTCTTCACTCATTTTTCCTGATAACTGTCGCCTTCACCCTAGGCAGGTGGGATGAAGAAATCATGACAAGCTTATGAGTGGTAAACGTAGCAGGGGTTCAGGAAGTTATCGCGGCGCGTCTGTAACAGGGGATGGTCTGCCTGCACCGGCCTCTTCGCGGGTAAACCCGCTCCCACAGGTACTGCGCAGTTCTCAACATCTGCGCAGTACCTGTGGGAGCGGGTTTACCCGCGAAGAGGCCGGGTACAGGAAAGCTATCAAAGGGCGGGGGAAGCGGTCTCGGCGGCCTCGGCAGGCTGGGCTTCCTGCTGCACCTCGATCGGTGCCGCCTCCGCTGGCGGCGCCACTGGCTGCGAGCCCTGGCTGTCATCCAGCACCGGCGCTGCTACCGCCTCGCTGGCCGGGGCAACAGCGGCCGGGGCTGGCGCCGCTTCAACCAAAGGCGCCGCCACCGGGGCCGGTGCCACCGGCGCTGCCGCGGCCTGCTCCGGCAGCCCCAAGGCAGCCGCCGGCGCTTCGACCTTAGGCGCGGGCTCTTCGACCTTGGCCTTGCTCTCCTGCTTAGGCTTGGGCTTTGGCAGGTAGCTCTCCACCAGTGCGAAATAACGGTCATAGAACTGCGCCGCCGTCACCGTCTCGCTGGCCACCTTGACCATCGAGTCGTCGCTGGAGCCGATCGGCATCGACACCGAGCCCAGTACACCAACGCCCAGGCTGGCGGAGGTATTGGACTTTTTCAGCGCATAACGATCCTGCAGAGCATTGGCGAACATGGTCGAACGCTGCTCGTCGCTCACATCTGGCGCACAGGTGACGTTGAAACTGATCTGCAGGTGGTTCTCGCTGTTCTGCTGGAAGCTCTTGTTGCCCACCACCTGGTTGGCGCCGCTGCTGGTGATGATGTAGCCCTGGCTGAGCAAGGCGCGCCGGGCGGCCTCGCAGGAGCCGGCATCGCTCACCGGGAAGCTGCGCGAGTAGGTGCCCGAGTCATCGAAGTTCTCGTGCTCGTAGACGGCGGCTTTTTTCGAGGAACAACCGGTCACACCCGCCAGCACCAGGGCCAGCCCGAGCGCACCAAAGACGGAAGATCTGGTCATTGCGAATTCCGGGTAAGTCGAGAAGGTGCCTATTGTGCAACACAGCAGGCAGGCACAGGAACCGCTGATCGGTGAAGAGTCTGTCAGGTTCGTGTAAATCTGGGTCAAGGGCGGCAGTTGCCAGGCGCAAAAACGAAAAAAGCGACCCCAAGGTCGCTTTGTCGTAGCTTCGAGGCGTTCAAGGGGCCTCGAGGCGAAGATGGCGCAGCGGACGGGACTCGAACCCGCGACCCCCGGCGTGACAGGCCGGTATTCTAACCGACTGAACTACCGCTGCGTATCATTCAGGCTTGCGCCCGATTGAAACCTGGGTCTACCCTTCCGGCGCGATGGCCTCAGGGCAGGCACAAAAAAAGCGATAACGTGATCGCTTCTCTTGTGTTTGCTTCAAGGTGTTCAAGGGACCTTGAAGCTAAGATGGCGCAGCGGACGGGACTCGAACCCGCGACCCCCGGCGTGACAGGCCGGTATTCTAACCGACTGAACTACCGCTGCGTATCGTTCAGGCTTTCGCCCGATTGAAACTGGGATCAGCCCAAGGTGTTTGCCTTGTGGCTTCAGACCGGTGCCAGGCACCCATCTGATACTGAAAAATGGCGCAGCGGACGGGACTCGAACCCGCGACCCCCGGCGTGACAGGCCGGTATTCTAACCGACTGAACTACCGCTGCGCAGTGCGTTCCTCTCTGGCTATCGGCTTCTTGCGAAACCTGAAGCACCAGGAACATCTCAGGAAGTGGTGGGTGATGACGGGATCGAACCGCCGACCCTCTGCTTGTAAGGCAGATGCTCTCCCGGCTGAGCTAATCACCCTCGCGATGTTGCTTGTTGCGTTTGCTTCGCTGAGGCCGCGAAATTTACGCAGGTGGCGAAGCTAAGTCAATAGCCCCATTGAATTTTTTTCAGAAAAGCGCAAAAGCGGTGCGGTTGCCTGTGGCGGCCTCTTCGCGGGTTTACCCGCGAAGAGACCGGTACAGGATATGCAAAAGGGCTCAGGTGTAGATCATCTTGCGGGTCATGCCGCCATCGACCACGAATTCCTGGCCGGTGACGAACGCCGCTTGCCGAGACAACAGCCAGGCAACCATGGCCGCCACGTCTTCCACCGTCCCTACCCTGCCCGTCGGGTGCTGGGCATGGTCCGCCTCGGACAACGGCTCGGCACGGCGCTGCGACGGGTCACGGGCATCGATCCAGCCCGGGCTCACCGCATTGACGCGGATCTCCGGGCCAAGGCTCATGGCCAGGGCATGGGTCAAGGCCACCAGGCCGCCCTTGCTCGCCGCATAGGCCTCGGTATCGGGCTCGGACTGCCGCGCCCGGGTGGAGGTGAGATTGACGATCGCCCCGTTGTGCGCACGCAGGTACGGCGCACAATGCTTGGCCAGCAGCATCGGGCCGTTGAGGTTGACCGCCAGCACCCGGTTCCACTGCGCCAGGCTCAGGCTTTCGAGGGTCTGGTTGTGCGGGTTGGCGATGGCCGCATTGCACACCAGCGCGTCCAGGCGGCCAAACTGCCCCAGCACCTCGGACACCCCGGCGCTGACCTGGGCCTCGTCGGCAACATCCATGGTGATGAACCAGGCATTGTCACCCAGGGCCTTGGCCACCTTGGCGCCACGCTGGCGGTCCAGGTCACTGAGCACCACCTGCCAGCCTTCGCAGATCAACCACGCGGCAATACCCAGGCCGATGCCGCGCGCGGCACCCGTCACCAGGGCTACCCGGCCGTTATGGCCGGGTTTACCGCCGCGGATTTCGATCACAGTGCCGCCAACCCGCGCGCCAGGTCTGCCTGCAGGTCGGCCACGTCTTCCAGGCCCACGGCAACACGGATCAGGCTGTCGCGAATACCGGCGGCTTCACGCTCCTGCGGCGTCAGGCGACCGTGGGAGGTGGTCGCTGGATGGGCGATGGTGGTCTTGCTGTCACCCAGGTTGGTGGTGATGGAAATCACCCTGGTAGCGTCGATGAAGCGCCAGGCGCCCTCTTTGCCACCCTTGACCTCGAAGCTCACCACCGCACCGAAGCCACTCATCTGGCGCTTGGCCAGTTCGTGCTGCGGGTGGCTCGGCAGGCCGGCGTAATGCACCTTCTCCACGCCCTCCTGCTGCTCCAGCCATTCGGCCAGTACCTGGGCGCTTTCGCAGTGCGCACGCATGCGCAGGCGCAGGGTTTCCAGGCCCTTGGTGAAGATCCAGGCGTTGAACGGGCTGAGGGTCGGGCCTGCGGTACGCAGGAAGCCCACCACTTCTTTCATCTGCTCGGCACGGCCGGCAACCACGCCACCCATGCAGCGACCCTGGCCGTCGATGAACTTGGTGGCCGAGTGGAACACGATGTCGGCACCCAGCTTCAGCGGCTGCTGCAGCGCCGGGGTGCTGAAGCAGTTGTCCACCACCAGCATGGCACCGTGGGCGTGGGCGATTTCGCTGAGTGCGGTGATATCGACCAGCTCTGCCAGCGGGTTGGACGGCGACTCGACGATCAGCAGCTTGGTATTGGCCTTGATGGCCTTTTCCCAGCCGGCGAGGTCGACCAGTGGCACGTAGTCCACCTGCACGCCGAAGCGCTTGAAGTACTTCTCGAACAGGCTGATGGTCGAGCCGAACACGCTCTGCGACACCAGCACATGGTCACCGGCACTGCACAGCGACATCACCACGGCGAGGATCGCCGCCATGCCGGTGGAGGTGCCCACGGCCTGCTCGGCCCCTTCCATGGCCGCCAGGCGCTCCTCGAAGGCACGCACCGACGGGTTGGTGTAGCGCGAATAGACGTTGCCCGGCGTTTCGCCGGCAAACCGCGCGGCGGCATCGGCAGCCGTGCGGAACACATAGCTGGAGGTCAGGAACAGCGCTTCGCTGTGCTCGGCCTCCGGTGTACGGTTTTGACCGGCACGCACCGCCAGGGTGTCGAAACCGACACCCTCGAGGTCACTGTCCAGTCGTCCGGCATCCCATTGATCCGTCATGCCGTCGCTCCCGAAATCAGTTGTTGTAGAGGTCGATGATCGCGCTGACCGCCTGGTTCTTGACCTTGGCGAGGTCATTACGAGCCTGCTCGATACGGTCGAGGTAGGCTTCGTCGATATCGCCGGTGACATACTCACCGTTGAATACCGCGCAATCGAACTGGTCGATCTTGATCTTGCCGCCACCAACCGAGTCGATCAGATCCGGCAGGTCCTGGTAGACCAGCCAGTCGGCACCAATCAACTCGGCCACTTGTTCGGTGGTACGGTTGTGGGCGATCAGTTCGTGAACACTCGGCATGTCGATGCCGTAGACGTTGGGATAGCGAACCGCAGGGGCTGCGGAGCAGAAGTAGACGTTCTTGGCGCCGGCTTCGCGGGCCATCTGGATGATCTGCTTGCAGGTGGTGCCGCGCACGATCGAGTCGTCCACCAGCATCACGTTCTTGCCGCGGAACTCCAACTCGATGGCGTTGAGCTTCTGGCGTACCGATTTCTTGCGCGCGGCCTGACCGGGCATGATGAAGGTACGGCCGATATAGCGGTTCTTGACGAAACCTTCGCGGAACTTGACGCCCAGGCGGTTGGCCAGCTCCAGGGCCGCGGTGCGGCTGGTGTCCGGGATCGGGATGACCACATCGATGTCGTGCTCGGGGCGCTCGCGCATGATCTTGTCGGCCAGTTTTTCACCCATGCGCAGACGGGCCTTGTACACCGACACGCCATCCATGATCGAGTCCGGGCGGGCCAGGTAGACATGCTCGAAGATGCACGGTTGCAGCTTCGGTGCTTCGGCGCACTGCTTGGTGTACAGCTGGCCTTCTTCGGTGATGTACACCGCTTCGCCCGGCGCCAGGTCGCGGATCAGGGTGAAGCCGAGCACATCGAGGGCCACGCTCTCCGAGGCGATCATGTATTCCACGCCTTCGTCGGTGTGACGCTGGCCGAACACCACCGGGCGGATGCCGTTGGGGTCACGGAAACCGACAATGCCGTAGCCGGTGATCATAGCAACCACGGCGTAACCGCCGACGCAGCGGCTGTGCACGTGGGAAACCGCGGCGAACACGTCTTCTTCGGTCGGCTGCAGCTTGCCACGCACCGCCAGCTCATGGGCGAACACGTTCAGCAGTACTTCCGAGTCGGAGTTGGTGTTGACGTGACGCAGGTCGGACTCGTAGATCTCCTTGGCCAGCTGTTCGACGTTGGTCAGGTTGCCGTTGTGTGCCAGGGTGATGCCGTACGGCGAGTTGACGTAGAACGGCTGGGCCTCGGCCGAGGTCGAGCTGCCCGCAGTCGGGTAGCGCACGTGGCCGATGCCGATGTTGCCGACCAGGCGCTGCATGTGGCGCTGCTGGAACACGTCGCGCACCAGGCCATTATCCTTGCGCAGGAACAACCGGCCGTCATGGCTGGTCACGATACCGGCAGCGTCCTGGCCGCGGTGCTGGAGGACCGTAAGCGCGTCATACAGCGCCTGATTGACGTTCGACTTACCGACGATACCGACGATGCCACACATGCGACGCAACCCCTACTTTGACGAAACTTGAGTGAATAGCGCTCAGGGCTTTGCCGGCCCGAGCAACTGTTCCTTGAACGGAAGATCAGCTGGAGTGCCGATCAGCCCACTGGGTGTCCACTGGCCGGTAAAACCCAGGATCAGGTTTTTCGACCAGTCGGCGACCAAGAGAAATTGTGGTATCAGGCGAGATTCCTGCCACCAGGTGTCTTGTTGAACCGGCCCCAGGCTGATCAGCCCGATGGCCACCACCACCAGCAAGGCCCCGCGCGCGGCGCCGAAGGCCATGCCCAGGAAACGATCGGTACCGGACAGCCCGGTCACGCGGATCAGCTCGCCGATGAGGAAGTTGATCATGGCCCCCACCAGCAAGGTGGCGACGAAAAGAATGGCGCAGCCGGCGATGACGCGCATCGACGGCGTCTGGATGTAGCTTTCAAGATACACCGAGAGCGAACCACCGAACATCCAGGCAACCGCACCGGCAATGATCCAGATGAGCAAGGACAAGGCTTCCTTGACGAAGCCGCGCTTGAGACTGATCAGTGTGGAGACGGCGATGATCGCGATGATCGCCCAATCAACCAAGGTAAATGCCACGGTGCTGCCTGCAGACGTTTGAGGCGGCGCATTTTAACAGAGCGGCGGGGGCTTGGGTAAGCGGAATGTCAGACAGATTGGTGTTGGCTTCATCGCCGGCAAGCCGGCTCCCACAGGGACTGCACAGGCCCTGAGAGCAGTGCGGTCGAGGTGGGGGCTGGCTTGTCGTGGCGACGAACCGCGTCGATGGGCGGCAAAGCCGCCCCGCGTATCAGCTGCGCTCAGGCTGGAAGCGCACCACGAAGCCCTTGAGGCTGTTCTGGCGATTGATGGCGTCACGCACGCGCTCAGCCTCGGCCCGCTCGATCAGCGGCCCCACGTACACCCGGTTCATGCCACCCGCCGAGCGGATATAGGCGTTGTAACCCTGGCTACGCAAGGTTTGCTGGAGCTTTTCGGCCCCGGCACGGTTGGACAGGCTGGCCAACTGGATCGACCAGCTGACCGGCAGGCCATTGACGTCGATCTTGGACGGCGCCGCGGGTGCGGCCGGCTTGGCTGCCGGCTGAGGCTCGACCTTGGCCACGGGCGCCTGCGGCTTGACGGGCTGGGGCTGAGGCTGAGGCTGAGGCTGAGGCTGCACCTGTACCTGAGGCTGGGTCTGCGGTGACGGTGTAATCGGCTGGCTGGGCGCGCTCGCCGGCGCAGTGGATTCGTCCACCACCACCGGTGCCTGCTGCGGCTCTTCGGGAATGACCTGCGGCTCCGGCACGGCGACCGGCTCCACCTTCACTTCCGGCAGGCTTGGCATGGCCGGCGCCTGCGGGGCCTCGACGCGCACCTGACGCATCTCGTCCTCGCGGGTGAACAGCATCGGCAGGAAAATCACCGCCAGCGCCACCAGCACCAACGCACCCACCATGCGCTGTTTCATCCCTTTATCCAGCACTGCCATCTACTCCACCCTCCTGGGCGTGCCGCTCCAGCCATTCCAGTGCCTGGGCAACACAGAAAAACGAACCGAACAGCAAGATCTGATCACCCGCCGTTGCCTGCGCGCACTGCCCTTCAAGGGCAGCGTCGACGCTGGCATAAGACTTCACCGCGGCGCCGAGGTTCGTCAAGGCCGTGGCCAGTTCTGCAGCCGGGCGACTGCGCGGGGTATCCAGTGGCGCCACCGCCCAGTCGTCGACCAGCCCCTGCAGCGGCGCAACAACACCGTCCAGGTCCTTGTCGGCGAGCAGGCCGAACACCGCCAGGCGCCGCCCTTTCAGCGGCCGGGCCGCCAGGCGCCGGGCCAGGTACTCCGCAGCATGCGGGTTGTGCCCGACATCCAGCAACAGCTCCACAGGCTTGCCCTGCCAGCTCAGCAGGCGACGGTCAAGGCGACCCGTGATACGGGTATCCAGCAGCGCCTGGCGAATCTGCCCGGCGTCCCAGGGCAGGCCCATCAGCAGATAAGCCTGCAAGGCCAGCGTGGCGTTTTCCATGGGCAGGTCGAGCAAAGGCAGGCCACGCAGCTCCAACTGCGTACCATCAGCCGCAGTACCCCGCCAGCTCCAGCTGCCATCGGCACTGGCCAGGTCGAAGTCACGACCACGCAGGAACAGCGGCGCAGCCAGTTCGGCGGCCTTGTCCAGCAGCGGCTGAGGCGGATCCAGGTCACCGCACAGTGCCGGCTTGCCCTGACGGAAGATGCCGGCCTTCTCGAAGGCCACCAGCTCGCGGGTATCCCCCAGGTAATCGACATGGTCGACGCCGATGCTGGTCACCAGGGCCAGGTCGGCATCCACCACGTTCACGGTGTCCAGTCGGCCACCAAGGCCCACTTCCAGTACCACGGCATCCAGCTGCGACTGGTAGAACAACCAGAACGCGGCCAGGGTGCCCATCTCGAAGTAGGTCAGGGAAATATCGCCCCGCGCCGCCTCGACGGCGGCGAAGGCTTCGCACAGGCGCTCATCGCTGGCCTCTTGGCCATCGATCAGCACCCGCTCGTTGTAACGCAACAGGTGCGGCGAGCTGTACACGCCGACTTTGAGCCCCTGGGCACGCAGCAGCGAGGCCACGAAGGCGCAGGTCGAGCCCTTGCCGTTGGTGCCGGTCACCGTCACCACGCGTGGCGCCAGCTTGCCCAGCGCCAGCCGGGCAAGCACCTTCTGCGACCGCTCCAGGCCCATGTCGATGGCCGAGGGGTGCAACTGCTCGAGGTAGGCGAGCCATTCGCCCAGGGATCGTTGTTTCATCACGCGACGGCAGCCGCCTCGCGCGCTTGTTCCGGGGTTTCCTGGCCGGTCATCTGCGCCAGCAGGCGGGCCAAACGCGGGCGCAGCTCGCCACGGGAGATGATCAGGTCGATGGCACCGTGCTCCAGCAGGAACTCGCTGCGCTGGAAGCCTTCCGGCAGCTTCTCGCGCACGGTCTGCTCGATCACGCGCGGGCCGGCGAAGCCGATCAGTGCCTTCGGCTCGCCGACGATCACGTCACCGAGCATGGCCAGGCTCGCAGAAACACCACCGTAAACCGGGTCGGTCAGCACCGAGATGAACGGGATGCCTTCTTCGCGCAGGCGCGCCAGCACGGCCGAAGTCTTGGCCATCTGCATCAGCGAGATCAGCGCTTCCTGCATGCGCGCACCGCCGGAGGCGGAGAAGCAGACCATCGGGCAGCGGTTTTCCAGGGCATAGTTGGCCGCGCGCACGAAGCGCTCGCCAACGATGGCGCCCATGGAGCCGCCCATGAACGAGAACTCGAAGGCGCTGACCACGATCGGCATGCCCATCAGGGTGCCGCTCATGGAGATCAGGGCGTCCTTCTCCCCGGTCTGCTTCTGCGCCCCGGCCAGGCGGTCCTTGTACTTCTTGCCATCACGGAACTTCAGGCGGTCGACCGGCTCCAGGTCGGCGCCCAGTTCGGCACGGCCATCGGCGTCGAGGAAGATGTCGATGCGCGCACGTGCGCCAATGCGCATGTGGTGGTTGCACTTGGGGCAGACATCCAGGGTCTTTTCCAGCTCCGGACGATACAGCACGGCCTCGCAGGCCGGGCACTTGTGCCACAGGCCTTCAGGCACCGAGCTCTTCTTCACCTCGGAACGCATGATCGAAGGGATCAGTTTGTCGACTAACCAGTTGCTCATGCTTTCTTTCTCCAGTATTGGCAGGCGTGGGCCGGTATCGCCGGCCCTGCCCTGCCCTTGAGCTCAAAATCTTTTATGAAACGATGATGGACCGGCCGCCGGGACTTCCAGCGCGCCACCCCACCGCTAATGTATGCCTTGCCGCCACAGGCGCGGGCGGCTGCCCCGCGGGGCTGCGAAAGCTATGGACGATGGCGCGCAGCCAGCCGTCACATCTGCCATCACGCCTGTTTCACCGCACGCATGAATGCCTCGATCTTCGCCGCGTCCTTGATGCCCTTGGCTTGCTCCACGCCGCCACTGACATCCACCGCGTACGGCCGCACCTGGGCGATGGCCTGGCCGACATTGTCGGCAGACAACCCGCCCGCCAGGATGATCGGCTTGCTCAGTCGCGCCGGCACCAGCGACCAGTCGAACGCTTCACCGGTGCCTCCGGGTACGCCTGGCACATAGGTGTCCAGCAGAATGCCGCGGGCACCGGCGTAAAGCTGGCAGGCCGCCTCCAGGTCGTCGCCCGGGCGCACGCGCAGGGCCTTGATCCAGGGGCGGTGGTAGCCTTCGCAGTCCTGCGGGGTTTCATCGCCGTGGAACTGTAGCAGGTCCAGCGGAACCACTTCGAGGATCTCGTTCAGCTCGCAGCGCGAAGCGTTGACGAACAGCCCGACCGTGGTCACGAACGGCGGCAGCTCGGCGATGATCGCCCGCGCCTGGCGCACGTCCACGGCGCGCGGGCTCTTGGCATAGAAGACGAAGCCGATGGCATCGGCGCCCGCTTCGGCAGCGGCCAGTGCGTCTTCGATGCGGGTAATCCCGCAGATCTTGCTGCGAACATTGCTCATGGACAGCGAACCCTGGTTGTTACGGTGAAAGGCCGGATGTTAGCAAATGACTTTTCGCCCGTCAGTCTGCCAGTGCCTCGTAGCCGGTCAAAAAGTGTGGGCCGATGTAACGCTTGGGCAGCGCGTACTCCTCGGGGTACTCCACCTGCACAAGGTAGAGCCCGTACGGGTGCGCCGTGACTCCACCTTCGCGGCGGTTGCGCCCCTCCAGCACCTCGCGCGCCCAGGTGGCCGGGCGTTCTCCGGCACCGATGCTCATCAGTACACCGGCAATGTTACGCACCATGTGGTGCAGGAAGGCAGTGGCACGCACATCCAGCACGATCATCTGGCCATGGCGGGTGACGCGCAGGTGGTAGATGTGCTTGACCGGCGACTTGGCCTGGCACTGGCTGGCGCGGAAGGCACTGAAGTCATGGGTACCGAGCAGGTACTGCGCGGCTTCGGCCATGCGCTCCACATCCAGCGGGCGGTGGTTCCAGGTGACTTCCTCGGCCAGGTGCGCCGGGCGGATCGGGTCATTGTAGATGACGTAGCGGTAACGCCGGGCACAGGCCTTGAAACGGGCATGGAAGTCGGCAGGCATCGGCCGCGACCAGACCACGCTGATGTCGTGGGGCAGGTTGAAGTTGGTGCCCATGGTCCAGGCGCGTTCGTCGCGCACGGCGCGGGTATCGAAGTGCACGATCTGCCCGCAGCCATGCACGCCGGCGTCGGTGCGCCCGGCGCAGATCACCGAGATCGGCTCGTTGGCCACCTTGGACAACGCCTGCTCCAGGGCCTGCTGGACACTGGGCACGCCACTGGCCTGACGCTGCCAGCCACGATAGCGCGCGCCTTTGTATTCCACGCCCAGGGCGATGCGGGAGTAGCCTTCGGCCGCGGACTCGGCGGCGGCGGTGTCGATGATGTCCAAGAGCATGAAACCTGTGGGGTGTACGGAATGGCGGGGATTATAACGACAACGGCAGCTGTGTAGGGCTGTGGGAGCGGCCTTGTGTCGCGATAGGGCCGCATAGCGGCCC
>NZ_JADLJS010000054.1 GCF_015680405.1 Pseudomonas pudica
CCCACAGGTACAGCGCAGTTCTCAAGGGCGGTGCTGTACCTGTGGGAGCTGGCTTGCCGGCGATTGGGCCGGGCAAAGCAATACAAGGAGTGAGTAATGGTGCTGCGCAAAGCAGGCAGGGTGCTGGCATGCATGGCGGTGCTGGTTTCGCCGCTGACCTTGGCGGCAGGCAAGTGCGAACGCCTGGTGGCGACCGGTAGCCCTGATGCGCCGCCCTATTCGTGGCAGGATCCGAACGACCCGAAACACCTGATCGGCGCCAATGTCGACCTGCTTCGCCAGGTGGCTGGCGAGCTGGGTGTGAAGGTGGAGGTGCTGAGCGCCGGCCGTCGTGACCAGGCGCTGGAAGAAGTACGTAGCGGGCGGATGGACCTGCTGCTCGATACCCCCATGCAGGTGGAGCAACTGACCGCTCTGGACTACATCCACCCACCCCTGCAGCTCAATGAATACCTGGTGTGGACGCGCCACGACGCGACACTGGCCTTCGAGGGCCCGGCTGACCTGGCCCAGTACCAGGGCAGTTTGTCCGAGCGCGCGCGGCTGACCCCGGCCTTTACCGCCTTCGCCAAGGCACAGCTGAAACTGGTGCCGGCACAGAACCTGACCCAGGCGTTCCAGAAGCTGGTGCTCGGCCAGGTGGATTATGTGCTCGCTGGCCGCTATTCGGGCATGGCCATGGCGCAGAGCCTGGGCATGAGCAATGACCTGATCGCCCGAGGCCTGCCGGTGGATCGGCCGGGCCTGTACCTGGCCGTGTCGCACAATTCGGCCTGCAATGACAGCTGGTTGCGTGGGCAATTGGCGAAAAAACTGACAGAATTGCCGATCTCCGGTGCGTCCGAGGCCGTGCTGCAACGTAATGTCGAGCGCTGGAAAGCGCAGCTGCAGATGCCGACGGACGCCCCCAAACACTAGGAAGATTGCGTGAGAACCCAACCACTAATCCTTGCCCTGGCCGTGCTCGGCCTGGCTGGCTGCGCCAGCGATCCGGCACCTAACGAGCAGATGCGCATTTCCGAACAGGCACTGGAGCAGGCCAGGGCCGTCGGTGCCACCGAGCAGGTCGATGCGCTCAAGCTGGCTGAAGACAAGCTGGCCCGGGCCAAGACCAACATGCTCACCGAAGACTACCGCGATGCTCGTATGCGTGCCGAGCAGGCCGAGCTGGATGCGCGCCTGGCCGAGGCCCAGGTGCTGAACCAGAAGAGCGAAGAGCAATTGCAGCTGCTGCAGTCGCGGGTCAAGCGCCTGCGCAAGCAGCTGGAGGTGCAGCCATGATCCGTCGCATGCCGTTGGCCGCGCTGGCAGTGCTGGCGCTGGCGGCAGGTCTGCAAGGTTGCGCCAGCCAGCGCAGCAGCGCAGCGCTGGATGAAGCCACCGCAGCCTTCCAGAAGGTCAAGGATGATTCCAATGTGTTGCGCAGCGCACCGCGTGACGTGATTCGCGCAGGTGAGTCGCTGGCCCGCGCCGAGCGCCTGTCCAGCTACATCGGCACGGGTGCCGACGTTCGCCATTACGCATACCTGAGCCAGCGTTACAGCGAAATTGCCAGCGAGCATGCCAAGCTGGCGCTGAATCAGGAGCGCCAGGCCAAGCTCGACCTGGAGCGCCAGCGCCTGCAGCTGGCATTGCGCGAGGCCAAGCTGGCCAGTGTTCAGCAGCAGGGCAAGTGGGTCGAGTCGCAGATCGCCGCGCTGGCCTCGGAGCAGGCCGACCGTGGTCTGGTGATGACCTTGGGTGACGTGCTGTTCGACACCGGTCGCGCCGACCTGAAGAACTCGGCGAGCCGTACCGTGCTCAAGCTGGTGCAGTTCCTCCAGCTCAACCCGCGCCGGGTGGTGCGGATCGAAGGCTATACCGACAGCACAGGCCCGGCCGAGGACAACCTGAAGCTGTCTCGTGATCGCGCGCAGGCCGTAGCCGACATGCTGGTAGACCTGGGCATCGACGAGAAGCGCCTGCAGGTCGAGGGTTATGGCGACCAGTACCCGATCGAGGCCAACGCCTCGGAGCGGGGCAGGGCGCAGAACCGCCGCGTCGAAATCGTGTTCTCCGATGACAAGGGCAAGCTGGCGCCAGCACGCTGAATCATGTGAAAGGGGCTGCTTCGCAGCCCATCGCGGCAAGCCAGCCCCCACCTTGACGCATTGACCTCAAGCCCTGTGCATCACCTGTGGGAGCTGGCTTGCCTGCGATGGGCCGCAAAGCGGCCCCGCTTTTCGTCGGGCTACCCGGGCTTGATCGTTTCTATGGCTGTCACGCAACTGTATTGTTGACTATCCTGCGATCTGTCCCAGTACACTTTGCAACTGTTACGGTATCCTCTACCGTCAGTGAGCCACACAAGAACAACGAGCCCGTCCGCGCGTCGAGAGCCAGCCATGACCAACCTGCTGTTGTACCAGCGTATCGCCCAGCAACTGGCCGATGACATCCGTCGTGGTGTCTACCAGCCAGGCGAGCGGGTGCCCTCCGTGCGCAAGATGAGTGCCCAGCTCAATGTCAGCCACGCCACGGTGCTGCAGGCCTATGCCAATCTCGAGGACCAGGGGCTGATCCGTGCGCGGCCACAGTCCGGCTACTATGTGCACCAGACCCCGGCCCTGACCGCGCAGACCCCGGACATCGCCCGGGTGGAGCGCCCCGGGCTGGTCACCCGCGCCAGTATCATCCAGCAGGTACTGACCGAGGCTCGCCGTGATGGCGTGTTCCCGTTCGGCGCTGCTGTGCCGCATGTCGACTACCTGCCGGTCCGTGCATTGCACCAGCAGATTGCGAAGGTCACGCGCTTCCACAGCCCGCGTGCCTTCAGCTACATGTTCAGCCCCGGTTTCGAGCCGCTGCGCCGGCAGATCGCCATCCGCATGCGTGATGCCGGTGTTCTGGTCGACCCGCGTGAAGTGATCGTGACCCATGGCTGTGTCGACGCGCTGCAGATGTCGCTGCGCGTGCTGACTCGCCCCGGCGACCTGATCGCCGCCGAATCGCCCACCTATTATGGGTTGCTGCAACTGGCCGACCTGCTGGGCCTGAAGGTGATCGAGATTCCCAGCGACCCGTCCACCGGCATCAGCCTCGAGGCGCTGCAATTGGCGGCCAACCAGTGGTCGATCAAGGCCCTGGTCCTGACCGCTCGCCTCAGCAACCCGCTGGGTGGCACTGTCCCGGAAGAGCGGCAGAAGCAGTTGCTGCGCCTGGCGTCGGATTTCGATATCCAGATCGTCGAGGATGACATCTATGGCGAGCTGATGTTCGAGCAGGGCAAGACCAAGGCGCTAAAGGCATTCGACCGGCTGGACCGGGTGATCTATTGTTCGAGCTTTTCCAAAACCCTGTCCCCCGGCGTGCGCGTTGGCTGGATGATCGCCGGGCGCTATCAGGACGAAATCCAGCGCCTGCAAACCTTCACCACTCACTCGGCCTGCAGCGTGACGCAAATGGGTGTGGCAGCCTACCTGGAGAATGGCGGCTACGACCGGCACCTGCGTTACATCCGCCAGGAGTACCGCAAGAACCTCAGTGCCTACCAGCTGGCGGTGCAGCAGCACTTCCCCGAGGGTACCCAGATGACCCGGCCGACGGGCGGTTTCATCCTGTGGGTGAGCCTGCCGGGGCGGGTCAATACCCAGGAGCTGCATGTCCGCGCGCTGGAGCAGGGCATAAGTATTGCGCCGGGGCTGATCTTCAGTAACACCGAGCAGTTCAACCACTGCATACGCCTCAATTGCGGTATACCCTGGAACAAGGAAGCGGAGCGCGCGGTGATCACTCTCGGGTTGCTGGCCCAGCAATTGTGTCGAGAGCCAGCGGCGCTTCTGTAGGCTTGCCACGCGCCCGTGGAACAGGGAGCATAGGTACTTTTCCTGCCAGTCTGTCCATTTGCCATGAATGCTTTGCGCCGTTTTGCCTTGATCTTGTGCCTTGTATCGCTCTGCAGCCTGGCCGGTGTCGCCCAGGCTGCGCAACCGGCAGGCCAGGCGCAGGCGGCCAAACCGGTGCAGAAAGCCAAGCCGGTGCAGAAGGCTGCAGCCAGGCCTGCGCACAAACAGGCGGCAAAAAAAGCCGTTAAGAGAAACGCCAGGCCCGCACGCAAGCCGGTGAGCAAGGAGGTTGCCCGGCCGCTACCCAAGGCAAGGCTCGACCTCAGCCTGCCGGCCGATATGGTCGATAACCTTGAGCCGAATGTGGGCAGCCCCTCGCCGATACAGCGACGCAAACCTTTGCTGCCACCCATGTTCACTGAAAAGCCGGAGGCTAGCGACAGCCCGTTCCAGCTCAATGGCCGGTTGATCAGCAACGAAATGCAGCTGCAGCTGCGTAACGACAGCCGTCGCGACGTGGAAGGGGCGGCCATCGATTTCGAGTACCGCCAGTAGCAGGTGAACTGACTGCCGGGTCACGGCAGATTTCATCATGCCAGCAATTTCAAACGCCTGTTTGAGCGGTTACTATCCAGGGACGTTCGTCCCGTTTTGTTCCAGGGAGTCCTGATTTTGGTGAATAGCCATGAATTGCCGTGAGGGTTGTGGTGCCTGCTGCATCGCCCCGTCCATCACCTCTGCGATGCCGCGCATGCCCAATGGCAAGCCGGCTGGCGAGCGTTGCCTGCACCTGACTGTCGACAACCTCTGCGACCTGTTCGGTAAACCCGAGCGGCCGGCAGTGTGTGGCGGTTTCAAGGCGGATGTCGAGGTGTGCGGCAATGACCGTGACGAGGCCATCAGGATTCTTGGTTGGTGGGAGCAGATGACGGCGGCGTGACAGGCTGGATCTTCGACAACAAGGATAAACATGATGAGATCGTTCAAGCGTATTGCTCTGCTGTGTGGCATGGGTGTTCTGCTGTCGCCTGCGGCCTGGGCCGAAAACTGGCAGGTGGCCAAGGACGAGGAGGGGATCAAGGTTTCCCTCAGTGAAGTGGCCGGTTCCAAGTACAAGGCCTATCAAGGCGTCACCGTGATCAAGGCGCCGCTGGCCAAGGTGCAGGCGTTGCAGGAGGACGTGGTCGGGGCTTGTGCATGGATTCACGAATGCAAGTCGCAGAAGCTGCTCAAGCATGAGGGTGACCAGAGCTGGACCTACACCCAGTTCAACACGCCATGGCCGGTGACGCCGCGGGACTCGGTATTGCATGTGACCACGGTCAAGGGGGCTGATGGCAGCCTGGTGCGCAACCTGAAGGAAGAGCCGACCTACGTCCCGGAAGAGAAGGGCTTTGTGCGGGTGGCGAAGGTCGAAGGCTTCTGGAAGCTGGTGCCCAAGGGTGACAGCACGGAAGTGACCTATCAGGTGCACACCGAGCCGGGTGGTAGCGTGCCGGCGATGGTGGCCAACAAGTTCGTGGTGGATGCACCGTTCAATACCCTGAAAGGGTTGCGGGAGCGGGCTGAGAAAAACTGAGGCATTGTGTCGGCTTTGTGAGGTGGCGGCCCTGGTGGGGGCTGCTTCTTGTGGGAGCGGCCTTGCGTCGCGAAAGGGCTGCGGAGCAGCCCCGGCAATATTGCGGTAAGCCTAAGATCCCCGGGGCCGCTCCGCGCCCCTTTCGCGACACAAGGCCGCTCCCACAAAACCGCATTGCGTCGAGCAGAAATAAAAAAGGCTGCCCGAGGGCAGCCTTTTTGCGTTCGGCTATGGAAGCTTACTTGCGGTCCTGCAGCGCAACGATGTCGCGCTTCTGCTCGCCGGTGTACAGCTGGCGTGGGCGGCCGATCTTGTACGGGCTGGAGAGCATTTCTTTCCAGTGCGAGATCCAGCCCACGGTACGTGCCAGGGCGAAGATCACGGTGAACATGCTGGTTGGAATGCCGATCGCCTTGAGGATGATCCCCGAGTAGAAGTCGACGTTCGGGTACAGCGAGCGCTCGATGAAGTACGGATCGGTCAGGGCGATCTCTTCCAGGCGCATGGCCAGTTCCAGCTGTGGGTCGTTCTTGATGCCCAGCTCGCGCAGTACTTCGTCGCAGGTCTGCTTCATCACGGTGGCGCGCGGGTCGCGGTTCTTGTACACGCGGTGACCGAAGCCCATGAGCTTGAACGGGTCGTTCTTGTCCTTGGCCTTGGCGATGAACTTGTCGATGTTTGAAACGTCGCCGATTTCATCGAGCATGGTCAGTACTGCTTCGTTCGCACCGCCGTGGGCCGGGCCCCACAGTGCGGCGATACCGGCGGCGATACAGGCGAACGGGTTGGCACCCGACGAGCCGGCCAGGCGAACGGTGGAAGTGGAGGCGTTCTGCTCGTGGTCGGCGTGGAGGATGAAGATCCGGTCCATCGCCTTGGCCAGCACCGGGCTGATCGGTTTGATCTCGCACGGGGTGTTGAACATCATGTGCAGGAAGTTTTCCGCGTACGACAGGTCGTTGCGCGGGTACATCATCGGCTGGCCCATGGAGTACTTGTAAACCATCGCGGCCAGGGTCGGCATCTTGGCGACCAGGCGCACCGCGGAAATTTCGCGGTGTTGCGGGTTATTGATGTCCAGGGAGTCGTGATAGAACGCCGACAGGGCGCCGACCACGCCGCACATCACCGCCATCGGGTGGGCATCGCGGCGGAAGCCGTTGAAGAAGGACTTCAGCTGCTCGTGAACCATGGTGTGGTTCTTCACGGTGCTGACGAACTGGGCCTTCTGCTCGGCGTTCGGCAGTTCGCCGTTGAGCAGCAGGTAGCATGTTTCGAGGTAGTCGGACTGTTCGGCGAGCTGCTCGATCGGGTAGCCGCGGTGCAGCAGGATACCTTTGTCGCCGTCAATGTAGGTGATCTTCGACTCGCACGAGGCAGTCGCCATGAAACCAGGGTCGAAGGTGAAGTGACCAGTGGCCCCCAACCCGCGGACGTCGATTACATCAGGACCAACGGTGCCGGTTAAAATGGGCAGCTCGACGGGGGCAGCGCCCTCGATGACCAACTGCGCTTTTTTGTCAGCCATGTGGCCTCCTATTAATGCTTGAAATCATCAGACAGACCCCCCACGCAGGGCCCGCACCACTATAGAGGGATAAATTCAGATGTCAATTTGCCTAAAGGCTTGTTGAAACAGGCATTGAGGCCTGATTTTTCGCGAAATTCTCGCCCATTTACGCCTTTTGTGCGTTAAAGGCAATGCGCTATTTGGGCTACCCCGTCACGTTGTCATAAGCAGCCTAACTGTCTATACTCGCAACCCGACCGCCAGGGGCTTGCAAGCCCGAACTGCTGGGGGTCGCCGTTCCCTGGGTGGTGGGTACCTGACCAGTACACTTACCAACAACTTTGCCCTGATTCGCTAGGGGCTCTTCAGTGTGAAAAAAGCCGTGAAAAGCCAACGACCTGTAAACCTAGACCTAAGGACCATCAAGCTCCCCGTCACTGCGTACACGTCCATCCTGCATCGTATCTCCGGCGTCATCCTGTTCCTCGGCCTTGCCATCATGCTTTATGCACTGGGCAAGTCGCTGGGTTCCGAGGAAGGCTTTGGTGAGGTGAAGGCGTGTCTGACCAGCCCGCTGGCCAAATTCGTGACCTGGGGCCTGCTATCCGCCCTGCTTTATCACCTCGTGGCAGGTGTACGTCACCTGATCATGGACATGGGCATCGGTGAGACGCTGGAAGGCGGCAAGCTGGGCTCGAAAATCGTGATCGTCATCTCCGTGGTGCTGATCGTTCTGGTGGGAGTTTGGGTATGGTAACCAATGTCACGAACCTGTCGCGTTCGGGCCTCTATGACTGGATGGCGCAGCGCGTTTCTGCGGTCGTTCTCGCGGCTTACTTCCTCTTCCTGATCGGCTACGTGGTCGCCCACCCAGGCATCGACTACACCCAGTGGCATGGTCTGTTCTCCAACAACGCGATGCGGATCTTCAGTCTGCTGGCCCTCGTTGCCCTGGGCGCTCACGCCTGGGTCGGCATGTGGACCATTGCGACCGACTACCTGACGCCAATGTCGTTCGGCAAGTCGGCAACTGCGATTCGTTTCCTGTTCCAGGCGGTATGCGGCGTTGCGATGTTCGCTTACTTCGTCTGGGGTGTGCAGATTCTCTGGGGTATCTGATCCATGGCTAGCATTCCAACCATTTCCTTCGACGCCATCATCATCGGTGGCGGCGGTGCCGGCATGCGCGCAGCGCTGCAGCTGGCTCAAGGCGGCCACAAGACTGCCGTGGTCACCAAGGTCTTCCCGACCCGCTCGCACACTGTATCCGCCCAGGGCGGCATCACCTGCGCCATCGCTTCGGCCGACCCGAACGACGACTGGCGCTGGCACATGTACGATACCGTCAAGGGCTCCGACTACATCGGTGACCAGGACGCTATCGAATACATGTGTCAGGAAGGCCCGGCTGCGGTCTTCGAACTGGACCACATGGGCCTGCCGTTCTCGCGTACCGAAACCGGTCGTATCTACCAGCGTCCGTTCGGTGGCCAGTCCAAGGACTTCGGCAAGGGTGGCCAGGCTGCCCGTACCTGCGCCGCTTCCGACCGTACCGGTCACGCGCTGCTGCACACCCTGTATCAGGGCAACCTGAAAGCCGGCACCACCTTCCTCAACGAGTACTACGCAGTTGACCTGGTGAAGAACCAGGACGGCGCATTCGTTGGCGTGATCGCGATCTGCATCGAAACCGGCGAAACCCTGTACATCAAGTCCAAGGCCACCGTGCTGGCCACTGGCGGTGCCGGCCGTATCTACGCCTCCACCACCAACGCCCTGATCAACACCGGTGACGGCGTGGGCATGGCCCTGCGTGCCGGCGTGCCGGTGCAGGACATCGAAATGTGGCAGTTCCACCCGACCGGCATCGCCGGCGCCGGTGTACTGGTCACCGAAGGTTGCCGCGGTGAGGGTGGCTACCTGATCAACGCCCACGGCGAGCGCTTCATGGAGCGTTACGCGCCGAACGCGAAAGACCTGGCCGGCCGCGACGTGGTCGCCCGTTCCATGGTCAAGGAAATCATCGCCGGCAACGGCGTGGGCCCGAACAAGGACCACGTACTGCTGAAGCTGGACCACCTGGGCGAGGAAGTGCTGCACAGCCGCCTGCCAGGTATCTGTGAACTGTCCAAGACCTTCGCCCACGTCGACCCTGTGGTCGCACCGGTACCGGTCATCCCGACCTGCCACTACATGATGGGCGGCGTTGCCACCAACATTCATGGCCAGGCCATCACCATGGACGCCGAAGGCAACGACCAGATCATCCCTGGCCTGTTCGCCGTAGGTGAAGTGGCATGCGTATCGGTACACGGTGCCAACCGCCTGGGCGGCAACTCGCTGCTGGACCTGGTGGTGTTCGGCCGTGCTGCCGGTCTGCACCTGGAGAAGGCGCTGACCGAAGGCGTGGAATACCGCGACGCCAGCGACACCGACGTCGATGTTGCCCTGAACCGCCTGAACAAGCTGAACGAGCGCACCACTGGTGAAGACGTTGCCAGCCTGAAGCGCGAGCTGCAGAGCTGCATGCAGAACTACTTCGGTGTATTCCGCACTGGCGAATACATGCAGAAGGGTATCGAGCAACTGGCCGGTCTGCGTGACCGTATCGCCAACGTCAAGATCAACGACAAGTCCCAGGCCTTCAACACCGCGCGTATCGAGGCGCTGGAGCTGCAGAACCTGCTGGAAGTCGCCGAAGCTACCGCCATCGCGGCAGAGGCCCGTAAAGAGTCCCGCGGCGCTCACGCCCGTGAAGACTACGAAGACCGTGACGACGAAAACTGGCTGTGCCACACCCTGTACTACCCGGGTGAGAAGCGCGTCGCCAAGCGTGGCGTCAACTTTGCGCCGAAGACTGTTCCAGCCTTCGAACCAAAAGTCCGGACTTACTAAGGGTGGCCGCTATGTTGCAAGTCGAAGTTTATCGTTACAACCCGGACACCGATTCGGCGCCGAAAATGCAGACCTTCCAGGTCGATACCGGCGGCAAGGATCTGATGGTGCTGGACGTGCTGGCACTGATCAAGGAGCAGGACGAAGGTTTCTCCTATCGTCGCTCGTGCCGTGAAGGCGTTTGCGGTTCCGATGGCATGAACATCAACGGCAAGAACGGCCTGGCCTGTATCACCCCGCTGTCGGCGGTGGTGAAGGGCAACAAGCTGATTCTGCGCCCGCTGCCGGGCCTGCCGGTCATTCGTGACCTGGTCGTCGACATGAGCATCTTCTACAAGCAGTACGAGAAGGTGAAGCCGTTCCTGCAGAACGACACTCCGGCACCGGCCATCGAGCGCCTGCAGTCGCCGGAAGATCGCGACAAGCTGGACGGCCTGTACGAGTGCATCCTGTGCGCTTGCTGCTCGACTTCCTGCCCGTCGTTCTGGTGGAACCCGGACAAGTTCCTGGGCCCGGCCGCACTGCTGCAGGCCTATCGCTTCCTGGCCGACAGCCGTGACACCAAGACCCAGGAGCGCCTGGCGTCCCTGGATGACCCGTTCAGCGTATTCCGCTGCCGCGGGATCATGAACTGCGTCAACGTTTGCCCGAAAGGTCTGAACCCGACCAAGGCAATCGGTCACGTACGTAACATGCTGCTGCAAAGCGGCACCTGATACAAAGTGTTGTACCTGCAGTAAGCCGAGGTGCGGGTGGTGAGCCCGCACTGAGGTAAAACCCGAACAAGGGCCCACAAAGCCCGCGTTCATTACCTATGAAGATATGAGACCAGCAGGGGCTTTCCGGGCTGGTACCCGGAAAATCAGCAGGATCCAAGTGGCGTGGTTCAGTCGCTGTATTCGGACTTTTCCAGGTTTGCTGTGGCTCTCGCCGATCAGTCCCCTAACCGAGGGTGACCAAGCATGCAAGAAAGCGTGATGCAGCGCATGTGGGAAAGCGCCCACCTTTCAGGTGGTAACGCTGCATATGTGGAAGAGCTTTATGAGCTCTACCTGCACGACCCTAACGCTGTGCCAGAAGAGTGGCGCACCTACTTCCAGAAGTTGCCCGCCGACGGCAGCACCGCTACCGATGTATCGCACTCGACAATCCGCGACCATTTCGTACTGCTGGCAAAGAACCAGCGCCGCGCCCAACCGGTATCCGCCGGGAGCGTGAGCAGTGAACACGAGAAGAAGCAGGTTGAAGTTCTGCGACTGATCCAGGCCTATCGTATGCGCGGCCATCAGGCTGCCAAGCTCGACCCGTTGGGGTTGTGGCAGCGTCCTGCGCCTGTAGACCTGTCGATCAATCACTACGGCTTGACCAATGCCGATCTTGATACGACCTTCCGTGCCGGCGACCTGTTCATCGGCAAAGAGGAGGCGAGCCTACGCGAGATCTTCGAGGCGCTCCAGAAGACATATTGTCGCACCATCGGCGCCGAGTTCACCCACATCGTCGATTCCGAGCAGCGCAGCTGGTTCCAGCAACGCCTGGAAAGCGTGCGCGGCCGTCCGGAGTTTTCCGCTGACGTGCAGGCCCACCTGCTTGAGCGCGTGACCGCTGGTGAAGGCCTTGAGAAGTACCTGGGCACCAAGTACCCAGGCACCAAGCGTTTCGGTCTCGAGGGCGGCGAGAGCCTGATCCCGATGCTGGACGAGATGATCCAGCGTTCCGGTTCCTACGGCACCAAGGAAGTCGTGATCGGCATGGCCCACCGTGGCCGCCTGAACGTTCTGGTCAACACCTTCGGCAAGAACCCGCGCGAGCTGTTCGACGAGTTCGAAGGCAAGAAGATGAACGAGCTGGGCTCCGGTGACGTGAAGTATCACCAGGGCTTCTCCTCGAACGTGATGACCCCGGGTGGCGAAGTGCACCTGGCCATGGCGTTCAACCCGTCCCACCTGGAAATCGTCTCGCCAGTGGTCGAGGGTTCGGTGCGCGCCCGTCAGGACCGCCGCAACGACACCGTTGGCGACAAGGTACTGCCGATCTCGATCCACGGCGACGCAGCATTCGCCGGCCAGGGCGTGGTCATGGAAACCTTCCAGATGTCGCAGACCCGCGGTTTCAAGACCGGCGGTACCGTGCACATCGTGATCAACAACCAGGTTGGTTTCACCATCAGCAACCCGCTGGACGCGCGCTCCACCGAGTACGCCACCGACGTTGCCAAGATGATCCAGGCGCCGATCCTGCACGTGAACGGCGACGACCCGGAAGCCGTGCTGTTCGTGACCCAGCTGGCCATCGACTACCGCATGCAGTTCAAGCGTGACGTGGTCATCGACCTGGTCTGCTACCGCCGTCGCGGCCACAACGAGGCCGACGAGCCGAACGGCACTCAGCCTTTGATGTACCAGCAGATCAGCAAGCAGCGCACCACGCGTGAACTGTACGCCGAGGCATTGATCCAGGCCGGTCGCATCGATGCCGAGCGCGCCCAGGCCAAGATCGACGAGTACCGCAACGCGCTGGACAATGGCCTGCACGTGGTGAAGAGCCTGGTCAAGGAGCCGAACCGCGAGCTGTTCGTCGACTGGCGTCCGTATCTGGGCCATGCCTGGACCGCGCGTCACGACACCCGCTTCGACCTCAAGACCCTGCAGGAACTGTCGGCCAAGCTGCTGGAACTGCCGGAAGGCTTCGTCGTTCAGCGCCAGGTCGCCAAGATCTACGAAGACCGCCAGAAGATGCAGGCCGGTGGCTTGCCGATCAACTGGGGTTACGCAGAGACCATGGCTTACGCCACTCTGCAGTTCGAAGGTCACCCGATCCGCATGACCGGCCAGGACATCGGCCGTGGCACCTTCTCGCACCGTCACGCGGTGCTGCACAACCAGAAGGACGCCAGCACCTACGTACCACTGAAGAACCTGTTCCCGGGCCAGCCTAGGTTCGAGCTGTACGACTCCTTCCTGTCGGAAGAAGCGGTACTGGCATTCGAATACGGCTACTCGACCACCACGCCAAACGCGCTGGTGATCTGGGAAGCCCAGTTCGGTGACTTCGCCAACGGTGCGCAAGTGGTGATCGACCAGTTCATCACCAGCGGCGAGCACAAGTGGGGCCGCCTGTGCGGTCTGACCATGCTGCTGCCACACGGTTATGAAGGGCAGGGCCCGGAGCACTCCTCCGCGCGCCTGGAGCGTTACCTGCAGCTGTGCGCCGAGCACAACATCCAGGTTTGCGTACCGACCACCCCGGCCCAGATCTACCACCTGCTGCGTCGCCAGGTCATCCGTCCGCTGCGCAAGCCTCTGATCGTGCTGACGCCGAAGTCGCTGCTGCGCCACAAGCTGGCCATCTCCACCCTGGAAGACCTGGCAGAAGGTTCGTTCCAGACCGTGATCCCGGAAATCGACAGCCTCGATCCGGCCAAGGTCGAACGCCTGGTCCTGTGCGGCGGCAAGGTTTACTACGACCTGCTGGAAAAACGCCGTGCCGAAGGCCGCGAAGACATCGCCATCGTGCGTATCGAGCAGCTGTATCCGTTCCCTGAGGACGACCTGGTGGAAATCCTGGCGCCGTACACCAACCTCAAGCATGCGGTCTGGTGTCAGGAAGAGCCGATGAACCAGGGCGCCTGGTACAGCAGTCAGCACCACATGCGCCGTATCCTGGGCCGCCACAACAAGGCACTGGTCCTGGAATACGCCGGTCGCGACGCGTCTGCCGCGCCTGCTTGTGGTTACGCCTCGATGCACGCCGAACAGCAGGAAAAACTGCTGCAAGACGCGTTCACTGTCTAACGCCTTCGCGCACCTGAAACCGAATTTAAGGAAACACAGATAATGGCTATCGAGATCAAAGCCCCAACCTTCCCGGAATCGGTTGCCGATGGCACCGTTGCCACCTGGCACAAGCAGCCGGGCGATGCCGTCAAGCGTGACGAGCTGATCGTCGACATCGAGACCGACAAGGTCGTCCTGGAAGTGCTGGCCACCGCCGACGGCGTGCTGGGCGCCATCGTCAAGGGCGAGGGCGACACCGTCCTGTCCGACGAAGTGCTGGGTTCGATCGTTGAAGGCGGTGCTGCCGCCGCTGCGCCAGCTGCCGCTCCGGCCGCTGCTGCCCCGGCTGCCGCTGCTGCGGACGCTGGCGAAGAAGACCCGGTTGCCGCCCCGGCCGCGCGCAAGCTGGCTGAAGAGAACGGCATCGACCTGGCTACCGTTGCCGGCACCGGCAAAGGTGGTCGCATCACCAAGGAAGACGTCGTCGCTGCCGTCGCCAACAAGAAGTCGGCGCCAGCTGCAGCTGCCAAGCCTGCTGCCGCTGCCGCTACCGCCCCGGTTGTCGTTGCCGCTGGCGACCGCACCGAGAAGCGTGTGCCGATGACCCGCCTGCGCGCCAAGATCGCCGAGCGTCTGGTCGAAGCCCAGTCGAGCATGGCCATGCTGACCACCTTCAACGAAGTCGACATGACCGAGGTCATGGCCCTGCGTTCGAAGTACAAGGACCTGTTCGAGAAGACCCACAACGGCGTACGCCTGGGCTTCATGTCGTTCTTCGTCAAGGCCGCCACCGAAGCCCTGAAGCGCTTCCCGGCTGTCAACGCCTCGATCGACGGCAACGACATCGTCTACCACGGCTACGCCGACGTCGGCGTTGCCGTGTCCAGCGACCGTGGCCTGGTGGTGCCGGTACTGCGTAACGCCGAGTCGATGAGCCTGGCGGAAATCGAGAACGGCATCGCCACCTTCGGCAAAAAAGCCCGTGACGGCAAGCTGGCCATCGAAGAGATGACCGGCGGCACTTTCACCATCACCAACGGTGGTACCTTCGGTTCGATGATGTCGACCCCGATCGTCAACCCGCCGCAGGCCGCCATTCTCGGCATGCACAACATCATCCAGCGCCCGATGGCCATCAATGGCCAGGTAGTGATTCGCCCGATGATGTACCTGGCGCTGTCGTACGATCACCGCCTGATCGACGGCAAGGAAGCGGTAACCTTCCTGGTCACCATCAAGAACCTGCTGGAAGATCCGTCTCGCCTGCTGCTGGACATCTAACCCTCTGGCTGCGTACCGTGCCGGCCCTGGCTTCGCAGGAAGCCATGCCGCGCGGTTCGCGGCTTGTAGCTTGTAGCTGATAAGGAATCTTTTATGACCCAGAAATTCGACGTAGTGGTGATTGGTGCAGGTCCTGGCGGCTATGTGGCTGCCATCAAGGCCGCACAACTTGGTCTGAAGACTGCCTGTATCGAGAAGTACACCGACGCCGAGGGCAAACTGGCTCTGGGCGGCACCTGCCTGAACGTAGGTTGCATCCCTTCCAAGGCGCTGCTGGACAGCTCCTGGAAGTACAAGGAAGCCAAAGAGAGCTTCAACGTCCACGGTATCTCCACTGGCGAAGTGAAGATGGACGTCGCCGCGATGGTTGGCCGCAAGGCTGGCATCGTCAAGAACCTGACCGGTGGCGTTGCCACCTTGTTCAAGGCCAATGGCGTCACTTCGATCCAGGGCCATGGCAAGCTGCTGGCCGGCAAGAAAGTCGAAGTCACCAAGGCTGACGGCACCACCGAAGTCATCGAAGCCGAGAACGTGATCCTGGCTTCCGGCTCGCGCCCGATCGACATTCCGCCGGCTCCGGTCGACCAGAACGTCATCGTCGACTCCACCGGCGCCCTGGAATTCCAGGCCGTGCCGAAGCGCCTGGGCGTTATCGGTGCTGGCGTGATCGGCCTGGAGCTGGGTTCGGTATGGGCTCGCCTGGGTGCTGAAGTCACCGTCCTGGAAGCCCTGGACACCTTCCTGATGGCTGCCGACACCGCCGTGTCGAAAGAAGCCCAGAAGACCCTGACCAAGCAAGGCCTGGACATCAAGCTGGGCGCGCGCGTTACCGGCTCGAAAGTCAATGGCAACGAAGTCGAAGTGACCTACACCGACGCCAACGGCGAGCAGAAGATCACCTTCGACAAGCTGATCGTCGCGGTCGGCCGTCGCCCGGTGACCACCGACCTGCTGGCTGCCGATAGCGGCGTGACCATCGACGAGCGTGGCTACATCTTCGTCGACGACTACTGCGCTACCAGCGTGCCAGGCGTGTACGCCATCGGTGACGTGGTACGCGGCATGATGCTGGCCCACAAGGCCTCGGAAGAGGGCATCATGGTGGTCGAGCGCATCAAGGGCCACAAGGCCCAGATGAACTACGACCTGATCCCTTCGGTCATCTACACCCACCCGGAAATCGCGTGGGTCGGCAAGACCGAACAGGCCTTGAAGGCCGAAGGCGTTGAGGTTAACGTGGGCACCTTCCCGTTCGCGGCCAGCGGCCGTGCGATGGCCGCCAACGACACCGGTGGTTTCGTCAAGGTCATCGCCGATGCCAAGACCGACCGCGTCCTGGGTGTACACGTGATTGGCCCATCGGCTGCCGAACTGGTGCAGCAGGGCGCAATCGCTATGGAATTCGGCACCAGTGCCGAGGATCTGGGCATGATGGTCTTCAGCCATCCGACCCTGTCCGAAGCGTTGCATGAAGCAGCGCTGGCAGTGAATGGCGGCGCCATTCACGTGGCCAACCGTAAGAAGCGTTAATTATAAGAAACCACGGCGGGCTGCCCGTCGTGAGTCTTGCGTGCATGACTCACCGCGGAAAGTCCGCCGGACCGGATCACACGGGAAAACCCGGGGTCAACGGTCACAGGTGGTGCGGCGCCAGTGATGGCGCAGCGCCGAAGCGCAGTACCTAACGAAGACGGTAAAAAGCATGAATCTTCACGAGTATCAGGGTAAGCAGCTGTTCGCTGAATACGGCCTGCCAGTTTCCAAGGGTTTCGCTGTCGATACCCCTGAGCAAGCTGCAGAAGCCTGCGACAAGATCGGCGGGAACGAGTGGGTGGTAAAAGCCCAGGTTCACGCGGGTGGTCGCGGTAAGGCGGGTGGCGTCAAGCTGGTTCGCAGCAAAGAAGACGCCAAGGCGTTCGCTGCACAGTGGTTGGGCAAGAATCTGGTTACCTACCAGACCGATGCCAACGGTCAACCCGTCTCCAAGATTCTGGTCGAATCCTGCACTGACATCGCCAAAGAGCTGTACCTGGGCGCTGTAGTCGATCGTTCGAGCCGCCGTATCGTGTTCATGGCTTCCACCGAAGGTGGCGTGGACATCGAGAAAGTCGCTCACGAAACGCCTGAGAAGATCCTCAAGGCCACCATCGACCCGCTGGTCGGCGCTCAGCCGTTCCAGGGTCGCGAGCTGGCATTCCAGCTGGGCCTGGAAGGCAAGCAAGTTCAACAGTTCGCCAAGATCTTCGTTGGTCTGGCCAAGCTGTTCAAGGATCACGACCTGGCCCTGCTGGAAGTGAACCCGCTGGTGATCAAGGCCGACGGCGACCTGCACTGCCTCGATGCCAAGATCAACATCGACGCCAACGCCATGTACCGTCAGCCTAAGCTGAAAACCTTCCACGACCCGTCGCAGGACGACGCCCGTGAAGCCCACGCTGCCAAGTTCGAACTGAACTACGTTGCCCTCGAAGGCAACATCGGCTGCATGGTCAACGGTGCCGGCCTGGCCATGGGTACCATGGACATCGTCAACCTGCACGGCGGCAAGCCGGCCAACTTCCTCGACGTTGGCGGCGGTGCTACCAAAGAGCGCGTTACCGAAGCGTTCAAGATCATTCTGTCCGACAGCAATGTCGCGGCCGTTCTGGTCAACATCTTCGGCGGCATCGTTCGCTGCGACATGATTGCCGAAGGCATCATCGGTGCAGTGAAAGAAGTCGGCGTGAAAGTTCCGGTCGTCGTTCGCCTTGAAGGCAACAACGCCGAACTGGGCGCTAAAGTACTGGCAGAAAGCGGTTTGAACATCATTGCGGCAACCAGCCTGACCGACGCTGCTCAACAAGTTGTCAAAGCTGCGGAGGGCAAGTAATGAGCGTCCTGATCAATAAAGACACCAAAGTCATCTGCCAGGGCTTCACCGGCTCGCAGGGCACTTTCCACTCCGAACAGGCCATCGCCTACGGCACCAAGATGGTCGGCGGCGTAACCCCAGGCAAGGGTGGCACCACCCACCTGGGCCTGCCAGTGTTCAACACTGTGAAAGAAGCTGTGGAAGCTACCGGCGCTGACGCTTCGGTCATCTACGTTCCGGCTCCTTTCTGCAAGGACTCGATCCTGGAAGCAGCCTTCGGCGGTATCAAGCTGATCGTGTGCATCACCGAAGGCATTCCTACCCTGGACATGCTGGATGCCAAGGTCAAGTGCGACGAACTGGGCGTGACCCTGATCGGCCCGAACTGCCCAGGTGTCATCACCCCGGGCGAGTGCAAGATCGGCATCATGCCAGGTCACATCCACCTGCCAGGCAAGGTTGGTATCGTTTCGCGTTCCGGCACCCTGACCTACGAAGCTGTGAAGCAGACCACCGACGCCGGCTTCGGCCAGTCGACCTGCGTCGGCATCGGCGGTGACCCGATCCCGGGCTCCAACTTCATCGACATCCTGAAGCTGTTCCAGGAAGACCCGAAGACCGAAGCGATCGTCATGATCGGCGAGATCGGCGGTTCGGCTGAAGAAGAAGCTGCGGCCTACATCAAGGCCAACGTCACCAAGCCTGTCGTTTCCTACATCGCTGGTGTTACCGCACCTGCGGGCAAGCGCATGGGCCACGCTGGCGCCATCATTTCCGGCGGCAAGGGCACTGCGGACGAGAAGTTCGCCGCCCTGCAGGACGCTGGCGTGAAAACCGTGCGTTCCCTGGCTGACATCGGCAAGGCTCTGGCCGAGCTGACTGGCTGGGAAGTCAAGAAGTAATACTGCTACACCCCCCACGCGCACAGAGGCCACCTTCGGGTGGCCTTTGTCGTTTCCGGGGTTTGGGTATTCCTGTGCCGGCCTCTTCGCGGGTACAGGCAACATGGATTTTTCGATGGGTTTGATAGGAATTTTCACGCAGACGAATGTTTAAATCCGAGGATAATTCTTGCTGTCCTCGGTCGCACAGACGACAAACATGTACGCACATCGGACAAGCAGCACTGTGCCAGTGCGTTTGACTGACAAAACAGTTACATTACGCGTTCACTCTGTGCCCGTACCCCAAAAGGGAACGACACGCTAAACGGGTCTGGCCTATCAAGCCGGGCAGCATTTCCCCTCATCCAAAGGGAAATCCCCTCTCGAATCCCGATTTCAGCAGTGTGGTACTACCTTAAATGAAAGTTCTTAAAGGCCAGGATATCCTGGCGCTTGGCTTTATGACGTTTGCGCTTTTCGTGGGCGCTGGCAACATCATCTTCCCGCCTATCGTCGGCCTGCAGTCTGGCCCGCATGTATGGATGGCGGCCCTGGGCTTCCTGGTTACCGCTGTGGGCCTGCCGGTCATCACCGTGGTTGCCCTGGCCAAGGTCGGCGGCGGCATGGATGCCCTGAGCAGCCCCATCGGCAAGTTCTTCGGTGGCCTGCTGGCAGCTGTGTGCTACCTGTCGGTCGGCCCGCTGTTCGCTACCCCGCGCACCGCGACCGTATCGTTCGAAGTGGGCGTTGCGCCGCTGACCGGTGAAAGCCCGTTGGCACTTTTCATCTACAGCCTGGTGTACTTCCTCGTGGTACTGGCTGTGTCCATGTACCCGGGCAAGCTGCTCGATACTGTGGGCCGCTTCCTGGCGCCGTTGAAGATCATCGCCCTGGCGGTGCTGGGCATCGCCGCCTTCGCGCTGCCTGCCGGCACCATTGGCGAAGCGCAGCCGGCCTATGCCGCCGCAGCGTTCTCCAAGGGCTTCTCCGATGGTTACCTGACCATGGACACCCTGGGTGCCCTGGTGTTCGGTATCGTCATCGTCAACGCCATCCGCTCGCGCGGTGTCGAGTCGCCGAAGCTGATCACCCGCTACGCCATCATCGCTGGCCTGATCGCCGGTGTCGGCCTGGCCCTGGTGTACATCAGCCTGTTCCGCCTGGGTGCAACCAGCCACGACATCGCGGCTGACGCCACCAACGGCGCGGCGGTACTGCATGCCTATGTGCAGCATACCTTCGGCTCTCTGGGCAGCGGCTTCCTTGCCGTGCTGATCGCGCTGGCCTGCCTGGTGACCGCGGTTGGCCTGACCTGCGCCTGCGCCGAATACTTCAGCCAGATCCTGCCGCTGTCCTACCGCGCACTGGTGGTTATCCTGGCGGGCTTCTCGCTGCTGATCTCCAACCTCGGCCTGACCAAGCTGATCATGTTCTCGATCCCGGTACTCACGGCGATCTACCCGCCGTGCATCGTGGTGGTAGGGCTCAGCTTCGTGAAGGACCTGTGGAACTCGCCAACCCGCATCCTGGCGCCAGTGATGCTGGTGTCGCTGCTGTTCGGCATGGTCGATGCGATCAAGGGCAGCAGCATTGCCCATGTGCTGCCGGACTTCATGGCCCACCTGCCGCTTGGCGACCAGGGCCTGGCCTGGCTGGTGCCTTCGGTAGTGACCCTGGTTGGCGCCGTGGCCTGCGACCGCATGCTTGGCAAGCCGCGCGAAGCGCTGGCCTGATAGTCGAAGCCTGAGGGCGGCACCGGCCACAAGCCGAAGGGTGCTCGCCAAGGGTGGAAACTCAAGAGCCCCGTATCCGAGAGGATGCGGGGCTTTTTGTTTGCCTGTACCGGCCTCTTCGCGAGCACGCCCGCTCCCACAGGTACAGCGCCAATTCTGAGGTTTGCGCTTGACCTGTGGGAGCGGGCGTGCTCGCGAAGAGGCCGGGATGAGCAGTGCAAATATCAGGATGGATGTGTGCCTTTTGCCGCTTGCCAGCGTCGAAATCCGGTCCCTATCCTTCAGGTATCTGGCCCTCCCGGGAACCCTGCATGAACTTCATCCAAAGCAACTTCAACAATCTGTTGGCCATCGCCTGGTTCGCCCTGTGCTGGGGTGGTTACACCCGTTATGCCATCTGGAAGGGCCGCGACACCGCGTGCCTGGCCAGCGTGCTGCACCTGTACCGCGAAGACTGGATGCGCCGCATGCTGCTGCGCGACAACCGCATTGCCGATGCCAGCGTGATCGGCAACCTCGAGCGCAATGCCTCGTTCTTCGCCTCCAGCACCCTGATCATCCTCGCCGGTATCCTGACCGTGCTCGGGGCCTCTGACCGGGCGCTGTCGCTGCTGGCCGACCTGCCGCTGGTGCAGCAGACCTCCCAGGGTATGTCGGAGATCAAGTTGCTGTGCCTGGCCATGGTCTTCGTCTACGCCTTTTTCACCTTCAGCTGGTGCATGCGCCAATACAACTTCGCTGCAGTACTGGTGGGTTCGGCACCGATGATCGGTGAGCGGCTGGTGAATGAACTTGAGCGCAAGGCATTCGCGTCGCGGGCGGCGCGGGTGCTGTCGCTTGCCGCCAACCAGTTCAACCTGGGCCTGCGTTCCTATTACTTCGGCATGGCCATGTTGAGCTGGTTCATCAGCCCATGGTTGTTCATGGTCATGAGTGTCGGGGTAGTGCTGATTCTGTATCGCCGCGAGTTCCATTCGGATGTGTTGGATGTGATGGTGTTCACACCTACCGAAAGTGTTTCGACCGAAACCGCCAAGGAAAACACTGTTTCTGGTACCTGAAACGTTTAATCCATAAGTTTCAGGCACAAAAAAACCCGACGATGTCGGGTTTTCTTGTTTTAGCCGATTACTGCTTGGCAGGTTCGGCTGGAGCAGCTGGAGCGGCTTCCGGAGCCGGAGTAGCCGGAGCGGCTTCTTCGGCGGCCTTCTGCTCGGCTTCGGCCTGATCTTTGGCGGCTTCGGCGTTTTCCTTGGCAGCCTCGTTCATTTTATCCTGAGCTTCGCCCGCTTTTTCCTGGGCTTGCTCGGCGTGTTGCTGTGCGTCCTGGGCTTTGTCTTCGCTCGCTTTATCGCAAGCGGCCAGGCCCATGGCAGCGGCCAGCATCAGAGCAAAAGCAAAAGGTTTACGCATGGGGGTGTTTCTCCTTGGTGGAATAAGTGACTTGTTCCTTCGAGTGCAACTACGCGGAATAAGTTCCGCGAAGATTACACATATATAACGCCCCGTTCTATATAGACTTTTTAACGATTTTATGCCGCTGCGGCAATGCGCAGGGAAACAGCCAATGAGCGATTCAACCTTGATGGCCATGGCCGAGCGTTTTCTCTCGGCCCTGAAACATTGTCAGTTGTTGCAAATGCGTGTGGCGCAAGCCAATACCGATGGCATGACCCTGGTGCTGCCCTGGTCACCGGCCATCGTCGGCAACCCGCAGACCGGCGCCGTGCATGGCGGCGCGCTGACCACGCTGATGGACACCACCTGCGGCATGGCCACGCTGTGCGTGCTGCCGCGCTTCGAGGTGTGCCCGACACTGGACCTGCGCATCGACTACATGCACCCGGCCGAGGCCGGCAAGGACATCTACGGCCATGCCCAGTGCTACCGGGTCACCCGCGATGTGATCTTCACCCGTGGCACGGCCTACCAGGACGACCCCGCCCAGCCGATTTGCCAGGTGGTGGGCACGTTCATGCGCCTGGGTCAGGAGATCAAGGGGGGCATCCGCTTCGGCAACAGCCTGAAGGAGGGCGAGGCATGATTCCGCACGAGGTTCGCCAACAGCTCAACGCCGCTCACGCAGAGGGAGACTATCGGCCCTTGCTGGCGCTGATCCCTTATGCCGGCCTGATCGGCATCGAATGCGAGCGCGAGGGCGATGACCTGCTGTTCCGCCTGCCGGCCAGCCAGGACAACATCGGCAACCCGCTGCTGCCGGCCATCCACGGTGGGGTGATCGCGGGCTTCATGGAGCTTTCGGCAGCGCTTTACCTGCTGATCTTCAGCGAGAGCGCGAGCATTCCGAAGATTATCGACTTTTCCATCGATTACCTGCGCGCCGGGCACTTTCGCGATACCTACGCCCAGTGCCAGCTGTGGCGCCAGGGCCGGCGGGTGACCAATGTAGCCATCACCGCCTGGCAGGGTGACAGGCAGTCGCCGATCGCCACGGCTCGCGCGCATTTCAAGATCGAACCGGAAAAGCCCTTGAAATCATTCGGGCAGCCCCCATCTGCATGACATCCGCCGCTAAAGCAGGCCAACCTGGCCGCCAGGCGTCAACTGCCATCAGATCGGAGTTTTGAAGACCATGAGTGTGGAGACTCAAAAAGAAACGCTGGGCTTCCAGACCGAGGTGAAGCAGCTGCTGCACCTCATGATCCATTCCCTGTATTCGAACAAGGAGATCTTCCTGCGTGAATTGATCTCCAACGCCTCCGACGCCGCCGACAAGCTGCGTTTCGAGGCCCTGGCCAAGCCAGAGCTGTTCGAAGGCGACGCCGACCTGAAGATTCGCCTGAGCTTCGACAAGGACGCCGGTACCGTGACCCTCGAGGACAACGGCATCGGCATGAGCCGCGAAGACGTCATCGCCCACCTGGGTACCATCGCCAAGTCCGGCACCGCCGACTTCATGAAGAACCTCACCGGTGACCAGAAGAAGGACTCGCACCTGATCGGTCAGTTCGGTGTGGGCTTCTACTCCGCGTTCATCGTTGCTGACAAGGTCGATGTGTACAGCCGCCGTGCCGGCCAGCCGACCGCTGAAGGCGTGCACTGGTCGTCGAAAGGCGAGGGCGAGTTCGAAGTTGCCACCATCGACAAGCCACAGCGCGGCACCCGCATCGTCCTGCACCTGAAGAAGGGCGAGCAGGAGTTCGCCGATGGCTGGCGCCTGCGCAACGTGGTCAAGAAGTACTCCGACCATATCGCCATGCCGATCCAGCTGCCGAAGGAGCAGGCTGCCGCCGAAGGCGAAGAACAGCCGGCCGAAGAGTGGGAAACCGTCAACCGTGCCAGCGCCCTGTGGACCCGTCCGCGTACCGAGATCAAGGACGAGGAGTACCAGGAGTTCTACAAGCACATCGGCCATGATTTCGAAAACCCGCTGGCCTGGAGCCACAACAAGGTCGAAGGCAAGCTCGAATACAACTCGCTGCTGTACGTGCCGGCCCGCGCGCCGTTCGACCTCTACCAGCGCGAAGCGCCACGCGGCCTGAAGCTGTACGTGCAGCGCGTCTTCATCATGGACCAGGCCGAGTCGTTCCTGCCGCTGTACCTGCGCTTCATCAAGGGTGTGGTCGATTCCAACGACCTGTCGCTGAACGTATCGCGTGAAATCCTGCAGAAAGACCCGATCATCGACTCGATGAAGACCGCGCTGACCAAGCGCGTGCTGGACATGCTGGAAAAGCTGGCGAAGAACGAGCCCGAGCAGTACAAGGGCTTCTGGAAGAACTTCGGCCAGGTGCTGAAGGAAGGCCCGGCCGAAGACTTCGCCAACAAGGAAAAGATCGCCGGCCTGCTGCGCTTCGCTTCCACCCAGGACGACAGCGGCGAGCAGAGCGTCGCCCTGGCCGACTACCTGGCCCGCGCCAAGGAAGGTCAGGACAAGATCTACTACCTCACCGGCGAGTCGTACGCGCAGGTCAAGAACAGCCCGCACCTGGAAGTCTTCCGCAAGAAAGGCATCGAAGTGCTGCTGCTGACCGACCGTATCGACGAGTGGCTGATGAGCTACCTCAACGAGTTCGACGGCAAGGCCTTCGTCGACGTCGCCCGTGGCGACCTGGACCTGGGCAAGCTGGATTCGGAAGAAGACAAGAAAGCCCAGGAAGAAGTCGCCAAGAACAAGGAAGGCCTGGTAGAGCGCCTGAAGGGCGCGCTGGGTGACAGCGTGGCCGAAGTGCGCGTGTCGCACCGCCTGACCGACTCGCCAGCGATCCTGGCCATCGGTGAACAGGACCTGGGCCTGCAGATGCGCCAGATCCTCGAAGCCAGCGGGCAGAAGGTGCCGGAATCCAAGCCGATCTTCGAGTTCAACCCGACCCACCCGTTGATCGAGAAGCTGGACAACGAGCAGAGCGAAGACCGCTTCGCCGAGCTGTCGCACATCCTGTTCGATCAGGCTGCCCTGGCGGCCGGTGACAGTTTGAAGGACCCGGCGGCTTACGTTCGTCGCCTGAACAAGCTGTTGGTCGAGCTGTCTGCTTGAGTTGATGCACAGGAAAGCCCGCTTCGGCGGGCTTTTTTCATGGCGAGCATATTGATGATGAGTGCCAAAGGAGTGCTTGATGAGCAAAGTAATCGTCGAATCGCTGGTTTACCACCTTTCCGGCAAAACCTACGAAAGCCGTCTGGTCTATGAGCCAGGGGCGCTGGGCCGCCCAGGCTTGGTGATGGCGCCGAACTGGATGGGCATCGGCGAAGGTGCCGAGCGCATCGCCAAGGAAGTGGCCGAGAAGGGCTATGTTGTGCTGATTGCCGATCTGTACGGGCAATCGGTGCGCCCCTCCAACGCTGACGAGGCCGGCGCGGCGATGATGCCGTTGAAGAATGACCGTGGCGAGCTGCGCAAGCGCATGCAGGAAGCCCTGGCGCAGTTGCTGGGGCAGTCGAAGGCGTTGCTGGAGCCGGGCAAGGTCGGCACGTTTGGTTTCTGCTTTGGTGGCTGCTGTGCACTGGAGCTGGCCCGTACCGGTGCCGATCTGCGTGCGGCGGTATCGTTCCATGGCACGCTGGACACGCCGAACCCGGAAGATGCCAAGCGCATCAAGGGCTCGGTGCTGGTGCTGCACGGCGCTTCCGACCCACTGGTGCCGAAGGAGCAGTTGCCGGCGTTCGAGGAGGAGATGAACGCGGCCAAGGTTGACTGGCAATTGCTGAGCTATGGCGGCGCGGTGCACTCGTTTACCGACCCGAGTGCCAATGTGCCGGGCAAGATGCAGTATGACCGGCGCACCTCGGAGCGGGCGTTCCGCTCGATGCATAACCTGCTGACTGAAGTGTTCCAGCGCTGAGATTGCACGGGGCTGCTTTGCAGCCCATTCGCGGTAAACCCCGCCCCCCCTGTTCCGGCGCGGTGTGGGGTCGGGGTTTAACCCGCGAATGGGTCGCAAAAACGCCCCCCCTTCACCTAGGCAACTCGATTCGCGAGGTTTCCCCTGGCACCACCGGCCAATCCCCCGCAGCCCACTTGGCCCGGGCCTGTTCGATCAGCTCCGCATCACTGGCGACGAAATTCCAGTTCATCCGCCGCGGCCCATCCAGTGGCGCGCCACCAATCAGCACCAGCTGGCACTCACCCTCTGCATATAGCGTCACCTCTTCGCCTTCCGGCAGAACCACCAGGCTGCACGGTTCCACGTCCTCATCGTTCATCAGCAGCTCACCATCGAGCAGGTACAGCGCCCGCTGCACATGCTCGTTCGGCACCACCAGCGTGGTTGCCGGTTGCATCTGTACATGCGCGTAAAGGGTAGGGGAGAGCACCGGCACCGGCGATTCCAGGCAGAACCCGCTGCCGGCAATCATGCAGATGCGCACCCCCAGGCTGTCGCTGACCGGTAGGCTCGCTGCCGGGTGGTGGCTGTAACTTGCCGCGCCTTGTTCATGCTCGCGTGGGGATGCCAGCCATACCTGCAACCCGTGCAGGCGTGAACCATGGGCCAGGGCATCTTCAGGCGTGCGCTCGACATGGGCCACGCCGCTGCCTGCGGTCATCCAGCTGACATCGCCCGGCAGCACTCGTTGCACCGAGCCGAGGCTGTCCTTGTGCAGGATTGCCCCCTCGAACAGGTAGGTAAGGGTCGACAGGCCGATATGCGGGTGCTGGCGGATGTCCATGCCATGCCCCGGGGCATAGTCGGTTTCGAGCATATGGTCGAAAAACACGAATGGGCCGACGCTGCGGCACTGGGCCGACGGCAGCGGACGCAGGATCGGCTGGCCCTCGACCGATTCGGCGCGTGGGCGGATGACCAGGGGGCTGCTCATTGGAAGGCTCCAGGCAAGGTGGAAATGCCTCAAGCATAGCGGTTTGCCCGCCGCGGCTGAACCGTCTGGTTGGCTGGCCGGTCTAGAGATCTGGTACACGGAAAAGGAAGCTTCATCATGATCTTCAGAGCGCTGGCCTGCGTGCTGTTATCCACCTGGCTGTGCCAAGCGGCGCAGGCCCGCGACTACCGCTACAGTGATGCCCACCTGCACTACGTCGACTTCTTCCAGGAAAGCGAAGGCATGCCCGCGCTGATCCAGGCCATGGACGCCGCCGGTATCGAGCAGTCGATGATTTCCGGCATCCCGGTGGCCAAGAAGTGGCACGAAGACGAGCCCAAGCGCCCGCGCTATTACGCTGGGGACGACGCCGAAGCCTATTGGTACAGCGCCACCGACACCTACGTCGCCGCGGCGTTGCAGCAACTGCCCGACGAGCAGCGCAAGCGCTTTCATCCGTTCCTGGCCGGCTTCAATCCGGTGGACAAGAATGCCGCCAGCCATATCGAGCGCATGCTCGATCTGCATCCGGGGCTGTGGCAAGGCATTGGCGAGGTGTTCACCCGCCACGATGACCTGACGGCACTGACCAGCGGTGACACGCCGCGCGCCAACAACGAAGCCATGACGCGTATCTACCACCTGGCGGCCGAGCGCGACCTGCCGGTGCTGCTGCACTCCAACATCACCTCCAAGCGCGAGCGCAACCCCTTGTACCTGGCGGAGATCGAAGAGCCGCTGCGCAATCACCCACACACGCGGTTCATCTGGGCGCACGCGGGCAGCAGCATGGAGATTCACCGGCACCAGACGCAGATGGACTTTCTGCTGCCGGTGCTGACGCGGTTGCTGGAGGATTACCCGAACCTGTATGTCGATTTGTCGTGGAGCGTGCTGGAACCCTACCTGCTGGATGACCGGGGTGTGCCACGAAAGGAGTGGCTGGCACTGGTCGAAAAGTTCCCTGATAGGTTCATGCTGGGTTCGGATGTGGTGGGGCGGTTTGGTAGCCTTGGGGAGCAGATGCATGGGTTCAGGCCGTTTCTGGATGCATTGCCGGAACAAGTTGCCAACAAGGTGGCCAGGGAGAATTTTCTGGCTGTACTGCCCAGGCAGAAATAAGGGTTTTCCTGTGCTGGCCCTATCGCCGGCAAGCCAGCTCCCACAGGTACTGCGCAGGTTCCGAAGCCTATGCAGTACCTGTGGGA
>NZ_JADLJS010000055.1 GCF_015680405.1 Pseudomonas pudica
GGGCTGCTTTGCAGCCCATCGCGACACAAGGCCGCTCCTACAGGGGGGGCCTGCGTAACGCAGGAATATCGGGCTCAATTGTCCCAGGTCTCGGGGCACCCCTTGCACCCCTCCATGTTGGCCTCCTGAAAATTCCCGTAATGCTGGCGCGCCCCGCGCAAGTCGGCGCGGGCCAGGTTGCTCTGGCCAAACTTGGCCTCCTGCAGGTTGGCATCGCCAAGGTCGGCCTCTTGCAGGTCAGCCTTGCTCAGCCAGGCCATTTCCAGGTCCGCCGCCCGCAGGTTGGCCTGCTGCATCTTTGCCCCTGACAACCTGGCGAACTGCAGGTACGCAGCGCTGAGGTCGGCCTTGGCAAATTGCGCGCCCTGGGCAAACAGGCCCCAACCCTGAACGGCCACGAGCCGGCCATGGCTCAGGTTGGCCAGGCGCAGGTTGCTCTGCTGCAGGCTGGCGCGAGTCAGGTTGGCGCCTTGCAGGCTGGCCCTTTCCAGGTTGGCCAGGTCCAGCCGGGCATGGCGCAGGTCGGCATCGCGCAGGTCGGCGCCGGCCAGGTTCATCTTGCGCAGGTCCTGGTTGGCCAGGTTGGCGCCCCGCAGGTCGGCCCCCGGGCACTGGCTGGCTTCGGCAATCACGCAGCCGTTGATGGTCAGGGGGGGATCGTTGCCAGCGTCGTCGGCATTCTCGGCCATTGCAGGGGACAGCACGATCAGCAAGGCAAGTGGCAGGTAGTTCATGGCGAAAGGCTCTCAATGTGAAGTCGGGTATGCACCCTGGGGCCGCTTTGCGGCCCATCGCAGCCCCAGTGATGCGTCAACTCATGCAGTCAACGCTGTGCAGTCTTGTTGTCCCAGCTGGGGATCTTGAACACCCAGAACGAACCACCCTGGGCCACCGGCTTGGTCAGTTCGGCCATATCGCCGCCCCATAGCGGCACCGCGCCGCCGTAGCCCACGGTCACGCCGATGTACTGCTCGCCGTCCTGTTCCCAGGTGATCGGCGGCGAGACGATGCCGCTGCCGGTCTGGAACTTCCACAGCTCCTTGCCCGTCTTGGCGTCGAAGGCCTTGAAGAAGCCGTCGCCGGTGCCGGTGAACACCAGGTTGCCCTTGGTCGCCAGCACGCCAGCCCACAGCGGCAGGTGCTCCTTGTGCTCCCAGACCAGCTTGCCGGTGGTCGGGTCCATGGCGCGCAGGGTGCCGACGTGGTCGTCGTACATGCGCTTGATGCGGAAACCCATGCCCAGGTAGGCCGAGCCCTTCTTGTAGTTCACTTCCTCGGTCCAGTACTCCTCCTTCCACTGGTTGCTGGGGATGTAGAACAGGCCGGTGTCCTGGCTGTAGGCCATGGGGTTCCAGTTCTTGCCGCCAAGGAAGGGTGGCGAGACCTCCACCGGCTTGCCCTTGGTTTCGCCCGGCAGCGGCTTGGCCGGGCGCTGCCCTGGGTTTTCCACCGGGCGCCCGGTCTTGAGGTCGATGTGGCTGGCCCAGGTGATGTTGTCCACGAAGGGGAAGGCGTTCTGCAGTTTGCCGTTGTTGCGGTCCACCACATAGAAGAAACCGTTGCGGTCGGCGTGGCCAGTGGCCTTGACCAGCTTGCCGTCCTTGCCTTTGTAATCGAACAGCACCAGTTCGTTGTTGCCGGAGAAATCCCAGGCATCGTTGGGTGTGTGCTGGTAGAACCACTTCACCTCACCGGTACTGGGGTCGACGCCGACCTGCCCTGAGGTATACAGGCTGTCGAAGTCTTGCGGGTTGCCATCCTTCGAGGTGCGCGCCCAGGTATTCCAGGGGCCGGGGTTGCCAGCACCGACGATGATGGTGTTGGTCTCGGGGTCGAAGCTGGCGCTTTGCCAAGGCGCGCCACCGCCGTGGCTCCAGGCTTCGACCTTGCCGGTTTCGGTGGTGGGGTCGTCCGGCCAGGACGGTGCCTTGACGTCACCGGTCGGCGTGCTGTCCTTGCCGTTCCGGCGGCCCATGTGGCCCTCGACGAAGGGCCGCATCCACACCTCTTCGCCGGTGTCCGGATCGCGGGCGAACAGTTGGCCGACCACGCCGAATTCATCGCCGGAGCTGCCGTGGATCAGCAGTACCTTGCCGCTGGTCTTGTCCTTGATCAGCACCGGGGCGCCGGTCATGGTGTAGCCGGCGGCGTGGTCGCCGAACTTCTTGTTCCACACCACTTTGCCGGTGCGCTTGTCGAGGGCGATGACCCGCGCGTCGAGGGTGCCGAAGTAGATCTTGTCGCCATAGATCGCCGCGCCGCGGTTGACCACATCGCAGCAGGGGCGAATGTTGTCCGGCAGGCGGTGGTTGTAGGTCCACAGGCGCTTGCCGGTCTTGGCATCGAGGGCGAACACCCGCGAATAGGAGCCGGTGACGTAGACCACGCCGTCACTGACGATGGCCTGGGATTCCTGGCCGCGCTGCTTCTCGTCGCCGAAGGAGTAGGACCAGGCCGGGGTCAGCTTGAACACGTTCTGGTCATTGACCTGGGCCAGCGGGCTCCAGCGCTGGGCGTTGGTGCCCATGCCGTACTGCAGCACGTCCTGGGTGGTCAGGTGGTCGTTGGCGATGTCTTCCCAGGTCACGTTCCTGCCGGCAGGTGCGGCTGGGGCGGTGGCGGCTATGGCCGCGTTGCTCAGGGCCAGGCTACCGGCCAGCAGCAAGGCCCGCACGCTCAGGGCCAGAGGGGAAAGGGCGGGTAGCGTTCTTGTTGTCATGGTTGCAGTTCCCAGTGGAGGTTTTGGCCTGCACAGGGTGGGACGGCACGGGCGTCGCCGGATACGGAAAATGTCCCGCCCTTGCCGGGAATAGTTCCCGCAGGGCACCTCATTTGGCCCTTCGCCACAAGCCCTACTACCAAGGGAGTAAGGCGCGGCCACCAAAGCAGCATTCGGCCGCTTGCGGGCTGTTTCTAAGATGGCGACACGGCCTCTGTGGTTGAGGCCTTGCGTGCAATCGTGAGGGCATAAAAATGACAACAAAACGCAACGTCTTGCTGGCTGCCGGGCTGCTTGCCAGTGCAGTGCTGACCGGCACGGCCTGGGCACATGGCAATGTGGTGCCCCAGGCCGTGGAAACCAAGGGCCTGACCCCCATCAAGGACGCTGGCGTAACCCTGGACGGCGATGGCTGGGCATCGGTTAACCCGTACCGCAGCTCTCCCGAGCACGACAAGGCCGTGGAGATCGGTGCCTCGGCCTACAACCAGAACTGCGCCGCCTGCCATGGCCTGGAGGCCAAGTCGGGGGGTATCGCCCCGGATCTGCGCATGCTCGATGCCGGCGAGGCCGGGGATGAGTGGTTCGTCGAGCGGGTACGCCACGGTGCGGTCCGCGACGGCCGGGTGTACATGCCGAAGATGGCCGACTACCTGAGCCAGGAGGCCCTGTGGGCGGTGCGCACCTACCTGGACAGCGTACACGTCGAGGAATGACGGCCATGCGTCTGTTGGCGGTGCTGTTCAGTGGCTTGCTGCTGTGCTGCGCGGCGGCGCAGGCGCAGGTGCGCAACTACGACGCGATCATCGCCGCCGGCGAACTGAAGGTGGCTGTGTACAAGGACTTTGCGCCCTACAGCTTCGAGGACCACGGCCAGCCGCGTGGTGTCGACGTGGAACTGGCGCAGGCCCTGGCCACGGCGTTGGGAGTGCGCTTGCAACTGATCTGGGCGCCACCCGGAGAAAAGCTCGACGACGATCTGCGCGACTACATCTGGCGTGTCAGCCCGCTGCGTCACCAGCAACTGGCCGACCTGATGATGCGGGTGCCGTACGACCATGCCTACGCGCAGCGGCGCAACGAGGTGGGCGAGCTGGAAAACGCCCAGGTGGTGATGTTCGGCCCCTATCAGGAGGAGCGCTGGCAGGTCGCCTACGATCGCCGCCGCCTGGCCTCGGTGGCCAGTGTCGCGGTGTTCCGGCAGCACCCGATCGGGGTCGAGGTGGACAGCGTGCCGTCGTTCTACCTGACTTCCGTGTTCAACGGCATGCTCAGCGCCAGGACCCATCATTACCCCAATGTGCAGCAGGCCTTCGGTGCCATGCAGGCCGGCCAGGTAGACGCGGTGATGGCGATGCGCGGCGAGGTTGACTGGCAACTGCACCAGGCCGCCGACCCGCAACTGGCACTGGCGGAGAACGCCTACCCGAACCTTGGCAAGCAGGCCTGGGAGATCGGCATGGCGGTGCATGAAAGCAACCGGCAGCTGGCCTATGCGGTGGAGGAGGCGCTTGAGGCGTTGATTCGTGATGGGCGGATGAAGGCGATTTATGCCCATTACGGCCTGCGCTATCAAGTCCCGGAAATGTATCAGTAGCGCATGCGTATCCCTGTGGGAGCGGGCATGCCCGCGAAGCAGGCTCCGCGGAGGATGGCACGGGCTTCGCCCGTGTTCGCGGGCACGCCCGCTCCCACAGGGGCGGCCCTGGCTCAATGGACAACTGTTTCATCAAGGAGTGGGCGATGAACTGGCGAGCAACTTTCCTGCTGGCCTGCTGGATGCCCTGGGCCGCACAGGCCCTGGCCAGCGAGCCGAGTAACCAAAAGGACCCGGTGCCGTCGGTGATGTGGGACTTCTACCACAAGCAGTTGCTGGGCCAGGCCGCGTTCGTGTTCGATGACCGGGTCAAGCTGCTGGCGCCGCCGTTTGCCGAGGACGCCCGCCAGGTGCCGCTGGAGATCGACGCCCGGGCGTTCAGCGGCGAGGTGGTGCGGATTCTCGCCTGGGCCGAACTCAACCCGCTGCCGCGCATTGTCGACTTCCAGCCCGGCGAGCGCGTGCTGCCCTGGTTGTCGATCCGCATCCGCATCGAGCAGGCCACACCGCTGCGCGCTGCAGTGCTGACGCGCGACGGCCTGTGGCATGTCGGCTCGGCCTTGATCGACGCCGCTGGCGGCGGTTGTACCGCGCCCAGCGTGGTGCGCACCCAGCCCGGTTGGGAGGAGCACCTCGGTGAAGTCCTGGGCGGGCGCTACCCGCGCGGCGACAGCAGCCGCTTGCGCCTGCAGGTGGCCCACCCGATGGACAACGGCCTGGTCAGCGGCATTCCCGAATTTTTCCTCAACCATGCCGAGCTGCAAGGCGCGGACGGCCAGCGCCTGGCCAGCCTGGAACTGTACCCGGCGGTTAGCGAAAACCCCAACCTGGGCTTCGACATCCAGGGCCCCGGGCCGACCCGGTTGGTGTTGCAGGACAACAGCGGCAACCAGTTCGAGGCGGCAGTGCCCTGAACGCGTTGCCCGACTCCATCCCTGACCAGAGGCGCACGTCATGCGTTGCATTCTGCTGTTGCTGCTGTGCCTGGGCCTGCCGGCCTGGGCAGACCTGGACTATCGCCTGAAGCCCCGGCAGATCGCCGAGGGCACCTGGCTGCTGGAGGGCAGCTCCGACAATTTTGCCAAGGACAACGGCGGCAATATCGTCAACACCGCGTTCATCGTCACCGACAGCGGGGTGGTGGTGATCGACAGCGGGCCGTCGAAACGCTACGGCGATGCCTTGCGCCAGGCCATTGCCGCCACCACCGACAAGCCGGTGGTCGAAGTGCTGCTGACCCATCATCACCCCGACCATGTGCTGGGCAACCAGGCCTTTGCCGATGTGCCCATCGGCGCCCTGGCCGGTACCGGCGAGCTGTTGCGCCAGCAGGGCGAGGCCATGGCCGAGAACATGTACCGCCTGGTCGGCGACTGGATGCGCGGTACCGAGGTGGTGCTGCCGACCCGGGTGCTGGAGCCGGGTATTCACGAGGTGGGTGGGCACCGCCTGCGGCTGCTGGCGCTGGGCGGGCATACCGGTGCCGACCTGGCGATTCTGGATGAAAGCACCGGTGTGCTGTTCGCCGGCGACCTGGTGTTTCACGAGCGCGCGCTGACCACGCCCAACACCCCGGGGCTGGAGGTGTGGCTGAAGGACCTGGACACCTTGCAAGCGCTGCCCTGGAAGCAGCTGGTACCTGGTCACGGGCCGCTGGCCAGCGATGCCCGGCCGTTTGCGCAGATGCGTGATTACCTGGGCTGGCTGGATGGGTTGATGCGTGACGGCGCGGCGCGTGGCGATGACATGGCCGAGATGATCCGCAGCCCGATACCCGAGCGGTTTGCTGGTATCAGCCTGACTCGATACGAGCTGATTCGCAGTGTCAGCCACCTGTACCCCCGCTACGAACGCCAGCAGCTGCGGCGCGTGGACGCCAAGCCCCCAATCTGAGGGTGTAACGCGGTTCCCTGTGGGAGCGGCCTTGTGTCGCGAAAGGGGCGCGAAGCGGCCCCAGAATTTGTGCCGATGGCTGAAATCGCCGGGGCTGCCTTGCAGCCCTTTCGCGACACAAGGCCGCTCCCACAGGGGGGGGCCGCGCAGGTTCACTGATACCAAGGAACTAGAAAACTCAGCACTGCGGGCAATTGTTGGCAAGCAGGTCGGGACCAAGAATTCCCGACACACCGGGAAGTTTTCCCGGATACAACAAAAAAACCAAAGGTAGCCGTCATGACCCGATCCACACGTCGTCCCGTGTTCGCCTTGAGCCTGGTGCTCAGCGCCATGCTGCTTGCCGGTGCAGCCCACGCCGCTGTCAGCAATGAAGAAATTCTCCAGGACCCGAAGAACCCGCAGCAGATCGTGACCAATGGCCTGGGCGTGCAGGGCCAGCGCTACAGCCCGCTGAACCTGCTCAATACCGACAACGTCAAGGACCTGCGGCCGGTCTGGGCGTTTTCCTTCGGCGGTGAGAAGCAGCGCGGCCAGCAGGCCCAGCCGCTGGTCAAGGACGGGGTGATGTACCTGACCGGCTCCTACTCGCGGGTGTTCGCCGTGGACGCCCGTACCGGCAAGAAGCTGTGGCAATACGATGCGCGCCTGCCCGATGACATTCGCCCGTGCTGCGACGTGATCAACCGTGGCGTTGCGCTGTACGGCAACCTGGTGTTCTTCGGCACCCTCGATGCCAAGCTGGTGGCACTGAACAAGGACACTGGCAAGGTGGTATGGAGCAAGAAGGTGGCCGACCACAAGGAGGGCTACTCCATCAGCGCCGCGCCGATGATCGTCAACGGCAAGCTGATCACCGGCGTTGCCGGCGGCGAGTTTGGCGTGGTGGGCAAGATCCAGGCCTACAACCCGGAAAACGGCGAGCTGCTGTGGATGCGCCCGACCGTGGAAGGGCACATGGGCTACGTGTACAAGGACGGCAAGGCGATCGAGAATGGCATTTCCGGCGGCGAGGCGGGCAAGACCTGGCCCGGCGACCTGTGGAAGACCGGTGGTGCGGCGCCTTGGCTGGGCGGCTACTACGACCCGGAAACCAACCTGATCCTGTTCGGCACCGGCAACCCGGCACCGTGGAACTCGCACCTGCGCCCGGGCGACAACCTGTATTCCTCGTCGCGCCTGGCCCTGAACCCCGACGATGGCACCATTAAGTGGCACTTCCAGAGCACGCCGCATGACGGCTGGGACTTCGATGGCGTCAACGAGCTTATCTCGTTCAACTACAAGGACGGCGGCAAGGAGGTCAAGGCCGCCGCCACCGCTGACCGCAACGGCTTCTTCTACGTGCTGGACCGCACCAACGGCAAGTTCATCCGCGGCTTCCCCTTCGTCGACAAGATCACCTGGGCCACCGGCCTGGACAAGGACGGCCGGCCGATCTACAACGAGGCCAGCCGGCCGGGGGCGCCGGGTAGCGAGGCCAAGGGCAGCTCGGTGTTCGTGGCGCCGGCATTCCTCGGTGCCAAGAACTGGATGCCGATGGCCTACAACCAGGACACCGGGCTGTTCTACGTGCCGTCCAACGAGTGGGGCATGGACATCTGGAACGAAGGCATCGCCTACAAGAAGGGCGCGGCGTTCCTTGGTGCCGGCTTCACCATCAAGCCGCTCAACGAAGACTACATCGGCGTGCTGCGCGCCATCGACCCGGTCAGTGGCAAGGAAGTATGGCGCCACAAGAACTTCGCGCCGCTGTGGGGCGGGGTGCTGACCACCAAGGGCAACCTGGTATTCACTGGCACGCCGGAGGGCTTCCTGCAGGCGTTCAACGCCAAGACCGGCGACAAGGTCTGGGAGTTCCAGACCGGCTCCGGCGTGCTCGGCTCGCCAGTAACCTGGGAAATGGACGGCGAACAGTACGTTTCGGTGGTTTCCGGTTGGGGTGGTGCGGTGCCGCTGTGGGGCGGCGAAGTGGCCAAGCGGGTCAAGGACTTCAACCAGGGCGGCATGCTCTGGACCTTCAAGCTGCCCAAGCAGCTGCAAACGGCAAGCGCCAGTCGCTAAGCCGACAACCTGCCGCTTGCTGCAGGAGACCCTGCGGCAAGCGGCCCTACTACCAAATGACGAGAGCCCCGCTGCCAACGATGCATTCGCCCGGCAGGCGGGGCTTTTTACCATCGGCCCATCGCCTGTCGCCGGACAGGCATCGACCCGCAGAGGCTCAGCATGATCTACGCACAACCCGGAACCCCAGGCGCCATCGTGTCCTTCAAGCCACGCTACGGCAACTTCATCAACGGTGAATTCGTGCCGCCGCTGGGCGGCCAGTACTTCACCAACAGCTCGCCGGTCAACGGCCAGCCGATTGCCGAATTCCCGCGCTCCGGCGCCCAGGACGTCGAGCAGGCCCTGGACGCCGCGCATGCTGCTGCCGAGGCCTGGGGCAAGACTTCGGTGCAGGACCGTGCCCTGGTACTGCTGAAGATTGCCGACCGCATCGAACAGAACCTCGAAGTACTGGCCGTTACCGAAAGCTGGGACAATGGCAAGGCCGTGCGCGAAACCCTCAACGCCGACGTGCCATTGGCGGCGGACCACTTCCGTTACTTCGCCGGCTGCATCCGTGCCCAGGAAGGCGGCGCAGCCGAGATCAACGAAGGCACCGTGGCCTACCATATCCACGAGCCGCTGGGCGTGGTCGGGCAGATCATCCCGTGGAACTTCCCGCTGCTGATGGCCGCCTGGAAACTCGCCCCGGCCCTGGCCGCCGGCAACTGCGTGGTGCTCAAGCCGGCAGAGCAGACGCCACTGTCGATCACGATTTTCGCCGAGCTGATCGCCGACCTGCTGCCGGCAGGCGTGCTGAACATCGTCCAGGGCTTTGGCCGCGAAGCCGGCGAGGCCCTGGCCACCAGCAAGCGCATCGCCAAGATCGCCTTCACCGGTTCCACCCCGGTGGGCTCGCACATCATGAAGTGCGCGGCCGAGAACATCATCCCGTCCACCGTCGAACTGGGCGGCAAGTCGCCGAACATCTTCTTCGAAGACATCATGCAGGCCGAGCCCGCGTTCATCGAAAAGGCAGCCGAAGGCCTGGTGCTGGCGTTCTTCAACCAGGGCGAAGTGTGCACCTGCCCGTCGCGGGCGCTGATCCAGGAGTCGATCTACGAGCCGTTCATGGCCGAGGTGATGAAAAAGATCGCCAGGATTACCCGTGGCAACCCGCTGGACACCGCGACCATGGTCGGTGCCCAGGCCTCGGAGCAGCAATACGACAAGATCCTTTCCTACCTGCAGGTTGCCCGGGAGGAGGGCGCGCAGCTGCTCACCGGTGGCGCTGCCGAGCGGCTCGATGGCGACCTGGCCAGCGGTTACTACATCCAGCCGACCTTGCTCAAGGGCAACAACAAGATGCGTGTGTTCCAGGAGGAGATCTTCGGCCCGGTGGTGGGCGTGACCACCTTCAAGGACGAAGCCGAAGCCCTGGCGATCGCCAACGACAGCGAGTTTGGCCTGGGCGCGGGGCTGTGGACCCGTGACATCAACCGTGCCTATCGCATGGGGCGTGGGATCAAGGCCGGGCGCGTGTGGACCAACTGCTACCATCTGTACCCGGCGCATGCCGCGTTCGGTGGCTACAAGAAGTCCGGTGTGGGCCGCGAGACGCACAAGATGATGCTCGATCACTACCAGCAGACCAAGAACCTGCTGGTGAGCTACGACATCAACCCGCTGGGCTTCTTCTAAAGCCTGGGAGGGCCTCGGGGGCTGCCTTGCAGCCCATCGCAGGCAAGCCAGCTCCCACAGGTACTGCATGGGCCTTGAACCTTGTGCAGTACCTGTGGGAGCTGGCTTGCCGGCGATAAGGCCAGCACAGCAACACATCAATCCTCGGCTTTTCCCTGCCTTCCTACCAACGCACCCCGCAAACCTGTCCCAAAGTAGCATTCGGCCCCGTCGCCCCTCGTGCATTAATGCCTCTACCGGAATCGCCCGGCACCAAGAAGAGGAATGCCCCATGTGGACTAAACCCGCCTTTACCGACCTGCGCATCGGCTTCGAAGTGACGATGTACTTCGCCAATCGTTGATGCCTGTCCGGCCATCATCGCGATGGCCGGGTCTTCATTGCGCAAGCCCGTTGTGAACCTGATCGATCGCGAACAAGCCCTGGCCTTGCGCAAGGGCTTTCGCCTGCGCTGGGAGTCGCGCCAGGCGTGCCATGTGCTGCTGTACCCCGAGGGCATCATCGAGCTCAACGCCAGTGCCGGTTGGGTGCTCGAGTTGCTGGACGGCCAGCGCAGCGTGGCGGCTGTCATCGACCGCCTGGCACAGCGTTTCCCCGGTGTGCCGGGGCTCGACGAGGACATCCTGGCGTTCCTGGAGGTGGCCCGTGCCAAGTACTGGATCGAATGAGCCGTGGTCACGCTTTGGTCTGGTTGCTTTCGCTACGGGATGCTTTACGCTGGCGGTTACCTTCCAGAACAATAAGAACAGGCTTCCCGATGAGCCAGAGTTTCAGCCCGCTTCGCAAGTTCGTTTCGCCCGAGATCATCTTTGGTGCCGGCTGCCGGCACAATGTCGCCAATTACGCCAAGACCTTCGGTGCGCGCAAGGTGCTGGTGGTCAGCGACCCCGGTGTGATCGCCGCCGGTTGGGTGGCGGACGTGGAGGCCAGCCTGCAGGCCCAGGGTATCGACTACTGTCTGTACAGCGCCGTATCGCCCAACCCGCGGGTCGAAGAGGTGATGCTCGGTGCCGAGATCTACCGGCAGAACCACTGTGATGTGATTGTCGCAGTCGGCGGCGGCAGCCCGATGGATTGCGGCAAGGCCATCGGCATCGTGGTCGCCCACGGGCGCAGCATCCTCGAATTCGAAGGCGTGGACATGATCCGCGTGCCCAGCCCGCCGCTGATCCTCATCCCGACCACGGCTGGCACCTCGGCGGACGTGTCGCAGTTCGTGATCATTTCCAACCAGCAGGAGCGCATGAAGTTCTCCATCGTCAGCAAGGCGGTGGTGCCGGACGTGTCGCTGATCGACCCGCAAACCACCCTGAGCATGGACCCGTTCCTGTCGGCCTGCACCGGTATCGATGCGCTGGTGCATGCCATCGAAGCCTTCGTTTCCACCGGCCACGGCCCGCTGACCGACCCCCATGCGCTGGAGGCCATGCGCCTGATCAACGGCAACCTGGTGGAAATGATCGCCAACCCCACCGATATCGCCCTGCGCGAGAAGATCATGCTGGGCAGCATGCAGGCGGGGCTGGCGTTTTCCAATGCGATCCTGGGGGCGGTCCACGCCATGTCGCACAGCCTGGGCGGGTTCCTCGACCTGCCGCATGGTTTGTGCAATGCGGTGCTGGTGGAGCACGTGGTGGCGTTCAACTACAGCTCGGCACCGGAGCGTTTCAAGGTGATTGCCGAAGTGCTGGGTATCGACTGCCGTGGCCTCAACCACAAGCAGATCTGCGCGCGCCTGGTGGAGCACCTGATCGCCCTGAAGCATGCCATCGGCTTCCACGAAACCCTCGGCCTGCACGGGGTACGCACGGCCGATATCCCGTTCCTGTCGCAACATGCGATGGATGACCCGTGCATCCTCACCAACCCGCGTGCGTCGAGCCAGCGTGATGTCGAGGTGGTCTATGGCGAGGCCCTCTGACGAGCAGCAACGGGCGCTGGCCGGGTTACTGGGGCTGGGCGACCACTCGGCACGCAAGAGCCATTACCCGGAGCTGGCGGCACGCCTGGACGAACTGGAGGCCGAACGCAACCGCTACAAATGGCTGTTCGAAAACGCCGTGCACGGGATTTTCCAGGCCAGCCTGCAAGACGGCATGCGTGCCGCCAACCCGGCGTTGGCACGCATGCTCGGTTACGACAACCCGCAAGCGTTGCTGTTTCCGCTGACGGACCTTGCCGCCAACCTGTTTGTCGGCGGGGCCGAGGAGCTGCACGCCATCACCGCGACCCTCGCCCGTGAACGCAGCCTGCACGGCTATGAAACCCGCTTGCGGCGCAAGGATGGCAGCCACCTCGATGTGCTGATGAACCTGTTGCTCAAGCCCGGCCAGGAAGGGCTGGTGGAAGGGTTTGTCGCCGACATCACCGAACGCAAGCTGGCCCAGCAGCGCCTGCAGCAATTGAATGACGAACTCGAGCAACGGGTGGCCGCCCGCACCGATGAACTGCTGGAGGCCAACCGCAACCTGCAACAGCAGATCGCCGAGCGCAAACAGATCGCCCGCGCCCTGCGCGATGCCCGCGACGCCGCGGAAACCGCCAACCGCAGCAAGGACAAGTACCTCGCTGCCGCCAGCCATGACCTGCTGCAACCGCTGAATGCCGCGCGGCTGCTGATCTCGACCTTGCGCGAAAGGCCACTGCCAGAAGCGGAAAAGGTGCTGGTGGAGCGTACCCACCAGGCCTTGGAGGGTGCCGAAGACCTGCTGACCGACCTGCTGGACATTTCCCGGCTCGACCAGGCAGCGGTCAAGCCGGACGTGGCGCTGTACCGCCTCGACGAACTGTTCGGGCCGCTGGTCTCGGAGTTTCGCACGGTGGCCGATGCTGCAGGCCTGAAGCTGCGCGCGCGCATTGGCGACTACGCCATCAGTACCGACCTGCGGCTGATGACGCGTATCCTGCGCAACTTTCTCAGCAACGCCTGCCGTTATACCGACGAAGGCAGGATCCTGCTGGGGGCCCGGCGCCGCGGCGATCACTTGCGCCTGGAGGTGTGGGATACCGGGCGGGGCATCGCGGCGGATCGGCTGCAGGCCATATTTCTCGAGTTCAACCAACTGGACGTAGGCCGCGCCGCCGACCGCAAGGGTGTGGGCCTGGGGCTGGCGATCGTCGAGCGGATCGCCAAGATTCTAGGCTACCGCGTCGGGGTGCGTTCGTGGCCGGGGCGTGGCTCGATGTTCAGCATCGATGTGCCGATCGGCGAAGCCATGCCGCTGCCTATCCATCAGGCCGCGCCGCAGCCTGGCGCAGGCAACCCGTTGCCAGGCCGCCGCCTGCTGGTACTGGACAACGAAGTGAGCATCCTCGAGAGCATGGGCGCTCTGCTCGGGCAGTGGGGCTGCGAAGTGGTTACCGCGACCGACCAGGTTGGCGCCCTGCTGGCATTGCAGGGGCGGGCACCGGAATTGATCCTGGCGGACTTTCACCTGGACCACGGTGTTGTCGGCTGCGAGGTGGTCAGGCACTTGCGTGAACATTTCGGCGCCGCCATACCCGCGGTGATCATCACCGCCGACCGCAGCGATCAGTGCCGACGCTCCTTGAACAAGCTCGGTGCGCCGTTGCTGAACAAGCCCGTCAAACCGGGGAAGTTGCGTGCGGTATTGAGCCAGTTGCTGGGCTGAAGCTTGATCCCATGGTCTTGCACGGGCCTTCGTAGGAGCAGCCTTGTGCTGCGAAGAGGCCGGTACAGGCAACAGATATGCATAATCAGTACGGGCCTCTTCGCAGCACAAGGCTGCTCCTACAGGGGGGGCGCGCAGTGCCAGGTGGCTGTTCCCGAAATGGGAGCTCTACTGCGCGCGCTGCACCTCGCACGCTTCCTGCGATGGCACACCGTAGGACACGTAATACGCCAACCCCACGAAGATTGCCCCACCCACCGCATTCCCAAGGAACACGGCCACCAGGTTCTCCACCAACTGCCCCCAGCTCAAGTACCCGGCAAAGATCGCTGCCGGAATCAGGAACATGTTGGCCACCACGTGCTGGAAACCGATGGCGACGAACGCCATGATCGGGAACCAGATGCCGAGAATCTTGCCGCTCATTTCACGGCTGGCATACGACAGCCACACTGCCAGGCACACCAGCCAGTTGCAGCCGATTCCGGACACGAAGGCGTGGAGGAAGTCGGCGTTGGTCTTGCTGGTCGCAGCCGCCAACATCTTGTTCAGGTAGGCCCCCTCGGTCAGGCCCAGCAGGTGACCGAAGCACCCGGCAACGAATAGTGCACCGAACAGGTTGGCGACGGTCACCAGCAGCCAGTTGCGCGCCACGGCGCCTGGGCCGATGCGCCGGGCGAACATCGCCAGGGGCAAGCTCATCATGTTGCCGGTGAGCAGTTCGCCACCGGCCAGGATCACCAGGATCAGGCCGATGGGAAATACCGCGGCGCCCAGCAGTGTGCCGAACGAGGCCCACTGTACCGGGATCATGGTGCTGACGTGGATAGCCAGGAGAAACCCCAGCGAAATGAATGCACCTGCGAGAAACCCCAGGACCAGCGTCGCATGGGTGGATAGATGGGCTTTTTTGACGCCGCTCTCGATGACGAGCTCGGTGATACGGGTGGGGCTGTTGACGGACATTTCGGAAACTCGAACACAGTGACGGCGATGCAACTGGCATGCACGCCGTGGTGGGGCTTGATCAGTACGGGGTAGGCTGCGCCGCTGGCGCAAAAGGTGCGACACCCACCTTCGGGCCAGCGGCGAAGAGGGCGGCAAGCTACATGAGGCAATTTGACGCGGTCAAATCGATGGAATGGATGAGCTGATAGACCGCGTCGATGAGGCCCGCAGGTCAGCGCGCGTAGATCAGCTTCCCGGCAAACCAGGTCTGCAGCACTTGGGTATCGCGCAGCGTTTCGGGATCGACGTCGAGCACGTCGCGGTCAACCACGATCATGTCGGCTTGCTTGCCAACCTTGAGCGAACCGATCTGCTGCTCCAGGCGCATGGCGCGGGCGGCGTTGAGGGTATAGGCCTGGAACATTACCTGGCGGTCGATGGCTTCAGCAGCGTTGAGCACACCTTTGGGCCCCTTGCGGCTGATGGCCTGGTAGATCGCCTGCCAAGGGTCCGGTGTGGTGATCGGCCAGTCGCTGGCGCCTGCAAGGGTGGCGCCATGCTTGAGCAGCGAACGGGCCGGGAAGGTGTGCATGAAGGCCATGGCGTTCACGTACGGCTTGACCAGCTCCATGTTCGATTGGTCGGCGCTGGCCCAGTACAGCTGCATTGCTGCAATCACGTCGAGCTGCTTGAAACGGGCGTATTCCGTGGGGTTGACCATCTGCAAGTGGGTGATGGAGTGGGGGATGCCGCTGTGGCGATCACGCCGTGCCTGCTCGATGCCGTTGAGCGCCTCGCGCACGGCGCGGTCGCCGATGGCGTGCACGTGCACCAGCCAGCCACGGGCGTCGGCGGCACTGACCAGCTCGCCAAAATGCTTCGGGTCCAGCAGCAGTTCGCCGTGCTTGCCGGAGTTGCTGTAGGGCTCGAGCATCGCCGCCGTTTGCGCTGGCGCTTCGGCAACGCCGTCGGCAAACACCTTTATGCCTGGCAGGGTTAGGTTGTGCACGCCGAGAAATTGCCGACGTACCTTGTCCAGTTCGTCCAGGTCGGCCGGGCGGGCCCTTGAATCGGCCATCAGCAGGGCGGCGACGTGGGCGGTCAGCTCGCCGCGCGCGGAGAGGTCCTTGTATACCGGCAACACGCCCAGCGAATGGTTGTTCACATCGGCCCCCGGTAGCTCGTTGGCCAGCGGGTCCATCCAGCCGGTGATGCCCAGCTGCTTGTAATGGTCAAGGGCCATGCGCCCCGCGCTCAGCAGGGTGGCATGGGGCAGCGCGGGCAGCAGGTCGGTCACCGGGTAGTAGCTGGCATCGGCGAGGAAACCGTTCGGTGTCCCGTCCGGGTGTTGGCCGATGGTGTTGCGCGCCTCGGCAGGCAGGGCTGCGATGGTATCGGCATCGATTGCGGCACGCTTGAGCATGGCCTGGTTGGCCCAGCCGGTGTGCATGTCGTTGGCGGCGAACAGGATCGGTTGTGCGGCCCATTGGCCGTGGTTGAAGCGCTGTTCCAGCGCCGGAATGTCGTTCCAGTAGGTGCCCGGTACACCACCTACGACAAGGAACTCGCCGCGCACGGCCTTGCCGTCGCTGCGCCACTGGCGCAGGCGCCGTTCCAGTTCGTCCAGGGCAACCTGCTCACCAGCGAGGTCGGCCAGCACCAGTTGCAGGCCACCCTTGATGGCATGCGAGTGGGCGTCGAGCATGCCTGGCATCAGTACCTTGCCGCCCAGGTCGATGACCCGGGTGCCTTCGGCCTTCAGGCGTAGCACGGCCTGGTTGGAGCCTACCGCGACGATTTTCTCGCCTTCGACGGCCACGGCCTGCTGCAAGGGTTGGCCGGGCTCGGCGGTGTAGACCTTTGCGTTGTGCAGGATCAGGTCCACGGCCGCGAAACCTGGCATGCAGGTGCAGGCCAGGCCGGCGCTGATTGCCATCTTCAGGAGCTGCTTCATGCTGTGCCTCGTTCTTGTCGTGATGACGCCGCAGACTAGCCAGGGGGCAAGTGCGGATAAAGGTGAGGGCAGGCACAACTTCTTTCGTGATGGGGAAAGAATCCAGCGCCCGTATTTGCCAGAATGCAAGCAGCGGACCTTGCCGTGCCTATTCAAGTCGCCGGCATTTGCGGGTTTGATAGGAGGGGCAGATACTCGCCACCCTCGCATCACCCACACCGTTTGTGCCGAACAGGAAGAAACCATGGACAAGATGATGGCCCTGACCATCTTCGTCGCTGCAGCCGAACACGGCAGCTTCAGCCGTGCGGCCGAGCAACTGGGCAAGACGCCGTCTGCCATCACCAAGGCTGTTGCGCACCTGGAGAGCGAACTGGGCGTGCGCCTGTTCGAACGTACCACCCGGCGCATGGCGCTGACCGAGGCCGGCACCTTGTACCTGGAAGGCGCGCGCCAGGCGTTGATGCACCTGCAGCGGGTGACCGAAGAGGTGGAGCAGTTGCAGCACGCGCTGCGCGGTACCCTGCGTATCACCGCGCCGCCGTCGTTCGGCCCCGCGTTTCTCAACCAGGTATGTTGCCGTTTCATGCGCGAGCACCCGCAAGTGCGCCTGGAGGTCAACCTCAACGATGCCAACGAAGACCTGATCGATGGCGGCTACGACCTGTCGCTGCGCGACGGCCCCACCGACCAGCCGGAGCTGATCGCCCAGCCGCTGATCGAGAACCGCGTGATCCTTTGCGCCAGCCCTGCCTACCTGGCCCGTCACGGCGAGGCGATCACTCTGGAGAACTATGCCCGGCACGACTGGCTGCTGTTGCGCCACCCGCTGCTCAACCGCAGTTTCTGGTGGATCGAACAAGGCGGCCAGACGCTGCGAGTGCGTCAGCCCACCCCTCGGCTGGTGAGCGACAACTTCGACTTCCTGCTGGCCTGCCTGCTCGATGGGCAGGGCTTGCAATTCGTACCCACCTGGTGTGCCGCCCCCTACCTGGCCAGCGGGCAACTGGTGGAGGTGATGCCCGGCTACTGGCGGGCGCTGAGCGCGTTCGGCCCCTGGGTGCACGTGCTGTACTTGCCGCACCGGCGCAATACCCGCAAGGTGCAGGCGTTCATTGCCTTGCTGCATGAGCACCTGCACGGGCAGGGCGCGCAGAGGCTGGCACGGGGCTGAGTTTTTCCATCGGGGCACAAAAGTTGTGCGGGTTGTGGCGATGATCGATTGGGGGATGCCTCGTTAGGCTAGCGGTGCTTGCCTACCACCGCGGCCTGTACCAGGAGTTCCCCGCCTTGAAGATCCACACCCATGTCAGCGACATCCGCAACCCCCTCGAGCGTGGCCATCAGATTGGTGCGCGCTTCGCCGAGCAGATCCGTACCACAACTGCACTGTATCTGGGCTTTTTCCCGCGGGTTGGCGTGCCCTTGAGTGAGGCGCAGCGTATCGGCGAAAACAGCTTGGCAGCCCTGGAAGCCTGGAGCCCGGGCCTGGCCGCTGAAGTGGCCGGCATGGCCAGCGGTGCCGAGCTGCCGCTGTGGCAGCTGGCGAGCCTGAACGCCCGCACCGAGGTACTGGCGGCCCGAACCCGCCACAGCGAATGCTCGACCACCGTGCATGCACCCCGTGGCGCGCGTGCGCCGCAGACCCTGCAGACCTGGGATTGGCATGACAGCCTGTGCCCCCATGGCCTGATGTTGGCGCTGCACACCGAGCGCGGCATGAACGTCAAGCTGTTCTGCGAGTTCGGCATGCTCGCCAAGCTTGGTGTGAACAGCGCGGGCCTCGGCCTGCACTTCAATATCCTCCACCACGCCAGTGACAACGACAGTGGTGGTGTGCCGGTGCACGCCATCGCCCGGCGCCTGCTGGAGGAGGCCAGCAGTGTCGAAGAGGCCATCGAGCTTGCCCGTTCGGCGCGGGTCAGTGCCTCTACCGTGTTGACAGTGTTCTCCCGCCAGGACCGCAGCCCGCGTGCGGCCAGCATCGAATTGAGCCCCGCGCGCACTGCCTTGGTCCTGCCACGGGAAGACGGCTGGCTGCTGCACACCAATCACTTCCTCGACCCACAGCTGAGCCTGGGCGAGCAGGTCGCCGACCATGCCGATACCCAATGCCGCCTGGGCCACCTCGAGCAGGTGGTCGGCCAGATGGCCAGCCCTGACCTGCGTGCCCGGGCCGAGGCCATGTGCGGCGCCGAGGGCGACAAGGCGCCGATCTGCTTCCACCCGGACATGGCCATGCCCGATACCGAACGCTGGGAAACCTTGCTCAGCGTCGGCATCGACACCGAACGCTGTGCCCTGCAGTACGTGGCCGGCACGCCCGTGCAACTGGCCAAGGCCGGCTTCGACACTTTCTGAGCCAACCCGGTGCTGCCAGCTCAAGGCGGCGCCGCTGAACGAGAACAACAACAATGCATGCGCAACATTTCCGCCCTGTGTCATCCCGTTCCGCCTTGCGAACCTTCTGCGTCTCCGGACTGGGGACGGCGCTGGAATTCTACGACTTCATCATCTACGGCACTGCCGCCGCACTGGTGTTTCCCCAGGTGTTCTTCCCGCAGATGGACCACCTGACAGCCACGCTGGTGGCCTTCAGCGCTTTCGGTGCGGGCTTTCTTGCCCGACCGTTGGGTGGTCTGGTGTTCGGCCACTTCGGCGACCGCATCGGCCGGCAGAAGGTACTGGTTGCCACCTTGCTGCTGATGGGCATGAGCACCTTCCTCATCGGCTGCCTGCCCGGGCATGCCAGCGTCGGCGTGGCCGCGCCGATCCTGCTGGTGCTGCTGCGCCTGGTCCAGGGCTTTGCGGCAGGCGGGGAGTGGGGCGGCGCCGCGCTGTTCGGCATCGAGTCTGCGCCACCGGGGCGGCGCGGTCTGTGGGGTAGTTTCACAAGCATGGGCATCGGCGTGGGTGGCATCCTCGGGGCTGGGGTGTTCGCCATCGTCAGCGCGGCCTTCGACGACAACCTGGTCGATTTCGCCTGGCGCATCCCGTTCTGGCTGGGCGGCACCCTGGTGCTGATCGGCCTGTACGCGCGCCTGAAGGCACCGGCAGCGGCCACCACGCCCGTGACCAAATCTGTACATGCGCCGTTGGCCGCGGCCCTGCGCCAACGTCCGCGGCAGCTGATGCTGTGCACCGGGATCGCCTTCGGTTACTGCACCATCGCCTACATAGGCAGCACCTTCTTCCTGACTTACGCCACGCAGGTGGGCTTCGGCAGTACCGAGGCGTTGATGTTCGATTTGGCACTTTCGGTCGCTATCGTGCTGTCGGCGCCGTTGTTCGGCTACCTGTCGGACCGTTTGGGGCGGCGTACGGTAATGGGGTTCGGCGCAGTGGCCATGGCTCTGGGGCTGTTCGTGTTCTTTTCTCTGGTGGGCATGAAGAGCTTCGCCATCGCCTTGTGCGCCTACAGCCTGACTGGCCTGCTGATGGGCGCGACCCAAGGGCCTATCCCAGCCTTCCTAGGCGAGCAGTTCCCGCGCAGCATGCGCTATTCGGGTATCTCGGCCAGCTACCAGATCGGCGCCGCGCTGGGCGGCGGTACCGCGTCGAGCATCGCTACGGCAATCCTGATCCTCACCAACCAGGACCCACTGGGCGTGGCGCTGTATGGCGCGGGAGCCCTGGCACTGGTTGCGGTGTGTTCGCTCATGCTGCGCGAGACATCGCGGTTGAGCATGGCGCAGATCGATGAGGAGGCGCCGGCCGGAGCGCGTGGTGTCCTGCAACGCGATAACTGCGAGACAGCGGGATAGAGCATTCAAAGACATCTACCAAGTTTGGATCCAGTTGTTGGTAAAACTTTCCATTCGGTCAAGTTGCAATAACTTAGCAAACTAACTAACTTTATTTAGTGTACCGCCTGTCGGTCGTTTTGCTCGAGAAATGAACGATTTGGACGACGCTGACTCCTATTTGCCAGCAGGTGCCTTCAATGTGATTGCACCTCGCGCCTTTCCCCCAGAACTTATGGACGTTCAACCTCATCGGCATCGCAGGGATGCTCATGGGGCTTTTTTTTTCGAATAGTGGAGCAATGCCATGACCAACCGAGGCTCTTCGGGTGAGCCACTGTGTGTATTGAATAACAATCTGCTTTTTCATTTAACGATTCGAATTTGGCTTTGCCGCTGCGATTAAATCGTTCGCACGCCTATTGCAAAGTCATCTAGCGCTAACGCATTACGTGGAGAAAACGTCGTGGAGATTAATACAATTATTAGCCTGTTCGGGCAGAAAGAATCCATGGAGCTGGTGCGGTTGTCGGTGATTTACGTTCATTTGCTGGCCTGTTGCATTGCCATCGGCCTGGTGTTCGCCAGTGACGCCGAGATGGTCAGGAACTTGTTGAAAGGTCATAAAGAGGCCGGGCATGACAGTAAGCATATGACGAGCTTGCAGAAGTCCGTGGCCAATGCCCTGATATTCTTGTGGCTCACGGGCGCCGCAGTGATTGGAATTGACTACCTTGATAAAGGTATGAACTATTTTGCCAATCCGAAACTTCAAGCGAAGGTCATTATTGTCATGCTGCTGACCTTCAACGGCATGTTGTTGCATCGTTATGTATTGCCTGCCTTGCTCAAGGCGGGCAACTTGCTGGACCTTAATTTTGGCGTGCGGATGTTCGCGCTTTTCTCCGGCGCACTGTCGGGTGTGTCCTGGCTGTATGCGGCGATGCTGGGCGTTGGCCGGCCACTGGCCTGGAAATACTCGCTGACCGAGTTGCTGCTGGCCTATCCGGTACTGATCCTGCTTGGCTTTGTCATGATGGCTGCCCTGACCCAGTGGGCACGCAACCGTAGCCAGGCCGAACCGGTCCCGGCGCCTGTCTGGCGATTGGCAGGCATTCCTACCTGATTGCCTGAATTACGCTTCAATTGCGCCGCGAACCGGGAAACGTGGTTCGCGGCGAGCTCGTTTCATGCGCAGCGTCCGGGCGGTTCGCCTGGCGGCTCCCACACCGAATGCGGCGGGCTTGCGGGCGGAGTTCACTGCTCGACAGCGCAGTGAGGAAGGGCTGGGTGATCTCCAGGACGCGCCAAACGAGCGATATCTGTTGCTCTGCGCGACAGTAGTACACCCACCCGAAATCTTCACAGTACGCAAGACTTGCAAAAGCCCTGTGGGAGCGGGCTTGCCCGCGAAAGGGCCGGAACAGGCAGTCGAGAAAGTTCAGGAGTTCAATAATGGCCATACATGGCATGCCCGTGTCGTTGAATTTGAACGTCGCGCCTGGGGAGGGCTCTTAAATGCAAAGGACATTGTGAGGGCTCCCTTATGAGCATTGAACGCAGCATCCCCGAGCTCGAGGCCTGGTACGCCCAGTACGACGACATCAGTTACCGCCGTGAGTCGCCGGATGCCTACCACCATGAACTGCTGCGCACCGCCGAGGCCCTGCGTGACGATGGCGCGATCGATTGGGACGACTGGCTGGCACTCAAGGCATTGGCTGATGACGCCCATGTGCGCGCCCTGGAAGATGCCGTGCAGGCCCATGTCAGCGACCCCGACGCATGAAAGCGCTGAAGATTGCCACGTTCAACATCAACGGCATTCGTAGCCGGCTGCCGGCACTGCTGGCCTGGCTGGAGCGGGAGAAGCCCGACATTGCCTGCCTGCAGGAGCTCAAGGCGGCGGATCAGCAGTTTCCTCGCCAGGCGCTCGAAGCGGCGGGTTATGGTTGCCTCTACCAAGGGCAGCCTTCGTGGAACGGCGTGGCCATTCTGGCGCGGGGCAGCGAACCGCTGGAAGTACGTCGTGGCCTGCCCGGCATGGAGGACGACAACCAGAGCCGCTACCTCGAGGCAGCGGTGCAGGGAGTGCTGGTTGCATGCCTGTATCTGCCGAACGGCAACCCGCAGCCGGGGCCGAAATTCGATTACAAGCTCCGCTGGTTCGAAAGCCTGATCGCCCATGTGAAAGGGCTGCATGACAGTGACCATCCCACGCTGCTGGCGGGTGATTTCAATGTGGTGCCTACCGACATGGATATCTACAACACGCGCTCCTGGATGAAGGACGCGCTGCTGCAGCCCGAATCACGCGCGTGCTACCAGAAACTGCTTCAGCAAGGTTGGGTCGACGCCATCCGCCATCTGTATCCGGACGAACGCATCTATACCTTTTGGGATTACTTCCGCAACCACTGGGCCCGCAATGCCGGGTTACGTATCGACCACCTGCTGCTCAACCCCGAACTCGCGCCTTACCTGAAGCAAGCAGGCGTCGATGCCTGGGTGCGTAACGAACCCAAGGCCAGCGACCATGCACCAGTGTGGATCGAGCTGAGCACGCGTCGTCGGCCGTAGGGCAGTTCGAGCGAACCTTCAACTACCGGAACTACCGCTGGAGCCCGAACCACCGGAGCCTCCGGTCCCGTTGCCGCGTTCCGATCCATTGCTGTCACTACCCGATCGGTCGGTAGTGCCATCGCCACCGGTATTGTCAGTATCATTGCTATCGGTGCCGCCAGAGCCCGTGCCCATGGCATCCGCAGGCGTGCCGGAACCAGTCGCTCCACCTTGGCCGTTCATATGCCCGCTGTCATGCGGTTGCGTGCCAGGGGCACGCTGATCGTTCAGGTCGGTGGCTGCAAACACCACAGGTGCGCTGGCCCCCAGGCACAGTGCGAGCAGTAACGAATGAGGCTTCAATATCTTCATGGCGATGCTCCTTTGCAGATGGGTCACCTTCTGTTCGGCCAGCATCGTCCGCGACCGTGCCGTTTATTCGACGGAATGCATGGGGCGCTGAAATGCACCGCGGTGGGTTATCCCACGTGAATGCTTTGAGGCCCGCGCTTCGATTCCTCTGGCAAGGCCGTGACCTTGATCGCGCGTACCGGTACGGCGAACTTGGCACCAACCTTCGAGAAGCGCTCGAGCAGGTGGAAATTGATCGCTTGCTGGATGTCCATGTACAGGTTGTAGCCGGGGTCCTTGACGATGTACACGCACTCGAATTCCAGCGCTTCCTTGCCGAAGCCGCGCAGGTGGGCACGGTCGAAGCGCACCTGCTGCTGTGCCTTGATCGCTTCCTCGACGATAGCGGGTGCTTTCTTCACGGCCTCGGTTGGCGTGTCGTAGGACAGGCCGAACTCGAACACGATTCGTCGTTCCTGCAGGCGCTTGTAGTTCTGGATGGTGCTGCTGATCATGCTGGCGTTGGCCATGACGATCTGCTCGCCGCCCAGGCTGCGGATGCGTGTGGTCTTCAGCCCCACGTGTTCCACCGTGCCGGCCAGGGGGCCGATGACGATGAAGTCGCCCACCTCGAACGGCTTGTCCACGGCGATGGATAGCGAGGCGAACAGGTCGCCGAGGATGTTCTGCACGGCCAGTGCAACAGCGATACCGCCTACCCCCAGACTGGCGACGAAGGCGGTGATGTTCACGCCCAGGTTGGAGAGCATCGCCAGCAGCACCACTGACCACAACAATACGCGCGCGCCCCATGCCGACAGCGTGGCCAGCGCGCTGCCCTGGTTCAACCCGTCGGTGCGATGCCGGGCGAAGTAGCGACTCAGGCCAAGGCCGATGGCGCGGTTGGCCCATAGCCCTATCTGCAATGCCGCGACCACGAACCACAGGCTACCAACCCGGGTCAGCCAGCGCTCGGGCAGGTCGAGCATGCTCAGGCCCACCAGCAGCGAGGCAAGGAACAGCAGAAAGTTGCTGGTTCCGGCAAGCACCTTGGCCAGTACGTGGCTGAGCGCGCCGTCGTGCTCGGACCAGCGCCTGACCCGATGCAGCATGAAACTGATGGCCGCCCGCGCCACGAGGAATGTCAGCACGGCTACCGTCAGCGCCAGCAACAGGTTGAGAACGGAAACTCCAAACAGTGTGGTATCGGTGAACAAGGCGATGATGCGATCACTCATGAGACATTTGCCTCCTTGCGTGGGACCGGGTGACTGGGGGAGCGGCATTGCCGGTGAAGCAGGCAATGCCGCTGGATCGGTGAGCCTCAGCCGTCGGACTGCTCCTCTGGCGGCACCTGGCCTTCGGGCCAGTCGGGTGCTTCCTGCTCCTGCTCCTGTTCAGGCACGGGCTCGCCTGGGTTGTGTGGTACGTCGTCCACGTAAGGGTCGGGGTGGTTGGGTTCGATCATGGTCTGGTTCCTCGCTGTCGGGCTATCAGGCATGTGTTCAGGCGTTCAGCCGGATTCCACTGCGGTGTTTTTCTTCCAGCCCCGCAGGTTCATGGCGCACAGGCAACCCTGCAGGATGATCAGCGCCCAGGCCTGCGCCTGCCACCCCCACACGGCCCACAGTACATTGCTGCCAATGAAGCAGCAGAAGCCCAGCTTGCGCCGGCCTGGGCGCCGTGAGCCGATGCACCAGGCGGCAAGTACCGTCAGGGCCATGGCGGGCCATTCAAGAAAGTCGATCCAGGCCTCCATCACGCGGCACGCTGTTCGCCTTTGAGCAGTTTCTTCTGCGCCTCCATGGCCTGGCCGAGCTCATCCAGCTGCTGCTTGCCCAGCAGCTTGCGGGCCGTCGGGAACAGCTCGCTTTCTTCTTCCTCGATATGGTGTTCCAGCAGCTCCTTCATCACCTTGACCCGCCCGGCAAACTCGACGGTGCCGGTCTCGGTTTGCAGCAGGTCCGGCAGCACCAGCGAATCTACGGTGCGGTGCTCTTCCTTGGCTTCGTAATACATCTTCGCTTCTTCCTTGCCGCCGGCCTGCTTGATGGCCGGATACAGGATTTCTTCTTCCAGAGCGGTGTGGATTGTCACTTCCTGCTTGATGCGTTCAAGCAACTCGGCGCGTTTCTTCACCGCGCGCTCGGTGGTGGAGGAGAGTTCCTCCAGCAGCTTCTTCACCAGCTCATGGTCCTGGATCAACAATTCGATAGCGTTCATGCAACACCTCTTCGGGGTTGGAAAAATCACGATTGCCTTCGATGGAGTAGGGGGCGGGCGCCAAGGTTCAAAGCGGATGATCAACGTACCGGTGTGTGGGAGGCCAGCCGCACGAGGTCCCGCGCAGGTTGCACCGGCCGGGCAGGGTCATTCCTGCGCAATGATCGAGATCTTGCCGTTGCGCTCGACGATGGCGAACTTGATCTGCTCGACGCTTTCGATTCCCTGGCTGTCCCGAGCCGATTCGAGAATGTCGTCCTCGGTCAGCCGCGCCCGCCGCATTCGGTGGTGGAGAAAGCGACCTCGATCCACGACCAGTGTCGCGTGGCCATCGACCAGCCGGGCCAGGCGCCTGGAATTGAGCTTGGCCAGCGACAGGCCGACATCCAGGACGATCAGCGTGGCGATCACCAGCATGGCGTTGGTGAACGAGAAGTCCTCGCCGAGCAATGCCTGCTGGGTTGCTTCGCCGATGATCAGCAGCAGGACGAAGTCGAAGGTGGTGAGGTCTGCCAGCGAGCGCCTGCCAGCCACGCGAAACAGCAGCATCAGCGCGATGTACATGCCTGTCGCACGAAGAATGGAGTCCATGGCGCGCTCCTACGGGTAGAGGAAGGTCGAGAAGTGCACTGTGCTGTCCGGGCCCGCGCTGACAACACCGTCGAGAGTACCGACGTATTCGCTGCGCAGGGTCAGGTAGAGGGTGGCGATGCCCTCTTTGCTGGTGCCGAGCTGGAGCAGCAGCGACCTGCCATGGGAACGCGACACTTGCGGCTCTGGCTGCAGCGTTTCGATACTGGCTTCGCGAAGGAGGGTCCCCCCGAGCAGCAGCATCACAGGCTCCCCGGCAGTACCGCGAACCGTGATGCGCAGGTTGTCGGTGGTGCCTGTGCGGCTGAGGCGCTGATACTCCACATGCACCCGGCCGTCCTCGCTCGTGACCTGCGCGTCACTGAGCGGACCATTGCCGAACACCCCGGCCAGGGCCAGCAGCACGACCAGCACCAGGGCATACCATCCCACCCGTTCGAAACGCCAGACCCGCTGCTGCATCCGCATGTCTTCCTCGACGGGGTGGCGCCTTGAAACCAACTCCTCTTCGTCCATGCCCGTAGCCCCCTCAGGTAACCCCTCAGGCGCGCTCACCACGCAGCCAGCGTTGGTGGTAATGCGCCAGGTGCGACAACCCGTAGAGCGCGCCCTGGCGGATTACCTCCGCGCGTTCGCCGAAAAAGCGCTGGCTACGCGTGAACACCGCCAAGGGCTCGCCGGCGAACGCCCAGGCAAAGCACACGGTGCCTGGGGCGATGGCATCCTGCGGCTCCGGCCCGGCGACACCCGTGCTTGCAATGGCAACGGTGGCATCGCTGTCTTTCAATGCGCCGAGCGCCATCTCCCAGGCTACCGCCTCACTGGTCAGGCCGTAGCGTTCGATGGTTTGTGGGCTGACGCCGAGCAGGCGCTTTTTGGCACTTGGCGAGTACACCACGTAGCCGCTTTCCAGTACCTCGCCGGTTCCCGGCACTGCTGCCAGCAGCGCAACCATGGCACCGGCAGTGCAGGACTCTGCCGTGGTCAGCACCAGTTTGTGGACCTTGAGGTAATCAAGGGCCTCGAGTACGGGGTCGGTCGCCATGGCGGTCACTCGTGCGTTGTTTTGTGGTGGACGTGTTTCCTGCGGGATTGGTTCATTGCGTGTGTACCACCCATCAACGGCGGGTAAAGCTTCCTGAACTTTGTTCCGCTTGCTGGCTTCCTCTTGGTAGGAGGTGGTGGCGCGGACCACGCGCTGCTGCTGGAACAAGCAGAGGAGAAGCGATCATGACCGAGCCTGTGACGTATTTCTGGATCGCTGTGGCGGCGATCATTGTGTTGCTCGATCTGTGGGCCATCGTCAGTGTTTTCCGCAGTGACAAGAGCGATGTGACGAAAGCGATGTGGGCACTGTTGCTGTTGGCGCTGCCCATTGTCGGCCTGGCTATCTGGGGCGTGCTTGGGCCGCGTGGAATCAAACGCGGTACCGGGCCGTCTTCGCCTGAACACAGCAAGGGGTAGGAGGGGGAGATGAAGAAAGAATCGGATGCACCTCGCAGCGGAACCCAAGGTGAAGAGGAACGGGACAATGATGCGCAGCGTCCTGATGGGTCAACCGGCACGTCCCATGATTCCACTGCACAGAAAGCAGCTCGTGATGAAACGCAACGCAAGCGTTGAGCGGGCCGGCTTTAAGAAATGAATTCGCAAGCGGTCCGCGTATCCTGTGGGAGCGGGGTTTTCGGCGACCAAAACAAACCGGGGGAATTGACCCGGGGCGCGGGTTTTGCGGGGGAAACCCCCCGCCCCGGGGCC
>NZ_JADLJS010000056.1 GCF_015680405.1 Pseudomonas pudica
CGGGCTTCGCCCGTGTTCGCGGGCAAGCCCGCTCCCACAGGGATCACGCCAGCTTTTAGAAATTGAGCAAGACAGTTGCTCCCACAGGTACAGCACAGCTTTTAGCCCTTGTGTTGTACCTGTGGGAGCTGGCTTGCCGGCAATGGGCTGCGCAGCAGCCCCACGATTTGCTGTCATGCCAGCCCCACGCTGGCTATAATCGCCCCCTCATTCACCCCGAGCCTTGCCCGCCCATGTATACCCTGGCCCGCCAGCTGCTGTTCAAGCTTTCTCCGGAAACCTCCCACGACCTGTCCCTGGACCTGATCGGCGCCGGTGGCCGTCTTGGCCTCAACGGCATGCTGTGCAAGCAGCCGGCGGCTTTGCCGGTCACGGTCATGGGCTTGAACTTCGCCAACCCGGTGGGCCTGGCGGCCGGCCTGGACAAGAACGGTGCGGCCATTGACGGTTTCGCCCAGCTGGGCTTCGGCTTCGTCGAAATCGGCACCGTCACCCCGCGCCCGCAGCCGGGCAACCCCAAGCCACGCCTGTTCCGCCTGCCGGAGGCAACGGCCATCATCAACCGCATGGGCTTCAACAACCTGGGCGTTGATCACCTGCTCGGCCGGGTGCGGGCTGCACGTTACAACGGCGTGCTGGGCATCAACATCGGCAAGAATTTCGACACCCCGGTGGAGCGTGCCGTCGATGACTATCTGATCTGCCTGGACAAGGTGTACACCGACGCCAGTTACATCACGGTCAACGTCAGTTCGCCAAACACCCCGGGCCTGCGCAGCCTGCAGTTCGGCGATTCGCTCAAGCAGTTGCTCGATGCCCTGGCCGAGCGCCGCGAGCAACTGGCCGGCACGCATGGCAAGCGCGTACCTCTGGCAATCAAGATTGCCCCGGACATGAGCGACGAAGAAACCGCCCTGGTCGCCGCGGCGCTGATGGAGTCGGGCATGGATGCGGTGATCGCCACCAACACCACGCTGGGGCGTGAAGGTGTCGAAGGGTTGCCGTACGGTGGCGAGGCGGGCGGCCTGTCGGGCGCGCCGGTGCTGGAGAAGAGCACCCATATCGTCAAGGTGCTGGCGGCCGAACTGAGCGGCAAGCTACCGATCATTGCCGCTGGCGGCATTACCGAAGGCCGCCATGCCGCCGAAAAGATCGCTGCCGGGGCGAGCCTGGTGCAGATCTACTCCGGCTTCATTTACAAGGGGCCTGCGCTGATTCGCGAGGCGGTGGACGCTATCGCTGCGATGCCTCGGTGATCTGCCGGCCATTCGCGGGCGAGCCCGCGAAGAAGCCAGCGCGGATGTGGATTCGAAGTCATAAAAAAGGGCCCCATCAAGGGGCCCCTGGGCCTTCGCCCGCCGCCCGGATAGGGCGTGCATGGTGAATCGAATTCAGTGTCCTCGTTCAGCCAACGGCGTGATTTTCGTTGAGTCTATGGATGCCAGCGGTGCCAGTCATTCCGTCCCAGTTATCACCGCGACCTTCACGCCAGCCGTTGATCCAGGCTTGGCGAACAGAAGGAAGATTGAAGGGGCAAAGTTCGCGGGATTTGCCGGTGACCCCATATTGGTAGCCACGTGAATATGCTCTTTCCAACGGATCACGCTTAAGTCTTCTCATAGGGTGTTGCCCTCACTTGTTGACTGTAATGTCCCGTCGGCCTCTCCGAGGCCGGGCAGAGTCTTTCTGCCGGTGTGCGCTCGCTGCCGGCGTGGCGAGCTGAAAGTGCCACCTCGTTGCGAAGCGGCCTGAGACCAGTTCTATCGAATGCGAGTCACGGTGTGAATGATCGATTTGTCATAAGCACGTAACCTTTCCAAGGGTGAGGGGATAAGTAAATAAATGCGACTCAACCTTATTTAGCGTTGAGCCCGCTATGATCAGGCTTTGCCGATCATTGACGTCATTTCGCCAGCGTTGCTCGCGGATGACAGAAATAATTTGAAATGCGACGAAGGGTCACACTGGCCCCGGCATCGCCAGAATTTTTCGTACTGCCTGATGATCTAAGCTGTCTTTGCCACTGGGCCAGGCACAGATCGGTCAGGCGGCCCGGCCTTCCACCGCACGCTTGTGTGCCGGGAAAGGCCACCCGCACGCCTGCTGGAAAGGTGTGCGGGCAAACATCGCGGGGCGATGCGTCGCCCCGTCAGTCAAATAGCCCAAGGCGCTGGATTACTCATGTCGGACCGTTTCGAACTTTACCTCACCTGCCCCAAAGGCCTGGAAGGCCTGCTTGCCGAAGAAGCGCGGGGCCTCGGCCTGGATGACGTGCGCGAGCACACCTCGGCCATTCGTGGCGCCGCCGACATGGAAACCGCCTACCGCCTGTGCCTGTGGTCACGCCTGGCCAACCGGGTGCTGCTGGTACTCAAGCGCTTCTCCATGAAGAACGCCGACGACCTCTACGACGGCGTGCACGCGGTCGACTGGGCCGATCACCTGGCGGCCGATGGCACCCTCGCAGTGGAGTTCAGCGGCCATGGTTCGGGTATCGACAACACCCACTTCGGTGCGCTGAAGGTCAAGGATGCGATCGTCGACAAGCTGCGCAACCGCGAAGGCCTGCGCCCGTCGGTGGAAAAGATCGACCCTGATGTGCGCGTGCACCTGCGCCTGGACCGTGGCGAAGCCATTCTCTCCCTTGACCTTTCCGGGCACAGCCTGCACCAGCGTGGCTACCGCCTGCAGCAAGGCGCCGCGCCGCTGAAGGAAAACCTGGCGGCGGCGGTGCTGATCCGCGCCGGTTGGCCGCGCATTGCCGCCGAAGGTGGCGCGCTGGCCGACCCGATGTGCGGTGTGGGTACCTTCCTGGTCGAAGCGGCGATGATCGCCGCAGATATCGCGCCCAACCTGAAACGTGAACGCTGGGGCTTCAGTGCCTGGCTCGGCCATGTACCGGCGTTGTGGCGCAAGGTGCATGACGAGGCGCAGGCGCGGGCACAGGCCGGTCTGGCCAAACCGCCGCTGTGGATCCGTGGTTACGAAGCCGACCCGCGGCTGATCCAGCCAGGCCGCAACAACGTCGAGCGCGCCGGCCTGGGTGACTGGGTGAAGATCTACCAGGGCGAAGTCAGCACCTTCGAGCCGCGCCCGGACCAGAACCAGAAAGGCCTGGTCATCAGCAACCCTCCCTATGGCGAGCGCCTGGGTGACGAAGCCAGCCTGCTGTATCTCTACCAGAACCTCGGCGAGCGCCTGCGCCAGGCCTGCATGGGCTGGGAGGCGGCGGTGTTCACCGGCGCGCCGCAGCTGGGCAAGCGCATGGGTATTCGCAGCCACAAGCAGTACGCGTTCTGGAACGGCGCCTTGCCGTGCAAGCTGCTGTTGTTCAAGGTGCAGCCCGACCAGTTCGTTACCGGCGAGCGCCGCGAGGCGCAGCCTGAAGGCACGGAAACCCGCCAGCAGGCAGCACCAGCCAGCGAACCGGCGCGCCTGTCGGAAGGGGCGCAGATGTTCGCCAACCGACTGCAGAAAAACCTCCGGCAACTGGGCAAGTGGGCCCGCCGTGAGCAGGTCGATTGCTACCGCCTGTACGATGCCGACATGCCCGAATACGCCCTGGCGGTCGACCTGTACCAGGACTGGGTTCACGTGCAGGAATACGCCGCGCCACGTTCGGTCGACCCGGACAAGGCCCAGGCACGCCTGCTCGACGCGCTGGCAGCCATCCCGCAGGCCCTGGGCATTTCGCCGCAGCGTGTGGTGCTCAAGCGTCGCGAGCGGCAGAGCGGCACGCGCCAGTACGAGCGTCAGGCTACCGAAGGCCGCTTCCAGGAAGTGAACGAAGGCGGCGTCAAGCTGCTGGTCAACCTCACCGACTACCTCGACACCGGCCTGTTCCTCGACCATCGCCCGATGCGCATGCGCATCCAGCGCGAAGCAGCCGGCAAGCGCTTCCTCAACCTGTTCTGCTACACCGCCACGGCGACCGTGCATGCGGCCAAGGGCGGCGCGCGCAGCACCACCAGCGTCGACCTGTCGAAAACCTACCTGGACTGGGCGCGGCGCAACCTGGCGCTCAATGGCTTCTCCGAACGCAACCGCCTGGAGCAGGGCGATGTGATGGCCTGGCTGGAAGGCAACCGCGACAGCTACGACCTGATCTTCATCGACCCGCCTACCTTCTCCAACTCCAAGCGCATGGAAGGCGTGTTCGACGTTCAGCGTGACCACGTGCAGCTGCTGGACCTGGCCATGGCCCGCCTGGCGCCGGGTGGCGTGCTGTATTTCTCCAACAACTTCCGCAAGTTCCAGCTGGACGAGCACCTGATGGCGCGTTACGCGGTGGAGGAAATCACGGCCCAGACCCTGGACCCGGACTTCGCTCGCAATAACCGTATCCATCGCGCCTGGCGTCTGCAGCTTCGTTGAGGCGACGAGGTACATTGCACGGCTAATGGCCAATAGCTATAACTGAGTGCAGGGCAAGATAATCCGCAGGACGCTGACGTGACGAGATGGGTGTATGTCAAAGGGTGGCGTGCGTGCGCGGTTGCTTGGCCTGTGCACAGAGGCGGTGTCCGCCTGGGCGGTGGCCCTGGTTGCCCTGGTCGTAGGCGGCCTGTTGACGGCCGTCCTGGCGTTAGCCACGCAAACCTTCTACAAGCAGCAGCTGCGCCAGCGCTTCGAGCTGCTGGCCAGCGAGCGTTTCAGCCGTATCGCCGAGCGGTTTGACGAACAGCAGCAGCGCCTGGACGGGCTGCGGCGGTTTTTCAGCTTTTCCAACGAAATCACCCCACACGAGTTCGACGGCTACGCCAGGCCATTGCTGCAGCGGACCCTGGCCTACGCCTGGGCGCCGCGTGTCGAAGCCGCGCAACGCGCCGAGTTCGAGCGCCAGGCCAGTGCGCATTCCGGTCCGGGCTATGTGATCCGCGACCAGGATCAGCAAGGCCAGTGGCGGCCATCCCCCCAGCGCGACCATTACTTCCCGGTACTCTATACCCAGTCGGGTGAATTGCCCGGGCTGCCCTATGGGCTGGACCTCGCCGGCCAGGAAGAGCCCCTGGCGGCCCTGTCGCGGGCGCTGGGGCCGGGCAGCATGGCGGTTTCCGAGCCACTGCCCATGTTCGATACCAGCTCGGATGCGCGTGGCCTGCTGATGGTGGCGCCGGTGTTTTCCGATGCCAACCCCCGCGGCGCGGCAGTAGGCTATGTGACGGCCTTGCTGAGCATGCGTGAACTGGTCAGTGACGGGCGCCCGGTTTCGGCAGACGACAACCTGGTAGTCCGTATCGTCGACCCCACCGGGCTGTATGGCCCCGAAGTGATGTTCGATTCGCAGAACCCGGTCGCCCCCCTGCCGCTGGCCACCAACCAGCTGTTGCACCTGGCTGACCACCACTTCCAGCTGAGTATCCGGCCGAGTCTGGCCTTCGTGCGCGCCAACCGTTCCTCCGCGGTGTTGGCCGTGAGCCTGCTGGGCGGCTTGTTGAGCCTGCTGCTCAGTATCTTGCTCTACAACCTGTTCAGCCAGCGCCAGCGTGCCTTGGCCCTGGTCGAGCAGCGCACTGCCGAGCTGCGGGTCAGCGAGCAGTCATTGCGTGGCACCCACAACCAGCTGCGCAGCGTACTGGATGCCGCAACCCAGGTGGCGATCATCGCTACCAACCTCAAGGGCGTGGTCAGTACCTTCAACGCCGGCGCCGAACGCATGCTCGGTTACCCCGCCAGCGAGGCGATCGGCCAGCTGCGCCTGGAGGACCTGGTGCTGCCCGAGGAATTGAGCCTGCGTACCCATGCCTTGAGCCTGCGTTACGGCCGACCGATTGAAGGTGGCCAGGCCATGTTCGCCGAAACGGTGCAGGAGCATGGTGCCGAGCCGGGGGAGTGGACCTTGTTGCGCGCCGATGGCAGCCAACTGGTGGCCAACATGCTGGTCACCGCCATGCTCGATGAACAGGGGTTGTGGATCGGTTACCTGGCGATCTGCATCGATGTCACCGAACGGCGTCGGGTGCATGAGGCGCTGGCGGCCCGTGACCGCCTTCTGGAAAAGCTCAGTGCCGAGGTGCCGGGCGGCATTTATCAGTACCGCCTGGATGGCAACGGCCATTCCTGCTTTCCGTATGCCAGCATGGGCCTGTACGACATATACGAAATTGACCTGCAGCAGTTGCGCGAGGATGCCACGGCGGTATTCGAGCGCATCCACCCGGATGACCTGGAGCGCGTGCGCCGCTCGGTGCGTTACTCGGCCGAACACCTGACGCCCTGGCGCGAAGAATACCGGGTCTGCCTGCCGCGTGCCGGGCTGCGCTGGGTGCGTGGCGAGGCGACACCGGAGGTGGGCGAGCAGGGGTGCACCTTGTGGCATGGCTACCTGACCGACATCTCCGACCTCAAGGGCGTGGAGGAAGAGTTGCGTGCGCTGTCGGTGACCGACTCGCTGACCGGCATCCATAACCGCCGTTACTTCCAGGAGCGGCTCAAGCTCGAACTGGAACGTGCCCAGCGCGATGGCCTGGCACTGGCGGTGATCATGCTCGATATCGATCACTTCAAGCGCATCAACGACCATTTCGGCCATGCCGTCGGCGACCGCGTGCTGCGTAGCTTGTGCCTGCGTATCGGCCAGCGTTTGCGGCGTACCGATGTGTTCTGCCGGCTGGGCGGCGAGGAATTCATGGTGCTGTGCCCCGGCAGCGATGCCGAGCAGGCCCGGTTGCTGGCGCTGGAGCTGTGGCATGGGGTGCGCAATGTGCCGGTGGAAGGCGTGGGCAGGGTGACCGCGAGTTTTGGTGTGGCGGGCTGGCGACCGGGGGAGGGGGCCGATGCTTTGCTGTTGCGGGCTGATGCCGGGGTATATGCGGCCAAGCAGGCCGGGCGGGATCGGGTGGAGGGGGAGTTGGCCTGATCGTTTTTGGTTGTCGGTACCGGCCCCTTCGCGGGCTTGCCCGCTCCCACAGGTACTGCACCGTTATTGAACTTGGTGCAATACCTGTGGGAGCGGGCAAGCCCGCGAAGAGGCCGGTACTGGCTACCTATACCTATCAGTTGGCCGCTGTGCTGCCGGCCAGTTTCGGCTGGCGGTACAGGTCCAGCAGCACCTGGTCGAGCACCTGCGAGGCGCCCCACGGTTTCGGATCGTTGAGGATCGCCGCCACTGCCCAGGTATGGCCGTTGCTGTCACGGCTGAAGCCGGCAATTGCCCGCACGGTGTTCAGCGTGCCGGTCTTGATGTGCCCTTCGCCGGTCATGGCAGTACGCTTCAGGCGCTTGCGCATGGTGCCGTCCATACCCACCAGCGGCATCGAGCTCATGAATTCGGCAGCATAAGGGCTCTTCCAGGCGGCCTGCAGCATCGCGGCCATTTCCCGAGTGCTGACCCGTTCGGCGCGCGACAGGCCGGAACCGTTTTCCATCACCAGGTGCGGGGCGGTAATGCCCTTCTTCGCCAGCCACTGGCGCACCACGCGCTGGGCAGCGCGAGCGTCGTCACCGTCGGCATCGGTGCGGAACTGTGCACCAAGGCTCAGGAACAGCTGCTGAGCCATGGTGTTGTTGCTGTATTTGTTGATGTCGCGGATCACTTCCACCAGGTCTGGCGAGAAGGCACGGGCCAGCAGGCGAGCGCCCTTGGGCACGTTCTCGAAGCGGTCGCCACCCTGGATGCTGCCACCCAGCTCGTTCCAGATAGCGCGCACGGCACCGGCGGCGTAGGTCTGGTGATCGAGCAGTGACAGGTAGGTCTGCGAGTTGCAGCCGTCACCCAGCTGGCCGCTGACCGTTACGCTGATGCCATCGGCCTGTTGCACCGGGTTGTAGCGCACGTCACCCGAGCACTGTTTGGAGGCCACCGCCTTGACCTGGTTATCGATGCGGATGCTGGCAATCGGCGGTTCGACCGCGATGGTGACCTTGCCGCCATCGTTGCGGGCCACGAAACGCAGGGCCTTGAGGTTGACCAGCAGCGAGTCGGGCTTGACCAGGAACGGCTTGTTCACATCGCCGCCGTCGTCGTTGAACTGCGGCAGATTGGGCTGCACGAAGTGGCTGCGGTCCAGAACCAGGTCGCCGGTGATGGTGCGCACGCCATTGGCGCGCAGGTCACGCATCAGCAGCCACAGCTTCTCCATGTTCAGTTTTGGGTCGCCGCCACCCTTGAGGTACAGGTTGCCGTTGAGTACACCGTTGCTCAGGGTGCCGTCGGTGTAGAACTCGGTTTTCCACTGGAAGGTCGGGCCCAGCAGTTCGAGGGCGGCGTAGGTGGTGACCAGTTTCATGGTCGAGGCCGGGTTGACCGAGACATCGGCATTGAACACGGTCGGTGTGCCGGGGCCGTCAAGCGGCAGCATCACCAGTGACAGGGCAGAATCCTGCAGCTTGTTGGCCTTGAGGGCCTGCTGCACCTTGGCAGGCAGCGTGGTGTTGACGGCGGCGGCCTGGCTGGGCAGGGCGAGTGGCAACAGCAGGCCGGCAAGAACGAGGGGACGAAGCGTTTTGATCATGATCGATAAATACCCTACGGCGAGGGAAAAGGGCATTGGGGCTGTAAGGGATGATGGCCCCAGGGTGAAAGAATACGCATTATGCCCCAAGCGCAGCGACGATGCGCCACGTTCGACGGAAAAGCACCCCCAATAAAAAAGGCCACCCCTTGGGGTGGCCTTTTCAGCGATCGAGCCGGGCCGGTATTACTCGGCCTTGTTGATCGGCTTTTCCGGGTACCAGGCGTCCAGCAGCGGGCTGACTTCGATCTTGGTCAGTTCGCTACGGCCTTTGAGCCAGGCTTCAACGGCTGCACGCTGTTCTTCGCTGACCGAGCCACGTTTGACCGAGCACACCAGGCCGAAATCGTCACCGCCTACATAGTCCAGGCCATTGGCATCCATGGCTTCTGCCAGGAACGCGTCGAGGAAAGCATCGATTGCCTGGTCATCCAGATCTTCCTTGAATTCCAGGTTCAGCTCGAAGCCCAATTCCTGAAACTCGTCGACACACAGCTTCTTGCGCAGACGACGGGAGCGGTTTGTGGCCATGAAACAATCCTCTTAGGTAATAACGCCGCGCAGTCTACCAGTTAACACGCGTGGCTGCCTGCCTGTGTGCAGGTGCCTGTGGCCAGTTCCTTGGCCAGGGCACGTTCTACCCGGCACATATGTCGCGCCAGTGCCTGGCGCCGCAGGCGCAACTGGGCGGTAGGCAAGCCGCTTGCTTCCAGGGCTTCGCAGGCCTTCATCAATGCGGGGGCTTCCAGCATCCGCGCGGCGCTGAGCACCTTGTGCGCCTGTTCGGCAATGGCATCGCTGTCGTGCTGCGGATTCAGTGCCATCAAGGTGGCCAGGTCGGCCTGCAGGCTCTGCTGCAACGCCTGCAGGAAGCGCTGGCGGTCGTTCGGGTCTTGGCCGACCACTGTGGCCAGGCCGTCCAGGTGGTACAGCTTGCGCCGCGGTTTGTGTTGGCGGTGCGGGCGTATGCCGGCCAGGCGTTGGCTGAGCGTGCCCAGGCTGATCGGCTTGAGCAGGCAGTCGTCCATGCCGGCGCTCAGGCACTTGCGGCGTACCTCTGGCTGTGCGTTGGCGGTGTAGCCGAGAATGGTGCAGCGCGGCCGCCTGCCATGGCGTTCCTCGGTGCGTACGGCGGTGGCCAGCTGGTAGCCGTTCATGTGCGGCATGTTGCAGTCGAGCACCAGCACATCGAAGTCGCCCGCCCGCCAGGTGGCCAAGCCTTCGCGACCGTCGCGGGCGCTGGTGTGCTTCAGCCCCAGGTAGCCAAGCTGCTGTGCCATCAATTGCAGGTTGGCTGGATGGTCGTCGATCACCAGCACGTTCAGCCTTGGGTCGGGCACATCGAGGTTCTCTATCTGCCGGGCCGGCTGCGCCGCAGCGTCAACCCGCTGCAGCGGCATCTTCAGTCGCACCTGGGTGCCGACATCCTCCAGGCTCTTGATGGTCAGGCTGCCGCCCATCATTTCGCACAGGTTGCGACAGATGGCCAGGCCCAGCCCGGTACCCGCACGGGCGCTCTGGCTATGCGGGTTGGCCTGGATGAACGGGTTGAACAGGCGTTGCAGGTCATCTGCGTGGATGCCGATGCCGCTGTCGCGTACTTCCAGCTCCAGCACGGCAGGGGTGGTGGTGCCGTCGTCCACCAGGCCGACGCAGATGCGCACCTGGCCATGCTCGGTAAACTTGATGGCGTTGCTTACCAGGTTGGAAAGGACCTGCTTGAAGCGCAGGGGGTCAAGCAGGGCATGGCAGCGTGCGGCCGGTGCGATCATAACCTCCAGGGCCAGGCCTTTCTGCCGCGCCTGGCCTTCGAAAATGCGCCCCACCGATTCGACCAGGGCTGCAAGGTCGACGGCCTCCGGGGCAAGGGACAAGTGCCCCGACTCGATGCGCACGATGTCGAGGATATCGCCGATCAGGCCCAGCAGGTCCTTGGCCGAATGGTGGGCCAGTTCCAGCGCGCTGCGGTCTACCCGGCCTTGGTCGGCGCGCTTGACTGCCAGCTCGAGCATGCCGATGACTGCATTCATCGGGGTACGGATTTCATGGCTGATGGTGGCCAGGAACGTGCTTTTGGCGCGGTTCGCATCGTCGGCCTGCTGCTTGGCCTGGCGCAGCTCCATGACCAGATGGCGGCGTTCGCTGATGTCGATCCAGCCACCGATGATGCCCTGTACCACACCCAGTGAGTCGCGGTACGGCAGAATCCAGTGGTAGATGGTCATTTCCCGGCCCTGGATCCGTAGTGGCCGGTCCATGATCAGTGGCGAGCCTTCGGCCATCACCTTCAGGTAATCGGCGTGGATCTGCCGGGTCTGCTCGCTATCGGCGAACAGGCTACCCTCCAGGTTCTTGCCGATGACCTCCTCGGACCGGGCCTGCACGGCTTCGAGGTAGCTGTAGTTGCAGCTTTGCAGGCGGCCCTCGCGGTCACGCACGTACATGGGGTGGGGTGTGCCGTTGAGCAGGGCGCGCATGAATGCCAACTGGTCGTTCAGCGCCCGTTCGGCACGTTGCCGTTGGCGAATCTGCAGACGCAGGCGGGCATTCCACAGCAAGGCCAGGAGCAATAGCACGGCGGTGCCCAGTACCACTTGAATCGCCAGCCTGCGGTAGCCGTGGTCATTGCCATCCTCGTGCAGGCTGAAGCCGCGCCAGCGGTTGTTGATGACCCCCAGTTCTTCCGGCGAGATGCTCAGCAGCGCCTTGTCGAGGATCGACACCAGCACCTGCGATGGGGCACTGGTGGCCATGGCGAAGTTGGCGGGTTCGCTGCCGACGGTGGCCCGGATGACCAGTTCCGGGTTGCCGGCCAGCGCGTGGTTGGCGTCGATCAAAGTGGTGATCACTGCATCGACGGCACCGCTGTTGAGCAACGCCATGGAATAGAACGAGCTTTCGGTCTCGACCCAGCCGATTTGCGGATAGTGCCTCGACAGCATGGCGTCCATGGCGCTGTAGCGGGTGATGGCGATGCGATGACCCTGCAGTTGTTCCAGCGAGGTGAGGGGTTGTTTGTCCTTGCGGCTGACCAGCACATAGGCGCTTTCAAGGTAGGGCTGGCTGATTTGCAGGTCGTCTTCGTTCACCCCGCCGGTGGCCAGTGCAGCGATGACATCGGCGCGGCCATCCTTGAGGCGGGCAATCATGTCGGCAAGGCCGCTGGCGCGCTGTACCTCGAAACGCAAGCCGGTGCGCAAGCGAAGGAGTTCGAGCAGGTCAGCGGTGATGCCGCGAAAATGCCCCGAGCCATCGAAATACGAGACAGGTGCAGCGGTGTCATCGATTGCCACACGCATCACCGGGTGGTCCTTCAGCCATTGTTCTTCGGTGTCGGTCAGTTGCAGCTTGCGGTCGGTCAGCAGTTGGTCGCTACCAGCGCTCCAGCGTTTGAAGATACTGGCGCGTATGGCCGAAGTCTGTCTGTCCAGGGTGGCGTTCACCATCTGCATCAGCACCCTGTCCTCGTGGCGCAGGGCAAAACCGAAGCCGATGGCTTCGTGCTTGCCGAAACTGGCCATGCGCAGGCGTGGCAGGTGGCCGCGATTGAGCTGGTAGTGGGTGGAAATGGTATCGCCGATGAACACGTCGGCCTGGCCGAACGCCACGGCACTCAAGGCCTCGCTGGATGAGCCGAAGGCCAGCAGCTCGGCCTTGGGGTAGGCGCTTTTCACCTCCTGCCGCGGCAGGTAGTGGTAGAGCATGCCCAGGCGCATGCCGGCCAGGCCCATGTCCAGCGCCCGGCTTTCGTCCTCGCGGGTTACCAGCACCGGTTGGTCGATGGCATAGGGGTGCGACAGGGCAAGGCCATCGCTGGCCGCTTCGTAGCCATTGGCGCTGCCAAGCAGGTCGATATCGCCCTGGCGCAGCGCCTCCACCGCCGCTTGCCGGCTGGAAAAGCGCAGCACACGCACGGGCAACTGCAGGGCGTTGCCGATCAGGCTCGCATACTCGGCGGTAAGGCCTTGGTAGTCGCGGCCCCCACTGGTGATGTCGAATGGTGGGTAGTCCGGTGCCGAGGTACCCAGCACCAGTTCCTGACGGCCTTCGAGCCATTGCCGTTGCTCGTCGGTGAGCGCAGGCAATGCCGGCCTGGCCGATGAGCGTGCCAGCAAGGTATAGGATGAAGCTTCGTGGTGGGTTGCCTGTGCCACGCCGCTGAACAGGAGCAGGGTGAACAGCAGGCGAACTATGAGCTGCGCCATGACTACCCTCAGACCAGCGCGTTGCGTTTGGCCATTTCAATCAGGTCGACCAGCGTATTGACCTGAAGTTTGTGCATGAGGCGCTTCTTGTAGGTACTGACGGTCTTGCTGCTGAGGAACATGCCCTTGGCAATTTCCTTGTTGCTGCGGCCTTGGGCGAATAGTTGCAGTACCATCAGTTCGCGGTCATTTACCTGGCGGAAAAGTTGCAAGTCGGCATCTACCGCATGGTCATGCTTGATTGCCTGGCTGGGGAAATAGTTGTAACCAGCCAGCACGGCCTTGATTGCACTGAGCAGTTCGCTCAGGTCTTCCTGTTTGCACACATAGCCTGCAGCACCCGAGTGCATGCAGCGTACGGCAAACAATGCGGGAGATTGCGCGGTCAGTACCAGCACCTTCAGGGGCAGGGCCATGGCCTGGAACCGGGCAAGCACCTCCAGCCCGTCCAGCTTGGGGATGCTGATGTCGAGGATGACCAGGTCGGGCGAGGTTTCGCGAATCATCTGCATGGCGTCAACGCCGTTGTCCGACTCGCCGACAACCTTGTAATTCTGGTTTTCCAGCAACATACGAACGGCCAGGCGGATGACGGGATGGTCGTCGACGATAAATATGGAATGCATGTTCAACTTCCCTGCGGGCGATTGAGGATGACAGGCGGCACCTTATCGCAGTTGAAAGTCATCGGGCATGCGAGGAAGGGCTATTAGCCCTATATGGGAAATGGCTTACAAGATAAAACAATTCGGGCTACGAACCAGGCACATTTAACTCAATGTCAAAACGTGATTGGTAACTTTTCATTTATTTTTATTCGTGTTGTTTAACTTGTCGCCAGTGTATGTAGGAAGTTTCCCACAAAGTACGGTGCAGCTCCGGGCAATGCCCGGGTTGCACCGTCAGGGCTCAAGTCGGGCTGGAGCGCCCGGTCATTTCCCGGGCCATTTCGCTGGCATAGCTGTCGGTCATCCCGGCGATGAAGTCGATCATGCGCAGGAAGGCGCTGTGCAGCGAGCCGTGCGGGTCGGGGGCATTGTTGCCGATCAGGTCCAGTACCCGGCGGCTCTTGAACGAGGGTGTGCGCCCACCGTGCTGCTCGAGGGCCGCCCCGCAGAAGGTGTTCAGCAGGATCTCCAGCGTGGTGTAGGCGCCGATTTCGTGCAGGGTCTTGCGCTTGTCCTGGAAGATCTTGTTGCGTGCCATGGCCTTGGCCTGCAGCACGCAGCGCTTGGCCGGGCCGTGCATGTGTTCGACCAGGTCGCCCGCAAGCTGGCCGGCCAGCAAGGCCTGCTGCTGCTCGACGAAGGCGCGAGCGGCAGCGTTGGTCAGGTGCTCGATGGCCTTGCCGCGCAGGATCGCCAGCTTGCGCCGCCGGGAGTCGCCAGGGCCGAGCTGGCGGTAGGTTTCCGGCAGGTCATCGCCGACTAGGTCGAGCAACAGCGCTTCGACTTCAGCGTACTGCAACAGCTCCATTTCCAGGCCGTCTTCCAGGTCGATCAGCGCGTAGCAGATGTCATCCGCAGCCTCCATCAGGTAGACCAGCGGGTGGCGCGCCCAGCGCTGGTGTTCCAGTTGCGGCAGGCCGAGCTTGCGGGCGATCTGCTCGAGCAGCGGCAGCTCGCTCTGGTAACTGCCGAACTTGTGCTTCTTGTAGCCCAGGGCGTCGGCGTGGCGTGCGCTCCATGGGTACTTCAGGTAAGTACCGAGGGTGGCATAGGTCAGCCGGGTACCGCCGTCGAACTGGTGGTATTCCAGCTGGGTGAGTACGCGAAAGCCTTGGGCGTTGCCTTCGAAGTTGAGGAAGTCGGCGCGCTCGTCGTCGCTCATGTCGTCCAGCCAGCCACGCCCGGCGGCCTGCTGGAACCAGTGGCGGATGGCGTCTTCGCCAGAGTGACCGAACGGTGGGTTGCCGATGTCATGGGCCAGGCAGGCCGACTGCACGATCATCCCCAGGTCGCTGGGGGCGCACCAGTCCGGCAGGCTGTCGCGCAGGGTTTCGCCGACGCGCATGCCCAGCGAGCGGCCAACGCAGCTGACTTCCAGCGAGTGGGTCAGGCGTGTGTGGATATGGTCGTTGCTGGAAACAGGATGCACCTGGGTCTTGCGCCCGAGACGGCGGAAGGCTCCGGAGAAGATGATGCGGTCGTGGTCCTTGTGAAAGGGGCTGCGCCCGAGTTCATCGGCGCTGTACAGGGCTTTGCCCAAGCGTTCGCGGGTGAGCAGGGTGTGCCAGTCCAAGGCGCGGTCTCCTGTGGATCGAGGGGTATAGCTTCCGGTGTCCGGAAGGGCGGCGCAAGGGGTAAGCCTGTAAGGGCCCTATCGCCGGCAAGCCGGCTCCCACAGGAATCGCACATGGCGTGAGACCGATGCGGTCGAGGTGGGAGCCAGCATGCCGGCGACAGGGCCGGTGCTGTCGACGGAAAACGCTCAGGGGCGGCGGCTGCCTTGCAGGTACAGGCGCAGCAGCGGCAGCAGGCCGGTGCCCAGGCGCAACAGCCGCGCCAGGTTGCCGCTGCGCACACCTTTGCCGGTGAGGAAGCCCAGCGCCACCACGGCGCCAATCCCCCACAGTGGCGCATGCTTGATGCCCAGCCCGTCGTGCAGCGAGCTGCCCATGCCGCGCACGCGGCGCAGCGGCTCCAGCAACTGCGCGGACTCGTGGCGGATTTCCTGGCGGTGCATTTCCATGCGCAGGCGCAGCAGCGCCTTGCGCAGTTCACGCGGGTTACGGGTGTTTGGCAGTTCTGGCAGGCTCATGGCAACAGGCGCTCCCGGTCCTTGGCAAGTTCCTCTAGGGTGGCGCCGAAGGGCGACGACTCGTCGAACACCGCTGCTTTCAGGCGCAGGCCGCAATACAGCGCGGCGATGCCGTAGAACACGCACAAGCCGATGATGCCGGCCAGGCGATAGCTGTCCCACAGCAACACCAGCAACAGCCCGGACAGCGCCGTCAGCAGCAGCAGGGCGAATACCAGGGCCAGGCCAGCGAACAGCAGCAAGCTCAATGTGCGACCCTTCTGCTCCTGCAACTCAATGCCGAACAATTCGATATGGCTGTGCAGCAGCCCCAGGGCAGCCGCGCCCAGGCGCTTGCCCGAGGCGCTGGCGCCGTTGGCGTCGTTCTCCATGGGAACCCCTTAGCGCCGGTTGGCTAGCAGGCCGATCAAGAGGCCGACGCCCGCGGCAATGCCGATCGCCTGCCATGGTTTTTCCTGCACGTACTGTTCGGCACTGCCCAGTGCTGCGTGGCCGCGCTCGCGCACCGAGTCCTGGGTCAGCTGCAGGTTTTCGCGGGCCTGGGCCAGGCGATCGTGGATCTGTGCGCGCAACTCGTCAGCCTGGTCGCCGGCCAGGTTGGCGGTGTCGGCCAGCAGCTTCTCGGTATCGCGGACCAGTGCCTGGAAGTCAGCCATCAATATCTCTTGTGCAGTCTTTGCCGATTTGCTGGCCATGGGTGTCTCCCTGTCGATGGATGTTGGTAGTTCGAGTGATAGCAAGCGCGGAAGGTTCAAGTGCCGGCGCTGGTATGGGCCTTGCTAAGCCTTTGCCACGTTGCGGGGCGCCCCAGGCGGGTATTGCGCCGATTCAGGGCGCCAGCGCAGCGGATACCGATAAACCTTAACCCAATCCACGACAAACCCAAGAAAAAACCACGCAGGCTCCGCCCGGCTCACCGAAACAGGGCAGGGGGCTGGCACCGATTCGGTGCAGGGATGCAGGTTCTTGAACTGTCCTGGTGCCTTTTTCAGCAGGTCTGCCTATTTCATGGAAAACATGCACAGCGCGATGGACTCCCTGGTCCACGGTTCCAACACCCTGTTCATTCTCATGGGCGCCATCCTGGTGCTGGCCATGCACGCCGGCTTCGCGTTTCTCGAAGTGGGCACGGTGCGCCACAAGAACCAGGTCAACGCCTTGTCGAAAATTCTCAGCGACTTCGCTATCTCGGCACTGGTGTACTTTTTCATCGGTTACTGGATCGCCTACGGTGTCAGCTTCTTCCAGCCGGCGGCGGCGCTGGCGGCCGACCATGGCTATGCGCTGGTCAAGTGCTTCTTCCTGCTGACCTTCGCCGCGGCGATCCCGGCGATCATCTCCGGGGGTATCGCCGAGCGGGCGCGCTTCGTGCCGCAACTGTGTGCCACGGCGTTGATCGTGGCGTTCATCTACCCGTTCTTCGAGGGCGTGGTGTGGAACGGCAACCTGGGCGTTCAGGCCTGGTTGCAGGCACGCTTCGGCGCGCCGTTCCATGACTTTGCCGGCTCGGTAGTGGTGCATGCCATGGGCGGCTGGCTGGCGCTGGCGGCGGTGTTGCTGCTGGGCGCGCGCCGCGGGCGCTACCGCGATGGCCGGCTGGTGGCGTTTGCGCCGTCGAGCATACCCTTTCTGGCATTGGGGTCGTGGATCCTGATCATCGGCTGGTTCGGCTTCAACGTCATGAGTGCCCAGACGTTGCAGGGTGTCAGCGGCCTGGTGGCGATCAACTCGCTGATGGCCATGGTCGGTGGCACCCTGTCGGCCCTGCTGGCCGGCCGTAACGACCCGGGCTTCCTGCATAACGGGCCGCTGGCCGGGCTGGTGGCGGTTTGTGCAGGTTCCGACCTGATGCACCCGATCGGTGCGCTGGCCACCGGCCTGGTGGCGGGCGCGCTGTTCGTCTGGACCTTCACTGCGGCGCAGAACCGCTGGAAGATCGACGATGTGCTGGGTGTGTGGCCCTTGCATGGTCTGTGCGGTGTGTGGGGCGGCCTGGCCTGCGGCATCTTCGGCCAGGAGCTGCTGGGTGGCATGGGCGGTGTCAGTCTGGCCAGCCAGTTGCTGGGCAGCCTGATGGGCGTGGTGGTGGCACTGGCTGGCGGTTTTGCCGTGTATGGTGCAATCCGCGCGCTGCACGGGCTGCGCTTGAGCCATGAGCAGGAGTTCCAGGGCGCGGACCTGTCGCTGCACCGTATCGGCGCCACCAGCCAGGATTGAGCCACGTCAGGTGCACGGGGGGCAGGACGGACCTAGAATAGGTTTCTCCCTGTCAAATCGGACTTGCCCCCATGCTGCCTGAATGCCAACTGTTCGGCACCCTCGGCTGCCACCTTTGTGAAGTGGCCGAGGCCGTGCTGATGCCCTTCGTCGACCATGGCCTGCTGGTGGAGCTGGTCGACATTGCCGAGAACGAAGCCATGTACGAGCGCTATGGCCTGATCATTCCGGTGCTGCGCCGCTGTGACAATGGCGCCGAGCTGCACTGGCCGTTCGATGCCGGACAGGTGGTGGCGTTTCTCGAGCAGTAACAGCGCCAGGGGAGGTTTGTCCCTGCTCCATGCAGTGTGTTGCGTTGTGATGATCCGCTGCCGGCACGTTGAGGCCGGCATCCATCACCGGTCATCAGGAATCCAGCCATGCGCATTTCTCCCCATTTCACCCTCGATGAAATGACCATTTCGCAGCTCGCCGCCAGGGAAGGGCTCGACAACAATCCTCCCGCTGAAGCGCGTGCCAACCTGCAGTTGCTGTGCAATGCACTCGAGCAGGTGCGTGCGTTGTTCGGCGCACCAATCATCGTCAGCAGCGGCTATCGCAGCCCCGCAGTCAACCAGCGCATTGGCGGGGCGTTGACGAGCAAGCATCTGCAGGGGCTGGCGGCTGACTTCACGGTGATTGAAGTGAGCCCGCGCGAGGTGGTGCGCCGTATCAGCGAAAGCGCCATCCCCTTCGACCAGCTGATCCTCGAATTCGATAACTGGGTGCACCTGGCTGTGTCGCGTAGCGCCCCACGACGCCAGGTGCTGACCATCCGCAAAGGCACCGGCTATCTGCCGGGCCTGCAATGAAGCGCATTGACGGCGGCAAGGGGATGTTCGTATGCTGTATATAAATACAGTATCGAGGTAAAGCCATGCTCAATGTCGAGCAACTCAAGTACAGCGTCAACCGCATGCCCGTCGAGCGGGTGGCCGACGCTGTTCTGGAACTGCGCCTCGAAGGCTTGGTGACCGACGACCGCACTCCGTTCGGCAAGGTCCATTTCAATACCTGCTTCGCCGAAATCGAGGCCCTGTTCCAGCGTGCCGGCTACCACCGTGGGTTGGACGTGGTGGGTTACCAAGGGTTGCTCTATGCCCTCTACGACCCGGGGCGATGGGAGCCGGTGCAGGTGTTGCGATGGCTGAAGGAGCGCTGCGAGGCCATTGCCAAGGCTGGTTGAGGGCGCGGGCTTGGGGGATAATGCGCGGCCGTGAACGTTTCGAGCCCTGCCATGACCACGCCTTTCGACCCCGCCCGCCAGCAAGCCAGCACGGTGTGCCTGCCTCCCGGTAACTGGGCGACGGTGCTTGACTGCCTGTGTGACCATTTCAAGGCCATCGACCGCGCCCAGTGGCTCGACCGCTTTGCCCGTGGTCGGGTGCTGGATGCCGAGGGGCGGGCGGTTTCTGCCGAACTGCCTTACAAGCGCGGTATGCGTTTGCATTACTTCCGTGAGGTGCCGAACGAGCGGCCGATCCCGGTGCAGGAGACCGTACTGCATGTGGATGAGCACCTGGTGGTAGCCGACAAGCCGCATTTCCTGCCAGTGACGCCGACAGGTGAATACGTCGAGCAGACCTTGCTGCGCCGCCTGATCCGCCGCCTGGGCAACCCGCATCTGGTGCCGTTGCACCGTATCGACCGGCACACTGCCGGGCTCGTGCTGTTTTCCGCCAACCCGCAGAGTCGCAGTGCCTACCAACGGTTGTTCCCCGAACGGCGCATCGACAAGCGCTACCAGGCCATTGCCGCGGCCATGCCGCAGCACGATTTCCCGCTGGTGCACAAAAGCCGCCTGGTACATGGCGAGCCGTTTTTCCGCATGCATGAAGTAGAGGGGGAGGCCAACAGCGAAACCCTGGCCGAAGTGCTGGAGAAAAATGGCGAGCTGTGGCGTTACGGGCTGTCGCCGGTGACTGGCAAGACCCATCAACTGCGTGTGCACATGGCGGCATTGGGGGCGGGGATCTGCAATGACCCGTTCTATCCGCAGTTGCTAAACGAAGAGGATGATTACCAGCGGCCACTGAAGTTGCTGGCGCAGAGCCTGCGCTTTGCAGACCCGCTGAGCGGGGAAGAGCGCTATTTCGAGAGCTGCTTGCAGCTGGATTGGTAGTCTGGACGGGGTCGTTGTAGGAGCGGCCTTGTGTCGCGATGGGCCGCTCCTACAGGGCCCTAGCGGTTGAACCGCTCTACCAGCGAGTACTGGGTACCCGCCGTGCTGGTCAGCTCTTCGCTGAGCAGCGCCGAGTGCTGGGCCTGTTCGGCAGTCTGGTCGGCCAGGTCGGCAATGGTGCTGATGTTGCGGCTGATCTCGTCAGCCACTGCAGTCTGCTCCTCGGTCGCTGCAGCAATCTGGGTGGCCATGTCGGTAATGTTGGCCACCGCTTCACTGATGCCCACCAGCGCCTCGTCGGCCTGCATTACACGGTCGACGCCTTCCTGCGCCTGGCGATGGCCGGTTTCCATGGTCAGCACGGCATTGCTGGCAGTTTGTTGCAGCTTGGCGATCAGGCCGTGAATCTGCCCGGTGGATTCGGCAGTGCGCTGGGCCAGCTGGCGCACTTCGTCGGCCACCACGGCAAAACCTCGGCCCATTTCACCGGCACGTGCCGCTTCGATGGCCGCGTTCAACGCCAGCAGGTTGGTCTGGTCGGCGATGCCCTTGATCACGTCGACCACCCCACCAATCTCATCGCTGTCCTTGGCCAGTTGCGTAACCGTCTGGCCGGTCTCGCCCACCGCCGCCGACAGGCGTTCGATGGCCTCGCGGGTTTCACCGGCAATCTGCCGACCCTGGCTGGTCAGGCGGTTGGCTTCCTGGGTGGCATCGGCGGTTCGCTGCACGTGGTTGGCCACTTCCTGGGTGGTGGCGGCCATCTGGTTGACCGCAGCGGCAACCTGCTCGGTCTCCACCCGCTGGCGCTCCAGGCCTGAAGAACTCTTGTGCGCCAGCGCGTCGGACTGGCGCGCCTGTTCGCTGAGGTGTTCGGCGCTGTCCTGCAGGCGGGTCAGGCAGGTTTTCATGCGCGCGTCCTGGCTGAGCATGGCCATTTCCAGGCGCGCCTGCACGCCACGGCTGTCGGTGTACATCTGCGCGATCAGCGGGTCGGAGGTGGTCTGTTCGGCCAGGCGCAGCAGGCGCTTGAGGCCGCGCTGTTGCCAGCTCAGGCCCAGCAGGCCCAGCGGTACGGAAAGCCCGGCAGCCAAGGCGAAGCCCCAGGAATGGCCCAGCCAGTTGCCGATCAGGAAGCCTACCTGGCTGATCAGAATGAACGGCAGCCAGTCCTGCAGCACCGGAAGCCACTTGTCCCGGCGTGGTATCGGCGGTTTGCCCTGGTTGATGCGCTGGTACAGCGCCTCGGCGCGACGGACCTGCTCGGCGGTAGGTTTGACCCGCACCGACTCGAAGCCGACCACCTGATTGTTGTCGAAGATCGGCGTGACGTAGGCGTTGACCCAGTAGTGGTCACCAGACTTGCAGCGGTTCTTGACGATGCCCATCCACGGCTGGCCCTGCTTGAGGGTTTGCCACATGTGGGCAAACACCGCTGGCGGCACATCCGGGTGGCGTACCAGGTTGTGCGGCGCACCGGTCAGCTCTTCGCGGGTAAAACCACTGATCTCGATGAAGGCATCGTTGCAGTAAGTGATCACACCTTTGGCATTGGTGGTGGAGATCAACCGCTGCTGGGCAGGGAAAGTCCGTTCTCTCTGGGTAATCGGCTGGTTGTTACGCATGGGTTGATAGTCCGCAGGGCTTTCGACAGATATCGGCAAGCCGCTGGTTTTATTGAATGAATAATTAATGTGCTTGATCTATAGCAATAAGCCAGCACGTGATCTGGTTTACCCAGCGAGCACGTTCAAGCAAGTTAGCGTCATTATTGCGTTTTTACTGCTTTTTCATGACGGATAGGTCGAATGATGACCGATTAGCTAGCCAAGAGCCAGCATCGGGTAGCTGAACAGGGTGAAGTGCACCAGGTTAAGGGCGAAATGGCAGAGTACCGCCGCCGCCACACCGCCCCAGCGGTACGCCAGCCCGTAGCCGATTCCGGCAAGGGTGGCCAGGTACACCCATTGCCAGCCGGCTCCCAGGTGGGCCAGGCCGAACAGCAAGGCGGCGGCGAACAATCCTGCCCCTTGGTGGCGCAGCAGCCGTTGCAAGCCGGCCTGGATGTAACCGCGGAACAACAGTTCTTCGGTCAGGCTTACCAGCAGCAGGTTGTTCAGCAGCCAGAGCCAGGCTTGGTCGGGCCATTTCGGGGCCCAGGCCAGCATGCCCAGTGCCCAGGCACCGCCCAGGCATGCAAGCAGGGTCAGGGGCAGGGCATACAGCAAGCTGCTGGCCAGGCCCTGGCTGCGCCACAGGAACAACCAAGGGCAGGCCAGCAGCAGCCAGGCGCCGATCAGTGGTTTGTCCAGGTTCAGGTACATCGTGAAGGGCAGGGCGCCGGGGCTGAGGACTACGCCGTCGATGACCTTGGCTGCGTTGAAGCCGGGCAACCAGTGCAATGCCAGGGCAATGGCCAGCAGGATGAACACCGTGTGGCCGAGGGCTTGTTGCCAGCGCTGGGGGCAGCGAGCGAGCAGGGCACCGGCAAGCAGGGCGAGAAAGGTGGGCAGGGTGGTGATGCCGAGGTTGCCGTGGCTCAGGGCAAGGGTGTAGCCAAGCGCCAGGAGTAAAAGTGCGATCAGGTGGAGGCGAGGCACAAGTGGTCCTTCTGATTGAACGATGTTGGGTCTGCTGCGCGGCCCATCGCCGGCACAGCAGCCCCAAGCATACCCGCCTCAACCAGCAATCAGCTGGCGCAACACATAATGCAATATTCCCCCGGCCTTGAAGTACTCCACTTCATTCACGGTATCGATCCGGCATAGCACCTCGATCTGCTCCTGCTGCCCATCCTCGCGGGTGATGCGCAAGGACAGGCTCATGCCCGGGTGGATCTGCGCGCCGTCCAAGCCCAGCACATCGATCTTCTCCTTGCCGGTCAGGCCCATTTGCTTGCGGTTGTGCCCGGCCTTGAACTGCAGCGGCAGTACGCCCATGCCTACCAGGTTGGAGCGGTGAATGCGCTCGAAGCTTTCCGCCAGTACCGCCTTGACCCCCAGCAGGTTGGTACCCTTGGCTGCCCAGTCGCGGCTCGAGCCGGTGCCGTACTCCTGGCCGGCGATCACCACCAGCGGGGTGCCTTCCTGCTGGTAGCGCATGGCCGCGTCATAGATCGACAGCTTCTCGCCACTGGGCACGTGCAGGGTGTTGCCGCCTTCTTCGCCCGCCAGCATTTCGTTGCGGATGCGGATGTTGGCGAAGGTACCGCGCATCATCACTTCATGGTTGCCACGCCGCGAACCGTAGGAGTTGAAGTCGCGGGGCTCCACGCCCTGCTCACGCAGATAGCGCCCGGCCGGGCTGTCGGCCTTGATGTTGCCGGCTGGCGAAATATGGTCGGTGGTCACCGAGTCACCCAGCAGCGCCAGGATCCGCGCACCCTGGATGTTGGTGATCTGCGGGGGTGGCCCGCCGATGTTTTCGAAGAACGGCGGATGCTGGATATAGGTGGAGTCGGCCTGCCACACGTAGGTGGCCGCCTGCGGTACCTCGATCGCCTGCCACTGTGCATCGCCGGCGAACACCTCGGCGTATTCCTTGTGGAACATCGCCGTGTCGACCTTGGCCACGGCAGCGGCGATTTCCTGCTGGCTGGGCCAGATGTCGCGCAGGTATACCGGCTGGCCATCCTTGCCGGTGCCCAGCGGCTCGCGGGTCAGGTCCAGGCGCACGCTGCCGGCCAAGGCATAGGCCACCACCAACGGCGGCGAGGCCAGCCAGTTGGTCTTGACCAGCGGGTGCACGCGGCCTTCGAAGTTGCGGTTGCCCGACAGCACCGATGCCACCGTAAGATCGGCGCTGCCGATGGCGTTTTCGATCGCTTCATCCAGCGGGCCGGAGTTGCCGATGCATGTGGTACAGCCATAGCCGACCAGGTCGAACCCCAGTTGGTCCAGATAGGTGGTGAGCCCGGCGGCCCTGAAGTAGTCGGTGACCACCTTGGAGCCTGGCGCCAGTGAACTCTTGACCCAGGGTTTGCGTTGCAGGCCTTTTTCCAGAGCCTTTTTCGCCACCAGCCCGGCGGCCATCATCACGCTGGGGTTGGAGGTATTGGTACACGAGGTGATCGCGGCAATCACCACGGCGCCATCGCGCAGGGTGTGGGTCTGGCCTTGATGACTGTAGTCGATCTCCCCGGCCTGGTCGGCGTTGCCCACCGCCACGCCGCCGCCACCTTCGCTTTCCAGGCGGCTGACTTCTTTGGCCAGCGGTTTGGGTTGCAGTTCGATGAAGTGGTCGAAGGCCTGGCTGACCTGGCCCAGGGCCACCCGGTCCTGCGGCCTTTTTGGCCCTGCCAGGCTGGCCTCGACCTCATGCATGTCCAGCGCCAGGCTGTCACTGAACAGTGGCTCCTGGCCGGGCTGCCGCCACATGCCCTGGGCTTTGCAGTACTGCTCGACCAGTTGCACGGTCGCCTCTGGGCGGCCGGACAGGCGCAGGTAGTCCAGGGTCACCTGGTCGACCGGGAAGAAGCCGCAGGTGGCGCCGTATTCCGGGGCCATGTTGGCGATGGTCGCACGGTCCGCCAAGGGCAGCTCGGCCAGGCCGTCGCCATAGAACTCGACGAACTTGCCCACCACGCCCTTCTTGCGCAGCATCTGCGTCACTGTCAGCACCAGGTCGGTGGCGGTGATGCCTTCGCGCAGCTTGCCGGTCAGCTTGAAGCCGATCACTTCGGGGATCAGCATCGACACTGGCTGGCCGAGCATGGCTGCCTCCGCTTCGATGCCGCCCACGCCCCAGCCGAGCACGCCCAGGCCGTTGATCATGGTGGTGTGCGAGTCGGTACCCACCAGGGTGTCGGGGAAGGCATAGGTGAGGCCATCTGCCTCGCGGGTCCAGACGGTGCGGCCGAGATATTCGAGGTTGACCTGGTGGCAGATGCCGGTGCCCGGCGGTACCACGCTGAAGTTGTCGAAGGCGCTCTGGCCCCAGCGCAGGAAGGCATAGCGCTCGCCGTTGCGCTGCATCTCTATGTCGACGTTTTCGCTGAAGGCCTGTGGCGTGCCGTAGCGGTCGACCATCACCGAATGGTCGATCACCAGGTCCACGGGTGATAGTGGGTTGATGCGCTGCGGGTCGCCGCCGGCCTTGGCCATGGCTGCGCGCATGGCGGCCAGGTCGACCACGGCCGGCACACCGGTGAAGTCCTGCATCAGTACCCGCGCCGGGCGGTACTGGATCTCGCGGTCGGAGCGTCGCTCGCCCAGCCATTGGGCGAGGGCGCGCAGGTCGTCGCCGGTGACGGTCTTGCCGTCCTCCCAGCGCAGCAGGTTTTCCAGCAGCACCTTCAGCGACATGGGCAGGCGTTGCAGGTCGCCCAGTTGGCGGGCGGCCTCGGTGAGGCTGAAGTAGTGGTAGGTCTTGTCGCCGACCTGTAGGGATTTGAGGGTATTCAGGCTATCGAGCGAGGGCATTGCCAACTCCTTCTGCGCCGGTGCCTGGCAACATTTGCCGGTGGCACCGCTCTGTATCGATCCGCACGGCACGGACCTGGCTGAAAGGTCAGGTTAGACCGCTTTGCGCCACCTGACCCTTTTCTGGACCGGCGGGGCATGTCGCAGGTTCCGATCTTCCTTTATCATCGCCGCCCTGCCGGCGCCTGTGGCGCGCCAGCCGTAGTGGAGTGAGAGATGAATACCCTGTTCATGCATTGCCGGCCCGGTTTCGAGGGTGAGGTGTGCGCCGAAATCAGCGAACATGCCGCCCGCCTGGGTGTTGCCGGCTATGCCAAAGGCAAGCCGCAAAGTGCCAGTGCCGAGTTTGTCTGTAGCGAGGAGGGCGGTGCCGAGCGCTTGATGGGGGAACTGCGCTTCAACCAGCTGATTTTCCCGCGGCAGTGGGCCCGTGGCGGTTATGTCGAACTGCCGGAGAGCGACCGCATCAGTGTGCTGCTGGCACACCTGGCCGGGCTCCCGGTGTTCGGCAGCCTATGGCTGGAGGTGCTGGACAGCAACGAAGGCAAGGAATTGTCCACCTTCTGCCGCAAGTTCGAGGTGCCACTGCGCAAGGCCCTGGAAAAGGCCGGCCGCCTGGTCGACGACCCCAGCCGCCCGCGCCTGCTGCTCACCTTCATCAGCGGTCGCCGGGTTTTTGCCGGTGTTGCTCCGGCCAACAACAGTGCGCTGTGGCCCATGGGCATCCCGCGCCTGAAATTCCCCCGCGAGGCGCCCAGCCGCTCGACGCTCAAGCTGGAAGAGGCCTGGCACCAGTTCATCCCGCGCGAGCAGTGGGAGCAGCGCCTGGGCGATGACATGACCGGCGTTGACCTGGGGGCCTCGCCGGGTGGCTGGACCTACCAGTTGGTGCGCCGGGGCATGCTGGTGACCGCCATCGACAACGGGCCGATGGCCGAAAGCCTTATGGATACCGGCTTGGTCCAGCACCTGATGGCCGACGGTTTCACCTGGCAACCGAAGCAGCCGGTGGACTGGATGGTGTGCGATATCGTCGAGAAGCCGGCGCGTACCACCTCGCTGATCGAGACCTGGCTGGGCGAGGGGTTGTGCCGTGAAGCTGTGGTCAACCTGAAGCTGCCGATGAAACAGCGCTATGCCGAAGTACGCCGGCTGCTCGACCGCATGGAGGCGACCTTCAAGGCGCGCAAGATCAAGGTGTCGATTGCCTGCAAGCAGCTGTATCACGACCGCGAGGAAGTGACCTGCCATCTGCGCCGGATGGACTTGAAACCGCGCTAGTACAGCGAACCGCTTTGTTCTTTTACTTGCTCTCGCTCTCGCTTCGGCTTTTGCTTTTAAGCGCGCGATAGTTCAGGCGCCGCCGATTGCGACTTCAGGAGGCCGAGCGAAGGGACTGCGGAGGGAGGTGACGGGCATGGATGCCCGTCAA
>NZ_JADLJS010000057.1 GCF_015680405.1 Pseudomonas pudica
TGAGATGGCTGTGAGCTTGAATTGCTCTGTGTATTTGCCCATAGGTCCCCCAAGGGTTGGATTTTTTGTCCAACTTCTTGGGGGCAGTCCAACTTGTGGGAGCGGGTTCACCCGCGAAGCAGGCGACGTGGTTACTCGGCTACCGCATTCTTGGCCAGGATGGCATTTGCCAGTTCCATGTCGGAAGCCTGCATCCCCGGGTTCTCTGCGCGGGCCTGGCGAATCGCCGCTTCAAGGAACGGCCCGCGGATCGCGCCTTCGCTGGCCACGAAGCTGCCGGCGTCATCCTGCGCCGCCATCACCAGCTTGTGATCCCCGGAGGTCAGGTAGCTCGATGCCGTGGTAGCACCGGTAGTCATCACGTTACGCCAGAAGGTATCGGCCATGGCCGAGCCGATAGGCAGCGAAAGCAAGGCAGCGGCAGCGATGGCGGTTTTGAAACGCATGTTGAAACACCTCGAAGGGTGAGGGTTGAAGATGCGCGATTTGATATGCAGCGGGGTTGCAAGTTCCTTGAATACAAGGGATTTTTGCTCAGGAACAGGCCCGCAGCACTTCCTCTTGGCGGGTCTGCCCGCAGGCTACCTTGGCTTCGCCGCAGCGGCGCAGATCCAGCAATCCATCGGCCACGGCCTGGCGCCTTAAACTGGCCAGATCGCCGCCCGGACCTATCAGAGCGCGCAGGCTGTCGCTGGGAACCAGCAGCTCGAACAATCCTGTGCGGCCATGGAACCCCGTGCCACGACAGGTACGACACGGCTGGCCTTCGGCCAGCGCCGCACCACCGCGGCAATCCGCGCACAGAGTACGCACCAAGCGCTGGGCCATCACCCCCACCAGCGTCGCCTTGATCAGGTAGTCGGCCACACCCAGTTCCTGAAGACGGGTGATCGCACCACAGGCGTCGTTGGTATGCAGGGTCGACAGCACCAGGTGCCCGGTCAGGGCAGCCTGCACCGCCACCAGGGCAGTCTCGCGGTCACGGATTTCGCCGATCATGATGATGTCCGGGTCCTGGCGCAGCATGGCCCGCACACCGTTGGCGAAACCCAGGTCCAGGGCGGGCTGCACCTGCAACTGGTTGAAGGCGGGGTCCAGGCGCTCGATCGGGTCTTCGATAGTGCACAGGTTGACCTGCGGCGTGGCCAGCAGCTTGAGGCTGGCGTACAGCGTGCTGGTCTTGCCGGACCCGGTGGGACCAGTGACCAGGATGATGCCCTGGCGCTGGCGTAGCAGGCCTTGCCACTGATCCAGTTGCGGCCCATCCAGGCCCAGCCGGTCGAAGCCTTCTTGCAGCTGTTGCGGGTCGAACAGGCGCAGCACCAGTTTTTCGCCGAACGGGGTCGGCAAGGTCGACAGCCGCAGTTCCACCTCGCCGCCGCCAGGCAGGCGGCTTTGCAGCCGGCCATCCTGCGGTCGGCGCTTTTCCGCGACGTCCATGCGCCCCAGGTGTTTCAAGCGGCTGACCAGCGCCAGGGTCACCCCGGCGGGGAAGGCATAGACGTTGTGCAGCAGGCCGTCGATACGGTAGCGCAGCTGGCCCTGCTCGCGGCGTGGTTCCAGGTGGATATCGCTGGCGCGTTGCTCGATGGCGTACTGCAGCAGCCAGTCGACGATATGCACGATGTGCGCGTCGTCGGCACTGGCCTCGGCCTGGCGCTTGCCAAGCTCCAGCAGCTGTTCGAGTTCGCCCAGGCTGGCTGACTGCTGGTGTTGCGCGCCTTTTACCGATTGGGCCAGGCGATGAAACGACTGCCCTGCCTGGCGGACCTGCTGCGGGTTGGCCAGCACGCGACGGACCGGCCGGCCCAGGCTGCGGGTGAGGTCGGCCAGCCAGTCATCCTGGTAGGGCTGGGCGCTGGCGACGGTGACGCTGGACGCATCGGCGGCGACGATAAGGATGCCGTGGCGCTGGGCGAAGGCCGGGGAAATCAGGCCGGCGATCTGGGGCAGGTCCAGTTGCAGCGGGTCAATGCGCAGGTAGGGCTGGCCGACCTTGTTGGCCAGCCATTGGCAGAGTCGGTCCAGGTCCAAGAGCTGGCCAGGATGTTCGCGGTCTTCCAGGGCGCAGGCAGCGATCTGTTCCAGCGGGTGTGCGGTGGGGTGGGTGACGGCATGCTCGAGGACCTGCAGGGTGTCGTTGGCGTGCAGGTGCTGGTCGGCGAGCAGGGCCTGGAGCACGTGCTTGAGATCGAGTGCCGCGTTGTCGGGGGTATGCATGGTTGGCGTCCGTGCCTGATAGGGGAGTCCTGCTCAAGGCTAGCCGGGCGAGGGAGGGTTACCGAGGGTGAAAGGTTTCGGAATCTTGCAGTGCCTGTGCCGGCCTCTTCGCGGGTAAACCCGCTCCCACAGGACCGCACAAACCTGAAAGTTTTGCAGTACCTGCGGGAGCGGGTTTACCCGCGAAGAGGCCGGCACAAGCACCGAGCATGGCTCAGACCACCGCCAGCTCCACCCGCTGCAAGTTGCTCAGGCTCACCTCACCCACACACACCAGGTTACGCAGTTTCTGCGCAATCACCTCGGCCCGGTGCCAACTCAGGCCGCCGATGCCGACCTCGATATCCAGCCAGTCATTCTGCTGGCTCACCTGCACGCTGTGCGGGGTCAGGAACTGCAGGGCAAACAGATTGAGCACCCGGCACAGGCTGTCAGGCTCGGCCTCGGCCTGTAGGCGATAGTGCACGGTGCTGTGGGCGCTGCTGGCGGCCCAGGCGTCGGTACGGGGCTGTGCGTTCATGCTGATCTCCGCAAATGTAGGAGAAATTCTTGCACGTTGGCGGTGGTATTTTTTCGCTATGATTTGATCGTTTCGCTGTACTGGCGAATTGTTCTAGCCATTAAATCCTTTTCCGGAGAATTATTTATGCGCAGCGAGCTGGACGCCTATGATCGCCGTATCCTCGAGCTGCTTCAGGAGGACGCTTCGCTGTCCAGTGCGCAGATCGCCGAGCGAGTGGGGCTGTCGCAATCGCCGTGCTGGCGGCGTATCCAGCGGTTGAAGGAGGAGGGAGTGATTCGCGGGCAGGTGACCTTGCTGGACCGCAAGAAGGTCGGCCTGAACACGCAGATATTCGCCGAGGTGAAACTGAACGCTCACGGGCGCTCCAACTTCAACGAGTTCACCGACGCAATCCGCGGGTTTCCGGAGGTACTGGAGTGTTATGTGCTGATGGGGTCGGTAGACTTTCTGTTGCGCATCGTCACCCCGGATATCGAGGCTTATGAACGGTTCTTCTTCGAAAAACTGTCGAACGTGCCGGGGATACAGGAGGTGAACTCGATCGTGGCGCTGTCGGAGATCAAGTCCACCACCAGCCTGCCACTTTCGTGATGAGGCCTTCGCAGCACAAGGCTGCTTCTACAGGGGATATCGGTGACCTGTAGGAGCAGCCTTGCGCTGCGAAGCAGGCGACTCGGTATCACGCCTTGAGCAGGTGCTTCCAACCGCGGCTCTGGTCCACCGCCCGAGCCTGTTCGATACGCGCTTCCAGCACTTCATCGCTGATCGGCTGTTCAGCCAGCTCATGCAGCTTCTTCAGGTCGCCATACAGGCGGTCCATCTGCGGCGCTTCCAGCACCTGACGGGCATGGTGCAGCCAGGCCAGCAGCTGTTCGATGCGCGGCAGTTGCTCGGCCAGGTCTTCCGGGCGCTGTGTGTACAACGGCAGCTTCAACGCTCGGCCTTCTTCGCCCAACAGGTGCGCCAGCCAGCTTGCCAGCTGCGCCTTGCCCTGGCGCTCGCCACGGCCTTTGCGCTCCACGGTCCAGGCACGGGCCAGCAACCAGCGTGAAGTTTCCAGCGAGAACTGGCCCCAGCGCACGTCCTCCAGCTCTTCGGCGAACTGCTCGGGGGCGGCGCGACGGATATCTTCGTCTTCGTTGCCGGCCTGCACCAGCGGGCGCCAGTCTTCGAGCAGGGCGTCGAGGCTGCTGCGCAGATCGCGGGTGGTGGCGCGCGGCGCGGCCTGGCCCAGGCTGGCGGTAATGGCACGCAGCTCGCTCAGGCACTCGACCCAGTCCTGCAGCAGGCGCCAGTGGCCGTTGTGGCGGTATTGCTCGGCCAGGCGCTGGCTGCTGCCCAGCAGTTGCCAGGCCAGTGCGGCGTAGGCGTCGTCCACGGCCATTTCGGCCTCCAGTTCGGTGTGCGGCAGGCCCAGCTCGTAGCTGTCCGGCTCCAGCAGGCGGTAGCCACGCTCGGCCTTGCTGATGTCGCATGGCATCAGCGGCAGGCTGGCGGCAAGCTCGGCAGCCAGCTCCAGCAGAGCCTGTGGCTCGCCTTCACGCAGTTCCAGCTCCAGCTCGCAGATCTCTTCCTTGCGCTTGCCGGCGATCACGAAACCCTGGTCCAGCGCTGCCTCGATCACCACCTTGCTCTTGCCGCGACCCCAGGCGATTTCGGCGTATTCACGGCTGAAGTCGGTGGTGAACAGCGGCTTGATGGTCTTTTTGTCCAGGTTGGCCAGTTGCGCGGGCCAGCAGCTGTCGTCGAGCTTCTTCAAGTCGAGCTTGACCTTGTCCAGTTGCCATTCGTGCTCGTTGCGCTCGGACAGGCCGGCCACGCTGGTGCCGCGGCACTTGAGGGTCTGGATGATGGCCTCGCCATCGCGGCGCAGGCGCAGAGCGACACGGGCGGCGGAGAGCTCGCGCTCGGGGGTGTCGAAGTACTGGTTGAGCAGTTCGCGGGTCTGCCAGCCGGACTTGTTGCGCTTTTTCAGCAGAGGGTGCTCGCGCAGGGCGGCAAGGGTCTCGCGGCTGGCGCGGAGCTTGAGTTCGGTTTCTTTGTGCATCACAGGCTCGAAGGAGGGGGCGTGGTTGCCCAGCAGTCTACAGGAGTCGGCTCTCGTCTGTTGGATCGTGGTGGCCTTCTTCGCGGGTGAACCCGCTCCCACAGTTTCTGTGCTGCCCTCAGGTGTGGCGCTTTCCCTGTGGGAGCGGGTTTACCCGCGAAGAGGCCCACACGGTTGGACGGCATTGCTATGATGGGCAACGCTTCCGAGGAGTACGCGCATGCCGTTGCCGACGCTGAAAGACCAGTTCGCCGCCCTGATCGCCGCGCCCTCGGTCAGTTGCACCCAACCTGTGCTGGACCAGTCCAACCGCCAGGTCATCGACCTGCTGGCCGGCTGGCTGGGCGACCTGGGTTTCAAGTGCGACATCCAGCAGGTCAGCCCCGGCAAGTTCAACCTGCTGGCCAGCCGTGGCACCGGCCCGGGGGGCCTGGTGCTGGCGGGGCACAGTGACACCGTACCCTATGACGAACAGCTGTGGGCCAGCGACCCGCTGAAGCTCACCGAAACCGATGGCCGCTGGGTCGGCCTGGGCAGCTGCGACATGAAAGGCTTCTTCGCCCTGGTCATCGAGGCGGTCATCCCGCTGCTGGAGCACGATTTCAAGCAACCGCTGCTGATCCTCGCCACCTGTGACGAAGAAAGCTCCATGTCCGGCGCCCGCGCCTTGGCCGAGGCCGGCCAGCCGCTCGGCCGTGCGGCGGTGATCGGCGAGCCCACCGGGCTGCGGCCGATCCGCATGCACAAGGGCATCCTCATGGACCGCATCGACATCCTCGGGCGCAGCGGCCACTCCTCGGACCCAAGCCTGGGCCGCAGCGCCATGGAGGCCATGCACGCGGTGATGGGCGAGCTGATGGGCCTGCGCCAGCAATGGCAGCAAACCTACCGCAACCCGCAATTCACCGTACCGACCCCGACCATGAACTTCGGCTGCATCCACGGCGGTGACAACCCCAACCGTATCTGCGGCCAGTGCGCCCTGGAATTCGACCTGCGCCCGCTGCCAGGCATGGACGTGGAGCAACTGCGCGCAGCCATCCGCGCCAAGCTGGTGCCGGTGGCAGAGCGCTTTGAGGTGCGCATCGACTATGCGCCGCTGTTCCCGGAGGTGCCTCCATTCGAACAGGCCGCCGACGCCGAGCTGGTGCAAGTGGCGGAGCGCCTGACCGGCCATCGCGCCGAAGCGGTGGCGTTCGGCACCGAAGCGCCTTATCTTCAGCAACTGGGTTGCCAGACCATCGTGCTGGGCCCCGGCGACATCGCCTGTGCCCACCAGCCCGGCGAATACCTGGAAATGTCACGAATCGAGCCTACCGTGCGTCTATTGCGTGACCTGATCCGGCACTATTGCCTGGACTAAACGTCAACCGAACTGTTTGGTTCCTGCCTAGAGGAGACCGCGCGTGACCGCAAGCCTGTTCCGACGATGATCCTGAACGCCCCCTGTATCGCCGTTCTCCGTCCACTTATCCACAGGCCCTGTCATGCCCGACTACGTCAACTGGCTGCGTCATGCCTCCCCGTATATCAATGCCCATCGCGACTGCACCTTCGTGGTCATGCTCCCTGGCGATGGGGTGGAACACCCTAATTTCGGCAACATCGTCCACGACCTGGTGCTGCTGCACAGCCTGGGCGTGCGCCTGGTACTGGTGCATGGCTCGCGCCCGCAGATCGAAAGCCGCCTGGCTGATCGCGGCCTGACCCCGCACTACCACCGGGGCTTGCGTATCACCGATGCCGCCACCCTGGATTGCGTGATCGATGCCGTCGGCGCCCTGCGCCTGGCCATCGAGGCACGCCTGTCGATGGACATCGCCGCTTCGCCCATGCAGGGCTCGCGCCTGCGCGTGGCGTCCGGCAACCTGGTCACGGCGCGGCCGATCGGTGTGCTCGAAGGTGTGGACTACCACCATACCGGCGAGGTGCGCCGGGTCGACCGCAAGGGCATCAGCCGCCTGCTAGACGAGCGCTCCATCGTGCTGTTGTCGCCGCTGGGCTACTCGCCCACGGGTGAAATCTTCAACCTGGCCTGCGAAGACGTGGCCACCCGCGCCGCCATCGAACTGGGGGCCGACAAGTTGCTGCTGTTCGGTGCCGAGCCAGGCCTGCTGGATGCCGATGGCAAGCTGGTGCGTGAGCTGCGCCCGCAGCAGGTTGCCCCGCATCTGCAGCGCCTGGGCAGCGATTACCAGGGCGAATTGCTGGATGCCGCGGCCGAAGCCTGCAAAGGCGGCGTGGCACGCAGCCATATCGTCAGCTATGCCGAGGACGGCGCCTTGCTGACCGAGCTGTTCACCCGTGGCGGTGGTGGCACATTGGTGTCACAGGAGCAGTTCGAAGTGGTGCGCGAGGCGACCATCGAGGACGTGGGAGGTTTGCTGGAACTGATCAGCCCGCTGGAAGAGCAGGGCATCCTGGTGCGCCGTTCGCGTGAGGTGCTGGAGCGGGAGATCGAGCAGTTCAGCGTGGTCGAGCGCGAAGGCATGATCATCGCCTGTGCGGCGTTGTATCCGATTGCCGACTCCGACGCCGGCGAACTGGCGTGCCTGGCGGTGAACCCGGAGTACCGCCATGGCGGGCGTGGTGACGAGCTGCTGGAGCGCATCGAAAGCCGGGCGCGACAGCTGGGGCTGAACACCCTGTTCGTGCTGACGACGCGTACCGCGCACTGGTTCCGCGAACGCGGGTTTGCGCCGAGCGGGGTCGAGCGGCTGCCAGCGGCGCGGGCTTCGCTGTACAACTACCAGCGCAATTCGAAGATCTTCGAGAAGCCCTTGTAAACCTGTACGGGCCTATTCGCGTGTGAACCCGCTCCCACGGGATCATCACCGGACCTGAGGCCGGCGTGGTCCCTGTGGGAGCGGGTTTACCCGCGAAGCAGGCGACACCGATCTTGAACAAAAACGCCGCCCTTGTGGGCGGCGTTTTCGTTTACACGGTATGCAGGTACCAGTTGTACTCGAGGTCGGAGATCGAGTGCTCGAACTCCTCCAGCTCGCTCTCCTTGCACGCGACGAAGATGTCGATGTACTTCGGATCGATGTACTTGTTCAGGATTTCGCTGTCGTCCAGCTCGCGCAGGGCATCGCGCAGGTTGTTCGGCAGGCTCTGCTCCAGCTGCTCGTACGAGTTGCCTTCGATCGGCTCACCCGGCTCGACCTTGTTGGTCAGGCCATGGTGCACACCGGCCAGTACAGCGGCCATCATCAGGTACGGGTTGGCGTCGGCACCGGCCACGCGGTGCTCGATGCGCACGGCGTCCGGCGAGCCGGTCGGCACGCGCAGGGCCACGGTGCGGTTGTCCAGGCCCCAGCTTGGCGCGTTCGGTACATAGAACTGCGCGCCGAAGCGGCGGTACGAGTTGACGTTCGGGCAAAGGAACGCCATGGACGCGGGCAGGGTCTCGAGCACACCGCCGACAGCGTGACGTAGCGCGGCGTTCTGCTCGGGATCCTCGCTGGTGAAGATGTTGTTGCCATCTTTGTCCAGCACGGAAATGTGTACATGCAGGCCATTGCCTGCCTGGCCCGGGTAGGGCTTGGCCATGAAGGTGGTGTCCATTTCATGGTCGTAGGCGATGTTCTTGATCAACCGCTTGAGCAGTACCGCGTAGTCGCAGGCCTTGAGCGGGTCGGCCACGTGGTGCAGGTTGACTTCGAATTGCGCCGGGGCGCTTTCCTTGACGATGGCGTCGGCCGGGATGCCTTGCTCCTTCGCGCCTTCCAGGATGTCCTGCAGGCAGTCTGCATATTCGTCGAGGTCGTCGATCAGGTACACCTGGGTCGACTGTGGGCGCTTGCCCGAAATTGGCGAGCGCGGTGGCTGCGGGCGGCCGTTCACGTTCTCCTGGTCGATCAGGTAGAACTCAAGCTCGAACGCGGCGCAGATGGTCAGGCCCATCTCGGTGAACTTGTCGACCACCTGGCGCAGCACTTCACGCGGGTCGGCGAAGAATGGCTCGCCTTCGAGCTCGTGCATGGTCATCAGCAGCTGGGCGGTCGGGCGCTTCTGCCAGGGTTCGTTGGAGAGGGTGCCGGGGATCGGGTAGCAGATGCGGTCAGCATCGCCGATGTCCAGGCCCAGCCCGGTGCTTTCAACGGTGGAACCGTTGATGTCCAGGGCGAAGAGGGAGGCAGGCAGGTTGATGCCTTTCTCGTAAACCTTGTGGAGGCTGGTGCGCTCTATGCGCTTGCCACGCACCACACCATTCATATCTGCAATCAGAAGGTCAACGTAGAGAACCTCAGGATGTTCCTTAAGGAACGCGTTCGCTTCGTTAAGCTGAACGGCACGCGGGGGTACCGACATGATGCAACACCTTTGTTGTTAAAAATATCAATCAAGGGGGGCTTGCAAGACCAGTCAATCGAAAAGACAAACTGATGTCAAGCCAACCCCATGATGCCCTGAAATGGCACATCGACGGCAGATTTGCTGCATCTCGGGGCAAGCCATTATCCGCTATTTCCCGCGCAAAGGGCTATCTCCGACCAACCGTGTTTTATTTTTTACGGAGGTGTTGTGTAAAAAAATGAACAAGGCTAAGCTCGGTCTCAACCCAGAACACAATAATACGAGGGTCACATGGTCCGCTTGCCGAGACCTGAAAGCACTGCCTGCGCGGTGCCATCGGGTACATACGTCATTTTTGCAAGCTTTGTCGATGGCGTGGCCGCCCTGGCCGCAATAATTGACGTTTGGCGCTCCCGGACCTGCCCTCTTAGCGGCTTGCCGCCCTTCGTTTCGTCTTCCTGCCCTTCGAACTCATTACGGACGCACCTGTTTTCAGTGTATCCACTGTGGCTCTGCGCGGGGGTTTTTGCTTTAGCAATGTACTCCATCCAGAATCAGTGCGCGGACCACCTTACCTCCTGAGGTATTTATGAGTAACAACCTCGACCAGCTCACCGATTGGTTGAAAGAGCACAAGATCACCGAAGTCGAATGCATGATCAGTGACCTGACCGGCATCACGCGCGGCAAGATTTCGCCTACCAACAAGTTCATCGCCGAAAAAGGCATGCGCCTGCCCGAGAGCGTGCTGCTGCAGACCGTGACCGGCGACTATGTCGATGACGACATCTATTACGAACTGCTGGACCCGGCGGACATCGACATGATCTGCCGCCCCGACGAGAACGCCGTGTTCCTTGTGCCATGGGCCATCGAGCCGACCGCCCAAGTGATCCACGACACCTATGACAAGAAGGGCAACCCGGTCGAGCTGTCGCCGCGCAACGTGCTGAAGAAAGTCCTCAAGCTTTACGCCGACAAGGGCTGGCAGCCGATCGTCGCGCCGGAGATGGAGTTCTATCTGACCAAGCGCAGCGAAGACCCGGACTTCCCGTTGCAGCCCCCGGTAGGCCGTTCGGGCCGCCCGGAAACCGGCCGTCAGTCGTTCTCGATCGAAGCCGCCAACGAATTCGACCCGCTGTTCGAAGACGTCTACGACTGGTGCGAACTGCAGCAGCTGGACCTCGACACGCTGATCCATGAAGACGGCACGGCGCAGATGGAGATCAATTTCCGTCATGGCAACGCCCTGCACCTGGCCGACCAGATCCTGGTGTTCAAGCGCACCATGCGCGAGGCCGCGCTCAAGCACAATGTGGCCGCCACCTTCATGGCCAAGCCCATGACTGGCGAGCCAGGCAGTGCCATGCACCTGCACCAGAGCGTGGTCGACGTGACCACCGGCAAGAACATCTTCAGCAACGACGACGGCAGCATGAGCGAACTGTTCCTGCACCACATTGGTGGTTTGCAGAAGTTCATCCCCGAGGCGTTGCCGCTGTTCGCCCCCAACGTCAACTCGTTCCGCCGCTTCCTGCCCGACACCTCGGCACCGGTGAACGTGGAATGGGGCGAGGAAAACCGTACCGTCGGCCTGCGCGTGCCGGACGCCGGCCCGCAAAGCCGCCGGGTCGAGAACCGCCTGCCGGGCGCCGACGCCAACCCTTACCTGGCCATCGCCGCCAGCCTGCTGTGTGGCTACATCGGCATGGTCGAAGGCATCGATGCCAGCGCGCCGGTGCAGGGCCGTGGCTACGAACGCCGCAACCTGCGCCTGCCACTGACCATCGAAGATGCCCTGGAACGCATGGAAAACAGCCGTGCACTGGTGCAGTACCTGGGCAAGAAGTTCATTACCGGCTACGTCGCCACCAAGCGCGCCGAGCACGAGAACTTCAAGCGAGTCATCAGTTCCTGGGAGCGTGAGTTCCTGCTGTTTGCTGTCTGATCAACTTGGTGCCGCAGGACGCGGCTGTCGAACAACGGAGAAGCACATGAGCGTCAACAACCCGCAAACCCGTGAATGGCAAACCCTGAGCGGGGAGCACCACCTCGCGCCCTTCAGTGACTACAAGCAGCTGAAGGAGAAGGGGCCGCGCATCATCACCAAGGCCCAGGGTGTGCATTTGTGGGATAGCGAGGGGCACAAGATCCTCGACGGCATGGCTGGCCTGTGGTGCGTGGCAGTGGGTTATGGCCGTGAAGAACTGGTGCAGGCGGCAGAAAAGCAGATGCGCGAGCTGCCGTACTACAACCTGTTCTTCCAGACTGCCCACCCGCCTGCGCTGGAACTGGCCAAGGCAATCTCCGACGTGGCGCCGCAAGGCATGACCCATGTGTTCTTCACCGGCTCCGGCTCGGAAGGCAACGACACCGTGCTGCGCATGGTCCGCCATTACTGGGCGCTTAAAGGCAAGCCACAGAAGCAGACCATCATCGGCCGCATCAACGGCTACCACGGCTCCACCGTGGCTGGCGCCAGCCTGGGCGGCATGAGCGGCATGCACGAGCAGGGTGGCCTGCCGATCCCGGGCATCGTGCATATCCCGCAGCCTTACTGGTTCGGCGAAGGCGGCGACATGACCCCGGATGAGTTCGGGGTGTGGGCGGCCGAGCAGCTGGAGCAGAAAATCCTCGAAGTCGGCGAAGACAATGTCGCCGCCTTCATCGCCGAGCCGATCCAGGGCGCCGGCGGCGTGATCATCCCGCCGGAAACCTACTGGCCGAAGGTGAAGGAGATCCTCGCCAAGTACGACATCCTGTTCGTCGCCGACGAAGTGATCTGCGGGTTCGGCCGTACCGGCGAGTGGTTCGGCTCTGACTACTACGACCTCAAGCCCGACCTGATGACCATCGCCAAGGGCCTGACTTCCGGTTACATCCCCATGGGCGGTGTGATCGTGCGTGACACCGTGGCCCAGGTACTCAGCCAAGGCGGCGACTTCAATCACGGCTTCACCTATTCGGGCCACCCGGTAGCGGCCGCCGTAGGCCTGGAAAACCTGCGCATCCTGCGTGACGAGAAAATCGTCGAGAAGGCGCGCACAGAAGCGGCACCGTATTTGCAAAAGCGTTTGCGTGAACTGCAGGACCACCCTCTGGTGGGTGAAGTACGCGGCCTGGGCCTGCTCGGCGCTATCGAGCTGGTCAAGGACAAAGCCACCCGCAGCCGTTACGAAGGCAAGGGCGTGGGCATGATCTGCCGCACCTTCTGCTTCGACAACGGCCTGATCATGCGCGCGGTGGGTGACACCATGATCATTGCGCCACCGCTGGTAATCAGCCATGCAGAGATCGACGAACTGGTGGAAAAGGCACGCAAATGCCTGGACCTGACGCTTGAAGCGATTCGTTGACAGTTTGCTAGGCTAGCGATGTGACATTAAGTCGTTACAAGGCCCTGCTTTCCTTGATACAGAGCCTTGTAACTTGCCAGACTAGCGACTGTTTCAGTCGCCGCGCGCTCTGCACCGTAGGTCCTGGCTGCTGAACAGATGGCTAAATAAAAAATTCTGGAGCATTACGCATGAATAAAATGGGCAAGACGTTGCTGGCCGCCGCCCTGATGGGTGCCATGGCTACCGCTGTTCAGGCTGAAGACAAGGTGTTGAACGTCTACAACTGGTCGGACTACATCGCTCCGGACACCATCGCCAAGTTCGAGAAGCAGTCGGGCATCAAGGTCAAGTACGACGTCTTCGACAGCAACGAAACCCTCGAAGCCAAGCTGCTGGCAGGCAAGTCGGGCTATGACATCGTCGTGCCTTCAAACAACTTCCTGGCCAAGCAGATCAAGGCTGGCGTGTACGAGGAACTGGACCGCTCCAAGCTGCCGAACTGGAAGAACCTCGACCCTGACCTGCTCAAAGCCGTTGGCGATGCCAGCGACAAGGACAACAAGCACGCCTTCCCGTACATGTGGGGCTCGATCGGCATCGGCTACAACCCGGAGAAGGTCAAGGCCGCGCTGGGCGTGGACAAGATCGACTCGTGGGACGTGGTGTTCAAGCCTGAGAACATCGCCAAGCTCAAGAGCTGCGGTGTGAGCTTCCTGGATGCCCCGACCGAAATGCTGCCGGCCGCGCTGCACTACCTGGGCCTGCCGACCGACAGCACCAAGAAGGAAGACCTGAAGGCCGCCGAGGACCTGTTCCTAAAGATCCGTCCTTCGATCACCTACTTCCACTCGTCCAAGTACATCGGCGACATGGCCAACGGCAACATCTGCGTAGCCGTCGGTTACTCGGGTGACCTGGAACAATCCAAGGCCCGTGCCCACGAAGCCGGCGACAAGGTGAAAGTGGACTACGTCATTCCGAAGGAAGGTGCCGGTACCTTCTACGACATGGTCGCCATCCCCAAGGATGCCGAACATAAAGACGCTGCCTACCAGTTCATGAACTTCCTGATGCAGCCGGAAATCATGGCTGAAATCACCAACGCCGTGCGCTTCCCGAACGGCAACGCTGCCGCCACCCCATTCGTGGACAAGGAAATCACCAGCGATCCGAGCATCTATCCGCCAGCTGACGTGAAGAAGCAGCTGTACGCGATCGCTGCGCCTGAAGCGTCTGCCCAGCGTGTGATCACCCGCAGCTGGACCAAGATCAAGTCGGGCAAATAAGCCCGATGCGGTACCTCTGGGCCGGGGAACCCCGGCCCAGAGCGAGTGAAAGGCAATTGATGATTGCGGCATCGAAGCTGCGAAGGTAAGTTGCGCGCCGGTTTTGCGTGTGCGGCAGCATTGTCGCTACCCAGGCACTGATTGTGAGGACCACCCACTTGTCCATTTCTGTATTCCGCAAGGCCTTGATGGCTGGAGCGGGCCTGACGCTGGCATGCAGCGTCCAAGCGGCGCCTACGGTGCACTTCTACAACTGGTCCGACTACGTCGGCCCGACCACACTCGCGGACTTCGAGAAAGCCACGGGCATCAAACCCGTGCAAGACGTGTTCGACTCCAACGAAACCCTGGAAGGCAAGCTGCTGGCCGGCAACACCGGCTATGACGTGGTAGTGCCATCCAACCATTTCCTCGGCAAGCAGATCAAGGCGGGCGCGTTCCAGAAGCTCGACAAGAACCTGCTGCCCGACTATTCCAACCTGGACCCGGCGCTGATGAAGCGCCTGGAAAGGAACGACCCGGGCAACCAGTACGCCGTGCCTTACCTGTGGGGCACAAACGGCATCGGTTACAACGTCGACAAGGTGAAGGCCGCGCTGGGCGTGGACACCATCGACTCCTGGGCAGTGCTGTTCGAGCCCGAGAACATGAAGAAGCTCGCCAAGTGCGGCGTGGCCTTCCTCGACTCGGCGGACGAGATGCTGCCGGCGGTGCTCAACTACATGGGGCTGGACCCCAACAGCACCAATGCCAAGGACTACCAGGCCGCCGAGAAAAAGCTGCTGGCGGTACGCCCGTACGTGACCTACTTCCACTCGTCCAAGTACATCACCGACCTGGCCAACGGCGACATCTGCGTCGCGGCAGGTTTCTCGGGTGATGTGTTCCAGGCCAAGGCGCGCGCCGAAGAAGCGAAGAAGGGCGTGAACCTGGCCTACGCAATTCCCAAGGAAGGCGGCAACCTCTGGTTCGATGTGCTGGCGATTCCCAAGGACGCCAAAAACGTCAAAGAGGCGCATGCCTTCATCAACTATTTGCTGAAGCCTGAGGTTATCGCCCAGGTCAGTGATTACGTCGGTTACGCCAACCCGAACCCCAAGGCTGGCGACCTGATGGACCAGGCCGTGAGGACTGACGCCGCGGTTTACCCACCGCAGGAAGTGCTGAACAAGATGTTCGTGAACTCAGAGTTGCCACCCAAGGTGCAACGGCTGATGACCCGTAGCTGGACCAAGGTCAAGTCGGGCAAGTAAAAATCCAGGCCCGTGGCGGCACCTGTAGAACAGGGCTCGCGGGCACAAAAATCTTGTTGGGAGTTTCACTCATGGCAGTTGCCTCCGGTGCCTATAAAAAAGCCCTCGAGGGTGGCCAGCAACCCAAGCAGGTGCTGGTCAAGATCGACCGGGTCACGAAAAAGTTCGACGAAACGGTAGCCGTGGACGATGTGTCCCTGGAAATCCGCAAGGGCGAGATCTTCGCCCTGCTGGGTGGCTCCGGTTCCGGCAAGTCCACCTTGCTGCGCATGCTGGCCGGCTTCGAGCGCCCGACCGAAGGGCGGATCTTCCTCGATGGCGTCGACATCACCGACATGCCGCCCTACGAGCGGCCGATCAACATGATGTTCCAGTCTTACGCGCTGTTCCCGCACATGACCGTGGCGCAGAACATTGCCTTCGGCCTGCAGCAGGACAAGATGCCCAAGGCCGAGATCGAGGCCCGTGTGGCCGAGATGCTCAAGCTGGTGCACATGACACAGTATGCCAAGCGCAAGCCGCACCAGCTGTCCGGCGGCCAGCGCCAGCGCGTGGCCCTGGCCCGCTCGCTGGCCAAGCGCCCCAAGCTGCTGCTGCTCGACGAGCCGATGGGTGCGCTGGACAAGAAACTGCGTTCGCAGATGCAGCTGGAACTGGTAGAGATCATCGAACGCGTGGGCGTGACCTGCGTGATGGTGACCCACGACCAGGAAGAGGCCATGACCATGGCCCAGCGTATCGCCATCATGCATCTGGGCTGGATCGCCCAGATCGGCTCGCCGGTGGATATCTACGAGACGCCTACCAGCCGCCTGGTGTGCGAGTTCATCGGCAACGTCAACCTGTTCGAAGGTGAAGTGGTCGACGACGCCGAAGGCCACGCGATCATTGCCAGCCCGGAGCTGGAGCGCAAGATCTATGTCGGCCACGGCATCACCACTTCGGTAGAAGACAAGCACATCACCTACGCCCTGCGCCCGGAAAAGATGCTGGTCACCACCCAGCAACCGACCTGCGAGCACAACTGGTCGCGTGGCAAGGTTCACGACATTGCCTACCTGGGTGGGCACTCGGTGTTCTACGTCGAGTTGCCGAGCGGCAAGGTCGTCCAGTCGTTCGTCGCCAACGCAGAGCGCCAGGGCACGCGCCCGACCTGGGGCGATGAAGTGTACGTGTGGTGGGAAGACGACAGCGGCGTGGTACTGCGGTCATGAAACTGCGCAAGCTCAAGCGAGCCTTCCAGCGTATTACCCCAGAGGGGCGGCACCTGGTGATCGGCGTGCCGTTCATCTGGCTGTTCCTGTTCTTCATGCTGCCGTTCTTCATCGTGTTGAAGATCAGCTTCGCCGAAGCCGACGTGGCGATCCCGCCGTATACCGAGATCTACAGCTACGTCGAAGACAAGGTCCAGCTGGTGCTCAACCTGGCCAACTATGGCCTGTTGACCGAGGATGAGCTGTATATCTCTGCCTACCTGGGCTCGCTGAAGATGGCCTTCTTCAGCACCCTGCTGTGCCTGCTGATCGGCTACCCGATGGCCTATGCCATTGCCAACGCCAAGAAGGAAACCCAGACGGTCCTGCTGTTGCTGATCATGATGCCGACCTGGACCGCGATCCTGATCCGCGTCTATGCCTGGATGGGCATTCTCAGCAACAACGGCCTGCTCAACGGCTTCCTGCTTTGGACCGGGTTGATCGACCAGCCGCTGCAGATCCTCAACACCAACCTGGCGGTGTACATCGGTGTGGTCTATTCATACCTGCCGTTCATGATCCTGCCGCTGTTCGCCAACCTGGTGAAGCACGACCCGAGCCTGCTCGAGGCCGCTTCGGACCTGGGTTCGAGCACCTTCAACAGCTTCTGGAAGATCACCGTGCCGCTGTCGAAAAACGGCATCATCGCCGGCTGCATGCTGGTGTTCATCCCGGTGGTGGGTGAGTTCGTGATCCCTGAACTGCTCGGCGGCCCGGAAACCCTGATGATCGGCAAGGTGCTGTGGCAAGAGTTCTTCAACAACCGTGACTGGCCGGTGGCCTCTGCACTGGCGGTGGTGATGCTGGCGATCCTGATCGTGCCGATCCTGCTGTTCAACCGCAGCCAGGCCAAAGAAATGGAGGGCAGGGCATGAAGCGCTTCAGTTTCTCCAAGCTGATGCTTGTGCTCGGCTTGCTGTTCATTTACCTGCCGATGCTGATCCTGGTGATCTACTCGTTTAACGCCTCCAAGCTGGTGACGGTATGGGGCGGCTGGTCGGTGAAGTGGTACGTCGGCTTGCTCGACAACACCCAGCTTATGGGTTCGGTGATGCGTTCGCTGGAAATCGCCTGCTACACGGCGGTGGCGGCGGTGGCGCTGGGTACCCTGGCGGCGTTCGTGTTGACCCGGGTCACCCGCTTCAAGGGCCGCACGCTGTTCGGTGGCCTGGTCACCGCGCCGCTGGTGATGCCCGAGGTGATCACCGGTCTGTCGCTGTTGCTGCTGTTCGTGGCCATGGCGCAGATGATCGGCTGGCCGCAGGAGCGCGGCATCGTCACCATCTGGATCGCCCACACCACGTTCTGTGCGGCGTATGTGGCGGTGGTGGTGTCGGCACGCCTGCGTGAGCTGGACCTGTCGATCGAGGAAGCGGCGATGGACCTGGGTGCCAAGCCGTGGAAGGTGTTCTTCCTGATCACCATCCCGATGATCGCGCCGTCGCTGGCGGCGGGCGGCATGATGTCGTTCGCCCTGTCGCTGGATGACCTGGTGCTGGCCAGCTTCGTGTCAGGCCCTGGTTCTACCACCTTGCCGATGGAAGTGTTCTCGGCAGTGCGCCTGGGCGTGAAACCGGAGATCAACGCCGTGGCAAGCCTGATCCTGCTGTCGGTGTCGCTGGTGACCTTCTTCGTCTGGTACTTCAGTCGCCAGGCCGAAGAGCGTCGTCGCAAGGCGATTCAGCAGGCGATCGAAGAGGGCGCTGCGGCGAATGCTTCGCAGCCACAGGTCAAGCGCCCGGCGCAGGTGGCTGCGTCGGTCTGATCCGGCCTCTTCGCGGGTGAACCCGCTCCCACAGGAATATCACTGCCTCGGGCCTGTGTTAATCCCTGTGGGAGCGGGTTTACCCGCGAAGGCCCCAGCACAGATTCAAAGCCAGACTGCATCCCAATGTGGATAGTCCCTGACACTTCTGACCAGGCCAGCCCGCAAGGGGTTGGCAACAATGTATCTGGCAACATGTACCATGCTCTCCTCCCGCCGCAGTGCCCGGTCCTGATACCCAGACTGCCATACCGGATCATGCTCAACCCCCGCCTGATGCAAAACCAGACTGGACCTGGACTTGAACCTGCGCATCAAGGTGCCCAACGTCGAACCTTTCAACTCGATCAGCCAATGCAGATGGTCCGGCATCAGCACCCAGGCCAATGATCGGCAGGCATGTTCCTGGTCTGATTGTCGCAGTTGGTGAATGACCAGCCGGGCATGTTGGAAATCATGGAACAGCGGCTTGCGCTGGTGGGTGACGGTGGTCAGCAGATAGAGCCGGCCAAGTTCTGAATAGCGACCACGGCGAAGCAGGTGAGACTGGGCTCGCGACATTGGCTTCTTCCTTGAAAAGCAGGTGACTTTTCAAAGGTAGTGGCTGAGATGCGGGGGCTGTGTAGATCATGGTTTCTGGATATGGCAGAGGTTTGCGGATGGCAGTACCGGCCCTTTCGCGGGTATCGCACAGGTCCTGAAGGCTGCACATAACCCTGTGGGAGCGGGTTCACCCGCGAAGAGGCCCTCGAGGCGTACGACTTTTCATCAACTCAAACCAAAGGCTTCAGTTGGATCGGCTTGGGAATTATCCTACGAGCCGTGTGGAAGCTGCTCTGTTGCTGGGGAAATGCCTCAGGGATAACGTACTTGGGACTGGGTGTGAGAACCCAACGATATAGTGCTTTCGTCATGGCAACCGTGCGCGGGCAGACTTACGTCTGGCTGCGTTCCTATATCCGCGGTTTCTCACCTCGCGTACGGTTGCCGCCCTGATCCGTGAGAAAGATGAAGGTGGCAACTCCTTGTCCAGATATAGGAGATATTCCCTTCAACCATGCCTTCTCCGAACTCTCCGTAATGCTCGGGTGCATCAATCACCTGACGACCGAAGCCGAGATGGAAAATGACCGGCTGGCCGGTAGTGCCGCGAGAATTCTCAGCGGCTTTGCCAAAGCACTGATCGATGACATCGAACTGGGGCTGAACAAGGCTTCAGTTCAGCTCTGACCTGTACCGGCCCTTTCGCGGGTAAACCCGCTCCCACAAGGGACTGTGCAGCCTTCAGGGCTTGCGCATGCCCTGTGGGAGCGGGTTTACCCGCGAAGAGGCTCGCGCAGGCGCCGAAAATGCCAGCTTGATCGCGGTCAGTGCCGTTTATCGAACCCTGATCTACGCTAACAGTCGCATCCCACGAATCATTTGCGCGCAAGCAAGGAGCCTGCATGACGTTGATGCGTCCGCTGTTGGTCGTCTGCCTGGGGCTTGTGTCCCTGCTGTCGGGCTGTAGTAAGGAAGAAACCACCGAAACACTGCCTCGCGTAGGCGTGCAACAGGTATCACCCACCGACTTCGCGGCCAGGGTCACCTTGACCGGCGATGTACAGGCGCGGGTGCAGACCGACCTGTCGTTCCGTGTGGGCGGCAAGATCATTTCGCGCAGTGTCGATGTCGGTGACCACGTAAAGGCCAACCAAGTGCTGGCGCGGCTGGACCCGAAAGACCTGCAGAACAATGTCGACTCGGCCAAGGCCGAGGTATTCGCCGCGCAGGCGCGGGTCACCCAGACCAGCGCTGCCTTCGTTCGCCAGCAGAAGCTGTTGCCCAAGGGCTACACCAGCCAGAGCGAATACGATTCCGCCGAAGCCGCGCTGCGTAGCAACCAGAGCGCGCTCAAGGCCGCACAGGCGCAATTGGCCAACGCCAACGAACAACTGAGCTATACCGCGCTGGTCTCCGAGGCCGATGGGGTCATCACCGAGCGCCAGGCCGAGGTCGGCCAGGTGGTGCAGGCGACCATGCCAATCTTCAGCCTCGCCACCGATGGCGACCGTGATGCTGTGTTCAATGTCTACGAATCGCTGCTGGTGGCTCCAGCCAGCGATGCCGGCGTGATCGTCAGCCTGCTGGACGACCCCAAGGTCCAGGCCCGTGGCTTCGTGCGCGAAATCACCCCAACAGTGTCTGCGCAAAGCGGCACGGTACAGGTCAAGGTCGGATTGCGGGATGTACCGCCAGGGATGCAACTGGGTGCACCGGTGACGGCCACCACCAATGCACAGGGGCGGCCAAGCATCGAGCTGCCATGGTCGGCACTGACCAAGGCCCTGCATGAACCCGCCGTCTGGGTAGTGGGCGAGGGTGACAAGGTAGAGCTGCGCAAGGTCGAGGTCAGCCGTTATCTCACCGGCAGGATCGTGGTCGCCAGTGGCCTGAAAGGCGGCGAAACCGTGGTGGTCAATGGCGGGCAGTTGCTGCACCCCGGCATGCAGGTGCAGAAGGTAGATGCCAGCGCCCAAGGGGGGGAGCTATGAATCGCCTGCTGATGATCCTGTCGGCCGGCGTGCTGCTGGCCGGTTGCAGTAGCGAGGACGAAGCACCAGAGCCGATTCGGCCGGTGCTGTCGGTCAAGGTCGAACCCCAGGTGCAGTCGCAGTTGGGCCGTTTCGCCGGCAGTATCCAGGCGCGTTTCGAAAGCACCTTGGGCTTCCGGGTTTCCGGGCGTATTGCTCGGCGCTGGCTGGATGTGGGCGCTCAGGTGAAACCGGGTGACATCCTGGCCACCCTCGACCCGACCGACCAGCAGAACCAGTTGCGCGCCGCCGAAGGCGATCTGGCCAAGGTGCAGGCGCAGTGGATCAACGCCCAGGCCGATGCCCGCCGCCAGCAACAGCTTTACGACCGTGGCGTAGGCGCCCAGGCCCAGCTGGATATCGCCCAGACCAACCTGAAAACCACCAGCGCGGCGTTGGAGCAGGCGCGCTCCGCGCTCAGCCAGGCGCGTGACCAGCTCGACTACAGTACCCTGCGCACCGACCACGCTGCGGTAATCACTGCCTGGCAGGCCGAAGCCGGGCAAACCGTCACCGCCGGCCAGGCCGTGGTAACCCTGGCCAGGCCGGATGTGAAGGAAGCAGTGATCGACCTGCCGATCGGCCTGGCCGAGCAGTTGAGCAAAGGCCTGACCTTCACCGTTGCTTCGCAGCTGGACCCGACCATCAACACCACCGCCAGCCTGCGGGAACTGGAACCCCAAGCCGACGCCACCACTCGCACCCGCCGCGCTCGCCTGACCCTGGCCAGCACCCCGGCGGCCTTCCACCTGGGCACCGCCATCAGCGTGACCCTGAGTTCGGAGGTATCGCCACGCAGCGAACTGCCTTTGAGTGCCTTGCTCGAGCGCGACGGCAAGACCCAGGTATGGGTGATCGATACGCAGCAGAAGACCGTGGCCACTCGTGACGTGGCCCTGATCGGCCGCACCGCCGACAGCATCGTCCTGACTTCGGGCGTACAGCCCGGCGAGCGGGTGGTGACAGCGGGCGTGAACAGCCTCAAGCCTGGCCAGAAGGTCACCTTCGACGAGGATGCGCAATGAAAGGAAGCTTCAACCTGTCCGACTGGGCACTCAAGCATCAATCGTTCGTCTGGTACCTGATGTTCGTTGGCCTGCTGATGGGGATCTTCTCCTACTTCAACCTGGGCCGTGAGGAAGACCCGTCCTTCACCATCAAGACCATGGTCATCCAGACCCGCTGGCCCGGCGCGACCCAGGACGAAACCCTGTACCAGGTCACCGACCGTATCGAGAAAAAGCTAGAGGAACTCGACTCCCTCGACTACACCAAAAGCTACACCCGCCCCGGCGAATCCACGGTCTACGTGTACCTGCGCGACACCACCAAGGCCAAGGACATCCCGGAAATCTGGTACCAGGTGCGCAAGAAGATCCAGGACATTCGCGGTGAATTCCCTGCGGGCATCCAGGGGCCAGGGTTCAACGATGAATTCGGCGATGTGTTCGGTTCGATCTACGCCTTCACCGCCGACGGCCTGACCCTGCGCCAGCTGCGCGACTACGTGGAACAGGCGCGGGCCGAAGTGCGCGATGTGCCCAACATCGGCAAGATCGAGCTGATCGGTACCCAGGACGAAGTGCTGTACCTGAACTTCTCCACCCGCAAGCTGGCAGCCTTGGGCATCGATCAGCGCCAGGTCATGCAGGCCCTGCAATCGCAAAACGCCGTGACCCCTGCCGGTGTGATCGAGGCCGGGCCGGAACGTATCTCGGTGCGTACCTCCGGGCAGTTCACCTCGGAAAAGGACCTGCAAACCGTCAACCTGAAGATCAACGACCGCTTCTTCCGCCTGGCCGATATCGCCGATATCGAGCGCGGCTACGTCGACCCTCCTTCGCCGATGTTCCGCTACAACGGCCAGACGGCGTTGGGCCTGGCCATCGGCATGAAGGCCGGCGGCAATATCCAGGTGTTCGGCGCGGCGCTGAAAAAGCGCATGGACAAGGTGATCGAAGACTTGCCGGTGGGCGTCGGGGTGCACACTGTTTCCGACCAGGCCGTGGTGGTCAAGCAAGCGGTGGGCGGCTTCACCAGTGCGCTGTTCGAGGCGGTGGTGATCGTGCTGGCGGTGAGCTTCGTCAGCCTCGGCGTGCGTGCCGGGCTGGTGGTGGCCTGTTCGATCCCGCTGGTGCTGGCCATGGTGTTCGTGTTCATGGAATACAGCGGTATCACCATGCAGCGGATTTCGCTGGGCGCGCTGATCATCGCCCTGGGCCTGCTGGTGGACGATGCGATGATCACCGTGGAGGTAATGGTCACCCGGCTGGAAATGGGCGAAAGCAAGGAGCAGGCGGCGACTTTTGCCTATACCTCCACAGCCTTCCCCATGCTCACCGGCACCTTGGTGACGGTGGCCGGTTTCGTGCCGATCGGCCTCAATGCCAGTTCGGCGGGTGAGTACACTTACACGCTGTTTGCGGTAATTGCCGTGGCACTGATGGTGTCGTGGGTTGTGGCGGTGTTTTTCGCCCCGGTGCTAGGTGTGCACATTCTCAGCAGCGCCAAGCTCAAGCCCCATGAGGCCGAGCCGGGCCGTGTCGGCCGGGCCTTCGAACATGGTTTGTTGTGGTGCATGCGCAACCGCTGGCTGACCATCATCGGCACCGTGGTGCTGTTCGCCCTGGCGATCTTCTGCGAGCGCTTCGTGCAGAACCAGTTCTTCCCGTCCTCGGACCGCCCGGAAATCCTCGTCGACCTCAACCTGCCGCAGAACGCCTCGATCGAGGAGACGCGCAAGGTGGTCGACCGCTTCGAGGCGCGGATCAAGGACGACCCGGACCTGGTGCACTGGAGTACCTACATCGGCCAGGGCGCGATCCGCTTCTACCTGCCCCTCGACCAGCAGTTGCAGAACCCGTACTACGCGCAGCTGGTGATCGTCAGCAAGGGCTTCGAGGAACGCCAGGCCATGATGGACCGCCTGCAGAAGATCCTGCATGAAGAGTTCGTTGGCGTCGGCACCAACGTGCAATCGCTGGAAATGGGCCCACCGGTGGGCCGGCCGATCCAGTATCGGGTCAGCGGCGCCAATATCGACGAGGTGCGCAAACATGCCATCGAGCTGGCCACCTTGCTCGACCAGAACGAGCACATTGGCGAGATGATCTACGACTGGAACGAGCCGGGTAAGGTGTTGCGCGTGGAAATCGCCCAGGACAAGGCGCGCCAGCTGGGCCTGTCGTCGGAGGATGTGGCCAATGTGATGAACAGCATCGTCAGCGGTGTGCAGATCACCCAGGTCAACGACAACATCTACCTGGTCGACGTGGTCGCCCGTGCCGAGGATAGCGAGCGTGGCTCGCCCGATACGCTGCAGAACCTGCAGATCCTGACACCCAACGGCACCTCGATCCCGCTGCTGGCGTTCGCCACCGTGCGCTACGAGCTGGAGCAGCCGCTGGTATGGCGCCGTGACCGCAAGCCGACCATCACCATCAAGGCCTCGGTCAACGGCGACATCCAGCCAACCGACCTGGTGGCCCAGTTGAAGCCGAAGATCGACGAGTTCGCCAGCAAGTTGCCGGTGGGCTTCGAAGTGGCCACCGGCGGTACGGTGGAAGAAAGCGCCAAGGCGCAGGGGCCGATCCGCAAGGTCATCCCGCTGATGCTGTTCCTGATGGCGACGTTCCTGATGATCCAGCTGCACAGCGTGCAGAAGCTGTTCCTGGTGGTCAGCGTGGCGCCGCTGGGGCTGATTGGCGTGATCATCGCGCTGGTGCCCACAGGTACGCCCATGGGCTTCGTGGCGATTCTCGGCATTCTCGCGCTGGCGGGCATCATCATTCGTAACTCGGTGATCCTGGTGACCCAGATCGACGAGTTCGAAGCCCAGGGCTTGTCGCCGTGGGATGCGGTGGTAGAGGCCACCAACCATCGGCGCCGGCCGATTCTGCTGACTGCGGCGGCGGCGAGCCTGGGCATGATCCCGATTGCCCGCGAGGTGTTCTGGGGGCCGATGGCCTACGCCATGATTGGCGGGATCATCGTGGCGACCCTGCTGACGCTGCTGTTCCTGCCGGCCCTGTATGTGGCCTGGTACAAGATCCGCGAGCCTGAACACAAGACCGAAACCCAGCACTGAACCCTGTGGGGGGGGGGGGGGGGGGGGGGGGGGGGGGGGGGGGGGGGGGGGGGGGGGGGGGGGGGGGGGGGTGGGGGGGGGGGGGGGTGGCGGGCCTGGGGGTGCTGGGTGCGTGGGGGGTGCG
>NZ_JADLJS010000058.1 GCF_015680405.1 Pseudomonas pudica
CCAGAATTGCATTCGCCTTGATGAAGACTCAAGGCGAATACATGAGCAAAGGGGGCAAAAAGCATTGCCCACAACCATAGAATCTCCCACATTTGATCGGCGTACGCTGCACCTTTGTGGGAGCGGCCTTGTGTCGCGAAAGGGGCGCAGAGCGCCCCCAGCAATCGCCGCTACAACATCTTCTCCAGGCCAACCGCCTTGCTGATCCAGGCATTGAACCGCCGCCACATCCCGCCCGGTTCGGACGTGAGCATGCGCCGCCTGCCATTTTCCTCTGTCACCCATACCATCTGGTTCCCCACCAGCGTCGGTTGGTAGCTCAAGGCCGGGGCCATGCCCTGTACCGCCAGCGCGCGGGTGTACTCAGCCAGCTCCGGACTGTCCACGAGCACCCCGACCTCGGTATTCCACAATACCGAACGCGGGTCGAAGTTGAACGAGCCGATGAAGGTCTTGCGCCGGTCGAACACGATCGCCTTGCTGTGCAAGCTCGAGTCCGAGCTGCCGTGGAAGCTCAAGCTGTGCCGGGCGCTGGGGTCGCCGGGTTGGCGACGCAGCTCGTACAGTTGCACGCCATGCTCCAGCAGCGCCCGCCGATACGGCGCATAGCCGCCATGCACTGCCGGCACGTCGGTAGCCTCAAGCGAGTTGGTCAACAGCTTGACCGAGATGCCCGCGTCGGCGCTGTGGGTCAGGTACAGCAGGCCGGACTCGCCGGGTACGAAGTACGCAGATACCAGGATCAGTTCGTGTTGTACCTTGCTCAAGTCAGGGGCCAGTTGCTGAGTCAGCAGTAGTTGCGGGTCCGGTTCGTCATCGGCCAGCACTTTGCTTGGCGCATCCCACAGCGCCTGGGCATGGGCCCAGATCAGCTCGTTGCGCCACACATCCAGGCGTGGCTGCGACTGGTAGGCCATCAAGCGGTCATACAGGGCTTTGCGCTGGGTCCTGGCTTCGGCCAGCGAGACTTCCAGGCGGTGGCGGCTGGCGCGCAGGTCGCTGGCGTCCGGGTCGCGCCAGAGGAAGTCGGTAATCGGCCGGCTCAGGGCGCTGTTCCAGTATTGGTCGAAGCTGTGACCAAGCTGTTCGGCCACCGGGCCGACGCCCAGCAAGTCGATGTCGGTGAAGTTGAGGTTGGGTTCGGCATCGAAATACTCATCGCCCAGGTTGCGCCCGCCGACGATGGCCATGCTGTTGTCCACCAGGAACAGCTTGTTGTGCATGCGCCGATGCTGACGCGACAGGTTGAAGAGGCGGCCAACCGCACGCGTCACGCCGGTGCTGCGGCCCAGGTGCAGCGGGTTGAACACACGTATCTGAATGTTCGGGTGGGCATCGAGAGTGCCCATGATGACGTCCAGGCCGTCGCTGGTGGTGTCGTCGAGCAGAATGCGCACGCGCACGCCCCGGTCGGCGGCGCGCAGCAGTTCATGCACCAGGGCGCGGGTGCTGAGGCCATCGTGGACGATGTAGTACTGCAGATCGATGCTCGCTTGGGCGTTGCGGATCAGTTCGGCGCGGGCGCGGAACGCCTCGTTGCTGTTGGGCAGCAGGCGAAAGCCCGAGCGGCCACCATAGGGCGCGGCCTGGCGCAGTACCGAGCGGCCGAAGGCCGAGTCTTTGGCGGGTAGCGCCTGGCTGGTTTCGCGGGGCGTGCCGACGCTGGCACAGCCGGCAAGGCCGAGCAGTAGCACCAGCAGCAGAGGCAGAGCTCGCTGGAGTCTCAAGGGTAGATCGTCCTGTGCAGCAAAGGCTTGATAGGTTGGACCGTGGCGGGCAGCGCAAAGTTACGCGCCGGCGGTTTCTTCATCCAGTAGACGAAGGGCGGTTTCACCCACCTTGCGCACGGCGACTTCGATCTGCGGCGTCGGCCGCGCGGCGAAGTTCATGCGTAGGCAGTGGCGGAACTTGCCCGACGCCGAGAAGATGCTGCCCACGGCAACCTGCACGTCCTGCTCCAGTAAAGCCCGGTTCAGGCGCAGCGTATCGAAATGTTCAGGTAATTCCACCCATAGCATGAAGCCACCTTGCGGCCGGCTGACCCGGGTGCCCGCCGGGAAGTAGCGAGTCACCCAGTCGCTCATCAGGTCGCGGCCACGCTGGTACTGGTTGCGCATGCGCCGCACGTGGGGTTGGTAGTGCCCGCCGGCGATGAAGTCGGCAATGGCCAACTGCGGCTGACTGGCCGTGCTGCCGGTACTGATGTACTTCATGTGCAGCACCCGCTCCAGATAACGACCGGGCGCGACCCAGCCTATTCGCAGGCCGGGGGCGAGGGTCTTGGAGAACGAACTGCAAAGCAGCACGCGGCCGTCGTCGTCAAACGACTTGAGAGTGCGTGGGCGCGGGTAGGTGTAGGCCAGGTCGCCGTATACATCATCTTCGAGTATCGCCACGTCGTAGCGCTGGGCCAGGCTCAGCAGGGCCTTCTTGCGGGCCTCGGGCATGATGTAGCCGAGCGGGTTGTTGCAGCTGGGGGTGATCTGGATGAGCTTGATCGGCCACTGCTCCAGGGCCAGTTCCAGCGCCTCGAGGCTGATGCCGGTGACCGGGTCGGTGGGGATTTCCAGGGCTTTCATGCCCAGGCCCTTGAGGGTCTGCATGGCGCCGTGGAAGCTGGGGGAGTCGACAGCGACGATATCGCCCGGTTCGCATACCGCGCGGATGCTGCATGACAGCGCCTCATGGCAGCCGGTGGTTATCACCAGGTCGCCCGGGCCCAGGCGGCAGCCGGAGTCGAGCATCAGCCGGGCCACCTGTTCGCGCAGGGCCAGGTTGCCGTGGATGTTGTCGTAGTACAGGCCGGGCATGTCCTGCCGCCTGCTCAGCTGGGCGAGGCTGCGCAGCAGTGGCTTGAGGGTGGGGCTGTCGATGTCGGGCATACCGCGGCCTAGCTGGATCACTCCTTGGCGTGGGGTGCTGCGCACCAGTTCCAGCACCTGCTCCCATTGCGAGATGTCCACCGGGCGCTGGGCCGGGCGGCTGACGGCGGGCAGGGCCGGCAGGTGACGGTGGTCGTTGACGAAGTAGCCGGACTTGGGCCTGGGCGAGACCATGCCGCTGTCTTCCAGCATGCGGTAGGCCTGCTGCACGGTGCTCAGGCTGACCCCGTGCTCGACGCTCAGGGCGCGCACTGACGGCAGGCGCTGGCCGGGGCGGTAGAGGCCCTGTTCAATGCGCGCACCGAGCAGTTCGGCAAGGTTCAGGTAAAGGGTCACGGCATACTCCTTCGCTGCAATAGCGTGGCGACCAGTACAGTTGCGCCGAAAATACAGCATTCAGTAGGCCTGCGGCCAATTCTGTATGGGAATAATAAGGCTGTATTGGATCTGTATTGCGGGTAATGCCGAAGCGCATGCTTTCTTCACGGTATCAACTGAACGAGAGGATGCGGTGATGGGTGGCATGAGCGATGTGCGCTTGCAACTGTTGGCCAAGGAACTGGAAGCCGGGCAGCAAGCAAAGGTGTTCAACGCGCCGGAAGGTTTGGGGCGTTGGGGGCTGATGCTGCATCGCTGGCACACCCGCAGGGCGCTGCTGCAGTTGACCGATGACGAGTTGCGCGATATCGGGCTGAGCTGGGAGCAGGCCCGGACCGAGGGGCGTAAGCCCTTCTGGAAAGATTGATGCGATCGTTGTGGGAGTGGCCTTGTGTCGCGAAAGGGCCGCACAGCGGCCCCAGGATATTTGCATCGCTGCATAAATTGCCGGGGCTGCTTCGCAGCCCTTTCGCGACGCAAGGCCGCTCCCACAAGGGGCAGTGCGCAGCTTTCAGATCAGCTCCTTCAGGCGATGCCACAGCATCCCCAGCGCCAGCAGCGGCGAGCGCAGGTGCTTGCCGCCGGGGAAGGTGATGTGCGGCACCTTGGCAAACAGGTCGAACCGCCCGCTTTCCTGGCCGCTGATGGCTTCGCCGAGCAGACGCGCAGCCAGGTGGGTGGCGTTGAGCCCATGGCCGGAGTATGCCTGGGCGTAATACACGTTCGGCTGGCTGGCCAGGCGGCCAACCTGCGGCAGGCGGTTGGCACCGATGCCGATCATGCCGCCCCACTGGTAGTCGATGCGCACGTCGGCCAGTTGCGGGAAAACCTTGAGCATCTTTGGCCGCATGTAGGCAGCGATGTCCTTCGGGTCGCGGCCTGAATAGTGGCAGGCACCGCCGAACAACAGGCGCTGGTCGGCGGACAGGCGGTAATAGTCCAGTGCCACGCGCTGGTCACACACCGCCATGTTCTGCGGCAGCAGTGAATGGGCACGCTCCTCGCCCAGCGGCTCGGTGGCGATGATGTAGCTGCCGGCTGGCAGCACTTTGCCGCCCAGTTCGCGGTTGAGGTCGTTGTGGTAGGCGTTGCAGCACAGCACCAGGGTCTTGGCACGTACCCGGCCCTGGGCGGTGTGCACCTGTAATTCCGGGCCGTAGTCGATGCGTGTGACCTCGGACTGCTCGAACAGCTTCACGCCCAGGCGGCTGGCCACGGCAGCCTCACCCAGAGCCAGGTTGAGCGGGTGCAGGTGCCCGGAGCCCATGTCGACCAGCCCGCCGACATAGCAGTCGGCGCCGACCACGCTGTGGATATCGTCCTTGCCGACCAGGCGCAGTTCATGTGCGTAGCCGAGGCCGCGCAGTTCTTCGGCATCCTCCGCAAAGCCCAGCAGTTCGGCGGGTTTGTTGGCCAGGTCGCAGTAACCCCAGGTGAGGTCGCAGGCGATGGCATGCCTTTCGACCCGCTCGCGGACGATCTGCACGGCTTCCAGGCCCATCAGTTTAAGGCTGCGCACGCCTTCCTCGCCGATGACCGGGAGGAACTGTTCCAGGCCGTGGCCGACGCCACGGATCAGTTGCCCACCATTGCGCCCGCTGGCGCCCCAAGCGAGCTTGCGCGCCTCCAGCAGGATGACCGAGAAGCCGCGCTCGGCCAGTTCGATGGCGGTGTTCAGGCCGGAGTAACCGCCGCCTACGATGCACACGTCGGCGCTGTGCTCGCCTTGCAGGAAGGAGTGGTCGGGGTGTGGCGCGCTGCTGGCGGCGTAATAGGAGGCGGCATGCTGCGCGCTGTGGATCATTGGGCAGGTCCTGAGGCTGGTGGGCTGAGGGGGAGGAGGATAAGCCGGGGCTTTGGGGAGGGGCAACCGGCCTCATCGCCGGCAAGCCAGCTCCCACAGGGTCCGCGTGGCACTTGAGACCGGCGGTGTACCTGTGGGAGCCGGCTTGCCGGCGATTGGCCCTATAATCCAACCTCAGCTCTCAAACTTGTACCTTGCCATGTCCTGCAACCGCCACAAGATCCACTTCCTGCGCGAACTCATCCCTTCCTTCGAGTGCGAGCCCGGCTGCCACGACTGCTGCGGCCCGGTCACAACTTCGGCGGAAGAAATGGCCCGTCTGCCGCGCAAGTCCCAGGCCGAGCAGGACGCCGCCCTGGAGCGCCTGGACTGTGTGCACCTGGGCCCCAACGGCTGCACGGTGTATGAAGAACGCCCGATGATCTGCCGCCTGTTCGGCACCACCCCGCGGCTGGCCTGCCCGCGTGGCCGTGGCCCTGAACAGATGATCGAACCCGCTGCCGAGCAGCTGGTCCACCAGTTCATTGCCACCACCCGCCAGGTGCTGGTCTGACTCAGTCCGGGATCGGCAGGCAAAGGCTCTCCTTCACCTCTTCCATCACGATGTAGCTCTTCGATTCGCGCACGTGCGGCAGCTTCAGCAGGATGTCGCCGAGCAGCTTGCGGTACGAGGCCATCTCGGAAATACGCGCCTTCACCAGGTAATCGAAGTCGCCTGAAACCAGGTGGCATTCCAGCACGTGGGGCAGCTTCAGAACAGCGCGGCGGAACTCCTCGAAGGTGTCGCCCGATTTGTAGTCCAGGCTGATTTCCACGAACACCAGCAGGCTGCCCTTGAGGTGCTGCGGGTTCAGGCGGGCGTTGTAGCCCATGATGATGCCCTCGCGCTCCAGGCGGCGGACCCGCTCGGTGCAAGGGGTGGTGGAAAGCCCGACTTTCTCGCCCAGTTCGGTGAAGGAAATACGCCCGTCATTCTGCAGGATACGCAGGATGTTACGGTCGATCTTGTCCAGTTCACGCTTGCTCTGGTGCTGGGTTCTCATAGGGGATGCCCCTCCGTGAAAGGCGATTTTGCCGAGAATTCTCGCCAATAATAGGCTTTTATATAGTGAATTGCACTGCGTTCAAATTCCTATACTGCGCGCATTCATGCCATTTCAATAAAAGTCTGCGGCGCGCCGCGTGCGAGGGATAAAACGATGCGAGTTCTGGTACTTGGTAGCGGTGTGATCGGAACCGCCAGTGCCTACTATCTGGCCCGGCAAGGTTTCGAAGTGACGGTGGTCGATCGCCAGCCGGCGGTGGCCATGGAAACCAGCTTTGCCAACGCAGGCCAGATCTCGCCCGGCTATGCCTCGCCCTGGGCCGCCCCAGGCGTGCCGCTGAAGGCCATCAAATGGTTGCTGGAACGCCACGCGCCTCTGGCCATCAAGCTCACCGGCGACGTCGACCAGTACCTGTGGATGGCACAGATGCTGCGCAACTGCACCGCCAGCCGTTACGCGGTGAACAAGGAGCGCATGGTGCGACTGTCCGAGTACAGCCGTGACTGCCTCGACGAGCTGCGCGCCGAAACCGGTATTGCCTACGAAAACCGCAGCCTGGGGACTACCCAGCTGTTCCGTACTCAAGCCCAGGTAGATGCCGCAGCCAAGGACATTGCCGTGCTGGAACAGTCCGGCGTGCCTTACGAGCTGCTCGACCGCGACGGCATTGTCCGCGTCGAGCCGGCCCTGGCTGGCGTCAAGGACATCCTGGCCGGCGCCCTGCGCCTGCCCAACGACCAGACTGGCGACTGCCAGCTGTTCACCACCAAGCTTGCCGAAATGGCCGTGAAGCTGGGTGTGGAGTTCCGTTTCGGTCAGGACATCCAGCGCTTGGACTTTGCGGGTGACCGCATCAATGGCGTGTGGATCGATGGCAAGCTGGAAACCGCCGACCGTTACGTGCTGGCGCTGGGCAGCTACTCGCCGCAGATGCTCAAGCCGCTGGGCATCAAGGCCCCGGTGTACCCGCTGAAGGGGTACTCGCTGACCGTGCCGATCACCAACGGCGACATGGCCCCGACCTCGACCATTCTCGACGAGACCTACAAGGTCGCCATCACCCGTTTCGACAACCGCATCCGCGTCGGCGGCATGGCTGAAATCGCCGGTTTTGACCTGTCGCTGAACCCGCGTCGGCGCGAAACGCTGGAGATGATCGTCAACGACCTTTATCCTCGCGGCGGTGACCTGAGCCAGGCCAGCTTCTGGACCGGCCTGCGCCCGGCTACCCCGGACGGCACGCCGATCGTTGGTGCCACGGCGTTCCGCAACCTGTTCCTGAACACCGGTCACGGTACTTTGGGCTGGACCATGGCGTGCGGCTCCGGTCGCCTGCTGGCCGACCTGATTGCGCGCAAGAAGCCGCAGATCAGTGCCGAAGGCCTGGACATTTCCCGTTATGGCAACAGCCCGGAAGTGGCCAAGCACGGGCAGACTGCGCCGGCTCACCAGCAGTAATAGCCTGCACCGGCCTCTTCGCGGCTAAAGCCGCTCCCACAGGGATCGCATGTGCTTGGGCATTGTGCGGTCCCCTGTGGGGGCGACTTTAGCCGCGAAGACCCCAACACCGTTTTCAACCTGTGAACCACCATAAGGCAGCCGCCATGCGTCCCGCCCGCGCTCTGATCGACCTTCAGGCCCTGCGCCACAACTACCGTCTGGCCCGTGAACTGACCGGTGCCAAAGCCCTCGCCGTGATCAAGGCCGACGCCTACGGTCACGGCGCCGTGCGCTGCGCCCTGGCCCTGGAGGCCGAAGCCGACGGCTTTGCCGTGGCCTGCATCGAAGAAGCGTTGGAGCTGCGCGCCGCCGGTATCAAGGCCCCGGTACTGCTGCTGGAAGGCTTCTTCGAAGCCAGCGAACTGGCCCTGATCGCCGAGCACGACCTGTGGTGCGTGGTGCACTCGCTGTGGCAACTGGAAGCGATCGAAAAGACCCAGCTGCACAAGCCGCTCACCGTCTGGCTCAAGCTCGACAGCGGCATGCACCGCGTCGGCCTGCACCCCAAGGATTACCACGAGGCCTACCAGCGCCTGCTGGCCAGCGGCAAGGTCGCGCGCATCGTGCTGATGAGCCACTTCGCTCGCGCCGACGAACTGGAGGCCGACGCTACCGCCCAGCAGATTGCCGTGTTCGAGGCCGCTCGCCAGGGCCTGGCCGCCGAGTGCAGCCTGCGCAACTCTCCCGGTGTGCTGGGCTGGCCGCAGGCCCCCAGCGACTGGGTGCGCCCGGGCCTGATGCTGTACGGCGCCACTCCGTTCGAAGTGGCCCAGGCCGAGGCCGAGCGCTTGCAACCGGTGATGACCCTGCAATCGCGGGTGATCAGCGTGCGCGAGCTGCCTGCCGGCGAGCCGGTGGGCTATGGCGCCAAGTTCGTCAGCCCAAGGCCAACCCGCGTTGGCGTGGTCGCCATGGGCTATGCCGATGGCTACCCACGCCAGGCGCCCAACGGTACCCCGGTACTGGTCGCCGGCAAGCGCGCCCAACTGATCGGCCGAGTGTCGATGGACATGCTCAGTATCGACCTGACCGATGTGCCGGAAGCCACCGTAGGCAGTCCGGTCGAACTGTGGGGCAAGCATGTGCTGGCCAGTGAAGTGGCGGCGCACGCGGGTACCATTCCGTACCAGATTTTCTGCAACCTGAAGCGGGTACCTCGGGACTACGTCGGCGAATGACACGCTGAAGCGGACAGGTTGAGGGGCGGTGTGTTGTAAATACTGAACGGCATTGCCATGATATCGTTCACATCCACCCCCCTTTCCACCGTTTCAGGAGGCTCCAGCTTTGGACGTCGGCGAACGACTGCAAGCCATCCGCAAGCTCAAGGGCCTGTCCCAGCGTGAACTCGCCAAGCGTGCCGGCGTGACCAACAGCACCATCTCGATGATCGAGAAGAACAGCGTGAGCCCGTCGATCAGCTCGCTGCGCAAGGTGCTGAGCGGCATTCCCATGTCCATGGTCGAGTTCTTTTCGGTCGAACTGGAACCTGAAAGCCCCACGCAGATCGTTTACAAGGCCCATGAGCTGATCGACATCTCCGACGGTGCGGTGACCATGAAGCTGGTCGGCAAGTCGCACCCCAACCGTGCCATCGCCTTTCTCACCGAGGTGTATCCACCGGGTGCCGATACGGGGGCCGAAATGCTTACCCACGACGGCGAAGAAACCGGCATCCTGCTTGAAGGCCGCCTTGAGCTGGTGGTCGGCAACGAGATCTTCATCCTTGAAGAGGGTGACAGCTACTACTTCGAAAGCACCCGCCCGCACCGCTTTCGCAACCCGTTCGACCGGCCGGCGCGGCTGATCAGTGCGGCGACGCCTTCAAACTTTTGATCCAGCGCAGTGCATTGATTCGGCAATACCCCTTTCCTGTGTGGGGTCGTTTCACGGCCTCTGGGTTCCCGCTATACTTTTCAACGCTCGCCAATCCGTGGCCGCGAGCGTGATTAGCCACCATGAGGGTGTTCGCGTGAACCAAATCAAGAAGATGCTGGCCGTACCAGCAGCCGTATTCGCCCTCTGGGCAATGAGCGCAACCGCTGCGACCAACGATGACATCGCCAAGCGCCTGGAGCCGGTTGGCCAGGTGTGCGTCCAGGGCCAAGAGTGCAAGGGCATGGAAGTGGCCGCCGCCGCAGGTGGCGGTGGTGCCAAGACGCCGGACGAGATCATCGCCAAGCACTGCAATGCCTGCCATGGCTCCGGCCTGCTCGGCGCACCGAAGATTGGCGATACCGCGGCGTGGAAGGAACGCGCCGACCACCAGGGCGGCCTGGACGGCATCCTGGCCAAGGCCATTACCGGCATCAACGCCATGCCACCGAAAGGCACCTGCGCGGACTGCTCGGATGACGACCTGAAAGGGGCGATCAAGAAGATGTCCGGGCTGTGAGAAACAGCTGAATTGCATGAGGCCCGCCATTGATGGCGGGCTTTGTTTTTGTGGTGCCTGTACCGGCCCTTTCGCGGCTAAAGCCGCTCCAACCACCCCTTCAAGCATCACCATACAAGCGGCTTTAGCCGCAAACGGGCCGGCACAGGCAACCAACCCACCTAAGCCCATGTCCAACCCCTGAACCCATGGATGTCTCAGGAGGCCCCGATGCACCTCTGCTCCATCGACCAGGCCGTCGAGCAAGTCCTGTCGCGCCTGCCAGCCCACATCCACATGGGCCTGCCGCTGGGCCTGGGCAAGCCCAACGCCTTCGTCAATGCGCTTTACACTCGCATCCGCGATCTGCCTGAACGGCAGCTGACCATCTACACGGCCCTGTCCCTCGGCCGCCCGCCACTGGGTGACGGTTTGCAACGGCGCTTTCTCGAACCCTTTGTCGACCGCGTTTTTGCCGACTACGAAGAACTCGCCTACCTCACCGACCTGCGCAACGACTCGTTGCCATCCAACGTTCGCGTCGAGCAGTTCTTCATGCAGCCCGGCAGCCTGCTGCACAGCGCGTCGGCCCAGCAGAGCTACATCAGCAGCAACTACAGCCACGCCGCACGCGACATCAACTCCAAGGGCCTGAACCTGATCGCGCAGCTGGTGGCCGCCACCCCCGAGAGGCCGGTGCACCTGAGCCTGGCCTGCAACCCCGACATCACCCTCGACCTGCTGCCAATGATCGCCAAGCGTCGCGCCGCCGGCGAGACCATCCTCATGCTCGGCCAGGTGCATGCCGAGCTGCCTTACATGCCGGGTGACGCCGAGCTACCCATCGATACGTTCGACCTGCTGATCGATACAGCCGAGCAACGCCGCCTGTTCTCCACGCCGAACATGCCGGTCAACACCCAGGACCACTGCATTGGCCTGCACGCCAGCAGCCTGGTTCGCGACGGCGGCACGCTACAGATCGGCATTGGTGCCATGGGCGATGCGGTAGCTGCCGCATTGCTGGCGCGCCAGGGTGACAACGCTGGTTATCGTGCCGTGCTCGACGCGCTGGGTGCTGGCTCGTGGCAAGCGCTGATCGAACGGGAAGGGGGGGTGGACACCTTCGCCCAAGGCTTGTACGGCTGCAGCGAGATGTTCGTCAACGGCCTGCTGGCGCTGGCCGAAGCGGGCCTGTTGCGGCGCCCGGCGGACGAGCAGGGGGCGGCAGTGCTGCATGGCGGTTTCTTCCTCGGCCCCCAAGCGTTCTACCAGCGCTTGCGCGACATGCCGCTGGAGCAACGTGCACGGTTTGCCATGACGCGTATCAGCTTCATCAACGAGCTGTATGGGCAGGAGGAGCTCAAGCGCCGCCAACGCCGTGATGCGCGCTTCATCAACACTGTATTCGGCATGACCCTGCTCGGCGCCGGGGTGGCCGACCAGCTGGAGGATGGTCGGGTACTCAGTGGCGTGGGCGGACAATACAACTTCGTCGCCCAGGGCCATGCGCTGGAGAGTGGGCGTTCGATCCTGCTGCTGCGCAGCTGGCGTGAGGCGGGTGGGGAGGTGACCTCGAACCTGTTCTGGAACTATGGCCATTGCACCATCCCCCGGCACCTGCGCGATATCGTTGTGACCGAGTACGGCATTGCCGACCTGCGTGGGCAGACCGACAGCGAGGTGATTGCGCGGTTGCTGGCGGTATGTGATTCGCGGTTCCAGCAGGGGCTGATCGAGCAGGCAAAGGACGCCGGCAAGCTGGCCAAAGATTTTCAACTGGAGGCGTGCTTTGCCGACAATACGCCGCAGCGGCTGGAGGCAATCCGGGCGCGGCACTCGCGGTTTTTCCCGGAGTATCCGCTGGGCACGGACTTTACGGCTGAGGAGCGGGATTTGCTGCGGGCACTGAACTGGTTGAAGAGCAAGTTCAAGCTGAGCGAGCTATTGGAGCTGGGCAAGGCAGCGCTGGATGCGCCGGGGCCAGAGGGCTATGCGAGGCACCTTGCGCGGATGCAGCTGGACCAGCCGCAGGGGCTGAAGGAAGACCTTTACCAGCGGTTGCTGCTGGCTGGGTTGGCGGCAACCGGATGAGTTGCCGGGGCTGCTTTGCAGCCATCGCCGGCAAGCCAGCTCCCACAGGTACTGCGCAAGGCTTGGGTCCTGTGAGTTCCCTGTGGGAGCTGGCTTGCCGGCGATAGGGCCGCTACAGGCTTACTCGATGAAGGTAACCACACCACCTTCCAGCGACTTCACCCGGGCCAGGGACTCAACGCGATAGCCCTGGCTGTCCAGCTCGGCACGGCCGCCCTGGAACGACTTCTCGATCACGATACCCAGGCCGGCCACGGTGGCGCCGGCCTGCTTGATGATCGAGATCAGTGCCTGCGACGCCTTGCCGTTGGCCAGGAAGTCGTCGATCACCAGCACGCGGTCGCTGCTGTTCAGGTGACGCGGCGAGATGGCCACGGTGTTCTCGGTCTGCTTGGTGAAGGAATACACCGAGGCGGTCAGCAGGTTCTCGGTGAGGGTCAGCGACTGGTGCTTGCGAGCGAAGATCACCGGCACGCCCAGTTTCAGGCCAGTCATCACCGCCGGGGCAATGCCCGAGGCTTCGATGGTGACGATCTTGGTCACGCCCGCGTCGGCGAACAGGCGGGCGAACTCGTCACCGATCAGCTGCATCAGCGCAGGGTCGATCTGGTGGTTGAGAAACGCATCGACTTTGAGAACCTGATCGGAAAGCACGATGCCTTCTTCGCGAATCTTCTGATGCAGTGCTTCCACTGTGGTATTCCTCGATGTAACAAAGGTCGCCGCAAATAGCGGCAAAGTTAGAGAGTAATGGTTGATCAGCGTTTGAGCATTGCCCGGATATCGGCCAGGGCGTTGTTGCCGCGTGCGGCCTTTACCTCGACCGGCGCATCGTCCAGGCCTTCCCAGGCCAGGTCTTCCGGTGGCAGTTCGTCGAGGAACCGGCTGGGCGTGCAGTCGATGATTTCACCGTACTGCTTGCGCTTGGCGGCGAAAGTGAAGGCGAGGGTCTGGCGCGCGCGGGTGATGCCCACGTAGGCCAGGCGGCGTTCCTCCTCGATGGTGTCGGCCTCGATGCTGGAACGGTGCGGGAGGATTTCCTCTTCCATGCCCATGATGAACACGTAGGGGAATTCCAGGCCCTTGGAGGCATGCAGGGTCATCATCTGCACACCTTCGGCGTTCTCTTCCTCTTCCTGCTGGCGCTCGAGCATGTCGCGCAGTACCAGCTTGCCGATGGCGTCCTCGATGGTCATGTCACCCTCTTCGTCCTTCTCGAGGGTGTTCTTCAGCGCTTCGACCAGGAACCAGACGTTGCTGATGCGGAACTCGGCAGCCTTGTCGCTGGCAGTCTGCTGGCGGATCCAGTTCTCGTAGTCGATGTCGCGGATCATCTCGTGCAGCGCGGCAATCGGGTCTTCCAGGGCAACCTTTTGGCGCACCCCGTCCAGCCAGTGCTTGAAGCGCTGCAAACGCTCGGTATAGCGGGCGTCCAGATGCTCGCCCAGGCCAAGCTCCTCGCTGGCGGCGTACATCGAAATGCCACGCTCGGTGGCGTAGTTGCCGAGTTTTTCCAGGGTGGTGGAGCCGATTTCACGGCGCGGTACGTTGATCACCCGCAGGTAGGCGTTGTCATCGTCCGGGTTCACCAGCAGGCGCAGGTAGGCCATCAGGTCCTTGACCTCCTGGCGGCCGAAGAAGCTGTTGCCACCCGACAGGCGATACGGCACCTGGTGGTGCTGCAGCTTCAGTTCGATCAGCTTGGCCTGGTAGTTGCCGCGATAGAGGATGGCGAAGTCGCTGTACGGGCGGTTGGTGCGCAGGTGCAGGGTGAGGATTTCCATGGCCACGCGTTCGGCCTCGGCTTCCTCGTTCTTGCAGCGGATGACGCGGATTTCGTCGCCCACGCCCATCTCGCTCCACAGCTGCTTCTCGAACGCGTGCGGGTTGTTGGCGATCAGCACGTTGGCGCAGCGCAGGATGCGGCTGGTGGAGCGGTAGTTCTGCTCCAGCATCACCACTTTCAGGGAGGGGTAGTCCTCCTTGAGCAGCATCAGGTTTTCCGGCCGGGCGCCACGCCAGGCATAGATCGATTGGTCGTCGTCACCCACCACGGTGAACTGGTTGCGCATGCCGATCAGCATCTTCACCAGCAGGTACTGGCTGGCGTTGGTGTCCTGGTATTCGTCCACCAGCAGGTAGCGCACGCGGTTCTGCCAGCGCTCCAGCACATCGGGGTGCGCCTGGAACAGCTTGACCGGCAGCAGGATCAGGTCGTCGAAATCCACCGCGTTGAACGCCTTGAGCGTGCGCTGGTAGTGGGTGTAGACGATGGCGGCGGTCTGCTCGCGCGGGTTGCGCGCCTTCTCCAGGGCCTCGGTGGGCAGGATCAGGTCGTTCTTCCAGGCACCGATCATGTTCTTGATCTCGTCGATGCCGTCGTCGCCGGAGTATTCCTTCTGCATGATGTCCGACAGCAACGCCTTGATGTCGGACTCGTCGAAGATCGAGAAACCTGGCTTGTAGCCCAGGCGCTCGTGCTCCTTGCGGATGATGTTCAGGCCCAGGTTGTGGAACGTGCACACCGTCAGGCCTCGCCCTTCCCCCGGGCGCAGCAGGGTGCCGACCCGCTCCTTCATCTCGCGCGCGGCCTTGTTGGTGAAGGTCATCGCCACGATGTACTGGGCACGGATGCCGCAGTTCTGGATGAGGTGGGCAATCTTGCGCGTGATCACGCTGGTCTTGCCCGAGCCTGCACCAGCGAGCACCAAAAGAGGGCCGCCGACATAGTCACGGGCTTCCTGCTGCCGGGGATTGAGTCGGGACATGCTAGAAACCGGGGGTCGCCAGAAAATAGCCGCGCATTCTAACAGGCATGGGGCGTTTGTGGCGCGACCGTCTGACGTCTGAGTCAAATATGTAAACGGGATTTGCCGGCTGGCGCAGTTTCGCGCAGGATGCACGACAAAATACGTCGGGATGCTACACCCGTAAAAACATGTATTAAATTGAAAATCATTTTCATTAATGCAGTAGCATACCCGCCAGTTTCCGTTGCACCGTGAAGCCCTAAGGAGCCCGCTTGTCCACGCCTGTCGAACCATTGCGTTTGCTGCTGTTGGCCGATGAGCCGGAATGGGGGGCGCTGCTGCGCGAGTGCACGCCTGGCCTGGGTGGCAGCGCCGTACTGCTGACGGCGCCGAACTGGGAGTCGGTCGACAGCCTGTTCAACCAGGACCGCCAGGCTGTCGTGCTGGCAACCCCGGCCCTGCAGCCCGCGCCCGGGCGCTGCGAGTTGCCGACCATCCTGCTGCTCGACCACGAGCCCCAGCTAGCGCCCACCGCTGTCAGCGACTGGCTGGTGCGTGACCAGCTCAATGCCGACACATTGCGCCGCTCGCTGCGCCATGTGCGCGAGCGCGGCGTGCTGGTGGCGACCTTGCAGCGCCTGGCCGAGCAGGACCCGCTGACCGGCATCGCCAACCGCCAGGGCTTCCAGGCCTTGCTGACCGCGCGCCTGGCCGAGAATGACGGCCGTGGCCTTGCCCTCGGCCACCTGGACCTGGACAACTTCCGCCACGTCAACGACGCCCTCGGCCACCAGAGTGGCGACCGCCTGATCCTGCAGGTGGTGGCGCGCCTGAAACAGCAACTGGAGGCGGGCGACCAGCTGGCGCGCCTGGGCAGCGACGAGTTCGCCCTGCTGATCGACACCCGACGCGACCCCAATCGTGCCGAATCGATTGCCGAGCGGATTGTCGAGGCGTTGGCCGAACCCTACTGGATCGACGGCGAAAGCCTGCTGCTGGGCTGCAGCCTGGGCCTGGCCCATGCTCGCGCTCAGGGTGGTGCAGACCCGCTGATGTGGCACGCGCACATCGCCATGCGCCAGGCCAAGGGCAGCCAGGGTTGCACGTTCCATGTGTTCAACGAACGCATCAACCGTAACGCCCGCAGCCTTGCCGACCTGGAAAGCGAACTGCGCCGCGCCCTGCGCCGGGACGAGTTGGAGCTGCATTACCAGCCGCGGTTGAACCTGGCCGACGGGCGCATCGTCGGCCTCGAGGCGCTGGTGCGCTGGCGGCATGCCGAGCGCGGCCTGTTGCCGCCAAGCGAGTTCGTGCCGCTGGCCGAGCAGAGCGGCCTGATCGTCCCGCTGGGCTACTGGGTGATTTCCCGTGCCCTGCGCGACATGCAGGCGCTGTGCGAGCGCGGCCTGGAGCCGCTGCACATGGCGGTCAACCTGAGCTTCCGCCAGTTCCAGGACAGTCAGCTGTTGGCGACCTTGAGCCGCCTGATTCTCGAACATGGCGTGGATGCTCGCTGGCTGGAGTTCGAACTGACCGAAACGGCGGTGATGCGCCGCAACGAACTGGTGCGCCAGACCATGGACGCCCTGGGGCGACTGGGCGTGCGCTTTTCGCTCGATGATTTCGGTACCGGGTTTTCTTCGTTCGTGCACCTCAACAGCCTGCCGATCACCTTGCTCAAGGTGGACCGCAGCTTTGTCGCGGAAATGGAAATGCGCGAGGAGAACCGCAAGCTGGTGCACGCCATGATCAACCTGGCGCACAACCTCAACCTGGAGGTGGTGGCCGAAGGGGTGGAGAGCGAAGAGCAGATGGCGTTGCTGCGCGGGTTTGGCTGTGACCAGGTTCAAGGCTTCCTGGTCAGCAAGCCGCTGCCGGTGGGGGAACTGATGGAGTTTTTGCTGCAGGCGACCGGCGGCCAGTTGGGCGCGGCCCTTTAGGGCCTCTTCGCGGGTGAACCCGCTCCCAAAGGCTTTGCACAAGTTTCAGACTCTGCGCATTCCCTGTGGGAGCGGGTTTACCCGCGAAGAGGCCCGCAAGTCAGGCCGAAGCCGCCGCCGCGCCACCAATCCCGGCCTTGCCCAAGAGCCGCTTCATGCGCCACTCAAAGCCAAAGGTCAGTGCCACCGCTGCGCACGCCAGCCCCAACGCCAGCCCCCACCACACCCCGACCGCGCCACCGCCCAGGGTAAAGGTGAACAGCCAGGCGCTCGGCGCCCCCACCAGCCAGTAGCAGACCAGGCCGATCAGGAAGGTGGTCTTGGCATCCTTCAGCCCACGGATCGAGCCCATCGCGATCGTCTGCATGCCATCGAACAGCTCGAACCACGCAGCCACCATCAGCAACTGCACCGCCAGCTGGAAGATCGCCGCAAATGCCGGGTCGTCACGGTCGATGAACAGCCCCACCAGAGCATCGGGCAGCAGCCAGAACAGCGCGGCGAAGGCAAACATGATCATCGCCCCGAAGCCGATGCCCACCCGCCCGGCGCTGCGTGCCGCCAGCAGGTTGCCAGCGCCGTAGTACAGCCCCACGCGCATGGTCACCGCATACGACAACCCGGTCGGCACCATGAACGCCGTGGAGACGATCTGCAGGGCGATCTGGTGCGCCGCCAGCTCGGTGCTGCCCAGCACGCCCATGCACAGCGCGGCAAAGGCGAACAGGCCGACTTCCACCATGTAGGTGCCGCCAATCGGCAGGCCCAGCCGCCACAGCTCGCGCAGGGCCGGCAACGACGGGCGCGACAGGCCCTTGCGCAGTGGGTAGGCGGCATAGGCCGGGTGCCAGCGGATATAGAGCGCCAAGGCGATGGCCATGCCCATCGACACCACTGCGGTGACCAGGCCGATGCCCATCAGGCCCAGCTTGGGCAGGCCGAACATGCCTTCGATCAGTGCCACGTTGAACAGGTAGTTGAGCACCGTGCCGACCAGGCTGATGACCATCACCGGGGTCGAGCGGCCCAGCGCGCTGGTAAAGCCGCGCAAGGCCATGAAAGTCAGGTAGCCGGGCAGGGCCAGTGGCAGCAGGGTGAGGAATTCGGCGGCCGAGGCAACGTTCTCGGGCTTTTGCCCGAACAGCAGCAGTACCGGCTCCAGGTTCCACAGCACGAGCGCAGCGAACAGCGCCAGGCCCCAGGCCAGCCACAGGCCACCCTGCGCCAGGCGGGTGGCGCCCTCGATGTCGTTGGCGCCCTTGCGAATGGCTACCAGGGTGCCGACCGCAGCGATCACGCCAAGGCAGAAGATCGACACGAACGAGTAACTCGCCGCGCCCAGGCCGCCGCCAGCCAAGGCTTGCGGGCTGATGCGGGCCATCATCAGGGTATCGGTCAGCACCATCAGCATGTGCGCCAACTGCGAGGCGATCAGCGGCCCGGCCAGGCGCAGCAAAGCCTTGAGTTCTGTGGTGGGCGCGACATGCATGGGGCAGTCCTTTTCCTAGGGTGATCAACGAAGGGCGATTCTGAGGCTTTGGTCAACTTTGCACAAAAGGATAAAAGCGATCATTGGCATGAGTCTGACTCATGTATATATGCTTTCCGGTGATTCATTTCACAGCCCCGTATGGCAGGTGCCTCATGTCCCGTCAGCTCCCCCCGCTGTATGCCCTGCGCGCATTCGAAGCCGCCGCGCGGCTGAGCTCCTTCACCCGTGCCGGCGAAGAGCTGTCTATTACCCAGAGCGCGGTCAGCCGGCATATCCGCACGCTGGAGGAGCATTTTGCCTGCCGCCTGTTCGTCCGCAGCGGCCGCAGCCTGCAACTGACCGAAGCCGCGCGGGTGTTGCTGCCCGGTGTGCGTGAAGGCTTTGCCGCGCTGGAGCGGGCTTGCGATACCTTGCGCGGTGAGGATGACATCCTGCGCATGAAGGCCCCCTCGACCCTGACCATGCGCTGGTTGCTGGCGCGCCTTAGCCGCTTTCGCCATTTGCAGCCTGGCAACGAGGTGCAGCTGACCAGCGCCTGGATGGATGTCGACCATGTGGACTTCAACCAGGAGCCGTTCGATTGCGCGGTGTTGCTCAGCGACGGGGTGTTCCCGCCGGAATGGGAAGTGCGCAAGTTGTTCCCGGAGCTGCTGATCCCCGTGGGTGCGCCAGACCTGCTCGACGAGGAGCCCTGGGACGAGCGCCGGCTGGCCTGCATAGAGCTGCTGCATCCCACGGTGGACAAACGCGACTGGCGAGAATGGTTGGAGCGCATGGGGCTGAGTGACAAGGTTTCGCTCAAGGGCGGGCAGGTGTTCGACACCCTGGAGCTGGGCATGATTGCCGCGGCGCGTGGCTATGGCATTTCCATGGGTGATTTGCTGATGGTGGCCGAGGATGTGGCGCAGGGGCGCTTGAGCCTGCCTTGGCCGACGGCGGTGCCCAGCGGGATGGATTATTACCTGGTGTGGCCGCGCACTCGGCCAGGGGGCGAGCGGTTGCGGCGTTTGAGCGCGTTTCTGGAAGAGGAGGTGGCGGCGATGGATTTGCCGGATGTGCAGATCCTGCCGCCCCTCTGATTGCCTGTACCGGCCTTCTTCGCGGGCTTGCCCGCTCCCACAGGTTTGGGAGCAACTGTCTGTGTTGCCTGCCCTGGCCTCATCGCCGGCAAGCCAGCTCCCACAGGGACTGCATTTGCCTCAGGCTCGCTGCGATACTGTGGGAGCTGGCTTGCCGGCGATAGGGCCGCGAAGCGGCCCCTGCGATCTACAGCCTTACATCGAGCCCAGGTTCAAAGCCTGTGCACACGCCTGCAGCGACCGACGCTCGCTCTGCGCATACAACGCCAGCTCATCCTGCACCTGCAGCCCAAGCGCTGCTTCAAATGCATCGCGGTTGGCGTTGCTGCCGTACTCGGCCTGCGCATCGTCACCGAGGTTGGACTGGAAGATCCCCGCCGCGCTCACCGGCAGGAAGTCCTCGTACACCAACGCCTCGAAGTGCACATGGCCAGCCTCGATCAGCCCTTCCAATGTGGTTGGGCGGCCGTCCTGGTCGCGCGCAGCCAAGCCTTTCTCGGTGGCGAAGTAGCGGAAGTAGGCCAGCCCCTGTTCACGCATCTGTGCCAGGTCATCCGGGAATTCGGCAAAGGTGTCCTTCAGCAACGCCATGTAGCGTTCGGCATTGGCCTCGGCCGGGGCGCCACCCAGGGCGGCGCGGGTGGCGTCGAGCAGCTTGTCGTACAGCTGGCGACCTTTCGGCGTCAGCGCCGCGCCGCGTTGCTCGATTTCGCCGAAGCGTGCGGTATGGCTGCCTTCGCTGCCCTGCTGGTCGCTGAACGCTACCTTTTCCTGCAGGGCCTTGAAGCTGGTCTGGCGCAACAGGATCGGGTGACGACGGGTGGGCGGGCCTTCGACCACGGCCTTTGGCGGGATGCCCTTGGCCGGCATGCCGAGCTGGATTGCATCGATGTCCAGGGTGCGCGGGGTCAGGTGGTTGATGTGCGGGCCCTTGAAGGCCACCACATCGGCGATCAGGCGGTGCTGGTCGTGCAACTGCTGGTACTGCTCGGCAGTGACGGTAGCGTCATGGTGCCAGCGGAACGTGTGCAGCGCTTCATGCACGAACGCATCGGCATCGGCGGCGTTCAGGCCACCATCGCGCTCGCATTGGGCGATCAGCTCGAGGGCGCGGGTGGTGAAGATCTGGCGCTTGGCCAGGATGCTTTCTGCCAGCTCGCGCAGTTGCGGGTTGTCGATCAGTTCCAGGCGCAGCAGCGAGGTGAACACGCGGAACGGGCTGACGTGCAGCGACTGCTCGTGCACCGCGCGGAAGGCGGTGGAATGCACCGGCACACCGGCGGAACTGAGGTCGTAGTAGCCGACCGGCTGCATGCCCATGACCGCGAACAACCGGGCGATGGTGGCCAGCTCTGCGGCGGTGCCGACACGGATGGCACCGTGGCGCTCCTGATCCAGGCGCTCGATTTCGCCGGTCCAGCGCAGGGCCTCGGCAACCTCGGGTTGCTGGGCCATGACCTGCTGGTTGATTTCGCTCACCAGCTCCAGCAGCGTGCCGTAAAGGGGCACTTCCTGTTTGTACATGAGCGACATGGCGGCAGAGAACTGCGCGCGGATGCTGTCGGGGCTGACGAAATCGTGGGCGGGCATCGCTAGCTTCCTGGTTGGGTTCGGACGCTTACATGAAAGCTGGGAATGCACTTTGCTCACAAGCGAAAAAAAGTGAGTGTGTCATTCCTTTTTTGATCGACCTCAAGGGCCCTTTCGCGGGTACCTCACAGGGCCCAGGCCTTGCGCGATACCTGTGGGAGCGGGTTCACCCGCGAAGAGGCCCTCAAGCCTGAAGCTGCTCACGAATCCATTCCACCAACGCCCTGACCTTGGGCACTTCCGCCGCATGCTCGGCATACGCCAGGTAATGCGCCCCGGCACTGCGCATCGCATGGTTCCACGGCACCACCAAACTGCCCTCGGCCAGCTCTTTCGCCGCCAGGTAGCGCGGCACCAACGCCACCCCGCACCCGGCCTGCGCTGCGCTCAAGGCCATGTAGAAGGTATCGAAGCGCGGCCCGTGATAGGCGCTGACGCTCTGCAATCCCAACTCCAGGAACCACTCGTGCCAGGCCTCGGGCCGCGAGGTGCTTTGCAGCAACACCAGGTCCGCCAGCTCCCCGGCATCATTCAGTTCACGCCCGGCCAGCAACTCCGGCGCGCACACCGGCACCACCTCCTCACCGAACAGCTCCACGCAGGTGGCCCCCGGCCAGGTGCCCTGGCCATAGAAGAACACCACGTCCGCCGAGCCCTGCAGCAGCGCGAATGGCTCCATCTCGTTGCGGATGTCCAGGTGGATGTTGCTGTGGCGCTTGCCAAAGCCCTTGAGGTGCGGGATCAACCAGCGCACACCAAAACTCGGCTGAGTGGCTACCTTCAATATCTCGGTCTGTTCGCCGTAGGTGAGCACGTAGCGGCTGGACATATCCACCTGGGTGAGGATCTTGTTGACCTCGGCCAGGTACAAGCTGCCCGCGGGCGTCAGCTGCAGGCGGCGGCGGATACGCAGGAACAGGTGGTGGCGCAGCATGTCTTCAAGCTGCGCCACCTGCTTGCTGACCGCGCTCTGGGTCAGGTGCAGCTCTTCGGCGGCACGGGTAAAGCTCAAATGGCGGGCTGCAGCTTCGAAGCACTGCAGGGCGGTCATGGAGGGCACCAGGCGTTTGGACATAGCGGTCTCTGCGGCTCAAATCATTACCTGACGGAATGATATGCGGAATAAAGGTCGTTTGTTGCACCGGTGTGATCGGATTAATACTGATCCACATCATTTTTCCACCCCATCACCCGATGTAGGAGATGCACAAATGGTTGCTGGACTGCTCGAGCGCCTTGGCGTTGCTGCCGAGGCTTACACCCAGGGCGACTACCCTGTTCACACGCCGATCGACGGCAGCCAGATCGCCTCGGTGAAACTGCTCGGCAAGGCCGAGACCATCGCCCGCATCGATCAGGCCCAGAGCGCCTTCGAAGCCTGGCGCAGCGTGCCGGCCCCGCGCCGCGGCGAGCTGGTGCGCCTGTTCGGCGAAGTGCTGCGTGAGCACAAGGCCGACCTCGGCGAGCTGGTTTCGATCGAAGCCGGCAAGATCACCCAGGAAGGCCTGGGCGAAGTGCAGGAAATGATCGACATCTGTGACTTCGCCGTTGGCCTGTCGCGCCAGCTGTACGGCCTGACCATCGCTTCCGAACGCCCTGGCCACCACATGCGTGAAACCTGGCACCCGCTGGGCGTGGTTGGCGTTATCAGCGCCTTCAACTTCCCGGTCGCAGTCTGGGCCTGGAACACCGCCCTGGCCCTGGTCGCCGGTAACTCGGTGGTATGGAAACCGTCCGAGAAGACCCCGCTGACCGCCCTGGCCTGCCAGGCGCTGTTCGAAAAGGCCCTGAAAGCCTTTGGTGATGCCCCGGCTGGCCTGGCACAACTGGTGATCGGCGGCCGTGAAGCCGGCGAAGCCATGGTCGACGACCCGCGCGTACCGCTGGTCAGCGCCACGGGCAGCACCCGCATGGGTCGCGAAGTCGGCCCACGTGTGGCTGCCCGCTTCGGCCGCAGCATCCTCGAGCTGGGTGGTAACAACGCCATGATCCTGGCCCCGAGCGCCGACCTCGACCTGGCCGTGCGTGGCATCCTGTTCTCCGCAGTCGGCACCGCCGGCCAGCGTTGCACCACCCTGCGCCGCCTGATCGTGCACCGTTCGATCAAGGACGAAGTGGTTGCCCGCGTCAAAGCCGCCTACGGCAAGGTGCGCATCGGTGACCCACGCAAGGACAACCTGGTGGGCCCGCTGATCGACAAGCAGTCGTTCGATGCCATGCAGGGCGCGCTGGCCAAGGCCCGCGACGAAGGTGGCCAGGTATTTGGTGGCGAGCGTCAGCTGGCCGACCAGTACCCGAACGCCTACTACGTATCGCCTGCCATCGCCGAAATGCCGGCGCAGAGCGACGTGGTGCGCCACGAAACCTTCGCCCCGATCCTGTACGTGCTGGCCTACGACGACTTCGAAGAGGCCCTGCGCCTGAACAACGAAGTGCCACAAGGTCTGTCGTCGTGCATCTTCACCACCGACATCCGTGAAGCCGAACGCTTCCAGAGCGCCTCGGGCAGCGACTGCGGCATCGCCAACGTCAACATCGGCACCAGCGGCGCCGAGATCGGCGGTGCGTTCGGTGGCGAGAAGGAAACTGGCGGTGGCCGTGAGTCCGGTTCGGATGCCTGGAAAGGCTACATGCGTCGCCAGACCAACACCGTGAACTACTCGCGCGAGCTGCCGCTTGCGCAGGGTATCGTGTTCGACTGATGTCCGCAGGCGGGGGCTTTGCCCCCGTTTCGCCGGCAAGCCAGCTCCCACAGGGATCGTAATCTGTGGGAGCTGGCT
>NZ_JADLJS010000059.1 GCF_015680405.1 Pseudomonas pudica
GGTAAACCCGCCCCCCCAGGTGTTCCGATCCCTGTGGGAGCGGGTTTACCCGCGAAGAGGCCGGCCCTGACAACACAATGCTAAGCATGGAACATCGCAATGGACCTCATCTGGCAAGCAATCCAGGCCGAATTTGCCGATATCACCGACCAGCGCGAGGTCACACGAATCCTCGTACGCCTGCTGATGGCAGCCCTGCTCGGCGCCGTGCTGGGCTTCGAGCGTGAGCACAAGGGCAAGGCCGCCGGGGTGCGTACGCATATGCTGGTTTCGCTGGGCGCCGCGCTGTTCGTGCTGGCACCGAGCATGGCCGGGGCCGATGAGCAGGCGCTGAGCCGGGTGATCCAGGGCATTGTCGCCGGTATCGGTTTTCTGGGTGCGGGCACCATTCTCAAGGGCAACGGCCAGGACGCCAGCCATGTGAAGGGCCTGACCACTGCCGCCGGGTTGTGGATGACCGCCGCCATCGGTACGGCAGCCGGCATGGGCCGCGAAGCCACGGCGTTGATCAGCACGATACTGGCCCTGCTGGTGCTGGGCACGATGCCGTTGCTGGTGGACAAGCTCGAGGGGCAGGATGAGGGAAAGCAGGAGGAGGAAGAGGGCAGGAAGCACTGAGGGGAGCCGAAGCTCCCCCCAAAGCGTTGTTGCCTGCTCTTTTTTTATTATTGGGACCGGCCTTTTGTTGTTTTTGTCAGCCTGTCCTGTTGTTGCGGGCGACCCCCATGCGGGGTCAAGAGCAAACGTATTTTTTTGAGCGCTGACCTGCCTTCATCATTGCTGATCCGAACCTGGCTGCCGCTACCTGAAGGTAGTTTTATTGTTCTGTGCCAGACCGCGGGGCGTACCCCTGAAAAGCGTGTCGACTCCAAAAAAATCTGCTTGCTACGCCTCTGCCGTGTTGTTCTTGTTATGTCAGAGCCGTTACCTGTTGTTTTTATTGGGTGTCACATTCTTTTTGTTGTTGTACCAGAGATATAGCAGGGTGCGTGCCAACTTTTTAAAACCCTTTTAAATCAAGCGTTTGGCGATTTTTGTCGAAATCGACCGGCCTGAAATTCTGCCGATTTGTTTCCCTGTTACCCGATTTTTTGCTGCAAAACGTGGGGGCGGTAACACTCACCCACACCAATGTGACACCCGTATGACTTATTGCGCGCTACGCGCCCGCGCTACCCGCGACCCGTTGTCGCGGCCCAGCACGCTGCTGATGCGGCGGCCGGCGGTGATCAGCCGCTCAAGGTCAATGCCGGTTTCAATGCCCAGCCCCTGCAGCAGGTACACCACGTCTTCACTGGCGATATTGCCGGTAGCACCTTTGGCATAGGGGCAGCCGCCCAACCCGGCCACCGAACTGTCGAACACGCTGATGCCTTCGAGCAGGCTGGCATACACATTGGCCAGGGCCTGGCCATAGGTATCGTGGAAGTGACCGGCCAGTTGCTCGCGCGGTACCTGTGCCGCGACCACCTCGAACAGGCGTCGGGTTTCGCCGGCGGTACCGGTGCCGATGGTGTCGCCCAGCGATACCTCGTAGCAGCCCATGTCGTGCAGGGCACGGGCCACCGGGGCGACCTGCTCGGCGCTGACCTTGCCTTCATAGGGGCAGCCGAGCACGCACGACACATAGCCGCGCACGCGCACACCGTGGTTGCGCGCGGCTTCCATGATCGGCTCGAAGCGCTTGAGGCTGTCGCTGATCGAGCAGTTGATGTTGCGTTGCGAGAAGGCTTCGGAAGCGGCCGCGAACACCGCCACCTCCTTCACGCCGGCGGCCAGGGCGTCCTCGAAACCGCGCAAGTTGGGGGCCAGCGCTGCATAGGTGACCCCCGGGCGCTGGTGGATGCCGGCGAACACTTCGGCGGAGCCGGCCATCTGCGGCACCCACTTGGGCGAGACGAAACTGCCCACTTCGATATAGGCCAGGCCCGCTTCGGTGAGATCGTCCACCAGGCGCACCTTGTCGGCGACGCTGATGGGCTGGGCTTCGTTCTGCAGGCCGTCGCGGGGGCCTACTTCGACCAGGCGGACGTGTTTGGGCAAAGGCATGGCGGGTTTCCTGTGGCGTTCAGCGGTTGTCTTTGTTGTTCAGGGTGGCGGCCAGGGCTTGTTCGCAGCGCTCCTGGGCGGTGTCCAGCTCCAGCTGCATCTGGTGGATGTCGAGCATCTGCTGTTCCAGCTGGGCGCGGCGCTCGGCGATTTTCGCCAGCATGCTGTTGAGCTGCTTGAGGTTGCCGCTGGAGGGGTCGTACAGCTCGATCAGCTCACGGCATTCGGCCAGCGAAAAGCCGATGCGCTTGCCGCGCAGGATGAGCTTCAGGCTGACCTTGTCACGCGCCGAATAGATACGCTCCAGGCCGCGGCGCTCGGGGCTCAGCAGGCCCTGTTCCTCATAGAAGCGGATGGCGCGGGTGGTGATGTCCAGTTCGCGGGACAGGTCGGAAATGCTGTAGGTCTGGGTGCTCATGCTGGGGCTCGGCGTGGGGTATGCGGGTATCCTGAGGGTAGGTTGACGTATACGTCAAGCAGGGGCGCGAGATGGGTGCTGCCTGTGCCGGCCTCTTCGCGGGTAAACCCGCTCCCACAGGAAGTGCACAGGTCTTGAGGGCTGCGCAGTCACTGTGGGAGCGGGCAAGCCCGCGAAGAGTCCAGCACGGGCGAAAAAATTACTCAGACAAACCCGACCTGCGATACCCATTCGGTGTCTGCCCACTCAACCGCTTGAACCACCTGGCAAAATAGGTGGGGTCGGTAAACCCCAGGCTATCCGACAACTGCCCGATGCTCATCCGCGTATACATCAGGTTGCGCCGCGCCTCCAGCAGCAAGCGCTGGTGCACCACCTGCAGCGCGGTCTGCCCACTCAGCGCCCGGCACAGCTGGTTCAACTGCAAACTCGGAATATTCAGCCGCGCGGCAAAGTCCTCCACCGACAGGTGCTCACGGTAATGCGCCTCGACCAGGCGCAGGTACTGCCCCAGCAACTGGCGGTCACGTTCATCGCGGTTGCGCGGTGCCTGACCCAGCTGCTGGCGGCGGCTGATCCACACCATCAGCGCCGTGACCAGCGCCTCGAGCAGTGCCGCCCGCGCCGGGGCATTGCCCTGGTATTCCTGCTGCAGGGTTTCGATCAGGCTGCGCAAGCGCACCCGGTCCCGACCAAGCGGGTAACACGCCGCCTTCGCCAGCACCGCCAGCGGCGCGCCCAGGCGCTGCTCCAGGTCGGCCACCAGTGCCGTGCCAAAGGTCAGCACATGCCCCTGGATATCGGCGCTGAAGCGAAAGCCGTGCACGGTCATCGGCGGCACTACCTGGATTGCCGCTTCGCTGATGATGCTGCGCACCCCCTCGACCTCCACCTCGGCTCGGCCGCGTTGCACATACAGCAACTGGAACAGCTCGGCGTGCTGGTGCGGCTTGATTTCCCAATGGTGCAAACGGCTACGCGCCGGGATCGACTCGCAGTGCAGCAGGTCGGTGCCGGGCCAGGCCTGGTTTTCGCCATACAGCTTGAACAAGGGGACGCCGGGGAGGGTGGATTTCATGCGTGCTGGCCTGTCCGTTAATCGAACGTTTTTTGTAAAAGTGCAGGTTATGCATGGAATAGCACACTTCAATGGCTGTTTTTGCCAGTAAAAATGCAAGGGCAAACCCTAACAGCAGATGCCGCTCCACTGCCAGTCCAGGGCCGGCGTCGTCCGTACAGAGACAACAACAATGAAAACTCAGGTTGCAATTATTGGTGCAGGTCCATCTGGCCTGCTGCTGGGCCAACTGCTGCACAAGGCCGGTATCGATACGCTCATCGTCGAACGCCAGACGCCCGAATACGTGCTTGGCCGCATCCGTGCCGGGGTGCTGGAGCAAGGCACGGTCGACCTGCTGCGTGAAGCCGGTGTGGCCGAGCGCATGGACCGTGAAGGCCTGGTACACGAGGGGGTCGAACTGCTGGTCGGCGGGCGCCGCCAACGCCTGGACCTCAAGGCCCTGACCGGTGGCAAGACAGTGATGGTATACGGCCAGACCGAAGTCACCCGTGACCTGATGCAGGCACGTGAAGCCAGCGGCGCGCCGATCATCTATTCGGCAAGCAATGTCCAGCCGCACGAACTCAAGGGCGAACGGCCCTACCTGACTTATGAAAAAGACGGCCAGGTGCACCGGGTGGACTGCGACTACATTGCCGGCTGTGACGGTTTTCACGGTGTCTCGCGGCAGAGCATCCCCGAGGGCATCCTCAAGCAGTACGAGCGGGTCTACCCGTTTGGCTGGCTGGGCATGCTGTCAGACACGCCACCGGTCAACCACGAACTGATCTACGCCCACCACGAACGCGGTTTCGTGTTGTGCAGCCAGCGTTCGCACACCCGTAGCCGCTACTACCTGCAGGTTCCGTTGGAAGAGCAGGTAGAGGCGTGGTCCGACGAGCGCTTCTGGGAGGAGTTGAAGGCACGCTTGCCCGAAGACGTGGCTGCGCGCCTGGTCACCGGCCCGGCCCTGGAAAAGAGCATCGCCCCGCTGCGCAGCCTGGTGGTCGAGCCGATGCAGTATGGCCACCTGTTCCTGGTCGGGGATGCTGCGCATATCGTCCCGCCGACCGGCGCCAAGGGCCTGAACCTGGCCGCATCGGACGTCAACTACCTGTACCGCATCCTGGTCAAGGTGTATCGCGAAGGGCGCACCGACCTGCTGCAGCAGTATTCGCCGCTGGCCCTGCGCCGGGTGTGGAAAGGCGAGCGATTCAGCTGGTTCATGACCCAGCTGCTGCATGACTTCGGCAGCCACAAGGACGCCTGGGACCAGAAGATGCAAGAGGCCGACCGCGAATATTTCCTGACCTCGCCGGCGGGGCTGGTGAACATTGCCGAGAACTATGTAGGGCTGCCGTTCGAAGAAGTGGCCTGAGGACGTGTGCTGCCTGTCCTGGCCTCATCGCCGGCAAGCCAGCTCCCACAGGTACTGCGCAATGCTTAAGGTCGATGCAGTCGAGGTGGTAGCTGGCTTGCGTGCGATACGGGCGAAGCCCGTGCCACTTTGAAAAAAAATACGACAGGGCTTGAAGTCAAGTTTGCGCATCACCGACAGTGCCTTGCTGAATAGGTAACGGCAGGAAGCACAACGATGACATTCTCCTCCCCCCTGATGGGCGCCTTGTGCCTGGTAGCTGCCAGTGGCTGGGCCTGTGCCGACCAGGTGCTGCCCGCACCACCGGAACTGGCCTCCGGCTACCGCACCGGCCTGCAGCCGGTGCATGCCAGCCGGCACATGGCCGCCGCCGCCAACCCGCTGGCCAGCGAGGCGGGGCGTGCGATGCTGCGTGCCGGTGGCAGCGCCATCGACGCGGCCATCGCCATGCAGATGGTGCTGACCCTGGTCGAACCGCAATCCAGCGGCATTGGTGGCGGGGCGTTCATCCTTTACTGGGATGGCCAGCGCGTACAGGCGTTCGATGGTCGCGAGGCAGCCCCGGCGGCGGTCACGGAAAACCTGTTCCTGCAAGCCGATGGTTCACCGATGCCGTTCAGGGCGGCGCAGATCGGCGGGCGTTCGGTGGGCGTACCGGGGGTTCTGCACGCCCTGAAGCTGGCCCATGAGCAGCACGGCAAGCTGCCTTGGCGCGACCTGTTCGCCCCGGCCATTGCACTGGCCCGTAACGGTTTTGCGGTTTCCGAGCGCCTTCACACGCTGGTGGCGGGAGACCCGTTCATTGCCCGTTCACCCGCCATGGCCCGCTACTTCCTGGATGAACAGGGCAAGCCACTGGCGGTGGGGACTACCTTGCGCAACCCCGAGCTTGCGCAAACCTTCGAGCAGATTGCCGAGCAGGGCCCCGAGGTGTTCTACAGCGGCAAGATCGCCGAAGCCATCGTCGCCAAGGTGCGCAGCCATGCCAATGCCGGCTACCTGTCGTTGCAGGATATGCAGCAATACCGGGCCAGGATGCGCGAGCCGCTGTGCGGCCCCTACAAGGCCTGGCGCATCTGTGGCATGCCACCGCCGTCGTCGGGTGGGGTGACGGTGCTACAGACCCTGGGCATCCTCGAAGCACTGCAGCGGGCGTCGCCACAGCGCGACCTTGCCGCCATGCGGCCGTTGCGCACTTCGTCCGTTGCCGGGTTGGAAGCCTCGCCGCTGGCCGTGCACCTGGTTGCCGAGGCCGAGCGCCTGGCCTATGCCGACCGCGCCCAGTACCTGGCCGACAGCGATTACGTGCCGGTGCCGCTCAAGGCCCTGACCGACCCCGCATACCTGGCCAGCCGCGCCGCGCAGGTCGGCGAGTACAGCATGAAGCGCGCCCGTCCAGGCCAGCCGCAGGGGGCCGACCTGGCCCTGGCGCCTGACCGCTCGCCGCTGCGCATTTCCACCTCGCACCTCAGCGCGGTGGACGACCGCGGCCAGGCCCTGGCCATGACCACGTCGGTGGAAGCAGCGTTCGGCTCGCACCTTATGGTCAAGGGTTTTTTGCTCAACAACCACCTGACCGACTTCTCGTTCATCCCTCGGGAACAAGGCAAGCCCGTGGCCAACCGGGTGCAACCAGGGAAGCGGCCGCTGTCCGCCATGGCGCCGACCCTGGTGTTCTCGCAAGCCTCTGGCGAGCTGGTGGCCAGCCTGGGCTCGCCCGGTGGCTCGCAGATCATCGGCTACGTGAACAAGGCGCTGATCGGCCTGCTGGATTGGCAGCTCGACCCGCAGCAGGCCGCCGGCCTGCCCAACTTCGGCAGCCGCAATGCCGGCACCGAAGTAGAGGCGGGGTTGGCCAGCCCGGCACTGATCCGCCAGTTGGCAGCCTGGGGGCATGAGGTGACGCCGATGACCATGACCAGTGGCACGCAGATCATCCAGCGCAGTGGCGAGGGTTGGTCGGGTGGTGCCGACCCTCGGCGCGAGGGCGTGGCTGTCGGCGACTAGCGGCCCGCGTTGCGGTGCAGCAGGTGGCGTGATAGAAGTCAGTCTTGCCATTCAGAAGTTGAATATAAAGATGTCCATCAGCGTGAAATCGAATAGGGCCCTGTTCGACCTCGACCTCCTGCGTGCCATTGTCGTGGTGGCCGATTGCGGTAGCTTCACCACGGCTGCTGCCCGCCTGCACTCCACCCAATCGACCATCAGCCAGAAGGTGCGCCGCCTGGAGGAAATGGTTGGCCACCGCCTGCTGGTGCGTGGCAATCGCGACGTGCTGCCGACCGACGCCGGGCAGACCCTGCTCGGCTATGCCCGGCACATGCTGGCCCTCAACGACCAGATGCTCGAAGCCTTGGCCGGGGCAATGGTCGGCGTGACCGTGCGCCTTGGCGTGCCTGAGGACTTCGTCGGTGGGCGTACCACCAATGCACTGTCGGCGTTCAGCCGGCTGCACCCGCAGGTGAAGCTGGAAGTGACCAGCGGCCTGTGCCGCGACCTCAGCCAGGCCTACGACAACGGTGAACTCGACCTGGTGTTGCTCAAGCAGCGGCGCAACAGCCGCGAAGGCGTGGCCTGCTGGCCCGAACGCCTGCAGTGGATCGACAGCGCGCGCACGCCCGCCTTCGAGCTGGACCCGATCCCGCTGGTGACCTTCCCGCCCCGCGGCCTGTACCGCGACGACATGATCACCGCCATCGAAGGCATGGGCCGGCGTTGGCGAATCAGTTTCACCAGCTCCAGCCTCAGCGGCATCCAGGCCGCGGTCGCCGATGGCATGGGTATAAGCCTGCTGCCGCCACGGGCGGCGACTGGCGAGCACCGGGTGCTGGGGGCAGGGCAAGGGTTGCCGGAGGTCGACAGCTACGAAATCGTCATCGTCCACCGGCCGACGGCAGATATGATGGTCAAGGCGTTGGCCGAGGTGATGACGCAACTGCTTGCGGGTGGCGGGATCTGACATGGTTTGGGGCCGCTTTGCGGCCCATCGCCGGCAAACCGGCTCCCACAGGGTACGCGGACCACCTGCAAATCAGTTCCTGGCCTTGAGAACGGCGCGATCGGAATGGGGGCCTGGCTTGTCGGCGATAGAGCCGTACGTGCATTTCAAGGCTGGCGCTCGGCCACCGCCCGCAATGTCCGCAACGTCACCACTGGCGCATCCACCACAAATCGGTTGGCCAGCCACCCCGGCACATCGCCCGCCGGGTCGGCCTGCAGTTGGTAGATCACCTCGGTCTCGCGCTCACCCAGCGGTTTCATCCGCCACTCACCGCTGAGGTGCTGCACGCGGATCAGCCCCTTTACCTTGGGTATCCTGCCTGGCTCGGCGCTGAGGTGGCGCAGCAGCGTGCCGTCGTCCAGGCGTTCGGTGGTGACCTTCAGCACGATGTCCCGCGGCATGGTCGGCCACGGCAGGTTGGTGGTCAGGTACACCCAGGTGTTTTCGCCCTGCACATCCAGCAGGCGCATTTCGGCGCAGGCGTACAGCCACTTGCAGGCTACCCGAAGGTTCTCCTGCAGGTCGGTGAGCGTGCGAACGCTGGCTTTCATGGTGCTGACACCACGGAATTGCTGGTAGGGTGAGTCGGGGGTGGCGCTCAGGTAAACGCGGATGCCTTCGCGGTCGTAGGCCAGGTTCCAGTCATCGGCGGCTGGGGTGGGGGGGCAGAGCAGCAGGGCGGCGAGTAGCAGGCAGCGGTTCATGGCTGGTACCGCGCGGGGGGGGGGGTGTTTCAGTATGCGCGGCAAACAGAAAGCCCGCTAGGTTGGCGGGCTTGCGGGCCTCAGCCTGGGCTTAACGCTTGGGGTTCAGCGTCAGGTGCACATGACGGTTCACGTCCTTGTACAGCAGGTAGCTGAACTTGCCTGGGCCGCCGGCGTAGCAGGCTTGCGGGCAGAAGGCGCGCAGCCACATGAAGTCGCCGGCTTCCACTTCGACCCAGTCCTGGTTCAGGCGGTACACCGCCTTGCCTTCCAGCACGTACAGGCCGTGTTCCATCACGTGGGTCTCGGCGAACGGGATCACGCCGCCCGGCTGGAAGGTGACGATGTTCACGTGCATGTCGTGGCGCATGTCGGCCATGTCGACGAAGCGGGTGGTGACCCAGCGGCCTTCGGTGCCCGGCATTTCGATGACGGTGGCGTTGTCACGGTGGGTGACGAACGACTCGGGAACGTCCAGGCCTTCGACCTTCTGGTAGTGCTTGCGCAGCCAGTGGAAGGTGACGTTGGACTTGCTGTTGTTGCGCAGGCTCCACTCGGCGCCCGGGGCCAGGAAGGCGTAGCCGCCCGGTACCAGGGTGTGGTGCTTGCCTTCGACGGTGATGTCCAGTTCGCCTTCGACGATGAACACCACGGCTTCGGCGTTCGGGTCCAGCTCAGGGCGCTCGCTGCCGCCTTCCGGGGCCACTTCGACGATGTACTGGGAGAAGGTTTCGGCAAAACCGGTCAGCGGGCGGGCGATGACCCACATGCGCATCTTGTCCCAGAACGGCAGGTGGCTGGTGACGATGTCACGCATCACGCCCTTGGGGATGACGGCATAGGCTTCGGTGAACATGGCACGGTCAGTCAGCAGCTCGGTCTGAGCCGGGTGCCCACCGTGGGGGGCGAAGTACGAATGGTTCGACATGGACGATCTCGACTTGTTGTTCTCTCCCCATGCCGTGAACCGCACCGGCCGGTGCGGCGCAGGGGATGTGGCGACAGAATAGGGTCGAGTGTGTGCCATCCACAAATTAAATGTTGGAATACCCGGTATTTGTCGGCTGAATGCGAACCTGCCGGCCAGCGTGCCCTTCCGGCAAGCGGTCGCCCTGGCCGAACAGCTTGTGACGCAAGGTGCCTTCGGCATAGCTCAACGGGTAGCGCCCACGGCGTTGCAGCTCGGGCACCAGCAGCTCGACCACGTGGGCCAGGTCGTCCGGTTGCACTGCGTAGGTCAGGTTGAAGCCATCGATGCCGGTCTGGTCCAGCCAGCTTTCCAGTTGGTCGGCGACTTCGCTGGCAGTACCCACCAGTACCGGGCCACGGCCGCCCAGGCCAACGAACTCGGCAGCCTCGCGCACGGTCCAGCTGCGGTTCGGGTCGGCGGCGGTGAAGGCGGCCAGGGCTGCGCGGCCGGCATCGTTTTCGACGTATTCGATGGGCGCATCGGGGTCGAGGCCGGCAAAGTCGATGCCGGTCCAGCCTGACAACAGCGCCAGGGCGGCGTCCAGGTCGACATAACGGCGGTATTCGGCGAAGCGTGCCTCGGCCTCCTCCCGGGTGGGGGCAACGATCAACAGCGCCTGGGCATAGATCAGCACTTCTTCACGGCCACGCCCGGCGACCTCGCTGGCCTGGCGGATGCCGTCGGCGTAGCGGCGCAGGACCGTGGGCGTCGGCCCGCTGATGAACACGCATTCGGCGTGCCGCGCCGCGAACTGCTGGCCGCGCGCCGAAGCACCGGCCTGGAACAGCACCGGCGTGCGTTGGGGCGAAGGTTGGCACAGGTGCATGCCTAGCACCTGGAAGTGCTCGCCCAAATGGCTGATAGGGTGCACCTTGGCGGGTTCGATGTAGCGCCCGCTGTCACGCTCCAGCACCACCGCATCGTCGTCCCAGCTTTTTTCCCATAGCTTGTACAGCACCTGCAGGTATTCCTCGGCCAGGTCATAGCGCTGGTCGTGGCCCAGCTGGCGCGCCAGGCCCAGGTTGCGCGCGGCGCTGTCGAGGTAGCCGGTGACGATGTTCCAGCCGACCCGGCCATTGCTCAGGTGGTCGAGCGTGGACATGCGCCGGGCGAAGGGATAGGGGTGTTCGTAGGTGAGCGAGAAGGTGACGCCGAAGCCCAGGTGCTCGGTCACCCCGGCCATGGCCGGCACCAGCAGCAGCGGGTCGTTGACCGGCACCTGCACGCCACCACGCAGGGCGGCTTCGGGGCCGCCCTGGTAAACGTCGTAGATGCCCAGTACATCGGCGATGAACAGGGCGTCGAACAGGCCGCGTTCGAGCAGTCGGGCCAGGTCGGTCCAATAGCTCAGGTGGTTGAAGGCCACGCTGGTGTTGCGCGGATGGCGCCACAGACCGGGGGACTGGTGGCTGGCGGCATTCATGCTGAAGGCGTTGAAGCGGATCGGGCGGGGCATGGTGGGCGCGCTCCGCTCAAGGCAGCACGGAAGCCGGGTAGACCGCGTCGGCCACCTGCAGCTTGCGTGGAATCAGGCCCAGGCCCTGGAAGGTATCGGCCAGCTTCTGTTGCTCGGCAACGATCTGCGGGGTAATGGCCACGGCATTGTAGTTGCGCCGCTCGCTGGCCACTTGCAGCACGTTGGCGTTGATCCCCAGTTGCGGGGCCAGCAATGCGGCGACTTCCGCAGGCTTGGCATTGGCCCACTGGCTGACTTTGCCCAGTTCGACGAAGAAGGTCTTCAGCAAGGCGCGATGCTGGTCGGCGAAGCTGGCGGTGGACAGATAGAAGGTGCGGTTGTTGGACAGACCGCTGCCGTCGCGCAGGTTCTTCAGGCCCGGCTGGCTCTCTGCCGCGGCAAGGAACGGGTCCCAAAGGGTCACGGCCTGGACGCTGCCCGATTGCAGGGCTGCCACGGCATCGGCGGCGTTGTTGACGTAGGCCGGGGTGATGTCCTGGTAGCTGAGGCCGGCCTGTTCCAGGGCAACGGCCAGCAGGTACTGGGCGTTCCAGCCGCGGCCGGTGGCCACGCGCTTGCCCTTGAGGTCTTGCACGCTGGTCAGGTGGTCCTGCTCGCGCACCACCAGGCCGATGCCGCGTGGGTAGGGTTGCTCGGCGGCCAGGTAAACCACCGGCTTGCCTGCGGCCTGGGCGAACACCGAGGGTGCGTCGGCGGCATGGCCGAGGTCGATGGCGCCGGTACTCAAGGCTTCTAGCAGCTGCGGACCGGCGGCGAACTCGTGCCAGCTGACTTTCACGCCTTGCGGCGCCAGGGCCTTCTCCAGGGCGCCGCTGCCCTTGAGGATGTTGATGCTGTTGAACTTCTGATAACCGATGCGCAGGGTCCTGGCCTCGTCGGCAAGGGCCTGGGACCAGGGCAACAGGGTACTGGCGACACTGGCCAGCAAGCCGCCGATCAACAGGCGGCGCAAGGGGGAGAAGGCACGGGCGGGCATGGGCATTGCTCCTTGATATTGGAAGGGAAGCGGTGTGCCCAGACTAAGGAGGTGGCGTTTGGCTTTCAATTTCAATATTCCAATTTGTTAGAACGTTTTGTTATTTTTATATCCTTTTGTTTTGTGATGAATGGTCCATTTCGACATTTTTTTCACATTCGCTTGGTAGGCTCCCCCGGCATTTCCGAGGAGCCCTACATGTCGCACTTCCTGCGCAAGCGCAGCACTCGCATCGCCCTGGCCGCCAGCGCCGGCCTGCTCACGGCCACCCTGGGCTTCTTTGCCTGGCAGAGTTTCTACCCGGTGCAGGCTGCCTCCGGCTGGGGCGTCGAGGTGTTGCACCGCGACGTGACCAAGGCCGCATCTCTGTTGCCGCAAGCCGATGGCAGCCTGTTGGTCAGCCGCGAACTGGACGACGGCCGTGGCAGCATCCTCAGGATCACCGCCCAAGGCGATCGGGTGGTGGTCATCGACAACCTGTCCAAGCCCGACGGTATGGTGGCTGCGCAGGGAGGCTGGGTGTTCAGTCAGGAAGGCGGGTTTGCCCCGGTCAGCCTGGCCCGCGATGGCCAGGTCACGCGGCTGTTCGACGGCCAGAGCGTGCAGGGCCTGTGGAACGACGGCGAGCACCTTTACGCCATCGAGGACCGCAAGGGCGATGGCCGTTTGATGCGTTATGACTGGCGCAGCGGCCAGCTCGATGTGCTGCGCTCCGGCCTCACCGAAACCGAAGGCCTGACCCGCTGCAGCGACGGGCGTTTGCTGTATACCGAAAAGGCAAGCGGCAAGGTGCGCGCCCTGTCCGACGATGGCCGGGACCCGGTGGTGGTCGATGGCCTGCGCAACCCGACGTTCCTGTTCTGTGACCAGCGCGGCCTGTGGATCAGCGAAGACAACACCCACCGTGCCCGGCTGCTGCGCATCGGCGCCGATGGCGCGCGGCAGACCGTGCTGTCGTTCCTCAAGGCGCCGCAGTCGATCGTCGCCGATGGCAAGGGCGGCTACCTGCTGGCCGAAGGCGGGCGCAACCGTGTGCTGCACCTGACGCCGCCGCTGGAGCGCAATACCGCCCAGCGCGATTGACCCTGCGCCTGGCTGGGCAGGCTCAGTTTGTGGGTGGGCAGCAGCGGTGGGTGATGGCTACACGACCAACAGCGCGCTTCCCTGCATGGGCGCGCTCGCGGATAATCCCCCCATTCCAATAAACAGCCTGTGAGTGGGTATGAGTGATTCCGTAGTCGGCCTCGGCCAGCCTGAAACCGAAGGGGGGCGCAAGACGCGCAAGAACAACCCCGAGAAAACGCGCGAGGACATCCTTCAGGCCGCCATCAACGAGTTCGTCCAGCAAGGGCTGGCAGGTGCCCGTGTCGACGCCATCGCCGAGCGCACCGCCACCTCCAAGCGCATGATCTACTACTACTTCGGCAGCAAGGAGCAGCTGTACTGCGAGTGCCTTATCAAACTGTACGGCGACATCCGCAAGACCGAGCAAAGCCTGGAGCTGGAGTCGCTGCCGGCCGAGCAGGCGATCCGCCGGCTGGTGGAGTTCACCTTCGATCACCACGACCGCAACGTCGATTTCGTGCGGATCATCTGCACCGAAAACATCCACTACGGCGAGTACGTCAAGCAGTCACCGGCGATTCGCGAAATGAGCAGCCTGGTGCTCGAGGCCCTGGGCAACACCTTGCGTCGTGGGGTGCAGGAAGGTGTGTTCCGCGCCGGCATCGAGGTCATCGACCTGCACATGCTGATGAGCTCGTTCTGCTTCTACCGGGTTTCGAACCGCCACACCTTTGGCGAGATCTTCCAGATCGACCTGTCCGATGAGCAGGTCAAGCTGCGTCACAAGGCCATGATCTGTGATGCGGTGTTGCGATACATCCAGATCGAGCATCGCCCCTGAAGGTTTTCCAGTGCCTGGGCTTGCTTCTTCGCGGGTAAACCCGCTCCCACAGGATCACTGCTGTCCCAAAGATTTGCACAGTACTTGTGGGAGCGGGTTTACCCGCGAAAGGGCCGGCCCAGGCGACACATCGATGAACCTTGATGCTCACTCGCCCAACCGCTGCTCACGCGACGGCGGGTAGCCAAAGTAAGCCGCATAGCATTTGCTGAAATGCGACACCGAAACAAACCCGCAAGCCACTGCCACTTCCATCACCGACAGGTCGGAATACTGCAACAGGCGCCGGCTCTTGGTGATGCGCAGCTCCATGTAGTAACGCCGCGGCGAAGTGCCAAGCTGGGCCTGGAACAGGCGGTCGATCTGCCGGCGCGAGCGCCCGCTGTAGGCGGCCAGCTGGTCGAGGCTGAGGGTTTCCTCGAGGTTGTTCTCCATCAGCTCGACGATGGTACGCAGGTGCAGGCTCATGGACTTCTTCGCGCCCGGGCCGACCTGGCGGTAGCGGGCGCCGGAGAACGACAGGATTTCCTCGACGCCTTCGGCCAGGCCGTCGCCATACAGCCGGCGCACCAGGCCGAGCATCAGCTCCATGGCGCCATTGGGGCTGGCAGCGCTGAGGCGGTCGCGGTCGAGCGTGAAGCTGGCCGGGGTAATCCGCGTCTGCGGGCTGCGCTCGGACAGGCTGGCGCGCTGTTCGGGGTGGATACTGCAGCCATAGTCGTCCAGCACCCCGGCGCGGCCGAGGAACCAGGCGCCGTTCCACAGCCCGCCCAGGGCCATGCCGTGGGCCGCGCAATCGCCCAGCAGGCGGTCAAGCTCAGGGTACTTCAATGGCGTGCGCAGGCCGCCGCAGATCACCAGCAGGTCCAGCTCCTTCAGCGCTTCGGCGGATAACTCTGTGGCCACCAGCTCCAGCCCCAGGTCGCTGAGCACGCGGTCGCCTTCCAGCGACAATGGGGTGAACTGGAAGCTGTCGGCGCGCAGCAGGTTGGCCGTGACCAGCACGTCCATGGCCACGGTGAAGCTGGCCATCGAGAAGTGTTCGAGCAATACGAAATCGACTCGATAGGGGGCCTGGGCATTGGCGCTGGCGGACTTCAGCCGCAGCATGTTGCTGGTGCTGGTCTTCTTGCTGAACTGGCGTGGCGTGGGCACTCTGGACTCCGCTTCCTGGCTGGCCTGGAGAGTGTGGCGGCTGGCCTGGGGAAAGACAATCTCCCGGGTGGCCGTGTCGTATTCCAGGTCGTATTCAGGCAACCTGCCTGATGTGGCCGTTGGCGCTATGCTGATGTCCCGTCACTGAGGATGCCTTTGATGAAATCCGCTTTTGCCCTGCTGCTTTGCCTGATGCCGTTGCTGGCCAATGCCCTCGAACCGGGCGACAAGCTCGCCCCGTGGACGCTGCTCGACCAACACGACCACGCCTACAGCCTCGACACCGGTACGCACATCCTGCTGGTGGCGCGCGACATGGACGGTGCCAAGCTTGTGAAGGCGGCGCTGGCCGACCAGCCCGAGGGTTATCTGGAGGCGCGCGATGCGGTGTTCGTTGCCGACATCCAGCGCATGCCAGCGCTGATCAGCAAGCTGTTCGCCATCCCCGCCATGCGCGATTACAACTACCGGGTTCTGCTCGACCGCGACGGGCGGGTGGCCAGCCGTTATCCCGGGCAGGATGGCCAGGTGCAGTGGTTGCAACTGAAGCAAGGTAAGCTGGTGAGCCAGCGTGCATTTGCCGATGCGCCGGCGTTGAAGGCGGCGCTGGAGACTGCACCGCGGCATTGAGAGCCGCTCCTGTAACGGGCCGCGGTGCCATGCCGCCAGCCAAATCAATCTGAACCCTGGGCCGCTTGTGCAACCCAACCCATTACATGCCAAATGGGAGAGCGCTCATGGAAATCGGAACGATCTGGATCATCATCGCGGCCTTTGTGATCATGCTGGAAATCTGGGCCATCTGGCACATCATCGGCAGTGACCGGCGCGCCGAGCGCAAGATGCTGTGGATCGTCTTCGTGGTCTACGCGCCATTCCCCGGCTTGCTGTTCTGGGCCTGGCGCGGGCCTAGGGCGGTGAAGGGCAGGGCGGTACTGCAGGAAAAATGATGGAAACGGCCTAAGGCGCGGGGCGCCTGAGGCCGTGGGGGGTCACATGGGCAGGATTTCGAAGCGAATGGCGGACCCCAGCCCGTCCACCATCAGGCAGCCGTAGAACTTCACGGTCGACAGCACACTAAGACCCTTGAGCGCTTCATGAATGTAATCGTGAAGCAGCTTTTCGGCGTCGCGCCTGCGGTCTGCGAGTGTGGTGCTGTTGAGCGTGATGACCCCGAGCAAGGTAGTCTCTATGTGTTCAACGGTGTCCAGGCCAATTTTCTCGCGCAGGTGCAGGCGCGCCTTTGCCGCATCGTCTTCATCTCGTGCGTTTTTTGGCTTGATGGTGTAAGCCAGCTGAAAATGATTTTTGCTCATCGCTTTATCCTTCATACGTACAGGCCTCCATGCCGGGCCCTGCAATCTAGCGCCTGGCGGTCACCGCGCATACGAACGTGTGGTTCCACAAAGCCAGCGTGCTGTGCGAAACGTCCTACGCAGGCAAGCCCGCTTTCACGATGCATGCTTGACCTCGAGTTAACTCAAGGTTCGATACTTCGTCCCTCTTCCCATTGATCGAGGGCTTACCGTGAGCCATTCAACCGCGTTTCAGCTGAGCAATCCCGAAGGCCTGTATGACCCCAGCGGCAATGCCTATTCCCATGTCGCCGAGGTTCGTGCCGACAGCCGCCTGCTGTTCATCGCCGGCCAGGGCGGGGAAGGCCGCAACGGGCAGCTGTCGTCCCAGTTCGCCGAGCAGGCGCGTCAGGCACTGGCCAACCTGGAGATTGCCCTGGCGTCGAAAGGCGCCAGCCTGGCCCATGTGTTCAAGCTGACCCTGCTGATCGTCGGGCATTCCGAAACGCGCCTGCGTGAGTGGGTAGCCGAGGCTGACAGGGCCTGGGGCCCCTGCATGAAGCCGACCTGCACGCTGATCCCGGTACCCCGGCTGGCGCTCGATGGCATGCTGGTAGAAATCGAGGCGATGGCTGCGGTATAGAGCCGGGCGATTCGGTGGTGGCGTCAGATAAACACTCTGTTGTATACCGGTGCTGGCAGCATGGCCGCTATAACAACAATTGATCTCAGAGGTGACCACACCATGAGCACCGGCACCACCACGCTCGCCGACCGCAAGGCCCGAAGCTGGGCCTGGCTAGCACTGTTCAGCCTGATGGCCTTCGCTGCCAACTCGGTGTTCTGCCGGCTCGCGCTGAAGGAAGGGGCCATCGACCCGGCATCTTTCACCATGGTGCGCCTGGCCAGTGGTGCACTGTTCCTGTTGCTGTTGATCCGCCTGCGCAAACCAGCGCTTGCCATGGGGGGTAGCTGGCGCGGCGGCCTGGCACTGTTTCTCTACGCATTCCTGTTTTCTGCGGCATACCTGCAACTGGGCGCAGGCGCGGGTGCGTTGCTGCTGTTCGGCGCGGTGCAGATCACCATGTTCGGCTTCGCCTGGTACAAAGGCGAACCCATCACCGCGCGGATGCTGCTGGGCATGCTGATCGCCTTCGCCGGCCTGCTGGTGCTGCTGTTGCCCGGTACCGCGGCACCACCCCTCGCCAGTGCCTTTGTGATGGCCCTGTCCGGCGTGGCCTGGGGCGTTTACACGCTGCTGGGCAAAGGCTCACCCAGGCCGCTGGCCGACACCGCTGGCAATTTCGCCCGGAGCCTGCCATGCCTGGTGCTGCTGGTGCCGATACTGTTGCTGGGCGCCGGCTTGCACCTGAGCCCGCTCGGCTTGCTGTATGCGCTGGGTTCCGGAGTGCTGGCGTCGGGAGCAGGCTATGCCGTTTGGTACGGCGTGGTCAGGCAAGTCAGCGCGCAGCAGGCGGCGACCATGCAACTGAGCGTCCCGGTGATTGCGGCGTTGGGTGGTGTTGGCCTGATCGGCGAGCCATTGTCGTTGCGCTTGCTGGTGGCGTGCGTGGTGGTGCTGGGCGGTATCGCCCTGGCGCTGACGTCGCGGCGTTAAAAGAAACTGCGTTGCGCCTTGAGCGTGACCATGCTGTCGCAGTAGGTGTTGATGCCCGAGTACGCATCACACCCGCCACCACTGAGGTTGGAGTTGCTGTAGACCAGGTTCAGGTCGATGCCGAGCCAGGGCCGGGACAGCTCCAGTGACCAATCGGAAAAGGCATTCACCTGGCTGCCATCACCAATGGTGAATGGCGTACCCAGACGGTGATGGGCAAGCTTGACGCTCAGGTCGACGTCAAACAGCGGTAGTTGGCCGAAGTCTGCGAACAGCGTGCCGGTGCGGTTGTCGGGGTTGTTGCGCAGCGCGCCACCGAAACGGCTGCCCAGCACCGAAACACCGCCGTACAGGGCATAGCTGTCGGGGCCTGCGATGTTTGGCTGACTATAATGGATCAATCCCACCTCGTAGCCCAGGCTGCTGTCGAACTGGTGCTTGTAGCCCAGGTAACTATCCAGCCGCAGGGTGGAGTCGGGCGTCACGCCCATGCTCGGGGCGTACTGGCCGAGGTACCAGCCACTGGGGTGGCTGAAGTCGAGGCCGCCGTGGAACGCACCGATGGCGCTGGGCGAAATCAGCCCCTGGGCCATGCTGCGTGAGGGTGTGGTGCCGAGCGTGAAGTCGAAGTCGCCCAGTTCGCGTTTGATCTGTTGGGCCAGCAGCCCGGGGCTGAACAGCAGTGCAGCACCCAGCAACAGAAGGGGCCTGGTCATGGTCTCCGTCCTGGAAGGCTTGCGGTTGAGCGGTAGAGCATACCTGTGCAGGTAACGGGAGGGAACCTCTGGGTGGCCCGCTCAGCCTTTGGTCGAACGGTCGGCATCTGCAGCTTCGGTCACCACGGGCAGGTTGCCGGCACGCTGGATCACCCGCCGTTGCTGCTCGTAGTCGTCCAGCGACAGGCCACGGCGTTGCAAGGCTTCCAGTTGCAATTGTCGGGTTTCTTCGACGGTGTAGGGGCGCAGTTCGGGGTGGCTGGCACAGCCGCTGACGATCGCGATGGCAAGAACGGCAAGGGTGGTGGACAGCAGGCGGGCCAAGGTGTTCATCAGGTAGCTCCAGGGGCCAGAGGGCGGGCGGCGAGTCGATGGAGCTAGGTTATTCGGCCATGTCGTTCGGCAGAAATTGCCAGTCTCGATAGTGACTATCGATGGTTCCAGAGAACCGGAGGGTGCGATGGGGCAAGACGAGCAACCGCGTAAACGGGGCGTGCTGCAACCGATCGACCGGATCACCGAAGTCATCTTCGGCCTGTTGATGGCGATGACCTTCATCGGCTCGCTGAGCGTGGCCACGGCAGGGCGCGAAGACGCCCGGTTGATGCTGATTGCGGCGCTCGGCTGCAACCTGGCTTGGGGCCTGGCCGACGCGGTCATCTATCTGCTGCGCACCTGGACCGAACGCACCCGCAGCCGGACCTTGCTGGCCCGCCTGCAAGCCAGCGATATTACCCAGGGGCGCAGGCTGATTGCCGATGCGCTGCCAGAGCGCATCGGCCTGGCACTGGATGAAGACGGGCTGGAGATGCTGCGCGGACGGATGCTGCGTGATGCTGGGCGCCCGCTGCCGGCACGCCTGGGTCTGGATGATTTCATGGCGGCCCTGGCCACGTTCCTGCTGGTGGTACTGGCAACCTTCCCGTTGGTCATTCCGTTCCTGCTGATCGACACCACCGGTACGGCCATCCGTGTATCGAACCTGGTCGCCCTGGCCATGCTGTTCCTGGCGGGCTGGCTGCTGGCACGCTATTCCGGTGGTCGCACCCTGTTGACCGGCGTGGTCCTGGCGGTTGTCGGGGTGTCACTGATCCTGGCGATCATCGCCCTGGGCGGCTGAGCATCAACCGCTCAGTATTTGATGTCGCGGGCGCGTTCACGGCCTTGTTGCTTGGTGTGGCGTTTGTCCTGTCGGCAGCCTCAATTACAGATCTCAACCCAGCCCTGAGATAGCTTCAAAAGCAGCAACCACCCTTACCTTTAGAGCGCGAAAAGTTTGCACCCACGCATCTGGCCAAAAGCATCGCCATTGCTACCCTTAATCCACGCGGTCTGACCTCATGGAGAGAAGCGATGCGCATCCCATTGTCAGCGGTCCTGTCGGTAATCCTGTATCTGAGCGCCCCGCCCGGCCTGGTGCTGGCAGAAGATGTACCGGCTCCGGACCCGGCACCACAAGCCGACACGGTCGCGACCAAGGACCCGGTGTTCACCCAGGAGCAACTGGACCAGATGCTCGCGCCCATCGCACTGTACCCCGATGCGCTGCTGGCCCAGGTACTGATGGCTTCGACTTATCCGGGGCAGGTGAGCGAAGCGGTGACCTGGTCCAAGGCCAACCCCAAGGCCACCGGTGACGATGCGGTCAAAAAGGTGGCGAACCAGCCTTGGGACCCAAGCGTACAAGCGCTGGTGGCCTTCCCGCAGGTGCTGGCGACTCTGGGGCAGGACCCGGTCTGGGTGCAGCGCCTGGGCGACGCCTTCCTCGCGCAGCCCGACGATGTCATGGGCGGCGTGCAGCGCCTGCGCCACCAGGCCCAGGCCGCCGGTAACCTGCAGAGCAACCAGTACCAGAGCGTGACCGTGCAGACAGCACCGGCACCGGCCTCCAGCGGTAAAAGCGCGCAGGCCGTTACGACCAGCAGCCCGCCCACCACCATCATCATCGAGCCGTCCGACCCGCAAGTGGTGTACGTACCCACCTACAACCCGACCACCACCTACGGCACCTGGGCCTACCCGGCATCGCCGCCGGCGTACTACCCGCCACCGCCCATGTACTACCCCGGCTCCGCGCTGGTGGCGGGCCTGGCCTTCGGTACCGGTGTGGCAATCGTCGCCTCGCTGTGGGGTGACTGTGACTGGGGCAACAACGACATCGACATCGACGTAAATCGCTACAACAACATCAACGCCAACAATCGCATCACCAACAACCAGAACAAATGGCAGCACAACGCCGCCAACCGCGACGGCGTGCCGTACCGCGACTCTCGCAGCCGCCAGCAGTACGGTCGCCAGCTTGACGGTGCCACCCAGCGTACTGCCTTCCGCGGCGATGACGCCCAGCGCGCCCAGGCGCGGGACAAGGCCAGGGCGTCGATGGACCGGGCCGGCATCGAACGGCCGGCCACCAGCAACCGCCAGGCACGCCAGCAGATGCGCGAGGCGCAGGCGGGCAATTCGGTCGGCAACCGCATGCAGCCTCGTAGCGACAACCCGCGGGCAACTGACCGCCGACAGGAAACCCGCAACACCCAGGCTCGGCAGCAGAACAACCAGGTGAGCCCGCGCAGGCAGGGCGAAGGCCAGGGGCGGCAGCTGGCGCAAAACCGGCCTTCCAATACCGCCGGTCGGGCGCGTAACAATGCCTTCGACGGCGTGCGTTCACCCTCGCGCACCAGCGCGCAGGCCAGGCGTGGCCGCACCAGCCAGTCGTTCGCCCAGCGCCCGAGCGCATCGCGTGCCGCAGGGCACCAGATTTCCCGGCCCAGTGCGCCCGCACGCCGCGGGGGAGGTGGCCGTCGATGAACCGTCAATCGATAGCGGCACTGGTAATCGCAGCGGGTCTGGCCTGGTCGAGCCTGGCCGCTGCGCAGGACGCCTTCCCGACACCAGAAAAGGCTGTGGAATCCTTCGTTGCGGCGCTGGGTGAGGAGAAACCTGATGAAGACCGCCTGGCCCGGTTACTGGGCGATGACTGGCGTACCTACATACCGCGCGGCGGTGTGCAACGCAGTGACGTGGACACGTTCCTTGAGCAGTATCGCGAGCAGCACAGCATCGATATGTCGGGGGCGAACAAGGCCATCCTCGCGGTGGGCAGTGATCACTGGACGTTGCCCATACCATTGACCAAAGGTGGCGAGGGTTGGCGTTTCGACCTCAAGGCCGGCGGCGCCGAAATCCGCGCCAGGCGCATCGGCCGCAACGAGCTGGGCGCCATGCAGTCGTTGCTGGCCTACCACGACGCGCAGATGGACTACGCCACCCAGGACCACAACGGCAACGGTGCGCTGGAATACGCGCAGAAGATATTCAGCGAGCCCGGCAAGCATGATGGGCTGTACTGGGATGACGATGGCGATGGCCAGGTCAGCCCGCTGGGCCCGCTGTTCGGCCAGGACGTGGTCGGCGATGCCTGGTATGGCTACCACTTCCGCATCCTCGATGCACAAGGCCCATCCGCCCCTGGCGGTGCCTACAGCTACCTGATCGGCAACCAGATGAGCCGTGGCTTCGCCATGGTTGCCTGGCCGGCCAGGTACGATGACAGCGGGGTGATGAGCTTCATGATCAGCCATGACGGCGAGGTGTTCGAGAAAGACCTCGGGCCGCACGGTGACAAGCTGGCCAAGGAGATGAAACGCTTCGACCCGGATGACAGCTGGAAGGTGGTGGATGTGCCGGCGGGAGATTGAGTGAGGCGCACCCGCCGTGGCCGGTTCAAGGTGCGGTTCGCGATTCAAGGTCCATATCAGCTGGCCAGCTCACCTTGGGTGCCAGGCGCAGGGCGAACTCGCACCAGAGCACATCGTTGTGATCCTTGGGTTCCCCAGGTGGTGGCAGGGCTGAGGGGCCTTCCTGCATGTAGGTGCAGATGTAGGCCCAGGCATGCTGGTCGGCACCCATCGTACTCAGGTGAAAACGGTCGATGACGTTGTTTGTGCCCGGCGCGACGATGGACAGCATGACACCCCATTTGAAAATGACCCCACCGTTTGGCAGGGCGCCGGTTTGTGACCAGCGCTCGGCGCGGACTTGGGACCAGTCATAGCAAACTGCTTCTACTTTCCAGGTTGTGAAGGGATTCCACCAGCAGTACTTGAAATTGTATGCATACAGTTTTTTTCGTGCTCGGTTGAAGCGAAGGGGTTCATCTCGGGGTGGGGATATGCTTACTCGAAGACACAAGACGGATGCCCATACTCCGCATGCAAGTATTAATATATCAATGAGCACAGATTGAAAGTCCCGCTGCTCCAAGTTGGAGTTTATGAAGCTGAGCAGAGGGGTGGTGATGGCGATAGTTGGAAGCGAAAGGAAAGCCATTACTTCTC
>NZ_JADLJS010000060.1 GCF_015680405.1 Pseudomonas pudica
GCTCCCGGGAGTACGCGCTGCAGGCCCCATCCATGGGGCCTCAGCGCTTGACGGGCATCCATGCCCGTCACCTCCCTCCGCAGTCCCTCCGCTCGGCCTCCTGAAGTCGCAATCGGCGGCGCCTGAACTATTGCGCGCTTAAAAGCAAAAGCAAAAGCAACGGCAAGGCAAGGCAAGGCAAGGCAAGGCAAGGCAAGGCAAGGCAAGGCAAGGCAAGACAGTTGGATGGTTCCGGGAACCTGGCGAATGTCACCGACCTCTCAATTCATAGGCCCTGTTAGGAGGTCGCCGCCCATGAAACACCTGACGCCTTGGTTATTGGCCGCCAGCCTGACGGCCTGCGGCGAAACCGCACTGCTGAATGTACTCGAAGGCAGTGGTCCAACGCCCCAGTTGCCCGCTCCAGTCAAGACCACCCTCCCAACGGTGAATATCGCCCCAGCAGTGGGCTGGCCCAAGGACGTCAAGCCCGAAGCAGCACCAGGCACTGAGGTGAAAGCGTTCGCCAGCGGGCTCGACCACCCTCGCTGGCTATACCTGCTACCCAACGGCGACGTACTGGTGGCCGAAACCAATGCCCCGCCCAAGCCCGAAGATGGCAAGGGCCTGCGCGGTTGGGTAATGAAGAAGGTGATGAAGCGGGCAGGTGCAAGCGTGCCCAGCGCCAACCGCATTACCCTGCTGCGTGATGCCGACCACGACGGCGTCGCCGAAATCCGAACGACCTTCATCGAAGAGCTCAACTCACCGTTCGGCATGGCCCTGGTCGGCAAGGACCTCTACGTGGCCAACACCGACAGGTTGCTGCGCTTTCACTATGAGCCCGGTGCCATGCAAATTCGCAATGAAGGCCAACCGGTGGTCGAGTTGCCAGGCGGGCCGCTCAATCACCACTGGACCAAGAACGTGATCGCCAGCCCTGATGGCAGGAAGCTTTTCGTGACAGTAGGCTCCAACAGCAACGTAGGCGAAAACGGTATGGACAAGGAACAGGGACGCGCCGCGATCTGGGAAGTGGACCCCGCCAGCGGCCAGCACCGCCTGTTCGCCACCGGCCTGCGCAACCCTAACGGCCTGGCCTGGGAGCCGCACAGCGGTGCGTTGTGGACGGCAGTCAACGAGCGTGACGAGATCGGCAGCGATCTGGTACCGGATTACATCACTTCCGTCAAGGACGGCGGTTTCTATGGCTGGCCCTACAGCTACTATGGCAGCCACGTGGACGAGCGAGTGCAACCGCCAGCGCCTGAAAAAGTGGCCCAGGCGCTGGTGCCCGACTACGCAGTGGGTCCACACACGGCATCGCTGGGGCTGGCATTCGCCGAACCGAACGGGCTACCACCGCCCTTCGAACAAGGGGCATTCGTGGGCCAGCACGGGTCGTGGAACCGCAAGCCACACAGTGGCTACAAGGTGATTTTCGTACCGTTCGACCCGTCAGGAAAACCCTCGGGCAAGCCGGTGGACCTGCTTACCGGGTTTCTTGATGAGCATGGCAAGGCCCAAGGGCGCCCGGTCGGCGTAATCACCGACGGGCGTGGCGGCGTGCTGGTGGCCGATGATGTCGGCAATGTGGTCTGGCGAGTGAGCAAAGCCCCGCCTGTCCTCAGGGGTTCTGCGCCAGATGCCCTTGCGGAATGACGCGCTTGGCCTGCAGGTAAGCCTTGGCCCAGTAGCTGTTGGACAGGTAGTCCAGGCGCACCGTGCCACCGCTGGAAGGTGCATGCACGAAGCGCCCCTCCCCCACATATATGCCGGCATGGCTGACCTGCGAGCCGCCATTGGTGGCGAAGAACACCAGGTCGCCGGACTGCAGCGACTTGGCATCCACGGTTGGCGCGCGCATGACGATCATCTCACGCGTAGAACGCGGCAAGCTTATGCCCGCAGCATCACGGTAGACGTACTTGATCAAGCCACTGCAATCGAAACCGGAATCCGGCGTGTTGCCGCCCCAGCGATAAGGCGTACCCACCAGGCCGATAGCACGCATCAGCACGTCATCGGCAATCGGCGAAGGGCTGGGCTGGCTATAGGTTACCTGCGGCTGTACCACAGGGGCCGGCGCAGGCGCACGGCTGGAGCAGGCAGCCAGCAAGGCTGCCAAGGAGAGAAATGCGAAGCGCGCCATCTTTACCATGGCCAGAACATCCTGTCTGAGTCCGCTGGGCCGCAGCCGAAAAGAATTGAGAATTTAGATTAGACGCTTTCTATAAATGCGCACGGCGGCGAGCTTTTTTCAAAGCATCGCCGCCGCGGCAGGATATATCATTTTGCTATCAGTTGCGCGCGATATTGGTGGTCGGCGCCATGGCCAAGGCACGCTTGGCTTCGATGAAGGTCTTGCTCCAGTAGCGGTCACCGAGGCTGTCGATACGCACGCCACCACTGCGGCGGCTGCTGGAGTGGATGAACTGGTTGTCACCCAGGTAGATACCGGCATGGCTGACGCGGCCGCGCCCGTTGGTGCTGAAGAACAGCAGGTCACCCGGCTTGAGCTTGTTGCGGGCCACCTTCGGGGCATCGACGTTGATCATTTCACGCGTGGAACGCGGCAGGGTAACGCCCGCCTCTTCGCGGAACAGGTAGCCGATGAAACCACTGCAGTCGAAGCCGGACTTCTCCGAGGTACCACCGAAGCGGTAGCGGGTACCGATAAGCGACATGCCGCGCTCGAGAATGCTGTCAGCCAGCGCTGGCAGTTGGTAAGGCTTGCTGCTGGAGAAGGCCTCCAGGTCATCTTCGGTGGCCAGTTCTTCCGGCTCGCCGAATACCGACGAGGAAGAGGCTTTGGCCTTGAACGCCGATTGTGCGGCGATCGGGGTTTGATCCTGGGACTGCGCCTCTGGATGAGAAGCTGGGCCTTGGGCCGCGCAGCCAAAAAGCAGGGTCACGAGTGCGAGTGGCACGAGGGGTGCGAAGCGCTTCAGCATGGGCACGACCGTGTCTGTAATCCTTTAGAAGGGTGAAACTATGCCCTCTATCATGGCCATTTGCAAATTTTATCGAAAAAGATGTGACTTTTTTGTTTTGCCGCTCTGGCCCAGCGTTTTCGGGGTTACCAGCCCAGGGTTTCCTTGAGGAAAGGGATGGTGAGCTTGCGTTGTGCCTGCAACGAGGCCTGATCGAGGCGTTCGAGCAGGTCGAACAACGCACTCATGCTGCGCGCACCGCGGGTGAGGATGAAGTGGCCGACTTCGTCGGTAAGGTGCAGGCCGCGGCGCGAAGCACGCAGTTGCAGGGCTCGCAGCTTGTCTTCATCGGACAGGCCACGCATCTGGAACACCAGGGCCAGGGTCAGCCGCGACTTCAGGTCGGGTAGCTTGATCGGCAGTTCGCGCGGCGATGCCGAGGCAGCCAGCAGCAGGCGCCTGCCGCTGTCACGCAGGCGGTTGAACAGGTGGAACATGGCCTCTTCCCAGTCAGCCTTGCCGGCGATCACGTGCAGGTCGTCGATGCACACCAGTTCGTACTGGGCCAGGTAGTCGAGCAGCCCTACGCCACGATCGAGCAATTGCGCCAGCGGTAGGTAGACGGCTGGCTCGCCGCGTTGCTGGAAGCGGTGGGTAGCGGCCTGTAGCAGGTGGGTACGGCCAACACCTTGCTTGCCCCACAGGTAGATAAGGCTCTCGGTCCAGCCGGCGTCGGCTTCGCATAGCCGCTCGACGTAGCCCAACGCCGCGGCATTGGCGCCCGGATAGTAGTTGATGAAGGTGGCGTCATCGCGCAGGCGCACACCCAGGGGCAACTGGATCGGTGGTTTCATGCTCGCGGGCGGTCGACAGGACCGCAGGGGGCCTTTGGTGAACAATGTGCAAAGTCTATACCCGCAGCGCGGGGTGCACAATCACGGCTGCGGATAGCACAAGTAAAATCAACAGGTTGCGCCATTATGGGGCTGCGTTGCAGCCCCCAGGATCACAACTCCGGGTCGATATCCCCGGCATACATGTCCGATTCCTTGTACAGGTCATGCACATGCCGCAGCAGCACCATGATCACCGCCGCCACCGGTAACGCCAGCAACACCCCGGTAAAGCCGAACAGCTCACCGCCAGCCAGGATCGCGAAAATCACCGCCACCGGGTGAAGGCCGATACGGTCGCCGACCAGCAGCGGGGTCAGCACCATGCCTTCCAGCGCCTGCCCGACCATGAACACCGCGACGATGCCCAGCATCGGGTACAGGTCGCCGCCGAACTGGAACAGGCCAGCCACCAAGGCAGCACCGATGCCGATGATGAAGCCCATGTACGGCACGATGGCAGCCAACCCGGCGAGCATGCCGATCAGCAGCCCCAGTTCCAGTCCCACCAGCATCAGCCCGGCCGAATAGATGATGCCCAGGGCCACCATCACCATCAATTGCCCGCGCACGAACGCCCCCAGCACCTCATGACATTCGCCCGCCAGGCCCATCACTTGCGGCTCACGCTGGCGCGGCAGCAGGCCGCGCAGCTTGGCCATCATCAGGTCCCAATCGCGCAGCAGATAGAAACCCACCACCGGGATCAGCACCATGTTGGCCAGCCAGGCCATCAGCGCCAGGCCCGAGGCGGTGGCATGGGACAACAGCACGCCGACGATATCGGTGGTCTGGCCCATGTGCGTGCCGATCGCGGCCTTGATCTTGTCGAACTTCCAGAAACCGTCAGCCAGGCCCAGGCGGCTCTGCACCCAGGGCAGCGCCACGTGCTCGAGCCAGTCGAGCATCTGCGGCGCCAGTTCGTACAGGCGCACCAGCTGCTTTGCCAGCAGCGGCACCAACACCAGCAGCAACGCCAGCAACAGCAAGGTGAACAGGCCGAAAACCACCACCACGCCCCAGGTGCGCGACAGCCCCAGGCGCTCCAGGCGGTCGACCAGCGGGTCGGCCAGGTAGGCCAGCAGGATGCCGACCAGGAACGGGGTAAGAATGTTGTGCAGGCTGTAAAGCAGCACAGCGACCAGCAGGGCAACGCCCAGCCAGATCCAACGACGTACGTCGGTCACGGTGTGCTCCCCTTACCAGCGAAAACGCAAACCGTCGAACGGCTTGGGTGCTGGCTGGGCCGGCACTGGTTGCCCGGCGCCGGCAGCGTCTGCCGGAGCTGGAGGGGGCTGCACAGCGGGCGCCTGCTCTACCGGCACTTCCTGCAGCTTGGCCAGGCCAAGCTGGGCGCGCAGCTGCTCGCGGTTGGCGGTCACGCCGTAGGTCAAGGTGCTGCCTTCAGCGACTCGCAGGCGCGGGCCAAAGGGTTCGAGCACGCGGGCCAGTTCGGCATAGCGCTGCAGGTTCATCCCTTGCACTTGCACCTGCAACTGGCTGCTGGCACCCGGGCGGGTGACGTAGCGCGGGGCCAGGCGGCTGCTGAGCGCCAGCATCACGGCGTCGGCCAACGCTGCCGGGTCGGCACCCTCGGCAGTACCTTGTTCACGCTGGTCGCCCAGCCACAGCTGCCATTTGCCTTGCCACTTGCCGTCGGCTTCCCGGGCATGCACTGCCAGCAAGGCATCCGCGCCGTAGCGCCCTGAGGCTTCGCGCAGCGCCGCAGGGTCGCTGCCTTCGATCTGCTCGGCATTGGCCACCAGTTGCTCCTGCAGGTCGGCCAGCGGCAGGCGCAACGGCAGGCCGCGGTGCTGGGCGGCACGACGCAGGGGTTGGGCACTGGCCTGGCCGTCACCGACCAGGTTGCTGCCTTCGACACTGTCGTTCAGCCACCAGCCAAGGATCGAGGGGCGGTTGCTGCTCCACAAGGCCAGGCCGGCCTTGCGCAAGGCCCGTTCGGTACTGCCAGGGTCGAACTCGACCAGCACCGACTCGGGTGGCCCGGCTTCGCTGGCGACCTGATTGATGATTTGCTGCGGGTCCTTGCGCAGCCCGGCCAATGCCGGGCTTTGCGCTGCCTTGGGGTCGCCGGTAAGGCGCGTTACCAGGGTATCGAGGGCCTGGGCGGTAGCCGCGGCACGGGCTTCGGCGCCCTGCCCGGATACCGGTTCCCGCACCTGGTACAGGCCGGAGACGCTTTCAGCCTGGGCAGTGGCCGAGATCATGGCCAGGCAACCGACTGCCAGAATATTGAAGAGACGCATGGAGGATTCCTGTCCACTTACCGCAATGCCTATACCTTATACATGGGGGCGCAAGGTAACCAGTCGCGAGCATGAAAGATTGGTTGCGGAAATTGCCGGGGAGATGTGATGGGTCTGACAGGTGTTCGCCGCAACAGGTTCAGCACCTGCGCGTGCATGGCGCAGCCCTTGTGGCGTACACCCCCGACTTTTTACCTATTTTCATGCCCTGCCCGTCGGCCTGAGGATGGCCGCTGCCCGGCAACCCTGATAAAATCGCGCGCCTTCACAGACCACTGACGTTTCAGGCAGCCGCCGCTTACCAGCCGGCCTTGGCCGTCATGGTCGTTTTTAAGAATCCCTCCCTCCTAAAGGCCTGGATCAATGAGCAAGCAACCCTCCCTGAGCTACAAGGACGCCGGTGTAGACATCGACGCCGGCGAAGCACTGGTCGAACGCATCAAGGGCGTGGCAAAACGCACCGCACGCCCTGAAGTCATGGGTGGCCTGGGCGGCTTCGGCGCCCTCTGCGAGATCCCGGCCGGCTACAAGCAGCCGGTGCTGGTCTCCGGCACCGACGGCGTCGGCACCAAGCTGCGCCTGGCACTGAACCTGAACAAGCACGACAGCATCGGCCAGGACCTGGTCGCCATGTGCGTCAACGACCTGGTAGTGTGCGGCGCCGAGCCGCTGTTCTTCCTCGACTACTATGCCACCGGCAAACTGAACGTCGACGTGGCCGCCACCGTGGTTACCGGCATCGGTGCCGGTTGCGAACTGGCCGGCTGCTCGCTGGTCGGCGGTGAAACCGCCGAAATGCCTGGCATGTATGAAGGCGAAGACTACGACCTGGCCGGCTTCTGCGTCGGCGTGGTGGAAAAGGCCGAGATCATCGACGGCTCCAAGGTTGCCACTGGTGACGCACTGATCGCCCTGCCGTCCTCCGGCCCGCATTCCAACGGCTACTCGCTGATCCGCAAGATCCTCGAAGTGTCCGCCACCGACATCGAGAACACCCAGCTCGACGGCAAGCCACTGACCGACCTGCTGATGGCGCCGACCCGCATCTACGTCAAGCCGCTGCTGCAGCTGATCAAGAACACCGGCGCGGTCAAGGCCATGGCCCACATCACTGGCGGCGGTCTGCTGGACAACATCCCGCGCGTACTGCCGGCCAACGCCCAGGCGGTCATCGACGTGGCCAGCTGGCAGCGTCCGGCGGTGTTCGACTTCCTGCAGGAAAAAGGCAACGTCGACGAGCATGAAATGCACCGCGTGCTGAACTGCGGCGTCGGTATGGTCATCTGCGTGGCCCAGGATCAGGTAGAAGCTGCCCTGAACGAACTGCGCGCCGCTGGCGAGCAGCCATGGGTGATCGGCCACATCGCCGAAGCCGCCGAGGGCGCCGCCCAGGTCGACCTGCAGAACCTCAAGGCACACTGATGCCAAGCAATACCTGCAATGTAGTGGTACTGCTGTCGGGCTCCGGCAGCAACCTGCAAGCCCTGATCGACAGTTGCCAAGGCCAGGAAAGCCCGGTGCGCATCCGTGCGGTGGTTTCCAACCGCGCCGATGCCTACGGCCTGCAACGCGCCGCGGCGGCCGGCATCGACAGCGTCGTGCTCGAGCACACCCAGTTCGACGGGCGTGAAGCCTTCGATGCCGCGCTGATGGCGCGCATCGACGCTTTCGCCCCGGACCTGGTGGTGCTGGCCGGTTTCATGCGCATCCTAAGTGGCGACTTCGTGCGCCACTACCAGGGCCGCCTGCTCAACATCCACCCGTCGCTGCTGCCCAAATACAAGGGCCTGCATACCCACCGCCGGGCGCTGGAGGCAGGCGACGCCGAGCACGGCTGCAGCGTACACTTCGTTACTGAGGAACTCGATGGCGGCCCACTGGTCGTACAGGCTGTGGTACCGGTGGCGCCAGACGACACCGTTGAAAGCCTGGCCCAGCGGGTACACCGCCAGGAACACCTGATTTACCCGCTGGCGGTGCGCTGGTTCGCCGAAGGGCGCTTGCGCCTTGGCGAACAGGGTGCATTACTGGATGGCCAGCCCCTGGCGGCCAGCGGTCACTTGATTCGATCCTAGGAGAACTTATGCGTCGCGCCCTGCTCTTGGCTCTCGCCGTGCTCGCCCTGCCCCTCCAGGCAGCTGATCTGAAGCCTTTCTCGGCCAGCTATACCGCAGACTGGAAGCAACTGCCCATGAGCGGCACCGCCGAGCGCAGCCTGGTCAAGAATGCCAACGGTACCTGGGACCTTAACTTCAAGGCTTCCATGATGATCGCCAGCCTGACCGAGCAAAGCACCCTGCGTCTGGACAACGACACCCTGCTGCCGCAGAAATACCACTTCGAGCGTGGCGGCCTGGGCAAGGCCAAGAAAGTCGACCTGAGCTTCGACTGGAACAGCAAGAAGGTCACCGGCAGCGACCGTGGCGATGCCATCAGCCTGCCGCTGAACCGCGGCGTGCTGGACAAGTCGTCCTACCAGCTGGCCCTGCAGCATGACGTGGCCGCCGGCAAGAAGAGCATGACTTATCAGGTGGTCGACGGTGACGAGATCGACACCTACGACTTCCGGGTGCTGGGCACCGAAAAGGTCACTACCAAGACCGGCCAGGTCGATGCGGTGAAGGTCGAGCGCGTGCGCGACCCAAGCCAGAGCAAGCGCATCACCGAGCTGTGGTTCGCCAAGAACTGGGACTACCTGCTGGTGCAACTGCGCCAGGTCGAGACCGATGGCAAGGAATACGTGATCGTGTTGCAGGATGGCACGGTCGATGGCAAGCCTGTGAAGGGCAACTGAGCCAGCGCTGCCAGCAGTACCCGAAGCCCCGCCTTGTGCGGGGCTTTTTTCTGCCTGACGTTTCTGTCCTGTCTGTACCGGTCCTATCGCCGGCAAGCCCAGGCAATACACCTTCCAGCTTCATGAAACTTGTTTCATGCCCGTTTTATTTACTTAGCCTGCTAACAAACTCTATAAAGAGGTTGTGCGACACAGTGTCGCAGCCAACTGAAGCAGTGGAGTTTGACGATGACAGTCCAAGTAACCGAACGCGACGAATCGAAAATGTCCCACGAAGGCCTGGCCGCTGGTGTGCGGATCTGGGATGTGCACCAACAGGGCCAGCTGGTGGGGATGTTCCACAATGAACATGAAGCGCACCAGTACCGTACAGAGCTGGAAAACCTGGAAAACCAGCGCGCCTCGCAATGACCCACCTTCAAATGAAAAACCCCGCCAAGGCGGGGTTTTTCGTGCTTACCACATCAGATCATCAGGGATCTTGTAGGCCGCATACGGGTCATCCTCGTCCGCTTCCTCGACATGGGTATTCAGCAACAGGATACGGCTGGGATCGCGCTCCTGGATCTTTACCGCCGCCTCACGAGGGATCACCTCGTAACCGCCGCCAAACGACACCACGGCCAGCGCGCCATTGCTCAGCTTGGTCCGCATCAGGGCATTGACGGCAATGCGCTTGACCTTCTTGTCGTCGACAAAGTTGTAGTAGTCCTCGGTGTTCAACTTCGGCAGGCGAGTCGCTTCGATCAACTGCTTGATCTGCGCGGCGCGGGCCTTCTGCTCGGCTTTTTCCTGCTGCTGGCGGTTCAGTTCCTGGTCACGCTTGGCTTTCTCGGCCATGGCTTCCTTGGCCATGCGCTGCTGGCTGTCGTCCACCTCGACCTGGCCTTTGTGCTCCAGGCGTTTCTGTTTCTTCTCGGCCTTGTTGGCCTGGGAAACCTGTTTCTGGTTGACCAGACCGGCTTTGAGCAGTTGGTCGCGAAGGGAAAGGCTCATGAATGTTCACTCACTTATGCAACAGCTCAGCCGCAGCTGGGCAGGTTCTTTTCCTGACGTTTGGCTTCACCCCAAAGGGCATCCAGTTCGTCAAGGTTACAATCTTCGATGGGTCGGCCACTGTCGCGCAATGCCTGTTCGATGAAGCGGAAACGCCGCTCGAACTTGCGGTTGGCACGGCGCAGGGCGTGTTCCGGGTCATGCTTGAGGTGGCGGGCCAGGTTCACGGCGGCAAACAGCAGGTCGCCGATTTCATCCTCGAGCGCATCGGCATCGCCGTCGGCCATGGCCTGCAGCACTTCGTCCAGCTCTTCGCGGACCTTGTCCAGCACCGGCAAAGCCGCAGGCCAGTCGAAACCGACCGTGGCTGCGCGCTTTTGCAGTTTGGCTGCCCGCGACAATGCCGGCAATGCCGCCGGCACGTCGTCGAGCAACGAGAGCTGTTCGGGCTGGCTCTTTTCTGCGCGTTCTTCGGCCTTGATCTCTTCCCAGCGCGACTTGACCTGGGCCTCGCTCAGGCTGGGAGTGTCCACCGGCGCATACAGCTCGCCGGTGGGGAACACATGCGGGTGACGGCGAATGAGCTTGCGGGTGATGCTGTCGACCACGCCGTCGAACTCGAAACGCCCTTCCTCACGTGCCAGCTGGCTGTAGTAGACCACCTGGAACAGCAGGTCGCCCAGCTCGCCTTGCAGGTGCTCGAAGTCTCCACGCTCGATGGTGTCGGCAACCTCGTAGGCCTCTTCGATGGTGTGAGGGACGATGCTCGCGTAGTTCTGCTTCAGGTCCCACGGGCAGCCGTACTGCGGGTCACGCAGTCGGGCCATGAGGTGCAGCAGGTCTTCGAGGGTGTAGGTCATGGTCAGCTATTCCTTGGCGGGGGCTTTGCCCCCGATCGCCGGCAAGCCAGCTCCCACAGGTATTGCACAGGACTTGAGACCTGCGGGGTACCTGTAGGAGCTGGCGTGCCGGCGATGGGCCGCACAGCGGCCCCAATCCAGATTATCAAGGGGTACGATTACGCCGCGTCTCGATGATGTTCGGCAACTGCGAGATCCGCCCCAGCAGGCGCCCCAGCGCATCCAGGCCTGGAATCTCGATGGTCAGCGACATCAGCGCGGTATTGTCTTCCTTGTTGGAGCGGGTGTTCACCGCCAGCACGTTGATCTTCTCGTTCAGCAGCACCTGCGATACATCGCGCAGCAAACCCGGGCGGTCGTAGGCACGGATGACGATGTCGACCGGGTAGGTCTGCACCGGAATCGGCCCCCAGCTGACCTGGATCATGCGCTCCGGCTCCTTGCCCGCCAACTGCAGCACCGAGGCGCAGTCCTGGCGGTGGATGCTCACGCCGCGGCCCTGGGTGATGTAGCCGACGATGGCGTCACCCGGCAGCGGCTGGCAGCAGCCGGCCATCTGCGTCAGCAGGTTGCCGACACCCTGGATCTGGATATCACCACGCTTGCCGGTACGCGGCCCGGTAGGCTTGCGTGGTACCAGTTCGATCTGCTCGATGCGCTCGGGCTCAAGCAGCTGCTGGGCGGCGTTGACCAGGTGCGCCAGGCGCAGGTCGCCGGCACCGAGCGAGGCGAACATGTCTTCCGCGGTCTTGACGTTGGTCTTCTCGGCCAAGCGCTCGAAATCCACCTGCGGCAGGCCCAGGCGACTGAGCTCGCGTTCGAGCAAGGTCTTGCCGGCAGCGACGTTCTGGTCGCGTGCCTGCAGCTTGAACCAGTGCACGATCTTGGCCCGGGCCCGCGAGGTGGTGACATAGCCCAGGTTGGAGTTCAACCAGTCACGGCTGGGGTTGCCGTGCTTGCTGGTGATGATTTCGACCTGCTCGCCGGTCTGCAGGCTGTAGTTGAGGGGCACGATGCGCCCGTTGATCTTGGCGCCGCGGCAGTTGTGGCCGATTTCGGTGTGCACGCGGTAGGCGAAGTCCAGCGGCGTGGCACCCTTGGGCAGGTCGATGGCATGGCCGTCCGGGGTGAACACGTAGACCCGGTCCGGCTCGATGTCGACCCGCAACTGCTCGGCCAGGCCACCGATGTCGCCCAGCTCTTCGTGCCACTCCAGCACCTGGCGCAGCCAGGAAATCTTCTCTTCGTAATGGTTGGAACTGGACTTGACGTCGGTGCCCTTGTAGCGCCAGTGGGCGCAAACACCCAGCTCGGCTTCCTCGTGCATGCCGTGGGTACGGATCTGCACTTCCAGCACCTTGCCCTCGGGGCCGATCACCGCGGTGTGCAGCGAGCGATAGCCGTTCTCCTTGGGGTTGGCGATGTAGTCGTCGAACTCCTTGGGGATATGCCGCCACAGGGTGTGCACGATGCCCAGCGCGGTGTAGCAGTCGCGGATTTCCGGCACCAGCACGCGTACCGCGCGCACATCGTAGATCTGGCTGAATTCCAGGCCTTTGCGCTGCATCTTGCGCCAGATCGAATAGATATGTTTCGCCCGGCCGCTGATGTCGGCCTTGACGCCAGTGGCCAGCAGCTCGTTCTGCAGCTGGTTCATCACCTCGCTGATGAAGCGCTCGCGGTCCAGCCGGCGCTCGTGCAGCAGCTTGGCAATCTGTTTGTACTGATCGGGCTCAAGGTAGCGGAAGGACAGGTCTTCCAGCTCCCACTTGATGTGGCCGATACCCAGGCGGTGGGCCAGTGGCGCATAGATGTCGAACACTTCGCGCGCGACGCGCAGGCGTTTCTCGTCGTCGGCGGCCTTGACCGCTCGGATCGCGCAGGTGCGCTCGGCCAACTTGATCAGCGCCACGCGCACGTCGTCGACCATGGCCACGAGCATCTTGCGCAGGTTCTCGACCTGCGCCTGCGAACCCAGCACCAGCGATTGGCGCGGGCTGAGGCTGGCGCTGATCGCAGCCATGCGCAGCACACCGTCGATCAGCTTGGACACCACCGGGCCGAAGCGCTGGCTGACCTCGGCCAGGGTCACCTTGCCCTCGCGCACCGAGCGGTAGATGACCGCCGCCACCAGGGAATCCTGGTCGAGCTTGAGGTCGGCGAGGATTTCGGCGATCTCCAGGCCCGCCTGGAAGCTGGACGTACCGTCCGCCCAGGAATGCTTGGCCGGGTTGCCCTTTTTCTCGACTTCATGGGCAAACTCGCAGGCCTCTTTCAGCGCTGCGCGATCCAGTGCCGAATCGACGCTTACCACATGGTCCAACCATGCTTCGAGATTGATACTGCCGTCGGTATTGACCGGCTGGTGCACTCTCACCTGTACCATCTTTGTTTTACCTTTCCATACAGCGCACCACGCGGGTGCGCTGGCGATCACCGTGCGGCCACCCTTCCGTGAAAGCCGCACCAAGGGGCCAGTCAGCTAGCCCGCTTCGAATAACGCCATGGCCTCGACATGCGCCGTCTGAGGAAACATGTCGAGAATCCCGGCCCTTTTTAACCGGTACCCCTGGCCGACCAGCACCTGGGCGTCTCGCGCCAGCGTGGCCGGGTTGCACGATACATAGACCAGTCTTCTGGCCTTGAGGCGGGCGATGCCTTGCACCACCTCGAAAGCACCGTCGCGCGGTGGATCCAAGAGTACCGCAGAAAAGCCCTCGGCGGCCCATCCGGCGCCCGCCAAAGGCTGCGATAAATCGGCCTGAAAAAACCGTGCGTTATGCACATTGTTGTTCCGGGCATTGGCTGCGGCCCGATCGACCATGGCCTGCACACCTTCGACTGCAACCACCTCACGCGCCTGCCGGGCCAGGGGCAGGGCGAAGTTGCCCAGGCCGCAGAACAGGTCCAGCACGCGCTCATCGGCCTGAGGTGCGAGCCAGGCCAGGGCCTGCTCGATCATCGCCGTGTTGACCTGGGCATTTACCTGCACGAAGTCACCTGGGCGCCAGGCCAGTTCCAGCTGCCAGGGCGCCAGGGCAAAGCCCAGTTGAGCGGCCGGGTCCACTGGCGCCGGCTCACCTTCGCCCTGCAGCCACAGCTGGGCATTGGCTTGCTGGCAGAACGCCTGGAGCCTGGCCTGGTCTTCAGCCGGCAACGGCGCAACATGGCGCACCAGCAGCGCTTCGGCAGTGCCGCTGAACAGCTCCACATGGCCCAGCGCCTGCGGCTTGCTCAGCGAGCGCAGCACGGTCGGCAAGTGGCGCAGAATCGATTGCAAGGGCTGTACCAGCACCGCGCAATCATCGATGGCAATGATGTCCTGGCTGGCTTCGGCACGGAAGCCGACCTCCAGCTGACGCGCCTTGGCGTCCCAGCGCACGGCCACGCGGGCACGGCGCCGGTAGCCGAACTCCGGCCCGCTCAGCGGTGCAGCCCATTCCTCGGGCTGCACGCCGGCCACCCGCTGCAGTTGCTCGGCCAGGGTGCGCTGCTTGAGCGCCAGCTGCGCTTCGTGCGGCAGGTGCTGCAGGTTGCAGCCACCGCAGCGCTCGTAATACCGGCACGGTGCCTGACGGCGCTCGGGGCTGGCCTGCAGCAGGCGCTCCAGGCGAGCCTCGACCACTTTGCCACGGGCATTGAGCACCCGCGCTTCCACGGCCTCGCCGGCCAGGGCGCCACTGACGAACCAGGTGCGCCCTTCGTGGAAGGCAATGCCCCGCCCGTCACCGGCCAGGCGCTCGATTTCCAGGCGCTGCTTCTTGCCGACCGGGACCTGGGGGCTGCGGTTGCCGCCGGCCGGCTGGAAGCGCAGGCCGCTGTTGCTTTTCTTCTTGGACATTTAGCTCGGGTCGAACAGGCCGGTGGACAGGTAACGGTCGCCGCGGTCGCAGATGATCGCGACCATCGTGGCATTTTCCACCTCACGGGACAGGCGCAGCATGGCCGCGACTGCACCACCGGAAGACACGCCGCAGAAAATGCCCTCTTCACGGGCAAGGCGGCGGGTGGTTTCCTCGGCTTCCTGCTGCGACATGTCGACCACGCGGTCGACACGGCTGGCGTCGAAGATTTTCGGCAGGTATTCCTCCGGCCAGCGGCGGATGCCCGGAATGGCCGAGCCTTCCATGGGTTGCAGGCCGATGATCTGCACCGCCGGGTTCTGTTCCTTGAGGTACTGCGAGCAGCCCATGATGGTACCGGTGGTACCCATGGAGCTGACGAAATGGGTGATGGTGCCCTGGGTCTGCTGCCAGATCTCGGGGCCGGTACTGTTGTAATGGGCGATGGGGTTGTCGCCGTTGGCAAACTGGTCCAGCACCAGGCCGCGGCCTTCGGCCTGCAGCTTCTCGGCCAGGTCACGGGCACCTTCCATGCCCTCTTCCTTGGTCACCAGGATCAGCTCGGCACCGTAGGCGGTCATGGCGGCCTTGCGCTCGGCGGTGGAGTTGTCGGGCATGATCAGGATCATCTTGTAGCCCTTGATCGCCGCAGCCATCGCCAGGGCGATGCCGGTGTTGCCGGAGGTGGCTTCGATCAGGGTGTCGCCGGGCTTGATCTGGCCGCGCAGTTCGGCGCGGGTGATCATCGACAGTGCCGGGCGGTCCTTCACCGAGCCGGCGGGATTGTTACCTTCGAGCTTGAGCAGAAGGGTATTGCTGGTTTCGCCAGCGATACGCTGCAGGCGAACCAGGGGCGTATTGCCGACGCAATCGGCGATGGTTGGGTACTGCAAGGTCATGGCGTATTTCACAATCCGGACGGCAGGGGTGCCTATCATACCGGCAAACCCTTCCCGGCCATATCACGCAATCTGTGGTGGATATAGCTACAAGGTATATCAATAGCCTGTACGGCCCTTTCGCGGGTGAACCTGTTCCCACAAGGACTTCACTGGCCTCAAGAGTAGTGATGAACCTGTGGGAGCGGGTTCACCCGCGAAGGGGCCGGCACATGTAATGGCAAGCGCATCCACAACCGCAGCCCGCGTTTGCCATTCTGCGCCCACAAGGTGCCCCCCTGGCGCTGGATGGCACTGCGGGCGATGCTCAGCCCCAGCCCGAACCCGCCGTCCCCGGGCCGCGAACCGTCCAGCCGCGAGAACGGTGCGAAGATCCGCTCCAGGTCTTCTTCAGCCACGCCACCGCCTTCGTCTTCCAGCCACAACCGCCAGTACCCGCCGTCACGCTGCCCACCGAGGCGCACCACACCATCGGCCGGCGAATGTCGAATGGCATTGCGTAACAGGTTCTCCAGCGCCTGGGCCAGGTGGTTCAGATTGCCCAGCACCCAGCAGTTGGCCGGCACTTCGCAGCGCAGCCGCGCGAGCGACCAGCCGCTTTCATAGCTGGCATTCTCGGCCAGCAGCTCCCACAACGCCTGCACCTCGATCGGCTCCAGGTTCATCGGCGCACGCTCGGCGTCCTGCCAGGCCAGTTGCAGGGTGTCCTCCACCAGTTGCTGCATGCAGTCCACCTCCCGTGTCAGGCGTTCACGCAGGCGCTGCAGGTCGGCTTCGCCATCACAGGCCACCCGCAGCCGGCTGAGTGGCGTACGCATTTCGTGGGACAGGTCACGCAACAACTGCTGCTGCATGGATACCGTGCCCTGCAGCCGCTCGGCCATCTGGTCGAAAGCTCGGGCCAGCTCGCCCAGCTCGTCATGCCGGGCGATGGTGCGTGGGTCGAGGCGAGCCGACAACTGGTCGGCGCGCCAGGCATTTGCCTGCTCGCGCAACTGATTCAACGGCACGATCAGCATGCGGTAAAGGCCCACGCACAAAAGCAGGGTGAACAGGCCGGGGATGATGCCGTTGGTGACGATGCGCCACAGCATGCGGTACTGGCCGGGGTTGAAGCGCTGCGGCAGTTCGATCACCAGCATGCCCTGCTCCGGAGCCCCCGGAAACGGTATGCGCAGCCACGGCTGCTCGACGCTGCGCCGACTCATCGGCCAGTCGACACCGCGCAGGCGGGTCAGCCGCTGCATGATCTGCGGGTCGAGGCTGGCGCTGTCCAGCGGCCGCAGGTTGAGGTCGAGAACGCCAACCCAGCCGCGTTCGCGCTGGTGCATCACTGCCACCCAACGGTCCAGCCCTGCCCGCCCACCACTGCGCCAGGCCTGCTCGGCCTCGGCAGCATAGCCACGCAAGGCCTGCCGCGCGGGTTCCGAGAGGAAGGCGTTCTGGGTTTCCATGTGGCGGCCCCAGGTGTAGCTGAGGCCGATCATCAGCAGGCAGAAGCCCACCAACAGGAACGCCAGCTTCCAGAACAGCGAATGGCGGTCGAGCATGGGTCACTCCGCCTCGCTGGCGCTGAGCACGTAGCCCTTGCCCCACACGGTACGGATCTGCCGTTCGTGATAGCCGATGCCCTTGAGCTTGCGGCGGATCTGGCTGACGTGCATGTCCAGGCTGCGGTCGTGCCGCGAATAGCCTCGCTGCAGCACTTGCTGGTAGAGGAACGGCTTGCTCAGCACTTCGTCGAGGTTGCGATTGAGGATGTCGAGCAGGCGGTATTCACTGGGAGTCAGGCCGGCCAGGCGACCATCCAGGCGCACATCGTACAGTGCCTCGTCGTATTGCAATTCGCCGCTGCCGGCACGCACCTGCGGGGTTTGATGGCGCCGCTCGAGCGCCACGCGGCGCAGGATGGCCTCGATGCGTACCTGCAGCTCGGCCATGCTGAACGGCTTGGGCAGGTAGTCGTCGGCGCCGCGCTGGAAACCGCTGATGCGGTCGGCCTCGGCGCCCAGCGCCGACATCAGGATCACCGGCGTGGCGCTGCGCTTGCGCAACTGCGCGAGGGCATCCAGACCGTTGAGCCCTGGCAGCAGGATGTCCATGAGCACCACGTCGAAAGCCTGGCGCCCCGCCGTTTCCAGGCCCTCCAGGCCATTGCGGCACCAGGTCACCTGGAAACCGCCGCGCTGCAGCTCTTCGTGCAGGTAGGCACCCAGGACCGGGTCATCCTCGATGGCAAGAATATTGGAGTTGTGAATAGCTACAGGATTCATTGGCAACTGCCATGCATTCTCAATTGCGCAATTATTGAGTATCCAGCGCCTGCCAGGCAACCGCCCTGCGACCAATGCCCCTGCAAGGGCGCAAAACACGTACTAAAGAGGTGCAATAGCGCGGCAGGCGGAGTAACTTCCCGGCTTGGCCGTCATCGCTTGACGGCGTCCAGGCACATCACAGGAGGCGAGTGTGCTCGATCGCTTGGGAATTCGCAGCCGGGTCCTGCTGCTGGCCCTGCTGCCGGCCGGCCTGATGGCCCTGGTGCTGGGTAGTTACTTTACCTGGCTGCAACAGAACGACCTGCGCACCCAGCTGCTGCAACGCGGCAAGATGATCGCCGAGCAACTGGCGCCGCTGGCCGCGCCCGCCATGGCCAAGCTGGCACCGGCGCAACTTGAGCGCATTGCCGCACAAACCCTGGAGCAGGCCGATGTGCGCGCAGTCGCCTTCCTGGCCCCGGACCGCACGCGCCTGGCCCACGCCGGCCCGAGCATGCTCAACCAGCCGCCCAGCGGCGGTACCGGCACCCAGCTGCTGCAACGCAGCGGCAATGACGCCACCCGCTACCTGATGCCGGTGTTCGGCCACCATCGCGACCTGGCCACCGATGCCGTGCCGGCCGAAGCCGAACGCCTGCTGGGCTGGGTCGAAATCGAGCTGTCCCACGACGGCACCCTGCTGCGCGGCTATCGCAACCTGTTCACCAGCCTGCTGCTGATCCTCGCCTGCCTGGTGCTCAGCGGCCTGCTGGCACTGCGCATGAGCCGCACCATCAACGACCCGATCAAGCGCATCAAGCACGCAGTCAACCAGCTAAAGGACGGCCACCTCGAGGAACGCCTGCCCGCCATGGGCAGCCATGAGCTGGACGAACTGGCGCGCGGCATCAACCGCATGGCCGAAACCCTGCACAATGCCCACGAAGAGCTGCAGCACAGCATCGACCAGGCCACCGAGGACGTGCGCCAGAACCTGGAAACCATCGAGATCCAGAACATCGAGCTGGACATGGCGCGCAAGGAAGCCCTGGAGGCCAGCCGCATCAAGTCGGAATTCCTGGCCAACATGAGCCACGAAATCCGCACCCCGCTCAACGGCATCCTCGGTTTCACCCACCTGCTGCAGAAAAGCGAGCTGACACCGCGCCAGCTGGACTACCTGAGCACCATCGAGAAGTCCGCCGACAACCTGCTGGGGATCATCAACGAGATCCTCGACTTCTCCAAGATCGAGGCCGGCAAGCTGGTGCTCGACAGCATCCCGTTCAACCTGCGCGATCTGATCCAGGATACCCTGACCATCCTCGCCCCGGCTGCCCACGCCAAGCAGCTGGAGCTGCTCAGCCTGATCTACCGCGATACTCCATCGTCGCTGATCGGCGACCCGTTGCGCCTCAAGCAGATCCTTACCAACCTGGTCAGCAACGCCATCAAGTTCACCCGCGAAGGCACCATCGTCGTGCGCGCCATGCTCGAAGACGAGCACGAAGACAGTGCGCAGCTGCGCATCAGCGTACAGGACACCGGCATCGGTCTGTCGCCGCAGGATGTGCGGACACTGTTCCAGGCCTTCAGCCAGGCCGACAACTCGCTGGCCCGACAGCCCGGAGGCACAGGCCTGGGGCTGGTGATTTCCAAGCGCCTGATCGAGCAGATGGGCGGCGAAATCGGCGTCGACAGCACCCCGGGCGAGGGTTCGCAGTTCTGGATCAGCCTCAACCTGCCCAAGGCCGACGACGGTGTCGAGGAACTACCGCTGCAACCGCTGCTGGGCCGCCGCGCAGCCATCGTCGATGGCCACGAACTGGCGCGCCAGGCATTGGAACACCAGCTGGAAGACTGCGGCCTCAGCGTCAGCCTGTTCGCCTCCTACGACCAGCTGCTGCAGGGCGTGCAGGCCGCCAACCAGGCCGGCCTGCCGTTCGAGTTCGCCGTGCTCGGGGCCAACCTTGGCAACCTGTCGCCCGAGCAGCTGGGCCATTACCACCAGCAGCTCGAGCGCTACCATTGCCAGTGCGTGGTGCTGTGCCCGACCACCGAGCAAGCGCTGTACCACCCGTACCTGCCCAACGGCCATGGCCAGTTGCTGTCCAAGCCGACCTGCACGCGCAAACTGCGCCGCCTGTTGCTGGAGCTGGTGCAACCGCGCCGTCCGCAGGGCGAGGTGAACAGCGTCAACGGCCAGCGCCAGCCGAAGATCCTCTGCGTCGACGACAACCCCGCCAACCTGCTGCTGGTCCAGACCCTGCTCGAAGACCTGGGCGCCGAGGTGCTGGCCGTCGACAATGGCTATGCGGCTGTGCAGGCGGTGCAGGACGAGCCGTTCGATCTGGTGCTTATGGATGTGCAGATGCCCGGCATGGACGGCCGCGCCTGCACCGAGCAGATCCGCCTGTGGGAAAACACCCAAAGCGGCAACCCGCTGCCGATCGTCGCCCTCACCGCCCACGCCATGGCCAACGAGAAGCGCGCGTTGCTGCACGGTGGCATGGACGACTACCTGACCAAGCCGATCAGTGAACGGCAGTTGGCACAGGTGGTGATGAAATGGACCGGCCTGAGCCTGGGCGCGCCGCAGCAGGAACGCCTGGCCGAGCAACTGGCTAATGGTGATGACCTGAAGGTGCTGGACCCCGAGGAAGGCCTGCGCCTGGCCGCCGGCAAGGCGGACCTGGCGGCGGATATGCTGAGCATGCTGCTGACATCGCTGGAAGCCGACCGCGAAGCCATACGCGCTGCCCGCGAGGCTAACGACCGCAACGGCCTTATCGAACAGGTGCACCGCCTGAATGGCGCCTCGCGTTATTGCGGAGTACCGCAGTTGCGGGCCGCGTGTCAGCGCAGCGAAACCTTGCTCAAGCAGGAAAACCCGCTGGCTCAGCAGGCACTGGACGAACTGGATGCGGCAATCAACCGCTTGGCGGCGCAGGCCAGATTGAGCGCTTGAAGCCCGAGTACATTCTTTGTAGGAGCAGCGTTGTGCTGCGAAGAGGCCAGTACAGGCGATACATTAACGGCCGCCTCCACCGACCTCTTCGCAGCACAAGGCTGCTCCTACAAAGAAATTACCTGGCCGGCATGGATCAATATCGGGCAAACATCGCTGGCTACAATCCCCAGACCACTGCATAGGAAGCCCCACCATGCGCGCCCTGTTGTTCAGCAGCCAGCACTACGACCAGGAAAGCTTCACCCGGGCCGCCAGCGGCACCACCCTGGACCTGCACTTCCAGCCCGCCCGCCTGACCCTCGAAACCGCTGCCCTGGCCGATGGCTACGAGGTGGTCTGCGCATTCATCAACGACGAACTCGACGCCCAGGTGCTGCAACGCCTGGCCGCGGGCGGCACACGCCTGGTCGCCCTGCGTTCGGCCGGCTACAACCACGTCGACCTGGCCACCGCCCAGCGCCTGGGCCTGACCGTAGTGCGAGTGCCGGCCTACTCGCCGCACGCCGTGGCCGAACATGCCGTGGCGCTGATCCTGGCCCTGAACCGGCGCCTGCACCGGGCCTACAACCGCACTCGCGAGGGTGACTTCACCCTGCACGGGCTGACCGGCTTCGACCTGCACGGCAAGACCGTCGGCGTGGTCGGTACCGGCCAGATCGGCACCGCCTTTGCCCGTATCATGGCCGGTTTCGGCTGCCAGTTGCTGGCCTATGACCCTTACCCCAACCCCGAGCTGCTGGCCTTGGGCGCGCGCTACCTGCCATTGCCCGAGTTGCTGCGCGAAGGCTGCATCATCAGCCTGCACTGCCCGCTGACCGAACACACCCGGCACCTGATCAATGCACAAAGCCTGGCCCAATTGCAGCCCGGCGCCATGCTGATCAACACCGGCCGCGGCGCGCTGGTCGACACCCCGGCGCTGATCGACGCGCTGAAGAGCGGCCAGCTCGGCTACCTGGGCCTGGACGTCTACGAAGAAGAAGCCCAGCTGTTCTTCGAAGACCGCTCCGACCTGCCGCTGCAGGACGACGTACTGGCCCGCCTGCTGACCTTCCCAAACGTGATCATCACCGCCCACCAGGCGTTCCTTACCCGCGAGGCGCTGGATGCCATCGCCGCCACCACGCTGGACAACATCAATCGCTGGGCGGCAGGCGATCCACAGAATCTGGTGACGGGTTAGTGCTAGGATACGCGGCATTTCTGGAGGACCCATGGTCGAGCACGATTTCCGCTACACCCTTTTCAACCCGCAACACACCCTGATCGAGTGCCGCGCACTGGTGCCTGGCCGCTACCAGGTCACCGGCAACGGCGGCTCGATGCACAAAGGCGACACCCTGCTGGTTACCCTCAAAGGCAGCAAGGACTTGTCCATGCGCCTGACAGTGGAGAGCGTGCGTCACTTGATCAACCCGCGCGGCCAGTGGGTTGCCGTGGCCAGCGGCCCGGTGTTCCACGAGCTGGAAATCCTCACCTGGCAGGTTGCGTGCGACAGCTGCGACGCCGTGCTGGACTTCGAGTTCGCGGTGGACGCCAAGCTGGGCAAGAAAGCCCGCCAGACTGCCGCCAACGCGCGTGTTGCCGAGCTGGGCTGGGCCAGCCGTGGCGAAAAACACCTGTGTCCGCGTTGCCAGGAGAGCGCCGAGTGAAGAACCTGCTGACCGGCGTGCTGGTTGCCACCGCCCTGCTCGGCTGCGCCGCTGAACCTTCGAAGCTTCAGCAGGAGCGCAGCTACGTGCTGGAGTGGATTGGCGAGCGGCCGCTGATCGATTACAGCCACCTCACCCTGACCCTGGCCAGCGATGGCCGTGCCTATGGCAACGGCGGCTGCAACCATTGGTTTGCGCCGTACACACTGGACGGCGAGCATCTGAGCTTCGGCAAGGTCGGCAAAACCCGCAAGCTCTGCGCACCGGCGTTGATGGAGCAGGAAAAGCGCTTCCTGCAGGCGCTGGAAACAGTTCAGCGCTGGGATGTGTCGCCTATCGAGCAGATGCGTTTCTGGCCGGCCGAAGGCAAGCCGCTGCGCTTCTGGCCTGAGGAAGGCTGAATCGCTATTGCCTGTACCGGCCCTATCGCCGGCAAGCCAGCTCCCACAGGTACTGCACAGCATATGAACCCTGTGCAGTACCTGTG
>NZ_JADLJS010000061.1 GCF_015680405.1 Pseudomonas pudica
GTCGCGAAAGGGCCGCAAAGCGGCCCCGGCATTATAGGCTGCAGAGCTGAAACCCTGGGGCCGCTACGCGCCCCTTTCGCGACACAAGGCCGCTCCCACAAAAAAAGCCGCGCCCGCATGGGCCAACCCCTTCAGCCCATGCAGCACCCATAAAAAAACCCGCCACAAGGGCGGGTTTTTTTACAGCTATCCGAATTACTCCGGACGAACCTGTGCAGCCTGCATGCCCTTCTGGCCGCGCTCGGCGACGAAGGAAACAGTCTGGCCTTCTTTCAGGCTCTTGAAGCCGTCAGATTCGATGGCCTTGAAGTGAACGAACAGGTCGTCGCCGCCGCCTGCTGGGGTGATGAAGCCGTAGCCTTTCTCATCATTGAACCATTTGACGGTGCCTTGTTGGCGATTGGACATGGGTGAATCTCCAGAACATTTAGTTTTTTCAGTGGTGCAATGCGGCCGAGGCTACGGAGCACGGAACACATCATAGTCTAATTCTGCGCATCTAGCGCCTTTTACCTTCGCAGGATATTGATCCAGCGCAAAGAATGGCTGGCCTGCTCTGGCTTTAAGGTTTCAGCTCTTCGGTGCGCAGGCCTGTTTCACGACCGTCTGGGCCTTCTGCATCAGCTTGGCGTCCACGCCATCGTTGCTGTCGAGGTCGGCAATCTCCGCGTCGGTGAAATTCTTTTTGATGGTTTGCGCGCCACAGTCGCAGTGTTTTTTCGCAGTCGCAGCGTCAACGCCTTGGCCTTGAGCCACTTGCGTGCACTGGCTCATGTAGGCGGCTTCCTTCCCGGCCGGGAAGTTGCCGGCGTTCGCAGCCATGGGCAGCAGCAGGGCCCCAGCGGCCGCCAGGGCCAGAAGAGACGGAACTCGCATAACCGGTTACTCCTTGGGTTAAGGTCTCATCAAGAGTAGGTTGCTTCCCAAGGTCTGATAGGAATTTTTCCGCGTAAGTTCAGCCGAAACCTGTAATTTCCAAATATTTCTGCCTGGCATGCAACCCGCGTGCTAGCATGCTCGGCTTGCAGCTGACAACGTGCAGCCTGCAGCTATCTTTTTTCTTTCCAGTCACTCTGGTTCGTCCCTGGCAAGCCGAAAGGCTTCTGCCACTGTGAGGCAGGCTTCCCGTTGCGGGAAGGCAGGTCGGATCTTGTACTGGCTCATCCCAACCCACGTGACCTTTGGTAGGGGTCACCACTAGGAGAGGAGGCGCCATGCCCGTTATTACTCTTCCCGATGGCAGTCAACGTTCGTTCGATCACGCCGTATCCGTAGCCGAAGTGGCCGCTTCGATCGGCGCCGGTCTGGCCAAGGCCACCGTGGCCGGCAAGGTCGACGGCAAACTGGTCGATGCCTGCGACCTGATCAGCAACGACGCCACCCTGCAGATCATCACCCCTAAAGATGAAGAGGGACTGGAGATCATCCGCCACTCGTGCGCCCACCTGGTCGGCCACGCGGTGAAACAGCTGTACCCGACCGCCAAGATGGTGATCGGCCCGGTCATCGACGAAGGCTTCTACTACGACATCGCCTACGAGCGCCCCTTCACCCCTGAAGACATGGCTGCCATCGAAAAGCGCATGATGGAGCTGATCGACAAGGACTACGACGTCATCAAGAAGGTGACCCCGCGCGCCGAAGTCATCGACGTGTTCAAGGCCCGTGGCGAAGACTACAAGCTGCGCCTGGTCGAAGACATGCCGGACGAGCAGGCCATGGGCCTGTACTACCACGAAGAATACGTCGACATGTGCCGCGGCCCGCACGTGCCGAACACCCGCTTCCTCAAGGCATTCAAGCTGACCAAGCTGTCCGGCGCCTACTGGCGCGGTGATGCCAAGAACGAGCAGCTGCAGCGCGTGTACGGCACCGCCTGGGCCGACAAGAAGCAGCTGGCGGCATACATCCAGCGCATCGAAGAAGCCGAAAAACGCGACCACCGCAAGATCGGCAAGCAGCTCGACTTGTTCCATCTGCAGGAAGAAGCCCCGGGCATGGTGTTCTGGCACGCCAACGGCTGGACCGTGTACCAGGTGCTCGAGCAGTACATGCGCCAGGTTCAGCGCGTCAACGGCTACCAGGAAATCAAGACTCCGCAGGTTGTCGACCGCATTCTCTGGGAGCGTTCCGGCCACTGGTCCAACTACGCCGAGAACATGTTCACCACCTCGTCGGAAAGCCGTGACTACGCGGTAAAACCGATGAACTGCCCGTGCCACGTGCAGGTGTTCAACCAGGGCCTGAAGAGCTACCGCGACCTGCCGCTGCGCCTGGCCGAGTTCGGTGCCTGCCACCGTAACGAGCCGTCCGGCGCCCTGCATGGCATCATGCGCGTGCGTGGCTTCGTGCAGGACGACGCGCACATCTTCTGCACCGAAGAACAGGTGAAGAAAGAAGCCGCCGACTTCATCAAGCTGACCCTGGACGTGTACAAGGACTTCGGCTTCACCGACATCGCCATGAAGCTGTCGACCCGCCCGGCCAAGCGCGTGGGTTCCGAAGAGCTGTGGGACCGTGCCGAAGGCGCACTGGCCGACGCCTTGAACGAATCGGGCCTGGAGTGGGAATACCAGCCGGGCGAGGGCGCCTTCTACGGCCCGAAGATCGAGTTCACCCTGCGCGACTGCCTCGGCCGTAACTGGCAGTGCGGTACCCTGCAGTACGACCCGAACCTGCCGGAACGCCTGGATGCCAGCTACATCGCCGAAGATAACAGCCGAGTTCGCCCGGTCATGCTGCACCGTGCCATCCTTGGTTCGTTCGAGCGCTTCATCGGCATGCTGATCGAGCACTACGCTGGCGTGTTCCCGGCCTGGCTGGCACCCACCCAGGCCGTGATCATGAACATCACCGACAAGCAGGCCGATTTCGCCCTCGAGGTGGAAAATACCCTGAACGGTAGCGGTTTCCGTGCCAAGTCGGACTTGAGAAATGAGAAGATCGGCTTTAAAATCCGCGAGCATACTTTGCTCAAGGTCCCGTACCTTTTGGTTATAGGGGATCGCGAAGTCGAAACGCAGACCGTCGCCGTACGCACCCGTGAAGGCAAAGACCTCGGCTCCATGCCGGTGGCTGAATTCACGCAGCTGCTCAACAGCGCTGTTGCCCAGCGCGGTCGCCTAGAATCGGAGTAATGACTATTAAGCGTGAAATGAGAAACGATAAACGAACTGCACCGAAAGCCCCGATCAACGAGAATATCTCGGCACGCGAGGTTCGGTTAATTGGCGCTGACGGCGAGCAGATTGGCATCGTCTCGATTGATGAAGCGCTTCGTATCGCTGATGAAGCGAAGCTGGATCTGGTGGAGATCTCCGCCGACGCGCAACCGCCCGTCTGCAAGGTGATGGACTACGGCAAGCACCTCTTCGAGAAGAAGAAGCAGGCCAACGAAGCCAAGAAAAACCAGAAGCAGATCCAGATCAAAGAAATCAAGTTTCGTCCAGGGACGGAAGAAGGGGATTACCAGGTAAAACTACGCAACCTGGTACGTTTCCTTACCGATGGGGACAAGGCCAAGATCTCTCTGAGATTCCGCGGCCGTGAGATGGCCCACCAGGAGCTGGGCATGGAGCTGTTGAAGCGGGTCGAAGCCGACCTCGCCGAATACGGCTCCGTTGAGCAGCATCCTAAGATGGAAGGACGCCAGCTTATGATGGTCATCGCCCCCAAAAAGAAGAAGTAATCTCCCGGGCACGGCAGGCCTGATGATTATTGTGTAATTTTATCGAATGCGGAGTTCCAACATGCCAAAAATGAAAACCAAGAGCGGTGCTGCGAAGCGCTTCCTGAAGACCGCTTCCGGCTTCAAGCACAAGCACGCTTTCAAGAGCCACATCCTGACCAAAATGTCGACCAAGCGTAAGCGTCAACTGCGCGGTGCCAGCCTGCTGCACCCGTCTGACGTGGCAAAAGTCGAGCGCATGCTGCGCGTACGTTAATTCTGGTTTAGATAGAGGAAGTTACTCATGGCTCGTGTTAAGCGTGGCGTCATCGCTCGTAAGCGTCACAAGAAAATTCTGAAACTGGCTAAAGGCTACTACGGTGCACGCTCGCGCGTATTCCGCGTTGCCAAGCAGGCTGTCATCAAGGCAGGTCAATATGCCTACCGTGACCGTCGTCAGAAGAAGCGTCAGTTCCGCGCACTGTGGATCGCTCGTATCAACGCCGGTGCCCGCACCAACGGTCTGTCCTACAGCCGTCTGATTGCTGGCCTGAAAAAGGCTTCGATCGAAATCGACCGTAAGGTTCTGGCCGATCTGGCAGTGAACGAAAAAGCGGCGTTTGCTGCGATTGTCGAGAAAGCTAAAGCCGTTCTGGCTTAAGTACCCGCGACAATCACCCGGCGGCGCTAGCGCCGTCGGGCATTGAACGTCATCGATAGGGGAAGAGCCTTCAAAGCTCTTCCCCTATTTTCGTATCTGGAGTCTGTACATGGAAAACCTGGATGCGTTGGTCTCCCAAGCCCTTGAGGCCGTGGAGCGCGCTGAAGACATCAATACCCTGGAACAGATCCGGGTGAACTATCTCGGCAAGAAAGGCGAGCTGACCCAGGTGATGAAGACCCTGGGCAACCTGCCAGCCGAAGAGCGGCCGAAAGTCGGCGCGCTGATCAACGACGCCAAAGAGCGCGTCACCGTTGTGCTCAATGCCCGCAAGGCCGCCTTCGAAGAAGCCGAGCTCAGCGCTCGCCTGGCTGCCGAATGCATTGACGTCACCCTGCCAGGCCGCGGCCAGGCCACCGGTGGCCTGCACCCGATCACCCGTACACTCGAGCGCATCGAGCAGTTCTTCACCCACATCGGCTACGGCATCGCCGAAGGCCCAGAGGTGGAAGACGACTACCACAACTTCGAAGCGCTCAACATCCCAGGCCACCACCCGGCCCGGGCGATGCACGACACCTTCTACTTCAATGCCAACATGCTGCTGCGCACCCACACCTCGCCGGTGCAGGTGCGGACCATGGAGTCCACCCAGCCGCCAATCCGCATTGTCTGCCCGGGCCGCGTATACCGCTGCGACTCGGATATCACCCACTCGCCGATGTTCCACCAGGTCGAAGGCCTGCTGATCGACCGTGATATCAACTTCGCCGACCTCAAGGGCACCATCGAAGAATTCCTGCGCGTGTTCTTCGAAAAAGAACTGGCGGTACGTTTCCGCCCATCGTTCTTCCCCTTCACCGAGCCGTCCGCCGAAGTCGACATCCAGTGCGTGATGTGTTCCGGCAAAGGCTGCCGCGTGTGCAAGCAGACCGGCTGGCTGGAAGTGATGGGCTGCGGCATGGTGCACCCGAACGTGCTGCGCATGTCCGGCATCGACCCTGAAGAGTTCCAGGGCTTCGCCTTCGGCATGGGCGCCGAGCGCCTGGCCATGCTGCGCTACGGCGTCAACGATTTGCGTCTGTTCTTCGATAACGACCTGCGGTTCCTTGCCCAATTCCGCTAGGCCCAATCGACGCACATTCTAGGAGAACAGCATGAAATTCAGTGAACAGTGGCTGCGTGGTTGGGTAAACCCGCAAGTCTCCCGTGACGAACTGGTCGCCCGCCTGTCCATGGCCGGCCTCGAAGTCGACAGCGTTACCCCCGCTGCCGGCCAGTTCAGCGGCATCGTCGTGGGCGAAATCCTCGCCACCGAACAACACCCGGACGCCGACAAGCTGCGCGTATGCCAGGTAAGCAACGGCCAGGAAACCTTCCAGGTCGTGTGCGGCGCCCCTAACGCCCGCCCAGGCATCAAGATCCCGTTCGCCATGATCGGCGCCGAACTGCCAGGCGACTTCAAGATCAAGAAGGCCAAGCTGCGCGGTGTCGAGTCCTTCGGCATGCTGTGCTCGGCTGCCGAACTGCAGATCAGCGAAGAGAACGACGGCCTGCTGGAACTGGCTGCCGACGCCCCGGTTGGTGAAGACATTCGCCAGTACCTGAGCCTGGACGACGCCAGCATCGAAATCGGCCTCACCCCCAACCGCGGCGACTGCCTGTCCATCGCCGGCCTGGCCCGCGACGTCAGCGCCCTGTACGACACCCCGGTCACCCGCCCGGTAGTGCCAGCCGTACCGGCTGCCCACGACGAAGTGCGCCCGGTCGAAGTCAGCGCCCCGGCTGCCTGCCCACGCTACCTGGGCCGCGTCATCCGCAACGTCGACCTGAGCAAGCCGACCCCACTGTGGATGGTCGAACGCCTGCGCCGCAGCGACGTGCGCAGCATCGACGCCGCCGTCGACATCACCAACTACGTGATGCTCGAACTCGGCCAGCCGATGCACGCCTTCGACCTGGCAGAAATCAACGGCGGCATCCGCGTACGTATGGCCGAAGAGGGCGAGAAGCTCGTCCTGCTCGACGGCCAGGAAGTGGCCCTGCGCGCCGACACCCTGGTGATCGCCGACCACACCCGCGCCCTGGCCATTGCCGGCGTCATGGGTGGCGAGCACAGCGGTGTGAACACCGAAAAAACCCGCGACCTGTTCCTGGAAAGCGCCTTCTTCGAGCCGATCTCCGTCGCCGGTAAAGCCCGTTCCTACGGCCTGCACACCGACGCCTCGCACCGCTACGAGCGCGGCGTGGACTCGCAACTGGCCCGTGAAGCCATGGAGCGCGCCACCCAGCTGCTGCTGGACATCGTCGGCGGCGAAGCCGGCCCGGTCGTCGAAGCCGTCAGCGAACAGCACCTGCCGCAAGTGGCCCCGGTCACCCTGCGCGCCGAACGCATCACCCAGATGCTCGGCATGGAAATGGACCCAGCCCAGGTCGAGCAGCTGCTCAACGCCCTGGAACTGACCACGACTCGTGACGGCGGCTCCGAGGGTGTAGCGCAGTGGACCGTCAACGTCCCAAGCCACCGCTTCGATATCAGCCTGGAAGTGGACCTGATCGAAGAGCTGGCCCGTCTGTACGGCTACAACAACCTGCCGGTTCGCTACCCGCAAGCCCGCCTGGCCCCCCAGGGCAAGCCGGAAACCCGCGGTGACCTGCCGACCCTGCGCCGCCTGCTGGTTGCCCGCGGCTACCAGGAAGCCATCACCTACAGCTTCATCGACCCGAAACTGTTCGAACTGTTCAGCCCGGGCGTAGAGCCGCTGCTGCTGGCCAACCCCATCTCCAGCGACATGGCCGCCATGCGCGCCTCCCTGTGGCCGGGCTTGGTCAAGGCACTGCAGCACAACCTGAACCGCCAGCAAGACCGCGTGCGCCTGTTCGAAAGCGGCCTGCGCTTCGTCGGCCAGCTCGGCGACCTGAAGCAGCAGCCGATGATCGCTGGTGTTGTCACCGGCAGCCGCCTGCCAGAAGGCTGGGCCAACGGCCGCGACGGCGTCGACTTCTTCGACGTTAAGGCCGACGTGGAAGCCCTGCTGGGCTACTCCGGCGCCCTGAGCGACTTCACCTTCAGCGCCGGCAAACACCCAGCCCTGCACCCAGGCCAGACCGCCGCCATCGAGCGTGACGGCAAGCTGGTCGGCTACCTCGGCGCCATCCACCCAGAGCTGGCCAAGGCCCTGGACCTGGACCGCCCGGTGTTCCTGTTCGAGCTGGTGCTGGGTGACGTGGTCGAAGGCCGCCTGCCAAAATTCAGCGAGCTGTCCAAGTTCCCGGAAACCCGCCGCGACCTGGCTTTGATCGCAGGACGTGATGTAGCTTCTAGCGCGGTACTTGAAGTAATTCGTGACAATGCAGGCGAATGGCTCACAGACCTCAGGCTGTTTGACGTCTACCAAGGTAAAGGTATTGATCCTGATAGAAAAAGCCTTGCCGTCGGCTTGACCTGGCAGCATCCATCGCGCACTCTTAACGACGATGAGGTGAACGCCGCACTGCAAAACATCCTCACCTCGCTCGAACAAAGGTTGAACACCACGTTAAGGAAATAACGGCATGGGTGCTCTGACGAAAGCTGAGATGGCCGAAAGGCTGTACGAGGAGCTGGGGCTTAACAAGCGTGAGGCCAAGGAGCTGGTCGAGCTGTTTTTTGAAGAAATTCGGCACGCACTTGAAGAGAACGAGCAGGTCAAGCTGTCCGGTTTCGGCAACTTCGACCTTCGCGACAAACGCCAGCGGCCGGGCCGCAACCCCAAGACAGGGGAAGAAATCCCGATCACTGCACGGCGCGTCGTCACCTTTCGTCCAGGGCAGAAGTTGAAGGCCCGGGTTGAGGCCTATGCTGGAACCAAGCCATAACGACGAACTGCCCCCCATACCGGGCAAAAGGTACTTCACCATTGGTGAGGTGAGTGAGCTTTGTGCGGTAAAACCGCACGTGCTGCGGTATTGGGAGCAGGAGTTCGATCAGCTCAATCCCGTGAAGCGGCGGGGGAACCGGCGGTATTATCAGCGGCAGGATGTGCTGATGATTCGCCAGATTCGTGCGCTGCTTTATGATCAGGGGTTCACCATTGGCGGGGCTCGGTTGAGGCTTTCCAGTGATGAGGCCAAGGATGAGTCGAGCCAGTACAAGCAGCTGATTCGGCAGATGATTGTCGAGTTGGAGGATGTGTTGGTGGTGTTGAAGAAGTGACCTGGGTTTTTTGGTGAGTGAAAATTTTTTGAGAAAAAGCTTTCATTTATCAGGAGGTTAGGGTACATTCTTCAACGTTCTCGGTAGCATTGAGAACATGCTTCAAAGCCCAGTCGGGGCGTAGCGCAGCCCGGTAGCGCACTTGCATGGGGTGCAAGGGGTCGAGTGTTCGAATCACTCCGTCCCGACCATTATTTAAACGACTAAGCCACCTTCGGGTGGCTTTGTTGTTTTAGATTTGGCGGTTTCAGATTTACATTTCATTTATGAGCCGGTTTACAAGGATTGGTTAGCGAGCACAAATCTAAAACTTTTGAATCTATAATACCCATGCGATGAACAGAAAATCATTCTATAGCGATGAAGCGCTTTTAAGTATTTAAATAGATCTAAATGATTGAGATCCTTCGATCATGGGGTTTTACTTAAAATGAGTTCGAGAGTAGTTAGATATGCCGTAATTAATTTCCGCCAAAGCGGTGTAGTGGGACTGCACTTAAATGCTCTGGCGGGATAGGTTCTAACCAAGATTGATTAACTTAGAGTTGTTCTCGCTCATCCAGTCTGGTAAATCCATACCACTGTGAATAACGATTTTTTGCTTGTGAGATTTTTTTAACTTGCGCTCCAGGTCGGCTTCACCATGCCTTGCTAGTGCTTGGACAAAGAAAGCGTAAGGCGACAAATCGGCTGGTAAAAGGCCAAGTCTTTTCCTCTCTGCGGAAATGATATTTGGAAAATCATCCACCGCAATATTGCAAGTGCATAAGACGCTGTGAATGTTTTCAGCAAGACGCTTGACATCTGCTGGAACCTTATCTTTCCCCCATATCTTGTTGATAGACTCAATTAGCGCCAATATTTCTATGGCTCTTTTATCTCTCTTCGCAACCGCTGATGAGTTCGACAAGCGATCTGCTTCTGCGATCGCTATTTCAGCGTGTTCCAGCATTGCTTTCACCTGAAATGCAATCCTCTCGAGAGGCCAGTTTACTGTATCGCTTTTATAAATCAGATCATGGGTTGCTACGCTCCATGCGTGCTGTAACACGGTCTTTATTTGGACTTCAAATATCATACCGTCTAACTCAGGTTGTCGCCCGCTTGCGAGTGAGCGTCTCTTTACATACAGCCTGAGGTCATCAAATGCGAAGCTAGATGCTGGCTTGCTCGTATGGGAGTCATCCTTGGGTCGTCGATAGGCTGAGTCGTAATGTTCTAATACGAGATTTTCTGCTTTATCAATATCAGATAGAGTAGGTACTACGAGCGTACAAGCAAAAAAGTCCTCCATTGCTCCGGGGTTTTCAACCCGCCCTGTCTCTATCTTTAATGCAAAGCTTTCAATTTCTTTAATCCGTGAAATGTAGAACCAATTATGATTTTCACAAATTCTCTTAAGATTGCTTGATACCTCTTCGGAAAGTTTTTCGTAGTTGGGTCTAATCTCAAAGTATAAGTCACGAACTACTTTAACGATTTTCATTCGTAGAAGCTCATTTGTTATTCAAGGCTGAGACTAGGGCTTCATGTCGTTGCAGTCGAGGGGAAAGATCCGTAGTCGCGCCTCGAGAGCTTGAAGCATAGTTAATAACCTCTTGCGATGCTACTTTTTCTTCAATTGAATTGTTTTGCGTATTGGCGCTTTGGCTTGCGATGTAGCTTGAAACACTTTCCAAGAAATTGAAGTAGGCAGAGCTGAATTGCAATGCGTCTAAATTATGGGTTTCAACTATATTTAAGTAGGACCAAAGCGAGTAAAAGTGACTCTGGGTTTTTAGAAATTCTTTAAGTTCGGGTTTCGCTCTTAGCATCTCCGAAATAAATTCTTTGATGCGAGAGATCGATGCTTGGAACTCTTCCTCTGCAAAGTCTTCGTTGTCTGCGGTTTCCTCATACTCTGCGTAAAGTTCGTCAAGGTCATCTTGGTCAAATCCCAAAATACGCCCCCTAAGTGTTACTGCGCAAAGCTCAGATATAAACTGTATGTCGGCCATGCGTTTCGTTCTTGCGGTTGTTACTATTCCAAAGTTTTTCCAGATGACCTGAGATGCTTCGGATTCTACAAAGCTGATAAACCATCCGTCATATTTGGCGTGACGCATTTCCTGCGGTGTAAGTTTTCTAGAGTTTCTATTGATGCGCTCAAAAGTATTTCGAATCGCTGCATCGCTTACTTCGGGCAGCATTTCTACGATTAGTACATAGTTCCAAAATCGCTCTCTTGCACTTTTGTCTAGGTCTTTCCAGCGTTTCTTTTGGAGCGTGATATCAGAAAAGTCATCAGGAACACGGATTTTGTTATTTGTGAAATCAATTATTGTCTTAAGGCGCTGCTTTCCATCTACTACGTGATAAGTTGCTCTCCCACTTTCGTCTAATGTTTTATGAAGGAATACGGGTGGGGCGGGATAATTATTGAGAATTGTGTCGATAAAAAACCGCTTATCTCGCGGGGACCATACGCTCCTGCGTTGATAGGGAGGATCAAGGTTTAATTGTCCTCTATCGTTCATATCTAAAAACCAGCTAACATCTTGTGTTGTCAGATTCCGATTCATTGGTTAAGTCCTTTGTGATTTTTTGTGAGATTAGAGTGTAGCAGCACGTTAGTGATCAATAGAAGCCATAGGCTTCTTCAATGGCTCTTTCCAGGGCTTCACCTTCTGTGCCTTCCATGATTAGTCTCTCAAGTTTTTTAAGGTGAGATATGTCGGGTAGTGGTAGAGTATTTAGTTCGTAAGCAGATACTGCAGTGCTTCCATTGATGCATCTGAATATTCTGTCAATTATCCGGCTGTTTAATAAGGCAGCCACTGTTGCAAAGCTTACAATTGGCGTACTTTCGCAGTCTATGATATTAAGATGATTTTCAATATATACACCGCCTGCTTCTATAATAAATTGGTCGGGAAGAACGGCGGCTAGGATTCTCCTACTTTGTTCTTTGGAGGTGGTGCGTTTAACCAGGATGCACTCTCTTGATGTAATTAGGTGATGCTTGTTAGGTATTCTCGCAACATAGTCTCCGTGACTTTCAGCATCTGAAGAATAAGCGAAACCTGAGTTGGTGACGTGGCTAGCCCATATCAATGGGAGACCATTTTTGTTATGGTTAAGCATTTTTTTATGCTGATTCCAGACTAGCGGGCCAGTGGATATGTGTAACCCCATATCTATAAAGCGGTTGCTATTTTTCAATACTTGCGCTAAGAAATCAACATCTGCTGGATCTCTAGGCAGAACCCATGGAGCATCGCCAGATTTAATGAGCCCTTGACCGACCGCACCAACTCTAAAGGTGTTGAGACCCTCGGGGAGTAATTCTGTAATTTCAAGTGTCCGATGATGTTCGCTATCTTTGTAAATGGTAATGATAGTCTCTTGCTGTACGTCTTCAAAGACGCCGTGACGATCTTTCACGAACTCAAAGTGACAGGGTGACACATTGTCGGTAAGTAGTCTTCTAAGTTTTTTGAAATATTGCCCGCCAAGAAAAGATGTTGGGGTAATAAGTGCTATTAAACCGTTGCTTTCCACAATGCGTAAAGATAGATCAACGAAAAGCCCATATAAATTTGCGTGACCAAATAACGATCTGGAGTATTTCTTTCTGAGTTCTGAATTGAGGCTAATTTTGCCATAGGGGGGGTTCCCTATGATTAAGTCATACTTGGATGTTTGATCAATATTGAGAGCGTCGCCAACCTGTATGACTTTCTTGAGTCTAATGTTCGACGCTGAGCAATATGGAAGAATAACGGCCTCAAGTAATACGTGGCTGATCCAGGCTGCGAACGGATCCAGCTCAATACCCCTAATGCGATCGTTGATGTTATTGACGATTGTCTCAGGGGATACATTTGGTGAACTCTCAATGACTTTAAGAGCTATGGGCGCTAAAAAAGCGCCACCACCACACGCAGGGTCAATAATGCGAGCACTTTTGAAATCGACACCATTGTTTTCGGCGAGCTCAAGGAGTCTCGCTATCAATGGGGGAGGAGTGTAATAGGCGCCATACTTTGAGCGGAGTGCACTTGGTAGCATGGCTGTGTATACGGAGCCAATTAGGAAGCCCGCATCTTCTGCGGGGAATTTTGATATCAATTCGCCGAGTGTTGCTGCAAGGCTCTGAATATTTGGCTGGATTGGCTTAATAGCTAGCGGGCAATCCATCATCGAAAATGAAGAGTTTATTTTATATGAGGCTGAGTTCCAGTACGACTGTATTGCCGCTCTGCAAAATGCCCGAGCAAAATCCAGTCGATCATCATGATTTTCAATCAGTGACGCTTTTTGTCGTGCTTCGTTTTTATAGTTCTGGTAAATTGCGTACATAAATATTTTTTTGCAGCATTAAGTTTTTACCCCGGTACGCTAGGCTGGCGGTATTAGAAACTGCGGAGCCATAAACGAGTTCGGCGTCATTCTACCACATGCCCCAGTGATAGTGAATTCAATGTTGCGAGTTTTGGTATGAAGATTTTAGTGGGTCGTTGAAAGGTTTTTATAACTTGCTTTGTTGTAGCATACTTTTCTTGGGGGTGTGTGTTGTTAAAAAGCGTTGGCCTTCACTATCAGTCTCGTAAAAGTTGGCTGTCGGCGTTATGTTTAGAAGTTTCCTTTATCTCTGTTTTGGATCTCGATAAACTCAATCGAGGAACCTCGAAAATCTGGAACCCTTTAGGAGCGACCAAGTCAGCATATGCCCCTTGATCTGTGTTAATAGAGTTCATCGTGTGGCCCTTCCCAGTAACTATTGTCCATGAGTCAGATGCACTTCTCTGATTGTGAACGCAATCAAACTGTCCTCAGCGTTTCCTGGCCAGATGGAACATATCGTACCGGGGGGCGGTTTGGTCGCGCGGATCGAGCCGTATTATCCAAGGCCGGTGGCGTTCGTAAGCTTTATCCATTGAGCCGATGCTGCGCATTCATTAGCGGCAGAACTGGTTTTCGCTGAGTGATCGGGCGATGGATTAGGGGTATGAAATTACACCGATACGCCAATTTGCTCAACTGGCGCTTAGCACGCCAATCTCGGCAATACCCGGAAGGGGCAGCTATCGTGCCCCAGATCCCATGGGAGGCAGCGGTCCCCTACGATACTCGTTTGAGATCTTCCGCCTAATAAGCCTCTCTCAGCTGAAGCTAAACCGTTCCCGATGCTTAGCAAGATACCTGCGATTACCATCGCTCAATTGGCCGATTTTTGTGAATTCATCCAATCGTAAAATATAGCGCTCCTGTTCCTTCAGTTTATCGCTGATAAGAACATCACCATTTTGCGAAAATGAAATTAACCCAGAATCAAACAGGCGATCAATGTGCGCAGCCAGAAGCAGGCCGTTGTCTATATCTAAACGTCCGGCGTTATCGGCTAGGCTCCATGCGTGGATATGAGAGGCAACCAACAGACTTGGATTTTTCAGTCCAGTGAGGGCGCACTTGCTATTCCAGCGACTTAGCAATCCAGAACGGAATGCCCCTTGACCAACCCTGGCTTCGATCAGTGCCGTTCTGGTTGTACTGCTTATCTTTTGAGGCGAGCCGGCATCAATTATGCGGTCTTCATAGTCGACAAAAATTCCAGCTTGTTCTAGCAGGAATTGGCCGGCATCGGCGGGCAGTGAAGCCATGTAGATCTGGTTTATACCGCTCGCACTGTTGAAGAGTCGAGGTTTAGTACGAGCGTCGAATCGTGCCATGTAGATTTCGGCAATATCATCACTGCGCATCGGCCGCTTTAACTCGTTGTAGCTAATATCTACGCGGTGCCCTTCGTTCTGCCATTCCTTAAATGACGGCCGAGGAGGGCGTTCAGCGATGTAGGATCTGCCCCGAGCTGTCGCAATACCCCGGATGTAGTTGTCGTGATAACAGAAAATCAAATCTCCGGTTTGGACTTTGGCGACGTTATCCCAGTGAGTCCGGAATTGCTCCTTTCCATGCTTGGATCGTGAACTACGAGGAGCCCATAAAAATTGACCGTTTTTGGCTTCCTTGTGAGTTGCGCCCAGGTTTACCCAAAAAAATTGCATCTCGCGTCCTAAGTGCTGGTCTGTCGCTGGCGACTCTAGCGCGAGTTCCTACGGCGTGGAAGGAAATTTCCTACAACGCATGAAGAATCGCTGTTCTCTCTGTGTAGTATTGGTTTAGGACTTTAAGGATCGTTGGAAAGGTGTGCGGGCGGGCTTGAGCCAGAATGGATGGGCTACGGTAGGGAGAAGGGCTTGCTAGAAAGCGAGAGGCGCGTAGCCTCTACAAGACCGCTTCCTGCCTGACGGTAGGAAATGAATTGGAGGTGCCCTCGTGTTTGTTCGCCCCATAGCACATGATGGCGGCTTTATCGGAGCCTGCGTTTGCGGGCACTGCGAGAGTCATCGGATGCGTTCGCAAGTACCTACGAGCGTGAGGCAACTCGAAGCGACGATGATTGGGAAGCCCGTTTCTCAGCTGTAGCAACTTCCACCAGCGCACAGGCTTTTTTGGCTTTCCAGCACGCCGAGCCTTGTGGCTTGGTTTGGTGCAAATCATCAGAAGCTGAGCCAGCTGTCGTTGAGGTTTTTCAGATGTGGGTAGACCCCGTCGCTGGCAAGAGCTATTGCTTGGGCTGAAGGTCTAGGGGCGCAACGTATACGCTTGGGCGTGACGATCGCAGATACCCCGGCGATGCGCCTTTATAGGTCAGACGGGTTTTGTGACATCGGCTTGCCGGAACCTTTGCGCTAAGGTTCTTCTTTGAGCTCTCGGTCGATGGAACTGAACCTAGGTTTACGCTCTGGTACTGATAGCCCGGCTCGATAGCTGTTGTAGCTGGGTTGTGGTGTCGGGCGGTGAAGCGGGGATATGTAGTCGCATGGTTCCGGCTGGAGAAAAGCCTTCAGAGATTTCTGAAGGCGGCCCTGAGTAACGAGTAGGCATTTCAGCGCATCATGCCCAGCTCGGCATCATCCATCAACGCCTTAGCCAATGCGCAGAGGTAATGCGATGCCCAGATCAGCTGAGGTTTGTCTTCCATCAAGCCGTCCAGAGTCATATCCCGTGCGTAGCCCATAAGCTCCGAGGCTTGTTCTCGGGCGCTCTGGCAGGGGATGCCTGCTTCGATGCGGAACAGCGGATGGGTCTGGTTTTCACCTTGGTAGAAGGTGGTTTTGCCGACGGTGAATTTGGTTTCATCTGTGGACATTGTTCAGTCTCCCCGAAATCTCTAGTGCCTGGTCTGGCCTCATCGCCGGCAAGCCAGCTCCCACAAATACTGCATAGGCCTCGAGACTTGTGGCGCAGCTTAGATCCATGTGGGCGCCTTGCTTGCTGGCGATAGGGGCAGCCCAGGCGACACATAAATGAAGCGTTAGTGCAAAGTCCTAGGCTCAGTGGGCATCTGCACCTGGATCAGTGCGGACTCAAGCAAAGCTCGCAGCGTCTCCAGTTCATGCATCGAGGCCATCATCAGAATCGACGCTGGTGACTTGGGCTGCAGCAGCATTGCCTGATGCACGACGGTCGCCGCGCATAGTGCGTAGTCCGTGGCTTGGATCAGGGTGTCTTCAAGGCAGAGAGTCTTGTGGGGAGGATCTGGAACGATCTTGAGCATGGTGAAGCTCCAACGTAGAAGGAGGAACTACCACGGCCATGCCGTCAAGCAATGGGTGGTAGCTGTACGCGGGTTGACGGACCGAGACGTTGGCACTCGGCGCACCACAGGGTGCCCGCACGTACAGCCACCATAAAAGTGTGCACATGAGGACAGCGTCATCGGTCCGTCAAAACCGGTCGCTGAATTGGCAGCGACGAGCCGAGACTAAAATCCACGTTGGTCATGTGCAACGAAAAACAGGCGCAGGGAGTATCTTTGGGAAATGGCCTACAGGGAAGGGGTTAATTCTGACTTTTTTTGCCCGTTCACCTTCACAGCCTGCAACGCTGGCTGCTCTGTTAACGGTTTGTGGCTCTCAAAAAGCTTTCCACTCACGAATCCCTGTATCCAGTTATGTCGCGATGCCAACAAACGGTCCAGCATGGACTTTCACCACTCAAGCCTTGAAACTGACCCGCTCGCATCTGGACCAAGGCAGGTCACGGGCCAGCCCCTGAAAACGGACGCCAAGTAACAGCCCATGGAATGCACCGAAGATGACTATCGAAGCTTTTGCCCCTTTCCAGCGCTTTGCCGCTGACCTGTTGAAGTATCTACCGGCTGACCAGCCAGATGGCTCCCACGACCTGTCCCACATTCATCGCGTATGGGTCAACGCGCAACGGATACAGCGCGTAGAAGGCGGCGACCTGGAAGTGCTGCTTGCAGCGGCTGTGCTGCATGATTGTGTGGCAGTAGAAAAGAACTCGCCCTTGCGTGGGCAGGCGTCAACGCTGTCCGCACAAAGGGCGGCGTCAATCCTGGCTGATATGGGCTGGCCCTTGCAGCGCATCGAACAGGTGGCGCATGCAGTCAAAACCCACAGCTACTCGGCTGGCTTCGAACCACTCACCCTTGAGGCCAGGATTCTTCAGGACAGCGATCGCCTGGACGCCATAGGTGCAGTGGGTATCGCTCGGTGTTTTTACGTTTCCGGGCGAATGGGGTCGGCGCTGTATGATTTCGAGAACCCTACGGCGTGGGGGAGGGAGTATCAGGACAAGGCGTATACGGTCGAGCACTTCCATACCAAGCTGCTCAAGCTTGCGTCAGGTTTTAAAACTGCTGAAGGGGCTCGGCTGGCTGCTGAACGTCATGCTCGGCTTGAAGTGTTTCTTGCGGATTTCATGGATGAGATCGGGGCTGGCGGGGCAGGGTTGCAGTGACGCGGCTTGGGGCGATTGGCAGGTTTTTTTGGCATGAGCCAGTTGTATTGGAACTGCCCACGACTGGATCGATGTTGTGGGTTGCTTTGGGGAAGTAGCCAGGCCTTGGGCTTTGGGGCGGGTAGCTGTGGTGTCATGGGCCTGAGTGTTCTGTTTGGGCGGGGAAGAATTTAGTGTGAGCATGGCACCGGCTGCGCCCGTGTTCGCGGCTGAAGCCGCTCCCACAGGGTGGACTGCTAATTCAGGGAGATATTTGCAGTTTTTGAGGGCGGGGTTGTCCGTGAAGACCTTGTCGGCGATGCCATTCGCTGTGTTGGCGTTTTCGTAGGTATGTTGGACCGCGGCGGCGCCGATCCCTAAGAGGCTGGGTCCTTGCTTGCCGGTTGAGCTATCCGTGCGGCAACGCGCCTCTGGGCTGGACCTTCTTGTGCTAGGTTCTGCTGATCGACGAGTTGTGTGCAGTTTTTGAGCGGGTTTACAGTGGATGGCACGGGCTGCGCCCGTGTTCGCGGGCGCGCCCGCTCCCACAGGCATCGCGGTAACATTTAGAGTTTTTGCAAGGCAGTTGCTTTCAAAGGGGAAGCGCAGGGTTTGAGCACTGTGTTTGCGGCCTTTAGATGATCCAGCTTTGGCGGCAAGGGCATGCCGAGCGGGGCGGGCTCTGGGGAATGAACAGCCGGGCTGACTTGCGAGAAGAGATGCCGTACAGCCCGGATCGTGCTCGGCTCAAAATGACGGCGCTACATAGACAACCCGATCACGCCCGTTCTGTTTGGCGGTATAGAGCCCCTTGTCAGCACGTTCCAGTGCGTCATCCAGCCTTTCACCCTTGGCAAACAGGGTGCACCCTACGCTCACGCTCACCTTCAACGGGCCACAGGGCAACTGCATCGGGCTGGCACCCACCTGTTCGCGAATCCGCTCAGCAATACGGGTCAGCTCTTCGCTGTCCTTGACCTGCAAAACAGCAACAAACTCCTCACCCCCATGCCGCACCACCAGGTCATCAGGGCGCAGTGCCGCGCGCAGACGACGGGCAGTTTCGCAAAGCACCTTGTCACCGCCGCCATGGCCGTACTTGTCGTTGATGGATTTGAAGTGATCCAGGTCGGCATAAACCGCGCCCAGTTGTAAGCCGTTAACCCCTGCCAATCGCCGTTCATGCTCTTCAAACGCCGTCAGCGCGCCGCGGTTCCACAGTTGCGTCAAAGGGTCGAGCAGGGCTTTGCGCTGCTCGCGATCCATTTCAAGCCGCAGATCGCGGTTCACCTGCGCCAAGGTGCGCAGCTGCAGATACCCCTCGGCGAGCGTGGCCAGGTCCCTGAAGTTCGCTTGCTGAGCCTCGCTTAGCTCGCGTGGGCGCGGGTCGAACATGCACAGCGTACCGATGGCTTTGCCGTTACCTGCACGCAAGGGGTGGCCGGCGTAAAAGCGGATGTAGGGCGGGTTGAGCACCAGCGGGTTGTCGATGAATCGGCCGTCGCACTTGGCGTCGGGCACCATCAGGGTACCCTCGCCGAGAATGGCGTAGCCGCAAAAGGAAATACTGCGCGTCGTCTCGCTTGCCTCAAGCCCTATGCGGGCCTTGAACCACTGTCGGTCCTGGTCGATCAGGCTGATAAGCACAGTGTCCACATGGGCCAGGTCCTGGGTGAGCCGCACCAGGGTATCGAGGTAGTGCTCGGCTGGTGTATCGACCAGGTTCATTTCATCGAGCGTGCGCTGGCGAAGCGCTTCGTCAGCGGGTAAAGGGCAAGCTGGCATCTTTGGTCCTCCATTCCTTGGTTGGCTGCTTCGGTACCTGGCGGGGGCGTGTTCTTTATACCGTCGAAACAAGCACAGCATAGGTTATAGCGTGGAGCCTTGGGCTGCAGGTGCGGCTGGCCATTTCTTGCTGAGAGTGTGATTTCTTTCGCTCGATCTTCGTCAAGAATGCTACCCCTTCGCCGTCGTCTGGGGACTGATACAGGGCCTTTCATGCAAACGCTGTTGAACGAGATTCTCGAAGAAGTACGTCCCTTGATCGGCAAGGGCAAAGTGGCTGACTACATACCTGCGCTGGCCGATGTGCCGGCGAACCAGCTGGGCATCGCGGTCTATGGCAACGATGGCAGCTATTACTGCGCAGGCGACGCCCTGGTGCCGTTCTCGGTGCAGAGTATTTCCAAGGTGTTCAGCCTGGTGCAGGCGATTGGGCACTCGGGGGAAGCCATTTGGGAACGGCTTGGCCATGAGCCTTCCGGCCAGCCGTTCAACTCGCTGGTGCAGCTGGAGTTCGAGCGTGGTCGGCCGCGTAATCCCTTTATCAATGCGGGTGCGTTGGTGATCTGCGATATCAACCAGTCGCGCTTCGCTGCACCCACGTTGTCGATGCGCGATTTCGTGCGGCGGCTATCGGGCAATCCCAATATTTCAATCGATGCCCGCGTTGCCGATTCGGAATATCAGTTCCGCGCGCGCAACGCGGCCATGGCTTACCTGATGCAGTCGTTCGGCAACTTCCATAACGAGGTGGAGACGGTACTGCGCAGCTATTTCAGTTACTGCGCGCTGCAGATGAATTGCCTGGACCTGGCTCGGGCGTTCTGTTTCCTGGCCAATGATGGGTTCTGCAAGCATAGCGGTGAGCAGATTCTGACCCGGCGCCAGACCCAGCAGGTGAACTCGATCATGGCCACTAGCGGGTTGTATGACGAAGCAGGGAATTTCGCCTATCGGGTGGGGTTGCCTGGCAAGAGTGGCGTGGGGGGCGGGATTGTAGCAATCGTGCCGGGGCAGTTCACGGTGTGCGTGTGGTCGCCGGAGTTGAATGCGGCGGGTAACTCGCTGGCGGGGATGGCGGCGCTTGAACTGCTCAGTTCGCGTATCGGCTGGTCGGTGTTCTGATCGGCGGGCCCGGTGGCTGATGTGGGCCCTGGTTGATACCTCAGCTCGTCGGGTCTTGCCCCAGTACCTTGGCCAGCGCCACCCGGGCATCTTCAAGCTGTACCAGTGAAGCATGCCGCGCCCCCAGCGCATCGCCGTTCTGGATAGCGGTCAGAATCGCCTTGTGCCGGGGCAGGGCGAGCTGGTCGAAGTTCGCGCGCTGGTTGGAGTAGCGCACCGATTCGCGCAGCGCCATCGACAGCATGTTGCACAGGTAGGCCAGCAGGTCGTTATGGGTGGCGTCGGCGATGCGGGCGTGGAAGTCCAGGTCGGGTTGCAGGCGCTCTTCGTGGTTGCGTGCGGCTTCCATGCGTTGGTAGGCCTCGGCGATCGAATCGACGTCGTCGGCGCTGGCGTTGGTGGCGGCCAGTGCGGCGGCGGCGGGTTCGATGACCCAGCGTACGCTGCTCAGCATGTTGAAGAATTCTTGCTGTGGCGTGGCCTGCATCAGCCAGTGCAGTACGTCGGGGTCGAGCATGTGCCAGTCATGGCGCGGCCGGACCAGGGTACCCACTCGCGGGCGGGCCTCGACAAGGCCCTTGGCAGTCAGGGCGCGCATCGCCTCGCGGAACACCGGCCGGCTGATTGCGTAGGCTTCGCACAGGCTTGCCTCGGAGGGCAGCTTCTGCCCGGGTGCGAGTTGGCCGGATACGATCTGTACGCCAAGGTCCTGGACCAGGGTGGCGTGCATGCTCTTGCGCGTGGTGGGTTGGCGGTAGTTCATGTGCGGCGGGGCGGATCCTTCGGGCGGGGGCAGCATCATAGCATTAGCGCGTCGACGCGGTGCATGGCACCGGCTGCGCCGGTGTTCGCGGCTGAAGCCGCTCCCACAGGTGTAGTGTCAGCTCGAAGCCAGCGCAGTGCCTGTGGGAGCGGGCATGCCCGCGAAGCAGGCGACGCGGAGCATGGCACCGGCTGCGCCGGTGATCGCGGCTGAAGCCGCTCCCACAGGTGTAGTGTCAACTCGAAGCCAGCGCAGTACCTGTGGGAGCGGGCGTGCCCGCGAAGCAGGCGACACGGTGCATGGCACCGGCGGCGCCGGTGTTCGCGGCTGAAGCCGCTCCCACAGGAGTAGTGTCAGCTCTAAGCCAGCGCAGTGCCTGTGGGAGCGGGCGTGTCCGCGAAGCAGGCGACGCGGTGCATGGCACCGGCTGCGCCGGTGTTCGCGGCTGAAGCCGCTCCCACAGGTGTAGTGTTAACTCGAAGCCAGCGCAGTGCCTGTGGGAGCGGGCGTGCACGCGAAGCAGGCGACGCGGTGCATGGCACCGGCTGCGCCGGTGTTCGCGGCTGAAGCCGCTCCCACAGGTGTAGTATCAACTCGAAGCCAGCGCAGTACCTGTGGGAGCGGGTTTACCCGCGAAGAATCCGGCGCGATCGATGGCACCGGCTTTGCCGGTGTTCGCGGGCATGCCCTGATGCCAGTCAATTAAGCGGTCTGGGGGCCGCTTTGCGGCCCATCGCCGGCAAGCCGGGCTCCCACAGGTACGGCGCAGACCCCAACAGCTTCGCAGTCCCTGTGGGAG
>NZ_JADLJS010000062.1 GCF_015680405.1 Pseudomonas pudica
ATCAACGGGGGGCCCCCTCATGGCCCCCTTTTTGTTTTTGCCGCCCCGCCCTTTTCGGGGGTGGCCCGGCTAACGGGCCGGCACAGGCTTAACTCTACTTCCGAGCCTCCAGAATGAGGTTGAACGGCGTCTGCGTCGCCCGCCAGAACCGGCTGAACCCCGCCTCCTCGAACACCGCCCGCAACCGCGCTTCCCCCGCCTGCGCGCCCAGCCCCAGCCCCACCTCCTGCGACAACGAATTGGGCGTGCAGATAAACGTCGATGCCGCATAGAACAAGCGCCCGACCGGTGTCAGGTTGCCCTCCAGCGAGTCCTCGGCATAAGGCTCCACCAACATCACCGTGCCGTCTGCCTTCAACGCGCGGTAGGCATGTTTCGCGGCCCCCACCGGGTCACCCATGTCGTGCAGGCAATCGAAGAAGCACACCAGGTCATGGTCATGCCCCGGGTAGTCCTTGGCAGTGGCCTGCTGGAAGCTCACACGCCCCGCCAACCCCGCCTCGCGGGCCCGCTCGTTGGCGGTGACGATGGAAGGCCCGTGGTAGTCGTAGCCGACGAAGGTGGATGCCGGGAACGCCTGGGCCATGACCAGCGTCGAAGCACCGTGCCCACAGCCCACATCCGCCACCTTGGCGCCCGCCTGCAGCTTGGCTACCACGCCCTCCAGCGCCGGTAGCCATTCGGCCACCAGGAAGGTGCGATAACCCGGCCGGAAGAACCGCTCGGTGCCACTGAACATGCAGGGGTGATGGTCGCCCCAGGCCAGCCCGCCGTCGCCGCGCATGGCCGCGACCAGCTTGTCCTTGTCATGGAACAGCGCTGCCACCACTGCCGCGCCACCGGCCATGTAGGCCGGCGAATCCTCCAGCGCCAGGGCCATGGCCTGCTCTTCAGGCAACACGAAAAGGCCCTTGTCATGCACCATGTAGCCCGATGCGGCCTGGGCGCTGAGCCATTCGCGCACCAGCCGCGGGTGGCAGCCGGTCTTTTCCGCCAGCGCCTCGGGGGTGGTCGGCTGGCTGTCGGCCATGGCCCGGTACAACCCCAGTTCGTCGCCAAGAATCACGTTGGCCAATGTCGCCGCCGCGCCCATGTCGCCCACCAGCTTGCCCATGAAGTCGTGAAGCCTTGCCTCGTCCATGACCTGCCCTCCTCTGCAAAGAAGGCCATCGCCAGCGAGGGACATCCGCTCCGGGGAGGCGGTGGTCGGTTGAATGGTATCGGCCTGCCGAGCGTTGCCCGGTGCAGGCCACTTGTAAGTCTAGATGCCTTGATCAGAGGGCTTTGCCTGCCCAGCCAACTTTTCCAGCAATACTTTGGCCAGCGCCTTGTCCGAGAACGGGTTCTGCCCGGTGATCAGTTCGCGGTCCACCACCACATTGGGCTGCCAGGCCTTGGCGTAGCCCATGTCGCCTCCTGCCATTGCCATGGCGTTGGCCGGGTAGAACAACAGCCGCTGGTCCTTGAGCGAACCCTCGAACACCTGCTCCTCCGGGTCGGAGAAGATGGTCATCCTGTAACCCTTGTACAGCCAGTCGGTGGCTGCCGGCTTTTCACCACGCGCCAGCGCCGACTGGTAGCTCGCCGGGTCCTGCTGGGCCGAGAGCAAGGCAATGGGGCCGTGGCAGATGGCGGCTGTGGGCTTGCCGGCCTGGTGGAAATGCCGCAGCAAGCCGCCCACGTCCGGGTTGTTGGCCAGGTCGATCAACGGCGCATGGCCGCCGGGGATGAACAGCCCGGCATAGCGCTCCAGGTCACCTGCCAGGACTTCCTTCACCGACAGGGTATCGTCAATGCCCGGCAGGCCTTGCACGACCTTCTCGATCCGCCGCATCTCCGCCGCATCACCGGCAAAGTAGCTTGGATCGATCGAACGCTGGTCGACGCGCGGGGCATTACCCTTTGGGGTAACCAGCACCAGCTTGTAGCCAGCCTTGAGCAACTGGTCGGCAGGCACGCCGAACTCGTTGAGGTAGTAGCCGGTGGCGTAGCGCTTGCCCTCCTGCAGCGGCAGCTGGTGCTCGCTGGACAGCAGCACCAGCACTTCACCTTTGGGTGCGGCATGGGCACCGGCGGCAAGCAGGGTGCCAGCAACAGCCAAGGCAAGCCGGGATATCTTGGTCATGCAACAATCTCCAGATCAGCAAATAGGCCTTCCGCTCACGTTGGCGGGATGCATTCATGCTAATGGCAAGGCTATGATTCGTTAATTCGAAAGCCCTCATGTCTGCGATCCATAAAATGAATATCTCCAGCAAGGACCTCAACCTGCTGTACCTGTTCCATGTGCTGTATCAGGAACGCAACGCCACCCTTGCCGCCCAGCGCATGGCGCTGAGCCAGCCCGCGCTCAGCCACAAGCTCAACAAGCTGCGTCACCAGTTTGGTGACCCCCTGTTCGTCCGCGCGCCCAGGGGCCTGACCCCGACACCACGTGCCCACGAACTGGCGCCCGAGGTAGAGCGCCTGGTAGTGGGCCTGGAGGGTTTCTATGAACGCTGCGAAGGCCGGGATTTCCTCGCCCGCCCTGCCCGCCTGCACCTGTACAGCACCGACTATGTAGAACAGACGCTGTTGCCCAGGCTGCTGCCGATCCTGCGCAGTCAGGCACCGAACCTGACGCTGGTGACCCACAACACCCGTGGCCAGCTCCCTCGCGAAGAGCTGGAGAAAGGCACCTGTGACCTGGCCGTTGCCGGGTTCTATACCGACCTCCCGGAAACCTTCCACCAACAGCGCCTGCTCAACGAACACTTCGTTGTGCTGGCCTCGCGCAGTCATCCAGCGGCGGACCAGGGCCTGGACCTCGATAGCTTCCTCGCCAGCGATCACCTGCTCACCACCCTCACCGGCGACCTCGATGGCCTGGTCGACCGCGCCTTGCGCAGCCAGGGCATGCAACGGCGGGTCGTGGCTGGCCTGTCGAGCTTCGTCGCCCCCTCGCGCCTGCTGCGCGGCAGCGACCTGCTGCTCACCTGTTTGCGCTCGCTGGCCATCGAAGCCACAGAGCGTGATGACGACCTGCTCATGTACCCGCTGCCGCTGGCATTGCCAGCGATCGAGGTGATGCAGATATGGCACGAACGCACTCACGCCGACCCCTTGCGGCGCTGGTTCCGCCAGCAACTGTGGAACGCCGCCCAGGAGGCAGCGGCCTGCGCAAGTAACAAGATCTAAACAACGATGTGACATGTTTTTTCAGCTTTCTCGCCAAGGAGCTGTCAAATGAAGGTCACGGTTTTCGGTACCGGCTATGTCGGCCTCACCCAGGCGGTGTGCCTGGCCCAGGTGGGGCATTCGGTGTTGTGCATGGATATCGACGCCGAGCGGGTCGCCAGCCTCAATGCAGGCCATTGCCCGATCTTCGAACCCGGCCTTGCGCCGATGCTGGAGAAGAACCTGGCCTGCGGTCGCCTGCGCTTCACCACCGACGCCAGCGAAGCGGCCAACTACGCCAGCTTGCAGTTCATTGCCGTCGGCACCCCGCCACAGGCCGACGGCAGTGCCGACCTGAAGCACGTATTCGCCGTGGTCGACAGCATCCTCGAACATGCCGACGGTCCCAAGGTGATCGTCAACAAATCCACCGCGCCGGTCGGTACGGTGCACCGCATCAAGGCGCGCATCGCCCAGGCCGTGGCCGACACCAGCCGCTTCCGCGTCGTCAGCAACCCCGAGTTCCTCAAGGAAGGCTCGGCAGTCGATGACTGCATGCGCCCGGAGCGCATCATCATCGGTGGCGCGGAACCAGCCGAGGTAGAACTGCTGCGCGAGCTGTACCTGCCGTTCAGCCGCAACCGCGAAAAGCTCATGGTCATGGATGCGCGCAGCGCCGAGCTGACCAAGTACGCGGCCAACTGCATGCTGGCGACCAAGATCTCGTTCATCAACGAAATCGCCAACCTGGCCGAGCACCTGGGCGCCGACATCGAAATGGTACGCCGTGGCATCGGCTCGGACCCGCGCATCGGCTACGACTTCATCTATGCCGGCTGCGGTTTTGGTGGCTCGTGCTTCCCCAAGGACCTGCAAGCCCTGCGCCGCAGCGCCGAGGCCGAAGGCTTCGAGCCGCAGCTGCTGCGTGCGGTGGAATCGGTCAACGAGCAGCAAAAGGGCCGACTGTTCAGCAAGATCCAGCGCCACTACCCACGCGGCCTGCGGGGCAAGGTCTTTGCCTTGTGGGGGCTGTCGTTCAAGCCCAACACCAATGATATCCGCGAGGCCTCCAGCCGGGTCCTGCTGGAGGCGCTGTGGGCCGCCGGCGTGCGGGTACAGGCCCATGACCCACAGGCCATGGAAGAGATCCAGCGCCACTATGGCCCGCGCGCCGACCTGCAACTGGTACCGTGCAAGGACGATGCGCTGCGCGGCGCCGATGCCCTGGTGATCGTCACCGAATGGCAGGATTACCGTGTACTCAACCTGGACAAGGTGCCGCAACAACTGGCCGACCGGGTGGTGTTCGACGGCCGCAACCTGTTCGAACCCGAGCACATGGCCGCTGCCGGCCTGACTTACTACGGCATCGGCCGTGGCCAGGTACAGCCAGCATGCCCGTACTGATTACCGGCGTGGCCGGCTTCATCGGCTACCACGTTGCGCGGCGCCTGTGCGAAGCAGGCATCGAGGTGACAGGCATCGACAACCTCGATGCCTACTACAGCGTCAAGCTGAAGCTGGCTCGCCTGCAGCGACTGTTCGGCTTTGCCCATTTCCGCTTCCACACCCTCGACATCGCCCACCCGAGCGCACTGCCCAATCACAACAAGACCACAGGTGATCGCGCCACTGCTGCCGTGGCTGCCCAAGCGCTGCCTTTGGGGCAGGCCTGGTGCAGGACGTTCACTGCCATGGCCCTGGTATGGTTCGCGCGCGGCTTCGTCGAGTCGCTGAAGGAAGGCCGCAACCCACACATTGCAAGAGCAGCCTTGTGCTGCGAAGAAGCCGGTACACGCAATGAACAGCCTTTGCCAGTATCGACTTCTTCGCAGCACAAGGCTGCTCCTACAGAACCTCACTGAACCAGCGACTCATGCGCAGTTCATGGGAGTGAGCTGCCCGGAAGGGCCGCACGGTACCTTGCTACGGCGTAACGACGCTCTCGGGAACGCTCAGCTGCAACACCTCGTTGGTGTACGCCCACTCTTTCTGCACCTGGTCCGGGTGGTCGTTTAGGCGAATGCCGTAGGACGGGATGATCTGCCTGATCTTCGCCTGCCACTGCGGTGATGCCATCTTGTCCTTGAACACCTTGCTCAGCACATCGAGCATGATTGGCGGCGCGGTCGAGGCGCCAGGCGAAGCCCCCAGCAAGCCGGCAATGCTGCCATCGCTGGACGCCACCACTTCAGTGCCGAGCTTGAGCACGCCACCCAATGCTTCGTCCTTCTTGATGATCTGCACCCGCTGCCCTGCCTGCCACAGCCGCCAGTCTTCCTTCTTCGCCCCGGGGAAGTAGGTGCGCAACGCTTCGAAACGGTCATCGTCGGATTGCAGCACCTGGCCGATCAGGTACTGCACCAGGTCGAACTCGCGCACCCCGACCCTGACCATAGGCCAGGCATTGTGCACACTGGCGCTGGCGAACAGGTCAAGCAGCGAGCCCTGCTTGAGGAACTTGGTCGAGAAGGTGGCGAACGGCCCGAACAGGATCATGCGCTTGCCATCGAGCACGCGGGTGTCCAAATGCGGCACCGACATCGGTGGTGCGCCGGTGGCGGCGATACCGTAGGCCTTGGCCATGTGACGTTGGGCGATGGCCGGGTTGTCGGTGACCAGGAACGAACCACCGACCGGGAAACCGGCATAGTCCTTGGCCTCATCGATGCCCGACTTCTGCAGCAATGGCAGCGCTGCACCACCGGCGCCGATGAACAGGAACCTGGCGTCGGTGGCAGAGCTGCTACCGTCCTTGAGGTTCTTGTACTCGACATGCCAAGAGCCGTCGTCGTTGCGGGTGATGGCTTGCACTTCGCTCGACAGCTTGAGGTCGAAGTTCGGCCGGGTCTGCAGATAACCCACGTACTGCCGAGTGATTTCGCCAAAGTTGACGTCGGTGCCGATCGGCGTCCAGGTCACGGCCAGTTTCTGGTTGGGGTCACGGCCTTCCATCATCAGCGGTACCCACTTGCGGATCTGTTCGTGGTCCTCGGAGTACTGCATGGGCTTGAACAGCGGGCTGGCCTGCAGCGCCTCGTAGCGCTTCTTCAGGAAGCGAATGTTGTCGTCGCCCCAGACGAAGCTCATGTGCGGGGTGGTGTTGATGAAGGAATGCGGGTTCTTCAACACGCCCTGCTTCACCTGCCAGGCCAGGAACTGGCGGGTGACCTGGAACGACTCGTTGATCTCTACCGCCTTGCTGATATCGATCTTGCCGTCCTTCTCCGGGGTGTAGTTCAGCTCGGCCAGGGCCGAGTGGCCGGTGCCGGCGTTGTTCCAGCCGTTGGAGCTTTCTTCGGCGACCTTGTCCAGGCGCTCGACCATTTCCATCGACCAACCCGGCTCCAGCTCATTGAGCCAGACGGCCAGGGTTGAACTCATGATGCCGCCGCCCACCAGCATGACATCGACCTTCCTGGTTTCCGCGGCCTGGGCACCCAGCATGCCGAATGCCAAAGCCAGCCCGGTCAGCGCCACTGCCGGCTTGATGGTGATCTTCATAACCTCTCCCTTGCCTCGTTGCCATCCGTAGGTTCAGCCACAAGCTTAGATGACGGATTCAGTCGGGCGTGGCCGGCGCACAATCACTTGCAATCCGTCACATCTCAAAATACTGTATGAATATTCAGTATCACAGGTCAGCCGCCATGCAACTCATCGCCAAACTCGGCATCCTTGCCGATGCTGCCAAGTACGACGCATCCTGCGCCAGCAGCGGCGCGCCCAAGCGCAACTCGCGCGGGGCTGATGGCCTGGGTGCTACCAATGGCATGGGCATCTGTCACAGCTACACCCCCGACGGGCGCTGCGTCTCGCTGCTCAAGGTGCTACTGACCAACTTCTGCCTCTACGACTGCCAGTATTGCGTCAACCGCCGCTCCAGCAACGTGCCACGCGCGCGCTTCAGCCCCGAGGAAGTGGTCCGGCTGACCCTGGATTTCTACCGGCGCAACTGCATCAGCGGCCTGTTCCTCAGCTCCGGCATCATCCGCTCGGCGGACTACACCATGGAGCAGCTGATTCGTGTGGCGCGGCTGTTGCGCGAAGAGCATGAGTTCCGCGGCTACATTCACCTAAAGACCATCCCCGATGCCGACCCGCTGCTGATCGAAGAGGCCGGGCGCCTGGCAGACCGGCTCAGCGTCAACATCGAGCTGCCGACCGACGCCAGCCTGAAACGCCTGGCACCAGAGAAACAGGCGCACACCATTCGCCAGGCCATGGGCGTGATCCATCAGGGCCAGCAAGCCGTGGCCCACGAACCCAAGGCGCCGCGCTTTACCCCAGCCGGGCAAAGCACCCAGGTGATCGTCGGGGCCGACAGCACCGACGACAGCACATTGCTGCGCAATGCCGAATCGCTGTACCAGGGCTACGGCCTCAAGCGCGTGTACTACTCTGCCTTCAGCCCCATTCCTGACAGCCCCGACAGCGTTCCCCTGGCGGCACCACCGCTGCTGCGCGAGCACCGCCTGTACCAGGCTGACTTCCTGCTGCGTGGCTATGGCTACAAGGCCGGCGAGCTGCTGGGCCAGAGCGGCAACCTGGCACTGGACATCGACCCCAAGCTGGCCTGGGCGCTGGCCAACCGCGAAGTGTTCCCGCTGGACGTGAACCGTGCCGAGCCAGCGCTACTGGCGCGCATCCCCGGCATCGGCCTGCGCAGCGTGCAGCGGCTGGTAGCCCTGCGACGCGAACGGCGCATTCGCTACGATGACCTGATCCAGCTGCGCTGCGTACTGGACAAGGCGCGGCCGTTCATTGTCACCAGCGACTACCGCCCGGCCCAGGCCGAGCTGCGCAGCGGCCTGCTGAGAGCGCGCTTGCGTGAACCGCAGGCGCCGGTGCAGATGGGCTTGTGGGGATGATCGCGCTCGACTGCGACGGCCTGTTCGCCACCTGGCGTGACCAGGCCCGGGTGTTGCTGGGGCATGGCATCGACCCGTCGGAGGTGACCTGGGCGCAAGGGCCGGTGGCTGATTTGCTGGCCGTACCGACAGCGCTGCCTGAGGGCTCCGGTCCGTTTCGCGCCAAGGTGCCAGCGGCGCTGCTGAGCCAGCTGGAACAGGCCGCCCGCTACCGTGGCGAGCACCGCTGGAACCTGCTTTACGAGGTACTTTGGCGGGTGGCCCATGGTGACCGTACTGCAATGCTGGCGGGTGACCGACTGGGTAGCGAGCTGCAAAGACGGATCAAGCAGGTCAATCGCGAAGCACACCACCTGCATGCGTTTGTGCGCTTCGTGCCACTCCCCGAAGTTTTGGCCGAACAGCTGCAACTTGACCTGGTGGCCTATCACGAGCCGGCGCATGACGTTCTGGAAAGCGCCAGTGCGCATTTCGCTGACCGCCTTGGGCGTTTGCGCTGGGTGATTGCCACGGCGCACGACGGCATACGCTTCGATGGCCAGGCATTCGACTACCAGCGCCAGTGCCCCGAACCCTGGCGCCAGTGGGCCCGCAACGCCGAAGACCCTGGCGCCGAATTATGGCGCACCTACTATCGTCATACCTTCAACCCTGCGCGCCTGAACCCCGACGCCTTGCGCCTGCACATGCCCGGGCGGTTCTGGCGACATTTGCCGGAGGGCATGCTGATTCCGCAGCTTGAAGGCCTGGCTCGCCAGGGCAAACAACGGGACGGCCAAGCCCTGGAAGTCGCCTCCCAGGCTGGCAAACAGATCAGCAAGCCCACGAAGCATTCTCAAGCCGAACGATCAGCCGCCACAACCGTCATAACCTGAGCCGCTGCCGACACGCAAAGAGGACGCGAAATGACCCAACCCGACCCGTCATACGTCAAATGGCTCGAAGACCGCGCCATGCTCAGGGCCTCCCAGCAACGCACCCATCTGTACTCGGGCCAGTCGCGCCTGTGGCAGCAACCCTACGCCGAAGCCCAACCCCGACGCGCCACTGAAATCGCATCGGTCTGGCTGACCGTCTACCCCGATGCCATCATCGCCCCCGAAGGCTGTTCAGTGCTCGGTGCGCTGGCCCACGAAGCGCTGTGGAAGCGCTTGTCGGAGATCGGTATCCAGGGCCTGCACACCGGCCCGATCAAGTTGTCCGGCGGCATTCGCGGGCGTGAACTCACACCCAGCGTGGACGGCAACTTCGACCGCATCAGTTTCGACATCGACCCGCTGTACGGCAGCGAACAGGAGCTGATCCAGATGAGCCGCATGGCCGCCGCGCACAACGCCGTGACCATCGACGACCTGATCCCCTCGCACACTGGCAAGGGCGCCGACTTCCGCCTGGCCGAACTGGCCTACGGTCCCTACCCGGGGCTGTACCACATGGTCGAAATCCGCGAGGAAGACTGGCCGCTACTGCCCGAAGTGCCTGCCGGGCGAGATGCGGTCAACCTGCTGCCGGCCCAGTGCGACGAACTCAAGGCCCGCCACTACATCGTCGGCCAACTGCAACGGGTGATCTTCTTCGAACCAGGCGTGAAGGAAACCGACTGGAGCGCCACACCGCCGGTGACCGGTGTGGATGGCAAGACCCGACGCTGGGTGTACCTGCACTATTTCAAGGAAGGCCAGCCGTCGCTGAACTGGCTGGACCCGACCTTCGCCGCCCAGCAGATGATCATTGGCGATGCCCTGCACGCCCTGGACTGCCTGGGTGCGCGCGGCCTGCGCCTGGATGCCAACGGCTTTCTCGGCGTGGAGACCCGCGCCAGCGGCACTGCCTGGTCGGAAAGCCACCCGCTGTCGATCGTCGGCAACCAGCTGATCGGCGGCATGATCCGCAAGGCCGGCGGTTTCAGCTTCCAGGAACTGAACCTGACCCTCGACGACATCGCGCAGATGTCCAGAGGCGGTGCCGACCTGTCCTACGATTTCATTACCCGGCCGGCCTACCAGCATGCACTGCTGACCGGCGACACCGAGTTCCTGCGCCTGATGCTCAAGGAGATGCATGCCTTCGGCATCGACCCAGCTTCGCTGATCCATGCCTTGCAGAACCATGACGAGCTGACCGTGGAACTGGTGCATTTCTGGACCCTGCATGCACATGACATGTACCTGTACAAGGGCCAGACCTTGCCCGGCGGCATCCTGCGCGAGCACATCCGCGAAGAGATCTACGAACGGCTGTCGGGCGAACATGCGCCGTACAACCTGCGCTTCGTCACCAATGGCATATCCTGTACCACGGCCAGCCTGATCGCCGCTGCACTGGGCATCCGCGATCTTGGGCAGATCGGGGTGGCAGAAATCGAGCTGATCCAGAAGGTGCACCTGCTGCTGGTCATGTACAACGCCATGCAGCCAGGTGTGGTGGCGCTGTCCGGCTGGGACCTGGTGGGCGCCCTGCCCTTGCCCGCCGAAGCGGTCGCGCAGCGGATGCTCGATGGCGATACCCGCTGGATTCACCGCGGCGGCTACGACCTGGCCGGGCTCGAGCCGCAGGCTCAGACGTCTGTGCGCGGCATGCCCCGTGCCCGGGCGCTGTATGGCAGCCTGGACAGCCAGCTGGAAAACGGCAATTCGTTTGCCTGCAAGGTGAAGAAACTGCTGGCGGTGCGTCAGGCCTATGGCATCGCCACCAGCCGCCAGGTGCTGGTGCCCGAAGTCAGCAGCCCCGGCTTGCTGGTGATGGTGCATGAGCTGCCGGCCGGGCGTGGCATCCAGATCACTGCGCTGAACTTTGGCCAGGAAGTGATCGCCGAGGAGCTGCAACTGACCGGGTTCACGCCGGGGCCGGTGGTGGACATGATCAATGAAACGGTCGAAGGGGATTTGACCGAGGATGGGCGGCTGATGGTGAACCTGGACCCTTATGAGGCACTGTGCCTGCGGATCGTCAACAGCAGCGGCCATGTCTGAATTGTATTTGCCCCATTGCCTTCGCCGGTGAAGCTCGGAACGGCAGCCACGCGATACCTGTGGGAGATTGCCCAGCCCTTCAGGCCGCGCTGTCGCACAGATAACTGAATTCGCAAGCGATCCTCGTACCCCGTGGGAGCGGCTTTAGCCGCGAAGAATCCAACGCGGTGCATGGCACCGGCTGCGCCGGTGTTCGCGGCTAAAGCCGCTCCCACAGGGTCCCTGCTAATTCAATGAGTTATGTGCAGTTCCAAATGGCCGGCTTGCTTTTACCGCTCCACGGGCATAGCGTTCGGAAGTTTTCTTTTCCGTGCCCAGGAGCAACTCCATGTACACCGGCATCGTCCAGGCCGTCCGCCCTCTGCTTGATGTGACCACCTACCCGGGCCACAACCAGTTCACCATCGACCTCACCCCCGAACTGCTCGACGAACTGAAGATCGGCGCCAGCGTCAGTGTCGAAGGCACCTGCCTGTCGGTCACCGAAATCCAGGGCACGCAGGTCAGGTTCGACGCCATGACCGCCACCCTCGAGCGCACCAACCTGCGCAACTTCAAGGCCGGCCAGGGCGTCAACATCGAACGCTCGGCGAAGATGAACGCCGAAGTCGGCGGCCACCTGATGGCCGGTCATATCGCCACCACCGCCGAAATCGTCGAGCTGTCGATCAAGGAAACCGGCGCTTTCATCAAGTTCCGCATGCCACCGGAATGGGGCAAGTACGTGTTCCCACGCGGCTTCATCGGGGTCAACGGCTGCAGCCTGACCGTAGCCGATGTCGATGACAATGTGATCACCATCAACCTGATCCCGGAAACCCTGCGCCAGACCACCTTCCCCAGCTACAAGGCCGGCGAGCTGCTCAACATCGAAGTGGACCACCAGACAATGGTGCTGGTCGATGTAGTGGAGCGCACCATCAAGAGCACCCTGGCCCGCGAAATGCCTCGCTGAGCTCCCGAGCATGCTGCCCAACACCCTCCCCGCACGCACAGCCAAGCGGCTGCGCCTGCAGATGCTGCGTGGTCGCGTGGGCCTCGGCCTGGTCGCCGGCCTGTCCGTACTAGCCGGCATGACCGATGCCATCGGCCTGCTAGCGCTGGGCGACTTCGTGTCGTTCATGAGTGGCAACACCACGCGCCTGGCCGTCGCCATCAGCGATGCGGACCTGGCCCTGGTGCTGCGGCTGAGTGCTGCGGTGCTGGGCTTCGTCGTCGGCAACGCCCTGGGCGTGCTGCTGGCGCGCGCTTTCCGCCGCAGGGCCTGGCCGGTGCTGCTGGTAGTCGCCGCCCTGCTGGGCTTTGCAGCCGCATGGCCCTTGGCTGCGACCTTTCCAGCGCTGCTCGCTGCCACGTTGGCCATGGGCATGATCAATGCCGTGGTCGAACAGGTGAACGGCCTGCCCATCGGCCTGACCTACGTCACCGGCGCCCTGTCACGTTTCGGGCGTGGGCTGGGGCGCTGGCTGCTGGGCGAGCGGCGCAATGGCTGGCGGGTGCAACTGGTGCCTTGGGCCGGCATGCTGCTGGGCGCCGCGCTGGGTGCCTGGCTGGAGCGCCACCTGGGCCTGCAAGCGCTAGCCGGCAGCTGCTCGCTGGCCTGCGTGCTGGCCCTGGTGTCGCGGTTCATTCCGCGGACATGGCAGCGTGGTTACATGCCAAACTGATCACTCGATGCGCGGGTGCTGCTGCACCAGCAACTTGCGCTTGGCCTCCAGTTCGGCAATCTGCGCATCGATGTCCTCGATCCTTTGCTCGATGTTGTGGTGGTGTTCCTGCAGCAACTCACGCGCTTCCTCGATATCCGATGCTGCCGGTGCCGCGCCGCGCAGCGGCTTGTTCGCGGTTTCCTTCATGGTCAGGCCGGTAACCAGCCCCACGGCGGCGATCACCATCAGGTAATAGGCCGGCATGTACAGGTTGCCAGTACTTTCCACCAGCCAGGCGGCGATGGTCGGGGTGAGGCCGGCGATCAGCACAGAGATATTGAAGGCGCTGGCGAGGGCGCTGTAGCGGATGTGCGTGGGGAACATTGCCGGTAGCGTCGAAGCCATCACGCCGATGAAGAAGTTCAGCAGCACGGCGATGATCAGCAGCCCGGCAAAAATCACCCCCAGTACGCCGCTGTTGATCAGCATGAATGCCGGAATGGCCAGCACGAACAGGCCGACGCTGCCGACGATGATGAACGGACGACGGCCGAACTTGTCGCTGAGCAGCCCGATCATCGGCTGCACGAACAGCATGCCGACCATGATCGCGATGATGATCAGCACGCCATGGTCTTCGCTGTAGTGCAGGTTGTGCGACAGGTAGCTGGGCATGTACGTGAGCAGCATGTAATAGGTGACGTTGGTGGCGATCACCACGCCAATGCAGGTCACCAGGCTGCGCCAGTGCTGGGTGGCCACCTCCCTGAACGACACCTTGGGCCCGGTCGCCAGGCCTTCGCGGTCGCCTTTCTCCAGCTTGTCGACGTGCTGCTGGAAGGCTGGTGTCTCCTCCAGCGCATGGCGCAGGTACAGGCCGATGATGCCCAGCGGCAAGGCGAGGAAGAACGGCAGGCGCCAACCCCATTCGAGGAACTTGTCTTCACCCAGCACCGTAGAGATCAACACCACCACACCGGCACCCAACACGAACCCTGCAATCGAGCCGAAGTCCAGCCAACTGCCGAGAAACCCGCGTTTACGGTCAGGGGCATATTCGGCGACGAAGATCGACGCGCCGGTGTACTCGCCCCCCACCGAGAAGCCCTGGGCCATCTTGGCCAGCAGCAACAGGATCGGCGCCCAGATACCGATGCTGGCATAGGACGGTATCAGGCCGATGGCGAAGGTGCTGAGCGACATGATCACGATGGTTGCAGCGAGAATTTTCTGCCGCCCGAACCGGTCGCCCAAGGCACCGAAGAACAGCCCGCCCAGAGGCCTGATCAGAAACGGCACCGAGAACGTGGCCAACGCCGCGATCATCTGCACGCTTGGGTCGGCATTGGGGAAGAATACCTTGCCCAGGGCGTAGGCGACGAAGCCATAGACGCCGAAGTCGAACCATTCCATTGCATTGCCCAGTGCCGCCGCGGTGATTGCCTTGCGCATCTTGCCGTCGTCGACAATGGTGATGTCCTTCAGGCCGATTGGCTGGAGGCTTTTCTTACGAGGTTTCATGTCCGTATCCCTGTCGATGAATGCTCTAAGGGATGAGATACAACGGGACACTAAATAATTCAGCGCTTACGGATTTTTTGTGTTTTTCCTCTCACCGGTTGCTGCGCAGGTAAAGAAAAAGCCGCTGCGATGGCAGCGGCTTGCATGGGCATCGGCTCGCGATCAGATACCTTCGCGGGCCAGGTCCATGGCGAAGTAGGTGAGGATCAGATCGGCACCGGCACGCTTGATCGCACCAATGCTTTCACGCACCACCCGGCCTTCATCGATAGCGCCGGCCAGGCCGCCGAACTTGATCATCGCGTACTCACCGCTCACCTGGTACGCCGCCAGCGGCAGGCGGGATGCGGCACGAATATCGGCAATAACGTCCAGGTAGGCACCGGCCGGCTTGACCATCAGCACATCGGCCCCTTCCTGCTCGTCGAGCAGCGACTCGCGCACGGCTTCGCGGCGGTTCATCGGGTTCATCTGGTAGCTCTTGCGGTCGCCCTTCAGCGCGGTACCACCGGCTTCGCGGAACGGGCCGTACAGCGACGAGGCGAACTTGGTGGAATAGGCCATGATCGCGGTGTCGTGGAAGCCGGCACCATCCAGCGCGCTGCGGATGGCCTGGACCTGGCCGTCCATTGCCGCCGACGGGGCAATGAAGTCGGCACCGGCAGCGGCGGCGATGACCGCCTGCTTGCCCAGGTTGGCCAGCGTGGCGTCGTTGTCCACGCCGTGGTCGTGCAGCACGCCGCAGTGGCCGTGGCTGGTGTATTCGCAGAAGCAGGTGTCGGACATCACCACCATTTCCGGCACGGTGTCCTTGCAGATGCGCGACATGCGCGCGACCAGGCCGTTTTCGTTCCAGGTGTCGCTGCCGACGGCGTCCAGGTTGTGCGACACGCCAAAGGTCATCACCGACTTGATACCGGCGCGGGCATAGCGCTCGATTTCCTGAGCCAGCAGCTTCTCGGGGATGCGGTTGACGCCCGGCATGCTGGTGATCGGCACGAAATCATCGATGCCCTCTTCGACGAAGATCGGCAGGATCAGGTCTTCAAGGCGGAACTCGGTTTCCTGGAAGATCGTGCGCAGGGACTCGTTCTGGCGCAGGCGGCGTGGACGAACGGACGGAAATTGGTTGGACATGACAGCTCCAGGGAATTTGAACGGCGTATACCTTATGCCTGTCGCGCGCCAGTGAAAAGGCCAGATGACGAGATATTGTCTTGCGTCAAAGGCAATGGCTGCATTTTTCCTGTGCCGGCCTCTTCGCGGGCATGCCCGCTCCCACAAGTACTGCGCGATTCCTGTGGGAGCGGGCGTGCCCGCGAAGAGGCCGGCACAGGCAACACATCACTGCAGCCAGGGCGGCGCAGGCTCCTCTGCCCTGGCCGCCCCATGCTCAGACTCGGCCCGCGCGGCGCGCCGGCGCGCATCATCCAGCCGGGCCGCATCGATCTCGCGCATCACCCCGGCCACGTCAGCCGCATGCTCGTCATCCTCGAACAGCCCCGTCAGCGGGCTGTCCGGGCGCAGTTCGCCCGCCTCGTACAAGGCCCACATTTCCTGCGCATATCGGGTGTTTTTCAGCTCTGGCGCAAAGCGCCCGAAATAATGGGCCATGTTGTCCACGTCGCGCTGCAGCATGCTGAAGGCATGGTTGTTGGCCGCTGCATCCACTGCCTGTGGCAGGTCGATGATCACCGGCCCGTCCGGGCCAAGCAGCACGTTGAACTCCGACAGGTCGCCATGCACCAGCCCGGTACACAGCATCAACACGATCTGGCGAATGACGAAGGCATGGAACTCCCGGGCTTCCTCGGCTTCGAGGTGCACGTCGTTCAGGCGCGGGGCCGCGTCACCGTCGGCATCGGTCACCAGCTCCATCAACAGCACGCCGTCCTGGAAATCGTAAGGCTTTGGAACCCTCACGCCAGCGCCGGCCAGGCGGAACAGCGCCGCCACTTCGGCGTTCTGCCAGGCGTCTTCGGCCTCCTTGCGCCCGTACTTGCTGCCCTTGGCCATAGCCCGGGCCTGACGGCTGTTGCGAACCTTGCGGCCCTCCTGGTACTCGGCAGCCTGGCGGAAACTGCGCTTGTTGGCTTCTTTATAGACCTTGGCGCAGCGCACCTGGTTGCCACAGCGCACCACATACACGGCGGCTTCCTTGCCACTCATCAACGGCCGCAGTACTTCGTCGACCAAGCCGTCTTCGATCAGGGGTTCGATTCTTTTGGGTGTCTTCATCAGGCTGCGTTCGGGGTCCTGGCTGTGATGACGGACATCCTCTCACAGCCTGATGCGACTTGCTCGTCTGTCTTCAGGCCGAACGGCTCAGGCGCCCTGCCCTACGCGGCCAACCACCGCCTCGCGCGCCCGACGCCGTGTGACCAGAAGGCCCGAACACACCACCAGCACCGCCAGTACCATGGTCGATACCACTTCCAGACGGTGATCCGGGCGGAACAGCATCAGCACCAGTACGCTACTGATGAACAGGATCACGCCCCAGGTCAGCCACGGGAACAGCCACATGCGGTAGCCCAGTGTCTTGCCCTGTGCAGTCAGGCGCTGGCGCAGGCGCAACTGGGAAACGGCGATCACCAGGTACACCAGCAAGGCTATCGCGCCGGAGCTGGCCATGAGGAAGCCGAACACCTTGGCCGGTACCAGATAGTTGGCGATCACCGCCAGGAAAGCTGCGCCAGTGGACAGCAGCACAGCTACCACGGGAGTGCCGCTGCGGCTGGTCACCTGGGCACAGGCCGGTGCATCGCCGCGGCGGCTCAGCGAGTAGACCATGCGCGACGCGGTATACAGCGATGAGTTGAGGCAGCTGGTCACCGACGTAAGCACCACGAAGTCGATGATGGCCTTGGCATTCGGCACACCCAGGGTGTCCAGCACCGTGACATAGGAACCTTCGGTGGCCAGGCGCGGGTCGGTCCACGGCACCAGCGCGATGACGATGAAGATCGACAGGATATAGAACAGGGTGATCCGCCAGATCACCGAGTTGGTGGCCTTGGAAATATGCTTGCCCGCTTCGTCGGATTCGGCTGCGGCGATGGTCACCACCTCGGCGCCGAGGAAAGAGAACATGGTAATCAGCATGGCGCTGAGCACCGCACCAAAACCGTTGGGCATGAAGCCGCCGCTATCCCACAGGCGTGACACACCGCTGACACCGGTGCCTGGCAGCAGGCCGAAAATGGCGCACACCCCCAGCGCGATGAAACCGACGATGGCCACCACCTTCACCAATGCCAGCCAGAACTCGAACTCACCGTAGTTCTTCACGCTGAACAGGTTGGTGGCGGTCAGCAACAGGGTAATCACCAACGACAAGACCCAGATTTCCAGCTGCGGGACCCAGGAGTTGATGATGGTGGCGGCAATATTGGCCTCGATGGGGATGATCAGTACCCAGAACCACCAGTACAGCCAGCCGATGGTGTAGCCGGCCCACTTGCCGATGGCAAGGTCGGCATAGGTAGAGAACGAACCGGTGTCCGGCGAGGCGACGGCCATTTCGGCCAGCATGCGCATCACCAGCACCACCAGCGCGCCGGCCAGGATATAGGCCAGGATGGTGGCGGGCCCTGCTTCGGCAATCGCGCGGCCGGAGCCGACGAACAGGCCGGCACCGATCACGCCGGCAATGGACAGCATGGTGACATGCCGTGATTTCAATCCATGACTCAAATTGTTCTTGTGGGTTTGCATGGCGCTACCTTGTTGTTTTTGTCTTGCCCACGCAGGGGCCGTCGGCTTGCACGTCACCGACGCAGGCGCGAAAAAGCCCGCCCTGCCCCAGATGGTGAGTAGGGCAGTACGGGTTGAGTAAAACGAAACCGCAGAACGTATTGCGGGTAGGTCAGCCGGCTGCCCGCTGACGGGGCGCCAGGTCGGCCTTGGGGAAACCACTGCCCTGGCGGCCAACCTGCTCACAGACCTTGTCGACGATGTAGGCGCCGATCGGGATGGCGGAGGTGGCGGCCGGAGACGGCGCGTTGCACACGTTGACGCTGCGAGCGGTGTTGACGAACAGGAAGTCGTCGATCAGCTTGCCGTCACGCGACACGGCCTGGGCACGCACACCAGCCGGGTAAGGCGTGAGGTCGGCCTTGGTGATGCTCGGGCAGTACTTCTGGACCTGCTTTAGGTAGCCACCCTTGAACAGCGAGTTCTTCATCTCGATCAGGCCAGGGCGGAAGTTCTTCGCCAGCACCTTGAGGATGCCGGGGGTGGTCAGGGTCTGGAACAGGTCGCTGGGGCTGACGTCGCTCTTGCGGTAACCCTCGCGCTTCATTGCCAGCACGGCATTGGGGCCAACGGTGACGGTGCCGTCGATCATGCGTGTCAGGTGCACGCCCAGGAACGGCATGGACGGGTCGGGAATCGGGTAGATCAGGTGGTTGACGATCTGGTTGTGCTGCTTGGGCAGCAGGTAGTACTCGCCACGGAACGGGCAGATGACGAATTCGGTACGCAGGCCCAGCATGCTCACCACGCGGTCAGCCATCAGGCCCGAGCAGGTCACCAGGAAACGGCTGCGCAACTCATCTTTATGATGGTCGCCACGCGTGCGCACGACCACTTCGCTGGCCAGCTCCTGCAGGCCGACCACCTCGGCGCCATAGCGGATTTCACCGCCGGCGCGCTGGAACTCGGCGCCCATGGCTGCAGTCACTTCGGCGTAATTGACGATGCCGCTGGAGGGCACGAAGATGCCGCCCATGCCAACGATATTGGGCTCGCGCTCGCGCAGCTCGGCCGCCGACAGCCAGTAGCGCTCCAGGCCATTGGCCGCGGTGCGCTCCCACAGCGCCTTCATGCGCTGCATTTCCAGGTCGTTGGTGGCCACCAGCAGCTTGCCGCACTCATCGAAGCGGATACCGTGCTGGGTGCAAAAGGCCTTGGTGGCCTTGTTGCCTTCCAGGCAGAAGCGCGCCTTGAGGCTGCCGGGGGTGTAATACACGCCGGCGTGGATCACGCCGCTGTTGTGGCCGGTCTGGTGGCGGGCCGGGCCGGACTCTTTCTCCAACAGGAGAATCTTCGCATCCGGGTAGACCTTGATCAGGTGCATGGCCGTGGACATGCCCACAATGCCACCGCCAATGATGATGAAATCGTACACAGCCTTTACCTCACACGCAGGCATTGCCTGACTGGCTCACCAAGGCCCGCGCGGGCCCTGGTGGCATCGTTTTGTGCAAAGACGCGTGGGCGGGCGCCCGCCCCGCGCCCTGTCATTATTGCCCGCGCTGGTACAGCGGTTTTGGGAAGGCCACGTAGCCGCGCTGGCGCATCAGCTCGCGGCGCAGGCCTTCGTGCGGCGTGAAGCGGTCGCGGCCATGCAGCCAGAATAGGTTGTTGATCAGCAGGAAGCTACCCACGCCAACCGGTACCGAAAGCTTCTTCTGGCTGCCTTCCAGCGACTCGGACAGGGCGTTCAGCCAGATGCCCTCCTCGTAGTTTTCCGGCTGCACGAACTGGTCGATGTAGCGCATGGTCGGGCGGCCTTCGGCATCGGTGTCGAATACCGAGTGGAACACATCTTCGGACACCTTCTTGCTCGGCGGTGCGGTCCAGCGCATTTCGCGACGGGCCAGCGGGTGGCGGAAGAATTCGTCGCACTGCTCCCAGTCGTCCAGGTGCAGCAGCAGCGAGTTGCCGCCTTCCATGTTCTTTTCGTCGATCTTCAGCATCAGCACGTAATCGGTGATCTGGTTGACGAAGGTGCCATCGTTGTGCAGCTCCATGACCCGGTGCGGCTGGCGCAGGTAGCTGTCGGAATTGTCGGTGTTGACCACCACGAAGCGGGCATAGAACTGGCCGCTCATGGCGTCGTAGTTGGAGCGGCCGATCAGATGGGCGCAGGCGGTGGTGAACTTGACCATGTCCTCGGCCTGGCTCACGTCATCCAGGCCGACCGGGGTGATCAGCATGCCGCCGCTGGCGCGGTTGAGGATGGTATTGAGCAGCACCGGCCGCAGGGTGCCCTGGCACAGCTCGTCGAGGATCTCGCCAACCCGGAAGCGCAGGAACGACTTGTACTCCAGCGCCTGCACCGGCCACTGGGCAACCGCCTGGACGAACGCTTCGACCGTTTCACGGGCAAAGGTGAGCTCAAGCAGGCGCGGCGACTGTTTCGAGGGGGCGATGGTGAAACCACGCGGTTCGAGCGGCAGTGGCATCACAAGTTCGTCGATCTGCGTAAAAGCGTTCATGGCAGTGTCCTTGTAAAGAAAGTGGGTGGCGCCGTCCGGTGGTGACCTGGATCAATGCGGGCGAGCTAAAATTATCGCCATAAACACAAAGTGTCTACATTTTTATTTTTCAACGACAAACATCGAATTTGTCCATTGTTTTTCGCCAGCGAACGCTTTCGGTATGATCGACAAAACCGTTTGAGGAACAGGACCTTGGAAGCGCTCGCCCCCCGACAAAACTCAGCATTCAGCGGGTATGAGAGGCTCAAGAAGGACATCATCCGCGGCGTGTTCAAGCCCGGAGAAAAGCTGCTGATGAGCACCCTGAAGGAACGCTACGACCTGGGCGTGGGCCCGCTGCGCGAAGCGCTGTCGCAACTGGTGGCCGAGCATCTGGTCAACGCGATCAGCCAGAAAGGCTACCGTGTGGCGCCCATGTCGCTGGACGAGATGAACGACATCTACGATGCCCGCGCCAACCTGGAGGCGATGATCATCACCCTGGCCATCGAGCGGGGCGACGACGCCTGGGAGGCGTCGGTACTGGCCCACTCGCATACCCTGGCCAAGGTGGTGGAAGTGAAGACCCGCGAGCAACGCCTGGATGTATGGGACGAACGGCACAAGGCGTTCCACACGGCCATTGCCTCGGGCTGCGGCTCCAAGCACCTGCTGCAGGCGCGCACCTACCTGTTCGACCAGGCCGAGCGCTACCGCCACCTGTGGCTGACCCAGACGGTGTTTTCCGAACAGGCCCTGGAGCTCAAGCGCCAGGAGCATGCGGCACTGGTGGAAGTGATTCTGGCCCGGGACGCCAAGCGTGCCAGTGCCATGATGCGTTCGCACCTGATGACTCCGGTGCCGATCATTGCGCAGATCATGCACGCCGAGGGTATCGGCGCACGCTAGAGGGTTGCTTTATGCCTTTCAGGGCCCTATCGCCGGCAAGCCAGCTTGTGTCTTGAGAGGGGATTAGAATCTGAAGTGAGAGCGGTGAATGGCAAGCTGAATGCCAGAGGTGCCTTGAG
>NZ_JADLJS010000063.1 GCF_015680405.1 Pseudomonas pudica
CCCACAGGGGTACCACAAACCCGGAAACCTGTGGTGCACCTGTGGGAGCTGGCTTGCCGGCGATAGGGCCGGTGCAGGTCAATGAGCATCTATACCCACCGCAACCGCCGGAACAGCCACCACTGCCCCACCGCCAGCCCCAGCACGACGATGCAGGCGAACAGGAAGCCATAGGGGTTTTCCGCCCCGGGGATGCCGCCGACATTGATGCCCAGCAGCCCGGTGATGAAGCTCATGGGCAGGAAGATGCAGGTGATGATGCCGAAGCGGTACATGGTGCGGTTCATGCGCTCGCTGCGCCGGCGATCCTGGCTCTCCAGCACCAGGGCGGCCCGCTCGCGGGCCAGTTCCAGCTCTTCGAGGTAGCGGATCAGACTGTTGTTCAGCTCGTTCCAGTAATCGGCGTCGGCATCGACGAACCAGCTCCATTTGCTGCGCGACAGCTGGGCGTAGATCTCCCGCTGCGGAGCCAGGAATCGCCGCAGGCCGGCGGCACGCCGGCGGATCTGCTGCAAGCAGCCGTTTTCCGGGGTGTACCGTTCGTCGGACTCGACCTTTTCTTCTTCCAGGTCGACCAGTTCGGACAGGTCGCTGACCAAGCCCTGGACCTTTTCGGTGAGCAGTTCGCCCATCAGCAGCAGCAGCTCGGACGCCGATTTCGGGCCCCTGCCCTCTTCGAGCTGCTGGAGAATCTCGTCACTGGCGCGCAACGGCCGCAGGCGCAGCGAAATGACCCGCTGCGCCTCGGCGAAGATGCGCACCGAGACCATGTCTTCGGGCTCTGCACCCGGGTTCAGGTTGACCCCACGCAGGAACAGCAACAACTGTTCATCGGCCATGGGCAGCAGGCGAGGCCGGGTGTTTTCCTCCAGCAGCAGCTCGCAGGCAAACGCGCTCAGGCCGCTGTCGTGCAGCAGCCAGGTACGGGTTTGCGGATGGCTGCGGTCCCAGTGCAGCCACAGGCTCTGCTCAGGTTGCAGCTGCAGGTCGTCCAGCTCGGTACGGGCAATCGAGCGCGCGCCACCTTTGCCATCGAGCACCAGGGCGTGTACCAGCCCCCACTGCGCGTTGTCTTCCTCGAACATCAAAGCTCCATCAGCGCGGGCGGCGCATCACTCCGGCATTTTCAGCGGGCTTGGCGAAACCAGCACGCCATTGTTGTCGGCATACACGTACTCGCCCGGGCGGAAGGTCACCCCGGCGAAGGTCACTGCCACGTTAAGGTCGCCGATGCCGCGCTTGTCGGTCTTCATCGGGTGGCTGGCCAGGGCCTGCACACCGACATCGGTCTGGATCAGCACGTCGACGTCACGCACGCAGCCGTAGATGACCAGGCCTTCCCAACCGTTCTTGGCAGCCTTCTCGGCGAGCATGTCGCCGAGCAATGCACGACGCAGCGAGCCACCGCCGTCGACGACCAGGACCTTGCCCTTGCCATCGAGCTCGACCTGCTCCTTGACCAGCGAGTTGTCTTCGAAGCACTTGATGGTGACGATCTGGCCGCCGAACGAATCACGGCCGCCGAAATTGCTGAACATCGGTTCCAGCACCTGCACCAGGTCCGGGTAGGCATCACACAGGTCGGGCGTAACGTAATGCTGCATGGGAAGCTCCTGTCAGTCACAACGAAAGCGGGTATCGGCCAAGGCTACACCGTAGAGCCCATCGCAGTCATCCAGGACCGAACGGTCATGTTTTGCCTGTACCGGCCCTATCGCCGGCAAGCCAGCTCCCACAGGCCCCCGCTGGCTTCAGGCTAGTGGTACTCCTGTGGGAGCTGGCTTGCCGGCGATAGGGCCAGTACAGACACAGCAGAATCAACTGGCGGGCACAGGCTCCGCCACCACCGTGGATTCATGCACCGGCACCAGCGGATCCCGCAGCCAACGCTCCACCAGCGGCCACACCTGCACCTGCGCGGCCTTGCTCACCAGCATGTCGACATGCCCGAAAGCCTCGAACCCTTCCTCGGGGCCCAACCGCAAAAACTGCTTGCGCTCACCGCCCAATTGCTCGAACAGCTTGCGGCAGGCCCACACCGGGTCCTGGAAGTCCCCTGCACCAGCCACCGCCAGCAGCGGCACATCCACCTTGGCCAGCCCCGCCCACCAGTCGCTCTGCTTGTCGCCAAAGCGCCCGAACAGGCCATGCCAGCGCATGCTCTCCAGGGCCAGGCCGATCGGCTCATCCTCCGGCCCACGCTTGAAACGCGGCCCGGAGATCTGCCCCCAGCGCTTGAGCAGCAGCTTCGCCCCCCAGGCCAGCGGCGGCACCTTCAGCGGCCAGTACACGCGGCTGATCTGGGTGCCGAACAGCGCCACGCTGGCCACCTGCTCGGCAGGCAGAAAGCCACCGCCCAGCGCTGCCGCCAGGGTCGTACCACCCAGGGAATGGCCGACCCAGTGCGGCGCCTGGCCCGATTGTTCACGCACGAACGCGGCAATCAGCGGCAGGTCATCGCGGGCATAGGCGGCAACGCTGTTGTGCTTCCAGTCATGGTTGCGCGGCGACAGGCCGTGGCCGCGCATTTCCGGGATCCATACATCGAAGCCGGCGCGGGCGAGATAGGCCCCCAGGCCAATCCCTTTGGGCGAGTACCAGAAGCGGCGGTTGGAGAAGCTGCCGTGCAGGAGAATGACCGGCACGCCCTGGGCCTGGCCCTGATCGGCCAGCCCCAGGCGGGTGACAGCCAGCTCGACGCTGGGGTCGGGGCTGTTGCCGGCCTTGATCCGGTACACGTCTTCGCTGAGGTCGCCGCGGCGTTCGGCACTGAGCAAGGCGACGGGGAATAGAGTGCTGCTGCTTTGCATAAGGTTGCTTGGTGCACAAAAAAGGGCGGGATCCATTGCTGGAGCTCGCCCTGGAAAAAACCAGGCGGGGGTACGCCAGACGTACCCCCGCGTTTTACTGCATCAGACCGCGCCCTGCCCTTCGGCCAGGTAGAACCAGGTTTCGAGTACCGAGTCCGGGTTCAGCGACACACTGTCGATGCCCTGTTCCATCAGCCACTTGGCCAGGTCCGGGTGGTCCGACGGGCCCTGGCCGCAGATGCCGATGTACTTGCCAGCCTTGTTGCACGCGGCAATGGCGTTGGCCAGCAGCTTCTTCACCGCAGGGTTACGCTCGTCGAACAGGTGGGCGATGATGCCCGAATCACGGTCCAGGCCCAGGGTCAGCTGGGTCAGGTCGTTGGAGCCGATCGAGAAGCCGTCGAAGTATTCCAGGAACTCTTCGGCGAGGATGGCGTTGGACGGCAGTTCGCACATCATGATCACGCGCAGGCCGTTGTCACCACGGGCCAGGCCGTTTTCGGCGAGCAGGTCGACAACCTGGCTGGCTTCACCCAGGGTACGCACGAACGGCACCATGATCTCGACGTTGGTCAGGCCCATCTCGTTGCGCACGCGCTTGAGCGCACGGCACTCGAGCTCGAAGCAGTCACGGAAAGATTCGCTGATGTAACGCGAAGCGCCACGGAAGCCCAGCATCGGGTTTTCTTCTTCCGGCTCGTACAGCTTGCCGCCGATCAGGTTGGCGTACTCGTTGGACTTGAAGTCCGACAGGCGCACGATGACCTTTTTCGGGTAGAAGGCCGCAGCCAGGGTGCTGATGCCTTCGACCAGCTTCTCGACATAGAAGCCGACCGGGTCGTTGTAGCCGGCGATGCGCTTGTCGACGCTGTCTTTCAGGTCGGCTGGCAGGCCGGCGTAGTTCAGCAGTGCCTTGGGGTGCACGCCGATCATGCGGTTGATGATGAACTCCAGGCGCGCCAGGCCGACACCGGCGTTGGGCAGCTGGGCGAAATCGAACGCACGATCCGGGTTGCCGACGTTCATCATGATCTTGAACGGCAGGTCGGGCATGGCGTCGACCGAGTTCTGCTTGACGTCGAAGCCCAGCTCGCCCTCGAAGATGAAGCCGGTGTCGCCTTCGGCACAGGACACGGTCACACCCTGGCCGTCTTTCAACACCTGGGTGGCATTGCCGCAACCGACCACGGCCGGAATGCCCAGCTCACGAGCGATGATCGCCGCGTGGCAGGTACGCCCGCCACGGTTGGTGACGATAGCGCTCGCGCGCTTCATCACCGGTTCCCAGTCCGGGTCGGTCATGTCGGAGACCAGCACATCGCCCGGCTGGACCTTGTCCATTTCCGATACGTCGTTGATCACGCGGACCTTGCCGGCGCCGATACGCTGGCCAATGGCGCGGCCTTCGACCAGTACGGTGCCCTTCTCTTTCAGCAGGTAGCGTTCCATGACGTTGGCGCTGGAGCGACTCTTCACCGTCTCGGGGCGCGCCTGGACGATATACAGCTTGCCGTCGTCACCGTCCTTGGCCCATTCGATGTCCATCGGGCGCTGGTAGTGCTGCTCGATGATCATGGCCTGCTTGGCCAGCTCGCTGACCTCGGCATCGGTCAGGCAGAAGCGCGCGCGCTCGGCGCGGTCCACTTCGACGGTCTTGACCGAACGGCCGGCCTTGGCTTCTTCGCCGTAGACCATCTTGATCGCCTTGCTGCCCAGGTTGCGGCGCAGGATAGCCGGGCGGCCTGCCTGCAGGGTGCTCTTGTGCACGTAGAATTCGTCAGGGTTGACCGCACCCTGCACCACGGTTTCGCCCAGGCCGTAGGCACCGGTGATGAACACCACGTCGCGGAAGCCCGACTCGGTGTCGAGGGTGAACATGACGCCGGCGGTGCCGGTTTCGGAGCGGACCATGCGCTGCACGCCGGCGGACAGGGCCACCAGCTTGTGGTCGAAGCCCTGGTGCACGCGGTAGGCGATGGCGCGGTCGTTGAACAGGGAGGCGAACACTTCCTTGGCCGCGCGGATCACGTTGTCGACGCCGCGGATGTTGAGGAAGGTTTCCTGCTGGCCGGCGAACGAGGCGTCCGGAAGGTCTTCGGCGGTGGCCGAGGAACGCACGGCGACGGCCATGTTTTCGTTGCCGGCGGCCATTTCGGCGAAGGCCGCACGAATTTCGCTGTCAAGACGCGGCGGGAAGTCGGCTTCCATGACCCACTGGCGAATCTGCGCACCAGTCTTGGTCAGGGCGTTGATGTCATCCACGTCGAGTGCGTCGAGCGCGGCGTGGATACGGTCGTTGAGACCACTCTGTTCGAGAAAATCGCGGTACGCCTGCGCCGTAGTGGCAAAGCCGCCCGGCACCGATACACCAGCACCTGCGAGGTTGCTGATCATCTCGCCCAGGGATGCGTTCTTGCCCCCCACATGCTCTACATCATGGACGCCGAGCTTATCGAGGGAAACTACGTACTCTACCAAGGTGATCTCTCCACTAACTGTATTGGAAAAGCTCAAGGGCGCCCGCCTGCCTTCGTTGACTTGGCCGGACGCTTGTGGCCTGTACCTGGAAAATAAGTGAGAATGCCGACAGCCGCATTCGGCAAACCGAACTTATCATATCCAAGAAACGTCATCAGCTTAAGGCCCAGATCGCAAATGAAACGAACCGCGTTCTTCATCTCCGACGGCACCGGCATCACTGCCGAAACCCTGGGCCAGAGTCTGCTCGCTCAATTCGAGAGCATTCCGTTCAATAAATTCACCCGTCCCTACATCGATTCGCCGGAAAAGGCACGGACCATGGTCCAGCAGATCAATGCCGCGGCCGAGCGCGATGGTGTACGCCCGATCATCTTCGACACCATCGTCAATCAGGACATCCGTGAGATCCTGGCTACCTCGAATGGCTTCATGATCGACATCTTTTCTTCGTTTTTGTCCCCGCTTGAACAGGAATTGACTGCCCATTCGTCGTATTCCGTCGGCAAGTCGCACTCGATCGGCGGCAATTCCAACTACATGGAACGCATCGAGGCGGTGAATTTCGCCCTGGACAACGACGATGGCGCGCGCACCCACTACTACGACAAGGCCGACCTGATCCTGGTAGGCGTATCGCGCTGCGGCAAGACCCCCACCTGCCTTTATATGGCCATGCAATTCGGCATCCGCGCCGCCAACTATCCGCTGACCGAGGACGACATGGAGCGCCTGCAGCTGCCGGCGGTGCTGAAAAAGCACCACAATAAGCTGTTCGGCCTGACCATCGACCCCGACCGCCTCACCGCCATCCGCCACGAGCGCAAGCCCAACAGCCGCTATTCCAGCTTTGCCCAGTGCGAGTTCGAAGTGCGCGAGGTGGAGAACCTGTTCCGCCGGGAGAACATTCCCAACATCAATTCCACGCATTTTTCGGTGGAGGAGATTTCGGCGAAGATTCTGGTGGAGAAAGGCGTGGAGCGCAGGTTCAAGTAAGCCTGTACCGGCCTCTTCGCGGGTAAACCCGCTCCCACAGGGACCTCACTGCACTCAAGGCTTGAGATACTTCTGTGGGAGCGGGTTCACCCGCGAAGAGGCCGGCCCAGGAATACAAAAAAGCCCCGGCATCACTGCCGGGGCTTTCTTCTACCGCCTCATGAAGCTCAGGACGGCACCACCGCCGCCTGCCCGCTCATGGCCAGGTCTACCAGCTCGCGGTTGGCCACCGCGTACATCGCATAGTCGGTACCGGTGGCATTGCGCAGGTCATCCAGCATGGCGCGCCAGCGTTCCACCATCACCCGGTGCTGCTCGGCCCACAGCGCCACGCGGGCGTCCATGTCTTCCGGCGCATCGGCCATCTGCAGTACCGAGATGGTGATCGCCCGCTGCTGCAGGTCGATGTCGTCGCGGAACGCCTCGCGGGCCAGCGCCTGCCAGTTGTTTTCCACCGGCAGGTTGCTGATTTCCTGCAAGTACCAGGTCAGGTCCAGCGCGCTGCCCACGGCGAAGAACGCCTTGGCCACCTGCGCCGGATCATGGCCAGTAACATCCGAGGCCTCGATGATCGGCAACAGGGTGTACAGGTGGGTAGTGCCAGCCACCATGCGCGCCAGCAACTCCGGTACACCAGCCTCGACGAAGCCCTGGTAGCGCACCATCCAGCGCTCGCGAGTCGGGCCTTCGAGCAACTCGTCGAGCTTGAGCCCCAGTTGCGCGATCTTCGGCCCGAAGTGCGCGGTGTCGCGCCCGGCGTCCTGCTCGTTGCGGCGGCTGCGCAGGAACCAGCGGGTGGCACGGCGGCCCAGGCGCATCAGTTCGTCCATCAGGGTCAGCTGGATTTCCGCCGGCACCTGGTAGTCCAGTGCCTCGATCTGGCGGAACCAGTGCGGCAGATGGAAGATATCGCGCACGATCACATAGGCTCCGGCCACGTTGGCCGGGCTCATGCCGGTCGACTCTTTCAGGCGCTGGACGAAGGTGATGCCCATGTTGTTGACCAGATCGTTGGCGATCTGGGTGCTGACGATTTCGCGCTTCAGGCGGTGGCGGCGCATGGAGTCGGCGAATTTGCTGACCAGCGACGGCGGGAAGGCGGTTTCCATGTCGCGGGTCAGGTAATCGTCGTCCGGCACCAGCGACTTGAGCAGCTGTTCCTTGAGGTCGATCTTGCTGTACGAGATCAGCACCGAAAGTTCGGCGCGGGTCAGGCCCTGGCCGGCGGCCAGGCGCTCGGCCAACTGCTCCTCGGACGGCAGGAACTCGATGGCGCGGTCCAGCTTGCCACGGGCCTCCAGGTCGGCCATCAGGCGCTTGTACTCGGCAATCCGCTCGCGGGCGCGGCGAGCCGCCAGTGACAACGCCTGGGTCTGCTTGTAGTTGTTGCCCAGCACCAGGCCGGCCACTTCGTCGGTCATGCTGCCCAGCAGCTGGTTACGCTGCTTCTCGGTCATGTCGCCACCCTGCACCACTTCGTTGAGCAGGATCTTGATGTTGACCTCGTGGTCGGAGCAGTCCACGCCGCCGGCGTTGTCGATGAAGTCGGTGTTGGTGGCGCCGCCATGCAGGCCGAACTCGACCCGGCCAAGCTGGGTCATGCCCAGGTTGCCGCCCTCGCCCACCACCTTGCAGCGCAGTTCGTTGCCATTGACCCGCAGCGCGTCGTTGGCCTTGTCGCCGACGTCGGCGTGGCTCTCGGTGCTGGCCTTGACGTAAGTACCGATGCCACCGTTCCACAGCAGGTCTACCGGTGCCTTGAGCAAAGCATTGAGCAGCTCGGTCGGGGTCAGGCGGTCGGCGTCGATGGCGAAGCGCTCTTTCATCTGCGGGCTGATGGCGATGCTCTTGGCACTGCGCGGGAAGATCCCGCCGCCTTCGGACATGATGCTTGTGTCGTAGTCGCTCCAGGCCGAGCGCGGCAGGTCGAACAGGCGCTTGCGCTCGGCAAAGCTTGCGGCTGGCTCCGGGTTCGGGTCGATGAAGATGTGCAGGTGGTTGAAGGCAGCCACCAGCTGCAGCTTGTCGGACATCAGCAGGCCGTTGCCGAACACGTCGCCGGCCATGTCCCCGATGCCGATCACGGTGATCGGGTCTTCCTGCACATTGATGCCGCGCTCGCGGAAGTGGCGCTGCACGCCAACCCAGGCGCCGCGCGCGGTAATGCCCATCTTCTTGTGGTCGTAACCGGCCGAACCGCCCGAGGCGAAGGCATCGCCCAGCCAGAAGCCGTAGTCGATGGCAATGCCGTTGGCGATGTCGGAGAAGGTCGCGGTGCCTTTGTCGGCCGCCACCACCAGGTACGGGTCGTCATCATCGTGGCGTACCACGTTGGCCGGCGGCACCACGCCACCGTCCTTGAGGTTGTCGGTGATGTCGAGCAGGCCGGAAATGAAGATGCGGTAGCACGCCACGCCTTCGGCCGCGATCTCGTCGCGGCTGCCGCCCAGCGGCAGGCGGCGCGGCAGGAAGCCGCCCTTGGCGCCGACCGGTACGATCACCGAGTTCTTCACCTGCTGGGCTTTAACCAGGCCCAGCACCTCGGTGCGGAAGTCTTCCTCGCGGTCGGACCAGCGCAAGCCGCCGCGGGCGACGTTGCCGAAGCGCAGGTGCACGCCCTCGACCCGTGGCGAGTAGACGAAGATCTCGAACTTGGGCACCGGCTTGGGCAGCTCGGGGATCAGCTTGGGGTTGAACTTGAAGCTGAAGTACGACTTGTTCTGGCCGTTGGCATCCGGCTGGTAGAAGTTGGTGCGCAGGGTGGCCTTGATGAGGTCCAGGTAGCGACGCAGGATGCGGTCTTCGTTGAGCACCTGCACGTCGTCCAGCGCTGTCAGGATGGCTTGTTCCAGGCGCAGTTGCTTGTCATCCAGGTCCTCCTGGGTGAGCTTGCGCGCAAGGTAGAAGCGGGTCTTGAACAACCGGGTCAGCTCGCGGGCGATGTCGGTGTGGTTGTTCAGGGTGCTGGCGATGTAGCCAAGGTCGAAGCCCAGTCGAATCTGCTTCAGGTAACGGGCATAGGCGCGCAACAGCGCCACGTCGCGCCATGGCAGGCCGGCGGTGAGCACCAGGCGGTTGAAGGCGTCGTTCTCGGCATCGCCGCGGACGATGTGGATGAAGGCATCCTGCAGGGTGTCGTTGAGCTGCTGGATGTCCAGGCTCAGGCCTTCGCTGTAGGTGAAGGCGAAGTCGTGGATCCAGTAGCCGCGGCCACTGGCATGGCGCAGGCGGTACGGGAACTCGCCGAGTACGCGCAGGCCGAGGTTTTCCAGGATCGGCAGCACATCGGACAGCGCCAGCGGGGTGTCGGCGTGGTACAGCTTGCAGTGCAGGGTACGCTCGCCGACCTGGGTCAACGGCTGGTAGAAGCTCATCGCCAGCGGCTTGCTTTCCGACAGGTTCAGCACGTGCTGCAGGTCGACCACCGCCGAGTGCGCGGCGAAGCGCTCGCGGTAACCAGCCGGGAAACCTTTGGGGAAGTCGGCGAGGATATTGGTGCCCTGGGCTTCGCCGAAGTTTTCGACCACCAGCGCCGAGTAGTCGTCATGCCACGAGCGGCAGGCCTGGATCACTTCGCGTTCCAGCTGCTGCGGGTCGATGTCGATACGGTTTTTCGGGTCTACCCGCAGAATCAGCTGCACACGGGCCAGCACCGATTCGGAGAAGAAGGTCCAGAACTCGCAGTCGCTGGCCTTCAGGCGCTCCATCAGCACCTGCTGGATCTTCTGCCGCACTTCGGTGGAGTAGATTTCCCGCGGTACATAGGCCAGGCAGTAGCAGAAGCGGCCGTACGGGTCCTTGCGCAGGAACACGCGGATCTTGTTGCGTTCCTGGATCTGCACGATCGACATGACAGTGCTGAACAGCTCGTCGACCGGGGTCTGGAACAGGTCGTCGCGCGGCAGCACTTCCAGCACCTGGGCCAGTTCCTTGCCCAGGTGGGCCTTGGGATCGAAGCCCGAGCGGCGCTCGATTTCGGTGACCTTCTGCCGGATATAAGGGATGGCATGCACGCTTTCGCCGTACACCGACGAGGTATACAGGCCCATGAAGCGGTGTTCCTTGATCACCTTGCCGTCGGCGTCCAGCTGGCGGATCGACACGTAGTCCGGGTAGGCCGGGCGGTGTACGCGGCTTGGCAGCGCGGCCTTGGCGAACGACAGCAGCAACGGTTCATTGAGGTAGGCCACGGCATAGTCTTCGATGCGCAGCTCGTCGCTCGTCAGGCCCACGCGCAAGCGGCGCGGCAGGCCGAGGAACGACTGCTCGTCGTAGACCATCTGGCCACCATCGGCATCGCCCTTGACAGTGAATTCTTCATAGCCCAGGAAGGTGAAGTGGTTGTCCAGCAGCCACTCGAGGAAAGCCTTGACCTCGCCCTTTTCGTTCTGCGCCGGGCCAAAGGCGGTCTGCTCCACCTCCGCCACCACTTCACGCAGCTTGGCCTTCATCGGTTCGAAGTCGGCCACCACCACCCGCACCTCGGCCAGCACCTGCTCGATCTCGCGGGCCAGTACCGTCAGCTCGGCGGCGTTGGCGCAACGGTCGATCTCCAGGTACATCAGCGACTCATGACGTACGCCCTCGCCCTGGGTGCCCTTGGGCAGCAGTTCAAGCAGCTCGCCCTTGGCGCCGCGGCGCACGCTGAGCACGGTGGTCTGCAGGGTGTGGATGCTGTAGCCGCGGCGGTTGAGCTCGGTGCGTACCGAGTCGACCAGGAACGGCAGGTCGTGGTGCAGCACTTCGACCACGCTGTGGGTCGATTGCCAGCCATTGCGTTCGTAATCGGGGTTGTACACCCGTACTTGCGGGTATTCGGGGTCGAAACGCTCGATGATGCGCCAGGCTGACAGGGTGCAGCCGGCCAGGTCGGAAAGCCTGCGTTGCGTGAGTTCGTCCAGAGAGATGATGCCGAAGAACTGCTCGGCGAACAGCGCGACTTGTGGCAGGGACTGTTCGCTGATGTGCTGCGCCAGGGCCGCTTGCAGTTGATGCTGGAAGTCGGCTTTGCTGGCTGCGGTGAAGAACGCCATCTGTGGTACTCCGCTTGGGCTTTGTAATAGTTGAAGCGTCGCTGCGTGCGCCGTGTACGGATCAACGATAGCCAACCCGTGGCAAGGCGGACGGTAAAACCAGGCGTTGAACGTGCGCAGGCACGCCCAGGGCTCGCCGAAGCTTAACGACTGATTGGTCATCAAGGCTTGCAGCGCTGCGACAATTTCGGTCAAGGGGCGGTAACTTTACGTTTATGCCTGTAGGCAAGACTGTCAGAATTCCCTTCCGTTTCCTTTGATCCGAGCCTTGTCCATGCAAATCAATACTGCCCTGCTGTTCGCCACCCCTTGCGATGACGAGGAAGACAACATGGCGACCCTGTGCTGCCACAGCGACAAGGGTCAGATGTTCCTGCTGACCCGCTACCCGGACGAAGACACCGTCGACCTGACCCTGGATGATGAGCCGTCGACGCTGGATGGCCTGAAAGTGATCCTGAGCGCCAAGCGCCTGCTGATCGAAGTGGCGGCCGGCGACCGGGATGCGCTGAAGGGCGATGAGGTGCTGGAGATCAACCTGACCAGCGAGTTGAGTGACATGGATGAAGTGAAGGAAACCCTGGAGAACATCCTGGCCGGGACCGGCACCTTCGTCTGCGAGCTGTGACGAACTGAATACCGGCGCTGCCCCTGTGGGAGCGGGCATGCCCGCGAACACCGGCACAGCCGGTGCCATCCATCGCGTCGCCTGCTTCGCGGGCTTGCCCGCTCCCACAGTGATCGCGCCATTTTTTAGGTTTTGTGCAAGGCAGTTCCCCCACAACGATCATGCCAGCGCCTGCTGCATCTCCCGGGCCTGCACCCGCAACGCCTGGCAAAACGGCTCCACCGCCGCCGATGCCGGCCGGTGGTCCGGCCTGATCAGCATCACCTGGTACGGCACGGACACCCGCAACCGCCGGATCGGCAACCCGCCCTGCGCCGCTTCCAGCCCGCTCAGCGGGTTGATGATCGCCACCCCCAGGCCTTGCCTGACCATGGCGCACACCGAGGCAGCACTGGTGGTTTCGATGACCGTGCGGCGGTTCACCCCCGCCGCGCCAAAGTGCTGGTCCAGGCGCTGCCGGTAGGTGTCCAGGCTGGCCAGGTTGATGAAGTCGACCTCGTGGAAATCGCTCAGCTCCAGCTCGGCCCTTGCCTGCAACGGGTGCCCGTCGGGCAGCACGCACACCATGTTGGCGCTGAACAGCAATTCGCCGTAGGCGCCACGCGGTATCTGCTCTACCTCGGTCAGGCCCAGGTCATGCTGCTGGGCAACCAGCGACTCCTCCAGCAACGGCGACTCCTGCGCCAGGATACTCACGCTCACGCCCCGGTGCTGTTGGTGAAAGCGCTGGCAAGCCTTGGGCAGCAAGGTCTGGGAAAATAGCGGCAGGCAGGTAATGGCCAACCGACCCTGCTCGAAATTGCGGATGGCCTGGGCAAAGCGGTCGATGCGCTCCAGCCCTACGTAGGCCCGCTCAACCTCCTCGATCAACAGCAGCGCCTGGGCCGTCGGCACCAGACGGCCGCCTTCGCGCTCGAACAGGTTCAGCCCGGTCACCTGCTCCAGCCGCGCAAGTTCGCGGCTGACAGTGGGCTGCGAGGTAAACAGCAAGCGCGCCGCACCGGTGACGCTGCCAGCGGCCATGATGGCGCGAAACACTTCGATATGGCGGACGGACAGTTTCACGGCAACACCTGGCAAGTCGGCAATAGTCATATCAGATATGAATGGCTGACAGAAAAATAGCTATTTTTCTGAATTCCTGCTTTGGCTCATTCTCGTGGCCTTCCTTATATGAGTAGCGCCACCATGACTGCACCCTTCACTCTTCTGGCCGAGGCTGTCCGCCAGCACGGCTCGCCGCTATGGGCCTATGACGCCGGCACCATCGCCGAGCGCGTCGAACAGCTGAAAGTGTTCGATACCGTGCGCTTCGCCCAGAAGGCCAACCCCAACCTGCATGTGCTGCGCCTGATGCGCGCCCACGGCCTGGTGCTGGACGCAGTGTCGCTGGGCGAAATGGAGCGGGCCTTTGCCGCGGGCGCAAGCGTGGATGGCGACCCTGCCGGCGTGGTGCTGACCTGCGACGCGCTGGACCGGCCGACCCTGGAGCGGGTGGTGGCCTCGAAGATCGAAGTCAACGCCGGTTCCATCGACATGCTGCGCCAACTGGGTGAACGCTCGCCCGGTCACCGCGTGTGGATCCGCATCAACCCCGGCTTCGGCCATGGCCACAGCCGCAAGACCAACACCGGTGGCGAGAACAGCAAGCACGGCATCTGGCACGAAGAGCTGGGCGAAGCGCTGGCCTGCGTAAAAACCCATGGCCTGCACCTGGTAGGGGTGCACATGCACATCGGCTCGGGGGTGGATTATCAGCACCTGGAGCAAGTGGCCCGCTCGATGATCGAGCTGATCGGCCGCCTAGGCGTGGACATCGAAGCGTTTTCCATTGGCGGCGGGCTTTCCACCCCGTACCGCAGCAGCGACAAGCCGGTCGACCTGCAACGCTACGCCCAGACCTGGGCCGTGGCCCGCAAAGAGATCGAGGCGATGCTGGGCCACCCCGTGCGCATGGAGATCGAGCCAGGGCGCTTCCTGGTGGCGGAATCGGGCTACCTGGTGGCCGAGGTACGCGCCGTGAAGCAGGTGGGCCGCAATACCTTCGTCATGATCGACGCCGGTTTCAACGACCTGATGCGCCCGGCGATGTACGGGGCCTACCACCGCATGACCCTGCTCGACGCCGACGGCCAGCCGGTTGACCGCCCACGGCAGCCGACAGTGGTGGCCGGGCCGCTGTGCGAGTCGGGCGATGTGTTTACCCAGGATGACCAGGAACTGACCCCGCACGACCTGCCCCAGGCACAGGTGGGTGACCTGCTGGTGATCCACGACGCCGGGGCCTATGGCGCGTCGATGTCGTCGAACTACAACAGCCGGCCATTGCTGCCGGAGTTCCTGATCGAGGATGGGGCGCTACGGATGATTCGCCGCAGGCAGACGGTGCAGGACCTGCTGGGCCTGGAGGCGGGCTTCTGATATCGCGGGTAAACCCGCTCCCACAGGTACGGCGCCGGGCTCGAGGGCAGTGCTTGCTTGTGGGAGCGGTTTACCCGCGAAAGGGCCAGCCCGGGCAACGCATCAGCTGATGCCCTGCCCCACCGTCATTGCCCCGCCACCTACAATCCGGGTACCCTTTTTCTTCCTCCCGACCCCGCAGCCATACACCGACCAGGCATCACTCCATGATCATCCGCCAAAGCATCGCTGCAGATCATCCGCAACTGCTCGATATCTGGCTGCGCGCCGTGCGCGCCACGCACCACTTTCTGCAAGCGTCCGACATCGACGCGCTGCTGCCGCAATTGCGCGACGTCTACTTCCAGGCCGTCGAGCTCTGGGTTGCGGTTGACACCGAAGACCGCCCACTTGGTTTCATTGGCTTCAATGGCAACCACGTGGAAATGCTCTTTGTCGCCCCCGAGCGCCATGGCCAGGGCATTGGCCGCGCGCTGCTGGATTTCGGCCGCCAGAAGCACAACGTTATGAGCGTCGATGTCAACGAGCAGAACCCGCAGGCAGTGGGGTTCTACCGGCACTACGGTTTCATCCAGACCGGCCGCTCACCGCTGGATGGCGAAGGCCGGCCGTTCCCCTTGCTGCATATGAGCCTGCCCGCACAGGCTTGATTTCCGGGGCTACTTCGCGAGACAGACCAAAGGTATGAATCCGACGCGCTACACCACCGTGGCAAAGGACTTGATGGAAGGTATTGCCAGCGGCCGCTACCCGGTGGGCAGCCTGCTGCCGACCGAGTTCGAGCTGTGCGACCTTTACGATGTGAGCCGACACACGGTGCGCGCGGCGATCAACCAGTTGCTCAACCAAGGGCTGGTATCGCGGCGCAAGCGCGTGGGTACCCGGGTGGAGGCCAGCAGCCCGCGCGGTGGCTATTCGCAGTCACTGGCCAGCGTGGCGGACCTGGCGCACCTGGCGGAAACCCAGCAACGGGAAATCCAGGACGTGCGCCACTTCGTCGCCGACCTGAGCGAGGCGGCGCGGCTGGGGCTGGTTCCGGGCGAGCACTACTTCTGCGTGTCGAGCATCCGTGTCGACCGCGTGCACAACACGGCGCCGCTGTGCTGGACCGATGTGTACGCGCAGCGCGACTATGCCGAGGTCATCGAGTTGGCCCGCGAGCACCCCGACCAACTGATTGCGGGGCTGATCGAGCAGCACTATGGCCGGGCGATCGCGGTGGTCGACCAGCAGGTGCGGGCAGTGCTGCTGACCGCGGAAATGGCCAGGGTGCTGAAGGCCGAGGCAGGCGCGCCGGGGCTGAAGATCATTCGCCATTACCGAGAGGAAAACGGCGACCTGATGGCGGTTTCCGAGACGGTGCACCCGGATGATCGCTTTACCCTCGTCACCCAGATACGCCGCGATCGGTCGCCTGGCTGATCAAACCAGCGCCATGCTCGATATCCCAAAACTTGCGCGATCCCTGTAGGAGCGGCCCTATCGCGACACAAGGCCGCTCCTACAGGGATCGCGCATGTGGCCAGGTTTACCTCACATGTCCAGCACCCGCTCAGCCTCCGCCAACTGCTGCCCCCGCACCGTGGTCACCCGATGGTCTCGCGCCAGCAAGGCATAGATCGTCGGCAGCACAAACAGGGTAAACAAGGTCCCCACCAGCATCCCGCACACGAGCACCACCCCCAGGCCAAAGCGGCTGTTGGCCCCGGCGCCGCTGGCAAACAGCAGCGGCAGCACGCCGAAGGTCATCGCCGCCGTGGTCATCAGCACCGGCCGCAGGCGTATCTGCGCGGCGCGGACGATGGCGGCGGCACGGTCGAGGTTGTCACGCACCTGGATCTCGTTGGCAAACTCCACCATCAAGATGCCGTGCTTGCTGATCAGGCCGATCAGGGTCACCAGGCCGATCTGCGTGTAGATGTTCAGCGTGGCCCAGCCCAGCGCCAGCGGCAGCAGCGCACCGCAGATCGACAGTGGCACGGTCACCAGGATGATCAGCGGGTCCACCAGGCTTTCGTACTGCGCGGCCAGCACCAGGTAGATCACCACCAGGGCGGCGAGAAACGCCCACATCAGGGCAAAGCCCTCCTGCACGTACTGGCGCGACTCCGATTGCCAGTCATGGCTGAAGCCAGGTGGCAGTTCGGCGGCAAGCTGTTCGAGAAATGCCACGGCATTACCCATCGACACACCGGGCGCCGGGATCGCCTGCAGGGTACTGGCGTTCTGCTGGTCGAACTGCAGCAAGCGGTTGGGCGCCACTTCGATGTCCAGGTGCACCACCGTGGCCAGCGGCACCAGGCTGCCGTTTTCGGCACGCACGTACTGGCGGTTCAGCGCAGCCGGTGTCAGGCGCTGGTCCTGGATGCTTTGCGGGATCACGTCGTAGGAGCGCCCGAACAGGGCGAAGCGGTTGAGGTACTGTTCGCCCACCAGCACGCCCAGCGACTCGCCGATAGCCTGCATGCTGATGCCCAGGCTGGCCGCCTTGGCGCGGTCGATGCGCACCTTGACCACCGGGTTGTTGTAGTCGAGGTCGCTGTCCACCACGCTGAACAGGCCGCTGTCGCGGGCGCGCTGCTTGATCATCTCCATGGTCTGGTACAGCTCGGGGTAGTCCTGTGCGCTGCGCAACACCATCTGCACCGGCAAGCCACCGCTGGAGCCCGGCAGCGAGGCCACCTGGAAGGCGAAGATGCTGCTGCCCTCGATGTCCGCCACGGCCTGCTGCAACTGCGCCTGCACCTGCGCGGCGGAACGCTCGCGAACCTGCCAGGCGCTGAGGTTGATGCCGCCGAAACTGGCGGCCGGGCCGTCGGTGCCGTTGATGATCCAGGTGTCGGTGGTTTCGGCGAGGGACTTCATCACCTGGTCCAGTTTCAGGGCAAAGCGCTCCACATAATCCAGGCTGGCATGCTGCGGCGACTTGATGGCCGTCAGCACCGCCGCCTGGTCCTCGGGCGGGGCCAGTTCGCGCTGCGGCAGCAGGTATAGCCAAGGCAGGCTCAGGCACACCAGAAGCGCCACACCACCACTGATCCAGCGATGCGACAGGGTGTAGGCAAGTGCTCGCCCATAGGCCCCGGTCAGCATGCCGAACAGGCGGTCGGCCATGTTGGCCATGGCGCCATGCTGCTGGCCGGGTTGCAACAACAGCGAACTCATCACCGGCGACAGGGTGAGCGCGACGATGCCGGACACGATCACCGCCCCCGCCAGGGTCAGGGCAAACTCACGGAACAGCGTGCCGGTCAGCCCGCCCATCAAGCCGATCGGCGCGTATACGGCGGCCAGGGTCAGGGTCATGGCGATCACCGGCCCGGCGATTTCCCGCGCCCCGGCCAGCGCCGCGGCAACCGGCGACTTGCCCTCTTCGATATGGCGGTGCACGTTCTCCACCACCACGATGGCGTCGTCCACCACCAGGCCGATGGCCAGCACCATCGCCAGCAAGGTCAGCAGGTTCAGGCTGAAGCCGAACAGCAGCATCAGGCCTGCCGCGCCGAGCATCGACAGCGGGATGGCCACCACCGCGATCACCACGCTGCGCAGCGAACCCAGGCACAGCCAGATGACCAGCACCACGATCAGCATGGCTTCCACCAGGGTACGCAGCACCTCGTCGATCGAGGCGTCGATGAAGCGTGCGGTCTCGTAGGCCAGCGCCACCTCCACCCCGGGTGGCAGGGTCTGGCGGATCTGCGGCAGCAACTGGCGAATACCCTCGACGATCACCAGCGGGTTGCCGGTTGGGGTGGGGAACAGCCCCAGGTGCACGGCGGGCTTGCCGTCCATGGTGGCGCTGGTCTGTGTGGCGGCCGCGCTCAGCTCGACGGTGCCGACATCGCGCAGGCGCACCAGGTCGGTGCCATCGTTGCGGATGATCAGCTCGCGGAAGTCCTCGACCCGGGTCAGGTCGGTGTCCACCTGGATATCGGCCAGCACGTACTGCCCACGCACCTGCCCCGGCGTCGCCTGGTAGTTGTTGGCACGCACCGCCTGCGCCACGTCGGCGGCCGTCACCCCGCGCCCGGCCATCTGCTCGCTGTCCAGCCACAGGCGCATGGCCAGGCGCTGCCCGCCGAACGACTGCACCTTGGCCACACCGTCGATGCCGGAGAACTGCGGTTCCACCACCCGCGACAGGTAATCGCTCAGTTCGGGTATCGATAAGGTTTCGCTGGCAAAGCCCACGTAGGCCACCGCCGTGGAGTCACCTGCCGACAGCTCCACCACCGGGTCGTAGGCCTTTTCCGGCAGGCGATAGCGCACCTGGTTGACCTTGGCCATGGTCTCGGCAAGCGCCTGGGTCGAATCGCGATTGAGCACCATGCGCAAGGTGATCAGGCTGCGCCCCTGCTGCGACGACGAGGACAGGTAGTCGATGCCCTCGACCGACGACACCGCCTGGGTGATCGGCTGGGTCACGAAGCCTTGCATCAGCTCGGCAGAGGCGCCCGGGTACTCGGTGCTGATGGTGATGGTGGAGGTTTCCAGCAGCGGGTACTGGCGGATCGGCAGCTTGCCCATGGCAAACAGCCCCAGCAGGATGATCAGGCTGCTGACCACCAGCGCCAGCACCGGGCGGCGGACAAAGAGGTCAGTGAACTTCACGATTGCCGCCCTCCCTGGCTGGCCTGCAGGCTGTCCTGCGCCACAGGCTCGACCGGCATGCCGTCGCTCAGTTTCAACTGGCCGGACACCACCACCTGGTCACCGGGCGCCAGGCCTGAGGTGATCTCCACCCGGCCCTGCCAGCGCTCACCAGTAGTCACCCGCACCCGGCTGACCCGGGTGCCCTGTTCCGGGTCCCGGGTAGCGACGAACACCGTCTGCCCGTAGGCGGTGTAGGTGATCGCGGTTTCCGGCACGGCCAGCACGCTTGACGGCTGCGCGGCATCCAGGCGCACGCCGGCGTACATGCCCGGCTGCAACTGCCCGCCCGGGTTCGGCAAGGCCGCCTGCACCTGCACCAGGCGCGCCTTGCTCACCACCGGGTCCACCGCGACCACCCGGGCCTGGAAGTCCTGCCCGCGCACCGCATCCACCGTCAGCGCCAGCAGTTGCCCCACGTGCACTTCGGGGGCGGCTTGTTCGCCCAGGGAAAAATTGACGTGCAGCTGGCTGATGTCGGCCAGGCTGGCGATGGTCTCACCGGCGCTCAGGTACTGGCCCTGATGCACCCGGCGAATGCCGAGCTTGCCGGCAAACGGCGCGCGTATTGCCTTCTGCGCGATCAGCGCCTCGACATGCTGCAGCTCCCCGCTGGCCACGTCCACGGCGGTGGCCGCATTGTCGAGCAGCTCCTGTGACACGGCGTTCACCGCGCGCAGCTTGCGGCTGCGCTGCAGCACCACTTCGGCATTGCGTAGCCTGGCCCGCAACTGCACACGCTGGGCCTGCTCCGGGGCATCGTTCAGCTGTACCAGCAATTGCCCTGCACTCACCCATTGTCCCGACTCGAAGGCGATGCGGGTGATGCGCCCCGCCGTCTCGGCCGCCACCTGTACCTGGTTGACCGCCTCCAGTTCCCCCGAGGCAAAGTTCTGCCGTGCCAGCTGCACTTGCTCGGCCGTGGCCAGCGCCACCTTGGTCGCCGGCCATGCCGCCGTAGCCGGCGGCGCCGAGCCACTGCCGACCAATGCATAGGCAGCGGCCAGCACACCTGCAACAGCGCCAGCCCAGGCCAGTAACGTCCTTTTGTTCATGCAGTGCTCCGATCATCAGGAAAAGCGGTTGCGGGGAAGATCGGGCAGGACTATAAAAGCTCGAGTTAACTTGAGGTCAACAGGCATGGCAGCGGACAAAACACGGATGCTAACGGTAGGGGAAGTGGCCAAGCGCAGCGGCGTGGCGGTGTCTGCGCTGCACTTCTACGAAACCAAGGGGCTGATCGCCAGCGTCCGTACGGCGGGTAACCAGCGCCGTTATCCTTCACTGGTGCTGCGCACGCTGGCCATCATCAAGGTGGCGCAGCGCACGGGTATTGCGCTTGAGGAGATCAAGCAGGCCTTCAGCCGCTATGCGCCCAACAGCAAGCTCACGGCAGCGCAATGGAGTGAGATGTCGACCGCCTGGCGCGAAGACCTGAACGCCCGCATTCGCACCTTGGAAGCGTTGCGCGACAGCCTGGACAACTGCATTGGTTGTGGCTGCCTGTCGCTGGAAGATTGCCCACTGCGTAACCCCGAGGATGTGCTGGGCAAGGAAGGTACCGGGCCGCGGATTCTGGAAAAAAAGGCCCGGTAAGGCTGCGCTGGCGGGTAGAGGACTGAATTCGCAAGCGGTCCGCGTACCCTGTGGGAGCGGGTTTACCCGCGAAGAATCCAACGCGGTGCATGGCACCGGCTGCGCCGGTGTTCGCGGCTAAAGCCGCTTGTATGGTGATACTCGAAGGGGTGGTGGGACGAAAAAGCCGAATCTGACTGTTCACAGCAGTACAGACCGTGGGAGAAC
>NZ_JADLJS010000064.1 GCF_015680405.1 Pseudomonas pudica
CACCCGTCTTTCGTGCCCTGCTGCCCCGCGGGCCCCCCCGCCCCCCCCCCCCCCCCGGCGGTGGGCCGCAAGGCGGCCCCCATGGCCGGGTCAGGATGTTTGTGGCATCTCACCCTTGGCCAGGCGCCGGTTGATGTCGGCGATCACTTCGGGCAGTTCGTTGATGGTGTCGATCAGGTAGTGCGGCCGGGAGCCGGCGAACAGGGCGTGGATGCGCTGGCGCTCGCTTTCCAGCTTTTCGGCGCTCAGCGCGCGATAGCCTTCCCAGGTCAGCCCCAGGGCATTGCCCGAGCACACCAGAGCCACGGTCCACATGCCGGCGCGGCGGCCTTCGAGAATACCTGGTACGGTGTCGTCGACCTTCACGCACGCCGCCACATCGTCGATACCCAGCGCGATCACGTTGGCCAGGGCCTGGGCCGGCCATGGGCGGCCGTTCGGGGTTTCGTCGGTGGCCACCACATGGTCGGCCACATAGCCGTTTTGCGCGGCCAGCTCCACCACCTTGTCCATCACCACCTTCGGGTAGCCCGAGCAAGAGCCGATCTTCAGGCCTTCCTGGCGCAGGCCGGTGAGTGTGTCCAGGGCGCCAGGGATCAGCGCCGAGTGCACGGCGATCTTTTCGATCTGCAGCGGCATGAAGCGGTTGTAGATGGCGGTGACATCATCGTCGGTCGGGGTACGGCCGAACACCTTGCGGTAGCGCTCGGCAATTTCTGGCACATCGCACAGAGTGCGGATGTGGTCCCACTTGCCCATGCCCATCGGGCCGCGGGCTTCTTCGATGGACACCTGCACATCGAATTCGGCAAAGGCTTCGACAAAGATCTGGGTCGGGGCGAAGGAGCCGAAGTCGACCACGGTGCCGGCCCAGTCGAGGATGGCGGCTTGCAGCTGGGTGGGGTTGCTGTAGTTCATGTGTGCTTGTTCCTGAATTGGGTGGGCAAAGGGTCAGATGTCCAGCACTTCCATTTCCCGCAGCACCTCGGCCACGGCATTCACGGCGGCCTGCATGCCATCCGCTCCGACCACGCCGATGCAGCCGACACGGAAGGTTTCCACCTGGGTCAGCTTGCCCGGGTAGAGTATGAAACCCTTGGCCTTGACCCGTTCGTAGAAGTCCTTGAACTGGTAGCGGGGATCGTTCGGTGCGTGGAAGGTGACGATGATCGGCGCCTGGATCTCGGCAGGCAGGAAGCTGCGCAGGCCGATGGCGGCCATGCCATCGAGCAAGGTCTTGCAGTTGTCGGCGTAGCGCTGGTGGCGCGCTGGCAGGCCCCCTTCCTCGTTGTATTGCTGCAGCGCTTCGTGCAGGGCTGCGACCACGTGAGTCGGCGGGGTGAAGCGCCACTGGCCGGTCTTGGCCATGTAGGTGTGCTGGTCGTGCAGGTCCATGGCCAGCGAATGGGCATTGCCTTCGGCTGCGGCCAGGGCGGTTTTCTCGGCGAACACGAAGCCCATGCCAGGTACCCCTTCCAGGCATTTGCCGGAGGCGGCGATCAGCGCCTCGAAGGGGATGGCGCGGGCATCGATCGGCAGTGCGCCGAACGAGCTCATGGCGTCGATGATCAGGCGCTTGCCGTGGCCTTTGACCACTTGGGCGATCTCGGGCAGCGGGTTGAGAATACCGGTGCTGGTTTCGCAGTGGATCAGCGCGACATGGGTGATGGCGGGGTCGGCGGCCAGCAGGCGGTCGACGTCGGCGGCGGTGGTCGGCTGGTCTTCGGCAGTTTCGAAGGTGCTGTAGGCACGGCCCAGCACTTTGCATATCTTCGCCAGGCGCTGGCCATAGGCGCCATTGATCAGCACCAGGACCTTGCCATCACGCGGCACCAAGGTGCCGATGGCCGCTTCCACGGCGAAGGTGCCGCTGCCTTGCAGGGGGACGCAGTGGTGGCTGGCGCTGCCGTCGATGATGGCCAGCAGTTGCTCGCAGACACTGGCAGTCAGTTGGTTGAAGTCGCGGTCCCAGGAGCCCCAGTCCACCAGCATTGCTTGGCGGGTGCGGATTGATGTGGTCAGGGGACCTGGGGTCAGCAGAATCGGGGCGTTGCTCATTCCGTTATTCCTCACAAGCGGTGGGCTGAAACTACGGGGCCTAGGTTGCAATTGGCGCTGTCATCAATCAAATTGTTTGTTGTTATTCGAGCTATAAGTCAGGCCGATAAATATGAACCTGTTCCAGTTGCGTGCCTTCGATGCCGTGGCCCGTGAGGGCAGCTTCACCCGTGCCGCCGCACGCCTGTTCATCAGCCAGCCGGCAGTGACCGGGCACGTGAAGGCGCTGGAGGAGCACTACCAGATCACCTTGCTGCGGCGTACCGCGCGGCGGGTGGAGTTGACCGAAGAGGGCACCCGCCTGGCGGCCATCACCCGCGCCATGTTCGGCCTGGCCGAAGAGGCGCAGGCCATGCTCGAGGCCAACCGCCAATTGCTGACCGGGCGCCTGGAGGTGGCGGCCGATGGCCCGCACCGGGTCATGCCGATGCTGGCGCTGCTGCGCGAGCGCTACCCGGGCATTACCGTCAACCTGCGCCTGGGTAATGCCCAGGAAACCTTGGCGGCATTGCTCAGCGAGCATGCCGATGTGGCCGTGCTGACCGAGATCGAGCCGCGCAAAGGCCTGCATTTGCAGAACCTGTGCGAGTCGCGGTTGTGCGCCTTGCTGCCGGCGGGGCATGCCTGGGCCAACGGCGATGGCGACTTGCCGCTGGCTGAGCTGCACCAGCAGATCATGGTGTTGCGCGAACCCAGCTCCACTACGCGGCGCACCTTCGACAAGGCCTGCAGCAAGGCCGCCGTGCAACCTCGGGTGCTGCTGGAACTGGATAGCCGCGAGGCGGTGACCGAAGCGGTGGCCTCGGAGCTGGGCATTGGCGTGGTCTCGTCCACCGAAGTGGCCAATGACCCGCGGGTAGTGGCGCGGCCACTGGCCGGTGACGGCCTGGTCAACCAGCACCTGATCGGCTGCCTGGAGCGTCGCCGCGAACTGCGCCTGATCCAGGCGTTTCTCGGCCTGGCGGCGGGGCTGTGATGGCTGTTTTCAGCGGGGCGGCCTAAGATGGCCGGCATTGAGCCGACAGGACTGTCGATGAGCGAGAAAGACACCATTTCCATGCAGCTGGTGCGCGAGGCGCTGTTGCAGACGTGCCCCGCCGGCGAGCCCGATACCGGCTTGCTGGCCCGGGCGGGTATCGCCGTCGAACAGCTGCACCTGCCAGCGGCTCGAGTCAGCGCCGAGTCCTATGCCCGGCTCTGGCGTCTGCTGGCGCGGCGCTGCAACGATGAGTTCTTCGCCATGGACCCGCGCGGTCTGCGCAGCGGCAGCCTGGCGTTCATGTGCCGCGCCAGCATGGGCCAACCGAACCTGGGCGCCGGCCTGGAAACCGCGCTGGCGTTCCTGTCACTGATGCTTGAAGACCTGCAGCCAAGCCTGGTGCGCCAGCAAGGCCTGGCCGAAATCGTCATCAACGAACCGCGTGACACACCGCGCCGCGCTTTCACCTATTTCACCTTCTGGATGATTGTGCACGGTGTGACTTGCTGGCTGGCCGGGCGGCGTATCCCTATCCTGGCCATCGATCTGCGCTGTGCCGAGCCGCCGTTCTGCGATGACTACCGGGTGATGTTTTCGGAGAACCTGCAGTTCGAGCGCCCGCGTACGCGCATGATCATCGCTGCCGACTGCCTCGAGCTGCCGCTGCGGCGCAGCGAAGAAGAACTGCAGCGCTTTCTGGCCGAGGCGCCGGGCAACATCCTGGTCAAGTACCGTGACCCGGCCAGCCTCGGGCGGCGCATTCGCACCGATCTGCTGCGCCTGGACCCTGGGCAGTGGCCCGACGGCGACAGCCTGGCGCGCCAGTTGTGCCTGTCACCCTCGACCCTGCGCCGACGGCTGGCCGAGGAGGGGCAGAATTACCAAGGCCTGAAGGACAGCGTGCGACGTGAGCTGGCGATTGCCTGGCTGAGCCAGGAAGATGCGGCCATGGGCGAAATCGCCGAGCGCCTGGGCTTTGCCGACAGCAGTTCGTTCTACAAGGCGTTTCGCAAGTGGTTCGGCTGCAACCCCGGGCATTACCGGGCGCTGGTCCTCAAACGCGGCAGTGGCGGCTAGGGAACCACGCCTTCCCGCTGTCGGCCGCCGCCGCTGGCGAGCATCGTGACAAGTCGATCACTGATCAGGAAATCGACCATGTCTCAACCTGCCGTGCACCCCAAGTTGCTTCACCCCGCCGAAGACTTCATCGCGCAAGGCTTGCCAGCCTGGCTGAAGGCGGCCAAGCCAAAGCAGCTTGCCATGCTGCAGCTGCGTTTCAACGCCTATCTGGCGAGTCAGCGGCAAATGGCAGGCTTCGCCGACCGCCTGCAGCCTCTGGACCGTTTTGCCAAGCAGCTGCTCGAGCCTGCCTTGCGCCAGGACAGCCAGCTGAAACTGCAGGTTGACCTGGACAAGCTGGTGTGGCGTGAAACACGCGCACGGCTGGATGTGAGAGCAGGATTGATCCCTGATTATCAACCGTACTTTGTGCGCATGCCGGCCTTGCAAAAGCTGTTGCAGAATTTCAAGGCCAACGAATCTTTCTTTCTCGGCACTGCCTTGACTCTCCCGCAGGCCCATCAGGCCGAGCAGGTGGTAAGCGAAGACTTCGATCGGATTGTCAGCCTGTGCCGTGAGGTGGATGTCGGCAGCGCCTATCAGCGGCACCTGGCGCAGGTGTTGACACCTGACTTTGAGAAGGCCCTGACCACCGACCGGCGTCTGGAACTGGCCGTGGCGGTCGAGATCGCGGCCATCAAGCAGCAGCTGGATCCGGAAGACCTGCTGGTGCTGCGTATCGCGTGCAAGGATGAACCCGCCGTGATCGATGGGCCGGTGCAGCTGGAGATCGGCGCGCTGCAGGTTCTTGGCTGCCGGGTGGACGGCGCGGTTGCCGTTGAATTGATCGAGCATTCCCAGTCCACGTTTTCCTTTGGTGTACCTGGGCGCTTGAAAAGAGTGATCCTGTACACCCCTGACGATCAGGCGCAACCCCTGCGCGCGTTCACCAGCTGGGATGAGGCGAACCGGGTCCTGGCCACGGCGATGGGCAACCAAGACTATCGACAGGCATTCGTGCGGCGCATCGCCTTGGGTGATCGCGCCACTTGCGAGCAGGCCCTGGCCACCCGCTTGCAGGATGCACAGCCTGACCTGGAACCTCGCAGGGTGGTGGAAGCGGGGGATGGTTTCGCGTCGATGGCCGCCTGGCATATGCGGCGAATCAAGGCCGATGCCCGCTTCCTTGCGGTGCCCACCGCCCAGGCCGATGACGCGGCTTCGGAGCAGCGCCTGGACGAGCTCAAGAGCGCCGGCCTGGTATTGCTCAACCTGGCGGGCCTTTTTGTGCCGGTCATCGGGGCTTTGTTGGTGGCGGACCTGGCCAGGCAACTGTTGACCGAGACTTTCGAGGGCGTGCGTGACTGGCAGCTGGGCCATCAGCATGAGGCTTTGGCGCATATGCTCCGGGTGGCCTTCAGTGTGGCAACCACGGGGGCGGTGGTCGTCGGTGTCCATCTGGCCCGCAGCGCATTCGTCGAAACCCTGGAGCCGGTCATCACCGAAGATGGCCGGCAACGGTTGTGGCGCAATGAGCTGGCGCCTTATCAGGAAACTACGCCGCCAGCACAGCTGACGGAGCTCGACAACGGCTTGCTCGCAGAGGGTACACGCCATTGGTGGCGGTTGGATGGTGCCTTGTATCGGGTAAGGCAAACCGCCAATGGCGCTTGGCGCTTGCTGCATGCCGAAGGCGACGCGGCGTTCGGGCCGGTGCTGGAGCGCTGCTCTGCGCGTGGCTGGCGGCTGGCTTATGAGCGGCCATTGGAATGGCAGGGTGCTGCACTGTTGCTTGGGCGGCTTTGGCCGACAGCGACCGCGATGGACGCTGTGCGGATGGAGCAGGTGCTGACGGTCGCGGATGTTGACGAGGCCTACCTGCGTGGCCTGCTGGTGGAGCGGCGAAGGATGCCGGTGCAGCTGCGCGATACCTTGCAGCGCTTTGCCGTGGACGCGCGCGCGCAGGCCTTTTTCAGCCGGTTGGAAGCGGGGGAGGCCAATACCGATACCGAGCTGTGGCAATGGTGCATCGAACGGTTGCAACTGCAGGGTGAAACCCTCGAAGAACAGGCGCTGTCGATCGGTGACGCGGCAATCGAGTTGCGTGAAGCAATGCTCGAGCACTTCTCCAGGCTTTACCTGGCCGACGACCCGCTGCTGGGATTGATTCAGCGAGACTTCCCGACGCTGCCAGACGCCTATGCCCTCGATGTGCTCGAGCAGGCCACCGAGGCTATGCGCTTGCGCATGCAAGCAGAGTCTCGTTTGCCGCTGGCGTTGGCTGAACATGCGCGGGTGGCCCTGCAGCTGGCGCGCCTGACGCGCATGCGCGAAGCGTTGTACCTGCAAGGCAGTTACCGGCCGGAAGTGGTTGCGCTGGCTTTTGCCCTGCTGCGTTGGCATGGCCCAGGCGCTGGAGATTTCAACCTGATATTGCGCCGTAACCCGTATGCCGGGGCGGCGATGGAACGGCTGTTCGCTGAGACCGACCTTGAGCATGCAGTGGTGCTGGTCAGACGGCAGGGGCGCTTCCAGCTCTACAACAGCAGAGGCTTGCCGGATGAGCGCGAGGTCGCCGAGCCCCAGGGGCTGTTCGAAGTGCTGGCTGCTTGCCTGCCCGTGGAATACCGGGTGCGACAGGGGTGGGATGGCGCCGATGCGCCGGCCAGAATTCGCAAGCAGATGCAGGCCTGGCTACCCCGTGACCGGCAGGCTGTGCTGCGCCTGCTCGGCTGGCGGGAGGCAAGGCCCATGGCATCGCCCATGCAGCGTTTGGCCGATGGCCGACTGGGCTATCCACTGGGGGGCTGCCAGTCGTGCATTGGCTCGCCTGAGCGCGTGGTGCGGCAGCGGGTGCGCGCCTTGTACCCCGGTATTGGAGATGTCGGTGTCGATCGCTATATCCAGACTCTGTTGGACATGCGTGGGGGCTTGTTCGAGAATTTGCTGCGTGTCGAGCAGGAATACCGTCGCTTGGATGACAGCTTGCTGGCCTGGGTTGCAGAGGGGGCGGGCAGCGCCAGCCGCGCACGTCGACGAGTCGCAGATTCGTTGCGGCGTGCCTGGCAGATGCGCAGTGATCGCTTCGTCGGGGCTATCGGCAATGATGCGATGCTCAGCCTGAGCATCGTCGCCGTACCGGTCGGCGGCCTGCCCGTGTTGCCGGTCGGGACGGACTTCTCGCACGTGTCGGAATTGACCCTGTCAGCGCTCGGTCTGGACGCCATCCCGTCGGGGTTCCTCGCCTGCTTCCCGGATCTGCTGTGCCTGGACATGAGCGACAACGCCTTGCGTGCGCTACCTGAGGGGCTGGAGCGGTTGACCGCCTTGCGCCAGTTGCTGATGCCGCGTAACCGTATTCGTATCTCGGCGCCACAGGCCAATGTGCTGACCGGCCTGGCGCTCTTGCGTTCGCTGGACCTGAGTGACAACCCGCTCGGCAACATCAGGCTACAGTTCGATCGGTTGCCCAGCCTGCGGATTCTGCGTTTGAACCGCGTACAGATGACAGCGCTGCCCTCGGGCCTGGAGTGGTGTGGCCTGTTGGTGTTCGCCGATCTTCGCAACAACCAGATAGCCGAGTTGCCGGCAGCCTTGTTCCAGGCCCCGCTGCAGTTGCGCCGTGCCATGCACCTGGAGGGCAATGCGCTGGCAGTGCAGGATCTCGAGCGCCTGTATGGCGCCGAACGCCTGCTGGCCTCGCCCCGCCCGCAACGGCACGCCTCTGCCCGGGAAGAATGGCTGCAGACCCTGGACCCAGCGGTGCGGCAGGCGCAGGAAGGGAAATGGAATGCGCTGAATGCCGAGCCCGGCAGCTTGGCGTTCTTCGAGCTGCTGAGGCAACTGACGACCACGGCCGAGTTCAGCAAAGCATCGGCCGAACTCGGGTTCAGGGTATGGGCAATGCTGGATGCGGCCCATGCCGATACCGCCACGCGCATGGCGCTGTTTGACCTGGCAGCCGAGCCCACCACCTGTGTGGACAGCGTTTCCACCTTGTTCAGCCGCCTTGAGGTGCGCATGCATGTCGAGCAGGCCACCCGCGGTGGTGACCCGATATCGACCCGCGCGGCACGCTTGCAGTTGGCCAAGCGGTTGTTTCGCGTGCACTGGGTAGAGAAAATCGCCCGACGCGAAATCGACGCCCGCTACCAGGATGGACGCTGGAGCCGAGGCGGCCACGATGAAGAGGAAGTGGAGGTCAACCTTGCCTACCTCAGCGGCCTGGCCCAGCGCCTGGACCTGTTGGGCCAGCCGCGCCATATGCAATTTGGCAGGCTGGCCAACGTGTCGCCGCTGCAACTGGAGGAGGCTTGCAAGGAAGTGCTGCAGGTGGAGGCGGGCGAGCAACGTATCGTGTTCATCAGTGAACGTGATTTCTGGTTGCCGGTACTTCGAGCAGAGCATCCTGACGACTTCGAAGCCCTGGAAACGCAATTCACCGTTCGGCTGGAGGCATTGGACGAGCAAAGAGAAGCCTTGACCAGTGACGAGTACTGGAACCTGAGCAATGCCCTGCGCGATGAGCGCGAGCAGGCCCTGGCCAGCCTTGCCCAGCGCCTGACGCGCGAAGCGATCATGGCGCCAAAGGTGCAGTGACAACGCTTCACGGGCGGCACACGGTGTGCCGCCCCGTTTCTATCGCAGGGGTTCCCTCTGCGCAAGCACCGGCAGGTTGTACACCATGCTTGGCTCTCGCAGCCATCCAGGGACCTGCAATGCCCCGCGAATCACAAGCCCCACAGCTCGCCTCTGTGTCTTCCAACCACTTGCACGACGGTTTCATTGGTGACCGATTGCCTGCCTGGCTCAAACAGGCCACGCAGAGCCAGGTCCGCGCCTTGCGCGAAAGCCTGGACGCCCATCATGCCACCCAGGCCAGGTTGCGCGGGATCACCCTGGCGTTGCCGTCACCACGGCAGTTTGCCGAACGGCAATTCGCCAGTTTGTTGCGCGAGCCGCTGCCGGGCGACGTAGCGTTCTGGCAGTTGGAGTGGCTGGAGGTTTCCCATCGTTTCTCGTCCACGCTGGGCGCTGAGCCGCAATTTCCCACTTACGGGCAACGTCGTGAGAACGGCTTGTTGCGCCTGATGCGCAACTTTGCCGCCAGCAACGATTTCTACCTGGGAACCGGGTTGGTCGCCCCGGGGCAGGAACGGGTACTGTCGCGGGGGACCGATGAGCTGGTCGAAGCTTGCCGCAAACTGGACGCCGGGCGCCTGTATCAGCAGGAGCTGGACCGCACATTCGATGCTGCGGCACTGCGCGTCCTCAGTGAAGACAAACGCTCCGGGCTGCGCCTGGCCGTGCAGGTAGCTGCGCTGAAAGGCGAGATCACCGAGCCGGTAAAAGAGGCATTGCACGCTTTGGTGGATAAACCCGCGGGCCATCAATCCGCTGGCCTTACTGGCCATCCGGGCCTGCTCGAAGCCCTCGGTTGCCCAGTGGCAGATGGTGTATGGATTCAACTTCGTGACATACATGGGCAAACGCAGGGCGGCGTGCTCTACCTGGCCAGCGACCCGGTCCAGGCGTTGCGATACTTTGACAGCCAGGACTCGATCAACCGCGCGCTGGTGGCAGAGCTGCGCCACGAACCCTACCGCCAGGCGTTCAGCCAGCTGATAGGCCTGGGTCAACGTGCCGGGTTCATGCACAAGTTGCGGGCACGCCTGGAGGATGACCAGCCGGACCTGGAACTCGATGGCAGCGTGCCGCAGCATGACATCTTTCAGGCGCTGGCTGCACAGCAGACAAACCGGGTGAAGCAGGATGGCCGCCTGTTGCTGGTGCCGACCGCCGATGCCGATGAAGCCGCGTCGCGTGAGCGGCATGAGGCGTGGAAGGCCGCCGGTTTCGATGTGCTCAACCTGGCTGGTCTGTTCATTCCGGTGGTGGGCGGTTTGCTACTCGGGCAACTGGTGGCCCAGGCCCTCTCGGAGGTTTTCGAGGGTGCTCAGGATTGGTCGCGAGGCCATCAGCACGAAGCGTTGGAGCACATGCTCGGGGTTGCCGAGATACTGGCGGGCACCGCCGCAACGGTAGCGGGTGTCACTATCGTGCGCAGCGCGTTCGTCGCGGCGCTGGAGCCGGTAAGGCTCGCCAATGGGGCGGGGCGTTTGTGGTCCCGAGATCTGGCAGCCTTTGCCTCGACCCCTGAAATGACCACCTTGGGTGCGGACGGGGCTTATGTGGATGGCGAGCGCCGCTGGATGAAGGCAGACGGAGTTTTCTACGAGCTTCATCGGCCTGACCCTGATGGCCCTTGGCGCCTGCGCCACCCCAGCCGCGCAGAGGCGTACGGCCCGGTCGTGCTGCACAATGGGGAACGTAGCTGGCGCCTGATGCACGATGAGCCACAGGGCTGGCGCGACCCTGCGAAAATGCTCGATACCCTTTGGCCGCGCGATCAACCGTTCGATAGCCAGCAGGCGCAGCAGATCTTGCGCATTGCCGGCATCGATCAGGACGAACTTCGCGGGCTGCTGGTGGAAAACCGGCGAACGCCCGCCACCTTGCGGGAAACCCTAAGGGCATTCGATGCCGATGCCCGAATCGACACGTTCTTTCGCCACCTGGAACACGACACTGTCTCTGATCAGGACCTGCAGTTGCTGGCCTGGTGCGAGGCCCGAACGGGCAGCAAAAAAGGGCGTGCCGCGGTGCTTGCGGACCGGCCAGCGTCGAGCGACCTGCTGTTCGCACGGCTGACAGGCCTGCCCGAATCGGCGGAGCCTTTGCTCAAGCCGCTGATGGCGGTGGGGCTGCCGGAAGCCTATGCGCGCGATCTGGCCGATGGAGCAAGTCACGAGGCTCGCCAGGAGTTCGTCAGTGGTGGGAAGTTGCCGCAAAGCTTGGCCACCCAGGCCAGGTCGTTGTGCTCGGTGGCGAAGGTGAGCAGGGCCCTGGCAGGGCTTTATCTACCGAGCGCGTACAGCAACGAAACGGGCATGCTGGTGTTGGCATTGCTGAATGTCGAGGCCATTGAAGCGTTCAGCCTGGCGTTGAGCAATGCTGCTGCGGATGCCGTGGCGTTGAAGCGCATCGGTTCGCTTGGCGACGCGGCCGAGCAGCGGGTGCTGGTGCGTGAGCAAGGGGTCTTTGCCTTGTATGACGGGCAAGGCCGAAAACTCGCGATGCAGCCACCTTCCTCGGATATATTCCAGGCCGTGCTGGCCGCGCTCGAATCGCGCAACCTGCTGGGCCGGTTGGGCCTTGCGGAGAATGCCGATGCCCAGCGCTTGCGCGAGAAGCTCATGGTGCACCTGGGTACCCATGGGGAAATCGCCGACATGCTGGGCTGGGCGCCGACGGAGCGTTGGTTCAACCCCGGCCAGCGCCTTGCCGATGGCCGCGTCGGTTACCTGCTCAGCGGGCGCGCGTCACCGCTGACCACCCCCAGGGACCAGCTGCGGGCCGGCCTGAGGCGATTCTTCCCGGGGCTGGGCGATTCGCTGGAAACGCAAGTTGACCGCTGGCTGCTGCAGAATGTGCCGGTCGCCGATGCGCTCATGGCGCTGCAGGACGATTTTGAGCAGTTGAACCGCGCGCTCAATCGCTGGGTGTCGGCTGCACTGAGTGACACATTGCGGGCCCGGCGGCAATTGTTCGCCGAACGACTGCTGCGTGCCTGGCAGGCGCTTGGCGACCATGTGGTGGTCGACAGTGACGGCAAGCGCCAGGGGCTGCGCCTGGTCCTGAATGATATGCCAGCGGATTCGTTGCCTGTCTTGCCCGCGGCTGTCGATTTCTATCACGTCACCACCCTGGTATTGAGCGAGACGTCTATCGGGGTGGTGAACGAGGAGTTTCTGCGCGCATTCACCTACCTGCAGGAGCTGGACATGAGGCACAACCAGCTGCTGCGTTGCCCGCGCGGGCTAGGCTACCTGACCAACCTGCGCCGGTTGCGCCTGGGGCATAACCGCATTCGCCTGGATGCCCATGCCATCGAAGCCTTGAACGGGTTACCGCTGCTCAGTCACCTCGACCTGAGCCATAACAGCCCGCTTGGGGTTTACGAAATGCGCTTCCATCACCTCCCTCATCTGGTCGAGCTGAATTTGCGCCGCTGCGGGCTAAGCGAATGGCCAAGAGGGCTCGAGCTGTGCGGCTTCCTGCAACGAGCCGACCTGCGTGACAATTTCCTGAGGGGTGTACCTGACGGCGTGCTGGCCATGCCGCTGGAGTTTCGCCAGCGTATCCTGGTCGATGGCAACCGCCTGACCATGGCCGATTACGGCAAGCTCTATGCCTTGGCGCCGCTGCTGGAGGAACCGGAGGCGGCGATTGGCCGCGCCTGGTGGGTCGGGTCCGATTCCGCCAGCCCTGAGCGGGGCGAGCTTTGGGACCGGCTGAGCACCCAGGACGAAAATGCCCGCTTGTTCGATTTGCTGGAGCTTTTGCAAGGCCTGTCGGACTTCAGCTGGCCCAAGTCTTATCTGTTGCGCATGGGCTGGCAATGCCTGTCGATCATGGCGACAGACGCCGAATTCGCTCGCCAGGTGCAACTGGCGGCAGCCGGTGCGGTAAAGGATGACAACGGTGCCATCGAGCTGTTCAGCCGGCTGCTGCGTCTGCATGCCGAGCGCGACGCGGCTGGCGATGGCGCCCAATCTCGTGGCCCGAGGTTGCTGGCGTTGGGGCGCGCCTTGCAGCGCCTGGACCGCCTTGACGAGTATGTCGAGGCCGAGCGGCAGAACCTCGAAGGCTTCGCCGAACCGGCAGTACTGGCGACGCTGGCAATGCGCTACAGGGTGCGCTTGCGCACCAGGCTCAGGTTGCCTTTCCAGCCTGCCAGAATGCGCCTCAGGGCGGCCGACGTAGGGCTGAGCGAGCATCGGCTGCAGTCGGCAGAGGCGGCCGTGGGAAGGGCGGACGCTCTCAATGATGTAGTGGCCGACCTGTGCACGCGCGCGTTCTGGCAGCGCTTTGTGCAGCAGTACTTTGCGCGGCCGTTCAGTGACCTGGAGCAACTTGGCGGTGAGCAGCGGGCGGTACTGGCGGCACGGCGTGGCGAGTTGGGTGAAGCACAGTACCTGAATGAGATACAGGCGCTGGATGCACAGCTGCGGGTCGATCGGCTGGCGTTGCGACTGCAACTGACCCGGCACTACGTGATCAGTCTGGAGCGCGCACCGGGCTGATGGCCACAGGCCAAACCGGTCATCCAGTTTGACAACTTAGGCCATTGCCGCGACGCCAACGCGGCGCGAACATCGTCGGACCGATGGTTCAACTCCAAAAACAAGAAACCAGGAGTCCGACGATGCGCGATTACACCGAGGCCGCTCGTGCGTTCGACCATGGCCAGGCTGCTGCTGCGGCGCTGCATGGCAACCTCGAAGCTCTGAATGCCTGTGTCGAATGTTGCGACCGCCATGCCGGTAAGGGCAAGACCGCACTGGTCTGGGAAGACCGCGACGGCAACAGCGCGCGGTTGAGCTTCGATCAGTTGCAGGCCCTGGCCGCCCGTTTCGCCAATGTGCTCCAGGCACAAGGCGTGGGAGCCGGTGACCGGGTTGCCGGCCTGATGCCTCGTACCCCCGAACTGCTGGTCACCATCCTCGCCACCTGGCGTCTCGGTGCTGTGTATCAGCCACTGTTCACCGCGTTCGGCCCCAAGGCCATCGAACATCGCCTGGAGCAGTCCCACGCCCGCGTGGTCGTCACCGACAGCCACAACCGCGCCAAGCTGGACGATGTGCACGCCTGCCCGACCATCATCACCGTCAATGCCCGCAGTGGCGAGCTGGACTTCCAGCAGTGCCTGTACGATGCCGCAGACAAATGCGAGCCGGTCATGCGCTCGGGCAACGACCCGTTCCTGCTGATGTTCACCTCCGGCACCACCGGCCCGGCCAAACCGCTGGAAGTGCCACTGCGTGCCATCGTCGCGTTCCAGGGCTACATGCGCGATGCCATCGACCTGCGCCCAGCGGACAACTTCTGGAACCTGGCCGACCCGGGTTGGGCCTATGGCCTCTATTACGCAGTCACTGGCCCGCTGTCGCTGGGCCATGCCACCACCTTCTACGATGGCCCGTTCAGTGTTGAAAGCTGCGCGCGGGTGATCGACAAGCTGGGCATCACCAATCTGGCCGGCTCGCCCACCGCGTATCGCCTGCTGATTGCCGCCGGGGATGACTTCTCGGCACCGATCAAGGGCCGCCTGCGGGTGGTAAGCAGTGCCGGTGAACCGCTCAACCCGGAAGTGATCCGCTGGTTCGCCGACGAACTGGGCGTGACCATCCACGACCACTACGGACAGACCGAACTGGGCATGGTGCTGTGCAACCACCATGGCCTGCAGCACCCGGTACACCTCGGCTCGGCCGGCTTCGCCATCCCCGGGCACCGCATCGTGGTGCTGGACGAGCAGGGTAACGAACTGCCCGCCGGCCAGCCGGGTATCCTCGCGGTCGACCGTGAGCAGTCGCCACTGTGCTGGTTCGCGGGCTACCACGGCCTGCCGACCAAAGCCTTCGTCGGCAAGTACTACCTCAGCGGCGACACCGTCGAGCTGAACCAGGACGGCAGCATCAGCTTCGTCGGCCGCAGCGACGATGTGATCACTACCTCCGGCTACCGGGTCGGCCCGTTCGACGTGGAAAGCGCGCTGATCGAGCACCCGGCGGTGATCGAAGCGGCAGTGATCGGCAAACCGGACCCGGAGCGCACCGAGCTGATCAAGGCCTTCGTGGTATTGGCCAGCGGTTACCTGGGCAGTGCCGAGCTTGAGGAGGCTTTGCGCCAGCACGTGCGTCAGCGCCTGTACGCCCACGCCTACCCAAGGGAAATCGAATTCGTCAGCGAGCTGCCCAAGACCCCGAGCGGCAAGCTGCAACGCTTCATCCTGCGCAACCAGGAAGTCGCCAAACAACAAGCGCAACAGGCCACCCCTGCCAGCGCCTGAAAGGAAACCGATCATGCAAATAGCCAACAAACACTTCATCGTCAGCGGTGCCGCCTCCGGGCTCGGTGCTGCTACCGCCCAGATGCTGGTCGAGGCCGGCGCCAAGGTCATGCTGGTCGACCTCAATGCCCAGGCCGTCGAAGCCAAGGCCCGCGAGCTGGGCGAAAACGCCCGTTTTGCGGTCGCCGACATCAGCGACGAGCAGGCCGCCCAGGCGGCGGTGGATGCGGCTGTCAGCGCCTTTGGGAGCCTGCACGGGCTGGTCAACTGCGCCGGTATCGTCGGTGCCGAGAAAGTGCTGGGCAAGCAGGGCCCGCATGGCCTTGCCAGCTTTGCCAAGGTCATCAATGTCAACCTGATCGGCAGCTTCAACCTGCTGCGCCTGGCCGCTGCGGCCATGGCCGAAGGGGCTGCCGATGAGGGGGGCGAGCGCGGGGTGATCATCAACACCGCTTCCATCGCCGCCTATGACGGCCAGATCGGCCAGGCCGCCTACGCTGCTTCCAAAGGCGCCATCGCCAGCCTGACCCTGCCGACCGCTCGCGAACTGGCGCGCTTCGGCATCCGAGTGATGACCATCGCCCCGGGCATCTTCGAAACGCCGATGATGGCCGGTATGACCGAGGAAGTACGCGCCTCACTGGCCGCCGGTGTGCCTTTCCCACCGCGCCTGGGTCGCCCGCAGGAATATGCCGCGCTGGCCCGCCACATCATCGAGAACAGCATGCTCAACGGCGAGGTGATCCGCCTCGACGGTGCACTGCGCATGGCTGCCAAGTAAGGAGAGCGAACATGACCCTCGCCAATGACCCGATCGTTATCGTCAGCGCCGTGCGCACGCCCATGGGCGGCCTGCAGGGCGACCTCAAGAGCCTGACCGCGCCGCAGCTGGGCAGCGCCGCCATCCGTGGTGCCGTGGAGCGCGCTGGCATCGATGCCACCAGTGTCGAGCAGGTGCTGTTCGGCTGCGTGCTGCCGGCAGGCCAGGGCCAGGCACCGGCGCGCCAGGCCGCGCTGGGCGCCGGGCTGGACAAGCACACCACCTGCACCACCCTGAACAAGATGTGTGGTTCGGGCATGCAGGCGGCGATCATGGCCCATGACCTGCTGCTGGCCGGTACCGCCGATGTGGTGGTGGCCGGTGGCATGGAAAGCATGACCAACGCACCGTACCTGCTGGACAAGGCCCGTGGCGGCTACCGCATGGGCCATGGCAGGATCATCGACCACATGTTCATGGACGGCCTGGAAGATGCCTACGACAAGGGCCGCCTGATGGGCACCTTTGCCGAAGACTGCGCCCAGGCCAATGCCTTCAGCCGCGAAGCCCAGGACCAGTTCGCCATTGCCTCGCTGACCCGCGCCCAGGACGCCATCAAGAGCGGTCGCTTTGCTGCCGAGATCGTGCCGGTCGAGGTCATCGAGGGCAAAGAGAAGCGCGTCATCAAGGACGACGAACAACCGCCCAAGGCGCGCCTGGACAAGATCCCGCAGCTCAAGCCGGCCTTCCGCGAAGGGGGCACGGTGACTGCCGCCAACTCCAGCTCGATTTCCGACGGTGCCGCGGCACTGGTGCTGATGCGCCGCTCCGAAGCCGACAAGCGCGGCCTCAAGCCGCTGGCGGTGATCCACGGGCACGCCGCCTTTGCCGACACCCCGGCACTGTTCCCGACCGCGCCGATCGGCGCCATCGACAAACTGATGAAACGCACCGGCTGGAACCTGGCCGAGGTCGACCTGTTCGAGATCAACGAGGCCTTTGCCGTGGTCACCCTGGCGGCCATGAAACACCTCGACCTGCCGCACGACAAGGTCAATATCCATGGCGGCGCCTGCGCCCTTGGCCACCCGATCGGCGCTTCCGGCGCACGCATCCTGGTGACCCTGCTGTCGGCCCTGCGCCAGAACAACCTGCGCCGTGGCGTGGCGGCCATCTGCATTGGCGGTGGCGAGGCCACGGCCATGGCAGTCGAATGCCTGTATTGAGGTGAACCATGCTGGTAACTGACGAGCAACAACAGATCGCCGACGCGGTACGCGCCTTTGCCCAGGAGCGCCTGAAGCCGTTTGCCGAGCAATGGGACAAGGAACACCGCTTCCCCAAAGAGGCCATCGACGAGATGGCCGAGCTGGGCCTGTTCGGCATGCTGGTGCCGGAGCAGTGGGGCGGCAGCGACACCGGCTACGTGGCCTATGCCATGGCCTTGGAGGAAATCGCCGCCGGTGACGGCGCCTGCTCGACCATCATGAGCGTGCACAACTCGGTGGGTTGTGTGCCGATCCTGCGTTTTGGCAGCGAGCGGCAGAAAGAGCAGTTCCTCACCCCGCTGGCCAGCGGTGCGATGCTCGGCGCCTTCGCCCTGACCGAACCGCAGGCTGGCTCCGACGCCAGTAGCCTGAAGACCCGTGCACGTCTGGATGGCGACCACTACGTGCTCAATGGCAGCAAGCAGTTCATCACCTCCGGGCAGAACGCCGGGGTGGTGATCGTGTTCGCCGTGACTGACCCGGACGCGGGCAAGCGCGGCATCAGTGCCTTCATCGTGCCCACCGATTCGCCGGGCTACCAGGTGGCGAGGGTCGAGGACAAGCTCGGGCAGCACGCCTCCGATACCTGCCAGATCGTTTTCGATAATGTGCGCGTACCGGTGGCCAACCGTCTGGGCGCCGAAGGCGAGGGGTACAAGATTGCCTTGGCCAACCTCGAAGGCGGCCGCATCGGCATCGCCTCGCAGGCGGTGGGTATGGCCCGCGCGGCGTTCGAAGTGGCGCGCGACTACGCCAACGAGCGGCAGAGCTTCGGCAAGGCGCTGATCGAACACCAGGCGGTGGCCTTCCGCTTGGCCGACATGGCGACGAAGATTGCCGTGGCCCGGCAGATGGTGCTGCACGCCGCCGCGCTTCGCGATGCCGGGCGCCCGGCGCTGGTGGAAGCGTCGATGGCCAAGCTGTTTGCCTCGGAAATGGCCGAAAAGGTCTGTTCGGATGCCTTGCAGACCCTGGGCGGTTATGGCTATCTGAGTGACTTCCCGCTGGAGCGGATCTACCGCGACGTTCGGGTTTGCCAGATCTACGAAGGCACCAGCGACATTCAGCGCATGGTCATTGCGCGCAATCTTTGAAGGAGCAGACTGCATGGCATTCGAAACCATCCTGTTGGATATCCACGGCAAGGTCGGCCTTATCACCCTCAACCGCCCGCAGGCGCTGAACGCGCTGAATGCGCAGATCGTCGGCGAGATCAACCAGGCCCTGGACCAGCTCGAACGCGATCCGAACATCGGCTGCGTGGTGCTGACCGGTTCCGCCAAGGCCTTTGCCGCTGGTGCCGACATCAAGGAAATGGCCGAACTGCAATACCCGCAAATCTACGTTGACGACCTGTTCAGCGATGCCGACCGCATTGCCAACAGGCGCAAGCCGATCATTGCTGCAGTGTCCGGTTTTGCCCTGGGCGGTGGCTGCGAGCTGGCGATGATGTGCGACTTCATCCTGGCGGCGGACAATGCCAGGTTCGGCCAGCCGGAAATCAACCTTGGCGTGTTGCCGGGCATGGGCGGCACCCAGCGCCTGACCCGTGCGGTGGGCAAGGCCAAGGCCATGGAACTGTGCCTGACCGGTCGCCTTATGGGGGCTGAGGAAGCTGAGCGTGCTGGCCTGGTGGCGCGTATCGTGCCGCAGGCGGAGCTGGTGGAAGAGGCGCTGAAGGTGGCCGCGACCATTGCCAGCAAGTCGATTCCGGTGAGCATGATGGTCAAGGAGAGCGTCAACCGTGCGTTCGAAGTCACCCTAAGCGAGGGTGTGCGCTTCGAGCGACGGGTGTTCCATGCGGCGTTTGCTACCGAAGACCAGAAAGAGGGAATGGCTGCGTTCATTGCCAAGCGCGAGGCGCAGTTCAAGGACCGCTGATTGGAATCGGCATTGCCGTTGCCGTTGCTTTTGCTTTTGCTTTTGCTTTTAAGCGCGCAATAGTTCAGGCGCCGCCGATTGCGACTTCAGGAGGCCGAACGGAGGGACTGCGGAGGGAGGTGACGGGCATGGATGCCCGTCAAGCGCTGAGGCCCCATGGATGGGGCCTGCAGCGCGTACTCCCGGGAGCAGG
>NZ_JADLJS010000065.1 GCF_015680405.1 Pseudomonas pudica
CTGCTACGCAGCCCTTTCGCGACGCAAGGCCGCTCCCACAACGACCGCACAACCTGGTCAGGCCTTAGCAACAAAGTGTTACTGTTTCAACCCCTGCGACAACAGGCCGCAGCCCGTATTCAAAGGGCTGCAGCCAATCCTCGCCTTCGTCGGGTAGAACCCCTTGGGGTGTCATGCCAGAATGCCCCGGTTTTTCGACCGGCCCGTCCCGAGGGCCGGCACCTTCCCTGTAAAGGATGGTTTCATGAATGATCTATATACCCGGCGCGCAGTTGTCGCCGGGATGGGCGTTCTCGGGCTTGGCCTGCTGGCAGGCTGCAGCCCGGCCCGGGGGCTCGAGTTCAAGTACGGCAAGAACATGAGCAACGAAATCCTTGGGCGCAAGTTCAGCCTCAAGGACACCCAAGGCAATGTGCGCACCCTGTCGAGCTTCTACGGCAGCATGCCGATGATCTTCTTCGGCTTCACCCAGTGCCCGGCCGTGTGCCCGACCACCCTGGCGCGCGCGGCGCAAATCCGCAAGCTGCTGCGCGGCCGCGATCGCGACCTGTTCCAGGTGGTGTTGATTACCCTGGACCCGGAGCGCGACACCCCCGAGGTGCTCGATGCCTACGTTAAAGCTTTCGACCCGTCGTTCACCGCGTTGACCGGCACCCCCGAGGAAATCGCCGCGGTGGCCAAGGAATTCAAGGTGTTCTACGAGAAAGTCCCGGCCGGTGATACCTATACCGTCTCTCACTCGTCCACCAGCTACGTCTACGATACGCGTGGCACCCTGCGCCTGAGCCTGGGCCATTCCCTGACCGCCCAGGAATGCGCCGAAGACCTGGTCACACTGATGGAGATCTGCTGAATGTCGATGCAACCGATCAAGCACGGCCTGGCTACCCTGGTCCTGATGGGCCTGGCACTGCCGGCCCTGGCCCAGACCACCGTAAGCGACGCCTGGGTGCGTGCGACCGTGCCGCACCAGCAGTCCACCGGTGCCTTCATGACCCTGACCGCCAGCAGCGACAGCAAGCTGGTGGGCGTGGCTTCGCCTGTGGCCAAGACTGTGCAGGTGCACGAGATGACCATGAACGGCGATGTGATGGGCATGCGTGAGGTCAAGGCGGTCGAGTTGCCAGCCGGCAAGGCGGTTACCCTCGACCCGAACAGCCTGCATGTGATGCTGATGGGCCTGAACAACCAGGTGAAGGAAGGCGAGAAAGTGCCGCTGACCCTGAGCATCGAAGATGCCAAGGGGGCCAAGGAAACCCTGGAGGTGCGGGCCGAAGTGCGTGCGCTCAACGCCGAGGCGGGCGGCGGGCATGATCACATGCACATGAAGCACTGATCAGTGCTGAAACCTTTTGGGGCGCAAAGCGCCCCCGGTTCAATCAGCTGCGAAACTTGGGCAGCGGCCTGTCGAGGGTCAGCGAGGTCAAGGTCTTGCGGACCTGGGCCTCATCGGCCTCCAGGGCCTTGAGGCTTGCGCGGATCTTGCCGGCGGCGGGCACGTCGCCCTGTCGGTCGATCCAGTCGGCTATCTCCTTGCAGGCACTGCTCAGGCAGGCCTGGCGCTGGTTCATCAGCGACAGGAGGGTGGTGAGCTCTCTTTCGGACATGGCAGGATCCTCCATTCAGCCTTGTCAGTGTAGCAGTGGCTGGCAGGCCTGCCTGAGGCCTGGTGTCGCAGCTCAGCCTTGCAGGCAGGCGCTGCGGTAGGCCCCCGGCGTTACGCCGTATGCCTGCTTGAACTGCCGGCTCAAATGGCTCTGGTCGGCAAAACCCAGGTCGAACGCCACCTCCGATGCAGCCCAGCCACGCTTGAGCATTTCCCGCGCGCGGGCCAGGCGCCTCTGCTTCAACCAGGCATGGGGCGGCAGGCCGGTGGCCTGGCGGAACACCCGGGCGAAATGGAATGGCGACAGGTTGACCGCCGCCGCCAGGGCCTCGAGCGAGGGCGGGTCGGCCAGTCGGCTTTCCAGCAGCTCACGGGCGCGGGCCACTGCCAGCGGTTCGTGGCCAGGGGCGGCAGGTTCGGCGCATTGCCCGTGCCGTTGCACCAGGGCCAGCACCGCCTGGCGCCAGGCGGTCTGCTGCTGCAGGGCGCTGGCGCCGGCTTCGGACAGCTGGTGCAACTGGCTGAAGGCAAGTGCCAGGGCCGGGTCGTGGATCACGCTGTCCTTGAAGCTGGGCATGCCGTGGCGGCCCAGTGCCAGTTCTTCGAGCACCCCGGTTACCCGTTCATGTTCCGGGTAGAACCCTCGATAGCGCCAGCCCGCTTCGTGGGCGGTGGCACCGGTGTGCAGTTCGTCGGGGTTGATCAGCACCATGCTGCCGACCGGCGCCAGGTGCTCGCTGCCGCGATGCCAGAAGCGCTGGGCACCCGACTCGATCACGGTAAACACATAGCCTTCATGCACATGCGGGGCGAAGCGCTGCTGGAAATAGCGCGCATGCAGCATCTCGACGTCGCCCAGTGCAGGCGCCTGCCATAGGTGTGTCTGCTCGCGCAGGGGCGTGCTCATGCCAGCCAGCTGCGCAGGAGGAAGAAGATCAACATGCTCACCAGCATGCTAAGCAACACGCTGCGGGTCAACAGCACCAGGGCGATTGCTACCAGCGAACCCAGCAGGTAGGGGTTGAGCAGGCTCAGGTTCAACTGGTGCTCGGGCATGAAGATGATCGGGCCGCAGATTGCGGTGAGCATGCCCGGCACGGCAAAACCGAGGAACTGCCGGGCGTTGGAGCTCAGACGCAATGGCAGGCGCGGCTCCAGGAACGCATAGCGGTTGAGGAATACGATGGCGCCCATGGCAAGAATCAGGACCCAGGTCATGCGCGGGCTCCGGCGAATTTCTGGCAGACGAAACCGGCGCTCATGCCCAGCAGGCCTGCGGCCACCAGGGCGGTCTCCCAGTGCCAGTAGCTGAACAGCACCGAACAGAACAGCGACACCGCCACGCACACCAGCGTGGCCAGGTTGCGCACCAGCGGCGCGATCAGGGCGACGAAGGTGGCGACGATGGAAAAGTCCAGACCGAGCTGGTCCAGGTGCGGAATGTTCTGCCCCAGCAGGATGCCGGCCAGGGTGAACAGGTTCCAGGCGATGTAGAACGTCAGGCCCACGCCCAGGGCGTACCAGCGGTTGAACTGCTGCTGGTCGTACTGGCTGGTCAGGGCGAAGAATTCGTCGGTCAGCAGGAAGCCCAGGCCCAGCCGCCAGCGCAGCGGCTGGCTGGACAGCACCGGGCGCATCGTCAGGCCATACAGCAGGTGCTGCGAGGTCAGCAGCAGGGTAGTCAGCAGGATCGACGCCAGGTTGGCGCCACCCTTGAGCATGCCGATCGCCACCAGTTGCGCGGCACCGGCGAAGACGATGGCCGACAGCCCTTGCCCCTCCCAGGCGCTGAGGTTGGCTTCGATGGCCATGGAGCCGGCCAGCAGGCCCCAGGGGGCGACGGCCAGGGACAACGGGAGAATGGCGATGGCGCCGTGGAGAAAGGCTTGGCGGGCGATGTGAGGCATGGTGGCTGCAGTGTGTTTACGTGGCAGGCCAGCATGCCAGACGGGGCGGGGGATGGCTTGAATGATCTTGCTATGCCTGGCACGGTCCTGCACAGAAACCGTGCCCGTTTTACGGACGGCTGGTCAGGTGCTGCTGCGCTGTCACGCAACCGTTGGTGTCCACGGCCTTCTGCAGCAGGCTCTGGCGGTGCTCCGGGTCGAGGTCGCCGAGCAGGCGGTATACCTCGGCCTGGTAGTCGCGCTGGCGCCCCCACTGCATTTCCAGGCCTTGTGGCCGGTTGCGGTTGCAGGCCAGGCGCGTTGCCGGTTGCGGGTAGTAGGGGGCATATACGGTGGCCATGTTGGGGATGGCCTCCAGCGCAGTACGGTAGTCGCTGCTGACGTTATAGGGCGGGCACCAGGTGGCGATGGCCGGCGCCGGCGCGGCAAAGCCCTGTCTGAGGCTGGCTTCGAGCAGTGGGCAGGCGGCGTCCGGGATTTGCGCTGCGGGCAGGTAGGTCATGTAATACAGCGCCAGGCGGTACTGTGCGACCGGGTGGCCCAGCTCTACGGACTTTTTCAGCAAGGCGACGGCTGTCGGCAGGGTGTGGGCCATGGCCTGGCCCTGGCGGCTGAGCTCCGGGTCGCCGCCGATGGCCGTGCGCAGCGTGCTGGTGCCGTCGTCCTGGCTGTCGGCCTGCTCCAGCAGGGGCAAGGCCTGGCGGTAGAGCAGGTCGGCATGAGGGTCGATGCGCACTTCGAGCGCGTGCGCAGCCAGCGGCATCAGGGCGATCAACAGTGGGGGCAAGCGAAGCATGCGGCTCACAGGCAAGCCCCATGGGGTGCCAGGTACTGATGGATGGCTTCGATGTTCATGGCGGTCAAGCGTGCGCCTCGGGCAGATCGGAACGACGGCCTATTCTAGCCACCCAAAGGGCCTGGCCGGAAGACCACCCGGCAACTGTCAGACGAGCTTGATCGGCGTGACGTTGCGCTGGGCATGTTTTTCCTGGGCCAGGCCAAGCTTGGCGGTAATGACCTTGGCCAGGGCATTGTTGCCCAGGTCGTTCAGGTGCAGGCGGTCGATGAACAGGTCGGCGCCGAACACCGGCGAGCTGCTGAGCATGCAGTTCATGTCATAGCAGGGCACCGGGTCGGCCTGGCTCTTGATGCGACGGAAGAAGGCCGAGTGCAACTGGCTGTCGAACGCGCCGTCCAGCAGCCGATCGAAATTTGCCGGTCGCCGCTGCAGCGCGTCCAGCATGGCCTGCTCGCCAGCGGGCAGGCTATCCCGGCACCAGGGCAGCAACGGCTGCAGGATGAAGGTGAGTGTGGAGTGGCTGTCTGCCAGCAGCCGGTCCCATTGGCGCAAGGTCCGGCCAATGCTGTCAGCGGCGCGGGCCAGACGCTTTTCCGGGGGGGACAGCGGCCAGGTGGCCGGTGTTGCGACCGGCGGCGTGGCCAACGCCTGGCCGATGCGCCGCCACAGCGATTGCCGGCGGGGCGCCACGGTGGGCTGCATGCCTTCGCTGAAACTGTTGAGAAAATCCTGGTAGGCCTTGGCGTGCCGCGGGTCGTTCAGGCTGGAGAGGACTTCGCAGAGCGCTTCGTGGGCCAGGGTGTTGAGGCCGCTGAGCACCACCACATGGCCGAGCTCGCCAAGGCGGTGCTGGTGGGTCAGGAACATCAGCAGCTCCTGGCTGGCATTGAGCCCGCAGCCAGCCAGGCTCAGCCAGACTTCGCCAGTCAGCATCGACAGGTGCGAGGCCACTGTGTGTTCGTCGGAGCTGGCACCGATGCCCAGGGCAGTGGAGCCGCCGACCAGCAGGTTGATGCGTGGCGCGCCACCGCGCTCTGCCGCCGAAAAGCGCTTGCCGGCGCAATGGCTGTAGCGCAGGCCCAGGGCATCGGTGTTGATGGTGCTGGAGCGGTAGCCGGTTTCGTGCACATGCATGGTGTGCGGGGCGCGCCGGCTGCCCAGCAGCAGAAAGCGCTGGTAGTCCTGTTGCAACGGCGAAGGGCTCGTGTCAGTCGCGGTCATTGGGTCTCCTGCTGCTGCAGCGGGCACTTTGCATCACGTTCAGGCCGCCAGCTCCTTGATGTTGTACAGCAGGCCGCCGGTGGCGATCAGCAGCAGGGCGACCCCCGAGGCCAGGCTGATCATGCGGTTGCTGCGCTGCGAGGCGATCTTGCCGATGGCGAAGATGTACAGGCTGAGCACGGCAAAATCGATGGCTACCCACAGCATCGACAGCACCACCATGCTCTTGCCGAACGACTCGGTGATCTGGATGAACTGCGGGAAGAAGGCAATGAAGAAGATGATGTCCTTCGGGTTGGAAATGCCCACCATGAAACCTTGCAGCAGCCCGCCGCGGCCAGGCTTGGCGAGCTCGCCCGGCGTCTCGGCTGCCGGCGCCTGCAGGGCGTCCCGCAGCGTGCCGACGGCGATGTAGCCGATGAACAGGCAACCCAGCAGGCTCATGGCGCTGAGCCAGGCCTTGTCGATGGCGGCGCTGGTGAGGATGACCCAGGCCGCCGCGCCGATCAGCACCAGCGATGCCCAGTTCGTGCCGACAGCGGTGAACATGGCCTTGCGTGAGCCGGAGGCGGCCGCGGTGTTGACGATCAGCGCCACTACCGGGCCGGGGGTGGCGATCAGTAGCAGGACAGTCAGGGCATAGGTAGCGGTGAGTGCGGTATTCACGGTCAGGTCTCGATCAGTATGTCGGGTGTTACCGCGTGTGCGGCATGGGCGTGGAACGGGCAGCGGGACGGGTTGAGCGAACCTGCCTCCTGCAGTTGGTACTGCTTCCACTCGTAGTTGTCGGCATCGCCGAAGAAGCCAAGGGTGTCGGGCATGACGCCGTCGTTGTAGCGGTGCACGCGCTCGCGGATGCGTTCGCGGATACGTTGGCCGCTTTCGGTGTTGGCGTTGGCCACTTCGTCGAAGTTCGCCCGCGGGTTGATGACGAAGGTGATGTGTGGGCCCAGGTTGCGGCTTTTCATCTGCTGGTGGCCGGGGAAGTTCATGTTGATGAACAGCGGCATGCCGGCAAAGCAGAACGACCAGGCGTTGTCGTCGGGCTCGGTCGGGATGCCCTGCGGCCAGGGCTGCGGGTCGCGCGCGTGCACGCCACGCAAAACCTTCCAGGCCAGCGCCTGTTGCTCGGCCAGGGTGCAGTCGGCGGCGGTTTCGAGAAACACCACCAGCGGGCTGCCGATACGCTGCTTGGGTGGGATGGGTGCGACGGTGCGCACGTAGTCGGCCAGGCCCATGGCGATGTCATCGGCCAGTTGCCCGGCGCGGGCGAACAGGATGTGGCAGGTTGCGCCGTTTACCGCCTTGCGGCCGAACAGGCAGGGAAACTCTGGGTTGGCGAGGACACTGCGAAAATGTTCTACGGCTTTGTAAGTCCAATGTCGCGTATTGCGCACATGTTCAGCGGCCAGCTCTAGCGCATCCAGGCGATAGCAAGTTCCATAACCCGTCGACATGATTTCCCCAGGCGTAAATTTGATGAACGTTCCAGTCACATGCAGGCAGGATCTTGGTTATGTTTATTATTTACCTGCATTTTCCGAGACGTCCTTGACGTTGTAAAACGCGTGGAACTATGACCTACTATTAGTCTTACTCATGCTCGGGGCGTCGCCATGTCGGAACGGATTCAGGCTTTGCACGCGTTGCGTGCCTTCGAGGTGGCCTCTCGCTATGGCTCATTCACCCGTGCAGCGGAGGAGTTGGCCCTGACCCAGGGCGCCGTCAGCCACCACATCAAGACTCTCGAAGCCATGTTCGGCTGCGACCTGTTCGAACGTCGCGGGCCGAAGCTGGCCCTGACGGAGCACGGGCGCCTGCTGGCGCAGGAGCTCAAGGTTGGCTTCAAGATCATCGAGAATGCCTGCGCCCTGCTGCGCCAGGACCGCTACGGCCTGCGTCTGAAAGCGCCGTCAACGCTGACCGTGCGCTGGCTGCTGCGTGCGCTGGATGCGTTCAAGAAGACCGAGGACAACTGCAGCGTGCAGCTGTCCAGCGTGTGGATGGACATCGACAGTGTGGACTTCTATTCCGAGCCCTACGACTGTGCGATCCTCCTGGCGAACGGGCGTTTCCCCGCCGATGTCGAGAGTTTCAAGCTGTTCGATGAATGGCTGATACCGGTGTGCCACCCGGACTACATGGCCCAGGCACAACCGGACCTTGCCGACCTGGCCCAGTGCGAGTTCCTGCATCCGTCCCCCGACCGGCGAGACTGGCGGCGCTGGCTGGCTCGCATGGACGCGCTGGACATCAGCATCGATCACGGGCAAGTGTTCGATACCCTCGACCAGGGCATCTCGGCTGCCCAGCAAGGCCTGGGCATTTCGGTGGTCGACCTGGTGCTGGCCAGTGCCGACCTGTTGGCCGGGCGCCTGGTCACGCCATTCAAGCACGCGGTGGCCACCGGCGATGGCTATTACATGACCTGGCTCAAGGCCAGCCCCAAGGCGCGGCAGATGCACAAGCTGCGCGAGTTCCTGCTTGGCCAGGTGCCACCGCTGGCCGCCAAGGACATCAATTACCTGTACGGTTGAACACGCGCTCAAGCATGCGGCCGGCCGCCGGCAAGCGCCCGGCGCTGAAAATATTGCGGCAAACACCTGCTGGCCTCAACAAAACGCGCTGTGACGGAGCGTCAGCGGTAGAATTGCCGCAATCAGCACAACCAACGATTCAGAGGTCGACGCGGTGGAGTTGCAGCAGGGCTTTGTCCTGACCCGACATTGGCATGACACGCCCGAAGGCACCTGCGTGGAATTCTGGCTGGCCACCGACCAGGGGCCACGGCAGTTGCGCCTGGCGCCCCAGGTATCGGTGGCATTCATCCCCCTGGCGCAGGAAGCGCACGCACGTGTGCTGTTGGCCAACGAACCTGGTGCCGAGCTGCGGCCTTTGCAGCTGAAGGACTTCGACCAACGCCCGGTGCTGGGCCTGTACTGCCGCCAGCACCGGCAATTGATGCAGCTGGAGCAACGCCTGCGCACAGCCGGTATCGATGTGTACGAAGCCGACATCCGCCCGCCCGAGCGCTACCTGATGGAGCGCTTCATCACCGCCCCGGTGCAATTCACCGGCCAACCGGATGCCCAAGGTGTATTCTGCGATGCCCAGCTCAAGCCTCTGTCGGGCTATCGCCCGCCGCTGCGCCTGGTGTCGCTGGACATCGAGACCAGCGAGCGGGGCGAGCTTTACAGCATTGCCCTGGAAGGCTGTGGTCAGCGCCAGGTGTACATGCTCGGGCCGGCCAACGGCACGGCTGATGGCCTCGACTTCGACCTGCACTACTGCACCGACCGCGCCGACATGCTGGCCTGCCTCAACCATTGGATGGCCGAGCACGACCCGGATGCAATCATCGGCTGGAACCTGATCCAGTTCGACCTGCGCCTGCTGCATGAGCATGCCAAGCTGCTGCAGGTACCGCTGGCACTGGGGCGCAATGGCTCACCGATGACCTTGCGCAGCCATGCCGGTGGTGGCCACGTGTTCGCCGATGCCCCGGGGCGGCTGCTGATCGACGGCATCGAGGCGCTGCGCTCGGCGACTTGGAGCTTCCCGTCGTTCAGCCTCGAAAGTGTCGCCCAGACCTTGCTCGGTGAAGGCAAGGCCATCGACACGCCGTACCAGCGCATGGATGAAATCAACCGCCGCTTCGCCGAGGACAAGCCGGCGTTGGCGCGCTACAACCTCAAGGATTGCGAGCTGGTGACGCGCATCTTCGCCCACACCCGGCTGCTCGAATTCCTTCTGGAGCGGGCTTCGGTCACCGGCCTTGCGGTGGACCGCAGCGGTGGTTCGGTAGCCGCGTTCTGCCATTTGTACATCCCGCAGATGCACCGCCTGGGCTTTGTCGCCCCCAACCTCGGCAGCCGCCCCGACGAAGCCAGCCCCGGTGGCTTCGTCATGGATTCGCGCCCGGGCCTGTACGACTCGGTGTTGGTGCTGGACTACAAGAGCCTGTACCCGTCGATCATTCGTACTTTCTTGATCGACCCGGTGGGGCTGGTCGAAGGCTTGCGCCTGCCCGACGATGAACACTCGGTGGAAGGCTTCCGGGGTGGGCGTTTTTCCCGTAGCGAGCATTGCCTGCCGGCCATCGTCGAGCGGGTATGGCAGGGGCGGGAAGCGGCCAAGCGCGAGGGCAACGCGCCGCTGTCGCAGGCGCTGAAGATCATCATGAATGCCTTCTACGGAGTGTTGGGTTCGAGCGGCTGCCGCTTCTTCGACCCGCGCCTGGCTTCGTCGATCACCATGCGCGGCCACCAGATCATGCGCCAGACCCGTGCGCTGATCGAAGCCAGGGGCTACGAGGTGATCTATGGCGATACCGATTCCACTTTCGTCTGGCTCAAGGGCGCCCACGGCGAGGAGGCTGCAGCACGCATAGGCCGCGAGCTGGTGGCGCACGTCAACCAGTGGTGGCGCGAACACCTGCGCGAGCAGATGAACCTGGAAAGCGCGCTGGAGCTGCAGTTCGAGGTGCATTACCGGCGCTTCCTGATGCCCACCATCCGCGGCACGGACGAAGGCAGCAAGAAGCGCTATGCCGGGCTGGTGCAGCGGGCCGATGGCAGCGAGCAGATGGTCTACAAGGGCCTGGAGTCGGTGCGTACCGACTGGTCGCCACTGGCCCGGCAATTCCAGCAAGAACTTTATGGCCGGATATTCCGCGGGGAGCCTTACCAGGCGTATGTGCGTGATTATGTACAACGCACACTGGCGGGCGAGCTGAATGAACTGATGGTGTACCGCAAGCGGTTGCGTCGGCCGCTAGCCGATTATCAGCGCAATGTGCCGCCGCACGTGCGCGCGGCCCGGCTGGCCGATGACTACAACCGCCGCCTTGGCCGCCCGACGCAATACCAGCGCGGCGGCTGGATCAGCTATCTGATCACCTTGGCAGGCCCGGAACCTCTGGAAAACCTGCAAGCGCCGGTTGACTACGAGCATTACCTGACGCGGCAGCTGCAGCCGGTGGCCGATGCCATCCTGCCTTTCGTTGGCGACAGTTTCGAAGGTTTGACCGGGCAGCAGCTGGTGCTGTTCTGAAGGGGGTGGTACCTATCTAGCCTACCTTCTGGCATGCCTGTGCCTATTGTCGCGCCTTTGGATCAGACAGAGGCCAACAACGTGACTACACCCACCAAGGAGCAACCGCCACCCGTCGATACGCTGGCCATGGAGCAGGCCTATCAGGACAGCCTCATCGTCAAGCGGCTACCCAGATGGATTCGCCGGCTCCGTATCGTATCGCCTACCGAACAGAACATCCCGGCCAACGGCTTGTATGAATCGCAGCATGCTGCCTTACGCGACGCGTTGAAGGACAGCCTGGCCTGTCGACAGTGGCTGGAAAGGGAGCTTGCGCGCATCGAGGGCATCGACCATTTCGTCAAGTCGCTGCTTCAAAGCGCCATGCATAAAGAATTCGGCATCGAGCAAGATGTCAAAGGCCTGTATTTCAGACGCTGGTACACCTACACCGCCCCCAGCCAGGGCACCGTGTGGGGCCGCTACCCGGTCGTGGAAAAGGACTATTTCGACGTACCGCTGATCGAGGCGGCACTGGACAATTTCACACCGGGCGAGGGGCGGGACGAACAGCACAAGGACAACTGCATCGTCGACAGCCTGTCGCAACGGCTTGCGTCACCGACCGCGCCTGCCTTCGCACGGCTGTGCCGCCAACTGGATCTGGGCAGGCGCTATCAACAGCACCTGGACAGCGTGCTGAAAGCGCCTAGCAGCCAGGCCAGCGGCTGGCGCAACATGAGTGCGACGCTTGCGCAACTGTACAGCTCGGTCATGCTGATCGATGCCTGCAAGGCCAAAAGCGATGGAGTACTGAATGCCGCCGAACTGGACCTGGTGCTAGAGCTATGCAGGCTCGGAAGACCCGGCACGCTTTATGAATCGAAGGTGGTGGCCCGGCAACTCAAGGCGTTCGGCTGCGATTTGCAACAGATCGTGATACTCGATTTATTTCATGACAAAGTCAGCCGCAAGATCCTTGTCTATATACCCGATGACCCACACGGTCCCTGGACCGCAAGCCCCGACTTGGAAAGCTTCGCCCGCAAGGTCTTGGGCAAGCGTCTGCGAAATAAGCCGTATCAGAAGTTTTTCAGTCGCTTCGTACGACGGCGTGACATGCAGCAGTTCTTTTCCAAGGTTGCCAAGGAATTGGTAGGTGTGGCCGATTGGGCAACCCGAGAAATGGACCAGCATATGCGGGACTACCCGCTACCGTTGTTCGATCACCTTGCTGCCGCGCGTATTGCTCACATCAAGGACGATGCCGCATTGATTGCCACGCCAGTGTCAGACCTTGACCGCGAGGCCCAGGAGGCTCACAGGCAAAGGTTGATAGCCGAAGGATGGACGCTGGCCAGCGTGGCGGGCGTGTTCATCCCTGCACTTAATGCGCTGCTGCTTGCTGTAATGGTGTGGGACCTGTTGAGCGAGTTGTTCCAGGCAGTGAAGGATTGGCGTGAGGGTGATACCAGCGCAGCTATCGAGCATGTGCTCAGCGTGAGCAAAGACCTGGCTGTGGTCGGTGTTACCGCTGTGGTATGGCGTGAAGCGAGCCGGGCTTGGGCCGCAGTGGACCAGTGGGTGCCAGCGCGGCTGGAGGATGGGACCGAAAAACTTTGGAATGGGGACTTGGTGCCATTTCGCAGCGAGGCCCCTGCTGCCAGGGAAGTGGCCGATGAAATGGGCATCTACCGCGCCCAGAACAGAAGCTGGATAGCCATGGACGGCCATTACTACGAGGTCGTCCAGCGTGCAGACGAAGAGTGGCAACTGGCGCCACGAGATGGCCATGGGCCTTTGTTGCGTCACAATGACGCCGGGGCTTGGCGGTTATGGGCCGAGCAACCTGCCAACTGGGCAGACACGCACAGGATGTTCCGCCGCCTTGGTGGGCGTTTCGCTCGCCTGGATGATGAGCAAATTGACCAGGCCATGGCTATCCATGCCCTGGATGCAGACCACCTTCGGGCGCTGCATGTATACGGTCGACCGCCGGAAGCTGAGCTGGTCGATACCGTCGAGCGCCTGCTGATCGACCGTCGGCTACAAGCCTTGTTGGACAGTTTGAGGCTTGGGCGGGTGCCGGAGGACGCGCCGTTGCTGTTGAAGGCTCGTGCATTGCCAGGCGTCACGGAACACGAAGGGCCCGCATTGGCGGCACAGGTTTCGGCGAGACGGCGCCAACTGTTTCAACAGGTTTATGACGGGCAACAGGAGCCAGATGATGCGGCGGTGGCAACGTTGCGCAGGGCATTCCCGAGCCTGCATGGCCGTGCTGCGCGCGAGGTTGTGGGTGGGTTATCGGCAGAAGGTGCGGAGTTTCAGGCCCTGGTCAGCGGTACGGTGCCGTTCCGGCTGGTCGACAAGGCCAGGCTGAGCGTACTACGCATTCGTATTGCGCGTGCCTGTGAGGCGCTGTTCATCGATACGCCTCAGACTCTGGACCAGGCCAAGGTCGCGCTGACTTTGCTTGACACTCTGGATACAAGCAGTGGTAGACCGCGTTGGCGGCTGTACGACGGCGACAGTCCACAGCCGGTAATGGCTACCACTGGCCGCGGGCAGAACTTCAGACTTGTATATGAAAACGGGCGGTTCTCACTTGAGGACGCGCTGGGCGTTGAAATGCGCGGCCCCGGTGAACTGTTCGAGACCCTGGTGGATGCGTTTTCCCCTGGCGACCATGAGGCAATCGGTATCAATGAACCCTACGCCCCAGGCCTGAGAGCAGTCCTGGCCAGGCAAGTGGCCGGTCACAGTAGGGAACTCGCCCAGGCATTGGGCAGAAACCCTGAATTGCCATGGATGTTGACGCCGCTGCGCTTGGAGGATGGCAGGGTCGGCTACCCGCTGGGTGGCGGCCTGGGACGCCTTGCTCGGCCTGCCCCACGACCCAGGGCATTCGAGGCGCGCCTGCGCGACCTTTACCCAGCATACAGCGATGGCGAGGTCGATGCTTGGTTAAGTGCGCTGCATGCTTCGGGGCGTGATACCGATACTACGCTTCGCGTGCTCGAAGAGCAGGCGCGCCGGTTGAGCGACAAACTGAAAAGCTGGGAACGGCAAGGATTGCTAGTCCGTGAGCGAACCGAGCGCAAGCGGTTTCGCAAAGCCGTCATGCAATGCTGGCGGGAACGGATACCTGATCAGGTTACCCCTGAGGGCCAACGCTTGTCCGTGACTTGGCAGTACAGCGGGCATGACCTGCGCTCGTTGCCGGAATTGGGACCACTGTTCACCTTCCCGCATGTTACCGAACTTTCCCTGCGCAGCCTACTGCTGGAGGAGGTGCCGGAGCGATTCCTGCTTTCATTCCCCAATCTGAGGTCTCTGGAACTGAGCTATAACCGGTTGGAACGTCTGCCAGGCAGCCTGCCGTTGCTCAATGAATTGAGCATTCTCGACTTGTCTGACAACCGCATCTCGCTGGAATTGCCACAAGCTCAAGTGCTGGAGCTGTGCAGAGGTTTACGTTACCTGAACCTTTCGGGCAACCCCTTGAGTACGACCTTTTCGGTGGCCCAGATGGACCAGTTGGCCGAGCTGCGTTTGCGCAATACCGGGATGTTATCGCTGCCCGAGGGCATCATGGAGAGTGAGACGTTGTACATGCTAGATGCTTCCAACAACCTCATCGCTTCGTTGCCCCCTGACTTCACCGAGTCTCGGTTATGGCAGAACGGCTACGTGGCGCTGTCAGGCAACCCCGTATTGGTGCATCAGGCTGAAGAGGTGCAGGAGGCCTGGAACATTCCGGAGACGAGTTCAATCCCTCATAAGCTGCGCTGGGCGGACCGCCTGGACGGTGAACAACGTGAGGACCTGAGTAGCCTGTGGGTTCATGTCGAGCAAATGGATGGGGTGGCAAACTTCATGCTTCTGCTGGCACAACTCACGCGCTCGAGAGACTTCACCCATCCTCTCAATGGGGAACTGCTGGCTTCACGCGTTCTGGCCATGATGGAAAAGGTCCAGAATTCGCCAGACCTGGCCGATGAGGTTTTCGCCAATGCATTGGTCGAAAACTGCGCCGACAACGCTACGGTGGTCTTCCAGCAGCTTGAAATCCGATGCCTTGTGTGGGAAGCAGAGCAGGCTGCCCCCTCTGGCAGCCAGGAGCGAGTTCTGGTGACACTGGCGCGGCGGCTGTGGAGGCAACGGGAGGTCGAATTCATCGCATTGCGCGAGGCTGAGGCTGCAGGTGCGGGCAACGAGTCGATCGAATGGGCGCTGGCCTACTCGATCCGCTTGCGCGAGGAGCTGGACCTGCCGGGCAATGCACGGAGCATGCTCCACGCCGGGATCCCGGACCTGGACGTCGCTTCGGTGGCACGTGCGGGTGATCAGGTAAGGCGTAATGAGACAGTCGAATCGATAGCAGCCTGGATGCTCCAGCAACCATTCTGGAGAAAGTATCTCGAGAAGCGTTACGTACGCGAACTGGAAATACCGCAGCGTCTCCAGGACCAATTGGCGGAAGATGGTGCTGGGAACGCCGCCAGAGTGATGGCGGAAGCCAGGCAGTGGACCGAGCAGGCCGAGCTTCAACTGACCATCGAAGCTTTGCAACGATGGGCATGACGAGGGCGCATTGGACTATGCTCAAGTTACAAGCGACAGATGTTTTTTGGGGCTCGGGATGGGGAGTGATCGCATTTGGTAACCGCCGGTTACTGTTCATTCAAACATGAAGGCCTTTTGCTGGTTTACGCTCGCTCGTCGGATCTTTCTCCCTGATCTGTAGTCTTTTGGTTTATCGAGAGAATAAGGAGATACGCATGCTCGTCCGGTCACTGACCCTCGCCACCTTGCTCGCGCTCGTCGGCCCTGTGTTTGCTGCCGACAGTGACGCGCCGCTGGCCAAGGAACTGGGCAAGGCCAGGCCCTTGGTCGTTATTGCGCCCAGCAGCGCCGACCCGACCTTGCGCGGGTTGAACGAGGCCCTCAAGGACCCGGCCACCCAGGCCGCCTTCAAAGAGCGCAACCTGGTGCTGTACAGCGTTGCCAACATGATGGGCAAGCGTGAGGACAAGAACCTCGAGCAGCAGACCACCATGGCCCTGATCCGCGAGTTGAAGCTGGGTGCCAGCAAAGGCACCAAGGTGATCCTGGTGGGCAAGGACGGTGAGCGGCACATGCTCAAGGACGACGAGGAGGGCGAGGCCATCGACCCGCAGGTGATCCTCAAGGCGGTCGATGATCTGCCCGCCAGCGAAAAAGCCGTGACGGCGCCGGAGCCTGTGGCTGCGGCGGCACCGGAACCCAAGGCCAAGGACAGCAAGCCTGGCAAAACCGCCAAGCCGGCCGCACCACCCAAGCCGCTGGAAGACTGACCCTGCACAACGGCCCCGAGGCGCCTTGGGGCCGTTGTGTATCCCACTGTATCTGCCCACGCCGCTGACCCATTCCCATACAAAACCGCACCCCGCGCGATACATCCACGACATACCGCAACGGCCTAATGGCTCCACATTCCAACCACAGTGGAGCAACACCATGACTCAAGTACGAAACACCCTCGGCCTGCTCGGCGCTGCCCTGATCGGCAGCATGGCATTGAGCAGCAGCGCCTTTGCCGTCGAGCCGTTGGCCCAGGGTTACCAGCTGGCTTCGGCCAAGGTGGCCGGCGAGGGCAAGTGTGGTGAAGGCAAATGTGGTGGCAGCGGCAAGGCCACCCAGGGCGAAGGCAAATGTGGTGAGGGCAAGTGCGGCGAGGGCAAGTGTGGTGATGCTTCGTTCGCCAAGACCGACAGCAACCACGACGGCAAGGTCTCGCGCGACGAGTTCCTGGTGGTGGCCAAGGACCGCGCCGGCGACTTCGACAAGATCGACCGCAACCATGATGGCTTCATCTCCGAACAGGAAGCCGCAGATCACCTCAAGGCGATCTACCAGGCCAATGGCAAGACCATGCCCGAGGGCTTGTTCAGCCACCTGACCGGCAAGCCCTGACCTTCTGCCCCACTAACCGCGCAACGCCCCTCCTGCTGGTCAGGCGGGGCGTTGTGCCTGTTGCGGAGACCTGTTCATGCACCCCACATCTTTGTCCCCTGTACCTTTACGGGTCGGGCTCGGCCTGCGCCGCGGCCTGTTGCCGGAACTGCTGGCCATGGAAACTGGCGCCGTGGACTTTCTCGAATGCGCACCGGAAAACTGGATTGCCGTAGGTGGTGCCTACGGCAAGGGGTTGTCGCAACTGGCCGAGCGTTTTGCCATTACCTGCCACGGGCTATCGTTGTCGCTGGGTGGCAGCGAGCCGCTGGACCGACATTTTCTTGGCCAGACCCGCCAGTTTCTCGATCGCCATCAGGTACGCCTGTACAGCGAGCACCTGAGCTACTGCAGTGATGACGGGCACCTGTACGACCTGATGCCCATTCCATTTACCGACGAAGCGGTGCGCCATGTGGCCGCGCGGATTCGCCAGGCCCAGGAATACCTGGAACGGCGCATTGCCGTGGAAAACATCAGCTACTACGCCGCGCCGTACCAGGCGATGAGCGAACTCGATTTCATCCGTGCGGTACTTGATGAGGCCGACTGCGACTTGCTGCTGGACGTCAACAATGTGTTCGTCAATGCCTGCAACCACGGTTACGACGCCCGCGAATTCCTTGCGGGCTTGCCCCAGGCGCGAGTGACCGGCATGCACGTGGCTGGCCATTACGATGAAGCGCCGGACCTCAAGGTAGACACCCACGGGGCTGCGGTGAAGGAAGATGTGTGGGCGCTGTACGCGGTCGCCTGTGCGCGTTTCGGTGTGCAACCGACCGTGCTCGAGCGTGATTTCAACTACCCGCCGCTGGCCGAACTGCTCGCCGAAACGGCGCGCATCCGCACTGTGCAGCGTGTTTCGGGAGGGCATGCAAATGAATGAGACCTTGCGTGAGCAGCAGTACACCTTGGCCCGGCACCTGCGTGACCCGCAGCGCAATGCGCCGCCGCCTGGCATAGAGGCCCGGCGGCTGAAGATTTACCGTGAGCTGTTCTATGGTGCTATCGAAGGTTTGCTGGCCGGCAGTTTTCCGGTGATGCGCCAGGCGTTGGGCGAACAGCGCTGGCATGCGCGAGTGCGAGATTTCTATGCCAACTATCGCAGCCAGACCCCGTTGTTCACCGAGATTGCCGAGGCGTTCGTCGACTACCTGCAGGGTGTCGAGCTGGATGCACCCTGGCAGCTGGAGCTGGCGCACTATGAGTGGGTCGAGGCTCAGTTGTATCTGAGCGATGCCGAGGACCCGGCCCACGACCCGGCAGGCGACCTGCTGGAAGGGGAGCCACTGTTGTCGTGCGTGGCACGGGTGTTGGCCTACCGCTGGCCAGTGGAGCGGATCGGGGCGGATTACCAGCCAGCGATCGCGCCAGAGACGCCGACCTTGTTGCTGGTCTATCGCGATGCGGAGTTGAAAGTGCGCTTCGCGCGCCTGGCGCCGCTGGCGTACCGGTTGCTGGCGCTGGAACAGGGCAGTGGGCGGGCGCGGTTGCAGGCGTTGGGCGGTGCTGTGGAGGAGGGGTTGGCGTTGCTGGAGGGGCTGCGCGAGCAGGGGGTCATCATCGGTACATGTTGAATCGTTGTATTGGGGCGCTTTGCGCCCCATCGCCGGCAAGCCAGCTCCCACAGGTACAGCGCATGCCCAGAATCTTGCGCAGTACCTGTGGG
>NZ_JADLJS010000066.1 GCF_015680405.1 Pseudomonas pudica
ATGCCCGTCACCTCCCTCCGCAAGACCTCTGCTCGGCCTCCTGAAGTCGCGAAGATCAAGATCAAGATCAAGATCAAGATCAAGATCAAGATCAAGATCAAGAGCCAGAGCCAGAGCCAGAGCAGAGGGCGCCGACTGGCGGAATGTGGGCACTGGAAGCAAATTCGCACCCAATTGCAGTTGCTCCACGCGACGCGGCGCCTTAGACTGCCGCCCCCTGTAAAAGAGTGCCGGTTGGCGCTTGAAGAATTCCGCTGCCGATGCCAAGGCGTCGGCGGCACCCGAATCGCCCAAATGCACATATTTTCATAGAGAAATCGATGACCAAGGAACAGTTGCTGGCCATGTCGGCCGATGACTACATGAACGCTGACCAGCTGGCTTTCTTCGCTGGCCTGCTGCAGGCGATGAAAGTCGAAACCCATGAACGCATCGAGCTGAGCCGAGCCACCATCGAAGGCCTGGACACCCCGTCGGATCCTGCCGACGTGGCTTCGGTCGAGGAAGAGCGTAGCTGGCTGGTGAATGCCATCGACCGTGACCAGCGCCTGCTGCCGCAGCTGGAAATGGCCCTGGACCGCATTGCCGACGAAAGCTTTGGCTGGTGCGATGACAGCGGTGAGCCGATCGGCCTGAAGCGTCTGCTGATCAGCCCGACCACCAAGTACTGCATCGAAGCCCAGGAGCGCCACGAGCAGCTCGACCGCCACCAGCGCCAGGTGTAACCCCGCGCGGTGTGCCAAGCCCCACGGAGCGATCCCTGGGGCTTTTTGCGTTTCGTTCCAGCGGCGGTTTTGTTGCCCCGTACGTAACACTGATGTACCGGGATGCACTGTTTCCGCGCCGTACGCAGGCGTATCATGGCTTTATCGTTAGGGTGCTAATTAAATTCCGGAGGGAATGATGAATAGCCGGGTCGATGTAGCCGTGATGATTGGTTCGGGTGTGCCCGCCACACTGCGGGCGCTGGGTAAACCCATCTGCTGGGTGGTGCTGGTCAATGGCGAACGCCGTGGTACCCCATTCGCCACGCGAGAGGAAGCACTGGAGTGCCAGGCCGCCTGGCAGCAGCAGTTGAAGAAGGGCCTGGCAGCCTGAGCGCCGTGAATGCTACCGGTGAGCAAACAGGGTGTTGTTCAGGGCGTTCTTCTGTAAGAAATGTACTTTGCCTCTCGACGAATTTCGGTGTTTTCGTGCATATTCTTCCCCCAGTAATGCGCTGATGGATTGCAGGGCCCGCTCTCACGCGCTCTGGCATTGCCTGCCGCATCTTTTCTGGCGGTTTTGCTGTCAGACATTAAGCTTCCCGAATCGGGAATATGCCGAAAGCCTGTATTTGAGGCCAGATCTGGCAAGCCAGAGTAAAGATTCCTGCACACTGCATCGCCAGCGTGCACAGACATTTCGCATATCGCTTTATTACTCTTTTCGCCTATCGATAAGAAATGACCGTGTCTCACCGAGCTTGGGTGAGGGCGGGTTGTAACCGGTTGAGGATTACTTCATTGGCAGTCAGCACTCTTGATACCCATGCGTTGTTCGCCTTGGGCGACTTGCGCGGTAAATTGGCCCAGCTGTTTCAGGGCCGCTTCGTCTATGTCACCGAACAGAGTCCCGAAGGCCTGTACATGGCCGAAATCGACACCGAAAGCGCATTGGTCGTCGATGACAAGCAGCGATTGGAACTGAAGGTTGGCGACCATTTTCGCGCCGCCGTTCTGCCCAGCCGGGAAGGCGGCAAGCTGGAAATGCGCTTTCGTGAAATCAAGCTGAACGTATATGGCGTGGGCGACTATGCCTTCGTGTCGGTGCCCGAAGGCGAGGGCATCGTGTTCCGTGAAGGCCACGGTGTGATGCTTGTATTCGCCGCGCAGCAGCAAGTGCAGGAAGGCCTGGGCAAATTGCTCAAGGCGGTGACCGGCAAGGTTGCCAAATGGCGCAAAGGTGAGCTGACCACCTTCAAGGCCAGTGAATGACCCTCAGTGACGATACGCCCGCAACACGTGCCGAGTTTCATCGGCAGCATCACGCGGATGCCGTGGCCGAGGCCGAGCGTTTGGTGGCCAGGCGCGAAGAGCTGCAAGGCGCCTGGTTGAACTGGGTGGCAGGCGAATTGTATCGCCTTGGCCCGCCGCCTTATGCCGCCATGGTCCGGCGCGAGTTGCAGCGCCTGGCCCAAGGGTGAGGCGGCGACTTTTCAGTTACCGCGATCGCGGCCGCTGCTGACTTCTTCAGGTACCGGCTCTTTCGCCATGCGCTTGCGGAACAGCGCTGCCCGGGCCAGCAACAGCGTGGTCACCGGTACGGTGATCGACAGCAGGATCGGAATCAACCAGGCGTGCAGCACCGGGGCTTCCTTGAGCCAGGAAAAATAGATGATCGAAGCCAGTGCCACGCACCAGGCACCAATCGTCGAGGCCAATGCCGGCGGGTGCATGCGCTGGAAGTAGTCCTTCAGCCGCAACAGGCCCACGGCACCGATCAGGGCAAACAGGCTGCCGGTCAGCAGCAGCGCGGCAACGACCAGCTCCAGCCAGAAGGGGAGTTGCAGGGTTTCAGTCATTCGATCACCTCACCGCGCAGCAGGAACTTGGCCAGGGCAAACGAGCCAACGAAACCGAACAGCGCAATCAGCAGGGCACCTTCGAAGTAGGTGTCACTGGCATAACGGATTCCCAGTACCAGCATGGTCAGCATGGCCAGGATGTACAGGTAGTCCAGCGCCAGCACCCGGTCCTGGGCGGACGGGCCGCGGAACAGCCGGATAAGTGCCAGGGCCATGGCCAGGGCGAAGATGAACAGGCTGGCGAGGACAGCATTGGCGAGCAGGCCTGTCATTGGAAAATCTCCATCAGCGGGCGTTCGTAGGTGTCCTTGAAGTGCTGGATGAAGGCCGCCTCATTGTCCAGGTCGAACACATGCAGCAGCAACACGCTGCGGTCCAGCGCCAGCTCGGACCAGACCGTGCCGGGCACCACCGTGGTAATCATCGACAACGCCGCCAGGCCATGCGGGTCGCGCAGGGCCAGTGGAATGTGCACGAACGCCGAGCGGGGTGGCTGCTTGCCGGCGCGCAGCACGCCACGGGCAACCAGCAGGTTGGACATGATCACATCGATGCCGACCCGGGCAACCAGCCGGGCGATGGCCAGCGGCCGCCGTACATGGGCATGCTGCGGGCGCAGCGGTGCCATCAGCAGCGGCGCCAGCACGCCAAGCGCGGCTGCCAGCAAGAGGTTGCCGGGGCTGACCGAAAGGTTCAGCAGCAGCCACAGGCCAAACAGCGAAACCGATAACAGCGGTGCGGGGAACAGTCGATTCATGGCTGCACCTGTACGTCGAGCGAGGTGGGGCCAGGAATCGGCCGGGCGGCCATCACCGCTTCGATATAGGCTTCAGGCGCCTGCAGGCTGGCGGCGGTGTCCTGGGTGTAGCGCAAAAGCGGCTCGGCCTTGAAGCTGAGGATGATGCACAGGCCCAACAGGATGACAATGGGGAGGCATTCGTAGCGGCGCAGCACCGGCGAAGGGCGTTCCTCAGGCTTCCAGAAGCGCTGGATGCCGACGCGGCCGAAGGCGATCAGCGAAGCCATGCCAGACAGGATCAGCAACGCCACCAGGCCCCACCCCGCCGTGCCCAGCGGCTGCTCGGCAGGTACGCCCAGCCCCTGCGGGTTGAACAGTGCGCTGATCAGGTTGAGCTTGCCGACAAAGCCCGACAGTGGCGGCATGCCGATGATCAGCAGGGCGCAGGCGATGAAGCTCATGCCGAGGAAGGCCATGGTCCACGGGATGATCTGGCCGATCACCACCTTCTGCTCGTCATCGAGGTTGATGCCCTTGGGCGGGTGCAGTGATTCCAACGGTGGCGGCATGGTGCCTTCTTCGTCCTCAAGTGGCGCCTCGTTGGCCGAACGTGAACGTTCGACCAGTTCGGCGAGCAGGAACAGAGCGCACAGCGCCAGGGTCGAGTTGACCAGGTAGAACAAGGCGGCACCTGTCAGCGCCGATTGAGCGAAACCGACGGCGCCGAGCAGAGTGCCGGCCGAAACCAGGATGCTGAGTGCGGCCATGCGCTCCAGGCGCTGTGCGGCCAGGATTGACACCGCCGCCACCGCCAGGGTGACCAGGCCACCATATACCAGCCATTCACCACCGAAGTGCGCAGAGGCCCCGGCCTGCCCGGAGAACAGCAGTGTCCACAGGCGCAGCACGGCATACAGGCCGACCTTGGTCATGATGGCGAACAGCGCAGCCACCGGCGCACTGGCCGAGGCATAGGCCGGCACCAGCCAGAAGTTCAGCGGCCAGATACCGGCCTTGACCAGGAAGGCCATGGCCAGAATCGCCGCGCCGGCGTGTAGCAGGCCACGGTCGGCCTCCGGCACCAGCGGAATCTTCAAGGCCAGGTCGGCCATGTTCAGGGTGCCGGTCACGCCATAGAGCATCGCTGCGCCGATCAGGAACAGCGACGAGGCGAACAGGTTGATGGCAATGTAGTGCAGGCCGGCACGCACCCGGGCGCGGCCAGAGCCATGCAGCAGCAGGCCATAGGAAGCGGCCAGCAGCACCTCGAAGAACACGAACAGGTTGAACAGGTCGGCGGTGAGGAAAGCGCCGTACAGGCCCATCAGCTGGATCTGGAACAGTGCGTGGAAACTGGCCCCGGCACCGTCCCAGCGGGCGCGGGCAAACAGCAGGGCACTGAAGCCGATGATGCCGGTGAGGGTCAGCAGCAGGGCCGACAGGTGGTCGACCACCAGCACGATGCCGAACGGCGCCGGCCAGTTGCCTGGCAGGTAGACACCGATCGATTCCGCCTGGCCCTGGGTGCGCACCCACAGTAGCAGGCTGACCGCGATGGCCAGGCCGGCGAAGGTCGACAGCAGGTTCAGCCGGGCTTTTGTCTGCCGGTGTTTCTCGCCCAGCAGCAACATCACTGCCGCCGTCACCAGGGGCAGCAGGATAGGCGCGATGATCAATTGGCTCATGCCACTCATTCGTCACGCTCCCGGCCATCCACGTGGTCGGTACCGGTCAGACCGCGCGAGGCCAGCAACACCACCAGGAACAGCGCGGTCATGGCGAAGCTGATGACGATGGCGGTGAGCACCAGGGCTTGCGGCAGTGGGTCGGTGTAGTGCAGCAGGTCCTGGGGCACGCCGTCCTTGATGATTGGTTCCTTGCCGATGAACAGGCTGCCCATGCTGAAGATGAACAGGTTGACCCCGTACGACAACAGGCACAGGCCCATGATTACCTGATAGGTCCGCGGGCGCAGGATCAGCCACACCCCCGAGGCGGCCAGCACGCCGATGGCAACTGCAATCACTTCTTCCATCAGGCGGCTCCTGCTTGGCTGGTTTTCGCCGGGTTGCCCGGGCGGTAGGCGCGCACCGACTGGTGCGCCAGGGCAGTGAGGATCAGCAGGGTCGAGCCGACCACCACGGTGAACACGCCGACATCGAAGAACAGCGCGCTGGCCACATGCACATCGCCGAGCAACGGCAGGTGCAGGTGGGCGGTGTGGGTGGTGAGGAACGGGTAGCCCAGCAGCATGGCGCCCGCGCCGGTCAGGGTTGCGCACAGCAGCCCGGTACCCATCCAGCGCAGCGGGCGCAGGCTCATCTGCGCCTCGACCCACTGGGTGCCGGCCACCATGTACTGCAGGATGAACGCCACCGACATCACCAGGCCCGCAACGAAGCCGCCACCGGGCTGGTTGTGGCCACGCATGAACAGGTACATCGACACCAGCAGGGCGATCGGCAGCAGCAGGCGCACCAGCACCGCGGGCACCATCATGAAGCCCAGGGCGGTGTCAGTGGCATGCCGCGGGTTGATCAGGTCGGTGACCACGTCGGGTGCCAGCTGACGCTGCTGCGCCGGCAGTTGCATGCTTTCCTTCGGCGGGCGGAAGCGCCGCAGCAGGGCGAACACGGTCAGCGCAACGGCCACCAGCACGGTGATTTCACCGAGGGTATCGAAACCACGGAAGTCGACCAGCATGACATTGACCACGTTGGTGCCACCGCCCTGGGGCAGTGCCCGGCTCAGGTAGAACGAGGAAATGTCGTTCGGCGTGGGCCGGGTGAGCATTGCATAGGACAGCAGGGCCATGCCGCCGCCTACCAGCACCGCCAGCAGCAGGTCGCGCAGGCGACGCATGCGCGCACGCTCCAGGCTGCCCGGCAGCGGCGATACGCCTTCGATCCGCCGCGGCAGCCAGCGCAGGCCGAGCAGGATCAGCACGGTGGTGACCACTTCCACTACCAACTGGGTCAGGGCCAGGTCAGGCGCGGAGAACCAGACGAAGGTGATGCAGGTCATCAGGCCGCAGACGCTGACCATGATCAACGCCGCCAAACGGTGATACTTGGCCTGGTAGGCGGCGCCGATGGCGCAGGCAATGGCGATCAGCCACAGCGCGACGAATACGCCCGAGCCGGGAATCTTCGGCCGGTCGCCCCAGCTCAGGCCGCTGTAGAGCATGGGGGTGAGGCCGGCGAGGAAGGCGGCGAGCACCAGCATGAACAGCTGCGACTGCAGGCGGCGGCTGGTGAGCAGGCGCTCGATGCGCCGCGCCAGCAGCATCAGTTGCACCTGGCCGTGTTCGAACAGGCGCTTGCCGTTGAAACGCTCCATCACCGGCGGGTAGGGGAAGCGGCCCAGGCGCAGTTGCTTGCGCAGTAACAGGTACAGCACGATACCGCCGCTCATGGCCACCAGGCTCATGATCAGCGGCGCGTTCCAGCCATGCCAGATGGCCAGGCTGTATTCCGGCAGGGTGCCGCCCACCACCGGCAGGGCGGCGGCGGCCAGCAGCGGGCCTACCGACTGGGCAGGGAAGATGCCCACCACCAGGCAGGTAAGCACCAGCAGTTCGACCGGCGCACGCATCCAGCGTGGCGGTTCGTGCGGGGTGTGCGGGAGGTCCTGCGCAGTGGGGCCGAAGAACACATCGACGGTGAAACGCAGGGCATAGGCCACGCTGAAGGTGCCGGCCAGGGTGGCGATGACCGGCAGCGTGGCCTCGACCCAGGCAGTGGAGCTGATGAACACCGTTTCGGCGAAGAACATTTCCTTGGACAGGAAACCGTTCATCAGCGGCACGCCGGCCATCGACGCGCTGGCCACCATGGCCAGGGTGGCGGTGTATGGCACCAGGCGTATCAGCCCGCTGAGGCGGCGGATGTCACGGGTACCGCTTTCGTGGTCGATGATGCCGGCGGCCATGAACAACGAGGCCTTGAAGGTGGCGTGGTTGAGAATGTGGAACACCGCCGCGACGGCGGCCAGCGGGCTGTTCAGACCCAGCAGCAGGGTAATCAGGCCCAGGTGGCTGATGGTCGAGTACGCCAGCAGGCCCTTGAGGTCGTTCTGGAACATGGCGGCGAAGGCGCCGAGCAGGAGGGTGAGAGCGCCGGCACCGCCGACTATCCAGAACCACTCCTCGCTGCCCGACAGCACCGGCCACAGGCGCGCGAGCAGGAACACCCCGGCCTTGACCATGGTCGCCGAGTGCAGATAGGCCGATACCGGAGTGGGCGCTGCCATGGCATGGGGCAGCCAGAACTGGAAGGGGAATTGTGCGCTCTTGCTCAGGGCGCCAATGAGGATCAGTGGCAGCAGCACCGGGTACAGCGCATGCTGGCGGATGGTGTTGCCGGCAGCCAGGACCTTGTCCAGGTCGTAGCTGCCGACCACATGGCCGAGCAGCAGGGCACCCACCAGCAGGCACAAGCCGCCCGCGCCCGTGACCATCAGCGCCATGTAGGCGCCGCGGCGGGCGTCGGCACGGTGGTGCCAGTAGCCGATCAGCAGGAACGAGAACAGGCTGGTGAGTTCCCAGAAGAACACCAGCTGGATCAGGTTGCCGGAGATCACCAGGCCGAGCATGGCGCCCATGAAGGCGAGGAAGAAGGCGAAGAAGCGCGGCACCGGGTCTTGTGGCGACATGTAATAGCGGGCATACAGCGACACCAGCGTACCGATGCCCAGCACCAGCAGCGAGAACAGCCAGGCGAAGCCGTCCATGCGCAGCACCAGGTTCAACCCCAGGCTGGGCAGCCAGAGGAATTCTTCGCGAATCACGCCGCCGTGGGCAACCTGAGGGTACAGCAGTGCTACCTGGACAGTGCCGACCAGGGCCACGAGCCCGGCGAGAATGGACTCCGCGTTACGTGCGTTGTGCGGCAGCACGGCTGCCAGGCAACTGCCCACGAACGGCAGAAGCAATAGCACTATCAATGACATAGCGTTCTATTCTGGAGAAGTTTGCAAAGAATCATACGTGCCGAGGGGTTGATCACCAACACGCAAGCTGTCGCAGAATCCTACAAACAGGCTGTGACAAGCTGTTTTTTTATAACAGATTCTTACAAAGCATAGTCGTAGTTGGCGGCTTTACAGGCCAGCCTGGCGCTCGCCTTCACCCTGCGCTTCCCGTGCTTCGGCCACCTCGCGCGGGCGGCGCACCTTGAGTTCGCTTACCACCACCGCGATCACGATCAGCAGGCCACCGAGCAGTGCCACGCCCGGCAGGCGCTCACCGGCGATGCGCCCGACGATCCCGGCCCATACCGGTTCGCCGGCATAGATGAGGGTGGCGCGGGTGGGCGAGACCGACTTCTGCGCCCAGTTCATTGCCACCTGGATCACCGCGCTCATGGCGCCCAGGCCCACGGCACTGGCCAGCAGCAGCCAGGAAAAGTCGGGGATGCGCTCCTGGGTCGGCACGATCATCAGGAACGCCAGCAGCGAGGCGGTCGCCAGTTGCACCACGGTGACCCGGCGCACATCGACCTGGCCGGCGTAGCGGCTGATCAGGATGATTTCGCCGGCAATGGCCACGGCGCTGACCAGGGTTACCAGCTCGCCTTCGCTGAAGTGCAGGCTGCCCCCCTCCGGGCCGGCCAGCAGCATCAGGCCGATGAACGCCAGGCCGATACCAATGCTGGGCATCAGGCCGGGGCGCCGGCCCAGCACCAGCCATTGCAGCAGCGGCACGAATGGTACGTACAGCGCGGTGATGAACGCCGACTGGCTGCTGCTGATGGTTTGCAGGCCCATGGTCTGCAGGCCGTAGCCGAGCATGATCGACACCCCGATCAGCATGCCGGCCTTCAGTTCGGTGAAGGTCAGCCCAGGCAGCGCCCGCGCCGAGACCACTCCGACGAACAGCGCGGCTGCAGCGAAGCGCAGGCCGACGAAGAACATCGGGCCGCTGACGGTCATCACGTTGTGCACCAGCAGGAAAGTGCCGCCCCACAGCATGGTGATGAACACCAGCACCAGTTCGGCCTTGCTCAGGCGAAAGGTTATGGCAGGGGTTGGCTTGTTGCTGGGCTGGTTCATGGTCTTGCGCACTCGGAGAGGGCGGCGCACAATCGCCGCAAAGTGGGCAGTATACTGCGCAATACCGACCAGTGAGCAATATAGTGCACAAAGATTCCTCGCACCGGGCATCGGTGCTGCAACATGTCAGCCTCAATGTACGCAGCCTGCGCAACGCCGCGGGCATGAGCCAGACGATGCTGGCGGAGCGCTCCGGGGTCAGCCGGCGCATGCTTGTGGCGATCGAGGCGGGCGAAAAGAATGTCAGCCTGACTACTCTTGACCTGATTGCCGAAGCCTTGGGCGTGGCTTTCAGTACCCTGATCCAGGCACCTGACCAGCGTGACCCCGGGCGCATCGAAGAGTTGGCCTGGGCCGGCGAACACCCGCAGAGCCGGGCGGTGCTGCTGGGTAGCAGTGTGGCGCGGCGCGAGGTGGAGCTGTGGGAATGGACCCTGGCGCCGGGCGAGCGCTATTCCAGCGAGGCTGATGCCGAGGGCTGGAGCGAGCAGATCTATGTGGCGCAAGGGCAACTGACGCTGATTATCGAAGGGGTCGAGCATCGCCTGCAGGTCGGGCAGTTCCATGTGTTTCCCAGCAACTGCCGGTATGCCTATCGCAACGATGGGGCGGTGGCGGTGCGGTTTGTGCGCAATGTGGTGATTTGATCGAGAGGTGTTGCTGCCTTCAGTGCCTCATCGCCGGCAGCCAGCTTCCGCAGGTTCTCCCACTGGCTCCGAGCCTGAAGGTGGACCTGTGGGAGCTGGCTTGCCGGCGATGAGGCTCGTATGGGCAACCCAAGGCTCGCGGTCAGTCTCCTATCAACTCATCGGTCCTGACCACCTTGGCATAGGCAAACGCCAACGCCGCCATCGCCGAATCATGCACCTGCGCTGCTGGCACCTGCTTGCCATCGAACTCCAGCGGCAACGTGGCACAGGCGTCGTGCGCCACGGTCACCTCGTAACCCAGGTCGGCCGCGGCCCGGGTGGCGGCGTCGATGCACATGTGGCTCATGCTGCCGACGATGGTCAGGGCCTCGACGCCATGGCGGTCCAGCGTGTGCTTCAGGTCGGTGCCGAGGAAGGCGTTGACCTTGTGCTTGAGCACCACCGGCTCGTCGGCCCGAGGCTCGACCTTCGCATGGATCGCCGCGCCCAGCGAGCCTGGCGCGAAGAACGGCGCGTCGGCGCTCTCGAACTCATGGCGCACATGTACCACCAGGTCGCCCCGTTGACGCGCCGCTGCGAGCAGGCGGGCAGCGTTGTCGGCCGCCTGGTCGGCGCCCTCGAGGGTCCATTTGCCGCCCGGGAAATAGTCGTTCTGGATGTCGATGATGATCAGCGCCTGGTTGCTCATGCTGCCTCCTGTGGCAGTAGTCGTTGGATGACGTTAGTTATAGGCTGTGTGCACTGACCTGAGGATTGGCGCGAACGACACTATGCAGGCAAAAACTGACAACCCCGCCAGCCTGGACATCGGCCTGCTGCTGTACCCCGGCGCGCAGCGTGCTGCCGTGCATGGGCTGGCCGACCTGTTCCTGGTGGCCAACCGGGTGGCGTCCGAACTGGGGGCCGTCAAGTTGCCATCGGTGCGGATCAGCTACTGGCAGGCGGACGAAGCGGGGCAGTTGCAGCCTGCCCCTGAGAGCGTGCCTGCTGTCGAGTCCAACCTGCGGGTGCTGATCATTCCCCCGAGCCTGGAGTCGGCACCGCAGGGTGACCTGCTTGAGCGCCATCGCGCGTCGTTATGCCAGTTGCACAGGCATGGCACGGTGCTGGCATCGGTGTGCATCGGGGTGTTCTTCATCGCCGCCAGTGGCCTGCTCGACGGGCGCCCGGCCTGCACCCACTGGAACTACGTGCATTCTCTTGCCCAGCGTTTTCCCAAGGTGCGGGTCGAGGCCCAGCAACCATTGCTGGACGATGGCGACATCGTCACCTCGGCTGGGCTGATGGCCTGGACCGACCTGGGCTTGCGCTTGCTGGAGCGTTTCATGGGCGCGACGGTGGCGCGGGAAACTGCCCGCTACCTTGCGGTCGATCCGGTCACGGCGCCGCTGCCTGGTGCAGTGTTCAATCCACGCCTGGACCATGGTGATGACGCGGTGCTGAAAGTGCAGCACTGGTTGCAGGGCAACGGTGGGCAGGACGCGGACCTTGCCGGCATGGCTGCGTGCGCGGGGCTGGAGGAACGCACCTTTCTGCGGCGTTTTCGTGCTGCCACGGGGCTACGGCCGACCGAATACTGCCAGCAGGTGAGGGTAGGGCGGGCGTGCCGCTTGCTGGAGTTCACCCGGCGCAATGTCGAGCAGATCGCCTGGGGCGTCGGTTATCAGGACCCAAGTGCGTTTCGCAAGGTGTTTCAGCGCATCACCGGCCTGACCCCGAGTGATTACCGGCGGCGCTTCGCGGTATCGGGTTAGGGCGCGGGAGCGTTCCCGGTGCGGAAAACCGCTTGACCTTGACTTTACTTGAGGTTTTACCCTGCTCGGCATCGCGCTGTACGCGTCCGTCGCCAGGAGACCGTTCATGACGGCAACATCCCGAGCCCTGTGGTTTACCCAGATGATCGAATTTGAAGTGCCTGGCAAGTTCCAGCAGGCGCTGGCCCAAGCGCTGGTGGCACGCAGCGAAGAGCTGGCTGCGCGTTGTGAAGGGCTGCAGGGTGTCAGTATTCAGGCCAGCGACGACGGCAGCCGGGTGCTTCAGTACCTGCAATGGCAGTCTCGACAAGCGTGGTCGTCAGCGGCCGTGCATTTCGTCGAGGAGCCATTCCTCGAACTGCTTGGTCGGTACCAGGCCAGAGGCGTCAACTTTGCTGCCTACCAGACCCTGCGCAGCCTGGTGCGCGGCGCCGATGGCGGCCTGCATTGCCAGGTGGGTGAGCCTCAGGCATACCAGGGCGCATAGTGCGGGTAGCGATCCAGGCGGGCGCCGATGACCATTTCGCTTACCCATGCCGCCAGGATCGAACTGTAGGCTTTCTGGCTCTCTTCGCTGGACAATGCATGGTCGGCACCGTCGACCATGCGGTGGGTGAGTGAATGGGCACTGACGAATGCCGAGCGGTAGCTCATCAGTGTGCTGTGCGGTACGTAGTCGTCCTGCTCGGACTCCACCAGCAGTACATCGCCCTCGAATTCGGCGCAGGCTGCCAGTGCGCGGTTGTCCGACGGGCCGAGCGGCCGCTGGCGGTAGGCGTTCAGCCGTTGCCGGTCGAGGGTTTGCTTGGGCAGGTTCCATTCGTCGTCCCAGTACATGGCGGGCACCCGCAACGCCAGCCATTTGACCGGCCGTTCGCGGGTCAGCAGGGTGGCCAGGTAGCCGCCATAGCTGCTGCCGATGATGGCGATGGCACCGGTGTCGACGGCTGGGTGGCTTACCAGGCGGTCATAGGCAACCAGCAGGTCGGTCAGGTTCTGTTCGCGGGTGACCGTCAGCCGCTGGCTTTCGGTTTTTTCGTGGCCGCGCAGGTCAAAGGTCATGCACACGCAGCCCAGCCCGGTGATTTGCCGCGCGCGTGCCAGGTCGCGTTGCTGGCTGCCGCCCCAGCCGTGGACGAAGAGGATGCCCGGCATCTTGCTGCCGGGGCTGACCAGGGTGCCGACGATGCTGTCGTCCTCGACCTGCAGTTCAACGGTTTCACTCTGAATGGTCATGTTCGCGAATCCGCGCAAATTTGCTGAGTTGTCCGAGTTCACTGTCGTTTCCTTGGTAGAAGAGGGTGGCGTCAGTGGGCAGTTCGGGGGTGCCGAACACTTCATGGGTGGAGGCACGCACCCGTTGCAATGCCGGGTCGTCGGCGAACGCCTGCAACGCCAGCAGCTCGGCACTGCTGGCACCGCCCAGGCGCCAGGATTGTTCGAGTACGCCGCTGCGCAGGTGGCCCTGTGGGTTCACGCCGCGGGCGATGTCGTAGTTGCGTCGTGAGGCGATGAAGCCGGGGAAGTGCTGCTCGGCGGCCTGTTCGTAGGCTATCGCCTGGTTGATGGCCAGGCGCAGCGGTTCGTCCAGCGGCAGTTGCAGCAGTGCCTGGTAGTCACCGCGCACAACTACCAGGTCGGAGCCGCCATACACTTCCGTGCCCTGGTGGTCGTGGGTCAGTTGCTGGGTACCGTGATAACTGCAGGTCAGGCCGGCGACGCGTACCTGGCCGACGCTGAAGGTTTGCACTTCGCTCAGGTCTTCCTCAAGCACCAAGCCCCATAGCGCAAGGTCCTGGTCATCCATCTCGGCCAGCAGCGGTTCCAGCGCATCCGCGGTGGTGATGACCTGTTGCCCACGGCCTGCGCAGGCCAGTACCGGCTTGATTCGCAACGGGCCGTCCGTCAGTAACAGCTGTGCGGCGGTGCGCGCATCGGCCTTGCTGAACACGGTGTAGCCGCGCAGCAGGGCGTCGCTGGCTTGCCGGGCGAAGGCATCGGTCCACCCCGGCGGGAAACTGGCTCCGGCCGGCAGCGGGTGGGAAATTGCCTTGGTCGCCATGTAGGGGTGTGCGACCAGGCCGCCGAACAGGTCCTGCTCGCTGCAGATGCCCAGGGCGGCATGACGCTTGGGATCGACCAAGGTTTCGGTGGGCAGGTAGTAGTAGCCATCGGTGGCGCTTGGTGGCCGGTCGGGTTGCACGTGCGGGCAGCCCAGCAGGCGGGCCAGGCCATCGGCAAGCTTCAGGTGTACGGCATGCTCGTGGTCGGGGGTGTGTGCGCGAGTGTCGAGCAGCACCACGCCGCGTCTTGGGGCGCAGGCATTGGGCATGGTCATTTGCCTGTGTGCAATGAATGTACTGAGTGTGAAGCCAGTGCTTTGAGGAAGTTCAGCGGAACTTGATCGGTGGTTCTGGCCTATCTGTAGGAGATGTCCGATATGCGCACGGCATGGCGGGCAATGCATGCCGTGTGTCGGTCGCCAAGATTGCAGGGCTTCGGCTGCTGTTCCATTATCGGCACACTGGATAAACCGTGATGTAGCCGCAGGAGAGCGCATGAACGTTCAGACCACCTTTGGGCAAAGCGTGCCGCAGCGCCTGGCGCAGATTCGCCAGGCCATGGCATCAGAGGGCATCGATGCCTTGCTGGTACCTTCGGCCGACCCCCATCTTTCCGAATACCTGCCCGGTTACTGGCAAGGGCGCCAGTGGCTGTCGGGTTTCCACGGCTCGGTCGGCACGCTGGTGGTCACGGCTGACTTCGCCGGGCTGTGGGTGGACAGCCGCTACTGGGAACAGGCGGAACACGAGCTGGCGGGCAGTGGCATTGAGCTGATGAAGCTGTTGCCGGGTAAGCCTGGCGCGCTGGAATGGCTGGGCGACCATGTCGAGACCAATGGCAGCGTGGCGGTAGACGGTGCGGTCATGGCCCTGGCTTCGGCGCGCCAGCTGGGCGACCGGCTGAAGGCGCGCGGCGCGCGACTGGTGACTGACAAGGACCTGCTGAAGCAGGTCTGGGCAGAGCGCCCGGAGCTGCCAGGCAACCCGGTCTACCAGCATTTGCCACCGTACGCCACGGTGAGCCGGGCGGAAAAACTGGCGCAGTTGCGCCAGAGCGCACAGGCCAAGGGCGCCGACTGGCATTTCATCGCTACCCTGGATGACATCGCCTGGCTGTTCAACCTGCGCGGTAGCGATGTGTCCTACAACCCGGTGTTCGTCGCCTTTGCCTTGATCAGCCAGCAGCAGGCCATCCTGTTCGTAGGCCCGGACAAGGTTGATGAGCACCTGAGGCAGGTACTGGCGGCCGACGGTATCGAGGTGCGCGATTACGCCAGAGCAGGCGAGGCCCTTGCCGCCATGCCGGCCGGCAGTCGATTGCTGGTCGATCCGGCCCGGGTAACCTGCGGCCTGCTGGATAAGCTGCCCGCCGGGGTCGAACTGGTCGAGGGGCTCAACCCAACAACATTGAGCAAAGCGTGCAAAAGTGAAGACGACCTTGAACACATCCGACGTGTGATGGAGCAGGACGGCGCGGCCTTGTGCGAGTTCTTCGCCTGGTTCGAGGCCAGCCTCGGGCGGGAAGTGATTACCGAGCTTACCGTCGACGAGCAATTGAGTGCAGCGCGTGCCCGCCGCCCAGGTTTCGTGTCGTTGAGCTTCTCGACCATTGCCGCCTTCAATGGCAATGGCGCGATGCCGCATTACCGTGCCACCGAGCAGTCGCATGCGGTGATCGAGGGCGATGGTCTGCTGCTGATCGATTCGGGCGGGCAGTACCTTGGCGGTACTACCGACATAACCCGCATGGTACCGGTGGGTACCCCAAGCCTTGCGCAGAAGGAGGATTGCACGCGCGTGCTCAAGGGCATGATCGCCCTGTCGCGCGCTACCTTCCCGCGAGGCGTGCTGTCGCCATTGCTCGACGCCATTGCCCGGGCACCGATCTGGGCAGGCCAGGTGGATTACGGCCACGGCACCGGGCATGGAGTGGGTTACTTCATGAATGTGCACGAGGGGCCGCAGGTAATTGCCTACCAGGCGGCGCCGACGCCGCAGACCGCGATGCAGGTGGGCATGATCAGCTCGATCGAGCCGGGTACGTACCGCCCAGGGCAATGGGGTGTGCGTATCGAGAACCTGGTGGTAAACCGCGAGGCCGGCAAGAGCGCCTTCGGTGAATTCCTGAACTTCGAGACCCTGACGCTGTGCCCGATCGATACCCGCTGTCTGGTACCCAAGCTGCTGGCCAATGAGGAGCGGGACTGGTTGAACGGCTATCACGCCAAGGTACGTGAGCGCTTGGCACCCTTGCTCAAGGGTGATGCGCTGGCGTGGCTGGAGGCGCGTACCGCGCCTTTGTGAGGCAAATGAAAAGGGCAGCTTGCGAGCTGCCCTTTTGTCTACTTGCAGATGACGATCATGCTGCGGCTGGTATAACCCGCCGGGTTTATGCCGAACAAGTAGTCACCAGGCTCTTCATCGCTATCGCCCGAGCGTGCAATGACCCGGTAGCCGCGCGTGCTGCACGAGCTCGCGGCCTTGCTATAGCAGTTGTCCCACGAGGAAGACAGGCCGGAGCAATTGATATGCAGGCCCTTCTTGCCCCTTTTGACCTCAGTCTTGGCCGTGGCGGCGCATCCAGCAATAGCCAAGATGGCCAGGATGAGCAAAATACGTTTCATTCCTGTCCTTAAATGCAGGGCTGATAGCTGTAAGGCCCTGTCGTTATCGCTTTGGTTCTTCCTGAAATTTCCCCAGCGTCCGTGTTCGGTCCAGTAGATAGCGTAAAGATGATGATTCTATGACAGCTTAATCAGCGAGACGGGTCGCTACAATCATTAATCCTGTCTCAAATGAAAATATTTCTCATGTCAGTCTGCTGCGACAGCCGGGCTGGGTTCCTTGCGCATGGACAGGGTGGTGCCGACCGACGCGGTAATGATCGCCAGAATAGCCAGCCATTGGGTAATCGTCAGTACTTCGCCCAGGAACAGAAGGCCGGAGAGGGCGCCGAATGCTGGTTCGATGCTCATGAGGGTGCCGAAGGTGCGTGCAGGGATACGCGTGAGGGCAACCATTTCCAGGCTGTAGGGCAGGGCGGTGGACAATACCGCGACGCCTAGCGCCATGGGGATCAGAGCGGGCGTGAGCAATGCGCTGCCAGCGTGGGCGATACCGATGGGGGCAACGAACAGCGCGGCGACCACAACGCCCAGTGCGGCACTCTGGATACCATGCTCGGCCCCGGCCCGCTGCCCGAACAGGATGTACATTGCCCAGCATACGCCTGCGCCCAGGGCATAGGCTGCGCCGACCGGGTCGAGGGCCTGCCCGCCATGGCCGGCCGGCAGCAACAGCAGCAGGCCGACGATAGCCAGGGCAATCCAGAGGAAGTCGATCGGCCGGCGCGAGGAGAAGATCGCAACGGCCAGCGGGCCGGTGAACTCCAGTGCCACGGCGATGCCGATCGGTACCGTTTGCAGGGCCATGTAGAAGAGGAAGTTCATGCCGCCCAGCGCCATGCCGTAGATGATGACGTTGCGCAAGGTGTTGCGGGTCATGCGCACACGCCACGGTCGCAGGATCAGCAGCATGATGATGCTGGCGAAGATCAGGCGCAGGGTGGTGGTACCTTGGGCGCCGATGAGGGGAAACATGCTTTTGGCCAGGGAAGCGCCGGACTGTATCGATGCCATGGCGATGAGCAGCAAGCCGATCGGGAAGAGGGTTGCGGCCAGGCTGCGGGGCTGGGTGTTCATTTCTGCGCGGCGATCCTTGAGCGGGGTTTCGGGTGAGCAATATAGTGCGCAATTATGAGGAAAGGGGGCAAGGTGCCTGGCGTTGCTTTTTATTTCGGTGCCTGTGCGATTGAGCGCGTTGCTAGGTTCGCGCGGAGCACATGACGGCCCTGATGCGGTCCTTTCCGGAAATATTCTAAATTATTGAAATTAAAGGTTGACCTCCTGGAAAGCCGCCCTATAATGCGCACCACTCCAACGCGGTAGCGAAGCAAAAGTCAGCCACCCTGTTGAGTCAAGTGTTTGAAGCTAAACGAGTTTCTCGCAAAAACTTCAAAATAAACGCTTGACAGCAAATGAGGAAAGCGTAGAATGCGCGCCTCGGTTGAGACGAAATGCTCTTAACGAAACGCTCTTTAACAAATCGAATCAAGCAATTCGTGTGGGTGCTTGTGAGTATGGACTGATAGTCACAAAGATTATCAGCATCACAAGTGGCCATGCGAGAAATCACATAGTCATTTGAGATTGCTGAGCCAAGTTTAGGGTTT
>NZ_JADLJS010000067.1 GCF_015680405.1 Pseudomonas pudica
TTTTAAAAAAAAAAAAACCCCCCTCCTACAAAATATTTTCTTCAGTTATATTTGCCCCCCCCCCGCTTCGTCTTTCAGGCCTATTATCCTGCTCGGCAAAGCCGGTTCCCGCAGGGCGGAACCTGGTGATGGCACATTCACATCATTGGCGATCTTCCGACAATTTATCCAGCAATGCAACCAAGCGTCGCCGCAGTAGCCCCAGTTCGCGGGATTTGAAGGCGTGTCGGGTCTGTTCGAGCACCTCGGTGGCATCCAGCAAAGCAGCCTGTACCTGCCCGGCCGAGCCCAACTGAGCTTCGCCGAGCCAGCGGCAAAGCGGGACGGCGCTGCAATTGCCAGGTGTACTCAGCACCTCACAATCGGGTGCTATAGGCGCCAACAGCTGGCGCAGTTGATCGGCCAGTTCAAGATTGTTGCAGATAATTCTGGTTGCCTGGTTGGACTCGCTCATCAAACTGCATTCCCATATGTTTGGTGTGCTGTTTACAACACCGCCCATGGTGTTTGATTGATTCAGGTCAGTGCTGAAACCTTTCCACTTGCCCTGTGAGGCCTTTCAGTGCGAACAGCGCTCCTTGAAACCGAGCGCCGTCGGGCGGCGCTCTATTTCGGAAGCGTAATGGACGTGCCATCAAACACATCGCTGCATGGTCAGTACCTGAACTCGACCCCCACGTAAGCGCCAATCCGATCCCCTGGCCAGAACGACGCAGTATCCTGCCCGCGCGCGTTGTACACCGGCGTCACCGCCGTCACGTACGCCTTGTTCGCCAGGTTCTTCAGGTCCAGCGACACCTTCCAGTTGCCCTTCGGCGCCTCATACCCCAGGTTTGCCCCCCAGATGGTGTACGACGGCGCATACAGGGTATTGGCATAGTCCACTGCCGTGCGCGAGGCCGACTGCACGTTGACGCCGGTGTACCAGCCGCTGTGGTCCTGATACTGCAGCTCGCCCTGGTAGATGTGCTTGGGCACGCCCGGCAACTGGTTGTCGCCGAAGGTGTCGTCATGCCGGTAGTAGAAGTCGTTGTAGGTGTACACCTGGCGCCAGCGTACCAGGTCGCCCTGAGAGTTTTCCCAGAGTCGGGTGTTCAGGCCGGCCTCGACACCTTGGTGGATGGTCGGTGAGGCGTTGAAGGCGCCGGTGACCGCTGCCGACGATGACGTGGCGGGGATGATCTGCACATTCAGCAACTCGTCGTGGATCCACGAGCGGTACAGCGCCAGGCTGCCATCGAAGATGCCGTGCGAGCCCTTGATTCCGACCTCGAAGGTGTTGGCCTTCTGCTCCACCAATGGGCGGATGTAAGGCAGGGTCGGCCCGGAGCCAGAGTATTCCCAGGAAGCAGGCGGGTCGATGCTGCGGCTGAAGTTGGTGAATACCTGCAGGTTCGGGCTGAACTCGTAGCGCAGGCCGATGCGCGGGGCGACGCTCCAGTTATCGTAGTCCACGAGCTGCGGGAAGTTGGTGGTGTTGGGGTTCACCGCGTGGTCGATGTTGATCTTGCGCCGCATGTTGATGAACGACACGCCGCTGGTGAGCCAGAGGTTGTCGACCAGGTTGATATCGTTGCCCAGGGCGATCACCCGGTCGAACGAATCCTTGTAGTTGACCTGCTTGAGCGACACCTTGTCGTCGTTGGCCGAGTTCACCCCGCCTCGCAGGTGCTGGGTGGAGGTGAAGGCGATGCTGCTGCGGCTTTCGTGGCCGAACAGGTAGTCGACCCGGTCGTAGCCCAGCAGCAGGCCGAGGTCGTGCCAGTCCCAGTAACTGGGATTGCTCGGGCTGCGCGGGCTGTTGGTATGACGATAGTCGTGATACGACAGGCCGAAGGTCAGCCGTGCATCGTCGTCAAAGGTATAAGTGGTCTTGCTGCCCACCCAGATGCTGCCCGGGCGGCGCGCACCGGCACCGCTGCTTTCGGCGGTGGCGCTGGCGCGGCGCGGGTGGTGCAGTGCGGCGTCGAGGGTGGTGGCGCTGGGGTCGTTGTGGGTTTCGTCGCGGTAGCGCAGCAGCAGGCGGGTTTCCAGCTTGGGACTGAAGCGGTAGCCGGCATTGGCGACGATGCCCGAGCTCTTCGACAGGCTGTAGTCGCGAAAACCTTCGTTGCGGTAGTTGTCGGCCTGCAGGTAGTAGTCCAGGTCGCCCTCGACCCCACCGTAGCTGATGCTCTGCTTCTGGTAGTGGTAGCTGCCGGCTTCGGCGCGCACGCGCAGGCCGGGGGCACTGTAGCCGCTGTGGTTGACGAAGTTGACCGCGCCGCCGAGGGTCAGCGCGCCATACTGGAAGGCGTTGGCGCCGCGCAGGATCTCGGTGTAGTTCACGCCGCTGGCGTTGAGGAATTCGTAGGGTGTGCCGCCAGGGCCGGTCAGCGGCAGGCCGTCGAACAGGAACTTGATGCCTTCACGGAAATAGCCGGGCGAGGTATTGGCACCGGAGCCGCGGATCGAGATCTTCGCCGCGTCGTTGCCGCCGGTGGACTGCACGAATACCCCGGGCTGGTAGCCGAGGGTGTCCTGCAGTGTGGCAGTGCGGCCTTTGGCGACCTCTTCGCTGTCGACCACGCTGGTGCCGCCGGGCACCTCGGCCAGGGCGCTGGCGGCCTGTTGCACTTCGGATTGCTTGGCGGCCTGCACGGTCACCGTGCCCAGGGTTTGCTCAGCGGCCAGTACCGTGACCGGGGCCAGCAGGGCCGTGGCCGCGGTGGCCAGGGCGGCGTGGCGGATGGCCAGGCGCAGTGGATGGGGTTGAATCGCACGCATTGTTGAATTCCTTGCAAGTCATCGTAGGTCCTCGGCGTTCTATGGGAATAGTCAGGCCTGTCAGAATGGGTGAGAGCAGTTTCTGTGCCAGTTGGCGAAAGGCCGGAAGTTTGGGGATATGGGCAAAGTTTTAGTGTGAAGTGCTGAATAAAACAGCAAATTTTGTTGCGCCCATGTTGTTTGTGGAACAGTGCAGGTTATATCCAAATATCCGAATGCTATGGCGCAACCTTTGGGAGCGGCTTTAGCCGCGAACACCGGCGCAGCCGTTGCCATGCAACGCGTTGGATTCTTCGCGGCCAAAGCCGCTCCCCCAGGGTTGGATGTTGTCAGCGCAACAGGGATGGAACAGTTTGTATGCTTAATGCGTCAGGCGGTTTTGACTGACCTCAATGAATGCGCAGTGTGAGCGCTGGCACGACAACTGCAATAGCCCTTTATGTAGCCGTCTATATAAAGGGCCCGTTGTGCAGCCGAGTTCCCGATTATTCAATACATGCCTGGTGGCCAGTGCGCTGTTAGTTGCCGCCTGCTCACCCGCCACGTTCGCGCAGAGCCAGGCGCTGCTAAAGGGCGAAGCGCTCAGCGAAGTGAACGGCGTGATGCGCTACCCAGCCAGCGACTTCGTCGAGCAGCAGCCCGGCAGGCGCGGTGGCACCCTGCGCGTGTCGGCGGCGAGCGACGCTGGCAGCTTCGATATACACGCGCTGTCCAACGGCAACATGCAGTGGATGGGCCGTATCCTGTTCGACTGCCTGGTGTACCAGGCCGAGGACGGCACCCTCACGCCGTGGCTGGCAAAAAGCTGGGACATCAGCGCCGACGGCCTGACCTACACCTTCCACCTGCGTGACGACGTCACTTTCAGCGATGGCGAGCGCTTCAACGCCGAGGCGGTGCGGGTCAACCTCGAACACATGCGTGACCCCGCGACCAAGTCGCCACTGGCCGCCGCCTATATCGCGCCGTACCTGCAGGGGCGGGTGGTGGACGAGTACACATTCGAGGCGACCCTGCGTGCGCCCTATGCGCCGTTTCTCGATGTGCTGTCGCAGGCCTGGCTGGGGATGATCTCGCCACGGCAGATCCTCGAGGCGCCGAAGACCATCGCCAGCCAGCCCATCGGCACCGGGCCTTTCGTGCTGACCGGCTGGGTGCGTGATCAGCGTGCCAGCTTTGGCCGCCGCCCGGGGTACGACTGGGCACCGCCGGCGATCAACCACCAGGGTGAGGCCTATCTGGACGGCATCGAACTGAGCTACGTGCCCGAAGCGATGATCCGCTACACCTCGCTGGAAGCTGCCGACAACGACATGGCCCTGGACGCACCGGCGCAGAATGCCGCGGCGATCCGTGCCAACCCGCAGCTGACCCTGCGCAACCGCATTCGCAAGGGCAACCCGTCGCGCAGCATCACCTTCAATGTCGACCGCGCGCCGTTCGATGACGTGCGGGTGCGCCAGGCCGTTGCCAAGGCCATCGACCGTGATGGCCTGGCGTGGATCTCCGGCTTCGGCGAGTACCTGGCCAAGGGGGATTTCCTCGCCGTGAATACCCCCGATTATGACCCGGTGGCCCGCGAGGCCCTGGCCTTCGACCCGGTCGAAGCAGGGCGCTTGCTCGACGCCGCCGGCTGGACCGGGCGTGACGGCGAAGGCTATCGCAGCCGTGATGGTCGGCGCCTCGGGGCGACCTTGCTGACCTATGACAACCCGGCGTTTCCGGCCAATGTCCCGGTGGCTGCCCAGGCAGACCTGCGCAAGGTCGGCTTCGACCTGCGCATCGAGCTGCTGCCGCTCAGCAAGGTCATGGAGCTGCGTTACCTCGGCAACTTCGACGCCATCGGCGGCGGCTACTGGCACACCAACACGGCCGATGGCCTGTACATCCTCTATCACAGCCAATCGATCCCCAGCACACGAATGATCGGCCAGAACGTCGGCCACTTCCGTGATGCCACCCTCGACCAGTTGCTCGCTGCCGCCCGGCGCAGCACCGACCCGACGCAACGCCGCGAGCTGTATCGCCAGGCCCAGCAACGCCTGGGCGAGACCGTGCCGGCTGTGCCCTCGGTAGAAAGCCAGATGCTGCTGGCCTACCGCAACACGGTCGGCGGCGTGCTGTTCGATGGTTCGCATAACGTTCCCCTGTTCACCAGCGTGTGGCTGGCAAAGGAGCAACCATGAAACTGCTGGCGATCCTGCTACGCCGCCTGCGTGACGGTGTGATCGTGCTATGGGCGGCGGCCAGCCTGACCTTCCTCGGCATGCAGCACAGCGGTGGCGACACTGCCCTGGCGATCCTCGGCGGCCCGGATGCCATGCCGAGCGAAGCGCTGCTGGCGCAGGTGCGCGCCGAGTACGGCCTCGATCAACCGCTGTGGGTGCAATACGGCCACTACCTGGCGCGCCTGGCCAAGGGTGACCTGGGCGAGTCGTACCGGTTGCGCATACCGGTCGGCCAGGCGATCGGCGAGCAGGCTGCCGCGACCCTGGCGCTGGCCAGCAGCGCAGCGGTGCTGGCGGTGCTGCTGGCGGTGGCTTCGGCGCTGCTCACCGCCAACCGCGGGCGGCGTTTGCGGGCGGTGGTGTCGGGCATCGAGCTGCTGTTGTCTTCGGCCCCCAACTTCGTGATCGGCACGGTGCTGCTGCTGGCCTTCGCGTTCCATTTCCATTGGCTACCGCCGTCCGGGTCCAGCGGTTGGCGCTCGCTGGTGCTCCCGAGCCTGGCCCTGGCGCTGCCGATCGCAGCGGTGCTTGCCCAGGTGTTGCGCCAGTCGCTGGAGCAGGTGCTGGAACAATCCTTCATCACCCAGGCCCGCGCACGTGGCATGGGGGATATCGCTGTACGCCTGCGCCACGCCCTGCGCCATGCCCTGGTGCCGCTGGTGACCCTGGCCGGCTACGTGTTCGCCAGCCTGCTCGGCGGCGCCGTGGTGCTGGAACTGCTGTTCGGCCGCCAAGGCATTGGCCGTTTGATGCTCGACGCTACCGCCAGCAAGGACGTGCCACTGGTGCTTGGCGTAACCCTGCTGGCGGCAGCGATCTACGTACTGGTCAACCTGCTGGTGGACCTGGCGACCCAGGCCATCGACCCGCGTACCGCACGCGTCTGAATTCACGAGAAAGGAACCATCATGAGCCAAACCACGATTACCGATGCCGAACTGGATGCGCGTTTTGCGCCGATCTACGCGCGTATTGCCGAAGGCGCGGTAGCCCGCGAGCAGCAGCGCACCCTGGCCCATGAGCCAGTGGCCTGGTTGCGCGAGGCCCGCTTCGGCGCCCTGCGCGTGCCACGCAGCCACGGCGGCTCAGGCGCAACCTTGCCACAGTTGCTGCGCCAGCTGGTGCGTCTGGGGCAAGCCGACTCCAACCTGCCGCAGATCTTCCGTGCCCACTTCGGTTTCGTCGAAGGGCGGCTGTCGTCAGGCGATGCTGCCTCCCAGGACTACTGGTTCGCCCGCGTGGTTGCCGGTGAACTGTGGGGCGCGGCCATGGCCGAGCGCACCGACAGCACCGGCAATACCGTGCAGTTGCGCGAAGACGAAGGTGGTTTCCGCCTGGACGGCGAAAAGTACTACTGCACCGGCACGTTGTACGCCGATTGGGTGGCGGCAGTGGCCAACCATGGCGACGACTTTGTCAGCCTCGTGGTACCGACCGGTGCGCCGGGCGTGGAGCGGGTCGACGACTGGGACGGTTTCGGCCAGCGGCTGACTGGCAGTGGTACCACCCGTTTCACCCGGGTCAGGGTGCAGCCACAGCATTTGCTGCGCCGTTTCGCCAAGGGCGAATTGCGTGCCGAGTCGTACCTCACCGCGTTCTACCAGGCGGTGCATCTGGCCACCCTGGCGGGTATCGGCCAGGCGGTACTGGCCGATGCGGTAGCGTTCGTCCAGGGCCGCACCCGTGCCTTCGGTGTGCCGGGGCAGTCGCAGCCGGCTGCAGATCCGCGAGTGCAGGCGGTGATCGGTCGCCTGTCGAGCCTGGCCTTCGCCGCCAATGCGCAAGTCACCGCCGTGGGCAAGAGCCTGCAGGCAGTGTACGAAGCCGGCCAGCAAGGGGAGGTAGCCGAGCAGCTTTACACCGACGCCGAGATCCATGCCTTCCAGGCGCAGCAGATCGTCCTGCCGCAAGTGCTGGAAGCAAGCACCTTGCTGTTCGAAGTCGGCGGCGCATCGGCTACCAGCAATGCCCGGCGCCTCGACCGCCACTGGCGCAATGCACGCACGCTGGCTTCGCACAACCCGGCGATCTACCGCGAGCAGGCGTTGGGCAACTACTACCTCAATGGCATCAGCCCGGCCCAGGCCTGGCGTGCCCTTCATGCCAGTGCCAGCGAAGGGCAGGGCAGCGGCGACGAAGCCAGTGCAGTCTGATCAGGAGAACCGGCATGACCACGAAACAGATGAGCCTGGGCATGAACATCCTCGGCTTCGGCTCGCATTCCGGCGCCTGGCGCCAGGGTGAGGCGGCAATCGACGCCTATATCGACGTCAACTATTACCGCGATATCGCGCGTATTTCCGAGCGCGGTTGCCTGGATGCGATCTTCCTTGCCGATGGCCCGGCGTTGCCGCCGGATGTGTCCGCCCAGCCAGGCGGGCGCCTGGAGCCGACCGTGCTGCTTACCGCAGTGGCGGCCGCCACCGAGCGCATCGGCGTGATCGCGACCTGCTCCAGCACTTACAACGAACCTTTCAACCTGGCCCGGCGAATTGCCTCGCTGGACCACATCAGCGGCGGTCGCGCAGCCTGGAATGTGGTGACCAATGCCGGTGACGCGGCAGCACAGAACTTCGGCCTGGCTGGTGCGCCATTGCATGTGGACCGCTACGGGCGGGCCGAGGAGTTCGTCGACGTGACCCTGAAGCTTTGGGACAGCTGGGAGGATGACGCGATCATCGGTGACCGCAGCACCGGCCGTTTTGCCGACCCGGGCAAGGTCCACACCCTGGATTTCAAGGGCAAGCACTTTCAGGTCAAGGGGCCGCTGAACCTGCCGCGTTCGCCGCAGGGCAGGCCGGTACTGGTGCAGGCCGGCTCTTCCGAAGGTGGCAAGGCACTGGGTTCGCGCTATGCCGATGCGATCTTCACCACCCAGACCACCCTGGCCGACGGGCAGGCGTTCTATCGGGAGATGAAGGCACGGGCCAAAGCCTGGGGGCGTGACCCGCAGCACCTGAAGATCATGCCTGGGCTGTCGACCGTGATTGGCAGCACCGAGGCCGAGGCCCATGCACGTTTCGATGAGCTCAATGCCTGGCATGGAGAGCACGGCCTGTTGCAGCAGGTCGCGGGGCGTATCGGCATCGATGCCAGCGAGCTGGATCCGGATGCGCCATTGCCCTGGGCGCGGATTGGCGCGGTGGCAGATTTCGAGCGCGGGTCGCATGGTTTTCTGGAGGCCCAGTTGAACCTGGCGCGCAGCGAGAACCTGACCATTCGCCAGCTGTCCCGGCGGATTCTGGTCGGGCACCGGTTGGCCGTCGGTACCCCGGAACAGGTTGCCGATACCTTGGCCGAGTGGTTCCTGGCAGGGGCGGGGGATGGTTTCAACATCATGCCCGACATGTTCCCGTCGGGTGCTCGGGTGTTCGTCGAAGAGGTGGTACCGCTGCTGCAGAAGCGTGGGTTGTTCCGCACCGAATACACCGGCACCACCCTGCGTGAGCACCTGGGGTTGCCCAAAGCAGTGAACCAGTTTGCACAAGCCCGACGCGAGACCGCACGGGCTGTCTGAGGGCTGCCGCCCAGACATCAACGCATCATCCAAGGACTCGATACCATGCGCTACCGCCCACTCGGCCACACCAACCTGCAAGTCAGCCTGCTCAGCCTCGGCACCATGACCTGGGGGCACCAGAACAGCGAACAGGATGCTCACCAGCAACTGGACGCTGCCCTTGCTGCAGGCATCAACTTCATCGACACCGCCGAGATGTACCCCACACCTACCCGCGCTGAAACCTGGACCACCACCGAGCGCTACATCGGCACCTGGCTGGCGGCCCGCGGCAACCGCGACAAGGTCCTGCTGGCCAGCAAGATCGCCGGCCCGGCCCGCGACCCCGGTGGCCAGGTGCACATTCGCGATGGCTTGTCGCACCACGACCGCAAGAACATCGTCGCGGCCCTGGAGGGCAGCCTGCGCCGCCTGCAAACCGACTACCTGGACCTCTACCAACTGCACTGGCCCGACCGCACCAGCAACTTCTTCGGCATCCGTGAATACCCCTACGTCGACGACCATCCGCAGACGGCAGCCATCGAAGAAACCCTTGCGGTACTGGACGAACAGGTCAAGGCCGGCAAGGTGCGCAATATCGGTGTCTCCAACGAAACACCGTGGGGCGTGGCGCAGTTTCTGCGGCACAGCGAGGACAAGGGCCTGGCGCGGATTGCCAGCATCCAGAACCCGTACAGCCTGCTCAATCGCCTGTATGAAAACGGCCTGTCGGAGTTCAGCCATCGTGAAGGGGTGAGCCTGCTGGCCTATTCGCCGCTGGCGTTCGGAGCGTTGACCGGCAAGTACCTGAACGGGGCGCGGCCGGAGGGTTCGCGATTGTCGTCGGTGTATCGCACGTTCAATCGCTACGGCAGCGAGGAGGCCAACAACGCGATTGCCAGCTACGTGCGGATTGCGCGGGAGCATGGGCTGACACCGGCGCAACTGGCCCTGGCTTTCGTCATACGCCAGCCGTTCGTGGCCAGTGCGATTACCGGGCAGACCAACTTGCTGCAGCTGCAGGAAAACCTGAGTGCGCTGGATGTGCAACTGAGCGACGAAGTACTGGCCGAGATCCAGGCCGTGCACCGCCGTATTCCCAACCCGGCGCCGTAGCCCACATGGCAAGGGCTTCGCCCTTGTTCGCGGCTGAAGCCGCTCCCACAGGGGCCGCACGGATTCAGCCTTTGCGGCGATCCTGTGGGAGCGGGTTTACCCGCGAAAAGGCCAGTACAGGCGACACAAGAAGGACAGACATGAACGCGATCGTATCCATACCAAACACAGTGATCAGCGGGTGGCAGGTTCGCCCTGGCCTGGCGCTGGCCTGGATCACATTGGGCCTGATACTGCTGGCAGTCACCTTCCCCAACTGGCTCTCGCCAACCGACCCGTTGGCCGCCGACGCCCGTCTGGCGTACTACCCGCCAAGCCCCGGCTTTTGGCTGGGCACTGACGAGAACGGCCGCGACGTCCTCAGCCGCCTGATCCATGGCGCCCGCCCATCGCTCTTCATCGGCCTGGCCGCCACCCTGGTCGGGCTCGGCCTGGGCACGCTGCTCGGCTTGCTCGCCGGCCTGGCTCCAGCCTGGCTGGACAACCTGCTGATGCGCGCCGTCGATGTGCTGCTGGCCTTCCCGGACCTGCTACTGGCGCTGGTCATCATCACCCTGTTCGGCCAAGGCACCAGCAACCTGATCTTTGCCGTCGGCATCGCCTCGGTGCCGCGCTATGCGCGCCTGGTACGCGCCCAGACCCTGACCATCCGGCGTGCCAGCTTCGTCGAAGCAGCGGTCACGCTGGGCCGCAGGCCCCTGGCAGTGGTGTGCTGGCATGTGCTGCCCAACGCAGTCCAACCCGTGCTGATCCTGGCCTGCATCGGCCTGGGTGGCGCCATCACCGCTGCTGCCGCACTGAGCTTCCTCGGCTTCGGTGCACCACCTCCCGCGCCAGAGTGGGGCGCGATGATGGCAGTGGCGCGCAACTTCATGGCCAACGCGCCCTGGCTGATGGCCTGGCCTGCGCTGGCGATCACCCTGACCGTCATTTCCATCACCGTCATCGGCCGAGACTGGCTGCGCCGTAGCGAGGGCAGACGCGCATGAGCATTTTCGAGAAGAACCAGGCACCACTGGTGGACATCCGCGGCCTGCATGTGAGCTTCAATGGTGTGCCAGTGGTGCACGGTGTCGACCTGCAGTTGCGCGCAGGCCAGTGCCTGGCACTGGTGGGCGAATCGGGCTCGGGCAAGAGTGTCACGGCGCGTACCTTGGTCGGCCTGACCGGGACCGGTGCCCATGTGCAGGCGCAGCGCCTGGCCTTTGCCGGGCAGGACCTGCGCCAGTTCGATGAGCGCGCGTGGCAGCGCTTGCGGGGCGAGCACATCGGCTTTGTCATGCAAGATGCGCTGGGTTCGCTCGACCCGCTGCGTCGCGTGGGGGCAGAGATCGAAGAGCCATTGCTGTTGCACACCAACCTGGCCGCGGAGCAGCGCCGTCTGCGGGTACTTGAGCTATTGCGCCAGGTCGGGGTGCCTGAGCCCGAAGTCCGTGCCCGGCAATACCCGTGGCAGCTCTCCGGAGGCCTCAGGCAGCGCGCCCTGATCGCCTCGGCCATCGCCTGTCAGCCACGCCTGTTGATCGCTGACGAACCCACCACCGCGCTGGACGCCACGGTGCAGGCGCAGATTCTCGACCTGCTTGAGCACCTGCGCGAGCGCGACAACAGCCTGTTGATGGTCAGCCATGACCTGGCCGTGGTCGCGCGCCTGGCCGACTGGGTGGCGGTTATGCGCCATGGGGTGGTGGTGGAGCAGGGCAGTGTCGAACAGATCCTGCAGGACCCGCAGGACCCCTACACCCAGCGCCTGCTGAGCGCGGCTCGGGCGGTACATTTCAAACGTCCGGCGGCGCCGGCCCTGGCGCTGGTGGAGGATGGCGTGGACGAGCAACCCGTGGTGCTGGAGGCGCGTGGCCTGAGCAAGGCCTTTGTCGGGCCGGACGGTCGGCTGCGTCAGGTGCTGGACGGTGTATCGCTGCAATTGCGCGCCGGGCAAACCCTTGGTGTGGTGGGCGAGTCCGGTTCCGGCAAGAGCACGCTGGGGCGCATCCTGCTGGGGCTGGAGCGGCCGGAGCAAGGCAGCCTGCAACTGGCCGGGCAGGATTGGCTTGCGTTGTCTGCTGCGCAGCAGCGCCAGGCACGACAGGGAATCCAGGTGGTGTTCCAGGACCCGCAGGCTTCGTTCGACCCACGCTATACCGTGCTGCGGGTATTGGCCGAGGCGCTGGCGCATGCGGGTGTACCGCGTGCGTTGCAGCGCACCGAGGCGGCGGCTCTGCTGGAGCGTGTGCAGTTGCCGGTGGGGTTGCTCGACCGCCGCCCGCTGGAGTTGTCGGGCGGGCAGCGGCAGCGCATCGCGATTGCCCGGGCGCTGGCCATGAAGCCCAGGGTGCTGGTGCTGGACGAACCGGTTTCGGCGCTGGATGTATCGGTGCAGGCGCGAATCCTGGCATTGCTGGCCGAGCTCAAGGCGGAGTTGAACCTGGCTTGCCTGTTCATCTCCCACGACCTTGGGGTGGTGGAGCAGGTCAGCGACCAGGTATTGGTGATGCAAGGGGGAAGGGTGGTGGAGCAAGGGGCGGCAGCCCAGGTGCTCGGCCAGCCGCGTCAGGCCTATACCCGCGCCTTGCTCGACGCCGTGCCTCATCTTCCGGCGGCGCGGCCAAGCTGGTTTGCTCGGATTGCCGTGTAAACCTGTGCCAGCCCTGACGCGGGCAAGGCCGCTTTTGTTGAACTGCACATAACTCGTTAAATGAGCAGGGACACTGTGGGAGCGGCTTTAGCCGCTCCTGCAGGATCACTACAGGCTTCAAGGCTGTGGGGGCGGGCTGGCCCGCGAAGTGGCAGGAACAGCCAATCGAGAAATCTTAATGATCACAAACAAAACAAAGTTCACTGTCGCCCCACCAACACCCCGCGGACACTTTGCCCCGGCAACAGCACCTCACCCTCGGCAAACTCCAGCAAAATCAATCCCTTGAACCCGGCACAACTCCTGCAACAGGCCTATCGAAGCCCAGTCCCCGCAGGAGCGCCCTTGAACACACCCATCCTCCCCCTGATCCCGCTCTGCACCGCACTGGCCTTGCTCGGCTGCGAAAAAACCGAACAGCACGCCGCGCAAAGCACCACGCCACAGCAGGGCGGCACCCTGGTCTATGCCACCGACCGCGAGCCCACCTGCCTGGACCCCCATGTGGCTGGCGACATGCCGCAGGTTTTCATTGCCCAGCAGTACCTCGATTCGCTGGTGTCGATGGACAGCAACGGCCAGATCGGCCCCTGGCTGGCGACGAGCTGGGAGGTTTCGCCAGATGGCCTGCGCTACACCTTCCACCTGCGCCGCGACGTGCAATTCACCGACGGCACGCCGTTCAATGCCGAAGCGGTCAAGGCCAACCTCGACCACATGGCAAACCCCAAGACCCAATCCAGTACCGCCGGTGGCTACATCCGTCAGTACCGCGGCACCAAGGTGCTCGACGCCTACACGGCCGAAGTCACTCTGGCGACGCCCTATGCGGCTTTCCTCGAAGTGTTGGCCCAGGGCTTTCTCGGCATCCAGTCGCCCACCGCATTGCTACGCAGCCGTGACCAGAACTGCGAAAGCCCGGTCGGCAGCGGGCCGTTCAAGGTGGTGCGCTGGGACCGGCAGAACCAGGTGGAACTGGTGCGCAACCCGGCCTACAACTGGGCGCCACCTACCGCACGGCATCAAGGCCCGGCGTACCTGGAACGCATCGTCTGGAAGTTCATCCAGGAGCCGTCGGTGCGCTTCGCCTCGCTGCAGGCCGGTGAGGTCGATGTGATCGAAGCATTGCCGCCAGAGTCGCACGAAGCAGCACGGCGCAACCCGGACCTGGAACTGATCATCGCCCAGCGCCCGGGCAACCCCACCAATGGCACCTTCAACCTGCGCCGTGCGCCATTCGATGACATCCGTGTACGCGAGGCCTTCGTTCGCAGCGCTGATGTCGAGGGTGCACTGAAGAGTGTGTACTTCGGCGAGTTCCCTCGCGCCGGTGGCCCGCTGAGTTTGGCCACGCCGTTCTACAGCGGTGACTTCGAGCGCAGCCAGGACTACGACCCGGCCCGCGCCGCAAGGCTGCTCGACGAGGCTGGCTGGACCGACCGCGACAGCGAAGGCTACCGCACCAGGAACGGCCAGCGGCTGCGCGCCGTCGTGCTGATCGGTGCGCGCACGCCGCCGTCGGAACTGACGCTGTGGGAGCAGGTACAGGCCACTACCCGGCAGGCTGGCCTGGAGCTGGTGCTGGACCAGATGAGCGATGCCCAGGTCACCGCCCGCCAGGCCGCCTGGGACTATGACATCCGCATCGGCTACTGGAACACCAACACCCCTGACGTGCTGCGCATCATCTTCACCACCGCGTTCGTGCAGCCAGCCGGGGTGGGCGGCTATCACCAGAACTCCTCCGGCTACGCCGACCCGGGCTACGACGCACTGCTCGACAGTGCCCTGGCCACCCAGGACGCAGGCCTGCGGCGCCAGCGCTACTTCCAGGCACAGCAACAGGCCGCCGCGCAGTACCTGCAACTCACCACGTACCCACAAAGCACGCGCCTGGGTATCTACAAGACCGCCCATGGCGTGCGACTGGAGCCTTCGCTGGCGGTGACCTACCTCTATGACGCATGGGTGAACAAATGACTACGACGACACTCGCGGTGACCGACCCGCGCCGCGAACGCCTGGCAGCCCTGGGCCGTCGCGCCGCCATTCGCCTGGCCGGTGGCGTGCTGGTGCTGTGGGCGGTGGCGACCCTGACTTTCTTCGCACTGCGGCTGATGCCGGGTGACCCGGTGCTGGCGATTCTAGGTGGCCCCAGTGGCAACCCGACACCGGAAGCGATTGAAGCCGCGCGCGTGGAGTACGGCCTCGACAAGCCGTTGGCCGTGCAGTACGTGTTCTACCTCGGGCGCCTGCTGCAAGGTGACTTGGGTGTTTCCTACTCGCAGCACCTGCCGGTCACCCGTGTGCTGGCCGAGCAGGGCGGGGCAACCTTGGAGCTGACCATCGCCGCCCTGCTGCTGGCCTGGGTGCTGGTGCTGCTGCTGACAGTGGTCACTGCCGGGCGCGGCAGGCTGGTCGGCGGCATCGCCTCGCTGGCCGAAACCCTGAGCGCGGCGCTGCCGCACTTCTGGCTTGGCGTGGTGCTGCTGGCGGTATTCGCCTTCGGCCTTCGCTGGTTCCCGCCGGCCGGTAGCGACAGCTTCGCCAGCCTGATACTTCCGGCGTTTTCCCTGGCGATTCCGTTGGCAGGTTTCATTGCCCAGGTCACCCGGGAGTCGCTGGAACTGACCCTCGATCAACCCTTCGTCCTCACGGCCCGCACACGTGGCCTCAGCGACCTGGCCGTGCGTTTTCGGCATGCCTTGCGCCATGCCTTGCTGCCAGGTGTGTCGCTGTCGGGCTGGGCCATCGGCGCGCTGATCAGTGGTGCGGTGGTATGCGAGGTGATCTTTTCCCGCAAGGGGGTGGGCCGACAGCTGTACCAGGCGGTGCAGGCCCAGGACCTGCCGCTGGTGATCGGCATCAGCCTGGTAGTGGCGGCCGGCTATGTGCTGGCGAACATTCTGGTCGACCTGCTGTACCAGTGGATCGACCCTCGGCAGCAGGAGGCTGCAGCATGACAGACCTGACCCATGGCCAAGTGCTCGCGCCATTGCGTCGGCAGCGCCAACTGAAACTGCCGCCGCTGGGCCCAAGCCTGGCGATCCTGTTCCTGGTCGCATTGCTTCTGGCCGCGTTGGCGCCGGGGCTGTTCACCCGCATCGACCCATTGGCCATCGTACCGCGGGAGGCTTTCCAGCCGCCCAGCTGGGCGCACTGGCTGGGTACCGACCAGTCAGGCCGCGACATCTTCGCGCGGACTATTCACGGAGCACGCCAGAGCCTGCTGATCGGCCTCGCGGCTACGGCCATTTCCATGGTTATCGCCATCGCCCTCGGCCTGCTCGGTGGCCTTGGCGGCGCACGCGTGGACCGTGCGGTGGGCTGGTTGCTGGAAGTGCTGTTCGCCTTCCCCAGCCTGGTGCTGGCGCTGCTGTTCGTGGCGGTGTTCGGCAGCGGCGTCGGCCCGTTGATCGTCGCCACCGGGCTGGGCGGTGCGCCGGGGTATGCGCGCATGGTCCGTGGTCAGGTGCTGGCGGTACGCAACGCCGGCTATATCGAGGCGGCACGGGCGTTGGGGCACCCGACTTCGCGCATCGTGCTGCGCCAGTTGCTGCCCAACGCCATGCGGCCATTGGTGGTGACGCTGACCATGGGCGTTGGCCAGGCCATCGTCTGGGCCTCGGCGCTGAGCTTCCTCGGCCTGGGCGCGCGGCCGCCGGCGCCGGAGTGGGGGACCATGTTGTCCATGGGGCGTGACTTCATCGCCAATGCCTGGTGGCTCACCTTCTTCCCTGGCCTGTTCATCGTCCTCACCACCCTGGCGACGACGGTGACTGGCCGCTATATCCAACAACGCCTGGAGGGGCGCCTGCCATGAGCGACAAGACCCTGATCGTCGAAGGGCTGAATGTGGCCTTTGATGGCGCCAGCGTGGTTCGTGATCTGTCCTTCACCTTGCCGCCTGGCCGTTGCCTGGCCTTGGTCGGCGAGTCTGGCTCGGGCAAGAGCGTCAGTGCCCGCTGCCTGGTGGGGCTGGCCGGAGGGCGAGCGCAGGTGAGTGCCCGTCGCTTGAGTTTCGGCGACCACGACCTGCTCGACCTCAGCGAGCGCCAGTGGCGCGCCGTGCGTGGCAAGGATATCGGCTTCGTGCTGCAGGACGCGCTGGTATCGCTTGACCCGCTGCGGCCGGTGGGCAAGGAAATTCTCGAAGTGCTGCAGACACACGGATACGGTGACCGCCACACCCGCCCTGCGCGTATGCATGAGTTGCTCGAGCGGGTAGGCGTGCCTGACGTGCAGCTGCGTGCCCGCCAGCGGCCCGGGCAGTTGTCCGGTGGCCTGCGCCAGCGTGCACTGATCGCCAGTGCCCTGGCCCTGGACCCCGCGCTGGTGATCGCCGACGAGCCGACCACCGCGCTGGACGCCACCGTGCAGGCGCAGATTCTCGAAGTGTTCCAGCAGATAAAGGCCCGTGGTGCCTCGCTGCTGATCATCAGCCACGACCTTGCAGTGGTCGCCCAGCTGGCCGATGAGGTGGTGGTGCTGCGCCATGGCGAAGTGGTGGAGCAGGGGCCGATGCAGCAGGTGCTGCGTCAGCCGCGTCACGCCTATACCCAGGCCTTGCTGGCGGCAGTACCGGCCGAGCACCCGCGCGGTAGCCGGCTGTCACCCGAGCGGGTTGGCCTGCGCAGTGAGCCGCGGGCGCGCGCGCGCAGCGACGTGCTGCTCGAAGGCCGTGGCCTGGGCAAGCGCTACCTTGGCCCGGACGGGCTGGTGCGGCAGGTGGTGCAGGGCGTCGACTTCACCCTGCGTGCCGGGCGCACCTTGGGCATTGTCGGCGAATCCGGCTCGGGCAAGACCACGGTGGCACGCATCGCCCTCGGCCTGCTGCAGCCCGATGAGGGCGAAGTGCTCTATCGCAGGCAGCCCTGGAACCGCCCGGCCAACGCCGTGAGCGAGGCAGTGCGCAGGCCATTGCGTCGCGAGATCAGCGTGATCTACCAGGACCCGCTGGGCTCGTTCGACCCGCGCTGGAGCGTGGCGCAGATTCTTGATGACGCCTTGCAGGTGGCCGGTATCGAGGCACCAGCCAGGCCCGCACGTATCGCTGTGCTGCTCAACCAGGTGCGCTTGCCGGCAGAACTCGGCCAGCGCAGACCGTTGCAACTATCGGGCGGCCAGCGCCAGCGGGTGGCAATCGCCCGGGCGATCGCCAGCGAACCCAAGGTGATCATTTGTGATGAGCCGGTGTCGGCCCTGGACGTGTCGGTGCAGGCCCAGGTGCTCGACCTGCTGGCCGACCTGCAGGACGAACTGGGCCTGGCCTACCTGTTCATCTCCCACGACCTGGGGGTGATCCGCCATGTCAGCGACGACGTGCTGGTGATGCGCCACGGTCAGGTGGTGGAGCAGGCACCGGTCGAGCAGTTGTTCGATAACCCGGCCCACGAATACACCCAGCGCTTGCTCGGCGCGGTGCCGCGCCTGCCCGGCAGCGGCGCCGAACTGGTGGTACCGCCGCTGGACCTGGAGCACGAAGCCTTCGACCTGTTCGACGAAACCCGCCTGTGGAAGATCGCGATTTGAACTGAGACGCCAAGCCCTGCACCGACCCCTGTGGGAGCCGCGCTTGCCGGCGATGGGCCGCGAAGCGGCTCCACGATTTCAAGGCTGTTGCATGAATCGCCGGGGCCGCTTCGCGGCCC
>NZ_JADLJS010000068.1 GCF_015680405.1 Pseudomonas pudica
GCTCCCACAGGTACTGCGCAGGTTCCGAAGCCTATGCAGTACCTGTGGGAGCTGGCTTGCCGGCGATAGGGCCGGTACAGGCGATACAAATGAAAACGCCCCGAACCAGTCGGGGCGTTTTCGTTTACCGCAGCAGCGTCTTACTTGCCTTCCCAGCGCTTGAGCACCAGGGTGGCGTTGGTGCCGCCGAAGCCGAAGCTGTTGCTCATGACCGTGTCGATCTTGGCGTTTTCTTCGGTCTTGCGCAGGATCGGCAGGTCGGCGACCTCCGGGTCCAGCTCGTCGATGTTGGCGGAGCCGGCGATGAAGTTGTTTTCCATCATCAGCAGGCAGTAGATCGCCTCGTGTACGCCGGCAGCGCCCAGCGAGTGACCCGACAGGCTCTTGGTCGAGCTGATCTTCGGTGCCTTGTCGCCGAACACGGCGCGAACGCCCTTGATCTCGGCAACATCACCGACCGGGGTCGAGGTGCCGTGGGTGTTCAGGTAGTCGATCGGGGTGTCGACGGTCGACAGCGCCTGCTGCATGCAGCGGATGGCACCTTCGCCGCTTGGCGCAACCATGTCGTAGCCGTCGGAAGTGGCGCCGTAGCCGACGATTTCCGCGTAGATCTTGGCGCCACGGGCCAGGGCGTGTTCCAGCTCCTCGACCACCACCATGCCGCCGCCGCCAGCGATGACGAAGCCATCACGGTCGGCATCGTAGGCGCGCGAGGCCAGTTCCGGGGTTTCGTTGCGCTTGGTCGACAGGGCGCCCATGGCATCGAACAGGAACGACTGGCTCCAGTGCTCTTCTTCACCGCCACCGGCGAAGACGATGTCCTGCTTGCCCCACTGGATCTGCTCCAGGGCGGTGCCGATGCAGTGTGCCGAAGTGGCACAGGCCGACGAGATCGAGTAGTTGATGCCCTTGATCTTGAACGGGGTGGCCAGGCATGCCGAAACGGTGCTGCCCATGGTGCGGGTAACGCGGTACGGGCCGACGCGCTTGACGCCTTTCTCGCGCAGGGTGTCCAGCGCTTCCATCTGGTTCAGGGTCGAGGCGCCGCCAGAGCCAGCCACCAGGCCGGTACGGGGGTTGGAAACCTGCTCTTCGGTCAGGCCGGCGTCCTTGATCGCATCCTGCATCGCCAGGTAGGCGTAGGCAGCAGCGTGGCCGACGAAGCGGTAGACCTTGCGGTCGATCAGTTCTTCGAGGTTGAGGTCGATGGACCCGGAAACCTGGCTACGCAGCCCCATTTCCTTGTATTCCGGGTTGTAACGGATACCCGGACGGCTGTTGCGCAGGTTTTCGGTGACGGTAGCTTTGTCATTGCCCAGGCACGATACGATGCCCAGACCAGTGATAACGACGCGGCGCATGCGAATAACCCTTAGAAATTGTCAGTGGAGGTGAACACGCCGACCCGCAGGCCTTCGGCAGTGTAGATCTCGCGGCCGTCGACGCTGACCGAGCCATCGGCGATGGCCATGTTCAGCTTGCCCTTCAGGACGCGCTTGATATGAATGTTGTAAGTGACTTTCTTGGCTTCCGGCAGTACCTGGCCAAAGAACTTCACCTCGCCCGAACCCAGGGCGCGGCCGCGGCCTGGCAGGCCCTGCCAGCCGAGGAAGAAACCTACCAGCTGCCACATGGCGTCGAGGCCCAGGCAGCCCGGCATTACCGGGTCGCCTTCGAAGTGGCAGGCGAAGAACCACAGGTCCGGATTGATATCCAGCTCGGCGACCAATTCACCTTTGCCGTACTTGCCGCCTTCTTCGCTGATATGGGTGATGCGATCGACCATCAGCATGTTCGGCGCGGGCAGTTGCGCATTACCTGGGCCGAACAGCTCACCGCGACTGCAGCGCAGCAGGTCTTCCCGAGTAAAGGCGTGTTGTTTGGTCATGCGAGCTCCTCAATAACCCCCTGCGGCAGGGGATGAATCTTCCCGGCCGGCCCGATACGCATCGCGTCCGAGGCGGCAGCCTACAGGTAGACTATTGCGTTGTGGTGAAAGTCACAGTGCACCCGGCGAAAGAAGTACAGGTGTGCACTGAAACGTCTATTTTCAGGTCCGATGAAGGTCCTGTCCAGTGTTTAAGACTGCCGCACTTTAGCATTTATCGCCAGTCGCGGTTGTCTGACCGGGTAGCCAGCGCTGCAGCACCCGCTGCAGTTCGGTGCGGCGCAAGGGTTTGCTCAGGTAGTCGTCCATGCCGGCCGCCATGCAACGCTCGCGGTCGCCCTGCAAGGCGTTGGCGGTCAGCGCGATGATCGGTAGCCTGGCGCCGTTGGGCAGCTGGCGGATACGCCGAGTGGCTTCATAGCCGTCCAGGAGCGGCAGGCGGCAGTCCATCAGCACGGCGGCAAAACGCTGCCGGCTGACCCGTTCGACCGCCTCCAGGCCGTCCTCGGCCGTGCATACCGCCAGCCCCAGGCTACGCAGCATGGCCTCGATGACACTTTGGTTGACCGGGTTGTCCTCTACCAGCAGTACCTGATCATTGTCGGCCACCGCCGGCGGCGCAGCGCTCGGCAGCGTCAGCGAGACCGGGGCAGGGCTGGCCAGAGCCAGAGGCATCTCCAGGGTAAAGGTGGAGCCCAGGCCTTCACGGCTTTCGCCGCGCAGCTTGCCGCCCATGCGTTCGGCCAGGGTGCGAGCGATCGACAGCCCCAGCCCGGTGCCGCCATAGCGGCGGGAAATCGAGCTGTCGGCCTGCTGGAAGGCGACGAACATCATTTCCAGGCGCTCGTTGTCGATGCCGATACCGGTGTCACGCACACTGCAGGTCAGCCAGATCAGTTGCCGGTCGAGCACTTGCCAGCGCGCCTCGACCTGTACCTGGCCGCGTTCGGTGAATTTCAGCGCGTTGCCAATCAGGTTGAGCAGGATCTGGCGGATGCGCGTGGGGTCGCCGTTCACCTGCAACTGCTCGATACCCGCTGGCAGTTGCAGGTGCAGGGCAAGGCCGCGCTGCTGGGCACTGTGCTGGAATGACTGGACGCTGCTGGTGATCAGCTCGCCCAGGTTGAAGTCGATGTGTTCCAGCTGCAGCGCGGCGCGTTCGATGCGCGAGAAGTCGAGGATGTCGTTGATGACCTTGAGCAGGTGCCCTGTGGACTCGCTGGCCACTGCGGTGTACTCGGCCTGTTCGCTGTTCAGCTGGGTGGTTTCCAGCAACTGCAGCATGCCCAGCACGCCATTCATCGGCGTGCGCAGCTCGTGGCTCATCATCGCCAGGAAGTCCGATTTGGCACGGTTGGCCTGTTCGGCCTCCTCGCGGGCCTGGATCAGCTCGGCAATGGCCTGCTTCTGTTCATTGCTGGCCTGCTCCAGGGCGTGGGCCAGGTTATTGATGTGGCGCGCCAGGTGGCCCAGTTCGCTGTCATCGACCACCGGCAACAGGGTGTGGTACTCGCCCTGCTGGATGGCCTTGACCGCATGGCCCATGTCGCTGATCGGCTTGGCCAGGCTCAGGGCCAGGCGGCGCGCCAGCAGGAAGGTGAACAGCAGGGCGAACAGTGCGAGGATGCCGGCCTTGATCACGATTTCCTGCTGGCGCTGGCTGAAGGCGTCATCGGACATGCCGACGATGACCCGGCCCAGGTAATCGTCGCCGATGGCCGGGGTGGTGGCTTTGCCCTGTTGCAGGAAGTCGCTGTCCAGGCGGATCTGCTGCAGGCGGATGGGCGCCTGAAACACTTCGACGCGCTGCGCGCGGTTGGCGCTTTCGTCGGACTGCTCCACATAGACAAGGATGTGGTTGCGGCTGTCCTGCACCTCGAGGAAGCGCACGTGGGGAATGCTGAGCGTGGCGCGCATCAGGCCCTCGAGCACTTCGTTGTTGCCCGAGATCACCCCGTATTCCGAGGCTGGCGCCAGCTGGTTGGCGATCAGTTGCCCGGTGTGGTTCAGTTCCTGGCGCAGGTCCTGGATACGCACGAAGGTGAAAAAGCTGATCAGCAGCAACGTCAGCAGCAGGGCAGGGCCGAGGCTGATGATCTGGGTGCGGGTGTGGATGTCCCAGCTCAGGCGCTTGCTCATGGGGTGGGTTCTCCTTCGGCCAGGGCCTTGGCGGCGGCGTTCGGATCGATCGGTTCAAGGCCCAGGGCGCGCGCCACCTGCTGGTTGCCGCTGACGCCGAAGCGTACCGGGTACAGGCTGCGTGGCCAGCGCGCCGGTGGCTGGTCGAGCAACTGGTCGAGTACCGCCAGCCAGTCGTCCTGGTCACTGAAGGTGCTGGCCAGGGCGCCGGCGCGGACGAACCCGGCGTTCGGGCCGATAAGCGCCATCTGACGGCCGTAGCTGCTCAACAGCAGGTTCTTCGCAGTCTTGGAGTTGAACAGGTCGGTGTCGTCCAGGCCCAGCAGCACGTCACTGTTGGCCAACAAATTTTGCAGAGGGCGGCTGTCGCGAGGGTCGGGCCAGTCCTGGGCGATGATCTCCAGGCCCAGCGGGCGGGCGGCATGGCGCAGCTCTTCGAGCAGGAAGCTGCTGTGCTCACCGTACAGCACACCAATGCGCCGGGCCTGCGGCAGCAGGTAGCGCGCCAGGCGCAACTGCCGGCCCAGCGGCGGGTCGCTCCACAGCAGCGTGAGGAACGCGGGCCGCGACTTTCCCAGGCGCTGTTCAGCCTGTACCCGGCTGACCCTCATGGCCAGGGCCGGCGGGCCGGCATTTTCCCCAAGGCGCCATTCCAGTGCGGCGTTGTCCAGCAAGATCAGGCGCTGGTCAGCCTTGAGCTTGCCCGGGCGTGGCAGGTCGGCGGTGGTCTGGAAATGCACGTGATCGTGCGGCCTGCGGTTTTCCAGCGCAGCGACGAAACTGCGAATGCCGGGCTGGTCTTCCGCGCCTACCAACACGATTTCGCTGGCGGACAGCGGCCCCATTGGCCACAGGCACAACAGCAACAGGCGCAGCAGCAGGGCCATCAGAACTCCAGCTCCGCGCTGACGCTCAGGCGGTGGCGGCTGTCGTAGCGGTTCTGGATTGCCGTGGTCGGCTCGTCGTCCAGGCGCTGTTGCCACAGCGCGGCCAGTTCCAGGTTGCTGCCATGCACCCGGAAACGCTTGGCCAGGCGCAGGTCCAGGCGCTCGTAACGGTACTGGTTGAGCGCATCGTCACCGTAATAGAACAGCGCGCTGGACCAACCGTCACCCCATTCGCGCATCCATCCGGCCGAGCCGCTGTTGCGCGCGCTGAGGCGTCGGTCGGCGGGGTTGCTGGCCCAGGCATCCACGTAGGCGTAGGTAAGGCGCAGGCGGTCGCGCAGGGTCGGGCGCCAGTCCAGTTGCGCCTCGCTGCCGCTGAAACGGGCCTTGTTGGCGTTGCTGGCGATGTACTGGTTGTTCTTCAGGGGCTCGCTGATCATTCCAGTGATCTCGTCGTAGAACAGCTTCACATCCATGTTCAGGTCGATGTCGCTGAAGTAGCCGTTGTAGCCCAGCTCGCGCGAGCGCATGCGTTCCTGGTCGAGGTCGCCCGGGCCGCGGGTCTTGACGAAGTATTCGCCGTTCTGCAGGCCGAAAGCGTTGGGGGTCAGGTTCTTGACCGTGTAGCTCCAGTTGACATTGTTCTCGAACATGTCTGGCGAGCGCACCGCCTCGGAGTACACCGCACGCAGGCCATGGCGCGGGGTGATCAGGTAGTTGACTGCCACGCGCGGGGTCAGCGAGCTGCCGGACAGGCGCGAGTCCTCGAACATGGCACCGCCCTGCAGGATCCAGTGCTCGTCGGCGCGCCATTCCAGTTGGCCGAACAGGCGCCAGGTCTGGTCGTCGATGCTGCCATTGAAGTAGGTTTGCGAGTCGGCACGATCATAGCGGTAGTTCATGCCGCTGAGCAGGCGCAGGCTGTCTGTCAGGCTCAGGGTATCCTGGATTTCCAGGTCGTAGCGGGTTTCGCGGGTGCTCTGGTCGACGTCGCCGCAGACCTGCTGCTTGCCACCGTTCGCCCATTGCTGCTGGACCTTCTCCAGAAGCCCTTTCATGACGGGATCGTTGGTCGAAAGTGGCGCGCCGGTAGCAATGCCGCGCGCCACCTTTTCGGCGAAGTCAGGGTTCATCTGCCAGAGCTGGGTCAATTCCGGGCTGAACGACTGCAAGGCGTCACAGGCGCGCCACACCTGCTGGCGGTCGAAATGCTGGGCAGAACCCTGGATATACAGGCTGTGCTCGGAACTGAAGTCCTTGGTCCAGCGCAATGAGCCGGCGTAGTCCTTGGCATTGACGTCAGCGTTGTTACCGGCTTCGTATTTGGCGAACACCGGCTGGTAGGTATAAGGCCGCTGGTTGCTGCCTTCCTTCGCCGCCAGTTGCCATTCCAGGGTCTGGTCGTGCGCCAGGCTATGGCTGGCGTTGATATTGAAGCGGGTCAGCCGACGGCTGTCGCGGTAGTCCTGGCCGAACTGGTTCTCGTCGAAGCCATCGTCCTGCTGGCCAGACAGCGACAGGCGCATGTCGCCACCCTCCCAGCCGAAGCCGTGGCTGGCGTAGAAATCGTTGATGCCGTCCTGGCCGCGGGTCATCTTCAGCCGCGTGCCATGGCTGTCGGCGGGGTTGCGGGTAAGAATGTTGACCACTGCCATCAGCGCGTTGGCGCCGTAGCTGACCGTGTTGGGGCCGCGGAACACCTCGATGCGCTCGATATCCTCCATGGCCAGCGGAATGTCGCTCCAGTCCACCGTGGCCAGGCCGGCGCGGTACACCGAACGGCCATCGATCAGCACCTGCATGCGTCGGGCATCGTTGACGTTGCTGCCGTGGTAGTTGACCGTGGGTTGGTTGCCGGCGTTGTAGCCCACCATCATGCCCGGCACCAGGCGCAGCAGCTCGGGGATGTCGCGGGCACCGCTGGCGCGGATCAGCTCGCTGTCGAGCACGGTCATGCTGCCCGGGACCGCGGCAGGGGATTGTTTCAGGCGCGTGGCGGTCAGAACCTGCGGCAGGTCCGTGTTGTCGATGAACAGGTCATCGGCCACGGCCGGGCCACCGAGCAGGGCAGTCAGTATGAGCAGGCGCGGGTACGGGGGCGTGCCAGGGAACACAAAGCGGCCTTGTATCAGGATTGAAACAGGCATGGTAACTGACCTTGGCGTATTTGCCAGTGATCTGCATTGCCTGTGATGGCCCTTTCGCGGGTAAACCCGCTCCCACACAGAGCGCACCGCTGCTGAAGGCTTCGTTGTACCTGTGGGAGCGGGTTTACCCGCGAAGAGGCCAGTACTGACACTGGTTCTGTCGCAGGCGAGCCGTATAATGGCCGGGTCGCCACTTAATTTTTGGCTTTAACGGATTGGATATGACTGAACAGCAACCTGTTGCAGTTCTGGGAGGCGGCAGCTTCGGCACCGCCGTGGCGAACCTGCTGGCAGAAAACGGTGTGCCGGTCCGCCAATGGATGCGCGACCCGGAACAGGCCGAGTCCATGCGCGTCAATCGCGAGAATCCGCGCTACCTCAAGGGCATCCGCCTGCACGACGGCGTCGAGCCGGTCAGCGACCTGCTGGCCACCCTGCAAGCCAGCGAGCTGATTTTCGTCGCTTTGCCATCGAGCGCCTTGCGCAGCGTGCTGGCCCCGCATGCCGAGCTGCTGCGCGGCAAAGGCCTGGTCAGCCTGACCAAGGGCATCGAAGCGCAAAGCTTCAAGCTGATGAGCCAGATCCTCGAGGAAATCGCCCCCGAGGCGCGCATCGGCGTGCTGTCCGGCCCCAACCTGGCTCGTGAAATCGCCGAACATGCGCTGACCGCAACGGTGGTTGCCAGCGAGGACGAAAAACTCTGCCAGCAGGTGCAGGCCGTGCTGCATGGGCGCACCTTCCGCGTCTACGCCAGTGCCGACCGCTTTGGCGTTGAGCTGGGCGGGGCGCTGAAGAACGTCTACGCCATCATCGCCGGCATGGCGGTGGCCTTGGGCATGGGCGAAAACACCAAGAGCATGCTGATTACCCGCGCCCTGGCCGAGATGACCCGCTTCGCCGTCAGCCAGGGTGCCAATCCCATGACTTTCCTCGGCCTGGCCGGTGTCGGTGACCTGATCGTCACTTGCTCCTCGCCCAAGAGTCGCAACTACCAGGTCGGTCACGCGCTTGGCCAGGGCCTGAGCCTGGAGCAGGCGGTCAACCGCCTGGGTGAAGTGGCCGAAGGCGTCAACACCCTCAAGGTGCTCAAGGCCAAGGCGCAGGAAGTGCAGGTCTACATGCCGCTGGTGGCAGGCCTGCATGCCATCCTGTTCGAAGGCCGCACGCTGAACCAGGTGATCGAGCACCTGATGCGTGCCGAGCCCAAGACCGATGTCGATTTCATTTCCATCAGCGGTTTCAACTGAGCCTTCAGCGGCTCTGACAACAGCAAGGAGCAACACATGAACGATACGCCCGAACGCGCCCAGCGCGAGTCGATCATCCTGCGGGTCCTGTGGATGGTGGTGTTCCTGGTGGTCTGGCAGCTGGCCGAGCTGCTGCTCGGTGGCCTGGTGCTGGTACAACTGATCTACCGCCTGGTGTACGGCGCCCCCAGCGCCAGCCTGATGAACTTCGGTGACAGCCTGAGCCAGTATCTGGCGCAGATCGGCCGCTTCGGCAGCTTCCACAGCGACCAGAAGCCCTGGCCGTTCGCCGACTGGCCGGCACCGCGAGCCCCTGAAGGCGAGGCACCGCACGCCGTGATCCCGGCCCCGCACCCGGTGCGTGACGAGGAGCCCAAGCTGTGAAGCTGTGGGTACTGCGCCACGGTGAAGCGGAGCCGCGGGCCAACAGCGATGCCGAGCGCCGGCTGACCGCCCATGGTCGCGAGCAGGTGCTGCACAGCGCCGCCCGCCTGCTGGGTCAGCCGCTGCAGGCGATCATCGCCAGCCCTTACGTACGCGCCCAGCAAACGGCCGCCCTGGTGCACGACACCCTGGGTTTCGCCGAGCCGGTGCGCACCGTGCCCTGGCTGACGCCCGACAGTGATGTGCAGCAGGTCATCGGCGAAATCGAGCGCTTGGGCCTGGAGCATGTGCTGCTGGTCAGCCACCAGCCTTTGGTGGGTACCCTGGTGGGGGCGTTGCAGCATGGCCACCAGCAGCAGCCGGCAGGCATGAGCACTGCAAGCCTGGCGGAGCTGGAAGGGGACTGGCCGCTGGCTGGGCTGATGGCCCTTCGGGCGATCAACTCGCCGGCCTGAAACCCAGGGGGGCGCTGCGCGGACAGGTACCGCCCCCGCCTTGAGCTGTGGGAGCGGCTTTAGCCGCGAACACCGGCGCAGCCGGTGCCATGCACCGTGTTGGATTCTTCGCGGCTAAAGCCGCTCCCACAGTGTTTGCGGATTGCTTGCGAACTCAGTTATCTACGCGACAGCGCAGCCCAAAGGGCTGGGCGATCTCCCGCAAGCCTGACCTGATAGCCCTCGCCGATGACCTATCCGGACGTTGCCGAACTGCCCCGCGATACCGACAATGGGCCATCATCCCCCACCCGGACCCGGCGCCATGTCGCAGCAGATCTTCTTCGCCCATGCCAACGGTTTCCCCTCGGCCACCTACGGCAAGCTGTTCGCCGCTCTGGCACCGGACTACCAGGTGCAGCACCTGGCCCAGCACGGGCACGATCCGCGCTTTCCGGTGGACGACAACTGGCAGAGCCTGGTCGATGAACTGCTGCACCACCTGGCTCGGCAAGACCAGCCGGTATGGGGCGTCGGCCATTCGCTGGGCGGGGTGTTGCACCTGCACGCAGCCTTGCGCCGCCCCGAGTACTACCGCGGCGTGGTGATGCTCGATTCGCCGGTGCTCACCCGCGCCGACCAATGGCTGCTGCGTACCGCCAAGCGCTTCGGCTTCATCGACCGTATCACCCCGGCTGGCCGCACCCTGGGGCGCCGCGAAACCTTCAATGACCGCGACAGTGCCCGGGACTATTTCGCCGGCAAGTCACTGTTCCGCCATTTCGATCCCGATTGCCTCGATGCCTACATAGAGCACGGCCTGCAGGCGATGGAGCAGGGGCTGCAGTTGCGCTTCGACCCAGCCACGGAAATCAGCATCTACCGCAGCATCCCGCATACCAGCCCAGCGCCCGCGCGGCAATTGCAGGTGCCGCTGGCCATGGTCCGCGGCGAGCGCAGCAACGTCATTCGCCGCCACCACACCCTGGCCGTGCGCGGCATGCCCAGGGGCGAGTTTCACAGCGTGCCGGGTGGGCACATGTTCCCGCTGGAGCGGCCAACCGACACCGCCAGCCTGATCAAGGGCCTGTTCGACCGCTGGAGCCAGGCATGAGCGCGCAGGTCGAGGAAATCCGCCTGAGCCTGGGCCATATCGAACTGGCGGCGCACCTGTTCGGCCCTGATGACGGACTGCCGGTAATCGCCCTGCATGGCTGGCTGGACAACGCCAACAGCTTCGCCCGCCTGGCGCCGCAGCTGAAAGGCTTGCGCATCGTCGCCCTGGACCTGGCCGGGCATGGTTACTCCGAGCACCGGCCGCTTGGCGCCGGCTATGCCCTGGCCGACTACGCCCATGATGTGCTGCGGGTGGCCGAGCAGCTGGGTTGGCAACGTTTCGCCCTGCTGGGCCATTCGCTGGGGGCAATCATTTCGGTGCAACTGGCTGGCGCGTTGCCGGAGCGGGTCAGCCATCTGGCCCTGATCGACGGGGTCATCCCGCCGACCGGCGCCGAGCAGGATGCCGGTGAGCGGCTGGGCATGGCACTGCAGGCCCAGTTACGCCTGGATGGCAAGCGCAAGTCGGTGTACACGACCCTGGAGCAGGGCGTGCAGGCACGCATGAAAGGCATGGTCGCGGTCAGCCGCGAGGCGGCCGAGCTGCTGGCCCAGCGCGGCCTGATGCCGGTGCCCGGCGGTTACAGCTGGCGCAGCGATAGCCGCCTGACCCTGCCTTCGCCAGTGCGCCTGAGCGAGGCCCAGGCCATGGCCTATGTGCGCCGGGTGAATTGCCCGGCGCGCCTGGTGGTGGCCGCCGACGGCATGCTGGCGCGCCACACCGGGTTGCTGGAGCAGCTACCCTTTGAGCAGGTGACACTGCCCGGTGGCCATCACCTGCACCTGAACGATGAGCAGGGCGCGGCCCTTGTCGCAGACTGTTTCAATCGCTTCTTTGGCTTTGCTTGACTTGCACCGGACAAGTGTCGAGGCTTGGCGGGTTGAACAGGGAGACAACCATGCAACTGCCAGACATCCTGGAGCTTCACCTCGGCGCTGAGCGCCGCCTGGTTCGCCAATGAGCGCGCCTGTTGCCATCCGTAATGCCTTCGCTGCCTGCCTGATGCTCGCCAGCCCCGTTTTGTGGGCCGGCAGCCTGCCGGTACCGGTGGACGCCAAGGTGGTCGACCAGCGCCCGGCCGTGGAGCAGGAGCGTGTCTACCCCATGGGCCCGCTGCGCAAGATCAGCGGCCGCCTGCGGGTCGAGGACAAGGTCGAAAGTCGTGGCCAGGTCAGCTCGGTAACCTACGAACTGCCGGTCGAGCGTACCGCCCGCGAAGCCTTCACCAGCGCTCGCGAAGCACTACAGCGCGACGGGGGCTACCCGCTGTTCTGGTGCCAGGGCCGCGATTGCGGCGAGGCCAGCCTGTGGGCCAATGATGTGTTCGGCAATGCCCGCCTCAACGGCGGCGACGAGCAGCAGGCGTTCATCCTGCTGCGCCGCTCGGCGGAGCAGGCCGACACCCTGGTCGCGCTGTACAGCGTCACCCGCGGCAACCGCCGCGCCTACCTGCACGTGGAAGAGTTCGTCGCCGGCAGCCCGCTGGGCGAACTGCTGCCGACCGCCGCCACGGTGCTGCGCGAAATGCGCGACACGGGCAAGCTCGACTACCCTGACCTGGCCGCGCCGCAAGACGCCTGGGCGAACCTGCTGGCCCGCAGTCTGAACCTCGACAGCACCCTGCGTGCCAGCCTGAGCGGCGCCCAGGCTGAAGCCTGGCGCGAGGCCTTGGTCAAGGCAGGGGTGCGCGGTGGCCGCCTCGAAGTCGGTAGCGCGCCTACCGATGGCCTGCACCTTGAACTGATCCGTTGAACGAGCACCACCATGGCTAACAATGACCGCTTGCTGGTACAGATACTGCTGCTGGCGCTGCTGGGGGCCGGTCTGTGGGTAATGGCACCTTTCATTTCAGCACTGTTGTGGGGGGCCATCCTGGCCTTTGCGAGCTGGCCGTTGATGCGTTTGTTGACGCGTGCGCTGGGCGGGCGCGAAACCCTGGCGGCCAGCCTTCTGACCACTGCCTGGATACTGATCGTGGCGCTGCCGCTGGTGTGGCTGGGGTTCAACCTGGCCGATCACATTCGCGATGCGACGGCGTTCGTGCGTGACGTGCAGGTGGACGGCCTGCCCGATGCTCCGGCGTGGCTGGGTGGCGTCCCGCTGGTTGGCGAGCGTCTGGTCAGCTGGTGGCAGTCGCTGGACCAGCAGGGCGCGGCCTTGCTGGCCTCGGTCAAGCCGTACCTGGGGCAGGTGGGCAACTGGTTGCTGGCGCGCAGCGCGCAGATCGGCAGCGGCGTGCTGGAGCTGACCCTGAGCCTGGTGTTCGTGTTCTTCTTCTACCGCGACGGCCCGCGCTTGTCGGCGTTCGTCCTGCGCTTGCTGCACCGCCTGATGGGCGACCGCGCCGAGTATTACCTGGAGTTGGTGGCCGGTACGGTGCAGCGGGTGGTCAACGGGGTAATCGGTACGGCCGCCGCGCAGGGCGTGCTGGCGTTGATCGGCTTCCTGATCGCCGGCGTGCCCGGGGCCATCGTGCTGGGGCTGGTGACCTTCATGCTCAGCCTGATCCCCATGGGCCCGCCACTGGCCTGGATCCCTGCCACCGGCTGGCTGGTATGGAAGGGCGAATACGGCATGGCGGTGTTCCTGGGGGTCTGGGGCACGTTCGTCATCAGCGGCGTGGACAACGTGCTCAAGCCGTACCTGATCAGCCGTGGCGGCAACCTGCCGTTAGTTATCGTGCTGCTGGGTGTGTTCGGCGGTTTGATTGCCTTTGGCTTCATTGGCCTGTTCATCGGGCCGACCTTGCTGGCGGTCGGTTACAGCCTGCTGCTGGACTGGAGCCGCAACGCCGTCCCGCAGCCGCCTCGGCAGTAAATCTGTACTGGCCTCTTCGCGGGTGAACCCGCTCCCACAAGGATCTCCGCAGCCCGGGAGAGTGGTGCGGTCCCTGTGGGAGCGGGTTCACCCGCTAAGAGGCCGGTTCAGGCAGCCTCAATACCCGATTTTTACGCCTTCTTTATTCCCATCCCCACCCCACAATCTCGCCCCTTTACGCCGTTCGCTCGGACAATTTCCCCAAAGCGGCCCAAGCCGCACCACGGGGAGAACCACACATGAACATGCTCGACGGGCTGTCACTGCTGCTGGCAGTGGCATTGGCGTTTTATCTGCTGGTGGCGCTGTTGCGCGCCGATCGCAGCTAGGGAGCGGCCATGCACAGTTACGATTTCGCCTTGCTGTTGGCATTTTTCGCCATCGTGCTGCTACCGGCACCCTGGCTTGGGCGGTTCTACTTCAAGGTCATGGAAGGCCAACGTACCTGGCTGTCTCCCATCCTGGGCCCGGTCGAGCAAGCCTGCTACCGGGTGGCGGGCGTGCGCGCCGGCCAGGAGCAGAACTGGCAGCAGTACACCCTGGCCCTGCTGGCCTTCAACCTGGCCGGGTTCCTGCTGCTGTTCGCCGTGCTGCTGTTGCAGGGCTACCTGCCGTTCAACCCGCAGCATCTGCCCGGCCAGGAATGGTCGCTGGCGTTCAACACCGCGGTCAGCTTCGTCACCAACACCAACTGGCAGGCCTACAGCGGTGAGGCGTCGGTCAGCTACCTGAGCCAGATGCTAGGCCTGACCGTACAGAATTTCGTCAGCGCCGCCACCGGCCTGGCGGTGCTGGTCGCCCTGTGCCGTGGCATCGCCCGGCGCAGCGCCACGACGCTGGGCAACTTCTGGATCGACATGACCCGCGCCACCCTCTACGGCCTGCTGCCGCTGTGCCTGCTGCTGGCGTTGCTGCTGGTATGGCAGGGCGTACCGCAAACTTTGGCCGACTACGCCCACGCGGTCACCCTGCAAGGCACCGAGCAGACCATCCCGCTGGGCCCGGCCGCCAGCCAGATCGCCATCAAGCAGCTGGGTACCAACGGCGGTGGCTTCTTCGGGGTCAACTCCGCGCACCCGTTCGAAAACCCCACGGCCTGGAGCAACCTGTTCGAGGTGGCTTCGATCATTCTCATTCCGGTGGCGCTGGTGTTCACCTTTGGTCACTACGTGAAGGACCTGCGCCAGAGCCGCGCCATCCTCGCCTGCATGCTTGCCCTGTTCCTGATCGGCGGCAGCACGGCGTTGTGGTCCGAGTACCAGCCCAACCCGGCCCTCGAGAGCGCGCAGGTACAGCAAAGCGCCCCCATGGAGGGCAAGGAAAGCCGCTTCGGCACCACCGGCTCGGTGCTGTGGACAGTGACTACCACCTCTGCTTCCAACGGTTCGGTCAATGCCATGCACGACAGTCTCAACCCACTGACCGGCATGGTGGCGATGGTCAACATGATGGTCGGTGAAGTGATCTTCGGCGGTGTCGGGGCAGGGCTGTACGGCATGCTGCTGTTCGTGCTTATCGCGGTGTTCCTGGCCGGGCTGATGATCGGCCGCACCCCGGAATACCTGGGCAAGAAACTGCAGGCCCGCGAGGTGCAGTTGCTGGTGGCGACCCTGCTGGTGATGCCGGTCGGCGTGCTGGTGCTCGGCGCCATCGCGGCCAGCCTGCCAGGCCCGGCAGGTGCAGTGAGCAATCCGGGGGCGCATGGTTTCAGCCAGCTGCTGTACGCCTACACCTCGGGCACGGCCAACAACGGCTCGGCCTTTGCCGGCTTCGGTGCCAACACGGTGTTCCACAACCTGATGATCGGCCTGGCCATGCTTGTCGGCCGCTTCGGCTACATCCTCTCGGTGCTGGCGCTGGCTGGCTGTCTGGCGGCGAAGAAAAGCGCGCCTCAGGGGCTGAACAGCTTCCCCACCCATGGCCCGCTGTTCACCGGCCTGCTGCTGGTCACCATCCTGCTGGTAGGTGGCCTCACCTTCCTGCCGACCCTGGCCCTTGGGCCGATCGCCGAACACTTGAGCCTGGGTTTTTGAGGACCGACCATGAACATGCCCATTCCTGAAGTACAAGCCCGGCACAGTGCCAAGGACCAGACCCGCTTCGCCGCGTTGTGGCGCCCGGCGTTGGTGCAGGCATTCGTCAAGCTCGACCCGCGCCAGCTCAAGCGCTCGCCGGTGATGCTGGTAGTCGCCTTGACTGCGCTACTGACCACCGTCCTGTGTTTTGCACCCGGTAGCGGCGTGAGCACCGGCGTTGCCGTGCAGATCGCCCTGTGGCTGTGGTTCACCGTGCTGTTCGCCAACTTCGCAGAGGCCCTTGCCGAGGGCCGTGGCAAGGCCCGCGCCGACAGCCTCAGGGCCGGCAGCCAAGGCCTGACCGCCCAGCTTCGCAAGCGTGATGGCAGCTACGAGACCGTCGCGGCCAGCGCGCTGCGCAAGGACGATGTGGTGCGCGTGGTGGCCGGTGAAATGATCCCCGGTGACGGCGAGGTGCTTGAAGGTATCGCTGCGGTCAACGAGGCCGCCATTACTGGCGAGTCCGCGCCGGTGATCCGCGAGTCCGGCGGCGACCGATCGGCGGTGACCGGTAATACCCGGCTGGTCTCCGACTGGTTGTTGATCCGCATCACCAGCAACCCGGGTGAATCCACCCTCGACCGCATGATTGCCCTGGTCGAAGGCGCCAAGCGGCAGAAGACCCCGAACGAGATCGCCCTCGACATCCTGCTGATCGGCCTGACCCTGATCTTCCTGATCGTGGTGGTGACCCTGCAGCCGTTCGCCCACTTCGTTGGTGGCAGCCTGCCGCTGATCTTCCTCGCCGCATTGCTGGTGACGCTGATCCCCACCACCATCGGTGGCCTTCTGTCGGCCATCGGCATTGCCGGCATGGACCGGCTGGTGCGGCTGAATGTCATCGCCCGCTCCGGCCGCGCGGTGGAGGCGGCCGGTGACGTGCACACGCTGATGCTCGACAAGACCGGCACCATCACCTTCGGCAACCGCCGCTGCAGCGCCCTGCACGCCGCGCCGGGCATCACCGCCCGCGAGCTGGGGGAGGGCGCCTTGCTGGCCTCGCTGGCGGACGACACCGCCGAGGGCAAGTCGATCGTCGAGTACCTGCGCCAGTTGCATGACTTCGTCGAACCGGCCGCCGGGCAATTCGATGCGGTGGCGTTCAGCGCCGAGACGCGGCTGTCGGGCATCGACCTGCAGCAGCACCGCTATCGCAAGGGCGCCGTCGACGCAGTGTTGGCATTCGTCGGCATGCAACGCCTGGAAATGCCCCCGGCGCTGGCCCGCGAAGTGGAGCTCATCGCTCAGAGCGGCGGCACACCATTGCTGGTGTGCATCGACAAGCGCCTGCTCGGCGTGATCCACCTCAAGGATGTGGTCAAGCCCGGCATCCGCGAGCGCTTTGCCGAGCTGCGCAAGCTGGGCATCCGCACGGTGATGGTGACCGGCGACAACCCGCTGACCGCCGCCGCCATCGCTGCCGAGGCCGGCGTGGATGACGTGCTGGCCGAGGCCACGCCAGAGAAGAAGCTGGCGCGCATCCGCCAGGAGCAGAACGACGGCCGCCTGGTGGCCATGTGCGGCGACGGCGCCAACGACGCCCCGGCACTGGCCCAGGCAGATGTGGGCATGGCCATGAACGACGGCACCCAGGCCGCGCGCGAGGCGGCCAACATGGTCGACCTGGACAGCGACCCAACCAAGTTGCTGGATGTGGTGCAGGTCGGCAAGGAGCTGCTGGTGACCCGTGGCGCGTTGACCACCTTCTCCATCGCCAACGATGTGGCCAAGTACTTCGCCATCCTGCCGGCGCTGTTCGCCGCCATCTACCCGCAGCTGGGCGTGCTCAACCTGATGCACCTGGCCAGCCCGCAGAGTGCGATTCTGTCGGCCATTGTGTTCAACGCGCTGATCATCATCGTTTTGATCCCGCTGGCGCTGCGCGGCGTGCGGGTGCAGGCGGCCAGTGCGGCGCACCTGCTGCGGCGCAACCTGCTGATCTACGGGCTGGGCGGCATTGTCGTGCCGTTTGCCGGGATCAAGCTGATCGACCTGCTGCTCAATGCTCTGCACCTGGTCTGAGGAGCCCACCATGAATGCTTATGTACGCCCGGCATTGAGCCTGGCCCTGTTGATGACCCTGGTGACCGGTGCGCTGTATCCGCTGGCGGTGACCGGTATTGCCCAGGTGGCTTTCCCCAGCCAGGCCAATGGCAGCCTGGTGCGCGATGGCCAGGGCCAGGTACGTGGCTCCGCTCTGATCGCCCAGGATTTCCAGGGCGATGGCTGGTTCCACGCGCGGCCATCGGCGGGCGCCTATGCCACCGTGGCCAGCAGCGCCAGCAACCTGTCGCCGAGCAATCCGGCACTGGCCGAGCGGGTCAAGGGCGATGCGGCTGCGTTGTACCAGGCGCAGCAGGGGCCGGTGCCCCAGGCGCTGCTCACCACTTCGGGCAGCGGCCTCGACCCGCACCTGCCGCCGGAGGCAGTGGCCTATCAGATCCCGCGGGTGGCGGCGGCACGGCAGTTGCCGGTGGAGCGCTTGCAAGGCTTGCTGGAAGAGGCCACCCTCCACCCATTGATCGGCCCGCCGGTGGTCAATGTGCTGGCCTTGAACCAGGCCTTGGAAAACCTCAGCCATTGATAGATGACTTGGGGGGCTAGCAGGGACCCTGTGGGAGCGGGGTGAACCCCGGGTAGGCTATTGGGGGCCCCCAGGGATTTGGGGGGGGGACCCCGGCCCCCCGGGACGGGGGTG
>NZ_JADLJS010000069.1 GCF_015680405.1 Pseudomonas pudica
TCAATGCACAAATCGTCGGAGCTGCGTTGCAGCCCATCGCGACACAAGGCCGCTCCTGCAGGGGCCGGGTAGCATCAGGTGGCGGTCATTCGGCCGCCAGGCGGCCCTTGTTCTGCCGCTCCGCCTTGTACTGCATGGCCACTGCCGGCGCCGGTTTGGCAGCGCCGGTTTCCAGCCACTGACGCATGCGGCTGGCATCGGCGAAGTGGGTGTACTTGCCAAAGGCGTCGAGGATCACCATCGCCACCGGGCGGTTGTCCATGCGGGTCAGCAACACCAGGCAGTGCCCGGCTTCATTGGTAAAGCCGGTCTTGGTCAGCTTGATGTCCCAGTTGCTCTTGTTCACCAGGTGGTCGGTGTTGCGAAAGCCCAAGGTGTAGTTGGGCTTGCGGAAGGCCACGGTCTTCTCGCGGGTGGTCGACAGCTCGCTCAGCATCGGGTACTTGCGCGAAGCCATCAGCAGCTTGGCCAGGTCACGGGCCGTGGACACGTTCTGCGTCGAAAGGCCGGTCGGCTCGACGTAGCGGGTGTGCGCCATGCCCAGGCTGCGGGCCTTGGCGTTCATCGCCTTGATGAACGCCGGGTAACCGCCGGGGTAATGGTTGGCCAGGGTGTTGGCCGCGCGGTTTTCCGACGACATCAGGGTAATCAGCAAGGTTTCGCGGCGGTCGAGTTGGCTGCCCAGCCGCACACGCGAATACACGCCTTTCATTTCCGGGTTGTTGGCAATGGTCATGGTGAGCATCTCATCCATGGGCTGCTTGGCATCCAGCACTACCATCGCCGTCATCAGCTTGGTCACCGAGGCAATCGGCACCACGCGGTCAGCGTGGCTCGAATATAGCTCCTGGTTGGTGTTCAGGTCGATCAACAGGGCGCTGCCCGAGGCAAGGTGCAGCTTGGACGGGTCGCGTTGAACCTGGGCCGGGGGTTGTGCAGCAGCGGTCGACGGAAGGGTCGCAGTACCTGTGAGCAACAGCAGCAGGCTGAGGATGGACAGGGATGTTTTCACGTTGAGGCTCACTAAAAGTTGGTATGTCGTTGGCTGTGCAAGGGTTTTCCCCCAAAAAACCGCTGCATTCTGGAGTATGGCTGAATTGCTGTCGAATGCCTTATGACTAAAGGGCGCAACGTGAACGAAATTTAATCCGGTACCAGTTCTTTCCTATCATCATTCTGTCGAAGCCAACAGTACAACCTCGCTCGGCCTGCCGCTGGATCAGCCCGCCAGCCATGAGTATCGCGCCCGAGGGCGACCGCAAATCATGACCGCGCCCGGCTATCCCGATGCAACCTGCACTGGGGGGCAGGGGCATCGGGATGCCTTGCCGGTTGCCTGGGTTCAGGCATGGATCAGCGAGAGGTCGCTGATGATGCAGATCGAGCCGTCATCGGCAGGCGTGGTATCGGTGTAGTCCACCTGGTTGTAGACCCCGCCGTGGAATTCGAATAGCTGCGAAGCCCAGGTGCTGTCGAACTGCAGATCGCCGGACGAACCGCTCACTCCATTGCACCTGGCTGTGACGTTCACCACGCCTGCGGAGGTGGCGTGGATGCTCACCTCGAACTTCGCCCCTAGCGGTACCCCCTTGAGCACCGTGGAATTTACGGGATCTGCCTGGTTGTAGGTCTGTCGAAACCCCAGGGTGATGTCGCCCTTCTTCCAGAACACCTTCACGGGCGGGCTGTCGTCCCCGTAGACGTGCATCTGCGCAATGACCACCTTCTGCGCCCAGTTGACCTTGGTCAGCGTCATCTCCTGACGATTCCAGTGATCCGGGGCGCTGCCCAGGGTCCAGTATCTGGGCTCCGACCATTCGCAGCGGGTCCTGCGGGTGCTTTTGCTCGAGGCGCCTTTGGTGGGGGCAAACAACTGGACCGAACCATCGCTGAGCACTGTCACGTAGGTCGGGTACAGGGCAATCGCTTCGCTGCCGGTGAGTTCGCCCGCTACGGTGCTGATCGATGATTCGGCTACCGGAACGGCGATGGTGAGGTTGCGGATATCTACGCTCATGGTGTAACTCCTGAATGAAATGACGGTTGATGCCACAGCAGCACGGTGGCGGCTGCTGGAACGAAATTTAGCCTCGCGCTAAATTGGCGTCAATAGCTCATGGCTAAAATTATTTCGCCGGGCGACAAATTACCTGTTGGCGAAAATTTTCCGCAGTGGGGCTTTACGCTTGATTTGCCAGTGAGATAAGCTTTCCTCTAATACTGTACGAATATACAGCGGTCAGGATAACAATATGTCTAAGCAGGTGAAGTCGACGCCCCATCAGCGCCAGGAAATGACCGGAATGGAGCGGCTGAGCTTGCGGGTATCAGCGATGATCAACCACCCGCTCGCGCAGACGCAGCGTTGGGTGACGGTACATCGCCTGGATACCGATGGTGATGCCGAGTGGGAGGAGGTGATGGGCCTGCTGGCCGAGACGCCCGAGTTGGAACTGACCTTCAACGACGACGAGAGCGTGACGGTGCGCTGGGAGCGCGGCAGCGTGGAGGAGCGCGACGACTTTATCGTCGAGCAGGACAGCGAGCAGCCGGTAGAGGAGGCGGCACCTTTCTGAACATCGGAAAATGCCCGCTTCGTAGGAGCAGCCTTGTGCTGCGAAAAGGCCGGGACAGGCATGCCTTGTCAGTACTGGCCTCTTCGCATCACACGGCTGCTCCTGCAGTACCCCGCTAGATCAATGACGCTTACACAAGGTGCGCATTCCACACCAGCAGCACCCGTGCCTGGATGTAGGTCTCTTCCCGGCGAATCACGCGGTCCTTGTGCCGCGAGTTGTCGGAAATCATCTCGAAATGGTCTTCGTCGGCAATCTGCAGCCGCTTGATGTAGATGTGGTCGCCCCAGGAGAAGAGGTAGATTCCATCGCCGACGAACTCGCGGATGCTGACGTCCACGATCAGCGGGTCGCGGTGCTTGATGGTCGGCTCCATCGACTGGCCCCAGCCGGTCACCATCTTCAGGTGGTGGTGCTCGCTGAACTCCACGCCCAACTCACGCAGATGGCTTGGGCTGACGCGAACATCCTTGAACATCTCGGGGTAGTCGTGGGGAATCTGCCCGCCGCCCATTGCCGCACGGACGTCGTAGTGGGCAATCCACACTTCGTCGCCCACCAGGCCTGGCCGAACAAGTTCAGCTGCCACCAGCGTCGAGTCTGCCGGCTCCTCAGCGGCGGCCAGTAGCCTTTGCCGGGTTTCTTCAGGGATGCCTCTGCCGCTTCTGGCAAGCATCTGCTTCACCAGGTCGGCCGCGGAAAGCTTGCTGTCGCCAGCCTCGACCGGCGACTGCGCCTGGTCGCCCGCTGCCATCGCGTCGAACCACCCCCGCGGCAGGCCTTCGATGCCCTCGATTCTGCGGGCCACGTCATCGCCCAGGTTCTTCGCTGTCTTGTCCGAAAGGATCTGGCTCAGGTGCGCAGGCGCCATCCCCCAGCGCTCTGCGCAGGATCCCTTCCTCTGGCTGCCGATCAGCTTGACCAGGTTGTGCTTGCGAATTTCGTAGATGTCCATGGGGCGAAGCATGCCAGTGTTTAGCTCGCTGCTAAATATGCTCAAAGCTAAATTTCGCTTGTCATTACATTAGCTGCAGGCTAAATTTAATATGCAAGCAAGGAAAGCCTCCGAGAAGCTGTTCTCCAGGGCTTACGACATCACCATCGGAAATGAGGTTTTCATGGATCCGACTGACCTCGGCCCAGGCACCATCACCTGGCTGGGCGGAACAGGCACCGTTTTGCTGGGTGCATTCCTCTGGCTGCGCAAGTGGCTGTCCAGGGATGCGGCTGACCGTGCCATGGACAACGCTGATATTGGCGTGGTCCGGCGCCTGAACGAGCTGCTCGATATCGAGCGTGACGCACGAAGGGAAGCGCAGGCCAGGGCCGATCAGTTTGCCAAGGAACGCAATGAGCTGGTGGTCACCGTAGGGCGCCTGGAGGGCAAGATCGAAGCGCTGACCAGTCGGGGCAGCCATCCTCCCCGGCAGGTCATCGTCCAGGGTGAGGGGGTCGCCCGCCTGCGCGGGAAGCAGGGTGAGTGAGGCGGCCCGCAAGACAAATTCTGTTCACGCCCATGCGTATGGGCCTTTTTCTGTATGGAGACAACATGGCTCGATTGGATTCTGCCGCTGCCGGCGGCGCGAACGTGCTCGCATTCCTGGACATGCTGGCCTGGTCCGAGGGTACCTCGACCATCGTTGCCAGTGATGATGGCTACAACGTCCTGGTCGGCGGTCAGCTTTTCAATGACTACAGAGGGCACCCGAGGCAGAAGGTATGGTTGCCCAGCTACGGCATCCACAGCTCCGCAGCGGGGCGGTACCAGATTCTGGCCGGTACCTGGGATGCCATCGTGAGCACTTATGGCTTCAATGGCCGCTTTACCCCTGAGGCCCAGGACCTGGCGGCAATCAAGTTGCTGAGCGAGTGCGGCGCACTGGCACTGATCAAGGCCGGCCACATTACCCAGGCCATTGCCAAGGCCGCGCCCATCTGGGCCAGCCTGCCTGGCGCTGGCTACGGTCAGCATGAGCACCAATTGGCCGCGTTGTTGGCAATGTTCATCGCCTGCAGCGGGGAGGTGCAGGCGTAGCGCCCAGGCAAAAAAAGACCCGCCAGGTAGGCGGGCCAGAAGGGCGTAGGGAGCAACGCACAACAAATACGGGTCAGGCGACCAGGGTGCCTGGTTGCAACTGTTCGACCAGCGCCTGGGCCGAGGCGAGGGTAGGCATCGGGCCGCTTACGGCTTCGCCGTTGCGCACCAGGTACCAGCATGCCAGCAGGCCCTGCTGACGCAGCGAAGCGGGGACGGCACTGCCGACGACGGACATGATCTGGATAGTGGCCATGTGGACCTCCTGTAAAACATGGCCCTACCTTACGCAGCAGCCGGGGCGGTTTGAAATTAACTTCCTCGATAGTGGTCATTGGTTCTATCAACATTTACCACCGCGGCGGGCCGTAATACACCGGTGGCGGGCCGTAGTAGGTTCGGTAGCCCGGGGGCGGTGGTGCTGGCACGTAGTACGGCTGGTAGTACACCGGCGGTGGCGGTGGTTGCACGTACACCGGTGGCGGCCCGTAGTAGACCGGTTGGCGCTCGACGTACACGGTACGGTCACGCCCGCCATAAACCGTCGCCCCGACCACGGCGCCAACCACGGCCGCACCCAGCAGCGGGCCGGGGCCATACCAACCGCCATGGCCATGGCCGCCATGGGCGACAGCGGGCGCACTGATGGCCAGGGCTCCGACCAGCAGGGCGATTCCGGGAATGTGACGGTTCATGAAGATACCCTCGCAAGGACACTCCAGGTGTGGGGTCCTATTACTATGACTCCACTCTTCGTCAGCTGAGCACGGGGGAACGGTAAAGGTTGTGTAAGGGACGACCAGCGGTTGCCTCTGTTACGCTGAACAAACGTTTCAGTTATGACAAAGGAGCAGGTTATGTCGACAACTCCCAGTAGAGACACCGTGCTGTGCATTTCCCTGGCCGGCCGCCCCGGCACCTTCGGGGTACGGTTCCACAACCACCTGTACCAGCAGTTGGGCCTGGACTTCTATTACAAGGCCATGCGCACCGATGACCTGCCGGCGGCGGTGGCGGGTATTCGCGCCTTGGGTATCCGCGGTTGTGGTGTATCGATGCCGTACAAGGAGGCCTGCATGGCCTTGGTCGACGAGATCGACCCATCGGCGGCGGCCATCGAGTCGGTCAATACCCTGGTCAATACCAATGGCCACCTGAAGGCCTACAACACCGATTACCTGGCCGTGCGCCAGCTACTGGCGCAGCACCAGGTCGACCCGACCACGGCGTTTGCCTTGCGCGGCAGTGGCGGCATGGCCAAGGCCGTGGCAAGTGCCTTGCGCGACGCCGGGTTCGCCGAAGGCATCATCGTTGCGCGCAACGAGCAGGCCGGGCGGCAGTTGGCGGATGTCTGTGGTTATCGCTGGGTGCCGGAGCTGGAGGACCTGTGCCCACCCATGCTGGTGAACGTGACGCCGATCGGCATGGCGGGCGGCCCCGAGGCCGAGGAACTGGCGTTTTCCGAGAACGCCATTGCCGCGGCGGCGCGAGTGTTCGACGTGGTGGCGATGCCAGAGAGCACACCGTTGATCCGCCGGGCGCGGGCGCTGGGCAAGCCGGTGATCACCGGGCTGGAGGTGATCGCGCTGCAGGCGCTGGAGCAGTTCGTGCTGTACACCGGGGTGCGGCCGACCCGGGCGCAGGTGGAGGCGGCGGTGGCGTACGCCCGGGATATCTGATTATTACTGTGCCGGCCCATTCGCGGGTAAACCCGCTTCCACAGGGATAGTGCCGGCATGTAGCGGCGGCGCTACCTCCTGTGGGAGCGGGTTTACCCGCGAAGAGGCCGGTACAGGCATCGACAAGGTCAGAACACCTTGTGCCCTTCATCCAGCTGCTGGTCGACCAGCGCCCGGCCATGGGCCAGCGACACATGCTGTGCGTTCTCGAGGTCGGAGAAGAACTTCATCGGCATCGACATGCGCCTGCTGGTGTGTCCGTCGGGGTCGGTGATCAGGCACCCGGCGGCATAGGGCAGGGGGGAATCGGGGTGGGGCATCACGCTGGCGGTGATGGTGTGCTTGCGATATTCACAGTGAAGAGATTGCATCGTCCTTACCTCGCTGTGGCATGTGAAGCAGTTACCTTCATATACCACAGCAAGGGGCCGGGAGTTCCCGGCCCGACGAGCGAGCCGCGATGAGCGCTCAGCCTTTGAGGTCGGTCGGCTGGATGACTTCAACCCAGTAACCATCCGGGTCCTTGACGAAGGCCAGGTGGTTCATGCGCCCGTCCTGCAGGCGTTTCTGGAACGGTACATCCAGTGCCTCGAAGCGTGCACAGGCAGCGCGTACGTCTGGTACCGAAATGCAGATATGGCCAAAGCCGCGTGGGTCGGTATTGCCGTTGTGGTAGGCAAATTCGGCATCGTTTTCGGTGCCGTGGTTGTGGGTCAGCTCCAGCACGCCCGGAATCGACTTCATCCATTGGTGGCGTTCGTTGTCATCGGCCGGGATCTGCGCCGGGTCGACCAGGGCCAGGAAGTACAGGCTGAAGGCAGCTTCGGGGAAGTCGCGCTTGTCCACCAGGCGGAAGCCCAGCACGCGGGTGTAGAAGTCCAGGGACTTCTCGATGTCCTTGACCCGCAGCATGGTGTGGTTGAAGACGAACTGGGCAGTGGCGGCGTCCGGTTGGGCGGTGACGCCAGGCAGGGTTTGCAGATCGTGCAGGCTCATGGGAACTCCTGAGACGGGGCCGGGCGCAGGGCGCCGGCAAAACAGACAGGCTGGCCATGATACGGCAGTGTGTCGATTGCGCAAATGAAAGCGCCCTGCACGAGGCAGGGCGCTGGAATTAGAGGCCCGCATGTGCGGGCGCGTGATGGGGTCGCTAGTCCTTTAGCTGTCTCGATACTGAGCCAGCCCTTGTGAAAAAAGTGTGAAGTACGTGTGGACGTTTCATCAGCGTACCCAGCTTTCTACCGTGGCGGCTCCGTATTGTTCTTTCCAGGCCTTGAGCCCACGGTGGTTGCCCCCTTTGGTCTCGATCCGCTCGCCGGTGTGCGGGTTGGTGTAAACCTTCACCACGCGCGCGCGGCGCTGTTGCTTGGGCGCTGCACTGGTAACCCGGGCCACTGCCTTCGGGTCGAGGATGGCGATGATATCGCGCAGGCTCTTGTCGTAGCTTTTCATCAGGCCGACTAGTTTCTGCTCGAATTCGATTTCGCGTTTGAGGCCGGCATCCTTTTTCAACGCTTCCAGTTGCGCCATCTGTTCCTGGAGCGCTTTTTCGGCAGCACGAAACTCTGCAAGTCTGGACACTGTAATCACTCCTGTACGTCGGTCGTGGCAGGGCGTGACGAACATTGAAGAAGAATAAAAACGCCGGCCACGCGGGTGGGTTCCGCTGTTCGCTGATATCGAGTGTAGTCATTCGTGGGTACTGGGTAAACTGCAAACTTTTTGTAAGTAAGCCGGGAACTTTCCTAGTTTTGTGCGCGGTATTTTCCGGTTTTTCCGCGGTTGCCTTGCGGGTTGCTTAGACCATGGTCCAATGGCCCATGCCAGAGCCTTCGCGCGATCATTTCAGATGATGGCTGGCTATTGTCCGGCCCCCTCGCAGTACCGTGGCCAGTACGTGCCACAGGTTGTTTACTCGCCTTGATTCTGGATGTTCTCTCCCATGTTTGCCCCTTTCCCCCTCGCCCCCGGGCGTCGTGTTGCCGGCCTGTTCCTGTTGTGTGCCGGCGTCAATGCCCAGGCCGCCGGTTTTCTTGAAGACAGCAGTGCAAAGGTCGAAGCACGCAATGTCTATTTCAACCGGGATTTTCGTGACGGCCACAGCAGTTCCAGCCAGGGTGCGTCCAAACGCGAAGAATGGGCACAAGGTTTCATCCTCAATGTACAGTCGGGTTATACGCAGGGGCCGGTAGGTTTTGGTGTGGATGCGCTGGGCATGTTCGGCTTCAAACTTGACTCCAGCCCGGCGGACAGTAACAGCGGCCTGTTGCCGTCTTCCGGCCATGACCCACGGCACTCGGCGGACCAGTACGCGAAGATGGGCCTGGCGGCCAAGGTCAAGGTTTCCAATACCGTGCTCAAGTACGGTTCGATGATGCCGGATTTGCCGCTGCTCAAGTACAACGATGGTCGCCTGCTACCGACCATGTTCCATGGCGCCATGCTCACCTCCGAAGAAGTGCGCGACCTGAAGTTCACCTTGGCCCGCCTGGACAAGTACACCGCACGGGATTCCACCGACCGCCAGGACATTCGGGTGCATTGCAAGAACAAGCGCTATGCCTGCGATATCGAGGCTGATCACTTTGACCTGGCCGGTGTCGATTACCGTTTCAACGAGCGCTTCAGCGCCCAGTACCAGGTGGCCAAGCTGGAGAACATCTACCGCCAGCACTTCCTCGGCCTGGTGGCCAGCCAGCCATTGGCCGTGGGCAGCCTGACGGCAGACCTGCGCTTGATCAAGAGTGACGACATCGGCAATGCCCGCGCCGGCGAAATAGACCATCGCGCGTTCAGCGGCATGCTCGGCTACAGCCTGGGTGGCCACAAGCTCAGTGCCGGCTGGCAGCGCATGTATGGCGACAGTGCCATGCCATACCTGGATGGCACCAACCCCTACCTGGTCAACTATGCCCAGGTCAACGATTTCGCCGCCGCCCAGGAACGTTCCTGGCAGGTGCGTTATGACTATGACTTCAAGGCCCTGGGCGTGCCCGGCCTGACCTTCTTCACCCGCTACATCAACGGTGACAATATCAAGGTGCCGGGCAGCACGGCCGAAGGCAAAGAGTGGGAACGCGACACCGAGTTCAAGTACCAGGTGCAAAGTGGCACATTCAAGGATGTCAGTGTGCGCCTGCGTAATTCCACTTACCGCAGCAACTATGAAAAGTGGGCGCGTGACATGGACGAGACTCGGGTCATCGTCAGCTACAACTTCTCCGTCTTCTGATGGGGCGCTTTGCCAAATACCGGCAGCCACCTGACAATGGCTGCTGGTTCCCGCAAAGGACAGGGCAATGAAAGACCTGTTGTTGATCGGCATCGGCCCGGGTGACCCGCGCCAGGTCACCTACGAGGCGGTCGATGCGCTGCGCCAGGCCAGCGTGTTCTTCGTACTCGACAAGGGCGGCGACAAGGACGAACTGGTGCACCTGCGCAAGGCCATCCTGCAACGCTACAGGCCCGAGGGCGGCTACCGCCTGGTACAGGTGGCCGACCCTGCACGCGATGGCCAGGCGGATGACTATCTGGGCGCGGTGCAGGACTGGCACCGGCAGCGCGCAGCGCTGTATGCCCAACTGATCGAACAGGAGATAGGCGACGGTGAAACCGGCGCTTTTTTGCTGTGGGGCGAGCCGACGCTTTACGACAGCACCCTGCGCATACTTGGCCTGGTCCGCGAGCGTGGTGTGGCGCTGCGCCTGCGGGTAATTCCGGGCATCAGCAGCGTGCAGGCGTTGGCGGCGCGCCATCAGGTGCCGCTCAACCGCATCGGTGAGCCGTTGACCGTATTGCCAGGGCGGCGCCTGGCCGGGCAGGGGCAGATCGACAATGTGCTGGTGATGCTCGACGGGCAGTGCGCGTTTGCCCGGCTCGATGATCCGGCATTGATGATCTACTGGGGGGCGTACCTTGGGACCGCGGATGAGGTGCTGATTGCCGGGCCATTGCAGGCGGTAAAGGCGCAGATAGTGGAAGTGCGTGAGCGGGAGCGGGCGCGCAAGGGGTGGATCATGGATAGCTACCTGTTGCGCAGGGAGCTGTGAGGTGTGTTACCTGTTCCGGCCCTTTCGCGGGTGAACCCGCTCCCACAGGTACAGCGCCAGCTTCAGGGGCGCGCGTTCCCTGTGAGAGCGGGCAAGCCCGCGAAGCAGGAGACGCCGACTTCAGGGGTTACCCAGAAGGGCCTGCACCTTCTCCCGCAACTGGTCGATGCTGAACGGCTTGCCGATCAGGTGCATGCCCTCCGGCACTTTGATGTTCTCGGCATAGCCACTGGCGAACAGCACCGGCAGCAGCGGGCGCAGCTCGCGCGCCTTGCCGGCCAACTCTTCGCCGCGCATGTCCGGCAGCCCCACGTCGGTCAGCATCAGCGCCAACTCCTGGCCCGGGTCCTCGAGAATGCGCCGCGCCGCGTCGGCACTGGCCGCCTCGATGACCGTGTAGCCCAGTTCGTCGAGCACTTCGACCATCAGCATGCGTACGATGTCGTCGTCTTCGACTACCAGAAGGTGCATGGTTCGGATCCTGTGCTAATGAATGTCTTTAATCTGTGCTCCAGATGGCAGCAGAAGTTCCCGAGGATACCGGGCACTGCAATCAGATGGAACGTTTGGCGCACGCTACCTTCAAATACTGGCTAAATGCCCTGCCAGACCCGTCAAAGCTGGTTAGACTCGCTTTACGGGACAGAGCAGCGGCAGACAACTACAACGATCGATTTGCCACACTTTCAATGGACTTTACTTGCTCGGGCGTTTTCACATGATTCAAGCAGCCACGATGGACCAGCGGAGCTTCCGCAAGCTGTTGAGCCGCAACGTCGGCCTACCCCTGGGGGTTGGCCTGCTGGGGGCCGTTGCCTTCGTCGCGGTGATCAACTACCTGCTTTCGGCCTTGCAGTGGGTCGAGCACACCGACCGGGTGATCGGCAATGCCAACGAAACGGTCAAACTGTCGATCGACATGGAAACCGGCATGCGTGGCTTCCTCATCACCGGCGACGAGCGTTTCCTCGACCCCTACGAGGTGGCCAAGCCACGCATCTTCGGCAGCCTGCAGAGCCTGCGCGGCATGGTCGAGGACAACCCGCAGCAGGTCGAACGCATCGACCGGCTGATCGCCCTGCAGCAGGCGTGGAACACCTTCGGCAGCGAGATGATCAACTTGCGCCGCAGCCAGGGTGATTACAGCGCCTTGATCGGCAACGGCCGCGGCAAGCGCCTGACCGACGAGATCCGCAAGGAGTTCGACAACCTGATCGCCAGCGAACAACAGTTGCGCATGGCGCGCAACGAGCGGGTCAACAGTGTGACCGTCACGGTCATGTCGTCCTTCGTGCTGTTCATCGTCGGCCTCAGCGCCTTGCTGGCCTACCTCGGGCGGCGCGACCTGCTGGCGCTGTCCGGTAGCTATGACGAAAACCTGAAAGCCCAGCAGCGCGCGGCCGAACACCTGGAATACCAGGCATGGCTGCGCAACGGGCAAACGCAACTGGCCGAACAGGTGCTCGGCCAGCTGACCCTGCCCATGCTCGGTGACAACATCCTGCGCTTCTTCGCCGGTTACCTGGGCAGCGTGGTCGGCGCGTTGTATGTGCGCGACGAACATGGCCGCCTGGTGCGTGTGGCCAGCTATGGCCTGGATGCCGAGGAGCAGGCACGCGAGCAGGTGCTGGGCGATCACGAAGGCCTGCTGGCCCAGGCCGTGCGCGAAGCGCGGCTGCTGCGCCTGGACGACTTGCCCGAAGGCTATTTCCACCTCAGTTCCGGCCTGGGCCGGGGCCTGCCGCGCAGTGCCATGCTGATGCCCTGCAGCGATGACGGGCAGATCAACGGCGTGCTGGAGCTGGGCTTCCTGCGGCCGCTGCAGGAGCGTGACGAAGAGATGCTGCAGCGGGTCCGTGGCAACCTCGGTATCTCCATCGAAAGCGCTCGCTACCGGCAACGCCTGCAGGAAGTGCTGGCCGAGACCCAGCAACTGAACGAAGAGCTGCAAGTGCAGCAGGAAGAGCTGAAAACCGCCAACGAAGAGCTCGAAGAGCAATCCCGCGTGCTCAAGGAGTCCCAGGCCCACCTGGAAACCCAGCAGGCGGAACTGGAGCAGACCAACGAGCAACTGTCCGAGCGCACCGAGGCGCTGGACCGCAAGAACGACGAACTGCTCCAGGCCCAGGACGAGCTGCAGGCGCGCGCCGAGGAGCTGCAGCGTTCGAGCAAGTACAAGTCCGAATTCCTCGCCAACATGTCCCACGAGCTGCGCACGCCGTTGAACAGTTCGCTGATCCTGGCCAAGCTGCTGGCGGAGAACGGCGAGGGCAACCTCAGCGACGAGCAGGTCAAGTTCGCCGAATCCATCTATTCGGCCGGCAACGACCTGCTCAACCTGATCAACGACATTCTCGACATCGCCAAGGTGGAAGCCGGCAAGCTCGAAGTGCGCCCCGAAAACACCCAGGTGGAACGCCTGGTCGAAGGCCTGCGTGGCATGTTCGAGCCGTTGGCCGGGCACAAGGGGCTGGCCTTCGAGGTGACCGCCGAGGCGCAGGTGCCGGCCACTCTTTTCACCGACCGCCAGCGGCTGGAGCAGATTCTCAAGAACCTGTTGTCCAACGCCATCAAGTTCACCGAGCGCGGCCAGGTCAGCCTGAACATCGGTTACCAGCCTGGCACCGGCATCGTCTTCGCCGTGCGCGATACCGGCATCGGCATCGCCGCCGACCAGCAGCAGGCAATCTTCGGCGCCTTCCACCAGGTCGATGGCACCAGCAACCGCCGTTATGGCGGTACCGGCCTTGGCCTGTCCATTTCCCGCGACCTGGCGCACCTGCTGGGCGGGCAGATCAACGTCGACAGCAGCCCCGGCCAGGGCAGCGTGTTCAGCCTGATCCTGCCGGAGCGCTATGAGCGGGTGGCGCAGGATATCGAGCCGCTCAGCCTGCGCCCGGCGGTCGACAGCCTGCCACCCCCGCCGCAGGCACCGGCGGTGGCGGCGCCGAAACGGCAGGCACCGGTGTTTGACGACGACCGCGAGCGTGCGCCGTTCGGCAACCGCTGCATTCTGGTTATCGAGGACGAACCGAATTTCGCCCGCATCCTCTTCGACCTGGCCCACGAGCTGGGCTACAGCTGCCTGGTGGCGCAGGGCGCCGACGAGGGCTTCGAACTGGCCGCCCAGTACATCCCCGATGCCATCCTGCTTGACATGCGCCTGCCTGACCATTCCGGCCTGACCGTGCTGCAACGCCTGAAGGAGCAGGCGAGCACCCGGCACATCCCGGTGCATATCATTTCGGTGGAGGACCGGGTCGAGGCTGCCATGCACATGGGCGCAGTAGGCTACGCGGTCAAGCCCACCAGCCGCGAACAACTGAAGGAAGTGTTCGCCCGCCTGGAGGCCAAGCTGACCCAGAAGCTCAAGCACATCCTGCTGGTCGAGGACGACGACCTGCAGCGCGAGAGCATTGCGCGCCTGATCGGCGACGACGATGTCGAGATCACCGCCGTGGCCATGGCCCAGGATGCCCTGGCGTTGCTGCGCGAGAACATCTACGACTGCATGATCATCGACCTCAAGCTGCCCGACATGCTCGGCAACGAGCTGCTCAAGCGCATGACCGCCGAGGATATCCGTGCCTTCCCGCCGGTGATCGTGTATACCGGGCGCAACCTGACCCGCGAAGAAGAAGCCGATCTGCTCAAGTATTCGCGCTCCATCATCATCAAGGGCGCCCGTTCGCCGGAGCGCCTGCTGGACGAAGTGACGCTGTTCCTGCACAAGGTCGAGTCGCAGTTGTCCAACGAACGCCAGCGCATGCTCAAGACCGCGCGCAGCCGCGACAAGGTATTCGAAGGCCGCAAGGTGTTGCTGGTGGACGACGATGTGCGCAACATCTTCGCCCTCACCAGCGCGTTGGAGCACAAGGGTGCGATCGTCGAAATCGGCCGCAACGGCCGCGAAGCCATCGAGCGCCTGGAGCAGCATGACGACATCGACCTGGTGCTGATGGACGTGATGATGCCGGAGATGGACGGCTTCGAGGCCACTCGGCTGATCCGCCAGCAATCGCGCTGGCGCAAGCTGCCGATCATTGCCGTGACCGCCAAGGCGATGAAGGATGACCAGCAGCGTTGCCTGCAGGCCGGCGCCAACGATTACCTGGCCAAACCGATCGACCTGGACCGTTTGTTCTCGCTGATCCGTGTGTGGCTGCCGCAACTGGAGCGAATTTGACTAGCGAACGTAACACCGATATCGAAATCCGCTTGCTGATCGAGGCCATCTACCTCAAGTACAGCTACGATTTCCGCAACTATTCCGGCGCGTCGATCAAGCGTCGGATCCTGCATGCGCTGCGCCAGTTCGACTGCCTCACGGTGTCGGCGCTGCAGGAGCGCGTGCTGCACGACCCTGGCATGTTCATGCAGTTGCTGCAGTACCTGACGATCCCGGTCAGCGAGATGTTCCGCGACCCGGGGCACTACCTGGCGCTGCGCAACGAAGTGGTGCCGCTGCTGCGCACCTGGCCTTCGATCAAGGTGTGGATTGCCGGTTGCAGCACGGGCGAGGAGGTGTATTCGATGGCCATCCTGCTGCGCGAGGAGGGCCTGCTGGAACGCACCATCATTTATGCCACCGACATCAATCCGCATTCGCTGGACAAGGCCAAGCAGGGCATCTATTCGATGCAGAGCATGCACGAGTACGCCGAAAACTATCGCATCGCAGGCGGCCGGCGTGACTTTGCCGAGTACTACACCGCGGCCTACGGCAACGCCATCATGGATAGTACCTTGCGTGACAACGTGACCTTCGCCGACCACAGCCTGGCCACCGACAGCGTGTTTTCCGAAACCCAGCTGGTGTCGTGCCGCAACGTGCTCATCTACTTCAACAAGGAGCTGCAGGACCGCGCCCTGGGCCTGTTCCACGAGTCGCTGTGTCACCGCGGCTTTTTGGTGCTGGGCAGCAAGGAATCGGTGGATTTTTCCGCCTACAGCGAGCGTTTCGAGCCGCTGGTCAAGCCCGAACGGATCTACCGCAAGTCATGAAAGGCGTACGCGCGATGGTAGTCGGCGCCTCTGCGGGCGGCGTGACGGCGCTGTTCAGCGTGCTGGGCGCATTGCCGGCCGGCGTCGCCATTCCGGTGATATGTGTGCTGCACCTGCCGGATGACCGCCACAGCCAGCTGGCCGAAGTGCTGCAGCGCCGCCTGCGGCGGCCAGTGTGCGAAGCCCGTGACAAGCAGCCGCTGCGCGCCGGGCAGATCTACGTGGCCGGGCCGGGTTACCACCTGTCCGTGGAGCGTGACCTGACCCTGTCGCTGAGCCAGGAGCCGCCGGTGCATTTTTCCCGGCCGGCGATCGACTACCTGTTCATGTCGGCGGCCGATGCCTACGGAGCCGGCCTGCTGGGCATGCTGCTCACCGGCGCCAACGAAGATGGCGCCGAAGGCCTGGCCTATATCAAGCGCAACGGGGGACGGACCGTGGTCCAGGACCCTTGCGACGCACAGGTGGCGCTGATGCCGGAGGCCGCACTGGCCCTGCACCAGCCCGACCATATTCTTTCTCTGAGTGGCATCGAGCGATTGCTCGCGGCCCTGGAACCCAGCGCATGCTAAGCCACACCATCGCAAAACTGCTGATCGTCGACGACCTGCCAGAAAACCTGCTGGCCCTCGACGCCCTGATCCAGGGCCAAGACCGCGAGGTGCACCAGGCCCAGTCGGCCGAGGCAGCGTTGTCGCTGTTGCTCGAGCACGAGTTCGCCCTGGCCATCCTCGACGTGCAGATGCCGGGCATGAACGGTTTCGAGCTGGCCGAGCTGATGCGCGGCACGGAAAAGACCCGCAACATCCCCATCGTGTTCGTCACTGCCGCCGGGCGCGAGATGAACTACGCGTTCAAGGGTTATGAAAGCGGCGCGGTGGACTTCCTGCACAAGCCGCTCGACACCCTGGCGGTGAAGAGCAAAGTGTCGGTGTTCGTCGACCTGTACCGCCAGCGCAAGGTGCTCGACCGCCAGTTGGAGGCCCTTGAACGCAGCCGCCAGGAGCAGGAGCTGCTGCTGGCCCAGCTGCAAACGGCGCGGGCTGAACTGGAACATGCCGTGCGTATGCGCGATGACTTCATGTCGATCGTGTCCCATGAGGTGCGCACCCCTCTCAATGGCCTGATCCTGGAAACCCAGCTGCGCAAGCTGCACCTGGCACGCGGCAACCTGGCCGCCTTCAGCGGCGACAAGCTGCAGGCCATGGTCGAGCGCGACGAGCGCCAGATCAACAGCCTGATCCGCCTGGTCGAAGACATGCTCGATGTGTCGCGCATCCGCACCGGCAAACTGTCGCTGCGGCCCAAGGCGTTCGACCTGAGCCTGCTGGTGCGTGGCCTGGTGGAGAACTTTGCCGCCCAGGCCAGCGCACTGGAAACCCATATCGAGTTGCAGCGCTGCGAGCCGCTGCAAGGCGAGTGGGACGAGTTTCGCATCGAGCAGGTGCTGGCCAACCTGTTGTCCAATGCCTTGCGTTATGGTGAGCGCAAGCCGGTGCAGGTACGGGTGTTCGAGCAGGACGGCCTGGCTTGCGTACAGGTGCAGGACCATGGCATCGGCATCTGTGTGGCCAACCAGCAGCGCATCTTCCAGCAGTTCGAGCGGGTCGCCACCCAGCAAGCCAGTGGTGGGTTGGGCCTGGGGCTGTACATATCGGAACAGATCGTCCAGGCCCATGGCGGGCGCATACTGGTGCAGAGTGAAGAGGGCAAAGGGGCCACCTTCACCTTGCAATTGCCACTGGCAACCTACGAACAACAAAACGACCAGGCACGGGCAACCTCTGCCTGAGACTGGGGTCTGATGGCCAGCTGTAAGTATTTCAAGGCGTTGACATGAGTGAAGATGCACAAGACGTAGTACTGGTGGTCGAGGACGAACCGGCGATTCGCATGATCCTGCGTGATTACCTGGCAGGAGAGGGCTACCACGTGCTGGTGGCCGAAGATGGTGAACAGGCATTCGCGATCCTGGCGAGCAAGCCGCACCTGGACCTGATGGTGACGGACTTCCGCTTGCCGGGCGGGGTTTCCGGGGTGGACATTGCCGAGCCGGCGGTGAAATTGCGGCCGGACCTGAAGGTGATCTTCATCAGCGGCTACCCGGCGGAGATTCTCGAATCCGGCAGCCCGATCACCCGCAAGGCACCGATCCTGGCCAAGCCGTTCGACCTGGATACCTTGCACGAGCAGATCCAGTCGCTTCTGCGCTAGCCTGCACTGGCCCTTTCGCGGGTAAACCCGCTCCCACAGGAACTGTGCAAGTCTCAAGGTTTGCACAGTTCCTGTGGGAG
>NZ_JADLJS010000070.1 GCF_015680405.1 Pseudomonas pudica
GGCGTGCCCGCGAATGCGATGGTGAATTTACTGACGCATTCGCGGGCACGCCCGCTCCCACAGGGCCTTCTGTTGTCTTGAAAACGAGCTTTTATTTTCGGTTATATAAACATTCTTAAACATTATTTTTAAGAATAACCCCGCCTCACTACTATTGCCCTCAAGCCAGGCGCAAATCCCCCTTCAAACCTCAGCCCGGCACCCTCACTCCAAGGAGAACGAGCATGAGTGCATCTCTGCGTAGCATCGACGGTCAGGACGAAGCCACCATTCTGCGTGAAATCCAGAGCGCTCTGCGCGACCTGCGATTCGGTGCGGTGGAGATTACCGTGCACAACGCTCAGGTCGTGCAGATCGAGCGCAAGGAGAAGTTCCGCCTGCAGCAGCCCGGCAACAAGACCGGCTGATCGCGCCACACATTCAAAACTAGAAAAATGCCAATCGGGAGCTTCACCATGTCCATCCGCCGTTATGCGCTCGCCGCCCTGGCCAGTGCTGTTTTTGCCGGTTCCGCCATCGCCAAGGACTACGAACTGCTGAACGTGTCCTACGACCCGACCCGCGAGCTCTATCAGCAATACAACGCCGAGTTCATCAAGCACTGGCAGCAGGCTCACCCGGGCGACAAGGTGAAGATCCAGCAATCCCACGGCGGTTCGGGCAAGCAGGCCCGTGCGGTGATCGACGGACTGCGTGCCGACGTGGTGACCTTGGCCCTGGCCGGCGACATCGATGAAGTCGCCAAGCTCGGCAAGAGCCTACCGGACAACTGGCAGAGCCGCCTGCCGAATGCCAGCACCCCGTACACCTCGACCATTGTGTTCCTGGTGCGCAAGGGCAACCCGAAAGGCATCAAGGACTGGGGCGACCTGATCAAGAAAGACGTTTCGGTCATCACCCCCAACCCGAAAACCTCCGGCGGCGCCCGTTGGAATTTCCTGGCTGCCTGGGCCTATGGCCTGAAGGCCGGCGGTAGCGAAGCAAAGGCCAAGGAATACGTGCAGGAGCTGTTCAAGCACGTTCCGGTGCTGGATACCGGCGCCCGTGGCTCGACCATCACCTTCGTCAATAACGGCCAGGGCGATGTGCTGTTGGCCTGGGAAAACGAGGCCTTCCTGGCGCTGAAGGAAGACGGTGGTGCCGACAAGTTCGACATCGTCGTGCCGTCGTTGTCGATCCTCGCCGAGCCGCCGGTGGCGGTGGTGGACAAGAACGCCGAGAAGAAGGGCAATACCGAGATTGCCACCGAATACCTCAAGCACCTGTACAGCCCGGCCGGGCAGAAGATTGCCGCCGAGAACTTCTACCGCCCGCGTGACGAGAAGGTCGCTGCCGAGTTCGGCAAGCAATTCCCGAAACTTGAGCTGGTAACCATCGACAAGGACTTTGGTGGCTGGAAAACTGCACAACCGAAATTCTTCAACGATGGCGGTGTGTTCGACCAGATCTATCAGGCACAGTAATCGCCAAGGAAAAGCGGGGCCGCTATGCGGCCCATTCGCGACGCAAGGCCGCTCCCACAAGGAACCGCAATCTCCTGTGGGAGCGGCCTTGCGTCGCGATTGGGCTGCAAAGCAGCCCCAGGATTCAGAAGCCTGCACCGGCCCGGGATTGATTCCGGGTTTCGTGCGTTCAACCAGGGATATTTATGTCACGCCGCATTTCCCCCGTCATACCCGGCTTCGGGCTGACGCTGGGCTACACCTTGGTGTACCTCAGCCTGATCGTGCTGATACCGCTGGCCGCCATGTTCGTGCATGCCGCGCAGCTTACCTGGGAGCAGTTCTGGAACGTCATCAGCGCGCCGCGGGTGATTGCCGCGCTCAAGCTGAGTTTCGGCACCGCCCTGTTCGCCGCCATCATCAACGGTGTGATCGGTACCCTGCTGGCATGGGTGCTGGTGCGCTACACCTTCCCTGGGCGCAAGATCATCGATGCGATGATCGACCTGCCGTTCGCCCTGCCCACGGCCGTAGCCGGTATCGCCCTGACCGCCCTGTACGCACCCTCGGGCTGGGTTGGCCAGTTCGCCACCGACCTGGGCTTCAAGATCGCCTACACCCCGCTGGGTATCACCCTGGCGCTGACCTTCGTCACCCTGCCGTTCGTGGTGCGGACAGTGCAGCCGGTACTGGCCGACATTCCGCGTGAAGTGGAGGAGGCTGCCGCCTGCCTGGGCGCCAAGCCGCTGCAAGTGTTCCGCCACGTGCTGGCGCCAGCGTTGCTGCCTGCCTGGCTGACAGGCTTTGCCCTGGCCTTCGCCCGTGGCGTGGGCGAGTATGGTTCGGTGATCTTCATTGCCGGCAACATGCCGATGAAGACCGAGATCCTGCCGCTGCTGATCATGGTCAAGCTCGACCAGTACGACTACACCGGCGCGACCGCCATTGGCGTGCTGATGCTGGTGGTTTCCTTCATCCTGCTGCTGCTGATCAACCTGCTGCAGCGCCGCATCGAAACCCCTTGAAGGAGGCCGGCATGTCCAGTTCATCCCTGAATGCAACCGCCGCCGCCAACGCCGCCCGCCGGGGCAGCGCCACTTCGCGGCGTATCTTGATCGGCCTAGGCTGGCTGGTGTTCGCGCTGTTCCTGCTGCTGCCGCTGGTGATCGTGGTATCGCAGGCACTGAAGAACGGTTTTGGCACCTTCTTCGAGGCGATCTTCGAGCCGGATGCGTTGTCGGCGCTGAAGCTGACCCTGCTCGCCGTGGTCATTTCGGTGCCGCTGAACCTGGTGTTCGGCGTCAGCGCCGCCTGGTGCGTGAGCAAGTACACCTTCCGTGGCAAGAGTATCCTGGTCACCCTGATCGACCTGCCGTTCTCGGTGTCGCCGGTGATCGCCGGCCTGGTCTACGTGCTGATGTTCGGTGCGCAAGGCCTGTTCGGGCCGTGGCTGCAGGACCACGATATCCAGATCGTGTTCGCCCTGCCGGGCATCGTTCTGGCCACCATCTTCGTCACCGTACCGTTCGTGGCCCGTGAGCTGATACCGCTGATGCAGGAGCAGGGCACCCAGGAAGAGGAGGCCGCGCGCCTGCTCGGTGCCAATGGTTGGCAGATGTTCTGGCACGTGACCCTGCCGAACATCAAATGGGGCCTGATCTATGGCGTGGTGCTGTGCACTGCGCGGGCAATGGGCGAGTTTGGTGCGGTGTCGGTCGTGTCGGGCCACATTCGCGGCGTGACCAATACCTTGCCGCTGCACGTGGAGATCCTCTACAACGAGTACAACCATGTCGCGGCCTTCAGCGTGGCCAGCCTGCTGCTGATCCTGGCGCTCTTCATCCTGCTGCTCAAGCAGTGGAGCGAGAACCGTATTAACCGCCTGCGCCACAGCGCCGCGGAGGAATGATTCATGTCGATCGAAGTTCGTAACGTCAGCAAGCGCTTCAACAGCTTCCAGGCCCTGGACAACATCAACCTGGACATCAACAGCGGCGAGCTGGTGGCCCTGCTCGGCCCGTCCGGCTGCGGCAAGACCACCCTGCTGCGCATCATCGCCGGCCTGGAAACCCCGGACCAGGGCAATATCGTGTTCCATGGCGAGGACGTGTCCGGCCATGACGTTCGCGACCGCAACGTCGGTTTCGTGTTCCAGCACTACGCGTTGTTCCGCCACATGAGTGTGTTCGACAACGTCGCCTTCGGCCTGCGCATGAAGCCCAAGGGCGAGCGTCCGAGCGAGAGCAAGATTGCCGAGAAGGTGCATGAACTGCTGAACATGGTGCAGCTGGACTGGCTGTCCGACCGCTACCCCGAGCAGTTGTCCGGTGGCCAGCGCCAGCGTATCGCCCTGGCTCGTGCGCTGGCGGTGGAGCCCAAGGTGCTGCTGCTGGACGAGCCGTTCGGTGCGCTGGATGCCAAGGTGCGCAAGGAGCTGCGTCGCTGGCTGGCGCGCCTGCACGAGGACATCAACCTGACGTCGGTGTTCGTCACCCACGACCAGGAAGAGGCCATGGAAGTGGCTGACCGCATCGTGGTGATGAACAAGGGCGTGATCGAGCAGATCGGCTCGCCGGGCGAGGTGTACGAGCACCCGGCCAACGACTTCGTCTACCACTTCCTTGGTGACTCCAACCGCCTGGCCTTGAGCGAAGGGCATCATGTGCTGTTCCGCCCGCATGAGGTGTCGCTGTCGCGGCACGAGACCGAAGGGCACCATGCAGCCGAGGTGAGGGATATTCGGCCGCTGGGCGCGACCACGCGGGTGACCTTGAAGGTGGAGGGGCAGAGCGAGCTGATCGAGGCCGAAGTGGTCAAGGACCATGACAGCCTGACCGGGTTGGCGCGGGGGGAGACATTGTTCTTCCGGCCGAAGGTTTGGCAGAAGGTAGCGGATATCTGAGTCGCCTTTGATGATGAAAAACCCGGGATTGGTCCCGGGTTTTTTATTGCCTGGGAGATTGTCGGGGCTGCTTTTCAGCCCATCGCCGGCAAGCCCTCGCGGAAATCTCATGCCTTGCGCGAATATTTTGAATGCCTGCAAAGCATGATTCATGGCTCGCTCTGCTACACCCCGCGTAACTCGCGGCGTTGAGAAAACTTGCCAAAATATATATTCAGTAAAGTTCTAACCATAATTTTAAACATTACTTTAAGAGATAAGCCCCTGACCCCGATGATTCAGCCACACACCTGAATCGAGACCCCAGGAGTTTGATCAATGGGTAATGTCCAGTCGGCCGTCAGGGCCTACGACCAGCCATGGCGCCCGGCCCCGGGCGACCTGGTCGACCTTGGACGCACGCTTCGCCTCCCGCTTGGCCAGCTGCGCCTGCAACGCACGCCCGTCAGTGGGCTCAAGCGCCGCGACAAGCTGGTGTTGGGCCTGCTGGTGCTGGCCTTGCATGGCGCAGCAGCGTATTGGGTCAGCCAGGCACCAACGCCCGAGCTGCCGGTGGTGCCACCGCAAGTACCACCGATGACCATCGAGTTCGCCGCGCCGGCACCGCCTGTGGTCGAGCCACCGCCACCAGCCCCGGCACCGCCGGTAGTCCAGCCGCCACCGCCGCCTGTTGTCGACGAACTGGCCGCCAAGCCCAAACCCAAACCAAAGCCCGTGCCCAAGCCGGTGGTCAAGCAACAGCCAAAACCGCAGCCCAAGCCGGTCGAGGCCCCGCCGCCAGCCCTTGTAGCCGCTCCGGCACCGCCAGCGCCACCCGCGCCGGCCCCGGTCACCCCAGCATCGGCCAACGCTGCGTACCTGAAGAATCCAGCGCCCGAGTACCCGCAGATGGCTCAGCGCCGCGGTTGGGAAGGCACCGTGCTGCTGCGCGTCGAGGTGCTGCCCAGCGGCAAGCCCGGGCAGATCCAGATCCAGAAGAGCAGCGGCCGCGATGCCCTCGACGCTGCCGCACTGGCTGCGGTCAAGCGCTGGAGCTTCGTGCCTGCCAAGCAGGGCGACGTGGCCCAGACCGGCTGGGTCAGCGTGCCGATCGATTTCAAGCTTCGCTAACTTTTTCGCAGAACACAGGAAGACATCATCATGAGCCTGCTGGCATCCCCCCTCGAATCCGTTGAAAGCGCAGTCATCTGGCTGCTGGTCGGTTTTTCTGTCGTCACCTGGGGCCTGGCCCTGGTCAAGGTCGTGCAGTTCGTGCGGCTGAAGAACCAGGACAAGCGCTTCCACCAGCAGTTCTGGGCTGCTTCGAGCCTGGACTCGGCTGCCGAGCCTAGCCACGAACTGCCTGGCCCTGCCGCCCGTGTTGCCCAGGCCGGTTATGCCGCCATCGCCGTCGGTGACAGCCAGGCCAATGACCTGAGCCACGCCATCAACCACCAAGACCGCCTGGAACGCGCCCTGCGCCAGCAGATCGTGCGTGAGCGCCGTTCGCTGGAAACCGGCCTGGCGGTGGTCGCCAGTATTGGCAGTACCTCGCCCTTCATCGGCCTGTTCGGCACCGTGTGGGGCATCATGGAAGCGCTCAAGGGCATCAGCGCGGCCGGTTCCGCCAGCCTGGAAACCGTGGCCGGGCCGATTGGCGCGGCACTGGTGGCCACCGGCGTGGGTATCGCCGTCGCGGTGCCGGCGGTGCTGGTCTACAACTACTTCCTGCGCCGCCTCAAGCTTACCGCCGCCGACCTCGATGATTTCGCCCACGACTTCTACAGCCTGGCGCAGAAGAGTGCCTTCCGCGTGCTGGTGCACCCGGCGGTGCACAGGCCCCAGGCCGGTTTCACCCAGCCTGTGAAGGAGGCATCCTGACATGGCCTTTTCGACCCAGGACAGTGATGAAGTCCTCAGTGAAATCAACGTCACGCCGTTGGTGGACGTCATGCTGGTGTTGCTGGTGGTGTTCATCGTTACCGCGCCGCTGCTGACCAATGCCATACCCATCAACCTGCCCAAGACCGAGGCCGTGGCCCCGGTGGAGCAGAAGGACCCGCTGGTGGTCAGCATCGATGGTGACGGCAAGTTGTTCATCAACAAGGACGAGATCCAGCCCGACTTGCTGGAAACCAGCCTCAAAGCCGCCAAAAGCAAGGACGCGGACGTGCGCGTACAACTGCAGGCCGATGACGGTGTGAACTACGGCGAAGTGGCGCGGGCCATGGCGGCTATCGAACGTGCCGGGATCAGCAAGCTGGCAGTGATTACCGCGCGCTGATCTCGTCGACTTTCTTCAGGCAAGTGCTTAGGGGCCATATCTCTTGGCAGGGGATGGCCCTTTTTTTTGCCAGGATTTCATGGCTATCAATGCTCCCACAGGGATTGCATTTCGGTTATTAATAAATAGCTTCTTATTCCTTTACTGATATAACTCCCTCCCTATACTTGTCTCCAAGCACGCAAACTCACTGGAGGCGTCCCCATGCGCAATGAGTCGATTCGTTACCTGATTGTGCCGGGCTGGCAAGGATCGCCAGACAACCATTGGCAAAGTCACTGGCAGCGCACCCTGCCCAACAGCACCCGGGTCGAGCAGCACGACTGGCTGACCCCGCAACGCCAGGACTGGGTGCAGGCACTGGAGCAGGCGATTGCCGCCGAGCGCTCGCCGGTGATTCTGATTGCCCATAGCCTGGGCTGCATAACCGTCGCTCATTGGGCCGCGCAAGCCAGCCCGGCCCTGCTGCGGCGGGTACGGGGCGCGCTGCTGGTGGCGCCAGCAGACGTAGAGCGGCCGACCTGCGCGCCGGCTCTGCGCAATTTCGCGCCGATCCCGACCGAAGCACTGCCATTTCCCAGCCAGGTGGTCAGCTCGGACAACGACCCGGCCGTAAGCGTGCCAAGGGCGTTATACCTGGCCCAGGTCTGGGGCGCCGAAGCAGGGCTGCTGACCAATGCCGGGCACATCAACGTCAAGTCCGGCCATGAGCGCTGGGAACAAGGTTTCGCCTACCTGTATCGCTTGCAGAGCCGGGTCGAGCAGCGCGCACTGCGCCGCGCCTGATCGCCCTTACTGTTTACCGCTTGCCTGACGCCCGGCCATTGCAGGCCTGGGGCGGGAGTTCGTCATGACTTTTCAAAACCCTTTTGGCCAGCCATTGCTGACCTTCCCTGAGCTGGACAAGAGCCCGCTGAGCATCCGCGCCAAGGCACTGGTGTTCATCGACCCACGGTCACAGCAGCTGCGCGAGGAGCTCGAGCGCCTGGCGCCACAGCCCTTGCCAGTGCTGATCCGCGGCGAAACCGGCACTGGCAAGGAACTGCTGGCCCGGCAGATCCACCGTGCCAGTGACCGCAGCGGGCTGTTCGTGTCGGTCAACTGCGCGGCCATCAGCCCCACCTACGCCGATGCCGAGCTGTTCGGCTACAGTGCGGGCAGCCAGGGCGGCACAGCCAGCAGCCGCGCCGGCTGGTTCGGCTCGGCCAACGGCGGCACGTTGTACCTGGACGAGATCGCCGACTTGCCGCTGGCCATCCAGGGCAAGCTGCTGGCAGCCCTGGAAAACCGCGAGGTTACCCGGGTGGGTGCACAGCAGCCGCAGCCGGTGGACGTGCGCCTGGTGGCTGCTACCAGCATCGACCTGGCGCGGGTGGTGCGCGCGGGACGCTTCAACGAGCGCCTGTATCAGTACCTGCGCGAGGGGGCGCTGGAGCTGCCGCCACTGCGCGAGCGGCCGGGCGATATCCTGCCGTTGGCCGAGTACTTCGTGGGCATCTACAGCGTGCGCCTGCAGCGGCCTGTGCCGCTCGTGAGCGAGGCGGCGCAGCAGGTGCTGGAAGCACATCCCTGGCCGGGCAACACCCGTGAACTGGAGAACGTCATCCACTTCGCCTTGCTGGTGAATGACGGCGAAGAGATCCTGGTTGAGGACCTCGACCTGGCAAACCCCGCGCGCTAGACACCGCTCATAAGCAAAGTGGCTGATGGCAGTTTGCTTTTGGAATAAGCAGCTAAATAAAAGATATTGTTACGGAATAAAAAATCTGGGTATTGTCCGCCTCACGCCCGCTCGTGAACCGGTTGGGCACCCGATTCGCCATCGCCGATGGCCCAGAACCAGAACAAGGATCACCATGAAGAAGACCCTGCTGACCACTGCCCTGGCCGCTGCCCTGTCGTTTGCCGGCCTGGCTGCTGCCGCCGAGAAACTGGTGGTTGCCGCCACCCCGGTACCGCACGCCGAAATCCTCGAGCTGATCAAGCCGACCCTGGCCAAGGAAGGTGTGGACCTTCAGATCAAGGTCTTCACCGACTATGTGCAGCCGAACGTCCAGGTTGACCAGAAGCGCCTGGACGCCAACTACTTCCAGACCCTGCCGTACCTGCAGAACTTCAACGAAGGCAAGGGCACCCACCTGGATACCGTGATCGGCGTGCACGTCGAACCCTTCGGTGGTTACTCGAAGAAGGTCAAGAGCCTGAGTGAACTGAAGGAAGGCGCTACCGTTGCCATCCCTAACGAGGGCAGCAACAGCGGCCGCGCTCTGCTGCTGTTGCAGAAGGCTGGCCTGATCACCCTGAAGGATCCGAAGAACGCCCTGGCCACCCCCAAGGACATTGCCGAGAACCCGAAGAAGCTGAAGTTCCGCGAGCTTGAGTCGGCCATGCTGCCGCGCGTGCTGGACCAGGTCGACCTGGACATGATCAACACCAACTACGCCCTGGAAGCCGGCCTGAACCCGGCCAAGGACGCGCTGGTGATCGAAGGTAGCGACTCGCCATACGTGAACTTCCTGGTCGCCCGCCCTGACAACAAGGACAGCGAAGCCATCCAGAAACTGGCCAAGGCCCTGACCAGCCCGGAAGTGAAGGAATTCATCGCCAAGAAGTACCAAGGTGCGGTGCTGCCGGCGTTCTGATGCGCTTGCATTACCTTGCATGACCCAACGCCGACACTCTTGTGTCGGCGTTTTCATTTCTGGGCTTTAGCCGCGAAGAATTCAACGTGGTGCATGGCACCGGCTGCGCCGGTGTTCGCGGCTAAAGCCGCTCCCACAAGGTCCTGTGTGCGCCGGCAATACATGCCATCAGCGCTGAATTCTCAGTGATATGCATATGCGATAAAGATATTTATTAAAAAGTTTTTAGATCATTAGAGTCTAGATATCGTGCCCACGCGCACCCTGCAGACCTGCTTTACCCATGACCCTCGACACCGCATTCATCCTCGGCACGCTGCCCGCCTTCCTCAAGGCCGTGGGCGTGACCCTGCAGGTCGGCCTGATCGCCATCACCACCTCGCTGCTGGTCGCCCTGGTCAACGCCACAGTGCTGGTATTACGCACCCCGTACCTGTGGCGCCTGGTAAAAGCCTACGTGGAGCTTGCACGCAACACGCCGCTGCTGATCCAGCTGTTCTTCGTCTACTTCGCCTTGCCCAGCCTGGGCCTGAAGATTTCCGGCTTTGCTGCAGCGATCATCACCATGACCTTCATGGGCGGTGCCTACCTGACCGAGGTGCTGCGTGCCGGCATCGAGGCTGTGCCCCGTGCCCAGCTGGAGTCCGGTCGCTCCATCGGCTTGTCCGAAGGCCAGTTGCTGCGCCATGTGGTGCTGCCCCAGGCCGGCATCCTCAGCCTGCCGGCACTGTTCGCCAACTTCATCTTCCTGCTCAAGGAAACCACCGTGGTTTCGGCGGTGGCCGTGCCGGAAATTCTCTACACCACCAAGAACTACATCGCGCTGTATTACAAGACCTATGAAATGCTCACCGTGCTGACCTTGCTATGTGTGCTGCTGTTCCTGCCGCTGTCGTTGCTGCTGCGCTATATCGAAAGGAGGCTGCAACATGGCCAGTTCGGCGTCTGAACTGCTGCTGCAGGCATTGCCGCAACTGGCTGGCGGCGCGGTGCAGACCCTGGCCATTTCTGCGCTGGGCATCCTCTTCGCGACGCTGGGCGGTGTGCTCTATGGTGTGCTGGCAACCTTGGGCAACCGTACCCTGAACATTGCCTTGCAAGTGTACCTGGAGCTGTTCCGTGCCATACCGGTGCTGGTCTGGCTTTATCTGGCGTTCTTCGGCCTGCCGATCTTTCTGGCCGTGAGCATTCCCAGCTTCTGGTGCGCGGTGCTGGTGCTGGGCCTGTGGGGCGCCAGCGAGGTGGGCGAGGTGGTGCGTGGCGCATTGCACTCGCTGCCGCGCGGCCAGCGCGAGGCGGGGTTGTCGATCGGTCTGGCAGGCTGGCAGCTGTACGGCTACGTGCTGTTGCCCCAGGCGCTCAAGCGCATGACCCCGCCAACCATCAACATCTACACGCGGATCATCAAGACCAGCTCGCTGGCGGTGCTGATCGGCGTGGTCGAGGTGATCAAGGCCGGCCAGCAGATCATCGAACGCACCTACGAGTCGGTGCTGATCTACGGCGCCTTGTTCCTGTTCTTCTTCATCGTCTGCTATCCGCTGTCCGCCGCTTCACGCGTGCTGGAACGCCGCTGGGCCCACTCATGAGCGCATTGATCGAATTCCAGGGTTTCAACAAGTTCTTTGGCGAGCACCAGGTGCTCAAGGACGTCGACCTCCAGGTGGCGGCCGGCGAGGTGGTGGTCATTCTCGGCCCCAGCGGCTGTGGCAAAAGCACGCTGCTGCGCTGCCTCAACGGCCTGGAGCAGGCCCACGGCGGCCACCTGCGCCTGGCCGGGCAGGAGCTGCTCGACCCGCGTACCGATTGGCGCGAAGTCCGCCAGCGGGTCGGCATGGTGTTCCAGAGCTATCACCTGTTCGGTCACATGAGCGTGATCGACAACCTGCTGCTTGGCCCGCTCAAGGTACAAAGGCGCGAGCGCGCCGAAGCCCAGGCCCAGGCCGAGGCGCTGCTGGCGCGGGTCGGCCTGCTGGACAAACGCGACGCCTTTCCCCGGCAACTGTCCGGGGGCCAGCAGCAGCGCATAGCCATTGTGCGTTCGCTGTGCATGAACCCCGAGGTGATGCTGTTCGACGAGGTTACCGCGGCCCTCGACCCAGAAATGGTCAAGGAGGTGCTACAGGTGATCCAGGGCCTGGCACGCGACGGCATGACCTTGCTCATCGTTACCCACGAAATGGCCTTCGCTCGCGCGGTGGCCGACCGCATCGTGTTCATGGAGGCCGGCAGGATCCTTGAACAGGGCGACCCCGAGAGCTTCTTCACACGACCGCGGACCGCACGCGCGCAGCAGTTCCTGGAGAAATTCTCCTTCGTAGAAAGCCTGCCGAAGACACTGCACAAGGAACTGTCATGAAAACTGCCAACCTCACCAAACTGCTAGCGCCGTTGTTCGGCCTGGCCCTGCTGGCCGGCTGCAACAAGGCTGAAGAGCCACCCAAGCCGGCGGCGGCCTCGCCGGCCACCAGCTACCTGGAAACCATCAAGGCCCGCGACAAGCTGATTGTCGGCGTGTTCACCGACAAGCCACCGTTCGGTTTCGTCGATGAGCAGGGCCGCTACGTGGGCTTTGACACCGATATCGGCCGGCGCCTGGCCAAGGACCTGCTGGGTGATGAAAACAAGGTCGAGTTCGTTGCCGTGGAGCCGGCCAGCCGTATCCCGTTCCTGCAGAGCGACAAGGTCGACCTGATTCTCGCCAACATGACCGTGACCCCGGAGCGCAAGGAAGCGGTGGACTTCACCAACCCCAACCTGCGCGTTGCCGTGCAGGCAATCGTCGCGGATGGCAGCCCGGTGCAGAAGCTCGACGACCTGGCCGACAAGACCATCATCGTCACCACCGGCACCACCGCTGATATCTGGCTGACCAAGAACCACCCGGACTGGAAACTGCTCAAGTTCGAAAAGAACAGCGAGTCGTTGCAGGCGCTGGCCGCCGGGCGTGGCGATGCTTATGCGCAGGACAACCTGATTCTGTTCAGCTGGGCCAAGCAGAACCCGGGGTACCGCGTGTTGCCTGAGCTGCTGGGTGAAGAAGCCCCGATTGCACCGGCGGTGAAGAAGGGCAACACCGAACTGCGTGACTGGGTGAATGCCGAGCTGGCCAAGCTGGGGGAGGAGAAGTTTCTGCTGAAGCTGTATGACCAGTATGTGCGCAAGGAACTGAGCGATGACACCAAGCCGGAAAGCGTGATTGTGGAAGGGGGCAAGTGGCAAGGTTAGTCGGGTAAATGGGGCCATTGTGGGAGCGGGTTCACCCGCGAACACCGGCTAAGCCGGTGCCATGCACCGAGTTGCCTGCTTCGCGGGTGAACCCGCTCCCACAAGGGCTGCAAGGCAGCCCCCGGCAATATCACTGGTTGCGCGGCAGCCAGTTCAACAGGAATTCATTCACCACCCGCGGGTTCTCCAGGCTGGAGATATGCCCCGCAAACGGAATCTGCGCCGCCAGGCAGCCAATGATCCGCGCCATTTCATTGGACTCTTCCGGCGGCCGTGGAATGTCCTGGTCGCCGCAGATCACGATGGTCCGCTCACTTACCAGTTCTCCCAGTCGCGACAGCAAGTCTGGCCGGCCAAAGATCACTCGCCCCATCGGGTCGAGACTGTGCCGAATCACCTCGGCACTACTCGCCTTCAATGCTGCGCGGAAGCCTTCGCGCACTTGCGGCACAGTCTGCCCGCCTGCATGGAAGAAGATCGGTACGACGATGTCCAGCAATGGCTCCGGGAACAGCCCTGCAGCACTGGCGGCGTCAAGCAGGCCGAAGTACTTGAGCCGGGTCGCCTCCGGCTCGGCACCGAGGTACGTGTCCATCAGCACCAGGCGGTCTACCCGCTCAGGGTGTTCCAGGGCCAGTTGCGCGCCCCACATGCCGCCGACCGACAGGCCGACCAAATGGCATTTGCCAATGTCCAGGGCGTCCAGCAGTGCCAGATGCTGGCGGGCCAGAGCGCTCATGTCGATGGTCGTGGCAGGCGGAGCATCTGAGCCGCCGTGGCCCCACAGCTCGGGGACGATGACGCGGAAGTGTGCTGACAAGGCTTCGATTTGTGGCTGCCACATCTCGGCGGACCACAGGTAGCTGTGGCCGAGCACGACCGGAAAGCCCTGGCCCTGGTCGATGTAGCTCATGCGGGCGCCGTCGATTTCGATGAAGTGTCTTTGCATGGAATGGGTCTCGGCTGTGAGTGCGGTGAGGTATTCGAAATTGTTGGGGGCCGCTTTGCGGCCCATTCGCAGCACAAGCTGCTCCTACCAGGATCGCGGTCTCTTGCAGGAGCAGCCTTTTACTTGGCTGGCACCAGACGCAACGTACTCTGCGCCGGAATCACCCCCATCTGCGCCTTCTGGTACTGCCCCTGCACGTACCCTTCGGCCTGATCCGCAAAATGCCTGTCGAACGGTACACCACTCTGCCCGACCGGGTTGGTGGTCAGCGCCTGCCCGGCATCGGCAAAGTCGACCAGCCGCCGCGTCGACGGCCCGTAGGTCACCGGCCATGGCGCCGGGCCGATCTTCGCAGATAGGTTGTTCGGCACTTCATGAGTGCCCGGTGCGGCGATCGGGCCAACGTTGAAGAACAGGTTCAGCGGCTTTTTGACCCCTAGCGGGTGGTTGTGGGTCAGGGTATGGGCCTTGCCCCAATGCCAGCTGGCAGGATCATTCCCCAGGGTCTTGTGCAGGTGCTTCAAGCTGTTCTGCCACGCCGTGCGCACCACGGCGGTTCGGTCGGTGCGCTGGTTGGTTCCGCGGGTGTTCCACCACGGCGAATCGGCATCCGCTGCCAGGCGCGGCAGGGCAGCGTCGATGGCGCGGGTGCTGATCAGCACCGGGAACCAAGTGTCGCCCAGCTCGTCATGCAAGGCCGCGAATGCCAGCTCATAGAGGAACTGGTTGAACAGCGTGGCACTTGTCGAGTCGAGCGGGTAGTCGCCGCTCCAGGCTGCCAGTTGCTCGACCAGTTCCTTCTCTTCGTCACCTTCGGCTACTGCGCGCAGCGTTGCCAGCAATGGTGCAAGGGTGCGCGGGCCATGGTCGCTGGCGGTGTCCAGCTGCAGCGCCTGGCTGTTTTGGGTATCCCACTTCACCCCGGGGTTGGCCAGGTGGCGATCGAGCTGGCGACCTCGGTCCGGCAGGTTGTAGTAACCGGGGATCGGCACCGCCGCCGGAGGCTGGTAGTTGGCCGAGACAATGTAGCCGCGCGGCGGGTTCTCCTGTTGTGGGTTGACGCTGAAGGGATAGAAGCCGAGCTTGTCGGCCTGCGCACTTGCACCGTCAAGGATGAACGCGGGGTCGACGCCGTCGGGGCGGATCGGCAACTGCGCCGCCGCCCACCAGCCGATATCGCCACGGGCATTGGCCCACACCAGGTTAAGCCCCGGTGCATGCACCTTGGCCGCGGCCTCGCGCATCTTGCCCAGGGTATCGGCGCGGTTGAGCTGGTAGAAACCGTCGAGGATCGGGTTTTCGGTTTCCAGGAACGCCCACCACATGGCGATTGGCGTGGGCCCGGCAGTGGCGCCCAGCACGTCGTTGACGATCGGGCCATGGGGCGAGCGACGCAGGCTGAGGGTGACCGGTGCTTCGCCTTTGACGGCAATCTGTTGCTCGGTCTTTTCCAGCGCCTGCCATTTGCCATCGACCATCACCTGGTTGGCGTCGGCCGGGTTGGTGCGTTCGGCGATCAGGTCGACGTCGTCGTTCTGGAACATGGTCAGGCTCCAGCCGAAGTCGCGGTTGTGGCCGAGCAGGGCGAACGGGTTGAGAGCCTGGAAGTAGCCATACAGGTTGAAGCCCGGCGCCGACAGCTCGGCCTCGTACCACACAGCTGGCACTGCGAAACCAATGTGCGGGTCACCGGCCAGCAGCGGCTTGCCGCTGCGGGTACGGCTGCCGGCCACGGCCCAGGCGTTGCTGCCTTCGAATTGCGGGATGCCCGCATCGCCCAGGGCGTCATGGCTGAGGCGGGCGAGCGCCTCCAGGCTTTGCCAGTCGGCAGCGGCCAGCGGTGTACTCAGGGCGCCCTCGGGCCGCCAGGCGAGATCGAAGATGTTCAGGTACTCCGGGCCCAGCTGGTCGCGGATGTAGGTCAGCGCGGGCTCGGTGCGAAACGCGGCGGCAAAACTGTAGGCCAGGTAGCCGGCGATGCTCAGGGTGTCTTCGGGGCTGAACGGACGCGGGGTGATGCCAAGCAGGTCGAATTCCATGGGCTTGGGGTGGCTGGCCTGCCAGCTGTTCACCCCGTCGAGGTAGGCTTGCAGGGCTTGCCAGGCGGGTGATTGCCGGTCCTGACGCTTGGCCATCAGCGCTGCCTGTTCGCGAATACGCAGGCTGCGGAACAGGGTGTCGGTGGGCAGCAGCTTGTCGCCCAGCACCTCGGCCAGCTCACCCCGTGCCAGGCGGCGCAGGATCTCCATCTGGAACAGCCGGTCCTGGGCATGCACATAACCGAGGGCGCGGTACAGGTCCTGTTCGCTCTGCGCCTGCAGGTGCGGTACGCCGCGGGCGTCGTAGCGCACGCTGACCGGCGCCTGCAGGCCGGCGATGGCCACCTCGCCCTCGCGTTGCGGCAGCTTGCCCTGCACGTACCAGTATCCGGCGCCGGCGGCCACGGCAACCACCACGGCCAACAGGGTCAGGCTGCGCTTCATGCAGGCTCCTTGTGCGTTCAAGAGAAAAATGTGGTCCGATGATCGGCGGATTCGCGAACAGAGCATAGCCCCAGGAAGGAGTTTCCATGTCCCTCAGCGAAAAACAGAAAATGCTTGCAGGCCAGCTCTACCACGCTGGCTGCCCCGAGCTGCAGGCCGAGCAGATCGCCAACAAGCACTGGATGCACCGCTACAACAGCAGTGTCGAATTGCTCAACGACGCACGTCATGGGCTTTTGGTAGAGCACTTTGGCCAGGTCGGCGAAGGCGCGGTGATCCGCCCGCCGTTCTATTGCGACTATGGCTACAACATCAGCGTCGGCCGCAACACCTTCATGAATTTCAGCTGCGTGATCCTCGACGTGCTGCCGGTGCGTATCGGTGACGACTGCCAGATCGGCCCCAACGTGCAGATCTATACCGCTGACCACCCGCTCGACCCCGAGGTGCGCCGCACAGGGCTGGAGAGTGGCCGGCCGGTGACTATCGGCAACAACGTGTGGATCGGCGGCGCGGCGATCATCCTGCCGGGGGTGACCATTGGCGACAAGGCCGTGGTGGGTGCCGGTAGTGTCGTTACCCGTGACGTGCCGGCTGGTGCGGTGGTGGTGGGCAACCCTGCGCGGGTGCGTCAGCCGGCCCAAGGGCAGTAGCAGCCCACCGCCAGGGTATTGGAGGCACTCACCTGGCGGTCGTCGAGTAGCGCCTTGAGGATCGGCTCGATAAAGCTGTTGCTGGCGTTGCACACCGCGCCTTCACTGTAGGGGCCGAAGTAGGCCAGGTTACCTTGCCGGTCCCAGATGGCCACGGCCGGGGAGGCGGGCAGGTGTTCGCTGCCGGGCACGCTGGCGAGTGGCTTGAGGCCGGTGAGGTTGGCGGGCAACTGGCCGTCGCTGTCGGGCTTTTGCAGCACATGGAAGGCCACGCCCTGGCCGGCGAACTGGCTGACCAGGTCGCCCAGGTGCTGCTGGTTGCCGACGTTGCACGGGCAGGCTGGGTCCCAGAAATGCACTACCCGGATCGGGCCGGGGCCGGCCAGTTCGGGGGGCAACTGCAGCTGGCTGCCGTCGAACAGCGTGGCCTGGTTGTCGAACGGGCGCAGGTAGCGGGCCTGGAAGGCGGTGTAGGCCTGCCAGACCAAAGTGGTGCAGAGCAGCAAGGCGAGGGCGATCAGGACTGGTTTGGCAAGGCGGGTCGGCATGGATGTCTGTGGGTTTCTTGTGGTGGGTCCACTGGCCCTATCGCCGGCAAGCCAGCTCCCACAGGATATCACCAGGCCTGAGGCCGGTAACC
>NZ_JADLJS010000071.1 GCF_015680405.1 Pseudomonas pudica
TAGCGGCCCCGGCGATATTGGCGGTATGACTGAAATCCTGGGGCCGCTTTACGGCCCTATCGCGACACAAGGCCGCTCCCACAATGACCGCGCTGGAGCCAATATTGGCTCCAACTTTCAGACCAGTCGGGAGAGCATGTCCTCGGCTTCCTGACGCTGGCTGTCGTCGCCATCCTTGACCACTTCATCGAGGATGTCGCGCGCGCCCTGGTTGTCGCCCATGTCGATATAGGCGCGGGCCAGGTCAAGCTTGGTGGCCACTTCGTCGCTGCCGGAGAAGAAGTCGAAGTCCAGGTCGTCCAGTGGCTCAGGCTCAGGCTGGGCAAGCGCGTCCTCACTGGTGAAATGCGGCTCCAGCGACGGCGATTCGAGGCTCTGCGACAGCTTGTCCAGTTCGGCATTGACGTCGTCCAGCTCCGAGGCAAAGCTCTTGGCTGCTGGCGAATCGTCTTCCAGCGACAGCGACAGGTCGAAGTCGGACGGCAGGTCGAACTCGGAAAGCGGGTCGAACGCTGGCTCGCTGTCGAAGGCAGCCAGCTCGGCAGCGACATCCACCGGGTTTGCGTCGTCTGCAGCCGGGGCGGCCGGGGCAACCGGTTCGCTGACGTCGAGGTCGAAGTCGGACAGGTCCACAGCGGGCTGTGTCTCGGCCTGGGCCAGCATGGCCTCGAATTCGGCGTCGGCGTCGGCCTGCAGCTCGGCGTCCACGGCAAACGGCTGGTCTTCCGGCTGAGCCGTATCCAGCACCGGCTCATCCAGTACCGGCTCGTCGACGACAGGTTGCTGGGCCACCGATTCGTCCAGCAACGGCGTCGCCAGCGGGTCTTGCTCGGGCAGGTCGTCACCCAGGCTCAGGTCGAAGGCACTGTCCAGGTCCTGCTCGTCCAGGCCCGGCGCATCGAGGGTCGGCACTTCATCGAAGGCATCCAGCTCAGCATCCAGATCAACTTCAGGCTCAAGCGCTGCGTCAGGTTCCGACTGGGCAACGGCCTCTGGTTCAGCCGCCACCTCTGGCTCGAACGCCGGCACTTCCTCGGCCGCCACATCGGCAACCACTGGCGTTTCAGGCTGATCTTGCAGCAGCTCCTGCACGTACTGCTCGTCCATCTCGGCAGCCAGGGCCGCAGCGCCCAGGCCGGCAGCGGCCAGGCCGAGCATGGCTGGGTAACGCTCTTTCAGCCCGGCAACCGCTGCACTGTTCGGCTCGCTGGCCGGCAGCTTGCGCTCCTGCTCGACGAACGCGCTCTGATCCCCCTGGCGTGCATACACATCCATCAGTTTCAGGCGCAGGTCGTCACGCTGAGGCGCGGCGGCCACGGCAGGCTCCAGCAGGTCGGCGGCGCGGTTCAGGCGACCTTCGGCCACGCATTGCTCGACCTCCGCCAGCAACGCGGCATGGGGGTCGGCTTGCGGTTCAGGTTGCGCTTCGACGGCGGGTACCGATGTTTTTTCCGCGGCGGTGGCGGCTGCAGCCGAAGCAGCGACCACGGCCGGCGACAGGGTCACGCTCGGGGCCGAGACCTCGACGCCATCGAAGCTTGCGCTATCGCTGTCGAAGCCTGCGACCTGCTCTTCTTCCAGCGCCCGCGCCATGCGCAGGTGCTTTTCAGCCTCCTGCTGGGCCTTGCGCTTGCGCGCCAGCAGCAACAGTAGAAGCAGCAGTACGAGGAAGGCACTACCGGCAATCAGCCCGAGCAGCAGCGGGTTGCCCATGATTTCGTCGACCACGCTGCCAGGCTGGCCGGCAGGTGCGGCCTCGGCGGCGGGCACCGGCTTGGGTGCGGTATCGACGGCGGCAGGCGCAGGCTTGACGACCGGTTGGGCCGGCGCCGTCGCACCCTGAGCCTCAAGGCGGGCCAGCTGGTTGTTCTTCAGCTCGATCAGACGCTGCAGCTTGTCCAGCTGGCTCTGCAGGTCGGCCATGCGGCTCTTGAGTTCTTCGTTGTCGCGACGGCTGGTGTCCAGGCTTTCCTGGGCCACCGCCAGCTTGTCGTTGAGAGCCTTGGCCTGGTCGGCACCGGCCTGGTTGCCCGGGCTGACCAGGCGCAGGTTGTCGCCCTGGGCGATACGTGCCGGCGCTGCCTCGGCGGCGCCGCGACGGGTCGCGTCCAGCTGGCGGGCGCGCGGGCCCAGGCGGCGGCCTTCACGCCAGGCGGCATACTGCTCGGCCACCTCAGCGATCGCCTCGCCCTGTGCGATATTCTGGATCTGCTGCTGGTCGGGCAGGCGCAGCACCTGGCCGACCTTCAGCTGGTTGATGTTGTTGCCGATGAAAGCGTCCGGGTTAAGCGCCTGGATCGCGATCATGGTCTGCTGGATCGAGCCACCCTGGGTGTTGCGCGCGGCAATCTGCCACAAGGTGTCGCGGCGTTGGGTGGTGTAGCTGCCGGCAGCGGTCACCGCTGGCGCGACATTGCCCGCCGCAGGCTTGTCGCCCTGGGCCTTGGCCTGGTCGAGCAGCACACTGTAGTCACGCAGCAGGCGGCCTTGCGGCCACATCACCTGGACCAGGAACTTCACCACCGGTTCAGGCAGCGGCTGGCTGGAGGTAACCCGCAGCACGCTCTTGCCGTTGGGGTTGATCACCGGCGTGAAGGTGAGGTCTTCGAGGTACGTCGGCAGCGCCACCCCTGCCTTGCTGAACTCTTCCGGCGGCGCCAGGCTCGGTGCCACTTCGGCGGCGGTGAGGTCGCGCACGTCGAGCAGCTCGATCTCGGCGTCCAGGGGCTGGTTCTGTGCCGACTTGAGGGTCAGCTCCCCCAGGCCCAAGGCATTCGCCATGCCCGACGACAGCGCCGATGCTGCAGCCATGGCCAGAACCAGTTTGCGAATTCGAAGCATGACCTCTTCCCTTGTATAAAGCGTCCTGAAACCTGCATGCAGAGCAGGACAATAGTGCTCGCCAGTATCTTTTACGGCATGTGTTTAATCAACAATTGCGCCACTTGCACGGCATTGAGCGCGGCGCCTTTGCGCACATTGTCGGTGGTCAGCCAGAGGTTGAGCTGCTGGTCTTCATCAACACCGTGCCGTACACGACCAACATAGACCACGTCCTGGCCCACTGCGTCGCCTACCGGGGTTGGATAATCATCGCGCTCCACCAGTTCGACGCTGTCGGCTGCCTCGAGGGCCTGGTTGACCGCGCCCAGGTCTACCGGGCGACGGCTCTGTACCGCCACACTGAAGCTATCGCCGAAAAATACCGGGACTTGAACGCAGCTCACGGAAATCTTCAGCTCCGGCAGGCCCAGCAACACGCGCAGCTCGCTGACCAGGCGGCGCTCCAGGGCCGTGTGGCCTTGCTCATCGGCGGCTCCGACCTGGGCCAGCATGTTGAACGCCACCTGGCGATCGAAGAAGCGTGGCTCCAAGGGGCGGGCATTGAGCAGCTCGGCGGTTTGCCGGGCGAGTTCGTTGACCGCTTCACGGCCTTGTGCGGACACCGCCAGCGCGGCCATTACCTGCACCCGCTCGATATCCAGCAGGCCCTTGAGCGGTGCCAGTGCAACGGCCAGGGCTACCGCGGCCGAGCACGGGCTGACGATGCGGGCGGGCAATGCCAGGCCGGCCAGGCGTTCGGCGTTGGCTTCCGGCACCAGGGCCAGGGCGTCGTCCAGACCAGCGGAAAGGTCGATGACCGTGCAGCCTGCCTGCAGCGCCTTGCTGGCAAAGCTGCGGCTGACGGCGGCGCCTGCGGCGAAGAAGGCCAGCCTGACCTGGGCGAAGTCGAAGCTGTCCACTTCACGTACCTTCAGCTTCTTGCCGGCGAACATCACGCTGCTACCCGCCGATTCCATGCTGGCCAGCAGATGCAGGGTGGCGACCGGGAAATCCAGCTCTTCGAGGATCTGCACCAGGGCTTCACCGACGCTGCCGGTGGCGCCGACGACGGCGATGTCCAAAGGGTTTGTCATGGAAGGGATCCTTTTGCTGAAAACGGCGGGGGGCGGCACTTTACTCGGATTGTAGAGTTTTGTCTGTGCTGGCCCAAACCTAGAGCTGCGCTGCTCTTGCTCTTGCTCTTGCATCGAGTAGGCATTCATTCGCGATGGTGGCGCCAAGTCACCTTTCCGCCCTTACGGCGGGTCCCTTTTTGTCGTGGCAAAAAGGAACCAAAAACCGTCGGCTCCCATCATCCGGCCCCTACGCTTCGCTCCGGGGTCCCCTCGCTACGGGCCTGCTCCCGGGAGTACGCGCTGCAGGCCCCATCCATGGGGCCTCAGCGCTTGACGGGCATCCATGCCCGTCACCTCCCTCCGCAGTCCCTTCGCTCGGCCTCCTGAAGTCGCAATCGGCGGCGCCTGAACTATCGCGCGCCTAGAAGCAAAATCAAAAGCAAAAGCAAAAGCAAAAGCAGAGAAAAGCCGGGCCGGCCGGGATGGATCGGCAATAAAAAAACCCGCGCTGTCACCAGCGCGGGTTTTCGGTCAGACCGGAACGATCAACGCTCCAGCAGAATCCGCAGCATGCGACGCAGCGGCTCGGCCGCGCCCCACAGCAGCTGGTCACCTACGGTGAAGGCGCCCAGGTACTGGGAGCCCATGTTCAGTTTGCGCAGGCGGCCAACCGGGATGTTCAGGGTGCCGGTAACCTTGGTCGGGCTCAGCTCCTGCATGCTGATTTCACGCTGGTTAGGCACCAGTTTCACCCAAGGGTTGTGCTGGCTGATCATGCCTTCGATGTCGGCCAGCGGCACGTCCTTGTTCAGCTTGATGGTCAGCGCCTGGCTGTGGCAACGCATGGCGCCAATGCGCACGCAGATGCCGTCGACCGGGATCGGGCTCTTGAAGCGACCGAGAATCTTGTTGGTCTCGGCCTGGGCCTTCCACTCTTCACGGCTCTGGCCGTTCGGCAGTTCCTTGTCGATCCACGGGATCAGGCTGCCAGCCAGCGGCACGCCGAAGTTCTCGGTCGGGAACGCTTCGCTGCGCATGGTCTCGGCAACCTTGCGGTCGATGTCGAGGATGGCGCTGGCCGGGTTGGCCAGGTCATCGGCAACGGCAGCATGGGTAGCACCCATCTGCTTGATCAGCTCGCGCATGTTCTGCGCGCCGGCACCCGAGGCCGCCTGGTAGGTCATGGCGCTCATCCACTCGACCAGGCCGGCTTCGAACAGACCACCCAGGCCCATCAGCATCAGGCTGACGGTGCAGTTGCCGCCGATGTAGTTCTTGGTACCCGCGTCCAGCTGCTGGTCGATGACCTTGCGGTTGACCGGGTCGAGGATGATCACCGCGTCATCCTGCATGCGCAGGGACGAGGCGGCGTCGATCCAGTAACCCTGCCAGCCGGCTTCACGCAGCTTGGGGAAGACCTCGTTGGTGTAGTCGCCGCCCTGGCAGGTCAGGATCACGTCGAGGGTCTTGAGTTCTTCAATCGAATAAGCGTCCTTGAGCGGAGCTGTATCCTTGCCCACGTTCGGGCCCTGGCCGCCAACATTGGAGGTGGTGAAGAACACCGGCTCGATGAGGTCGAAATCCTGCTCCTCCAGCATCCGCTGCATGAGCACGGAACCGACCATACCGCGCCAACCGATCAGACCTACACGTTTCATCGCAACTACACCTTTGCTAAAAGTGGGCCGCCACCGGGAATTTTGGGTGGCGGGCCAGAGAGATTACAGATTCCGCAGCGCTGCGACTACTGCGTCGCCCATTTCCTGCGTACCAACTTTGCGGCAGCCTTCCGAGAAGATGTCGCCGGTGCGCAGCCCCTGATCCAGGACCAGGCTCACGGCCTTCTCGATCGCCTCGGCGGCAGCCGACTGATTGAAGCTGTAACGCAGCATCATCGACACCGACAGGATGGTCGCCAGCGGGTTGGCGATGCCAAGGCCTGCGATGTCCGGCGCCGAGCCGTGGCACGGCTCGTACATGCCTTTGTTGTCGGCATCCAGCGACGCCGAAGGCAGCATGCCGATGGAACCGGTCAGCATGGAAGCTTCATCCGACAGAATGTCACCGAACATGTTGTCGGTCACCATCACATCGAACTGCTTGGGCGCACGCACAAGCTGCATGGCGGCGTTGTCGACGTACATGTGGCTCAGTTCAACATCCGGGTAGTCCTTGGCCACGTCCTCGACCACTTCACGCCACAGCTGGCTGGACGCCAGGACGTTGGCCTTGTCCACCGAGCACAGCTTCTTGCCACGCACGCGGGCCATGTCGAAGCCGACACGGGCAATGCGGCGCACTTCGCTCTCGCTGTACGGCAGGGTGTCGTAGGCCTGGCGCTCGCCGCCTTCCAGCTCACGCTGACCACGCGGGGCACCGAAGTAGATACCGCCGGTCAGCTCACGGACGATGAGGATGTCCAGGCCGGAAACGATCTCTGGCTTGAGCGACGAGGCATCGGCCAGTTGCGGGTAGAGGATGGCCGGGCGCAGGTTGGCGAACAGGCCCAGTTGCGAACGGATTTTCAGCAGGCCGCGCTCGGGGCGAATGTCACGCTCGATCTTGTCCCACTTCGGCCCGCCCACGGCGCCCAGCAGCACGGCATCGGCCTTGCGCGCACGCTCCAGGGTCTCGTCGGCCAGCGGCACGCCGTGCTTGTCGATGGCAGCGCCACCGATCACGTCGTGCTCCAGGCTGAAACCGAGCTGGAACTTGTCGTTGGCCAGCTCCAGCACCTTGACCGCCTCGGCCATGATTTCCGGGCCGATACCGTCACCTGGGAGAATCAGAATCTGCTTGCTCATGCTTTCCTCTATCCATTCACGCGGTGCGGCCAAGCGGGCCCCACCGAAAAGTTCTTAACGCTCGGCCCACAACACCAGCACATCGGTGCTGAACGAACCGTCGGTCTCGATCTGGTAATACTGCCGTACTTCCTCGCCCATGGCTTGCTGCAATTGGCGAATTGCCACGCGCATTGGCTCGGGGGTGCGCATGCGCTCGACCCAGCTGGAAAACTCCAGGCGCAGCGGCTGGCGGGTGTGGCTGCGTACATGCAAACCAGCCTCGCTGACCTGGCGTTGCCATTCGGCGGCGGAATAATCGCGCACGTGGCTGTTGTCGCGCAGCACTTCGACCGTTTGCAGGTAGGTGTCGAGCAGCGGGCTGCCCGGCGACATCACGTCGATGAACGCTGCCAGGCCACCCGGCTTGAGCACCCGGCGCACTTCGCGCAGGGCCAGGCCCAGGTCGCTCCAGTGGTGGGCCGAGTAGCGGCTGAAGACGAAGTCGAACGAGGCGTCGGCGAACGGCAGGCGTTCGGCGGCACCGCGTTCGGCGGTGATATTGGCCAGGCCGCGCTCGGCAGCGGCACTGGCGACCACGTCGAGCATGGCCTGCGAGAGGTCGTAGGCGACCACTTCGGCAACCAGCGGGGCGACGTGAAAGCTGACATGACCGGCGCCGCAGCCCAGGTCCAGCACGCGGGCATGGCCCTGCCCCGCCAGCGCAGCCTGCAGCAGGGCGAATTCACTGCCCTGGGCGTGCACGGCGCTGCTGAGGTAGGCGCTGGCCTGTTCGCCGAACTGGCGCTGGACCACATCGGTGTGCTGGGTGCTGGTCATGTCTCGATCCTTCTGGTTTTGGGTTGTCTTTACTGGCTCTATCGCCGGCAAGCCAGCTCCCACAGAGAACCTACAGTTTTCAGACCTGTGGAGTTCCTGTGGGAGCTGGCTTGCCGGCGATGAGGCCAGCAAACCCACTAAATCATTCAGGCATCACGGAACAGCCAAGGCTGCGCGGCGCGGTGCTTGCCTTCGAAGGCCTTGATCGCATCGCTGTCCTGCAGGGTCAGGCCGATATCGTCCAGGCCGTTGAGCAGGCAGTGCTTGCGGAACGCATCGATCTCGAAGTGCAGCACCTTGCCATCCGGACGGGTCACCGCCTGCGCCTGCAGGTCGATGGTCAGCTGATAGCCCGGGATGGCTTCGACCTGCTTGAACAGCTCGTCGACTTCCTCGTCGCTGAGGATGATCGGCAGCAAACCGTTCTTGAAGCTGTTGTTGAAGAAGATGTCGGCAAAGCTCGGTGCGATCACGCTGCGGAAGCCGTACTCGTCCAGTGCCCATGGGGCGTGCTCACGGCTGGAGCCGCAACCGAAGTTTTCCCGCGCCAGCAACACGCTGGCACCCTGGTAGCGTTCGTGGTTGAGCACGAACTCCTTGTTCAGCGGGCGCTTGCTGTTGTCCTGGTAAGGCTGCCCCACGTCCAGGTAACGCCACTCGTCGAACAGGTTGGGGCCGAAGCCGGTGCGCTTGATCGACTTCAAGAACTGCTTGGGGATGATCTGGTCGGTGTCGACGTTGGCACGGTCCAACGGCGCAACGAGGCCAGTGTGCTGGGTAAAGGCTTTCATGCTGCGCTCCCTTGGATCAACTCGCGGACATCGATGAAGTGGCCGGTCACCGCGGCGGCGGCGGCCATGGCCGGGCTGACCAGGTGGGTACGGCCACCGGCACCCTGACGGCCTTCGAAGTTGCGGTTGGAGGTGGACGCGCAGTGCTCGCCGCTCTCCAGGCGGTCCGGGTTCATCGCCAGGCACATCGAGCAGCCTGGTTCACGCCATTCGAAACCGGCTTCGAGGAAGATCTTGTCCAGGCCTTCACGCTCGGCCTGGGCCTTGACCAGGCCCGAGCCCGGTACCACCAGCGCCTGTTTGACGTTGGCAGCGACTTTGCGGCCCTTGGCGATTTCGGCGGCGGCGCGCAGGTCTTCGATGCGCGAGTTGGTGCACGAACCGATGAATACGCGGTCGAGCTTGATATCGGTGATCGCCTGGTTGGCGGCGAGGCCCATATACTTGAGGGCACGCTCGATCGAACCACGCTTGATCAGGTCAGGCTCGGCAGCCGGGTCCGGCACGCGCTGGTCGACGGCGAGGACCATCTCCGGCGAAGTGCCCCAGCTGACCTGCGGCTTGATTTGCGCAGCGTCGAGCTCGACCACGGTGTCGAACACCGCGTCAGCATCGGAAACAAGGCCTTTCCAGGCTTCGACCGCCTGCTTCCACTGCTCGCCCTTCGGCGCGTACGGGCGGCCTTCGACATAGGCAACGGTGGTGTCGTCCACCGCCACCAGGCCTACGCGGGCACCGGCTTCGATGGACATGTTGCAGATGGTCATGCGGCCTTCCATCGACAATTCGCGGATGGCGCTGCCAGCAAATTCCATGGCGTGGCCGTTACCACCGGCGGTACCGATCTTGCCGATCACGGCCAGGACGATGTCCTTGGCGGTAACGCCGGCAGGCAGCTGGCCTTCCACGCGCACCAGCATGTTCTTCATCTTTTTGGCGACCAGGCACTGGGTAGCGAGCACGTGCTCTACTTCGGAGGTGCCGATGCCGTGGGCCAAGGCACCGAAGGCGCCGTGGGTGGAGGTGTGCGAGTCACCGCAGACCACGGTCATGCCAGGCAAGGTGGCACCCTGCTCCGGGCTGATGACATGGACGATGCCTTGACGCTCGTCATTCATCTTGAATTCGACGATGCCGTATTCGTCACAGTTCTCGTCGAGGGTCTGCACCTGCAGGCGCGACACCTGGTCGACGATGGCCTCGATACCGCCCTTGCGCTCTGGCGTGGTCGGCACGTTGTGGTCCGGTGTGGCGATGTTGGCATCGATTCGCCAGGGTTTGCGGTTGGCCAGGCGCAGGCCTTCGAAGGCCTGGGGCGACGTCACTTCGTGGATGATGTGACGGTCGATGTAGATCAAGGACGAGCCGTCATCACGGCGCTTGACCTCATGGGCTTCCCAGAGTTTGTCGTAGAGCGTTTTACCAGCCATCAGACTGTTCCTCATCAGCGTCTTTCTATGCCAAAGACCCCTTGGCTTGTGCGGTCGATGCTAGGGGGTTAGATTGAATAACTCAAATTCATAATTTTTATGCTTTGGATAACCAACAGGAATGCGACCCCATGGATCTGGCCAACCTTAGCGCCTTCATCGCAATTGCCGAAACCGGTAGTTTTTCCGGGGCGGCCGACCGCCTGTTCCTGACTCAACCGGCCGTCAGCAAACGCATCGCCGGACTGGAACAGCAACTGGATGTGCGCCTGTTCGACCGGCTGGGCCGCGAGGTGACCCTGACCGAGGCGGGCCGCGCCCTGCTTCCCCGCGCCTACCAGATCCTCAACGTCCTCGATGATACCCGGCGCGCGCTGACCAATTTGACCGGGGAAGTGAGTGGTCGGCTGACCCTTGCCACCAGCCACCATATCGGCTTGCACCGCCTACCCCCGCTGCTGCGGGCCTTCACCCGGGAATACCCTGCAGTGGCGCTGGATATTCAGTTCATGGATTCGGAAGCGGCCTACGACGAAATCCTCCATGGCCGCGCGGAGATTGCCGTTATCACCTTGGCACCCGAGCCGCACCACCTGGTCAAGGCCGTGCCGGTATGGGACGACGCCCTGGACTTCGTCGCCGCTCCCGAGCACCCGCTGGCCAACAACAACACGGTCAGCCTGGCCGACGTCGCCCGCCACCCGGCCGTGTTCCCGGGCGGCAACACTTTTACCCACCACATTGTTCAGCGCCTGTTCGAAAGCCAGGGCCTGACGCCGAACATCGCCATGAGCACCAACTATCTGGAAACCATCAAGATGATGGTGTCGATCGGCCTGGCCTGGAGCGTGCTGCCGCGCACCATGCTCGACGAACAGGTTGCACCCATCGCCTTGCCGGGCATACAGCTGTCACGCCAGCTAGGCTACATTTTGCACACGGAGCGTACGCTATCGAACGCGGCCAGGGCATTCATGGCCCTGCTCGACAGCCACGCAGGGCCCGCCTGACCGGTCGTCAGCCCGGTATTGCCACCTCCAAGGACGCGTCACACGCCAAAGGTCTGGTACCGATGCCCAAATCAGCGAATCGCTTTTTGCGCCTGCCGCGCATACCTGCGGCCGACCCTCAGGAGTCCGAGCAGGCCTGGCAGAACGCCCCGCAATTGCTGGCCGCGCTCAACGGTGCGCGGCTGGGGGCCTGGCTATGGGATATCGAAAGCGGCCGGGTCAGCTGGTCACGGGGCACCCAGGCCCTGTTCGGCTTCGACCCGCAGCGCCCGCTCCCCGCCGATGTCGACTACCTCGACCTGCTGCCCGAGGAAGACCGCGCGCGCACACGCCAGGTATTCCAGGCGGTGTTCAACGGCGAACCGGTGGAACAGGCCATGCGCCACCGTATCCGCTGGCCGGACGGCAGCCTGCACTGGCTGGAGATCAACGGCAGCCTGACCCACGACCCGCACGGCCGGCCACAGATGATTGGGGTGATCCGCGAAATCACCCGCCAGCGCGAGCGGGAAACAGCGCTGATCAATTCGGAAAAACGCTTCGCCACCCTGTTCCACCTCAGCCCCAATGCCATTTTGCTCACCCGCCGCCACGACGGCATGATCTTCGAGGTCAACCAGCACTTCGAAGACATGTTCGGCTGGCCCGGCAGCCAGGTGATCGGCAAGACCAGCCTGGAACTGGGCCTGTGGGTCAACCCCGAACAGCGCCATATGGTGCTGGAATCGACCCGGGCCAACAGCGGCCCGTTGATCCTCGAAGTGCAATTTCGCGCCATCAGCGGCAAGGTGCATGACGGCATTCTCTGCACCCAGGGCATCGAACTGGAGGGCGTGACCTTCCTGATCAGCACTTTCGTCGACACCACCGAACGCAAGCGCGCCGAGCAGGCCCTGAAGGACAGCCAGGAGCGCCTGGACCTGGCCCTGGACTCGGCACAGCTGGGCACCTGGGACTGGCATATCCCCAGCGGCATGCTCTACGGCTCGGCCCGCGCCGCGCAACTGCACGGCCTGCCGCCCATCCCCTTTCACGAATCGTTCGACGCGTTTTTCGAAGGAGTACCGGAGCAGGAGCGCAATTCGATGCGCCAAGCCTACCGCAGCCTGCGCGAAGGGCCTGCCGGCAATTACCAGATCACCTACCGGGTGCAACTGGAGAACGGCATCTCGCGCTACATCGAAAGCCGCGCCCGACTGTACCGCGACGAACAGGGCAACCCGCTGCGCATGGCCGGTACCTTGCTCGACATCACCGACCAGGTGGAACGCGAACAGCGCCTGAGTGCCTCGGAAGAGAAGTTCGCCAGCCTGTTCCAGGTCAGCCCCGACCCGATCTGCGTCACCCGCCAGGACACTGGCCAGTTCATCGAGATCAACCCGGCGTTCACCCAGACCTTCGGCTGGAACACCGACCAGGTGATCGGCCGCACCGCCGAGGAAATCGGCCTGTGGGCGGAGTCGATCGAACGCGCGCAACGCATCGAGCGAGTGATCCGCGAACGGGCCCTGAGCAACGTCGCCGTGGTGGTCAACCACCGCAATGGCGCACCGCTGACCTGCGTGATTTCCAGCCGCCTCATCACCGTCGACGACCAGCCCTGCAGCGTCACCACCCTGCGCGACATCACCCAGCAGCAGCGCGCCGAGGCGGCACTCAAATCCAGCGAGGAAAAGTTTGCCAAGGCCTTCCACTCCAGCCCCGACGCCATCACCATCACCGAACGCCACAGCGGTCGCTACCTGGAAATCAACGACGGCTTCTGCCGCCTGACCGGCTACAGCGCTGCCGAAGTGGTCGGCCACACGGTGTATGAGATCGGCATCTGGGCCGACGACAAGCAGCGCAGCGCCCTGCTGGCCGAGTTGCGCGAGCGTGGCCGGGTGCACCACCGCGAGATGCTCGGGCGCAACAAGCGTGGCGATATTCTTACCGTGGAGGTGTCGGTGGAGCCGATCACCCTCAACGAGGTGGACTGCCTGCTGCTGACCGCCCGCGATGTCAGCCAGCTGAAGAACGCCCAGGCACAGATTCGCCACCTGGCCTACCACGACCCGCTGACCAACCTGCCCAACCGCGCCCTGCTGATGGACCGCCTGAGCCAGCAGATCGCCCTGCTCAAGCGCCACAACCTGCGCGGCGCCCTGCTGTTCCTTGACCTTGACCACTTCAAGCACATCAACGACTCGCTGGGCCATCCGGTGGGCGACACTGTGCTGAAGATCATCACCGCGCGGCTGGAAGCCAGTGTGCGCCTGGAAGACACCGTGGCGCGCCTGGGTGGCGACGAGTTCGTGGTATTGCTCAGCGGCCTGGAGGGCAGCCGAGAGCTGGTCGAAGAGAAAGTCCGCGGGCTGGCCGACACCCTGCGCGAACTGCTGGCCGAGCCGATGTCGCTGGACGGCCAGCGCCTGCAGGTGACACCCAGCATCGGCGTGGCGCTGATCCCCGACCACGGCGCCACCCCGGCCGACCTGCTCAAGCGTGCCGATATCGCCCTGTACCGGGCCAAGGACTCCGGGCGCAACACCACCCAGCTGTTCCATACCACCATGCAGAAGGCTGCCAGCGAGCGCCTGCGCATGGAAAACGACCTGCGCCTGGCCCTTGCCCGCGGCGAGCTGGCGCTGCACTTCCAGCCACAGGTGGATGCCCGCGACAACCGCATCGTCGGCGCCGAGGTCCTGCTGCGCTGGCATCACCCGCAACTGGGTCAGCAGCCACCCGCGCAATTCATCCAGGTGCTGGAAGAAAGCGGCCTGATCCTTGAAGTTGGCAGCTGGATCCTCGACGAAGCTTGCGATGCCTGCGCGCGCATGCTCGGCGACGGGCTGATCGACGCCGATGATTTCAGCCTGTGCGTGAACATCAGCCCACGGCAGTTCCGCCAGAACGATTTTGTCGGGCGGGTGCTGCGCAGCCTGGACGATTACCGCCTGCCACGGCAGATGCTGACGCTGGAGATTACCGAAGGCATCGTCATCCAGAACCTGGAAGATACCATCAGCAAGATGCGCGAACTGAAGCGCTACGGGGTGAGCTTTGCCATGGATGACTTCGGCACCGGTTATTCCTCGCTGACCTACCTGAAGCGTCTGCCGGTGGATGCGCTGAAGATCGACCAGACCTTCGTGCGCGATGCGCCGATTGACCCCAACGACGCCGAAATCGTCCGCGCCATCGTCGCCATGGCCCGCAGTCTGGACCTGGCGGTTATTGCCGAAGGGGTGGAACTGACCGAACAGCTGGAGTTTCTGGAACGGCTGGGGTGCCACCTTTACCAGGGATACCTGCACAGCCGGCCGCTGCCGTTGCCAGAGTTTCGCCAGATGTTGCTGGAGGCGCCGGCGGATTACTGAAACCGATGCAACCGCTCCCACAAGGAAGCCGAACCGGCGACAACAACAAAAAAGGGCACCCCTGGGGGTGCCCTTTTCCACATCTACTACGCGATCAGTTCAGCGCTGGCTTGTCGCCGTTGATCGGAATGCGCTTGGCCTTGGCTTCTTCAGGCACGATGCGCAGAAGGTCGATGCTGAGCAGGCCATTGGCCAGGCCGGCGGCCTTGACTTCGATATGGTCGGCCAGGCGGAACGACAGCTTGAAGGCGCGCTGCGCGATACCCTGATGCAGGTAGGTCACTTCAGCAGGGCCATTGTCGCGCTTGCCACCGGTCACGGTCAGGACACCTTTTTCAACCTGCAGGTCGAGGTCCTCTTCCTGGAAACCAGCTGCAGCAACCACGATGCGGTAGTGGTCATCGCCATGCTTTTCCACGTTGTAGGGCGGGTAGCTGCTACCAGCCTCGTTACGTGCCGCGGATTCGAACAGGTCGTTGAAACGGTCGAAACCAACGGAATGGCGGAACAGTGGAGCGAGAGAGAAAGCGGTAGTCATGGTCATGAACTCCTGAGATTCAGCAAGTAAGTCATTACGCGACCCGACTTCGGCATCGCGTACTCAAGAGATATGGCCGAGGGAAATGCTTTCAAGGGGCGAGCAAAAAAAATCCGATTTTTGTACTGGATTCAATGGCCCTTTCGCGGGTGAACCCGCTCCCACAGGATCACCACAGGCCTTGGGACCTGCTCGGTACCTGTGGGAGCGGGTTCACCCGCGAAGTGGCCGGATCAGGCAACACAAGCCTCAAGCGCCCGCACCTCAACCCCGAGCAACCTGCTGATCCGCGCACAGTCATCCTCCCGCCGCAACTCGGCAAACAGCACAACCGCTTCGGGATAACTGCGGGTCAGCATCGCCAGCCACTGCTTCATCCGCCCAGGCGCATAGCGCGGCGACAACTTGGCCTGGGCCTGGCGCCAGAACTCGCGCAGCAACGGAAGCAGGTCGTCCCAGCTCATCGGCTGGTAGTCCCGCCCGTCACGTGCCGCGGCAATCTGCAGCCCCAGGTCGGGGCGCGAGACCAGCCCGCGGCCCAGCATGATATCTTCGGCGCCACTGACCTCACGGCAGCGCCGCCAGTCGTCCACGGTCCAGATTTCGCCATTGGCGAACACCGGCACCTTGACCACATCCTGCACCCGCGCCACCCACTCCCAGTGGGCCGGTGGCTTGTAGCCCTCGACCTTGGTCCGCGCATGCACCACCAGGTGCGCCGAGCCGCCTTCGGCCAGCGCCGTGGCGCACTCCAGCGCGCCGTCGGGGCTGTCGAAACCCAGACGCATCTTCGAGGTGACCGGGATATCCGCCGGCACGGCACGGCGTACCTCACGCACAATGGCGTGCAGCAGCTCCGGCTCCTTGAGCAGCACCGCTCCACCACGCGACTTGTTCACGGTCTTGGCCGGGCAACCGAAGTTCAGGTCGATCACCGGCGCGCCCAACTCGCAGGCCAGCGCGGCGTTTTCCGCCAGGCACACAGGGTCCGAACCCAACAGCTGCACACGCATGGGCACCCCTGCGGCAGTCCGCGCGCCATTGCGCAACTCGGGTGCCAGCTTGTCGAACGAGGAAGGCGGCAGCAGGCGATCGCACACGCGAATGAACTCGGTGACGCACCAGTCGATACCGCCCACGCGGGTCAGCACGTCGCGCAGGATGTTGTCGACCAGCCCCTCCATGGGGGCCAGGGCAATTTGCATGTCGGGGTCTCGGCGGAAAAAGCCGGCAGTCTAACAAAAATTGCCGGCGTTTCAGGCGCCGATCAGCGCCGGGCCGTAACCGTCGAGGAACTCCGCCGGCATACGCCTGGGCTTGCCGCTGGACAATTCGATACAGGCAAAGGTGGTCTGGGCGCGCAGCAAGGTCACGCCGTCGCGTGGGCGCTTGAGCTGAAAGCGCCGGGTCATGCGCAGGCGCTGGTCCCAGTCGATGATCCAGGTGGCCAGTTGCAGCTCATCATCCTCATAGGCAGCGGCCAGGTAGTCGATTTCGTGACGCACCACGGCCATCGCCCGGTCCAGCCGGCGATATTCGGCCAGGTCCAGGCCCAGGCGCTGGGAGTGGCGCCAGGCGCAGCGCTCCAGCCAGGTGACGTAGACCGCGTTGTTGGCGTGGCCAAGGCCGTCGATATCCTCGCTGCCGACGCGCAGGTCGATGACGAAGGGTGTTGCCAGGTCCCAACTCATGTTCGCTTCCTTGGAGCAAAACTGGATTTAGCAGGGCCCTGCAGATAAAAGTCCAGCCTTTGTGGAGGATTTACCGGCCTGATCGCCGACCAGCCAGCTTGTGTCTTGAGAGGGGATTAGAATCTGAAGTGAGAGCGGTGAATGGCAAGCTGAATGCCAGAGGTGCCTTGAGCACGTGTGGG
>NZ_JADLJS010000072.1 GCF_015680405.1 Pseudomonas pudica
CCCTGATCAAGACCATCGCAATGGAAGACGGTCTGCGCTTCGCTATCCGTGAAGGCGGTCGTACCGTCGGCGCCGGCGTCGTAGCAAAAATTATTGAATAAGTAGTTGATTTACTTGATCAGGCCGGTATAATGGCCGGCCTGATACAGCGTTACAGGTCAGTAGCTCAATTGGCAGAGCGACGGTCTCCAAAACCGTAGGTTGGGGGTTCGATTCCCTCCTGACCTGCCATTTCACCTCGGTGTGATGGCTTTCTTCTCACAGGATCCTCCTCGATGACTCCCAAAACTGAAGCCCAAGAATCGCGTTTTGATCTGTTCAAGTGGCTGGCTGTAGTGGCTTTGGTGGTTGTCGGTGTAGTGGGTAACCAATATTACTCCGCCTCCCCGATCCTGTATCGCGTCCTCGCACTTCTCGTCCTGGCTGCTGTCGCGGGCTTTGTAGCTCTGCAGACTGCGAAGGGCAAGTCGTTCTTTGCGCTGGCGAAGGAAGCTCGTACCGAGATTCGTAAAGTCGTGTGGCCGACCCGCCAGGAAACCACCCAGACCACGTTGATTGTCGTGGCTGTTGTGCTGGTTATGGCACTGCTGCTGTGGGGTCTTGATTCCCTGCTCGGCTGGGCGGTCTCCTTGATCGTTGGCTAAAGGTGTCCCGTGGCTAAGCGTTGGTATGTTGTGCATGCTTACTCGGGTTACGAGAAGCATGTAATGCGCTCCCTGATCGAGCGCGTCAAGCTGGCTGGCATGGAAGACGGTTTCGGCGAGATCCTGGTCCCGACCGAAGAAGTCGTCGAAATGCGCAACGGCCAGAAGCGCAAGAGTGAGCGTAAATTCTTCCCTGGCTATGTACTTGTCCAGATGGAGATGAACGAAGGGACTTGGCACTTGGTCAAGGATACCCCTCGCGTGATGGGCTTTATTGGCGGTACCGCAGACAAGCCTGCGCCGATTACCGATAAAGAAGCAGAGGCTATCCTGCGTCGCGTTGCCGACGGTAGCGACAAGCCGAAGCCGAAGACGCTGTTCGAGCCGGGTGAAGTGGTTCGAGTCATTGACGGTCCGTTCGCAGACTTCAATGGTAGTGTCGAAGAGGTTAACTACGAAAAGAGTCGCCTGCAGGTAGCGGTGCTCATTTTCGGTCGCTCTACTCCGGTGGAGCTCGAGTTCAGCCAGGTCGAAAAGGTCTAGGCGGACGAAGCATCCCATACCCCGCAGCCCTGTGTGCTGCGGGGTTTTGTCGTCACTGGGATAAAACGCAAGTCATCCGGGGAGCCAGCAGGCGTTCGTACCCGATTTTGGAGTAGCTCATGGCTAAGAAGATTCAGGCTTACATCAAGCTGCAAGTTAAGGCCGGCCAGGCCAACCCAAGCCCACCCGTTGGTCCAGCACTGGGTCAACACGGTGTGAACATCATGGAATTCTGCAAGGCCTTCAACGCCCGTACCCAGGGTCAAGAAGCCGGCCTGCCGACTCCTGTGATCATCACTGTCTACAGCGACCGTAGCTTCACCTTCGAGACCAAGAGCACCCCTGCCTCGGTTCTGCTGAAGAAAGCTGCTGGCCTGACCAGTGGTTCGGCTCGCCCGAACACCGTTAAAGTCGGTACCGTTACCCGTGCTCAGCTGGAAGATATCGCGAAAGCCAAACAGGCTGACCTGACTGCCGCTGACCTGGACGCTGCTGTACGCACCATCGCTGGCTCTGCCCGCAGCATGGGCCTGAACGTGGAGGGTGTGTAATGGCTAAGCTGACCAAACGCCAAAAGGCAATCGCCGAGAAAATCGAAGCAGGCAAGGCCTACAACTTCGAAGAAGCGGCCACTCTGCTGGCTTCGCTGCCTGCTGCCAAGTTCGTAGAGTCCTACGACATCGCCGTTAACCTCGGTGTTGACCCGCGTAAATCCGACCAGGTCGTACGTAGCGCTACTGTGCTGCCGCACGGCACTGGCAAGACCGTTCGCGTTGCTGTCTTCACCCAGGGCCCAGCTGCTGAAGCCGCTCTGGCTGCCGGCGCTGACCGCGTAGGTATGGACGATCTGGCTGCCGAAATGAAAGGCGGCGACCTGAACTATGACGTCGTTATCGCATCGCCTGATGCCATGCGCGTTGTAGGTCAGCTGGGTCAGGTTCTGGGTCCTCGCGGCCTGATGCCTAACCCGAAAGTTGGTACCGTGACCCCAGACGTAGCCGGCGCCGTCAAGAACGCCAAGGCTGGTCAGGTTCGCTACCGTACCGACAAGAACGGTATCATCCACACCTCCGTTGGCAAGGTCGGCTTTGAAGCCGGCAAGCTGAAGGAAAACGTTGAAGCCCTGATCGCTGATCTGAAGCGTATCAAGCCAGCTTCCTCGAAAGGTATCTACGTCAAGCGCGTTACCCTGAGCACCACCATGGGCCCAGGTCTGGTCATCGATCAGAGCTCGCTGAACGTGTAAGAACATGGTGGCGCGACCTGTCGCGCCACCAGCAAAAATTGGGGTCCCTGCCTGGCGGGGGCTATCCAAGACCGTAGGCGGCGCAAGCCTTAAAACACCAGCCCACGCAGATGGTGCTCCCGATTCGTTACCGAATCAGACACCAAAACGACATCCGGCTTCGGCCAGATGAAACGGTAAAAACCAGGAGTAAACCCGTGGCAATTAAACTCGAAGACAAGAAGGCCATCGTCGCTGAAGTCAACGAGGCTGCCAAAGTCGCTCTGTCCGCTGTCGTGGCTGATGCCCGTGGTGTGACTGTAGGCGCAATGACCGGACTCCGTAAAGAGGCCCGCGAAGCTGGCGTTTACGTACGTGTCGTACGTAACACCCTGCTGAAGCGCGCTGTTGAAGGCACCGAATTCTCGATCCTCAACGACGCGTTCAAAGGCCCGACCCTGATTGCTTTCTCCAACGAACACCCGGGCGCTGCTGCTCGTCTGTTCAAAGAGTTCGCCAAGGGTCAGGACAAGTTCGAGATCAAGGCAGCTGCGTTTGACGGCAAGTTCCTTGCCGCTAACCAGATCGACGTGCTGGCAACCCTGCCAACTCGCGACGAGGCTATCGCACAGCTGATGAGCGTAATCCAAGGTGCAACCAGCAAGCTGGCTCGTACCCTGGCAGCTCTGCGCGACCAGAAAGAAGCTGCTGCTGCCTAAGGCACCCGCAACTCTTTCAAAATCATACGTTTAATTTGATGGCTGCGTAGGCTGTCACCCCAATACAGGATTTAAGTCATGTCTCTGACTAACGAGCAAATCATCGAAGCGATCGGCCAGAAAACTGTTCTGGAAATTGTTGAACTGATCAAAGCGATGGAAGAAACCTTCGGTGTTACCGCTGCTGCCGCTGTTGCCGCTGGCCCAGCTGCTGGCGCTGCTGCCGCTGTTGAAGAACAGACCGAATTCAACGTCGTTCTGACCGAAGCTGGCGACAAGAAAGTAAACGTGATCAAGGCCGTTCGTGAACTGACCGGTCTGGGCCTGAAAGAAGCCAAAGAGAAAGTCGACGGCGCTCCTCAGGTTATCGCTGAAGGCGTTTCGAAAGAAGCTGCTGAAGACGCGAAGAAGAAGCTGGAAGAAGCTGGCGCTAAAGTCGAGCTGAAGTAATCTCGACCTTGCGACTCCAGTCCGAGCGTTGAGCGAAGGGCTGATGGCTGGTGGCTTATGCCACCGGCCTTTTTCCGTTATTGGTGGCCGGTCAGGCCGGCCCCGATAACAAGCTGCAAGACACCCATGTGGGTGGCGCAAACCAAGGGGTTTGCACGATTTTCTGGCTGCTCCCGCCGGGAGAAGCCAAACAAGCAGGTGACCAAGCTGGGGAACGCTGATGGCTTACTCATACACTGAGAAAAAACGTATCCGCAAGGACTTTAGCAAGTTGCCGGACGTCATGGATGTGCCTTACCTCCTGGCCATCCAGCTGGATTCGTATCGCGAATTCCTGCAAGCGGGAGCATCCAAGGATCAGTTCCGCGACGTCGGCCTGCACGCGGCCTTCAAATCGGTATTCCCGATCATCAGCTACTCCGGCAATGCTGCCCTGGAGTACGTAGGCTATCGCCTGGGCGAACCCGCCTTCGATGTGAAGGAATGTGTCCTGCGTGGCGTGACCTTCGCGGTCCCACTGCGGGTCAAGGTGCGCCTGATCATCTTCGACAAGGAATCGTCGAACAAAGCGATCAAGGACATCAAAGAGCAAGAAGTCTACATGGGTGAAATCCCCCTGATGACTGAGAACGGTACCTTCGTTATCAACGGTACCGAGCGTGTGATCGTTTCCCAGCTGCACCGTTCGCCTGGTGTGTTCTTCGACCACGACCGTGGCAAGACTCACAGCTCCGGCAAGCTGCTGTACTCCGCTCGCATCATCCCTTACCGCGGCTCCTGGCTGGACTTCGAGTTCGACCCGAAGGACTGCGTGTTCGTACGTATCGACCGTCGCCGCAAACTGCCGGCCTCGGTGCTGCTGCGTGCCCTGGGTTACAGCACTGAAGAAGTGCTGAACACCTTCTACACCACCAACGTGTTCCACATTTCCGGCGAGAAACTCAGCCTGGAACTGGTACCACAGCGTTTGCGTGGTGAGGTTGCAGTCATGGATATCCATGACGAAACCGGCAAAGTCATCGTCGAGCAGGGCCGTCGTATTACCGCGCGCCACATCAACCAGCTCGAGAAGGCCGGCGTCAAGCAGCTGGACGTTCCTATGGAATACGTCCTGGGCCGCACTACCGCCAAGGCCATCGTGCATCCGGCTACCGGCGAGATCCTGGCCGAATGCAACACCGAGATGACCACCGAACTGCTGATCAAGGTCGCCAAGGCGCAGGTTGTCCGTATCGAGACCCTGTACACCAACGACATCGATTGCGGTCCGTTCATCTCCGATACCCTGAAGATCGACACCACCAGCAACCAGCTGGAAGCCCTGGTCGAGATCTACCGCATGATGCGTCCTGGCGAACCGCCAACCAAGGATGCTGCCGAGACCCTGTTCAACAACCTGTTCTTCAGTGCCGAGCGTTACGACCTGTCCGCGGTTGGCCGCATGAAGTTCAACCGTCGTATCGGTCGTACCGAGATCGAAGGTTCGGGCGTGCTGAGCAAGGAAGATATCGTCGAGGTTCTGAAGACCCTGGTCGACATCCGTAACGGCAAAGGCATCGTCGACGACATCGACCACCTGGGTAACCGTCGCGTACGTTGCGTCGGCGAGATGGCCGAGAACCAGTTCCGCGTTGGCCTGGTGCGTGTCGAGCGCGCGGTCAAGGAACGCCTGTCGATGGCGGAAAGCGAAGGCCTGATGCCGCAAGACCTGATCAACGCCAAGCCGGTTGCGGCGGCGGTGAAAGAGTTCTTCGGTTCCAGCCAGCTGTCCCAATTCATGGACCAGAACAACCCACTCTCCGAGATCACCCACAAGCGCCGCGTCTCCGCACTCGGCCCAGGTGGTCTGACCCGTGAGCGTGCCGGCTTCGAAGTCCGTGACGTACACCCGACCCACTACGGCCGTGTGTGCCCGATCGAGACCCCTGAAGGTCCGAACATCGGTCTGATCAACTCCCTGGCTGCCTATGCCCGCACCAACCAGTATGGCTTCCTGGAAAGCCCGTACCGCGTGGTGAAGGAAGGCGTGGTCAGCGACGAAATCGTGTTCCTGTCGGCCATTGAAGAAGCGGATCACGTCATCGCCCAGGCTTCGGCCGCGATGAACGAGAAGAAGCAGCTGATCGATGAGCTGGTAGCTGTTCGTCACCTGAACGAATTCACCGTCAAGGCGCCGGAAGACGTCACCCTGATGGACGTTTCGCCGAAGCAGGTTGTTTCCGTTGCTGCGTCGCTGATTCCGTTCCTCGAGCACGACGACGCCAACCGTGCATTGATGGGTTCGAACATGCAGCGTCAGGCTGTACCGACCCTGCGCGCCGACAAGCCGCTGGTAGGTACCGGCATGGAGCGCAACGTTGCCCGTGACTCCGGTGTCTGCGTGGTTGCTCGCCGCGGTGGCGTGATCGACTCGGTCGACGCCAGCCGTATCGTTGTTCGCGTTGCAGACGACGAAGTTGAAACCGGCGAAGCAGGTGTGGATATCTACAACCTGACCAAGTACACCCGTTCGAACCAGAACACCTGCATCAACCAGCGTCCGCTGGTGAGCAAGGGTGACAAGGTTCAGCGTGGCGACATCATGGCCGACGGCCCGTCCACCGACATGGGTGAGCTGGCACTGGGTCAGAACATGCGCATCGCGTTCATGGCGTGGAACGGCTTCAACTTCGAAGACTCCATCTGCCTGTCCGAGCGTGTGGTCCAGGAAGATCGCTTCACCACCATCCACATCCAGGAACTGACCTGTGTGGCGCGTGACACCAAGCTTGGCCCAGAGGAAATCACTGCGGACATCCCGAACGTGGGTGAAGCCGCACTGAACAAGCTGGACGAAGCCGGTATCGTCTACGTGGGTGCCGAAGTCGGCGCTGGCGACATCCTGGTCGGCAAGGTAACGCCAAAAGGCGAAACCCAGCTGACTCCGGAAGAAAAACTGCTGCGCGCGATCTTCGGTGAGAAGGCCAGCGACGTTAAGGACACCTCCCTGCGCGTGCCAACCGGCACCAAGGGTACCGTCATCGATGTACAGGTCTTCACCCGTGATGGCGTCGAGCGCGACAGCCGCGCCCTGGCCATCGAGAAGATGCAGCTGGACGAGATCCGCAAGGACCTCAACGAAGAGTTCCGCATCGTCGAAGGTGCAACCTTCGAGCGTCTGCGTTCTGCCCTGAACGGCCAGGTGGTCGACGGTGGCGCGGGCCTGAAGAAAGGCACTGTGATCACTGACGAAGTACTGGACGGTCTGGAGCACGGCCAGTGGTTCAAACTGCGCATGGCCGAAGATGCACTGAACGAGCAGCTGGAAAAGGCTCAGCAGTACATCGTCGATCGTCGCCGTCTGCTGGACGACAAGTTCGAAGACAAGAAGCGCAAGCTGCAGCAGGGTGATGACCTGGCACCGGGCGTACTGAAGATCGTCAAGGTTTACCTGGCAATCCGCCGTCGCATCCAGCCGGGTGACAAGATGGCCGGTCGTCACGGTAACAAGGGTGTCGTCTCGGTAATCATGCCGGTCGAAGACATGCCGCACGACGCCAACGGTACTCCGGTCGATGTCGTACTGAACCCGCTGGGTGTACCTTCGCGTATGAACGTCGGTCAGATCCTCGAAACTCACCTGGGCCTGGCGGCCAAGGGTCTGGGCGAGAAGATCGACCGCATGATCGAAGAGCAGCGCAAGGCCGCTGAACTGCGCGTGTTCCTGACCGAGGTCTACAACGAGATCGGCGGTCGTCAGGAAAACCTCGACGAGTTCACCGACGAAGAGATCCTGGCCCTTGCTCACAACCTGAAGAAGGGTGTGCCAATGGCTACCCCGGTCTTCGACGGTGCCAAGGAGCGCGAGATCAAGGCCATGCTGAAGCTGGCCGACCTGCCAGAGAGCGGCCAGATGGTGCTGTTCGATGGCCGTACCGGCAACAAGTTCGAGCGTCCTGTGACCGTTGGTTACATGTACATGCTCAAGCTGAACCACTTGGTGGACGACAAGATGCACGCGCGTTCCACTGGTTCCTACAGCCTGGTTACCCAGCAGCCGCTGGGTGGTAAGGCGCAGTTCGGTGGTCAGCGTTTCGGGGAGATGGAAGTGTGGGCGCTGGAAGCATACGGCGCGGCATACACCCTGCAAGAAATGCTCACAGTGAAGTCGGACGACGTGAACGGCCGTACCAAGATGTACAAGAACATCGTGGATGGCGATCACCGTATGGAGCCGGGCATGCCCGAGTCCTTCAACGTGTTGATCAAAGAGATCCGTTCGCTCGGTATCGATATCGATCTGGAAACCGAATAACACGTGACGCGAAGGGGAGTGGGGCAGGTAATGCCCGCTCCCTGCTCCGCCAGGAGGAAAGGCCTTGAAAGACCTACTGAATTTGCTGAAAAACCAGGGTCAAGTCGAAGAGTTCGACGCCATCCGCATCGGTCTGGCGTCGCCTGAAATGATCCGTTCGTGGTCGTTCGGTGAAGTTAAGAAGCCGGAAACCATCAACTACCGTACGTTCAAGCCTGAGCGTGACGGCCTGTTCTGCGCCAAGATCTTTGGCCCAGTCAAGGACTACGAGTGCCTGTGCGGCAAGTACAAGCGCCTCAAGCACCGCGGCGTGATCTGCGAGAAGTGCGGCGTTGAAGTTGCCCTGGCAAAAGTTCGTCGTGAGCGCATGGCGCACATCGAGCTGGCCTCGCCGGTTGCCCACATCTGGTTCCTGAAGTCGCTGCCGTCCCGTATCGGCCTGCTGATGGACATGACCCTGCGTGACATCGAGCGCGTGCTCTACTTCGAGAGCTACGTCGTTATCGACCCGGGCATGACGACCCTGGAAAAGGGCCAGCTGCTGAACGACGAGCAGTACTTTGAAGCGCTGGAAGAGTTCGGTGACGACTTCGACGCCCGCATGGGTGCCGAGGCTGTCCGCGAGCTGCTGCACGCTATCGACCTGGAGCACGAGATCGGTCGCCTGCGCGAAGAGATTCCGCAGACCAACTCGGAAACCAAGATCAAGAAGCTGTCCAAGCGTCTGAAGCTGATGGAAGCGTTCCAGGGCTCGGGCAACCTGCCTGAGTGGATGGTCCTGACCGTCCTGCCAGTGCTGCCGCCGGACCTGCGTCCGCTGGTTCCGCTGGATGGCGGCCGCTTCGCGACCTCCGACCTGAACGACCTGTATCGTCGGGTGATCAACCGTAACAACCGTCTGAAGCGCCTGCTGGATCTGTCGGCGCCGGACATCATCGTGCGCAACGAAAAGCGCATGCTGCAGGAAGCGGTCGACGCCCTGCTGGACAACGGCCGTCGCGGTCGCGCCATCACTGGCTCGAACAAGCGTCCGCTGAAGTCCCTGGCCGACATGATCAAAGGTAAGCAAGGTCGCTTCCGTCAGAACTTGCTCGGTAAGCGTGTGGACTACTCCGGCCGTTCGGTTATTACCGTAGGCCCGACCCTGCGTCTGCATCAGTGCGGTCTGCCGAAGAAGATGGCCCTCGAGCTGTTCAAGCCCTTCATTTTCGGCAAGCTTGAAATGCGTGGTCTGGCGACCACCATCAAGGCTGCCAAGAAGATGGTCGAGCGCGAGCTGCCAGAGGTTTGGGACGTGCTCGCCGAGGTGATTCGCGAACACCCCGTGCTGCTCAACCGTGCACCGACCCTGCACCGTCTGGGTATCCAGGCCTTTGAACCGGTTCTGATCGAAGGTAAGGCTATCCAGCTGCACCCGCTGGTCTGTGCCGCGTACAACGCCGACTTCGACGGTGACCAGATGGCCGTTCACGTGCCGCTGACCCTGGAAGCCCAGCTCGAAGCGCGCGCGCTGATGATGTCGACCAACAACATCCTGTCGCCAGCCAACGGTGAGCCAATCATCGTTCCGTCGCAGGACGTGGTACTGGGTCTGTACTACATGACCCGCGAAGCCATCAACGCCAAGGGCGAAGGTCGCGTGTTCGCCGACCTGCAGGAAGTCGACCGCGTATTCCGCGCCGGCGAGGCTGCCCTGCACGCGAAAATCAAGGTTCGTATCAACGAAACCGTGAAAGAGCGTGACGGTTCGGTGGTCAAGAACACCCGTATCGTCGACACTACTGTCGGCCGTGCGCTGCTGTTCCAGGTTGTACCGGCAGGCCTGCCGTACGACGTGGTCAACCAGCCGATGAAGAAGAAGGCGATCTCCAAGCTGATCAACCAGTGCTACCGCGTGGTTGGTCTGAAAGAGACCGTTATTTTTGCTGACCAGCTGATGTACACCGGTTTCGCTTACTCGACCATTTCCGGCGTTTCCATCGGTGTTAACGACTTCGTTATCCCGGACGAGAAAGCCCGCATCATCGGTACCGCTACCGACGAAGTGAAGGAAATCGAGAGTCAGTACGCCTCCGGCCTGGTAACCCAGGGCGAGAAGTACAACAAGGTCATCGACTTGTGGTCGAAGGCGAACGACGAAGTGTCCAAGGCGATGATGGCCAACCTCTCGAAAGAGAAGGTTATCGACCGCGAAGGCAACGAAGTCGAGCAAGAGTCCTTCAACTCGATGTACATGATGGCTGACTCCGGTGCGCGGGGTTCCGCAGCCCAGATCCGTCAGCTGGCCGGTATGCGTGGCCTGATGGCCAAGCCGGACGGCTCCATCATCGAGACGCCGATCACCGCGAACTTCCGTGAAGGTCTGAGCGTTCTGCAGTACTTCATTTCGACCCACGGTGCTCGTAAGGGTCTGGCGGATACCGCACTGAAGACTGCTAACTCCGGTTACCTGACTCGTCGTCTGGTAGACGTTGCCCAGGATCTGGTGGTTACCGAGATCGACTGCGGCACCGACCAGGGCCTGCTGATGACCCCGCACATCGAAGGTGGCGACGTTGTAGAGCCGCTGGGTGAGCGTGTACTGGGTCGTGTCATCGCCCGTGACGTGTTCAAGCCAGGCACCGAGGACGTCATCGTTCCGGCCGGTACCTTGGTCGACGAGAAGTGGGTCGAGTTCATCGAGCTGAACAGCATCGACGAAGTGGTCGTGCGTTCGCCGATCAACTGCGAAACCCGCTACGGCATCTGCGCCAAGTGCTACGGTCGTGACCTGGCTCGCGGTCACCAGGTGAACATCGGTGAAGCTGTCGGCGTTATCGCTGCGCAGTCGATCGGTGAGCCGGGTACCCAGCTGACCATGCGTACGTTCCACATCGGTGGTGCTGCAAGCCGTACCTCGGCTGCCGACAGCGTCCAGGTTAAGAACGGCGGCATGGTGCGTCTGCACAACCTGAAGCAGGTTGAGCGTGCCGATGGCAACCTGGTTGCCGTATCGCGTTCCGGCGAGCTGGCCATTGCCGACGAATTCGGTCGTGAGCGTGAGCGCTACAAGCTGCCTTATGGTGCGGTGATTTCGGTCAAGGAAGGTGACAAGGTCGAAGCTGGCGCCATCGTCGCCAAGTGGGATCCGCACACCCACCCGATCGTTACCGAGCTGAAAGGTACCGTGACCTTTGTGGGCATGGAAGAAGGCATCACCATCAAACGTCAGACCGACGAATTGACTGGTTTGACCAACATTGAAGTCCTGGACGTCAAGGATCGCCCTGCCGCTGGTAAGGAAATCCGTCCGGCGATCAAGATGGTCGACGCCTCTGGCAAGGACCTGTACCTGCCGGGTACCGACGTACCTGCCCAGTACTTCCTGCCGGCCAACGCCCTCGTCGGCGTAGCTGACGGTGCCCAGATCGGCGTTGGTGACGTTATCGCGCGTATCCCGCAAGAAACGTCGAAGACCCGTGACATCACCGGTGGTCTGCCGCGCGTTGCCGACCTGTTCGAAGCGCGCCGTCCGAAAGAAGCCTCGATTCTGGCTGAAGTCAGCGGCACCATCGCATTCGGCAAGGAGACCAAGGGCAAGCGCCGTCTGGTCATCACCCCGACCGACGGTAGCGATCCGTACGAAGAGCTGATTCCGAAGTGGCGCCACCTGAACGTCTTTGAAGGCGAACAGGTAAACCGCGGCGAAGTTATCTCTGACGGCCCGAGCGATCCGCACGACATCCTGCGTCTGCTGGGTGTGAGCGCGCTGGCGAAGTACATCGTCAACGAGATTCAGGACGTTTACCGTCTGCAAGGCGTTAAGATCAACGACAAGCACATCGAGACCATCCTGCGTCAGATGCTGCGCAAGGTCGAGATCTCCGAGTCGGGCGATTCCAGCTTCATCAAGGGCGACCAGATGGAACTGACCCAGGTACTGGTAGAGAACGAGCGTCTCGCCGCCGAGGACAAGTTCGTCTCCAAGTTCACCCGCGTGCTGCTGGGTATCACCAAGGCGTCGCTGTCGACCGAGTCGTTCATCTCCGCGGCTTCCTTCCAGGAAACCACCCGCGTGCTGACCGAAGCGGCGGTAACCGGCAAGCGCGACTACCTGCGCGGCCTGAAAGAGAACGTGGTCGTGGGTCGTCTGATCCCGGCCGGTACTGGTCTGGCCTACCACAGCGAGCGCAAGCGTCGCCGTGATGCCGACAAGCCGCTGCGTGTGAGCGCCAGTGAGGTGGAAGCCGCACTGACCGAAGCGCTGAACTCCAGCGGTAACTAAGTACAGGGCAGGGCCCCGGCAAGCCTCGCAAGGGCATCGGTGACAACAATTGTTGCCGATGACCGGGCGGGGAGGGCCGGGGCCTCGTCTTGACTGGGTGCAAGATCCTCTTTAGACTTTTGTACCCTTAAATTTGGTGAGGCTCCGTCTCGCCAATTTTTGGCTTTCTTGCAAGACAATAGCGTCGCAAGACAATCAGTGGAGCTAGTAGATGGCAACTATCAACCAGCTGGTACGTCAGCCGCGTAAGCGTACCGTCGAGAAATCCGACGTACCTGCGCTGCAGAACTGCCCGCAGCGTCGTGGCGTGTGCACCCGCGTGTACACCACCACGCCGAAAAAACCTAACTCGGCACTGCGTAAAGTATGCCGTGTGCGTCTGACCAACGGTTTCGAGGTTTCCTCGTACATCGGTGGTGAAGGCCACAACCTGCAAGAGCACAGCGTCGTCCTGATCCGTGGCGGCCGTGTAAAAGACTTGCCAGGTGTTCGTTACCACACCGTTCGCGGCTCTCTGGATACTTCGGGCGTTAAAGGCCGTAACCAGGGTCGTTCGAAGTACGGTACCAAGCGTCCGAAGTAATCGGTCGTTTGCAGACATCCATTTATTTGAGTCGATAAGAGTAAGGTCGGGCAGGGGTCGAAAGACCTGGTCCCGGGCTAACCTGAAGACCGTTTGAGGGCTTATCATGCCAAGACGTCGTGTAGCAGCAAAACGTGAGATCCTGGACGATCCGAAGTACGGATCCCAGATCCTCGCCAAGTTCATGAACCACGTGATGGAAAGCGGCAAGAAGGCCGTAGCCGAGCGCATCGTTTACGGTGCTCTGGATACCGTCAAAGCACGCAAGAACAGCGACCCCCTGGAAATCTTCGAGAAAGCTCTCGACGCCATCGCTCCGCTGGTCGAAGTTAAGTCCCGCCGTGTCGGCGGTGCCACTTACCAGGTTCCGGTTGAAGTTCGTCCATCCCGTCGTAACGCTCTGGCAATGCGCTGGCTCGTAGACTACGCCCGCAAGCGCGGCGAGAAGTCGATGGCTCTGCGCCTGGCTGGCGAGCTGCTGGATGCTGCTGAAGGCAAGGGTGCTGCAGTCAAGAAGCGTGAAGACGTGCACCGTATGGCCGAGGCCAACAAAGCGTTCTCGCACTACCGCTTCTAATTCAAGCATCAATCATTTTGCGAGGGCTTTATGGCTCGTACTACAGCAATTAACCGCTACCGTAACATCGGTATCTGCGCCCACGTTGACGCGGGCAAGACTACCACTACCGAGCGGATCCTGTTCTACACAGGTCTGAGCCACAAGATGGGCGAGGTGCATGACGGCGCCGCGACCACCGACTGGATGGTGCAGGAGCAGGAGCGCGGTATCACCATTACCTCCGCTGCCGTTACCACCTTCTGGAAAGGTTCCCGTGGTCAGTACGACAACTACCGCGTAAACGTCATCGATACCCCCGGCCACGTTGACTTCACCATTGAAGTAGAGCGTTCGCTGCGTGTACTCGACGGCGCGGTCGTTGTGTTCTGCGGTACCTCCGGCGTTGAGCCGCAGTCCGAAACCGTATGGCGTCAGGCCAACAAGTACGGCGTTCCACGTGTTGTCTACGTGAACAAGATGGACCGTGCTGGTGCCAACTTCCTGCGCGTTGTCGGCCAGATCAAGAACCGCCTGGGTCACACCCCGGTTCCGGTCCAGCTGGCTATCGGTGCAGAAGACGACTTCCAGGGTCAGGTTGACCTGATCAAGATGAAAGCCATCTACTGGAACGAAGACGATAAAGGCACTACCTACCGCGAAGAAGAAATTCCAGCGGATATGGTCGACCTGGCTAACGAATGGCGCAACAACATGGTTGAAGCCGCCGCCGAAGCCAGCGAAGAGCTGATGAACAAGTACCTTGAAGAAGGTGAGCTGACCGTCGAAGAAATCAAGGCAGGTCTGCGTGCGCGCACCCTGGCCAGCGAGATCGTTCCGGCTGTCTGCGGTTCGTCGTTCAAGAACAAGGGTGTTCCCCTGGTTCTCGATGCCGTTATCGACTTCCTGCCTGCTCCGACCGAAATTCCTGCGATCAAGGGTATCCACCCTGATCTGGCCGAAGTGCCGAAGGATGAGATCACCGAAGAGCAGCAGGATGAGCGTCACGCCGACGACAACGAGCCGTTCTCGGCTCTGGCGTTCAAGATCGCTACCGACCCGTTCGTAGGTACCCTGACCTTCGTTCGCGTCTACTCGGGCGTTCTGAGCTCCGGTGACTCGGTCATCAACTCGGTCAAAGGCAAGAAAGAGCGCGTTGGTCGTATGGTGCAGATGCACGCCAACCAGCGTGAAGAGATCAAGGAAGTGCGCGCTGGCGACATCGCGGCCCTGATCGGCATGAAGGACGTTACCACTGGTGAAACCCTGTGCGACGCCGACAAGCCAATCATCCTTGAGCGCATGGACTTCCCGGAGCCAGTGATTTCGCTGTCTGTCGAGCCGAAGACCAAGCAGGACCAGGAAAAGATGGGTATCGCTCTGGGCAAGCTGGCTCAGGAAGACCCGTCGTTCCGCGTCAAGACCGACGAAGAGACTGGTCAGACCATCATCTCCGGTATGGGTGAGCTGCACCTGGACATCATCGTTGACCGCATGAAGCGTGAATTCAACGTTGAGGCCAACATCGGCAAGCCGCAGGTTTCGTACCGCGAGAAGATCACCAAGTCCGGTGTGGAGATCGAAGGCAAGTTCGTTCGCCAGTCGGGTGGTCGTGGTCAGTTCGGTCACTGCTGGATTCGCTTCTCGCAGCCGGATGAAGACGATAAGGGCAATATCACTGAGGGCCTGGTCTTCACCAACGAAGTCGTTGGTGGTGTGGTTCCGAAGGAATACATCCCTGCGATCCAGAAGGGTATCGAAGAGCAGATGAAGAACGGCGTTGTTGCCGGCTATCCGCTGATCGGCCTGAAGGCTACCGTGTTCGACGGTTCGTACCACGACGTCGACTCCAACGAAATGGCGTTCAAGATCGCTGCTTCGATGGCAACCAAGCAACTGGCCCAGAAGGGTGGTGGCGTGGTCCTCGAGCCGATCATGAAGGTCGAAGTTGTAACCCCGGAAGACTACCTGGGTGACGTGATGGGTGACCTGAACCGTCGTCGTGGTCTGGTCCAGGGTATGGATGAATCGGTCTCTGGCCGTGTCGTCCGCGCTGAAGTTCCGCTCGGAGAGATGTTCGGTTACGCAACCGACGTTCGTTCCATGTCTCAGGGTCGCGCAAGCTACTCCATGGAATTCTCCAAATACGCCGAAGCTCCGTCGAACATCGTCGAAGCACTCGTTAAAAAACAAGGCTAATCCCCTTTAGGCAAGAGGTTCACTGTCGTGGCTAAAGAAAAATTTGATCGTTCCCTTCCCCACGTTAACGTCGGCACCATCGGCCACGTTGACCACGGTAAGACCACTCTGACCGCAGCTCTGACTCGCGTCTGCTCCGAAGTTTTCGGTTCGGCAGTCGTTGAGTTCGACAAGATCGACTCGGCTCCGGAAGAAAAAGCGCGCGGTATCACCATCAACACCGCTCACGTCGAGTACAACTCGAACATTCGTCACTACGCTCACGTTGACTGCCCGGGTCACGCTGACTACGTGAAGAACATGATCACCGGTGCTGCCCAGATGGACGGCGCGATCCTGGTTTGCTCGGCCGCCGATGGTCCGATGCCACAAACCCGTGAGCACATCCTGCTGTCCCGTCAGGTAGGCGTTCCTTACATCGTGGTCTTCCTGAACAAGGCTGACCTGGTAGACGACGCCGAGCTGCTGGAACTGGTCGAGATGGAAGTTCGCGATCTGCTGTCCACCTACGACTTCCCAGGCGACGACACCCCGATCATCATCGGTTCGGCTCGTATGGCCCTGGAAGGCAAAGACGACAACGAAA
>NZ_JADLJS010000073.1 GCF_015680405.1 Pseudomonas pudica
GCACCACACGACAGGCACATAGCTCAGTTGGTTAGAGCACCACCTTGACATGGTGGGGGTCGTTGGTTCGAGTCCAATTGTGCCTACCAAACAAAAGTCCCGGTTTCCGGGCATCAAAAGGGCGACCTCAAGGGGTCGCCCTTTTGTTTTTGTTGTGTCCAGCGGAGGGCGATTTCACGCGCTGCAGCCTGTTCGGATAGCCGCATAGCAAATTGCGACTATAGTGAGTCTCTAGCGATGGGTTCAGAGATGCGGCTATGCCTTCGATTGATGCGTCGCGTCCGTTGAGCCTGCGCAAACGGGCCATGTGGGCCAGTGGGTTGAACCTTCTTGCTGTCGTTGCTTCCCAGGTCATGCGACTGGGCGGCAACCTGGTGATCACCCGCGTGCTAGTGCCGGAAATGTTCGGCGTGATGGCCATTGCGACCACTGTTTCAGTGTTGCTGCAACTGCTTTCCGATGTTGGGCTGCGGCCGAACGTCATTCAGAGCTCGCGCGGCGACGAGCCGCTGTTTCTCGATACCGTGTGGACTGTGCAAGTCATCCGCGGGTTTGTGCTGTTCCTTCTGACCTTGCTATTGGCCCTGGGGGCAAGGTTCACGCAGTACATCGAACTGTGGCCGGCCCATTCCACCTATGCCGCTCCAGAGCTACCGATGGTGCTGGCTTTGTCTGGGCTCACCGCGATCATCTATGGCTTCCAGTCGCCCAAGGTCGATGTGGCCATCCGGGTCTTCCAGCAGAAGAAGGTGGTTATCGCCGAGCTGATTGCGCAGTTTGTCGGTTTGATAGTGATGCTCGTGGCAGGCTATCTCACCCGCTCCATCTGGTCATTAGTGGCGGCGGGCCTGCTGGGCACACTGGTTTTCACCCTGCTCAGTCACCTGCTCTTCCAAGGGCCGCGCAACCGCCTGCGATGGGACCCGGCGGCGCTGCGCGAGGTGTTCGATTACGGACGCTGGATCCTGTTGTCGTCCTCCGTAGGGGTTCTGGCGATGCAGGGTGACCGGATCTGGTTCGGCGGAAGCATGTCGGTCGCGGAGCTGGGGGTCTATTCCATCGCTGTCGCCATCCTCGGGGCCATTCAGTCTGTCCTGTTGCGCTTGGCGGGGGCGGTCGCCTTGCCGGCCTTCAGTGAGGCAACGAGAAGTGGTGACAAAGAGCGGGTGCGCAGCCTTTACTACCGCTCCAGGGTGCTGTTCGACCTGACCTCGCTGTTTGCTTGCGGTTTTTTGCTGACTGCCAGCCCGCTGATGATCAGTTGGCTGTACGACGACCGTTATGCCGGCGCTGGCAATACCATGGCCATTCTCTCGCTCTCTCTTTTCACCTTGCGCTTCACGCTGGCACACCAGCTCTGGTTGGCCCTGGGGCTGACCAAATACGTGGCAATGGACAACATCATCCGGGTCGTTTCGCTGTTTATCCTGCTGCCGGTCCTCATGGCCATCGGTGGCGTGAGCTATGCCGTCTGGGGTGTGGCTCTGCATACCTTCTTCACGCTTTTCCTGATTTTTCCTGTCAACCGCAAGCTGGGTCTGCTGGACCTGAAGCGCGAGGTTGCAGTGCTGCCTGCCCTGCTGATCGGCGTCTTTTTCGGTGAAATGATAACCAGCCTGTTTACCTGATTGGGCCGTGAAGGCGCCGCACGGTCAGGTATGCCGTTGTTATCTTTCGCCATATCCGCAAGTAGAAAAAATGGCGTCATAAAACATGCAGTCTCCAATGGCTAATCATTGAATAATCAATGAGTAAGCGTGTCTTGACAGACCTTTTCCGCAGATCTTTAATCTTTTGGTATCTGGCACCTTGGGGCGTTTAAGTGCCAAAGGTTGTTGGGTGTTTATTTGGCAGTACTTATTACCTGTTAACTGGATAAGCTCCAAGGACATGAAATGAGAGAGCACATACGAAAGCTCATAACGCCGTCGATGCGCTTCGAAATAAGAAAGTTCTTGACTTGGGCCCAGGATATAATGGGGCGTGCGTGTTTGTGGCGCTGGGAAATTACCAGTTTTCGGCTGCAGACAAGTAACGACTACGAAGTTTTATATGTCGGTCGAAAGAGCCGCAAGGAGATGGCCAAGCTGCTCATCGGCGGTAAACCCGAGGTCGACACCAAACCCGGCGATAGCACGCAACAGCGTGGCGTCGCGCCCCATAGGGTGCTGATCAGCGAGATGCCCAGTGCAGGTGCCCTGTACGTGCCCCATTATCTGAGTGCCATCATCCCACTGGGGCGTCCGCTGGAGGAGATCATCGCCCGCTACGACGGTGAACTGCGCCGCAACATCCGCAAGTGTCGGCCGCTGTACCGCATGCAGCAGGTGCTGACGGACGAGGAGATCGGCAAGGCCGACCGGGAAATGTTGCAGCCTTATGCCCAGGCGCGGCATGGCCTGCATGCCCAACAGTTCGATTCCCAGGACGTGTTGCGCATCGCCAAGACCGTTGGCCGGCTCGACCTCGTGATGAAAGGCGACGAGGTTGTAGCCTGTCATTTCGGTTGTGTAATTACCCGGGCCGGCAAGCGCTATTGGAGCACGCTTCGCTTTGGCTACCCGGAGGCCGTCTTCAACGACCCGAAACGTCTGCGCGAGGTCAACTCGATCACTACCTTCATGGCCCTGGAGTGGGCCATCGAGCAGGGTTTCGATTATTACGATATCGGCCAATGTCTGGCACGTCCGGACGATGGGCTTTTGAAATGGAAGCGCCGGCGCGGTGGTGATGTGGATACCTTGGGCAACCAGGCCTTCATGTTCGTCCGGCTACCGAAGACCGGTATCGCCAAGTTTCTCTGGGAATTCCCGTTATTTGCCGTCGAGGGCAGCAGGCTCACACTGCATCTGGGTTTGCCGGATGGGCCAAGTGACGAGGAAATTGTCGACCGCTATCGCGAAATGGTCTTCGGTGGTTTGTTCAAGATATACATTTACTGTGCGAAAGCGCCTGGCGAACTGCTGTTGGAGAACTTGCGCGATCGATATGCTCACTTTCAGTCCCCTCCCATTCTGGAAAAAGTAGTGTGCAACTGAGCATGAAAGATAGCCTTTCAATGAGAGCGCTTGATGATGAACGATATTTCGGATGTACACACGAAGGGATCTGACCGTAAAGGCTGGAGCCTGGCCGCATACAAGTACCTTGCGAGAAAGTGGCTGGTACGAAAACCGTCAGAGAACCTGAAGAGCCTTGCGGCCAAGACTTGGGATATCGCCCCCGCCGAGGTCACCCCGGCGCCTCCCGCTTTCTTTCTGCCGAACCAGCTGGAGCGAGTGACCGGCTGGGAAGAGAAACGTTTCTTTCCTTTCGAGCATCCGCGGCGAACCATGGAGGGGCTGGGCAGCGTCGCACAGGCCCCTACCAGGGGCTATCTGATCAAGGACGTCATTCTGATCGATGGCGCACTGTACAAGAACAATGCAAGCTTCTGGCTGTCTGACCGGCCCAGCGGGTTGCCGCGAATCGTCGTGGAGCAGGAGATCGAGCGTGGGGCCGCTTATTGTTCACGTTACGGCAACCGCTGGTTTGGAACATGGCTGGCCGAGGATTGCGTCACCTATGCTTTGGCCCGTAACGAAGGCGTGCCGGTTACCACCGCGCCCTCGGGCAGGTTCCCCCGTTTTTCCCAGGGTGCGCAATACGAAGAATGGCTTGGCATGCACCCACTTCGGCTACACACGGCCTTTTTTCGAGAGTTGGTGCTGTTCGATGACTTCAGCCACAACACAAACCAGTCCGAGCGATACCGCGCCATGGGCCGGAAGTTGTTGTCGCGGGTAAATTACAAGCCCCACCCGGGAGTCTTCATCTTGCGGGGTTGTGACGGAGATCTGCGCCTGCTGCGCAACGAACTACAGATTGCCGAACATCTGCAAAAACATCGCGGCTTTCGCATCCTTGCGCCTTTGGGGTGCGACCTGGCAACCATCGTGGAAACCTGTGCCGGGGCCAGGGTAGTGGTGGGCGTCGAAGGCAGCCAGCTCATCCACGGTATGAATGTGCTGGCGCCCGGCGCTTCGGTGCTGACGCTGCAGCCACCTGATCGCTTTGTCTGCTTCTACAAGTACCTGACTGACCGCGATCAGCAGCATTTCGGCTTTGTGGTCGGAATACCCGATGGCAGCGGCTTCCGCATCGACCTCGATGAGCTCGAACGGACCTTGGATCTGCTGCCGTCATGACGAGGCATGGCATGCCATGACTGCCTGAGGTGCATGGCCCTGGTTGCACGGTGTAACGTATGGTCGCGGTCCTTGCCCGGGATGGGCGTGCTAGAATCCGCGCCTTCGAATCTGGAGGTACACGCGTGCGCAAACTGGCTGTGGTAATGGCAGTGCTCGCCCTGGCGGGCTGTGAGAACGAGGTCGAAGGCGTGCACAAACAGGTGGCCGAACACCTGCACAACCCCAAGACTGCCAAGTTCGGCAACGTGCGGATCGACACCCAGGGCACCATCTGCGGCCAGGTCCGTGGCAAGGATGATGCCGGGCAGTACGAGGCCTACCGCAGCTACGTGGCGATCAAGCGCGATGGCCAGTATGAAATCATCGTCGACGACAGCGGCAACAACCTGCGCATCCGCGAGATGTGCGGCGGCGCCGAGCTGCAGCGCCGCGCCGAAGCCCTGGCAGGCCAGCCGGCCCCGCAAGGCTGGGATGTGGAAGTGATCCAGGGCGCCAACATGGGCGCGCTCAGCGACATGACTGCACGCCTGATCGAAAAGGGCATCCCGTCATCGGTGGAGTACCGCGACGGCAAGCCGGTGGTGCTGATGGGGCCGTTCCCCAGCCGTGAAGAAGCCGAAGCACGCAAGGCCGAGGTGATGGCCAAGCTGGGTACCGATTCAGTGGTGATCCAGCACGGCGCTGCGCGTTAAAAAGCCTGTAGGCGCACTCGAGGAACACCTGATCCATTGATCTGGCAGGGGCCTGTAGGAGCAGCCTTGTGCTGCGAAGAGGCCGGTACGGGCAACAGATATGCGCTGTCGGTACGGCCCTTTCGCAGCACAAGGCTGCTCCTACAGGGCGCGCGCCAGCCTCCGGATTTCGAGCAGTCACACGCGCGCTAGACATTGTCCGCACAGTTTTGGCTATGCTTGGCAGGAAGAAGCCGAACGGGGAGGGCCTCATGTCTACACTGGAGCGGGCCATTGCCGTGGCCGCCAGGGCGCATGAAGGGCAATACGACAAGGGTGGGGCTGCTTATATCCTCCACCCGCTACGCGTGATGATGCGGGTTTCCACAACCGAACAACAGATTGTCGCGGTGCTTCACGATGTGATCGAAGACACCCCGCTGACCCTGGCCGACCTGGCGCGCGAGGGCTTTGCGCTGAAAATCCTTGCCGCCTTGTTGGCGCTCAGCCGCCGTGAGGGCGAGGCCTACCACGACTTCGTGGTGCGCCTGGGCGGTGACCCGCTGGCGCGCACCGTCAAGCTGGCCGACCTGGCCGACAACAGCGACCTTTCGCGTATCCCGTGCCCGGGCCCCACCGACCTGGCGCGGTTGGCGCGTTACCGCGAAGCCAGCGCCTACCTGCAGGCATTGGCTTGAGGTTGAACGCGCGGTCAGTCTTCCTTCGGTACGGTCCAGAAAATTTGCACGCCGCCATCGTCGCGGTGGGCGAGGGTGACGTTATCGTTTTCGGCAATTTCCTCGAGCAGGGTTTCCCAATCTTCCGGGGTTTCCTGCTCCAGACGGAAGATCAATGCCGCACGGCTGCGCTGGGCAGTGGGGCTGTTGATGATTTTCTGAATGCGCATACCCAGTTGTTCATAGCTGCTTGGGGTGGCGGAGACGGTGCTGGACACAAGTGTTTCCTTGTTTTTGCTGTATGCACATACAGTATTTCACTGTAAGTAATTTCGCAACAGTTAGACAGAAAACGCCCCGCCTAGGCAGCGGGGCTGTTTGCATTTCAGGGGCGGCTGGCGATCAGTACTCCCAGAAGATCCGCTGCAGTTCCTTGCTGTCCTGGGTCTTGGTCATCGCCACCATCGCCAGGATCCGTGCCTTTTGCGGGTTCAGGTCGTGGGCCACGACCCAGTCGTTCTTGTCATCCGGCTGCTCGGCGTTGCGCAGCACGAAACCGCCTTGGTTGACGTGCGACGAGCGAATGATCTGCACGCCATTCTTGCGCAGTTCCTGCAGTGCCGGTACTACTCGCGACGACACCGAACCGTTGCCGGTCCCGGCATGGATCAGTGCCTTGGCTCCATTCTGCGCCAGCGCCTTGTAGGCGGTGTCGGTGACGTTGCCATAGCCATAGGCAATGTCCACCTGCGGCAGGCTGCTGATCTGCTTGATGTCGAACTCGGAGTTGACCGTGTGGCGCTTGGCCGGCAGGCGGAACCAGTAGGACTTGCCTTCCACCACCATGCCCATCGGGCCCCAGGCGCTCTTGAAGGCTTCGGTCTTGATGTTGACCGACTTGCTCACATCGCGGCCGGACTGGATCTCGTCATTCATGGTCACCAGCACGCCCTTGCCGCGCGACTGCTTGTCGCTGGCCACGGCCACGGCGTTGTACAGGTTGAGCATGCCGTCGGCGGACATGGCGGTGCCCGGTCGCATCGAACCGACGACCACGATCGGCTTGTCGGTCTTTTCCACCAGGTTGAGGAAGTAGGCGGTTTCTTCCAGGGTGTCGGTGCCGTGGGTGATGACGATGCCGTCCACGTCCTTGCTTTCGGCAAGTTCGGCAACGCGTTTGCCCAACTTGAGCAGGTCGTCGTTGGAGATGCTCTCGGAGGCGATCTGCATGACCTGCTCACCGCGTACATTGGCCAGCTCGGCCAGTTCCGGTACGCCCGCGATCAGCTTGTCGACGCCCACCTTGGCGGCTTGGTAAGTGGCGCTGTTGGCGGCGCTGGCGCCAGCACCGGCAATGGTGCCGCCGGTGGCGAGAATGACCACGTTGGCCAGCTTCTGCTGGGTTTCGGCTTCTTTGGCCGAGACGAAGGTTGGCAGGGCCAGCAGCAGGGCGAGTGCGCTGGGAGCGAAGGTTTTCAGTGCGGCATTCATCGTTATTGTTCTCTCTCTTCCTAATGAGATGGTTGTTTTGTCGCACAGGGTGCAAGGCAGGTTTCGTACCAGTTGCGCGCACGGGCCTTGTGGGAGCGGCCTTGTGTCGCGAAAGGGGCGCGCAGCGGCCCCAGATTCCGGCGCAACAGCACACATTGCCGGGGCCGCCTTGCGGCCCTTTCGCGACACAAGGCCGCTCCCACATGAGGGGGTATGTCATTCGGGATTCCGAACAAACGTAGGAAAAGACGTTCGGCTTTTCGGAAAAAATCCGGATAAACTGCGCCAAGCTCGACTTGACCTCCGACAGCCAAACGGATTTGACAAACCCCGGTCCTGTTTCCATAGTTAGGCAACGCAAACGTTTGCGATCCGACAAAAAACACAAGATTCGGAGTCATCGTTCATGAAACTGCCGTTCCCCGGTCGTCTGCTGGCCCTCGCTGTCATTTCCTCGCTTACCCTGGCCCTGCCGTTTTCTGCCGCCCACGCCGAGGACAAGCCCAAGGTCGCCCTGGTCATGAAGTCGCTGGCCAACGAGTTCTTCCGCACCATGGAAGACGGCGCCAAGGACTACCAGAAAACCCACGCCGATGAATTCGAGCTGATTGCCAACGGCATCAAGAACGAGACCGACACCGGCGAGCAGATCCGCATCGTCGAGCAGATGGTCAATGCGGGCGTGAAGGCTCTGGTCATCGCCCCGGCCGACTCCAAGGCGCTGGTATCGGCGGTGAAGAAGGCCATGGACCAGGGCGTGGTGGTGATCAACATCGACAACCGCCTGGACCCGGCGCTGCTCCAGAGCAAAGGCATCAGCGTACCCTTCGTGGGCCCCGACAACCGCAAGGGCGCGCGCCTGGTCGGCGACTTCCTGGCCAAGCAGAAGCTCAAGGCCGGCGACCAGGTCGGCATCATCGAAGGCGTGCCGACCACCACCAACGCCCAGCAGCGCACTGCCGGCTTCAAGGACGCCATGGACGCCGCGCAGATCAACATCGTCTCGGTGCAGAGCGGCAATTGGGAAATCGACAAAGGCAACGCCGTCGCTGCCTCCATGCTCAACGAATACCCCAATCTGAAAGCCCTGCTGGCCGGCAACGACAGCATGGCCCTGGGCGCCGTGTCGGCCGTGCGTGCCGCCGGCAAAGCCGGCCAGGTGCAAGTGGTGGGCTACGACAACATCAACGCCATCAAGCCGATGCTCGCAGATGGCCGTGTGCTGGCCACCCTCGACCAGGCGGCCAGCCAGCAGGCGGTGTTTGGCATCCAGGCGGCGCTGAAAATGGTCAAGGGCGAGAAACCCGACGTGGATGCCGACAACGTCATCCAGACCCCGGTCCAACTCATCACCAAGCCCTGATAGCTGGCAGGAGAAACGGCCATGCCTGCATCGGCCAATGAAGTGGTGCTCGCTGCCAGCGGCCTGGGCAAGACCTACGCCCAGCCCGTGCTCGGCGAGGTCAGCCTGAACCTGCGGGCCGGCGAAGTGCTGGCGCTGACCGGTGAGAACGGCGCCGGCAAGAGTACCCTGTCCAAGCTCATCAGTGGCCTGGAAACCCCCACCACCGGGCACATGCGCTACCGCGGCCAGGTCTACGCGCCTGGCAGCCGCAGCGAGGCCGAGCGCCTCGGCGTGCGCATGGTCCTGCAGGAGCTGAACCTGCTGCCCACGCTGACCGTGGCGGAGAACCTGTTCCTCGACAACCTGCCTGGCCGCTTTGGCTGGATAAGCCAAAAGCGCCTGCGCCAACTGGCCAAGGCCGCCATGGCCCAGGTCGGCCTCGACGCCATCGACCCGGACACCCCGGTCGGCGAGCTGGGCATCGGCCATCAGCAGATGGTCGAAATCGCCCGCAACCTGATCGGCGACTGCCATGTGCTGATCTTCGACGAGCCCACCGCCATGCTCACCGCGCGCGAAGTGGAGCTGCTGTTCACCCAGATCGAGCGCCTGCGCCAACGTGGCGTGGCCATCGTCTACATCTCCCATCGCCTGGAAGAACTGCAGCGTGTGGCCCAGCGCATCGTCGTGCTGCGTGACGGCAAACTGGTGTGCGACGAGCCGATCCAGCGCTACAGCAGCGCCGAACTGGTCAACCTGATGGTCGGCCGCGAGCTGGGCGAGCATATCGACCTGGGCCGCCGGCAGATCGGCGCGCCGCTGCTCAAGGTCGACAAGCTCAGCCGCGCCGACAAGGTACGTGAAGTTTCGTTCGAGGTCAGGGCAGGGGAGATCTTCGGCATCTCCGGCCTGATCGGTGCCGGCCGTACCGAGCTGTTGCGCCTGATCTACGGCGCCGACCGTGCCGACAGCGGCAGCATCGCCCTCGGCCAGCCTCCGCAGGTGGTCACCATCGACTCGCCCAAGGCTGCCGTGCAGGCCGGTATCGCGCTGATCACCGAAGACCGCAAAGGCGAGGGCCTGCTGCTGACGCAGTCGATCAGCGCCAACATCGCCCTGGGCAACCTCGGCGCGGTATCACGGGCCGGGGTGCTCGATGGCGAAGCCGAAGCGGCATTGGCCGAGCGCCAGATCCAGGCCATGCGCATTCGCAGTGCCGGCCCGCAGCAGGTGGTGGGCGAGCTGTCTGGCGGCAACCAGCAGAAGGTGGTGATCGGCCGCTGGCTGGAGCGCGACTGCCAGGTGCTGCTGTTCGACGAGCCCACCCGTGGCATCGACGTCGGCGCCAAGTTCGATATCTATGGCCTGCTGGCCGAGCTGGCGCGCCAGGGCAAGGCCCTGGTGGTCGTATCCAGCGACCTGCGCGAGCTGATGCTGATCTGCGACCGCATCGCCGTACTGTCGGCCGGTCGGCTGATCGACACCTTCGAGCGTGACCATTGGAGCCAGGACCAGCTACTGGCCGCAGCCTTTGCCGGTTATCAGAAACGTGACGCACTGCTGCATGACGCAGCTCCCAGGATGGATGCATGAAAACCACCCCGCTCGACAGCCAAGGCGCCGCACCGGTGCGCCGCAGTGGCACCTATCTTGGCCTGGGTACCTACCTGGGCCTGGCCGGCGCCTTGCTGGCGATGATCGTGCTGTTCTCGTTCCTCAGCAGCCACTTCTGGTCGTACAACACCTTCAGTACCTTGGCCAACCAGATTCCCGACCTGATGGTGCTGGCGGTGGGCATGACCTTCGTGCTGATCATCGGCGGCATTGACCTGTCGGTGGGCTCGGTGCTGGCGCTGGCGGCCTCGACGGTCAGTGTGGCGATCCTCGGCTGGGGTTGGGGCGTGCTGCCCTCGGCCCTGCTGGGCATGGCCGTGGCCGCGCTGGCCGGCAGCATTACCGGCGGGGTTACCGTGGCCTGGCGCATTCCGTCGTTCATCGTCTCGCTTGGCGTGCTGGAAATGGCCCGCGGCCTGGCCTACCAGTTCACCGACTCGCGCACCGCCTATATCGGCGATGCCTATGCCTGGTTCTCCAACCCCATCGCATTCGGCATCTCGCCGGCGTTCATCATCGCCTTGCTGGTGATCGTGCTGGCCCAGTTGGTGCTGACCCGCACGGTATTCGGCCGCTACCTGATCGGCATCGGCACCAACGAAGAAGCCGTGCGCCTGGCCGGCATCGACCCGCGCCCGTACAAGGTGCTGGTGTTCGCCCTGATGGGCCTGCTTGCCGGCCTGGCCGCGCTGTTCCAGATCTCGCGCCTGGAAGCCGCCGACCCCAATGCCGGCTCCGGCCTGGAACTGCAGGTGATCGCCGCCGTGGTCATTGGCGGCACCAGCCTGATGGGCGGGCGTGGCTCGGTCATCAGCACCTTCTTTGGCGTGCTGATCATTTCGGTGCTGGCCGCAGGGCTGGCGCAGATCGGTGCCAGCGAACCGACCAAACGCATCATCACCGGGGCGGTGATCGTCATCGCCGTGGTGCTCGACACTTACCGTAGCCGGCGTGCAGCCCGGCGGAACTGAGAACATGGCAACCATCAAAGACGTCGCGGCACTGGCGGGTATTTCCTACACCACCGTGTCCCATGTGCTGAACAAGACCCGGCCTGTCAGTGAGCACGTACGGCTGAAAGTCGAAGCCGCCATCGCCGAGCTCGACTACGTGCCCAGCGCCGTGGCCCGCTCGCTGAAGGCGCGCAGCACGGCCACCATCGGCTTGCTGGTGCCCAGCAGCGTCAACCCGTACTTTGCCGAACTGGCACGGGGCATCGAAGACGCCTGCGAGCGCAACGGCTACTGCGTGATCCTGTGCAACTCCGACGACAACCCGCAGAAGCAGCGCAGCTACCTGCGCGTGCTGCTGGAAAAACGCATCGACGGCCTGGTAGTGGCTTCGGTGGGCCAGGACAGCGACCTGGTGCAAAGCCTGGCTGGCGTGCGCACGCCAATGGTAGTCGTCGACCGCGAACTGGATGGCGTGGATGCCGACCTGGTACGCATCGACCACGAGCAGGGCGCCTACCTGGCGAGCCGCCACTTGCTGGAGTTAGGCCATCGCGACATTGCCTATATCGGCGGCCCCGCCGAGACCGGGGTCACCCAGCTGCGCCTGAGCGGCTTCCGTCGCGCCATGGCCGAGGCCGGCGCACCGGTGCTTGGCGACCGCGTGCTGCATTGCGACTTCACCAGCCCCGGGGGCCATGCGGTGGCAACCCGGTTGCTGGAGGGCAGGCGGCCCACGGCGATTTTCGCCGGCAACGACATGATCGGCTTCGGCGTGTTGCGTGCCGCGGCCGAGCGCAAAATCAACGTGCCCGGCGAGCTGTCGGTGATTGGCTTCGACGACATCGAACTCAGCCGCTATGTGTACCCGCCGTTGACCACCGTGGGCCAGTCGATCCGCGAGTTGGGCGAAAGTGCCGCGTCGCTGTTGCTGGCGCGTATCGGCACACCCCGGCAGGGCACGGCAGAGCAGCGCATCGTCGCCCCGCGCATCGTGCTGCGCGAGTCCACCGGGCCGCGCCCGGACCTCTTCAACGATTACCGCTAACGCTAAGGAAATGTGATGAGTGCCAAGGTCGTGGTAGTCGGTAGCCTCAACATGGACCTGGTGGCCCGCGCCCAGCGCCTGCCCCGGGCCGGCGAAACACTCCCCGGCGAAAGTTTTTTCACCGTGCCGGGCGGCAAGGGGGCCAACCAGGCGGTGGCCGTGGCACGCCTGGGCGGCAGCGTGGCGATGATCGGCAATGTCGGCGACGATGATTATGGTCGGCAACTGCACCGGGCGTTGTATGTGGAAGGCATCGACTGCCAGGGCGTCATCACTTGTCAGGGCGTGTCCAGCGGTGTGGCGCTGATCACCGTGGATGCCGCCAGCCAGAACTGCATCGTCATCATCCCCGGTGGCAACGGCCTGCTGACGCCACAGTCGGTGCAGCGGTTCGATGCGCTGCTGCAGGCGGCCGAGGTGATCATCTGCCAGCTGGAAGTGCCGGCCGACACCGTGGCCTGGACCCTGGCCAGGGGGCGTGAACTGGGCAAGCGGGTGATCCTGAACCCGGCGCCGGCGACCGGCCCCTTGCCGGAGGACTGGTTCGCCCACATCGACTACCTGACGCCCAACGAAAGCGAGGCCGAAGCCCTGACCGGGGTGGCGGTGGCTGATCTGGACGGTGCCCGGCGCGCCGGCGAGCGCTTGCTGCAACTGGGCGCGGGCAAAGTGATCATTACCCTTGGCGCGCAAGGGGCCTTGCTGGTCACCCCTCAGGGCCACCAGCACTTCCCCGCGCCGGTGGTGCAGCCGCTGGATACCACCGCAGCCGGCGATACCTTCATCGGCGGCTTTGCCGCTGGCCTGGTGCGCGGCCTGGAGGAGGGCGAAGCCATCGCCTTCGGCCAGCGCGCCGCGGCCCTGTCGGTTACCCGCGCCGGCGCCCAGCCGTCGATTCCCTACCTGGCGGAGCTTGCGCCATGAAGAAAACCCCGCTGCTGAACGTCGCCCTGTCGCGGACCATCGCCGGCATGGGGCATGGTGACATCCTGGTGATCGGCGATGCCGGGCTGCCGGTGCCGCCGGGGGTAGAACTGATCGACCTGGCCGTCACGCCTGGCCTGCCGGATTTCGCCAGCGTATTGCGGGTTGTGCTGAGCGAGTTGCAGGTAGAGCGCCACGTGCTTGCCGAAGAGATGCAGAAAGTGGTGCCTCCGGCGCTGGTAGAGATCGAGCGGCTGAAGGGCAAGCTGGGCAAGCGCGAATGGCTGAGCCATGAAGATTTCAAGGAATTGTCACGCAATGCCCGTGCGGTAGTGCGCACTGGCGAGTGCCAGCCCTACAGCAACATCGCGCTGATTTCCGGCGTGACTTTCTGAAGGCGGGGGCTGCGCCCCCGAATCGCCGGCAAGCCAGCTCCCACAGGTACTGCACAATGCTTGAGGCCGACCTGTGGGAGCTGGCTTGCCGGCGATTGGGCCGCAAAGCGGCCCCAGAAACCCACCCAGGCAACAGGAGTGCCACCCATGCTCAAACCCCTGCTACAAGGAATCGCCCTCATGGCCGCAGCCACCACCCTCCAGGCCGCCCCCATCGACCTGATCATCGACACCGACCCTGGCGCCGACGACGTGGTCGCGCTGTTCCTGGCCATGGCCTCGCCCGACGAGCTCAACATCCGCGCCATCACCACCGTGGCCGGCAACGTGCGCCTGGAAAAAACCTCGCGCAACGCCCGCCTGGCCCGCGAATGGGCCGGCCGCGAAGACATCCCCGTGTACGCCGGCGCCGCTCGCCCACTGGTGCGCAAGCCGATCTACGCTGCCGACGTGCACGGCGAAGAAGGCCTCACCGGCATCCAGGTGCACGAGCCGAAAGCGCCGCTGGCCCAAGGCAATGCCGTGCAATACCTGGTCGACACCCTTGGCACCGCCAAGCCCCACAGCATCACCGTCGCCATGCTCGGCCCACAAACCAACCTGGCCTTGGCGCTTATCCAGCGCCCGGACATCGTCAAAGGCATCAAGCAAGTGGTGGTCATGGGTGGTGCCCATTTCAACGGCGGCAACATCACCCCGGCGGCGGAATTCAACCTCTATGCCGACCCGCATGCCGCCGAAGTGGTGCTGGCCAGCGGTGTGCAACTGACCTACCTGCCGCTGGACGTCACCCACAAGCTGCTGACCAGCGACGCCCGCCTCAAGCAACTGGCGGCGGTGAACAACCAGGCCAGCAGACGGGTGGTGGATATACTCAACGCCTACATCACCCACGACATGGACCTGTACGGCATGCCCGGCGGCCCGGTGCACGACGCCAGCGTCATCGCCTACCTGCTCAAGCCCGAGCTGTTCAGCGGCCGGCGCATCCATGTGAGCATCGACAGCCGCGAAGGCCCCAGCTTCGGCCAGACCCTTGCCGACTGGTACGGCGTGCTCAAGCAGCCTGCCAATGTGATGTGGGTGGAGGAGGGCGATGCCCAGGGCCTGTTCGACCTGCTCAGCGCCCGTTTGGCGCGATTGGAATAGCCGTGTGCGGCGCGTAGCGCTCGAACACCTGGTCGAAGAAGCTGCGTGCCGCCTCGGCGCCGCGATCGCGCACCAGCAGGTCGATGGCAATCAGCAGCAACTCCTCCGGCGTGCCAGGGCTGTACGCGCTCTGGCCTTCGGCCCATTTGACCTTGATATCGGCTTCGATGCTGTGGCTGCTCATGAAAGGCTCTCGCTTGGGGCCCGGGACGAAGGGGCGAACACCTGACCCTGGTGTTCGATGGAGGCGGGGTGCGCTCCACTTCTTGCACTAAATCATGACTTTGCGTCAGTGACCTTGCGGCTTAAGCATATGGCAAACGCAGCAGGTTGTGCAAAATCCGGTCACGATTGCGTTTTCGCCTCTGCTGGTGAGTTCAGGCAGACTTGACCGGTTTTGCAACAAAAGATGAGCGGAGCTGTCGGATCAGACAGTTCCCGGACCGATTTAGGAGGCTTCATGTTCCGTACCCGTGCTTACCTGGCAACCCTGGCGGTGGCTGCTGTCCTGGCTGGTTGCAGCACTGGTGGCAATTCTGCTGGTGGCGCTGCGCCAGCCACCCCGGCAGGCAACGATGGCCGCTGCGAAGCCAGCGGCGCCGATTTCGCCATTGGCAAGCCAGCCAGCGCCGAGCTGCTGGAGCAGGCGCGCAAGGCCACTGGCTCGCAGATGGCCCGCATTCTCAAGCCGCACGACGTGGTTACCCTGGAGTACCGCTCCGAGCGCTTGAACCTGAATGTGGACGAGCAGGGCAAGGTGGTTCGCGTCAACTGCGGTTGACACGCGGTCCTTGTGGGAGGGGGGGGGGGGGGGTGGTGGGGGGGGCGGGGCCGGGCCCCCCCGCGGCGGGTGGG
>NZ_JADLJS010000074.1 GCF_015680405.1 Pseudomonas pudica
CAACGGCCTGTTCGCGGCGCGTCCGGCAGATTTGCTGCTGCTGGGTACCTCTGAGGGCGTGAAAAGCCTGAAGGCCGAGTAACCTGCGGCGGGGGGGGGGGGGGGGGGGGGGGGCCCCCCGGGCGATGGGCCGCAGGGCGGCCCCTTTGGTTTATGACCTTAGCCGCAGTTTCAACGCAAAGCGACAATCACCGCCCATTGCTCTGGCGTCACCGGCATCACCGACAGGCGGCTGCCTTTCTGCACCAGCGGCAGTTCGGCCAGGCCTGCCTGCTGTTTCAGCCAGGCCAGCTCCAGCACCCGTGGCAGGGTTTGCACATGGGCTACATCCACCGCGCTCCACGGGTTCTTGTCGGCCGTGGCCTTGGCATCGTAGTAGTGGCTTTGCGGGTCCAGCGCGGTCGGGTCGGGGTAGGCAGCGCGAGTGATCCTGGCAATGCCAGCGATGCCCGGCTGCGGGCAGCTGGAGTGATAGAAGAAGAACTCGTCGCCAACGCTCATGGCCCGCAGGAAATTGCGCGCCTGGTAGTTGCGCACGCCGTCCCAGCGCGCTTCGCCGAGACGGCCGAGGGCTTCGATGGAGAGCTCGTCGGGCTCGGATTTCATCAGCCAGTAGGCCATGGGTGCTGCTCCTGAAAAGGTTTGAAATAACCTGTTGCATGAAACCGACAGTCGGTTGGCGTCAAGGTTTGCGTGCAGACGCAGGTTGTCGGAAAATGCGCCCCGTTTAAAGCGCTATGCTCCGGCGATACCCAGAAAATTGCCGAGCCTGAACAGTTTGCCTGGGGGGCATTCTTCGATGAATCAACGTAACAAGCCGGATCTGCTGTGGATCCTGGTGTTCATTTTCGGCCTGGGTGTGGTCACTACCGGTTATGCGCAAGGTATCTGGGAGCGCAAGCTGGACAATGCCTATCAGATGCCGGTCGACGCCAGCCAGCCGCAACGTTGATGCCCCACGTCGGCGCCGTTCAACGCGGCGCCAAGTACCAGCCACGGTCCGAGACCGTCCCCTGCAGCGGTACATCCCAACTGGCCTGAGCCAGCCGCTCGACCTTCTGGCATTCATGTGCCAGCCCCAACAGCAACGGCTTTTTCCAGGTCTGGCGACGCGCCTGGTAGGCCAGGCTGCGATCATAGAAACCACCGCCCATTCCCAGGCGACCGCCCACTTCGTCGAAACCGACCAACGGTAGCAGGATCAGGTCCAGCGACCAGATCGGGCGCTGGCGCTTGCGCTCGGTAACCGGCTCCGGAATGCGAAAGCGGTTGGGCTTGAGCTTCTCGCCCTGCTCGAAGCGCTGGAACACCATGCGCGTGCGCGGCCAGGCGTGCAGCACCGGCAGGTAGGTACGCTTGCCACGGCGCTGGGCCTCGCGCAGCAGCAGGCAAGGGTCGATTTCGCCGTCGTTGGGCAGGTACAGGGCAATGTGCCGGGCGCGGCGGAACAGCGGGTGCTGCGCCAGCTGGCGGTACAGGCCAAGGGCGGCCTGGCGTTGCTGGGCAGGGGTAAGGGCGCGGCGGGCATTGCGGAGCAGGCGACGGAGCTGGGGGCGGGTGAGCTGCGCGGTGTCGGTCATGGCACGGGCGATCCCAGATGCTGGCCGACGTGGTCGGCCAAAACGAATTGCCCGCCGGAAGGGGCGGGCAAGAGAATTCAGGCTCCCCGACAAGACCGCTATCGGTGTAGCCCTTGAACCCGAAAGTTCAAGGTGGAGATTGCAGGGGGCGTTAAGGCTTTCCGTCGGGCGGACATGCACACCGGCCCCAGCGTGCAACCCCCGTGGTTGTGCGTATCGGCTCAGGGACATAACCGACTGGCGCATCCCCCAGGGAGTGGCGCCAGTATACCAATCTCAGCCGATTTTGGTATCCGCGTCGTCGGACAGTGCCTGGTCGACCCGTTCCAGCAGGTCGCGCACCTGTTCGCGAGTGGTGCCGCCTGCCGGGGCATCGTTGCGGTCTTCCTGGCGGTGCAGCATTTCGTGGGTGATGTTCAACGCTGCCATGACCGCGATGCGGTCGGCGCCGATCACCTTGCCGCTGCTGCGGATCTCGCGCATCTTGCCGTCCAGGTAGCGTGCGGCGCTGACCAGGTTGTTGCGCTCCTCCGGCGGGCAGATGATCGAATACTCCTTGTCGAGGATCTGCACGGTGACGCTATTGCTTGAACTCATGAGTCTTGCTCCAGGGCCTTGAGGCGTAAAATCATCGACTCGACCTTGCGCTTGGCGATCTCGTTCTTTTCGATGAGGTGGGCGCGCTCTTCGCGCCAGGTTTTTTCCTGAGCTACTAGGAGTGCATTTTGCCGTTTTAGTTGCTCGACACGTTCGATCAGCAACTCGAATCGGCTCATCAGTGCCTGCAGGTCGTTCTCTTGCGTGGGTTGCACTCGATTCGCTCCGTCGTTGAGTCACCTGGCGATGATGCCTCTCCCTGGGCGGCGACGGCCAGTGCCGATGGTCTTGGCGCGCCTGCCGGTGCTAGGATACAAGGTCTCCATTCTAGTCATTGCGCCGTCTGGCGCCTAGCTGCCCATGCCCAATACCCAATCGCCCTACATCGCCTTCGCCATGCTGCTGTCCAGCAATGGCCATCCTGTCACCCCGGCCGAACTGCACGGCCTGCTGATCGGCCGCAGCTGCGCCGGTGCCGGCTTCGACGCCGACGGCTGGCTGGCCGATGCCGCCCAGCTGCTGGAAACCGAGCCCGGTGACACCGTGCGCAACGCCCTGGTCGGCCTGCAGGAAATGGTCAAGGGCGAGCTGACCAGCGACGACATGGCGATCGTCCTGCTGCTGCCTTCCGACGACGCCGCCCTGAACGACCGCGCCACCGCGCTGGGCCAGTGGTGCCAAGGCTTCATCACCGGTTTCGGCCTGAATGCCGGTGGCAAGGACCTGTCCGACGAGGCCAAGGAAGTGCTGCAGGACCTGGTGGCCATTTCCCAGGTCCAGGAAGCCCTCGAGGAGTCCGAGGACGGCGAGAGCGACTACATGGAGGTCATGGAATACCTGCGCGTGGCGCCGTTGCTGCTGTTCTCCGAGCTGGCCAAGCCGGCCGCCCCCGCACCCAAGCCATCGCTGCACTGATCAACCGGGGGTAGTCTGCCCATGAGCCGCATTCCCAAGGCCGAGTATGCCCGTCGGCGCAAGGCGCTGATGGCGCAGATGGTACCCAACAGTATCGCCATCCTGCCCGCTGCCGCGGTTGCCATCCGTAACCGCGACGTAGAGCACGTTTACCGCCAGGACAGCGACTTCCAGTACCTCAGTGGTTTTCCCGAGCCGGAAGCGGTGATTGCGCTGATTCCGGGGCGCGAGCATGGCGAATACGTGCTGTTCTGCCGTGAACGCAACCCCGAGCGCGAGCTGTGGGATGGTCTGCGGGCTGGCCAGGAAGGTGCGGTGCGCGATTTTGGCGCAGACGATGCCTTCCCCATCACCGACATCGACGAGATCCTGCCGGGCCTGATCGAAGGCCGTGAGCGGGTGTACAGCGCCATGGGCAGCAACCCCGAGTTCGACCGCCGGCTGATGGACTGGATCAACGTGATCCGCTCCAAGGCCCGCCTGGGCGCCCAGCCGCCGAACGAGTTCGTTGCGCTGGATCATCTGCTGCACGACATGCGCCTGTATAAATCGGCAGCGGAAGTGAAGGTGATGCGTGCTGCCGCAGAGATTTCGGCGCGGGCCCACGTGCGGGCCATGCAGGCCTGCCGGGCCGGCTTGCACGAATACAGCCTGGAAGCCGAGCTGGACTACGAGTTCCGCAAGGGTGGGGCGAAGATGCCGGCCTACGGCTCGATCGTCGCGGCCGGGCGCAATGGCTGCATCCTGCACTATCAGCAGAACGACGCCCCGCTCAAGGATGGCGACCTGGTACTGATCGACGCCGGCTGCGAGATCGACTGCTACGCCAGCGACATCACCCGTACCTTCCCGGTCAGCGGGCGCTTTTCGCCGGAGCAGAAGGCCATCTACGAGCTGGTGCTCAAGGCCCAGGCCGCGGCGTTTGCCGAAATCGCCCCCGGCAAGCACTGGAACCACGCCCATGAGGCGACCGTGCGGGTCATCACCGAGGGCCTGGTGGAACTGGGCCTGTTGACGGGCGAGGTACAGGCGCTGATCGACAGCGAGGCCTATCGTGCCTTCTACATGCATCGTGCCGGGCATTGGCTGGGCATGGATGTGCACGATGTGGGCGAGTACAAGGTGGGCGGCGAGTGGCGGGTGCTTGAACCCGGCATGGCGCTGACCGTCGAACCGGGCATCTACATAGGTGCCGACAATCAGGCCGTGGCCAAGAAATGGCGCGGCATTGGTGTAAGGATCGAGGACGACGTGGTAGTGACCAGGCAAGGCTGTGAAATCCTGACTTCGGGCGTACCGCGTACGGTCGCCGAGATCGAGGCACTGATGCAGGCCGCCCGCAAGGACGCGGCATGAATCGGGTGAATCTGGCGATCATTGGTGGCGGCCTGGTGGGCGCGAGCTTGGCCCTGGCGCTGCAGGCGGGGGCCAAGGCGCGAGGCTGGAAGATCCTGCTGATCGAGCCCTTCGCCCCCGGTGACAGCTTCCAGCCCAGCTACGATGCGCGTTCGTCGGCACTGTCGTTTGGCACTCAGCAGATCTACCAGCAGCTGGGCCTGTGGCAGGCAATCGGCCATCGCGCCGAGCCGATCCGGCAGATTCACGTATCCGACCGCGGCCGCTTCGGCGCCACCCGCCTGGATGCCCTGGAAGAGGGCGTGCCGGCGCTTGGCTACGTAGTGGAAAACGCCTGGCTGGGTCAGTGCCTGTGGCAAGGGCTGGACAGCGAGGTGGTGAGCTGGCGTTGCCCGGCGGAAGTCACGGCGATGCAGGCCATCGAAGGTGGCTACCGCCTGCTGCTGAACGACGACACTCAACTGGAGTGCGACCTGGCGGTACTGGCCGACGGTGGCCGCTCCGGCCTGCGCGAACAGCTGGGCATTCATGTGCGCCACACGCCCTACCAACAGAGCGCGCTGATCGCCAATATCACTCCGGGCGAGGCCCACGGCGGCCAGGCCTTCGAGCGTTTCACCGAAGAAGGCCCCATGGCCCTGCTGCCGCTGCCGGATAACCGCTGCGCGCTGGTCTGGACCCGCCAGGGCATGGACGCGCGGCGCCTGGCCGACATCGACGAGCGCAGTTTCCTGCGCGAGCTGCAGGGCGTGTTCGGCTATCGCCTGGGCGCTTTGCGCCAGGTCGGCGCGCGGCACCTCTACCCACTGTCGCTGATCGAAGCCCAGGAGCAGGTGCGGCCGCATCTGGTGGTGCTGGGCAACGCCGCGCACAGCCTTCACCCTATTGCCGGCCAAGGCTTCAATCTGTCGCTGCGTGACGTGCAGGCGCTTGCCGAGGCGCTGCTGGCCGGCCCGCAGCAGCCTGGCGACCTGACCACGTTGCAGGCCTACCACCAGCGCCAGCACCTGGACCAGGCCATGACCATCGGTTTTTCCGACCAGGTCACTCGCCTGTTCGGCAGTAGCCAGCCGTTGCTGGCCGCCGGGCGTAACCTGGGCCTGCTCGGTCTCGACTTGCTGCCTCCGGCGAAAAGCTGGTTCGCCCGCCAGGCCATGGGCCTGGGCACTCGCCCCGATCCGCGAGGTCAGGCATGAGTGGCAACGCGCGCAGGCTGGCGCGCCGGGCGCGCCTGTTGCGTTGGCGGTTGAACCTTTACCCGCCGTATCTGGGTGCTGGCATCCGCGTGCTGCACATCAGCCCGGACCTGCGCAGCGTCAAGGTGGCGATGAAGCTGACCCGCTGGAACCGCAACTATGTCGGTACTCAGTTCGGCGGCAGCCTGTATTCGATGGTCGACCCGTTCTACATGCTGTTGCTGATCGAACAGCTGGGTCGTGACTACATCGTCTGGGACAAGGCCGCCAGCATCGATTTCATTTCGCCGGGCAAAGGCCCGGTGTATGCCGAACTCCACGTCGATGACGCGCTGCTGGATGAAATCCGCCAGCAGACTGCCACCGGCAAGAAGTGCCTGCCGCGTTTGCAGGTCGATATCCGTGACGGCGCCGGCGAGCTGGTGGCGCGGGTCGATAAAACCCTATATGTGCGGCTCAAGCCGCAAGCGAGGCTGGCGTAAGGCATGGAAATGCGCGCAGATCTGTTGATTGTCGGTGCCGGTATGGTCGGCAGCGCCCTGGCCCTGGCGTTGCGCCACAGTGGCTTGCAAATCCTCCTGCTCGACGGCGGCCCGCTGACGGTCAAGCCGTTCGATGCCCAGGCCCCGTTCGAGCCGCGTGTCAGCGCGTTGTCGGCAGCCAGCCAGCGCATCCTCGAGCGCCTTGGCGCCTGGGATGGCATTGCCCGGCGGCGTGCCACGCCATATTCGGACATGCATGTGTGGGATGGCAGTGGCACCGGGCAGATTCACTTCTCGGCCGCCAGCGTGCACGCCCAGGTGCTCGGCCATATCGTCGAGAACCGGGTGGTGCAGGATGGCCTGCTGGAACGCTTGCATGACAGCGATATCGGCCTGCTGCCCAATGCGCGGCTCGAACAGCTGCGCCGCTCTGGCGACGAGTGGCTGCTTACCCTCGCCGATGGCCGCCAGCTGCGTGCACCGCTGGTGATCGCGGCAGACGGTGCCAACTCGGCAGTGCGGCGCCTGGCCGGTTGCGAAACCCGTGAGTGGGATTACCTGCACCATGCCATCGTCACCAGCGTGCGCTGCAGCGCCGGGCACCAGGCCACGGCCTGGCAGCGCTTCACCGATGAAGGACCACTGGCGTTCCTGCCGCTATCCCGTGATGGCCAGCAGGACTGGTGCTCGATCGTGTGGTCGACCACCCCGGAGCATGCCGAGCAATTGATGGCGCTGGATGAAGCGGCCTTCCTGAAAGCCCTGGAGCGGGCATTCGAGGGGCGCCTGGGTGATGTGCTGCAGGCCGACCCGCGGGTGTGCGTACCGCTGCGCCAGCGCCACGCCAAGCGCTATGTGGATGAAGGCCTGGCATTGATCGGCGATGCCGCGCACACCATTCACCCGCTGGCCGGGCAGGGCGTCAACCTGGGCTTTCTCGATGCTGCGGTGCTGGCCGAGGTGCTGGTCAACGCCTGCGAGCGTGGCGAGCGGCTGGCGGATGTGAAGGTGCTGAGCCGTTACGAGCGACGTCGCATGCCGCACAACCTGGCACTGATGGCGGCGATGGAAGGGTTCGAGCGGTTGTTCCAGGCCAACCCGTTGCCGTTGCGCTGGTTGCGTAACAGTGGGTTGAAGCTGGTGGAGCAGATGCCGGAGGCCAAGGCACTGTTCGTGCGCCAGGCGCTGGGTTTGAGTGGTGACCTCCCGGATCTGGCCAAGGCGTGAAGGTCTTGCACGATGAGCAGTAGGAGCAAGTTCTGCAACATCCGGTAACGCCTAGGTAGATGAGTCGGAAAATGGGATTCACTACCATTTGCGCCTCTCATACGATCCGAGGAGTGCTTTCCATGTTGCCACGCAAGCCCCTACTGGCCGCCCTGGCCCTGACCCTGTTCGGCGGCACCGCCCAGGCAGCGGACGAAGTGGTGGTGTACTCCTCGCGCATCGACGAGCTGATCAAGCCGGTGTTCGATGCCTATACCGCCAAGACCGGGGTCAAGATCAAGTTCATCACCGACAAGGAAGCCCCGCTGATGCAGCGCATCAAGGCCGAGGGCGAAAACGGCGTGGCCGACCTGCTGCTGACCGTCGATGCCGGCAACCTGTGGCAAGCCGAGCAGATGGGCATCCTGCAGCCGATCAAGTCCGACATCATCGACCAGAACATCCCGTCGCAGTACCGCGCCTCGTCCCACGACTGGACCGGCCTGAGCCTGCGCGCCCGCACCATCATCTACTCCACCGAGCGGGTCAAGCCGCAGGAGCTGAGCACCTACGAAGCCTTGGCCGACAAGCAGTGGGAAGGCCGCCTGTGCCTGCGCACGGCGAAGAAGGTGTACAACCAGTCGCTGACCGCCACCCTGATCGAAACCCACGGCGAGGCGAAGACAGAGCAGATCGTCAAAGGCTGGGTCAACAACCTGTCTACCGACGTGTTCTCCGACGACAACGCCGTGATCCAGGCCATCGAGGCCGGCCAGTGCGACGTGGGCGTGGTCAACACCTACTACTATGGCCGCCTGCACAAGCAGAACCCGAAACTGCCGGTGAAGATCTTCTGGCCCAACCAAGGTGACCGTGGCGTGCACGTGAACCTGTCGGGCATCGGCCTGACCAAGCATGCGCCACACCCGGAGGCGGCGAAGAAACTGGTGGAATGGATGACTGGTGAAGAGGCGCAGAAGTTGTTCGCCGACATCAACCAGGAGTTCCCGGCCAACCCGAAGGTCAAGCCCTCGGACGAAGTGGCAGCGTGGGGCAGCTTCAAGGCTGACAGCATTCCGGTGGAAATCGCTGGCAAGCGCCAGGCTGAAGCGATTCGCTTGATGGATCGGGCTGGCTGGAACTAAGCGCCAGGCTTTATCCTTCCGGGGCCTGCAAGGGCCCATTCGCGGCGGTTCGGCGTTCCGATAAACCCGCTCCCACAGGACCGCACAACCCTCAAAGGCAGTGCAGATCCTGTGGGAGTGGGTTCACCCGCGAACGACCGCGCAGCGGTCGCCATCGCAATCGAGAGTCAAGCCTTGCCCCACACCCCTCAACGCCGCTGGTACCTCCCGGTCACCTTGGTCGCCGCCCTGGTGCTCCTGCCCCTGAGCGTCCTGCTGTTGTCCTGGCAGTCGATCGACCTGCAGATCTGGTCGCACCTGCTCGACACCCAGATGACGCGCCTGCTAACCAATACCCTGACGCTGGTGGTGGGTGTGGGCATCGGCGTCACCGTGCTGGGCGTCAGCCTGGCCTGGCTGACCAGCCTATGCGAGTTCCCTGGCCGGCGCTGGCTGGACTGGGCGCTGATGCTACCGTTCGCCATCCCGGCCTATGTGCTGGCGTTCGTCTTCGTCGGCCTGCTGGACTTCGCCGGCCCGGTGCAGAGCGCCCTGCGCGAGGTGTTCGGGCCGATGCGCCTGCCCCGGGTGCGCTCCACCGGCGGGGTGATCGTCGTCCTGGTGCTGGTGTTCTACCCCTATGTCTATCTGCTGGCGCGTACCGCATTCCTGGCCCAGGGCAAGGGCCTGATGGAAGCGGCGCGAGTGCTGGGGCTGTCCCCGCTGCAGGCGTTCTGGCGTGTGGCGCTGCCCATGGCTCGGCCCGCGATTGGCGCCGGTATTGCCCTGGCCCTGATGGAAACCCTGGCCGACTTCGGCGCGGTGGCGGTATTCAACTTCGACACCTTCACCACGGCCATCTACAAGACCTGGTACGGCTTCTTCAGCCTGTCCAGCGCGGCCCAGCTGGCCAGCCTGTTGCTGCTGGCGGTGATGCTGGTGCTGTATGGCGAGCGCCGTGCCAGGGGGGCCAGCCGCAGCGGCAACGAGCGGCCGCGCGGGCAGGCGCTGTACCACCTGCGCGGGTTCAAGGCGTTGCTGGCCAGTGGCTGGTGCCTGCTGGTGTTCGCCTGCGCCTTCGTCATCCCGCTGCTGCAACTGCTGGCGTGGTTCTGGCAGCGCGGCCGGCATGACCTGGACGAGCGTTATGTCGGCCTTGTGCTGCACACCCTGTACCTGGGTGGCATGGCGGCGCTGGTCACGGTGTGCGTGGCGTTGCTGCTGGCCTTTGCCCGGCGCCAGGCGCCGACGGGCGGTATCCGCGCCGGGGTAGGCCTGGCCAACCTGGGTTATGCCTTGCCCGGCTCGGTGCTGGCGGTGTCGATCATGCTTGCCTTCAGTTACCTCGACAACCATCTGGTCATCCCGCTGTCCAGCTGGCTGGGCGGTGCCGGCAAGCCGCTGCTGCTGGGCAGCCTGGCGGCGTTACTGCTGGCCTACCTGGTGCGCTTCATCGCGGTGGCCTACGGGCCGCTGGAGAGCAGCCTGGAGCGTATCCGCCCGTCATTGCCCGAGGCATCCCGTAGCCTGGGCGTCGGTGGCGCGGGATTGTTTTTCAAGGTGTATCTACCGCTGCTGGTGCCTGGCGCGCTCAGCGCCGCCCTGCTGGTGTTCGTCGACGTGCTCAAGGAAATGCCGGCCACTTTGCTGATGCGCCCGTTCGGCTGGGATACCTTGGCGGTAAGGGTGTTCGAGATGACCAGCGAGGGTGAGTGGGCGCGTGCATCGTTGCCGGCACTGACCCTGGTGCTGGTGGGCCTGCTGCCGGTCATCGGCCTGATCCGCCGTTCGGCACGTCGACCCGGTCACAGTCACTGAGGGTGCCAGCCCGCGCCCTTGCGGCTACAATGCGCGGCATTCGCGCGGCGGGTCCTACACAAGAAGAGCTGACGACCCGACGTCATCGACCGCCGCCGCTTCGCCACGCCCGGAAGGAGAAACCCATGGGACAGCGCACGCTTTTGTATGACCTGCACCTGGCGCTTGGCGCCAAGACGGTCGATTTCGGTGGCTGGGACATGCCCCTGCACTATGGCTCGCAGGTCGAGGAGCACCATCAGGTGCGCAGCGATTGCGGGGTGTTCGATGTTTCTCACATGACCGTTATCGATGTCGATGGTAGCGAAGCCACCGCCTGGCTGCAGCGTCTGCTGGCCAATGACGTGGCCCGCCTCGACGACACCGGCAAGGCGCTGTACAGCCCGCTGTTGCAGGAGCAGGGCGGGGTGATCGATGACCTGATCGTCTACCGCACGGAAGAGGGCTATCGTCTGGTCACCAACGCCGCCACCCGCGCCAAGGTGCTCGACTGGCTGCAACTGCAGCGTGACGGTTTTGCCGTGGACTTCAAGGTCCGCCCCGACCTTGCCATTCTTGCCATCCAGGGCCCGCATGCCCGAGAAAAGGTTGCAGCGCTGCTCAGCCCCGCGCGTGCCGCGCTGATCCGCGAACTGCGTCCGTTCGAAGGTTTTGCCGAAGGCGACTGGTTCATTGCCCGCACCGGTTACACCGGTGAAGACGGCTTGGAGATCATCCTCCCCGGCGACCAGGCGGTGGCGTTCTTCAACGACCTGGTCGGTGCCGGAATCGCCCCCAGCGGCCTTGGTGCCCGCGATACCTTGCGCCTGGAAGCTGGCATGAATCTGTACGGCCAGGACATTGACGAAACCCACACCCCGCTCACCTCCAACCTTGGCTGGAGCATCGCTTGGGAGCCGGCCGGGCGTGACTTTATCGGCCGCGCCGGTCTGCTGGCGGAAATCGAACATGGCGTGCAGGAAAAACTGGTCGGCCTGGTACTGGAAGAGCGTGGCGTGCTGCGTGCCCACCAGGTGGTGCGTGTAGCCGGGATTGGCGAAGGGGAGATCACCAGTGGTAGTTTCTCGCCTACGCTGAGCAAGTCCATTGCACTTGCACGCGTGCCCATGGCCACCGGCGACCGGGCCGAGGTGGAAATCCGCGGCAAGTGGTACCCGGTGCGGGTGGTCAAACCGACCTTCGTGCGCCACGGCAAGATTCTGATCTGAACAATTTTTAACCGGCGGGCGTACCGCTGAGCCAATCGAGGAATTCAAGACATGAGCAATATCCCCGCCGACCTGCGTTTTGCCGAAAGCCACGAGTGGGCTCGCCTGGAAGCCGATGGCACCGTGACCGTGGGTATCAGCGACCACGCCCAGCAAGCCCTGGGTGACGTGGTGTTCGTCGAGCTGGCTGAAGTCGGCAAGGTATTCGCCGCTGGCGACGCGGCCGGTGTTGTCGAGTCGGTCAAGGCCGCTTCGGACATCTACGCCCCGGTCGGTGGCGAAGTGATCGCGGTCAACGAAGAGCTGGCCGACAGCCCAGAGCTGCTCAACGAAGAACCTTACGAGTCGTGGATCTTCAAGCTGAAGCCAAGCAACCCGGCCGAGCTGGACAAGCTGCTGGATGGTGCTGGTTACGCAGCCGCTATCGGCGAGTAAGGCTTCAGGCCTCATCGCCGGCAAGCCAGCTCCCACAGAGATAGCGCGCGCCTCAGGGCCTGTGGTTACCTGTGGGAGCTGGCTTGCCGGCGATAGGGCCGGTACTGGCAAAACAAGTTTCCCCGCAGAATCGGCAATCCCTTCCTAGACTTGTAAGTCTCCATGAGAGCTGTTCCAGGAAGAGAGCGTCGTCATGTCCCAGTCGCCATCCCTGCATCAACTGCAAGAGCTCAACCCTTTCCTGCGTCGCCACCTGGGCCCGGATGCCACGGAGCAGCAGGCCATGCTCAATGCGCTGGGTGTCGCCAGCCGCAGTGAGCTGATCGAGCAGACCGTACCGCCAGACATCCGCCTCAATCGCCCCCTGGACCTGCCGCCGGCACTGGACGAACAGGCCGCCCTGGCCAAGCTCGCCGGTTACGCCGGGCAGAACCAGGTCTGGACCAGCCTGATCGGCATGGGCTACCACGGCACCATCACCCCCACGGTCATCCTGCGCAACGTGCTGGAAAACCCGGGCTGGTACACCGCCTACACGCCCTATCAGCCTGAAATCGCCCAAGGCCGGCTGGAAGCACTGCTGAACTTCCAGCAGATGGTCATCGACCTCACCGGGCTGGCCCTGGCCAACGCCTCGCTGCTCGACGAAGCCACCGCCGCCGCCGAGGCCATGGCCCTGGCCAAGCGGGTGGCGCGCAACAAGAGCAATGCCTTCTTCGCCGACGAGCACTGTCACCCGCAGACCCTGTCGGTACTCAAGACCCGTGCCGAGGGCTTCGGCTTCGAGCTGATCGTCGACTCTGTGGATAACCTTGGCAAACACGCGGTTTTCGGGGCCTTGTTGCAGTACCCGGATACCCACGGCGAGGTGCGCGACCTGCGCCCGCAAATCGACCATTTGCACAGCCAGCATGCCTTGGCCTGCGTAGCCGCCGACCTGCTCAGCCTGGTGGTGCTGGCACCGCCCGGGGAACTGGGCGCCGATGTGGTGCTGGGCTCGACCCAGCGCTTTGGCGTACCGATGGGCTATGGCGGCCCCCACGCGGCCTATTTCGCCTGCCGCGATGACTACAAGCGAGCCATGCCGGGGCGCATCATCGGCGTGTCGCGCGATGCCCGTGGCAACACCGCTTTGCGTATGGCCCTGCAAACCCGCGAGCAGCATATCCGCCGCGAGAAGGCCAACTCCAACATCTGCACGGCCCAGGTGCTGCTGGCCAACATTGCCGGCTTCTACGCGGTGTACCACGGCCCGGAAGGCCTGCAGCGCATTGCCCAGCGCGTGCACCGGCTGACCTTCATCCTGGCAGCCGGCCTCGAGGCCAAGGGCATCAAGCGCCTCAACCAGCACTTCTTCGACACCCTTACCCTGGACGTCGGCGGTGCCCAGGCGGCCATCATCGAAAGCGCCGAGGCTGCGCAGATCAACTTGCGCATTCTTGGCCGCGGGCACCTGGGCGTGAGCCTGGACGAGACTTGCTCGGAGCAGACGGTGCTGCGCCTGTTCGACATCTTCCTGGGGGTGAACCACGGCCTGGATATAGCCGCACTTGACCAGCTGGCCCTGCCCGAAGGCATCCCCGCCAGCCTGGTGCGGCGCACGCCGTTCCTCGCCCACCCGGTGTTCAACCTGCACCACAGCGAAACCGAGATGCTGCGCTACCTCAAGCAGCTCGAGAACAAGGACCTGGCGCTGAACCAGTCGATGATCCCGCTGGGTTCGTGCACCATGAAGCTCAACGCCACCAGCGAGATGATCCCCATTACCTGGCCTGGCTTTGCCCAACTGCACCCGTTTGCCCCGGCGGCCCAGGCCACCGGTTACAAGGCAATGATCGACGAGCTGGAAAGCTGGCTGTGCGCCATTACCGGCTTCGATGCCATCTGCATGCAGCCCAACTCCGGCGCCCAGGGCGAGTACGCCGGCCTGATGGCCATTACTCGCTACCACCGCAGCCGCCACCAGCCACAACGCACGCTGTGCCTGATCCCGTCGTCGGCCCACGGCACCAACCCGGCGTCGGCGCAAATGGCCGGCATGGAGGTGGTGATCGTCGATTGCGACGATGATGGCAACGTCGACCTGGCCGACCTCAAGGCCAAGGCCCACTCGGCCGGGGATCGGTTGTCGTGCCTGATGATCACTTACCCGTCGACCCACGGCGTGTATGAAGAGGGGATCCGCGAAATCTGCGAAGTGGTCCACCAGCACGGTGGTCAGGTGTACATGGATGGCGCCAACCTCAATGCCCAGGTGGGCCTGGCGCGTCCGGCGGATATCGGCGCTGACGTTTCACACATGAACCTGCACAAGACCTTCTGCATTCCCCACGGTGGTGGCGGCCCGGGCATGGGCCCGATCGGCATTCGCGCGCACCTCAAGCCGTTCGTCGCCAGCCACCCGGTGGTGCCGGTACCCGGCCTGGACCCGAACAACAGCGCGGTCAGTGCCGCGCCTTGGGGCAGTGCAAGCATCCTGCCGATCAGCTGGATGTACATAGCCATGATGGGGCCGCAGTTGGCCGATGCCAGCGAGGTGGCGATCCTGTCGGCCAATTACCTGGCCAGCCAGCTGGGTGGAGCCTTCCCGGTGCTCTACCGCGGGCGCAACCAGCGCGTGGCGCATGAGTGCATCCTCGACCTGCGGCCGCTGAAGGCGCTGACCGGCATCAGCGAAGAGGACGTGGCCAAGCGCCTGATGGACTATGGCTTCCACGCGCCGACCATGTCGTTCCCGGTGCCGGGCACGCTGATGGTCGAGCCGACCGAGAGTGAGTCCAAGGCTGAACTGGACCGCTTTGTCGAGGCGATGTTGGCGATTCGGGCGGAAATTGGCGAAGTGCAGGAGGGCAACTGGCCGGCGGAAAACAACCCGCTCAAGCATGCACCGCATACCCTGGCCGATGTGCTGGCGGTGTGGGACAGGCCCTACAGCCTGGAACAGGCGGTGGCCCCCAGTGCTCACGTGCGCCAGCACAAGTACTGGCCAGCGGTGAACCGGGTGGACAATGTGTATGGGGACAGGAACCTGTTCTGTGCTTGTGTGCCGGTGGAGGCTTACCGCTAATTGTGGTTTGCCTGTGCCGGCCTCTTCGCGGGTAAACCCGCTCCCACAGGGCTTGTACAAGTTTTGAATACTGTGCAGTACTTGGACTGCCCCCAAAAAGTTGGACAGTTTAAGCTGCCGCCTGGGTCCTGTACTCGACAGGGCTCAGGCCATTGAGCCTCAGCTTGATGC
>NZ_JADLJS010000075.1 GCF_015680405.1 Pseudomonas pudica
GGTGGCGCATACCTTGGGTAACGACCTGGGTGGCCCCAAGGGCATCTGCGACACCGGAAAGCGCTGCAAGGTACCTTCCGCCGCTACCTCGTAGGCCTGCCAGATTTCCTGGTCGAGCAGTACGTAGACATAACCCTGGCGCAGGAGGCGCAACTGGTCGGTGTGCATCGGGTGAAAGATGATTTCGCTATCGTCTGCCAGGCGATAGGGGTGCCCTGTATCCGGGCGCGGGGCGTAGGCCTCGCGTAGCAGCAGAATTGGCAGGCCGGAGCGTCCGCAGGCGTTACAGGTGCCGTATGTGTTGGGGATTTCTTCCTGCATGGCGATGTGGATGGTTTTGCTGATGCTCATGAGTAACTCCTTGCCTGCGGCAGGCCGGCGACGATGTGAGACCAGGTACAGTCGTCGTAGCTGGCGAAGCGGTCCGCCAGGCGTTGCTCGCCGGCAGCTGCCTTCTCCACGTCGTGCTGGATGGTCGGGTGCTGAAGGAGCAGTGGGTGGATCATGAGCATGTGCAGGCACATGCACTGGATATCGGCACGGTCGCGCAGGCCTTGCCTGAAGGCCTTGAGGATCAGGTTCATGGCATGGGTGGGGGCGTTTTCCGGCAAGCCTGAGGAACCTGCGAAGTGCCAGGGCCCATGGGGATGCTGCACGGCACTCAGGCGATGCCAGGCGCCGAGCAGTTGAATGATCTGTGGTGCGACGTGCTGGGTCGCCCTTACGGCCTCGGGGACGGCCAGTTCGCCAGCCATGGGTTCTCGCTCGAATACCTCGCAACTGCCACAACCATCGGGATGTAGCCAGCTGCGAACAGGCCCGAGGACTTCGCCTGCGTTTTTCAGGGTTGCGCGCAGCAGCGCCAGCCGCACGGGTTCGAACCAAGCGGTGATACCGTGCGGTTCTGGTTGGCGCAGCACCTGACACTGCTGGCTGATGTGCTGGGCGATGAGGTCGGCGGGTTGATCGCTGATCAGCCAGCCACACACGTAGTGCCAGGTAGCTGCTGATTCACGAGCGGCGCAGGTCGCGCTTAATAGGGCAAGGGCTGTGGGCGCATCGCCGGGTTTGGCGAGCCGCACCAGAGCTGGCCAGCACTCGGGATCCTGCACCAGCCCGCTGCAGTCGACGCGCGTTACGGCATCACTACCCAGCGCTTCGCTGAGGGCAGCGATGCCTAGCGGGTGCTCAGGGGGGCAACCAGCGAATGGGTCGAGTAAAAGGTAGAGGGCCTCTTGTGGCTTGCGCTGCCGAGTGGCGAAGTGATCGACCGACTGCACGTAGCCCTGTGCGGACTGGCTCGACATGAGAAGTTCCTTTTCTTCTTGATGGCGAGCAGAAACCTAACGGGGAATCAATACTGCAGGTAGTTATTGGCTTCCTAACCAGTTGTAGGATTTTTCGCTTTCGGACGAGATGGTCGTATCGCTCAGGACCTAGGGGATTCCGTTTCAAAGCATTGGCGCATCACGTCAAGGTAACGCCGCGCGCCCAGGCCCAACGGGCGCGACTTGACCCAGATGATGTCCACCCACAAGCGCAACCGGCTTGCCATGTTGTCGAAGCGCACTTCGGCCAGCGCGCCCGAAGCAATCAACGGCTCGACCAACGGCTGCGGCAGGTAGGCCCAACCAAGGCCCGATTGCACCAGGTCCAGCGTGGCCAGGTAGCTGTCGGTCAGCCAGATGCGCCGCGACAACACCATGCGCGGGTCCGACCCGGTGGCCTTGCCCGAAGCCACGATTATTTGCCGCTGTTCGGCGAACGCCTCTTCCGGCAACGGCATGCCGTTGTTCTGCCCGACTGGATGGCGGGGTGAGGCGACGGCCACCAGCAATTGGCTGCCAGCCTCCAGGAATGACTCGCGCTCGTCGATGCCAGGCCGTTCGAAGACCAATGCCAATTGCACGCTGCCGTCATGCAGCAGGCGGATGGCTTCGGCCTGGGTGGCCGAGCGCACCTCGATTTCCAGGCTGGGAAATTCCTGGGCGAGCGTTTCCAGCGGCTGGCTCCAGCGGCCAGTCTGCAGCTCTGGCGCCATGGCGATGGTCAGGCGCTTCTCCAGGCCCTTGTGCAGTTGCAGGGCCTGGGCGTCGAGCAGGTTGAGCTGGCAGATCACCTGCCTGGCCTGGGGCTCCAGGGCCAGGGCGGCGCTGGTGGGCAAGGCTTTGCGCGTGGCCCGGTCGAACAGCACCAGGTCCAGCTCCGCCTCCAGTTGGGCGATGGCCATGCTCACGGCCGAAGGCACACGCCCCAGCTTGCGCGCGGCGGCAGAGAACGAGCCTGCCTCCAGCACCGCGAGGAAGATTGCCAGGGAGTCGCTGGTAAAGGCCATTGTCAGTAAACCTGATGACGAGGAAGCGTTGTGGCCGAAAAGTATGAACATTCCTCGGCCAGCTTCGCAATTCTTTACAGGTCTTCGGAGAGCACCCGATCAATGCTGTCGACAAAGTAGTCCACGCTCGCCCGGGTGGTGCACATCGGCGGCTTGATCTTGAGGATGTTCAGGTAATCGCCGGTCGGCTGCATGAAAATGCCCAGGTCACGCAGGCGGTTGCACAGGGCCATGGTTTCCTCGGTTGCCGGTTCCAGCGTTGCGCGGTCGCGCACCAGTTCCAGCCCCAGGTAGAAGCCCGAACCATGTGCCGCGCCGGCCAGCGGGTGCTTGTCCACCAGTGCCTGCAGGCGCGCCTTGAAATAGCGCCCGGTGTCTCTGGCGTTATCCCACAGGCCTTCCTCCTGCATCACATCCAGCACCGCCATGCCGATGCGGCAACTGACCGGGCTGCCGCCGGCCGAGGAGAAGAAGTAGCCCTCGGCCTCCAGCGCTTCGGCGATCTCGCGGCGGGTGATGACTACGCCCAGTGGCTGGCCGTTACCCATACCCTTGGCCATGGTGATGATGTCGGGCACCACGCCCTGTTCCTCGAAGCCCCAGAAGTACTCGCCCAGGCGGCCATAGCCGACCTGCACCTCGTCGGCGATGCACACGCCGCCACGGGCGCGAACCTTGGCATAGGCCTCGCGCAGGTAACCGGCCGGCAACGAAATACCACCGGCATTGCCGTACACCGGCTCGCAGATGATGCCTGCCAGCTGGCGGCCACGGGCGTCGAGGTCGGCCAGCTTGGCGTCGACGTCGCGCAGGTAGTCGGTGGCGCTGTCGGCACCACGGAAGCGGCCGCGGAAGGTGTTCGGCGCCTCGACCGGGTGCACCCAGTCCGGGCGGGTTTCCAGGGCCTGCGGGTTGTCGGCGATGGAAGTGGAAATGGCATCGGTGGCCACCGACCAGCCGTGGTAGGCCTCCAGCACGCTGAGCAGGTCGCGCCCGCCGCTGTAGGCCCAGGCCAGGCGAATCGCCAGGTCGTTGGCTTCGGTGCCGCTGTTTACCATGAACACCCGGTCGAAGCCTTTGGGTGCCAACTCCAGCAGGCGTTCCGAGAACTCGGTGATGGCCGCGTAGTGGAAGCGCGAGTTGGTGTTCAGCAGCGACCACTGCCGTGCCGACTCGGCGACCATGCGCGGGTGGCCGTGGCCCAATACAGCAACGTTGTTGAGCATGTCCAGGTACGAGCGGCCCTGCATGTCGATCAGGTAGTTGCGCCAGCCGCGTTCGATGTGAGGCGGTTGCGCGTAGTAGTGCTTCTGCGAGCGGGCAAAGCTGGCATCGCGGCGGGCCAGCAGGGCCTGTGGGTCCGGCAGCGGCTCGGCATTGCAGTCGAAGCCCAGCAACGCAGCTGGTGACGGGCACAGGGCCAGCCAGGCGGCCGCCTGGGATGGGGTGGCGAAGAACGGCGGCTGGAGGCCGCTATCCAGGCACAGCTGCACGCTGAGGAAGCCACAACTGCTGCCCAGCGACTGGCCTTTTTCCACGGCCTGGCCATCTGCAGGCGCATCTTCCAGGCCTTGCAGCCACAACGCCCAGTGCGCGCTGCGCAGGCAGCCACGGCCGTCGCCATGGCGTTGCCAGGTACCGGCATCTGGCGCTTGCACCAGGCTGCCGTTGGGTACATGAAGCTCGACGCCCAGGGCACAGGTGGCAGGCTCTTCGGGGCGGTCGATATGGGTTTGCGACAGGCGATACTGTCCGTGCAGGCTGCAGGCAGGGGCCGGTTGCGTGGTCAGCAGGTGCTGGTCGAAGCCTGGTTGCTCCCAGTTGCCCGCCTCGCAATGCACGCTGAGTACACCCAGGTCGACGCGCGTCACTGCCTGACCATCCAGGTCCGGCAGCAGGAGGGCGCAGCCGCTCAGGTCCGGCGTGGCTGGCTGCAGGCCAGCAGCTTGCAGGATGGCCGCTTCCATCAACGCGAAAGGCACGGCGGTGGCAGTGTCGAAGATCTCCCATTCATGGGCGATGTTGTCGCGGGTGTACTGGTTGCCGGGGTCGACGGCAAGTTGCTGTTCGCTGCTCAGCACCAGCACGGCAGCGCGATTGAGCACCAGTGGCCACAGCGCCCGCAGTTCGGCTTCGCTCAGAGGGTTGAGCGCCTGGTAGGCACGCACGGCCGGCAGGATGCGCAGCGGGTCGCCCTCGGCGTGGTGCAACAATGCAGCGCAGGTCACCGACAGGTCGGCGATGCGCCAGGTGCGCAACAAGTCGCCGAAATCGATCACCCCTTGCAGCTGCCATTGGCGCTCGCCATCGCGGGCCCAGACGGCGTTGTCGTCGGTGATGTCCAGGTGCACGGCCTGGCTTGGCAGCTGGTCGATCAGCGGCGCCAGGTGCTCGGCGGCCAGTTGGGTGGCCCGCTCGATGCGGGCGCGTTGCGCGGCGTTGCCCAGCACCGGCAGCAGGTGCTGGATCAGTGCCTGGGCGTGCTGCGGGTCCCATTGCAGGGTGCGTGTAAGGCCCGGGTGCTCGAAAGTGGCCAGGGCTTTGTCCAGCCGCGCGCAGAGCCCGCCGAGTTCGGCCATCAGGCGTGGTTCCATGTGCTTGAGGCGGGTCAGTGGCTGGCCGTCGATGTAGTCGAGCAGGCGCATGCGCAGCGGTTGCCCGTCTATTTCCAGCGCCAGCAGCATCTGGCCATCGCTGGCCGGGCGCACGGCGGGCACTGGCAAGCCCTGTTCGCGCAGGTAGGCCAGGGCCGCGTGCTGGGCCTCGAGCTCCAGCTGGGCGTAGCTGCCGTGGCAGGCCTTGAGCACGAAACGGCCTTGTGGTGCGTCTACACGGAAGTTCAGGTCCTGTTGGCTGCCCAGTGCCGTCAGGTTGCCGGCAATGCCGTAGTGCGTCTGCAGCACGGCATGTGCCTGGGCTTCGGTGAGCGACGGGCTGGGGAGGCCGGAGCGCTGGATCAGCGTGGTCAGGGCAGGGGAGGCGGGCTGGTGTTGTGGGCTGGACATGGGGCTCTACCGTTGCTGCTGGGGTTGACGGTGGAGAATTTATGCCCGATCTGGCTGATGATGGAAGACGATTGTTGTCAGAAAATTTGATGATGGCTTTCGAACCGACCTGCCTGTACGCCTTTACATTAAATTATTCTCTGCCAATAATTATTGGTATTCAATAATTTCGGATAAAGCCATGATCGACATCTTCCCGCGCCGTGAACTGGCTGCCGACATGGCCAGGCAGCTGTTGAAACCGTCCGCCCTGGATATCGGCTTGAGATCAGGGCTGTTTTTCTCCGGGCTGCGTAGGACTGGCAAAACCACCTTTTTAAAGAACGACTTGATCCCTGCCCTGGAGGAAATGGGTGCATTGGTGATCTATGTCGACCTCTGGAGTGATACCCAGACCAGCCCGGTCGTGCTGGTCCTCGCCGCAGTGCGTAAAGCCATTGCTGATCTTCAGAAACCTACCTCGGCTTTCTTGCAGAAACTCAAGGCCCTGCGTGGCGCGGAGGTCGAAGTGGCTGGGCTGAAGTTTGGCTTTAACCTGGAAACCTTGGGCACAGAGGGCGGTGTCACACTTGCGGAAGCGCTGACCGAGGTTGTGGACCAGGCCAGGACTGACGTTGTGCTGGTCGTCGACGAGGTGCAGCAGGCAATCACAACCGAGGACGGCCAGCAGATGATGCTGGCACTCAAGGCTGCGCGCGATGCCATCAATCCGCGCCCGAACACGCCAGGGCACTTCCTGTTCATCGGTACCGGCTCTCACCGGGCGATGGTCAACGAGTTGACCGCGCGGCGTAACCAGGCTTTTGCCGGTGCCACAAACGTGCCGTATCCGGTGCTGGACAGGGACTATGTCGAATTCTGGCTCAAGCGGCTCGCAAAAGATGGCCTGGGCAACTTGCCGTCGCTGGATGTCGCGGCACAGGCATTCAAAACGCTGGGCAGCAGGCCCGAGGAGTTAATTCGTGCACTTCGGCAGTTGGTTCACTCACCTGCGTCCGGGATGGGGCCGGATGAGGTGCTGCCGGTAATCGCATCAACGCTGCGGTCGGCGGCTGCTGACCTGGAGCTGATGAAAGTAGAGGAGCTGGGCGTCCTGGCTGAGGCGATTTTTGCCCGGATCGCATCGGTCGAAGGCGATGCGCGTGGGGTATTCTCCAACGAAGCGGCGGCCGAGTATTCGAAGTCTGTGGGGCGTGAAGTGCGTGTCGAAGAGATACAGCCGGTTGCCAACGAACTGCTGGCCGCTAACCTGATCATGCGTCGGGGGCATGGGCTGTATGGGGTGACCGACCCCTTTGTACAGGAGATCTGGCGCGAGCGGCAGGAGTTGTTGGGCCGGCTCTGAGCTGCATCTACGTAGGCCAGCTGGCGCCGGCCTCCCGGGGTGTGCAATCTCTCGTGGGGAGGGCCTTGTGTCGCGAAACGGCCGCAGGGCGGCCCCCAGATTTCTGCATGAAAGCATAAATCGCCGGGGCTGCTTTGCAGCCCTTTGGCGACACGAGACCGCTCCCATATGTGCGTTATGGCCTGTGATGCCAATCAGCGCATCATGCCCAGCTCGGCATCATCCATCAGCGCCTTGGCCATCGCACTCAGGTAGTAGGCAGCCCAGATCATCATCGGTTTCTCGTCCATCAGGCCGGTGATGGTCAGTTCGCGTACATAGCCCATCAGCTCTGAGGATTGCTCGCGGGCATCGCGGCAGGGGATGCCGGGCTCTATTAACCGTCACAGCCTGTCAAAGCTGTATCGCTGATCTTCAGCGACCAACCGAGACTAGAGCCCAGCCAGAGCAGCCGCAACGGAAAACACGCGGCAGGAGTATGTTTGGGAAATGGCCTGCAAGGAAGGGGATAAGTCTGTTTTTTACCTCGCCGAAAGCGGGCCGCTTTGCGGCCCATCGACGGCAAGCCAGCTCCCACAGGGATAGCGCACGGCTTGAAGCCGGCGCGGTCAAAAGCTAACTAGCCGCATCCACTTCCAAGAACGCCGCCTCCAGCAACTGCCGGGTATACGGATGCTGCGGCGCATGGAAGATCGCCTGCGCATCCCCTTGTTCCACCACGTGCCCATGCTTGATCACCATCAACTGGTGGCTCAACGCCTTGACCACCGCCAGGTCATGGCTGATGAACAGGTAGGTCAGGTTGTATTTCTGCTGCAGATTGCGCAGCAACTCCACCACCTGCCGCTGCACCGTGCGGTCCAGCGCCGACGTAGGTTCATCCAGCAGGATCAGCGCCGGCTTCAATACCAACGCCCGGGCAATGGCAATGCGCTGGCGCTGCCCGCCGGAAAACTCATGTGGATAGCGATGCCGCGTGCGCGGGTCCAGCCCCACTTCCTCCAGGGCCGCAATAATTGCAGCTTCCTGTTCCTGCGCGGTACCGATGCGGTGGATGCGCAACCCTTCGCCGACAATGTCCTCCACGCACATGCGCGGGCTCAGGCTGCCGAACGGGTCCTGGAACACTACCTGCATTTCCCGGCGCAACGGGCGCACGGCCTTCTGGTTGAGACCTTCCAGATTCTGCCCATGAAAGCGAATGCCGCCCTGGCTGGAGATCAGCCGCAAGATCGCCAAACCCAAGGTCGACTTGCCCGACCCGGACTCGCCGACAATCCCCAGCGTCTGCCCTTGCGGCAAGCTGAAGTTGATCCCGTCCACTGCCTTCACATGGTCGACCGTGCGCCGCAGCAGGCCCTTCTTGATCGGGAACCAGACCTTGAGGTCAGCCACCTCCAGCAACGGCGCGCCTACCGGGTTGTGCGCCGGCAGCCCGCTGGGCTCGGCATTGATCAGCATCTGCGTGTAGTGGTGCTGCGGGGCGCTGAACAGCCTGGCGCATTCGGCCTGCTCGACAATCTGCCCGTGCTGCATCACGCACACGCGGTGGGCGATGCGTCGTACCAGGTTCAGGTCATGGCTGATCAGCAGCAGGGCCATGCCCAGACGTGCCTGCAGTTCCTTGAGCAGGTCGAGAATCTTCAACTGCACGGTCACGTCCAGTGCCGTGGTCGGCTCATCCGCAATCAGCAGTTCCGGCTCGTTGGCCAGGGCCATGGCGATCATCACCCGCTGGCGCTGCCCGCCGGACAGTTCGTGCGGCAGGGCCTTCAGGCGCTTGCGTGGCTCGGGAATGCCGACCATCTCCAGCAGTTCCAGGGTGCGCGCCGTGGCCTCCTTGCCGGTCAGGCCTTTGTGCAGCAGGAGAATTTCGTTGATCTGCTTCTCGATGCAGTGCAGCGGGTTCAGCGAGGTCATCGGCTCCTGGAAGATCATCGCAATGCGGTTGCCGCGAATGCGCTGCATGGTCTTCTCGTTCTGCTGCAGAAGGTCCTTGTCCTCATAGCGGATGCTGCCGCTGGGGTGGCGCGCCAGGGGATAGGGCAGCAGGCGCAGCAGCGAGTGCGCGGTGACCGATTTGCCCGAGCCACTCTCGCCCACCAGTGCCAGCGTCTCACCCTTGCGGATGTCGAAGCTGATGCCGTTCACCACGCGGTGAGCCTGGTCACCGGTGACGAACTCCACCGCCAGGTCGCGCACTTCGATCAGGTTCTGTTCACTCATGTCACTTCCTCGGGTCGAAGGCATCGCGGGCGGATTCGCCGATGAACACCAGCAGGCTCAGCATCAGCGCCAGCACGGCGAAGGCGCTGATGCCCAGCCATGGGGCCTGCAGGTTGGACTTGCCCTGGGCCACCAGTTCGCCCAGTGATGGTGCGCCCGGCGGCAGGCCGAAGCCGAGGAAATCCAGGGCGGTGAGGGTGCCGATGGCGCCGGTGAGAATGAACGGCATGAAGGTCATGGTCGAGATCATGGCGTTCGGCAGGATGTGCCGGTACATGATCGCGCCGTTGCGCATCCCCAACGCGCGGGCTGCGCGCACGTATTCCAGGTTGCGCCCACGCAGGAACTCGGCGCGCACCACGTCCACCAGGCTCATCCACGAGAACAGCAGCATGATGCCCAGCAACCACCAGAAATTGGGCTGCACGAAGCTGGCGAGGATGATCAGCAGGTACAGTACCGGCAGGCCCGACCAGACTTCCAGGAAACGTTGCCCGGCCAGGTCGACCCAGCCGCCATAGAAGCCCTGCAAGGCACCGGCGATCACGCCGACGATGGAGCTGAGCACGGTCAGGGTCAGGGCGAACAGCACCGAAATGCGGAAGCCGTAGATCACCCGTGCCAGCACATCGCGACCCTGGTCGTCGGTACCCAGCCAGTTGTCCGCCGACGGTGGGGCCGGGGCGGGTACGCGCAGGTCGTAGTTGATGCTCTGGTAGCTGAACGGGATCGGTGCCCACAGCACGAAGCTGTCTTTCTTCTCCAGCAGGTCGCGGATGTACGGGCTCTTGTAGTTGGCTTCCAGCGGGAATTCGCCGCCAAAGGTGGTTTCCGGGTAGCGCTTGAACGCCGGGAAGTACCATTCGCCGTCGTAGCGCACGGCAATCGGCTTGTCGTTGGCGATCAGCTCGGCGCCGAGGCTCAGGCCGAACAGGATCAGGAACAGCCACAGCGACCACCAGCCACGGCGGTTGGCCTTGAAGCGCTCGAAGCGCCGGCGGTTGAGGGGGGACAAGGCCATGTCAGTGCTCCCGGCTGGCGAAGTCGATGCGTGGATCGACCAGGGTGTAGGTCAGGTCGCCGATCAGTTTCACCACCAGCCCCAGCAGGGTGAAGATGAACAGGGTGCCGAAGACCACCGGGTAGTCACGGTTGATGGCTGCCTCGAAACTCATCAGGCCGAGGCCGTCGAGGCTGAAGATCACTTCGATCAGCAAGGAACCGGTGAAGAAGATGCCAATGAACGCCGAAGGGAAACCGGCAATCACCAGCAGCATCGCGTTGCGGAACACATGGCCGTACAGCACCCGTGGCCGGCTCAGGCCCTTGGCCTTGGCGGTGACCACGTATTGCTTGTTTATCTCGTCGAGGAAGCTGTTCTTGGTCAGCAAGGTCATGGTGGCGAAGTTGCCGATGACCAGCGCGGTGATCGGCAGCACCAGGTGCCAGAAGTAGTCCAGCACCTTGCCGGTGGTGCTCAGCTCGTCGAAGTTGTTGGAGGTAAGGCCACGCAGCGGGAACCAGTCGAAGTAGCTGCCGCCGGCGAACAGCACGATCAGCAGGATGGCGAACAGGAACGCCGGGATGGCGTAGCCGACGATGATCGCCGAACTGGTCCACACGTCGAAATGGCTGCCGTGGCGTACGGCCTTGGCAATGCCCAGCGGGATCGACACCAGGTACATGATCAGCGTGCTCCACAGCCCAAGCGAAATCGACACAGGCATCTTCTCGATGATCAGGTCGATGACCTTGGCATCGCGGAAGAAGCTGTCGCCGAAGTCCAGCCGGGCGTAGTTCTTGATCATGATCCACAGGCGCTCGGGCGGCGACTTGTCGAAGCCGTACATGCGTTCGATCTCGGCGATCAGTGCCGGGTCCAGGCCCTGGGCGCCACGGTAGTTGGAGCCGGCCACAGACACTTCGGCACCGCCACCGGCAATGCGGCTGGTGGCGCCTTCGAAACCTTCGAGCTTGGCGATCATCTGCTCGACCGGGCCGCCGGGTGCGGCCTGGACGATGATGAAGTTGATGATCAGGATGCCGAACAGGGTCGGGATGATCAGCAACAGGCGGCGCAGGATGTAGGCCAGCATGTTATTCGGCCTCGTCCGCAGTGGTTTCGCTGACGGCCGGGGTTGCGCCGGGTTTGATCCACCAGGTGTCGATGCCGATGTCGTACTTGGGCGAGACGTCCGGGTGGCCGATGTGGTTCCAGTAGGCCACGCGCCAGGTCTTGATGTGCCAGTTGGGGATCACGTAGTAGCCCCACAGCAGTACGCGGTCGAGAGCCCGGCAGTGGTCGATCAGGCTCTGCCGCGAATCGGCGTTGATCAGCTGTTCCACCAGTTGGTCGATGGCAGGGTCGCGCAGGCCGATGAAGTTGCGGCTGCCGGAGTTGTCGGCGGCGGCACTGGACCAGAACTCGCGCTGCTCATTGCCCGGCGAGTTGGACTGCGGGTAGCCACCGACGATCATGTCGTAGTCGCGCGAGCGCAGGCGGGTGATGTACTGGGAAACGTCGACCCGGCGGATGTTCAGGTCGATGCCGAGATCGGCGAGATTGCGTTTGAACGGCAGCAGAATGCGTTCGAACTCGGTTTGTGCCAGCAGGAACTCGATGCTCACCGGCTTGCCTTGGGCGTCGACCATCTTGTCGTCGACGATTTTCCAGCCCGCTTCCTGCAGCAGCTTGTAAGCCTGGCGCTGCTGTTCGCGGATCATGCCGCTGCCGTCGCTGACCGGGTTGCGGAAGGCTTCGCTGAACACCTGCTCGGGTACCTTGCCACGCAATGGTTCTAGGATTTTCAGCTCGTTGGGGCCGGGCAGGCCGCGGGCGGCCATTTCCGAGTTTTCGAAGTAGCTGCCGGTGCGGGTGTAGGCGCCGTTGAACAGCTGCTTGTTGGTCCACTCGTAGTCCAGCAGCAGGCTCAGCGCCTTGCGCACGCGCACGTCCTGGAACACCGGGCGGCGGATGTTGAAGATGAAGCCCTGCATGCCGGTGGGGTTGCCGTTGGGCAACTCTTCCTTGATCAGGCGGCCATCGCGTACGGCGGGTACGTTGTAGGCGGTGGCCCAGTTCTTCGCGCTGACTTCCAGCGCATAGTCGAACGCACCGGCCTTGAGTGCTTCCAGGGCGACGGTGGTGTCGCGGTAGGAGTCGAAGGTCATGACGTCGAAGTTGTAGAAGCCACGGTTGATCGGCAGGTCCTTGGCCCAGTAGTCCTTGACCCGCTCGTAGCGCACCGAGCGCCCGGCCTTGACCTCGGCGACCTTGTACGGGCCGCTACCCAGCGGGATTTCGAGGTTGCCGCGGTTGAATTCGCGGCTTTCGTACCAGTGCTTGGGCAGTACCGGCAACTGGCCGAGAATCAGCGGCAGCTCGCGGTTGTTCTTGTGCTTGAAGGTGAACAGCACTGTCAATGGGTCTTCGGCGACCACTTCGGCGACGTCGGCATAGTACTGGCGGTACAGCGGCGCGCCGTCCTTGATCAGAGCATTGAAGGTGAACACCACGTCTTCGGCGCGCATAGGGTGGCCGTCGTGAAAGCGTGCCTCGGGGCGCAGGTAGAAGCGCACCCAGCTGTTGTCCGGGGCCTTTTCGATCTTGCCGGCCACCAGGCCGTACTCGGTGAACGGCTCGTCCTGGCTCTGGCGCATCAGAGTGTCGTAGATGCTGCCGATATTCTCGGCCGGCACGCCCTTGTTGATGAACGGGTTGAGGCTGTCGAAGCCGCCGAAGCTGGACTGGCGGAAGGTACCACCCTTGGGGGCGTCGGGGTTGACGTAGGCGAAGTGCTTGAAGTCGGCGGGGTACTTGGGGGGCTCGTCATACAGGGTGAGCGCGTGTTGCGGTGCAGCCAGGGCGGGAAGGCCCAGGCAGGCAAGCAACAGGCTGCCAGCCAGCCGGCGCAGTCGGTGGGTTGGCGTCATTGGGCTTTCTCCGAAGTCTTGATCCACCAGCTGTTCAGCCCAAGGGTGTAGGGCGGCGTGGTGACGAAGGCGAACCGGTTGCGGTAGGCCAGGCGATGATTGTCGAGGTACCAGTTTGGGATCATGTAGTACTGCCATGAGAGCACGCGGTCCAGGGCGCGGGCGGCGGCGACCTGGTCATCGCGGGTGCGGGCGGCGAGCAGGGTGTCGAGCAGATGGTCGACCACCGGGTCCTTGACCCCAGCATAGTTCTTGCTGCCTTTGGTCGTGGCCTGGCTGGAGTGGAAGTACAGCCACTGTTCGAGACCGGGGCTCAGGGTCTGGTTCAGTGTCATCAGGATCATGTCGAAATCGAACTGGTCAAGGCGTTGTTTGTACTGGGCGCGGTCCACGGTACGCAAGCGCGCATCGATGCCTATGCTGGCCAGATTTTCGACATAAGGTTGCAGGATGCGTTCAAGGTTGGGGTTTACCAGCAGCAGCTCCATGCGCAACTGCCGGCCCTTGCTGTCGACCAGGCGCTGGCCGTTCAGCTTCCAGCCGGCCTGGTCGAGCAGGCCGAGGGCCTGGCGCAGGGTCTGGCGGCTGATGCCACGGCCATCGGTGCGGCTGACCTTGTAGGGTTCGCTGAACAGGCTGGCCGGCAACTGGTCACGGAACGGTGCCAGCAGCAGCCACTCCTTGCCGGTGGGCAGGCCGGTGGCGGCGAATTCGCTGTTGGGGTAGTAGCTGGTCGAGCGGCGGTAGGCACCACTGAACAGGGCGCGGTTGGTCCACTCGAAGTCGAGCATCAGCCCCAGTGCCTGGCGTACCCGTGGGTCGCTGAAGGTGGCCCGTCGGCTGTTCATGAACAGGCCCTGGGTTTGCGTGGGGATGCGGTGCGGGATCTGCGCCTTGATCACCTCGCCTCGGCGCACGGCCGGGAAGTTATAGCCGTTGGCCCAGTTCTTCGCCTGGTGCTCGATATAGATGTCGAACTCTCCGGCCTTGAATGCTTCGAAAGCGACCGTGGCGTCGCGGTAGAACTCGTACTCCACGCGGTTGAAGTTGTACTTGCCACGGTTCACCGCCAGGTCCTTGCCCCAGTAGTTCTTCACCCGTTCGAATACCAGCCGGCGCCCAGGCTGGACCTGGGTGATGCGGTAGGGGCCGCTGCCCAGCGGGGGCTCGAAGGTGGTGGCCTTGAAGTCGCGCTTTTGCCAGTAGTGCTTGGGCAGCACCGGCATTTCGCCAAGGCGCAGGATCAGCAGCGGGTTGCCTGCGCGCTTGAAGACGAAGCGGATGCGCAGTGGGCCGAGGATGTCCACCCGCTGCACTTCCTGCAGGTTGGTGCGGTAGATCGGGTGGCCATCCTTGAGCAGGGTGCGATAGGAGAAGGCCACGTCTGCCGAGGTGATCGGCTTGCCGTCATGCCAGTGGGCTTCCGGGCGCAGGTTGAATACCACCCAGCTGCGGTCCTCGCTGTACTCCACCGAGCGGGCGATCAGGCCATAGCTGGAGGTCGGTTCGTCGCCGGACGGGTCGTACTGGCCGGTGCCGACCATCAGCGGCTCGTTCAGCTCGCTGATGCCGTATTGCTGGAAATTGGGCGTGGTAATCGGGCTCGACCCCTTGAAGGTGTAGGGGTTGAGGGTGTCGAAGGTACCGAAAGCCATGGCCCGCAAGGTACCGCCCTTGGGCGCTTGCGGGTTGACCCAGTCGAAATGGGTGAATGTGGCTGGGTACTTGAGCGTGCCGAACTGCGCGTATCCGTGGCTTTCGCTCACCATCGCGGCTGCGGGAAAGCTCAAGGCCAGGCTGAGTGACAGCAGGAGGGGACGTATCAAGTCGGCATCCGATCCAGAGGCGTTGGGCTTTGATCGGGGTACAGTAACAGCTTGGTGGGGTTGGAAAAAGAGTGCGAACTTGAGGATGCAAGGGGCTGCCTTGCAGCCCATCGCCGGGGGGCCCCCGCCCCCCCCCGACGGGCGGCGTGGAGAGGGTGGGGGGCCGGG
>NZ_JADLJS010000076.1 GCF_015680405.1 Pseudomonas pudica
CCCACAGGCTTACCACAGGCCACAGGCTTGTGTTGTACCTGTGGGAGCTGGCTTGCCGGCGATGGGCCGCTCAGCGGTTCAAGCTAACAATGAGGTAACACCGTGCACTCTACCGACGTGATCATCCTCGGCGCCGGCGCCGCCGGCCTGATGTGCGCACAGCTCAGCGCCCGCCGTGGCCGCCGGGTACTGGTGCTCGACCACGCCAACAAACCGGGCAAGAAAATCCTCATGTCCGGCGGCGGCCGCTGCAACTTCACCAACATGTATACCGAGCCAGGCAACTTCCTCTCGCAGAATGCACACTTCTGCAAATCGGCCCTGGCCCGCTACACCCAATGGGACTTCATCGAGCTGGTGTGCAAGCACGGCGTGGCCTACCACGAGAAGAAGCTCGGCCAGCTGTTCTGCGACAACAAGGCCAACGACATCCTCGACATGCTGCTGGCCGAATGCGACGAGGCCGGCGCCGAGATCCGCATGCACACCAGCATCGAGCAGATCGAGAAGACCGAAAGCGGCTACCTGCTGCAGACCAGCGGCGGCCAGTTCGCCTGCCAGTCGCTGGTGATCGCCACCGGCGGCCTTTCGATCCCGACCCTGGGTGCCTCCGGCTTCGGCTACCAGGTGGCCCGCCAGTTCGGCCACACGCTGCTGCCGACCCGCGCAGGGCTGGTGCCGTTCACCATCACCGAGCCCCAGCTTAAGGCACTGTGCACCGAGCTTTCGGGCACTTCGCTGGATTGCACCGCCAGCTGCAACGGCACCAGCTTCCGCGAGAACCTGCTGTTTACCCATCGCGGCCTCAGCGGCCCGGCGATTTTGCAGATATCGTCGTTCTGGGAAGCCGGTGACACGGTCGAGATCAACCTGCTGCCCGACCGTGATGCACTGACCTGGCTGCAACAGATGCAAGCCGAACGCGCCAACGCCGAGCTGAAGACCGTACTGGGCGAGGTGTTTACCCGCAAGCTGGCCAACCTGCTGGCCGAGCAGTGGTTCGAGTCCCGGCCCATGAAGCAGTACACCCCGGCGGAACTGGCACAGATCGCCGAGAAGCTGGCGAGCTGGCAGGTGGTGCCGGCCGGCACCGAGGGTTATCGCACAGCCGAAGTGACCCTGGGCGGCGTGGATACCCGCGAGGTGTCGTCCAAGACCATGGAATCGCTGAAGAGCCCCGGGCTGTATTTCATTGGTGAGGTGTTGGATGTGACTGGCCACCTGGGCGGTTTCAACTTCCAGTGGGCCTGGGCCTCCGCCAACGCCGCGGCGCAGTTCGTGTAGAGTAGAATCCATTCAGCAGCACGGAACGCTTCTTGCTGGCCGTGCTGCAATGCATTCCATTTGCTCACTGCCTAGCAGGCCATCATGTCATCGAGCTCGTTCCGTCAGTCACTGCGTCGCCTGTGGGGTCAAGACAAGTTCAGCTACAGCATCCGGGTCACCATCGCCCTCACCGGCAGCCTGGCCCTGTGCTGGTACCAGAACGAAATGGCCCTGCTGATTCCGCTGTTCCTCGGCATCATCGCCAGTGCCCTGGCCGAAACCGATGACAGCTGGCAGGGCCGCCTCAGCGCGCTGGCCGTCACCCTGGTGTGTTTTGCCATCGCCGCACTGGCGGTCGAACTGCTGTTCCCCTACCCGTGGGTATTCGCCATTGCCCTGGCCTTGGCGGCCTTCGGCCTTACCATGCTCGGTGCCTTGGGCGAACGCTATGGCGCCATCGCTTCAGCGACCCTGATCACTGCGGTGTACACCATGATCGGCGTGGACCAGCGCGGCGGCCAGGTCACCGACTTCTGGCACGAACCACTGCTGCTGGTGGCGGGTGCAGCCTGGTACGGGCTGCTGTCGGTACTGTGGCAGGCGCTGTTTTCCAACCAGCCGGTGCAGCAGAGCCTGGCCAAGCTGTTCTTCGAGCTGGGCAGCTACCTCAAGCTCAAGGCCAGCCTGTTCGAACCCATCCGCACCCTCGACGTCGAAGCCCGGCGCCTGGAGCTGGCCCAGCAGAACGGCAAGGTAGTGGCGGCGCTCAACGCGGCCAAGGAAATCATCCTGCACCGGGTGGGCAACAGCCAGCCGAACTCCAAGGTCAGCCGCTACCTCAAGCTGTACTTCCTGGCCCAGGACATCCATGAACGGGTCAGTGCTTCGCACTATCCCTACAACGCCCTGACCGAGGCCTTTTTCCACAGCGACGTGATGTTCCGTTGCCAACGCCTGCTGCGCAAGCAAGGCTCGTCCTGCCAGGAACTGGCCCGCTCGATCCGCCTGCGCCAGCCATTCGTGCTGGCCAGCGGTTATCCCGAAGCCCTCGAAGACCTCAACGCCTCGCTGGAACACCTGCGCACGCAGAACAACCCGGCCTGGCGTGGCCTGTTGCGCTCGCTGCGCGCGCTGGCGGCCAACCTGGCGACGCTCGACCGCCTGCTCAGCGCCGCCAGCAACCCGGACAGCCTGGCCGACACCAGCGACAGCAGCCTCCTCGACCGCTCGCCACGCTCACTGAAGGACGTGTGGACCCGCCTGCGCACCCAACTGACTCCGACCTCGCTGCTGTTCCGCCATGCCCTGCGCCTACCCCTGGCGTTGTCGATCGGCTATGGCATGGTGCACCTGATCCACCCCACCCAGGGCTACTGGATCATCCTCACCACGCTGTTCGTGTGCCAGCCCAACTACGGCGCGACCCGGCGCAAGCTGGTGCAGCGGATAGCCGGCACCGCCGTCGGCCTGACAGTGGGCTGGGCATTGTTCGACCTGTTCCCCAACCCGATCATCCAGTCGTTGTTCGCAGTAGTCGCCGGGGTGGTGTTCTTCGTCAACCGCACCACCCGTTACACCTTGGCCACGGCCGCGATCACCCTGATGGTGCTGTTCTGCTTCAACCAGATCGGCGATGGCTATGGCCTGTTCCTGCCGCGCCTGTTCGATACCCTGGTCGGCAGCCTGATCGCCATTCTCGCGGTGTTCCTGTTCCTCCCCGACTGGCAGGGGCGGCGGCTGAACAAGGCGCTGGCCAATACGCTGGCCTGCGCCAGCGTGTACCTGCGGCAGATCATGCAGCAATATGCCCACGGCAAGCGCGATGACCTGGCCTACCGCCTGGCCCGGCGCAACGCCCACAACGCCGACGCGGCGCTGTCCACCACCCTGGCCAACATGCTGATGGAACCGGGGCATTTCCGGAAGGAGGCCGACGTCGGCTTCCGCTTCCTGGTGCTGTCGCATACCTTGCTCAGCTACCTCTCGGGGCTGGGCGCGCACCGCGACACGGCCTTGCCGGCGGAGGTGCAGGAGCAGTTGATCGAAGGTGCCGGGCAAAGCCTGGCCAGCAGCCTGGACGAGATTGCCAACGGCCTGGCCGCGCGGCTGCCGGTGGCGATTCACAGTGATGCCGAAGAAGCGCTGGCCAATGCCCTGGAGCAGATGCCGGAAGAGCTGGACGAGCACCAACGGCTGGTGCAGACGCAGTTGGCGTTGATCTGCCGGCAGTTGGGGCCGCTGCGGACCCTGGCCGCGCATTTGATCAAGGAAGGTGCACTGGCCTGAGTTGTATATCGCCTGTGCGGGCCACTTCGCGGGTAAACCCGCTCCCACAGGTATTACACAGGTCTTGAAACTGGTGGGGCTCCTGTGGGAGCGGGTTTACCCGCGAAGAGACCGGCACAGGCGATATAGATCAGAAACCATGCTGGCGCATGAGCCGCGCATAGCTGCCATCCGCCTTCATCGCCGCAATCGCCTGCTCGAAGCGCTCGACGATCCGCTCGTGCTCCGGGTTTTTCAGGCTGACCAGGATATGCAGGGTATTCTCCCCCAACGGTGGCTCCACCAGCATCACCCCATCGCGTACCTCCGGCAGTTCGCGCTGCAAGTTGTAACGGGCCACGTACTCGTCTTCCACCGCCAGGTCCACCCGCCCCGCCGCCAGCATGCGTACCGCAGAAGGAAAGTTGCGCACCGCCACCTTGTGCAGGCGGGTGTCGCGGTCGAACTCGGGGGAATAGGCGTAATCACGCACCACAGCGATACTGTACGGGTACAAGTCTGACTGGCGCTTGTAGCGAAACGCCTCGCCCTTGCGCTGCAGCAGGCGAATACGGTTGACCAGGTAGGCTTTGGAAAACTGCCCGATGCTGGCGCGCGAGTCGTTGTACCAGGCGTTGATCAACACGTCGTAACGCCCCTCGCTCACCCCCAGCAGAGCCCGCGCCCACGGTGCCTCTTCGACCCCGCTGGGGTAGCCGGCGCGGGCCAGTGCCGTGGTGACGAGGCTGGTCGCCAGGCCACCGCCCGGCATGTTGGCATCGGTGAACGGCGGCCAGCTGTCGGCCACCAGGCGCAGCTTTTCGCGACCCAGGGCGGGTGTTGCAAGCATTATCGCCAGCAATCCCAGAACACAAAACAGTGGCCGCATGCTCACGTCCTTTTGCAGTGGAGGGCACACACTGGCGATGAGATTACACAAAGCCGTTGCCGAGGGCAGCGGCCAATAGTGTCATTTAGCCTCTATTTTGGCCGTGACACATACATCATGCGATGATCGACGGCCCACCCAAGGAGTTCGCGCCAATGTCCATCGACTGGCTCTGCAAGCACCACACCGATCTTAGCAAGGACCAGCTCTACGCCATTCTGCAATTACGCACTGAAGTGTTCGTGGTCGAGCAACGCTGCGCCTATCAGGAAGTCGATGGCCAGGACCTGACCGGCGATACCCTGCACCTGATGGGCTGGCTGGATGACAAGCTGGTGGCCTACCTGCGCCTGCTCGACCCGCAATCCCAGGGCGGGGACGTGGTGATCGGGCGGGTGGTGACTGCACCTGCGGCACGTGAGCTGAAGCTGGGGCATACCTTGCTGCTCAAGGGGTTGGAGGCAGCGGAGCATTGCTGGCCGGGGGTGCCGGTCTATCTGTCGGCGCAGGCGCATTTGCAGGCGTTCTATGCCCGGCATGGGTTCGAGGTAGTGGGCGAAGAATATCTTGAGGACGACATTCCGCATATCGGGATGCGCAAGGGTTGAAATCGCCGGGGGGCTTCGCCCCCTCAGGGATACCCCAGCACTTCGCGAAGCTGCCGCAGGTGCTGGATGATCCACTGCTTGTCGATCGCCCCCCAGTCATGAATGCGGTAATGCCCGGCGTGGTTGCGCGCGCCTTCCTGCTGTTCGAACTCGCAGACGATATCCAGGTCGGCCAGCGCCGCAATGGTGTCCTGGGCGGTGCGCCGGGGCATGCCGGTGGCCTCCATCAGGGCCGGCACGCTGGTCGCGGTCTGGCTGTCGATCAGCCAGGCCACGTACAGGCGGCGGTAGAAGCTGCTCTTGGTCTTGCTCACTTCCATGCTGCGTGGTCCTTAACAGTTGCCCGGCAGCTCCCGATAGGTCAGGTAGACGCGCAGGTCGAATTCCAGTTGGTGATAGTCCGGCTCCATGTGCTGGCAGAGCTGGTAGAACGCCTTGTTGTGGTCGCGCTCGCGCAGGTGTGCCAGTTCATGCACCACGATCATGCGCAAGAATTGCGGCGCGGCCTCCTTGAACAGCGAGGCAATGCGGATTTCCTTCTTCGCCTTGAGCTTGCCGCCCTGCACCCTCGATATCGCCGTATTCAGGCCCAGGGCCCGATGGGTCAGGTCGAGACGATTGTCGAACAGAACCTTGTCCAGGCTCGGCGCGCTGCGCAGGTATTGCTGGCGCAAATCCTGGGCATAGCCGTACAACGCCTTGTCGCTCTGCACGTCATGGCGGTCGGGGTAGCGGCGCTGCAGGTACTCGCCGAGACGGTCGCTGTCGATCATCTGCCGCACCTGCTGCTGCAGGTGCGGTGGGTAGGCTTGCAGGTATCGTAATACGGTCATGGGGCTGCATTCGGTGTAACGAAAGCCGATTCTAGCCAATCATGGCCCCGGCCAGGAGAAAATTGCCGGGAAGCTGCTGGCATCCGTGGCGGTCATCGGGTATGCCACCAGGAACCCCTGCACGTACTCACAGCCATTGGCCTTGAGCCAGGCCGCCTGGGCCGGGGTTTCCACCCCCTCGGCGATCACCGTGATGCTGTAGTCGGCGCACAGGCCGATGACGCTGCGCACCAGCGCGGCATCCTCCGCCGAGTCGGGCAGGCGCGCCACCAGGTGGCGGTCGAGCTTGAGGGTATCGATCGGCAGGTCGCGCAACATGCGCAACGAACAGTCGCCGGCACCAAAGTCATCCAGCGCCACCCGCACCCCCAGCTCGCGCAAACGATGTATCTGCTTCACCGCCGCATCGATGTTGTACATCAGCGAGGTTTCCGCCACCTCTACTTCCAGCTGCGCCGGGTCCAGCTGGTAAAGCTGGATGACCCGGTGCAGTTCGTCGACCAGGCTGGGCATGGCGAACTGCGCGCGGCTCAGGCTGATACCGAGCACCAGGTCCGCCGGGAAACGCTGGCACCAGGCCTGGCGCTGAGCCGCGCCCTGGCGGTAGATCCAGCTGGCCAGGCGGTTGATCAGGCGCGCCTCTTCCAGCAACGGGATGAACAGCCCCGGCGGAACGTCGCCGACACTGGGATGCTGCCAACGCAGCAAGGCCTCGAAGCCACGCAGGCGGCCATCGTTGAAGCCAACCTGCGGCTGGTAAACCAGAGTGAAGTCTTGTTGCTCCACGGCCGCGCGTACACTGTCCTCGAGCATCAGCCGCGAACGCGCCCGGCCATTGAGCTCCTGATCGTAGAAGCGATACTGCTGGCGCCCGGCTTGCTTGGCCGCGTACATAGCCGCATCGGCCGCACGCAAGAGGCCTTCGACATTGGCGCCGCAATCCGGATAGGTGGCGATGCCGATGCTCACACCAAGGCTCACATCCAGCCCTTCCACCTGGTGGCTGATGGAAATGCGCTCCAGCAACCGCTCGGCATAGCGCCCGGCCTGCTCCGGGTAAGGCAGGCTGTCGAACAGCGCGGTGAACTCGTCGCCGCCCATGCGCGCCAACAACGCTTCACTGCCCAGGCAATCCTTGAGCTGTTCGGCCACCCAGTGCAGCACCCGGTCGCCAGCGTCGTGGCCGAGCGAGTCGTTGATGCGCTTGAAGCCATCCAGGTCCATGTACATCAGTGCCTGCGCCTTGTCCGAGCGCTCGTTGCGCAGCAGTGCACCTTCGGCGGCCTGATAGAACCCGCGGCGGTTGAGCAAGCCGGTAAGCGGGTCGGTGACGGCCTGGTATTCCAGCTGCTGGTGCAGGTTGCGCACCACCGACATGTCCAGCACGGTAACCACCATGGCTTGCTGTTCTGTCGGCAGCGGTGCACAAGACAACGCGACCGGCACCAGCTCGCCGCCAAGGGTGCGCAACTGGGCATCGTGCACGCGGAAGATGCGCCGCCCAAGGTAGGCCTGGTAGAACTCCGATTCGCTCCACAGGCTGGCACTGGCCAGTTGCACCAGGTCGAGCAGTTGGGCGCCCTGCAACTGCTGCACCGGAGCTGACAACAAACGGGAAATGGCCGGGTTGGCAAAGCTGATGATGCCCTGGGCATCCACTACCAGAATCCCCTCGGCAGCGTTCTCCAGGATCGACGCGTTGAACGCCCTGGCCGCTTCCAGCTCACGGGTCAGGCGCTGCAGCATGCGTCGGTTGCGCTGCTGGTCAAGCAGAGCCTGGACCTTGGGCTTGAGAATCTGCGGGTCGAACGGTTTGAACATGTAGTCCACGGCGCCGCTGGCGTAGCCCTTGAGCACGGCCGCTTCGGACTGTTCATTGGCGGTGAGGAAGATGATCGGGGTCAGCCGGGTACGCTGGCTGCCGCGCATCAGCCGGGCGACTTCGAAGCCGTCCATCTCCGGCATCTGTACATCCAGCAGGACCAGGTCGACATCATGCTCGAGCAACGCGCTCAGGGCTTCCATCCCCGAGCTTGCCGTCAGCACCTGCCAATCCTGGCGGGCCAGCAATGCCCGCATGCTGATGAGGTTTTCGGGGTAATCGTCTACCACCAGAAGAACCGAGCAGCCATCCAGTGGCTGAGGTTGGGGGTGAGGGTGAGCGCCATCCATGCTGCTTCTCTATTATGTGACCGACTTCAAGATACGGTTGGATCCACTAGTACTCTAGACCTGAGCGGATAACACGCAATGCAATCAGAACGCTATCAGTGCCTCAACTATACGGTAGCCGACTAACGGTCGCTTTGCCGGCACAGGCATGAGGTTCTAACACCCAAAAATGAAAAAACCCGCATCGCTGCGGGCTTTTTCATTAATACCAGAAGATTAGTTGACCTTGGCGGCCAGCTCACCTTTCAGGTAGCGCTGGTACATGCCTTCCAGGGAGATCGGCTTGATCTTCGAGGCATTGCCAGCGGTGCCGAAGGCTTCGTAACGGGCGATGCACACGTCACGCATGGCTTTGACGGTTTCACCGAAGAACTTGCGAGGGTCGAACTCGCTCGGGTTCTGCGCCATCAGGCGGCGCATGGCACCGGTGGAAGCCAGACGCAGGTCGGTATCGATGTTGACCTTGCGCACGCCATGCTTGATACCTTCGACGATTTCCTCGACCGGTACACCGTAGGTTTCCTTGATGTCGCCGCCGTACTGGTTGATGATTGCCAGCCACTCTTGCGGTACCGAGGACGAACCGTGCATCACCAGGTGGGTGTTCGGGATGCGCTTGTGGATTTCCTTGATGCGGTCGATGGCCAGCACGTCACCGGTTGGTGGCTTGGTGAACTTGTAGGCACCGTGGCTGGTACCGATGGCGATCGCCAGGGCGTCGACCTGGGTCTTCTTGACGAAGTCGGCAGCCTCTTCCGGGTCGGTCAGCATCTGGCTGTGGTCCAGCACGCCTTCGGCGCCAATGCCGTCTTCTTCACCGGCCATGCCGGTTTCCAGCGAACCCAGGCAGCCCAGCTCGCCTTCTACCGAAACGCCGCAGGCGTGTGCCATGGCAACGGTCTGCTGGGTAACGCGGACGTTGTACTCGTAATCGGTCGGGGTCTTGCCGTCTTCACCCAGCGAGCCGTCCATCATCACCGAGCTGAAGCCCAGCTGGATAGAGCGTTGGCAGACGTCAGGGCTGGTGCCGTGGTCCTGGTGCATGCACACCGGGATATGCGGGAATTCTTCGATGGCCGCCAGGATCAGGTGACGCAGGAACGGGGCACCGGCGTATTTGCGAGCACCGGCCGAGGCCTGCACGATCACCGGGGAGTCGGTCTTGTCGGCCGCTTCCATGATGGCGCGCATCTGCTCGAGGTTGTTGACGTTGAAAGCTGGTACGCCGTAACCGAACTCGGCGGCGTGGTCCAGCATCTGGCGCATGCTAATGAGTGCCATTGTGTATCTCTCTCCCGACAAGCGTCGTTTGTTTCGTGCAAGCCTGCCGCAGGGGCGGTTGCTGTTCAAGTAGTGTGGGCCACCCTCGCGGCCCGGCCAGTCACGGTGCCTTGCAGCCCCGCCCAATCAGATCGTTGGTTGCCACCCAGTACACCAGGCCTTCTTCGCCCTTGGTGTGGAAGGCCAGCATGCCATCGCTGTACAGCGCACCCGAAGCACCCGGCTCGGCCTTGAGCCGGTAGACCTGGTCGCCGCCACCAAGGCGCACATCGACCTGGTCGCGCTGCGCATCGGCGAAGCGCCACAGCACCTCCGCCTGGGTGTCGCAGACCCAACGGGTCCAGTCGTCTGCCGGGGCGGGTTGCGCCGGCTTCAGCAGCGAGCATCCTGCCAGTGTCGCCAGGGCCGTCACGGCCAAAAGCGCTTTCATTACATATCCTCTAGATGACCACGCAGCGGTCGCTTGGTTGCCCGCCCCGACGAAATGCCGGACTCAAGGACAACCCGGTGCCTTGCGCTGGTGGTCTTCGTCGTACTTTTCCAGGCCTTCCGGGCCCACGCGCTTGCTGATGACCGGCACGGTCTCGGCCTGCCACTCGGACTGGTAGCAACCGCCCTTGGGCGGCTGCGCCGTGTCGGCATCCGAGGCCGGGCCGCCAGCGCATGCGCTCAGCAGGCCAGCCAGCATCATCACAGGCAATTGCTTGACCATCAGGCCGCTCCCTTTGCCAAGCGCCGCCGTCATCAGGCCTTGGCCCGCTCTTCCAGGATTGCCACGGCCGGCAGGACCTTGCCCTCGACGAACTCGAGGAAGGCGCCACCACCGGTAGAAATGTAGGAGATATCGGCGCCAACGCCATATTTGTCGATGGCTGCCAGGGTGTCACCGCCACCGGCGATGGAGAACGCGGCGCTGTCAGCGATGGCCTTGGCCAGCACTTTGGTGCCGTTGCCGAACTGGTCGAACTCGAATACGCCGACCGGGCCGTTCCACAGGATGGTCTTCGACGACTTCAGCAACTCGGCGAATTGGGCTGCGGTTTTCGGGCCGATGTCCAGGATCATGTCGTCAGCGGCAACGTCGGCAATGGCCTTTACGGTGGCTTCGGCGCTCTCGGCGAACTCCTTGGCAACCACCACGTCGACCGGCAGAGGCACACTGACCTTGGCGGCGATGGCCTTGGCTGTTTCGACCAGGTCAGGCTCGTACAGCGACTTGCCCACCGGGTGGCCGGCTGCGGCCAGGAAGGTATTGGCGATACCGCCACCAACGATAAGCTGGTCGCAGACCGAGCTCAGGCTGTTCAGCACGTCCAGCTTGGTGGAGACCTTGGAGCCGGCAACGATGGCTGCCATCGGCTTGGCCGGGGCCTTCAGGGCCTTGCCCAGGGCGTCCAGCTCGGCTGCCAGCAGCGGGCCGGCAGCAGCGACCTTGGCGAACTTGGCAACGCCATGGGTCGAACCTTCTGCACGGTGGGCAGTACCGAAAGCGTCCATGACGAACACGTCGCACAGGGCTGCGTACTTCTGCGCCAGCTCGTCGGCGTTTTTCTTTTCGCCCTTGTTGAAGCGCACGTTCTCGAACAGCACCAGGTCACCAGCCTTGACCTCGACACCATCCAGGTAGTCGGCGACCAGCGGAACATCGCGGCCCAGGGCCTTGCTCAGGTAGTCGGCGACCGGCTTGAGGCTGTTCTCGGCAGAGAACTCACCCTCTGTCGGGCGGCCCAGGTGCGAGCAGACCATTACCGCCGCGCCCTTCTCCAGGGCCAGCTTGATGGTCGGCAGCGCTGCCAGGATACGCGCGTCGCTAGCTACCACACCGTCCTTCACAGGCACGTTGAGGTCTTCGCGGATCAGTACGCGCTTACCTTGCAGGTCGAGGTCGGTCATCTTCAACACGGTCATGAATGCAGTCCTTCAGGGCTGTTTGTTGCGGGTTGGGTGGACGACGTGCAGATAGTGTTCGGCAACGTCGAGCATACGGTTGGCGAACCCCCATTCGTTGTCGAACCAGGCCAGCAGGTTCACCAGGCGGGGGCCGGAAACACGGGTCTGACTGGCATCGACGATCGCCGAGTGCGGGTCATGGTTGAAATCACAGCTGGCGTGGGGCAACTCGGTGTAGGCCAGCAAGCCTTTCAGCGGGCCTTCCAGCGCCGCCTCGCGCAGCACCCGGTTGACTTCGGCCGCGCTGGTATCGCGGGCGGTCTGCAGGGTGATGTCCAGGCACGAGACGTTGACGGTCGGTACGCGTACCGCTTTGGCCTGGATTCGCCCGGCAAGTTCCGGAAGCAGGCGCTCGATGCCACGCGCCAGACCAGTGGACACCGGGATCACCGACTGGAAGGCCGAACGCGTGCGTCGCAGGTCTTCGTGGTGGTAGGCGTCGATCACCGGCTGGTCGTTCATCGCCGAGTGGATAGTGGTGATCTGCACATACTCGATGCCGAATGCCTGGTCCAGTACACGCAACAGCGGCACACCGCAGTTGGTGGTACACGAGGCGTTGGACACCAGGCGCTCGTTACCGGTCAGGCAGGCCTGGTTCACGCCATAGACCACCGTGGCATCGACGTCGGCCTCGCTGGCCATCGGCTGCGAGAACAGCACCCGCGGCGCGCCGGCATCGAGGAAGCGCTGGCCATCGGCGCGGGTGTGGTAGGCGCCGGAGCATTCCAGCACCAGGTCGATGTCCAGGGCGGCCCAGTCGATGCCTTCCGGGGTGGCACTGCGCATCACCTTCACGCAGTCACCATTGATATGCAGACAGTCACCATCGACCTTCACCTCACCGGGGAAACGCCCATGGGTGGAGTCGAAGCGTGTCAGGTATTCCAGGCTGGCCTGGTCGGCCAGGTCGTTCAGCGCGACGATCTCGAAACCGGCCTTTGCCCCCCGCTCGAACAGCGCGCGCAGGACACAGCGGCCGATACGGCCATAACCGTTGAGTGCAACTTTGTAGGGACGCAGGTGGGGCATTCGTTGGCTCGCTAACGCATGATGGCTGTTGGGGCCGCGTTGCGGCCCATCGCGACGCAAGGCCGCTCCCACAGGTACCGCGTACGCAGTACCTTGTGGGAGCGGCCTTGTGTCGCGAAACGAGGGCGAAGCCCTCGCCTTACGCCTGTATCAGTCTTCCAGCAGCTCTTCGGCGGTACCCAGGATGTTCTCCAGGGTGAAGCCGAACTCTTCGAACAGTGCCGAAGCCGGCGCCGACTCACCGTAGGTGGTCATGCCGATGATACGACCTTCCAGGCCGACGTACTTGTACCAGAAGTCGGCGTGAGCGGCTTCGATGGCAATGCGCGCCCCCACTTCCAGTGGCAGCACGGACTGCTTGTAGGCAGCGTCCTGGGCATCGAATACGCTGGTGCACGGCATGGAAACCACACGCACCTTGCGGCCTTGTTCGGTCAGTTTGGCGTGCGCCTGAACAGCAAGGCCCACTTCGGAACCGGTGGCGATCAGGATCAGCTCAGGCTCGCCGGCGCAATCCTTGAGCACGTAGCCGCCACGGCTGATGTCGGCGATCTGCTGGGCGTTGCGGTCCTGGTGCTGCAGGTTCTGGCGCGAGAAGATCAGAGCCGAAGGGCCGTCCTTGCGCTCCAGGGCGTTTTTCCAGGACACGGCGGATTCCACCGCATCGGCTGGGCGCCAGGTGTCCAGGTTCGGCGTGCTGCGCAGGCTGGTCAGCTGCTCGATCGGCTGGTGAGTCGGGCCGTCTTCGCCCAGGCCGATGGAATCGTGGGTGTAGACGTGGATCACGCGCTGCTTCATAAGCGCCGACATGCGCACGGCGTTGCGGGCGTATTCCATGAACATCAGGAAGGTCGCGCCGTAAGGCACCAGGCCACCGTGCAGGGCAACGCCGTTCATGATGGCGGTCATGCCGAACTCGCGCACGCCGTAGAACACGTAGTTGCCGCTGGCGTCGTTGGCTTCGACACCCTTGCAGCCCTTCCACAGGGTCAGGTTGGAACCGGCCAGGTCGGCCGAACCGCCGAGGAACTCCGGCAGCAGTGGGCCGAATGCGTTCAGGGCGTTCTGGCTGGCCTTGCGGCTGGCGATGGTTTCACCCTTGGCGGCCACTTCGTTGATGTAGGCCTGGGCTTTCTCGCTGAAATCGGCAGGCAGGTCACCGGCGGCGCGGCGCTTGAACTCGGCAGCCAGCTCCGGGTAGGCCTTGGCGTAGGCGTCGAAGCGCTGGTTCCAGTCGGCTTCGGCCTTGGCACCGGCAGCCTTGGCGTCCCACTCGGCGTAGATCTCGGCCGGGATTTCGAACGGGCCGTGGTTCCAGTTCAGTTCCTTGCGGGCCAGGGCGATTTCGTCGTTGCCCAGCGGTGCGCCGTGGCAGTCTTCCTTGCCCTGCTTGTTAGGCGAGCCGAAACCGATGATGGTCTTGCAGCAGATCAGGGTCGGGCGATCGCTCTTGCGAGCGGTCTCGATGGCGGTCTTGATCTCGTCGGCGTCATGGCCGTCGACGTTGCGGATCACCTGCCAGTTGTACGCTTCGAAACGCGCCGGGGTGTTGTCGGTGAACCAGCCGTGCACTTCGCCGTCGATGGAAATGCCGTTGTCGTCGTAGAAGGCGATCAGCTTGTTCAGGCCCAGGGTGCCGGCCAGCGAGGCGACTTCGTGGGAGATACCTTCCATCATGCAGCCGTCGCCGAGGAACACGTAGGTGTTGTGGTCGACGACGGTGTGGCCGTCACGGTTGAACTGGGCGGCGAGCACTTTTTCGGCCAGGGCGAAGCCCACGGCGTTGGCGATACCCTGGCCGAGCGGGCCGGTGGTGGTCTCGACGCCCGGGGTGTAGCCGTATTCCGGGTGGCCCGGGGTGCGGCTGTGCAGCTGGCGGAAGCCTTTGATGTCATCGATGGTGACGTCGTAGCCGGTCAGGTGCAGCAGCGAGTAGATCAGCATCGAACCGTGGCCGTTGGACAGCACGAAGCGGTCACGGTCGGCAAAGTTCGGGTTGCTCGGGTTGTGCTTCAGATAGTCGCGCCAAAGCACTTCGGCGATATCCGCCATGCCCATGGGGGCACCTGGGTGGCCGCTGTTGGCCTTTTGCACGGCATCCATGCTGAGGGCACGAATGGCGTTGGCACGTTCACGACGGCTGGGCATCGCTGATCTCCTGGGGGGCTTGAATAGGTGGTGTCACGAAAAAGGCGGCCATTTTCGCCCACTGGGGGGGCTTGGGGCAATGACGTATGGTCGCAGTCGGGGGATTTTCCTCTGATTGGCACTGATTTCGGGTAAAAATCCGGGGAACGGTGCTGGCTTCTTAGCGGGGGGCCCCCCCCCCCCCCCGGGGGGGCCCCCAAGCCCCGCCCCGGCGTGAATGTGTGGGGGGG
>NZ_JADLJS010000077.1 GCF_015680405.1 Pseudomonas pudica
TGGCGCTTTCGATGGTTACGCTGACGGTCGAGCCATTGTTGTAGACATCGTTGGCTGGCGTCTCGAAATCGACGCTGCCCTGGGTCTTGCCCGCTTCGACGGTGATGGTCTGGCCATTGGACAGGGTTACGGTCACCGGGGTCTGGGCCGGGTTGCTCAGCGTTACGGTGTAGGTGATGACGCCGCCTTCGGTCACCGACGGAGTGGCCGTCAGGGTGGCGGTGGTGGCGTCGACCGAGTCGTTGATCGTGGTTTGGGCCGGCGTCGGGTTCGGCGTCAGTTGCTCGAAGTTGCCGCCGGTGGCGCTTTCGATGGTTACGCTGACGGTCGAGCCATTGTTGTAGACGTCGTTCGCTGGCGTTTCGAAGTCGACGCTGCCCTGGGTCTTGCCCGCTTCGACGGTGATGGTCTGACCGTTGGACAGGGTTACGGTCACCGGTGTCTGGGCCGGGTTGCTCAGCGTTACGGTGTAGGTGATCACCCCGCCTTCGGTCACCGACGGAGTGGCCGTCAGGGTGGCGGTGGTGGCGTCGACCGAGTCGTTGATCGTGGTTTGGGCCGGCGTCGGGTTCGGCGTCAGTTGCTCGAAGTTGCCGCCGGTGGCGCTTTCGATGGTTACGCTGACGGTCGAGCCATTGTTGTAGACGTCGTTCGCTGGCGTTTCGAAGTCGACGCTGCCCTGGGTCTTGCCCGCTTCGACGGTGATGGTCTGACCGTTGGACAGGGTTACGGTCACCGGAGTCTGGGCCGGATTGCTCAGGGTCACGGTGTAGGTGATCACCCCGCCTTCGGTCACCGACGGAGTGGCCGTCAGGGTCGCAGTGGTAGTGTCGATGGTATCGGTAACCTGGGTAACCGCTGGTGTTTGCGGAACGGTTACCGTCAATCCACCGCCCCCGGTTGTGCCCGTTACGGTCGCCGAAATCTGGCCGCCGTCGATATACGGGGTATCGCCTGCCGGAACCACGACGTTGACGCTACCCGAGGTTTGCCCGGCCGGAATGACAATTACGGCCCCGTTTGACAGGGTGATCACCAAGTTGGTGGACGGCGCCTGGCCAACCGTAGCGGTATAAACAATTATGCCACCCGCTTCGCTGATGGAAGGGGTAGCGCCAAGAACCAGGTCGGTAGCAACGTTGGTGTCTGTCGTCGGTGTGGTCACCTGGTTGTTGCTGGTGGTATCCAGCACGCCAACCTCTTCGCCATCGAGCACGGCAGCAAAGCCCAGCCCGTCAGTCGGGAAGCCGACGGTAGGGTCGACCCGGCCCGCGGTTTCTTCGAGCATGACAAAGCTGTGGCCACCGCCCAGTGCGCCGCCGCCCGCCGACGATGGGCCAGCCGCAGTCGCTTCAAGCTCGGTAGTCGGGTCGACACCGGCAGCGATCGCCTGTTGCAGCTCTTCCACCGACGGCGCGGCTTGTGCGGCAGCCTGGCTCAAGTCGGTGCTGCTGTCTGGCGCATCAGCGCTCCACTGGCTGTCTCGACCCAGGTCAAGCAAGCGGCCATCGGCCAGCTCCAAAGTAACTGCCCCCCCTGGTCCGGTGAGCACTTCCTCACCGGACAGCAGGCGGTCCCCTTCGATCAGAACACGCCGGATGCCTTCTGGGGAAACCGCAATAACCTGGCCGACAATACTTTTGACGATGGCTACAACGCTGCTCATTGGACTCTCCGTGTGACCCGATGGGTACTTCCCTGCCAGAGCGGCACTTGCAGGCCACTTCAGGCGGAACTATGTCGATGATCTCGTGACGCTTTTGACGTCAATATCCCGTCTATAACTTTTCGGAATTGACTAACTGCCAAACTATTGACCTTGCACATGCCATCCTAAACAATCGGCAATGTAATGTCACATTGATATTTGAACCTTAGCCAAACGTTTCTTAAGGACCAATGTCGCGCATCATTGAAAGCGTTTTTCCACATCTTGATAACCGCAAATACGGAAAAAAGGTAACCGCTCAGGTGTCAATAATCGGCTCACTCGCAGGCCAATGCTCGAAAACAAGCACAAACCTTGCCGAAGGCAGCCAACCAGCCGCCGAGAACTTACCAGCATCACCAGCCCTTCAGGTAGCACGATACGGAACTGCAAATTGCCGTAGATCAATGGGATAGCAAACAACCGCGCAATACTGCCAACCCGAATAGGAAAAGCCTTGCCGATTTTTAGTCCAGAACAGTCAGCGACCCGCTTTCTAATAGATGAATTTTGACTAATTAGCAGCAAAATACCGTCAATGAATCAGCGCCTGTTTCCTGACAAAGTTACAAGTCGAGAGAAACTGCACCTCTGCTGCCAGCCGGATAGCAGGCTATGCTGCAGAATAGCTTCGGCCTGTATGCTGACTGGATCAAAAATGAAACATTCACCACTCAGCATCGTCTGCAGGAGTATCGACCGTAGAACTGTTTACTCGATACCGATTCAAGGCGACCATTGACCGGTTGCCCAAGCGCCAGCGTGCCGTAGCCTCATGACCACTGCCTGGCAGCGCCATTGAACGTCAGGGTGAGCCAGCTGAACGGCTGCCCACCTACCCCACCCACCACAAGGATGAAGAGAGCGCCGCGTGGAATCCGAAGTCAGTCGAGTCCAACTCAGCCACGATCCACGCAGTCAGCATGACGATCCCCTGCTGGATAGTCTGCTGAGCCTGTGTGTCCTGCACCAGAAACCCGCCAGCCGGGTCATGCTGACCACCGGCCTGCCGCTGCCGGCCCAGCGCCTGAGCCCCGAGTTGCTGCCCCGCGCTGCCGCCAGGGCCGGCCTGCAGGGGCGCCTGCTGCAGCGTAAACTGGAGCATATCCCGAGCATCGCCATGCCAGCCATGCTGCTGCTCAAGGAAGGCCGCAGCGCCGTCCTGCTGGGCTGGGAAAACGAAGACACCGCGCGCCTGCTGCTCAGCGAGAGCGATGGCGGCGAGGTGCATGTCAGCCGCGAAGCCCTGCAGAGCGATTACAGTGGCCGGGTGTTCTTCGCGCAGCCGCAGCACAAGTTCGATGTCAACCACGGCAACCTCATCCCGCGGGCGAAGTCGTGGTTCCGCGATACCTTGCTGCGCAGCAAGTGGCTATATATCGACGCGATCGCTGCCAGCCTGGTGATCAACCTGATCGCCCTGGCCGCGCCACTGTTCGTGATGAACGTATATGACCGGGTTGTGCCCAACCAAGCCACCTCGACCCTCTGGGTGTTGGCCATCGGCATCGCCGGCGCCTACATCTTCGACCTGATCCTCAAGGGCCTGCGCGGCTTGTGCCTGGACCTGGCTGGCAAGAAGACCGACCTGATCATTTCGGCAACACTGTTCGAACGTATCGTCGGCATGTCGATGAAGTACCGCCCGGCCAGGGTTGGCAGCTTTGCCCAGAACATTCACGAATTCCAGGGCCTGCGTGACTTCCTCGCCTCGCTGACCCTGACCAGCCTGATCGACCTGCCGTTCACCGTCCTGATCCTGATAGTCATCGCCATCATTGGCGGGCACCTGGTGTGGATCCCGATCATCGCCTTCCCGCTGGCCCTGGGCATTGGTTACGCCCTGCAACGGCCACTGATGGCGACCATGGAACGGACCATGGCCCTGGCCTCGGAGCGCCAGTCCAGCCTGATCGAGACCCTTGCCGGACTGGATGCAGTAAAGGTCAACAACGCCGAAAGCGAACGCCAGTACATGTGGGAGCAGACCCTTGGCACCCTCAGCCGCCTGGAACTGCGGGTGAAGGTGCTGTCGAGCCTGGCGATGAACATCACCCTGCTGATCCAGCAACTGGCAGGCGTGGCGATGATTTGCGTCGGCGTGTACCTGATCATCGACGGCAACCTGAGCATGGGCGGCCTGGTGGCCTGCTACATGCTCAGCGGCCGCGCCCTCGGCCCGCTGGGCCAGCTCAATGGCCTGCTCGCCCGCTATCAGCAAGCCAAGGTGACCATGGTCTCCACCGACCACATGATGGAACTGCCGCAAGAACGCAACTTCGAAGAACGCCCGCTGAGCCGCAAGGTGCTGCAGGGCAGCGTCGAGTTCCGCGGAGTCGATTTCACCTACCCGAACCAACAGAATCAGGCCTTGAAGAACATCAACCTCACCATCCGCCCCGGCGAGAAGGTGGGCATTATCGGCCGCAGTGGCTCGGGCAAGAGCTCGCTGGCCAAGCTCATCGTCGGCCTGTACGAAGCCGATAGCGGCTCGCTGCTGGTCGATGGCGTGGACATTCGCCAGATCGACGTCAGCGAACTGCGCCACAACATTGGCTACGTGCCCCAGGATATTCAGCTGCTGGCCGGCACCCTGCGCGACAACCTGGTCAGCGGGGCCCGTTACATAGAGGATGAGTTGATTCTGCAGGCTGCCGAACTGGCGGGTGTACATGAGTTCGCCCGGTTGCACCCGGACGGCTACGAGTTGCAGGTAGGTGAACGCGGGCAGAACCTGTCCGGCGGCCAGCGACAGAACGTCGCCCTGGGCCGCGCACTTTTGCTCAACCCGCAGATCCTGCTGCTGGACGAACCGACCAGCGCCATGGACAACACCGGCGAAGAACGCCTCAAGCAGCGACTGCAGGCGGTGGTGGAAGGCAAGACGATGCTGCTGGTCACGCACCGTGCCTCGCTGCTGTCACTGGTGGACCGGCTGATCGTGATCGATCGCGGGCAGATTGTCGCCGACGGCCCGAAAGCCGCGGTCATGGATGCGCTGAAGAAGGGGCAGATCAGTGTTGCATAAGCTGGATGTGGGGCAGTTCAAGGACGGCCTGCGGCGCTATTTCAAGGGTTCCGATTCACTGGGTGGCCAGCCGCTGCCAGAGGTCAACAAGGCCCTGATCGAGGATGCGCCGCGGGTCGTGCGGCTGACCATATGGGGCGTGATCCTGTTCTTCGTGTTCCTGATCGTGTGGGCCAGCGTCGCACCCATCGATGAAGTTACGCGGGGTGAAGGCAAGGCCATTCCGTCGTCCAAGGTGCAGAAGATCCAGAACCTGGAGGGCGGCATCGTCGCCGAGATCTTCGCCAAGGAAGGGCAGATTGTCGAAGTAGGCCAGCCATTGCTGCGTCTGGATGAAACCCGCTTCGCCTCCAACGTGGGTGAAACCGAGGCCGACCGCCTGGCGATGGCCTTGCGCGTCGAGCGCCTGAGTGCCGAAGTAGGTGACACCCCGTTGAAGATTGATGAGGAACTGCGCAAAGCCGCGCCAAGCCAGGCAGCGAACGAAGAGTCGCTGTATCAGAGCCGGCGCCAGCAATTGCAGGACGAGATCGGTGGCTTGCAACAACAGCTGGTACAGCGCCAGCAGGAACTGCGCGAGTTCAGCTCAAAGCGCGCCCAGTACGCCAACAGCCTGCAATTGTTGCGCAAGGAGATCAGCATGTCCGAGCCGCTGGTGGCCACCGGTGCGATCTCCCAGGTCGAGGTACTGCGCTTGCGTCGCGCCGAAGTGGAGAACCGCGGTCAGCTGGACTCCACGGCGCTGGCCATCCCGCGTGCCGAGGCGGCCATTCGCGAGGTGCAAAGCAAGATCGAAGAGACCCGTGGCAAATTCCGCAGCGAAGCGCTGACCCAATTGAACGAAGCGCGCACCGAGCTGAACAAGGCCACGGCGACCAGCAAGGCCCTGGATGATCGCGTGCACCGCACGATGGTTACCTCGCCGGTACGCGGTATCGTCAAGCAGCTGCTGGTGAATACCATCGGTGGGGTGATCCAGCCGGGCAGCGACATCATAGAAATCGTGCCGCTGGACGACTCACTGGTCATCGAGGCGAAGATCCTGCCCAAGGACATCGCCTTCCTGCACCCTGGTCAGGAGGCGACGGTCAAGTTCACGGCCTATGACTACACCATCTACGGTGGGCTGAAGGCCAAGCTGGAGCAGATCGGTGCCGACACCATCACCGATGAAGACAAGAAGACCACCTATTACCTGATCAAGCTGCGCACCGACCGCAGCCACCTGGGCACTGACGAGAAGCCTCTGCTGATCATTCCGGGGATGGTGGCGACGGTCGATATCATGACTGGCAAGAAGACCATCATGAGCTACCTGCTCAAGCCGATCATGAAGGCGCGTTCGGAGGCGTTGCGCGAGCGGTGATCGCCATCCCTGCCGTGCTCGCTGCAGGAGTGGCCTTGAGTCGCGAAAGGGCTGCACAGCAGCCCCAGCGATTTATGCATCTTTGCTGAAAGCCCGGGGCCGCTGTGCGGCCCTTTCGCGACTCAAGTCCGCTCCTACAAGAGACCGCATGCCCTCATGCGATACCTGCAAGTTGTCAGCGCCAAGGTGCAGGCTCACCAACCAACTGCCCCTGAATCCCACCCACCCCCATCTCCCGCAACATCAACCGTTCACCTTCCGTCTCTACCCGCTCGGCAATCAGCGGCAGGTCGATGCTGTGTGCAGCGCGCTGGACCGCTTCGATGAACAGCCGCTTGTGCTGCTCTTGGTCAATGTTGCGGATGTAGCTGCCATCGATCTTCAGGTACGCCAACCCCAGGTGCGCCAGGTTGCCGATCATGCTGAATCGCCCACCAAAGCGTTGCAGCGCCAGGCCGAAACCAAGCGCGTGCAGGCGCCGGGTGAGTTGCTCCAGGGCCGCCTGCTCAGGCAACTGTTCCTCGCCAATTTCGAAAACCAGCCGCGGGCCGAGCGCCGTATTCTGGCCCAGAAGCTCGAAAACACGCTGAAGGGCCTTGGGGTCGGCCAGGGTGGCGGCTGACAGGTTCAGCGCCAACACCTGGTCATGCCCTCGAAGATGCGCCAGCACCTTCTCCAACACCAGCACATCAAGCCGCGGCATCCAGCCGAAGCGCTCCAGCCAGGGCAGGAAGCGTCCCGCCGGCAGCGCCTCGCCCTGGCCATCCTGCAAACGCGAAATCACTTTGTGGTGCAGTACTCGTTGCGCAGAAGCGCAATCCACCACTGGCTGGAAGAACAGTTCGAAATGCCCATTGTTGAACGCCTGGTCCAGCCGCTCATGCCAGACATGCTGGCTGTCCGCGGCAACTGCAGCCACGCCTTGTTCAAGGCATACCCAACCCGGCGTTGGCTGGTTCTCGGCGCGGGCCAGGGCCTCGTCGGCAAGCTTCAGCAATGCCTGCGGTGAATCGCCGGGGCTGAACGGCGCCAGGCCGATACAAGCAACCGGGTCGATATCACTGGCGCCCGTTTCGTGCAGGCTGTGCAGCGTCGCTTCCAAGGCCTGGGCAAGCTGTACCGCCTCTTCATGCACCATACCCGGCGCCAGCACGGCGAACTCGCCCCCACGGCTACGGGAAATCAGGTCATTGGTTTCCGGGTAGCTGGCACAGGTGCGACGCAATTGCTCACCCACGGCCTGTAGCAACTGGTCGGTACGCTGGCCGCCAAGACGGGCGTTCAACCCCGCCAGCCCCTGGACCCGCAGCAACAGCAGGTAGCCGGCGCGCGCTTCTTCCAGGTTGCTCACCCGGGTGTTCAGTTGCATCTCGAAATAACGGCGGTTGGAGAGTCCAGTCAGGCTGTCCTGGTAGGACTCGGCACGCAGCCGCTCACTGCGCTCGGCCTGCTCGGTAAACAGTGCCTTGAGCTTCTCGACCATCTGGTTCATCGCCTGTACTACCCGGCGCAGCTCCGGCGTGCGCGGCAACTCGGGCAGGCTGAGGAATTCGCGGCGGGCAATGGCGTGGGACTGCTCGACCATGTAGTCCAGCGGCCGCAACTGGCGACGCAAGAGCAAGGCGCCAAGTACCGCACTGGCCGCGCCACACAGCAGCAGCCAACCCAGGCTGCCCAGGGCGCTCTGCCAGAGTTTGGCAATGGCGAACATCGGGTGGCTGATTACTTCAACGCGTGCGGCCTGCTGCCAGCCGCGGCTGACGATGGCATCGCCACCGGCGGCCTCCAGTCCGATCAAGTGCACGAACCAGCGCGGCACACCGCCTGGGTCCGGTTCGGCGTGGCGCTCCACCAGCACAGCATTGGAGCCCAGGTCGACGACCTTGATGCTTGAGTAGTAACCACTGTCGAAGATAGAACTGACCATCAGCTCGACCATCGCCGGGTCATCGATATTCGGCGTCAGCGACAGCGCCAGCGCGGTCGCCGCATCCTGGGCGTGCGATCGCAACTGGTTGACGTACTGGCTGCGAGAGCTTTCCAGGCTGACCATGAAACTGCCACTGAAGGCGACCACCAGGAACAGGCAAATGGCCAACAGCAATTGTTTGAACAGTGACATCTGTGCTCCTTCAGTAGACCGGCTCGGCCGGGAACCCTTCGGCCTGCATTTTCTTCAGCAAATCCTGCCAGCGTGACAACCGCTTGGTATCGCCGACCTTCTTGTTGCCTGTGGCGCCCGTCAGCCACAAGCCCTCACCATTGAAGGCGTACACCGGCAGCAGGTCGGTACGCTGGCTGGCCGGCTTGATGGCATCCATCAGGCTGTCGAGCACCAATGGTTGTGCCTGTGGGCTTGAATAATAGGTCAGGACCATGTGCGCCCGGTTCTGCCGCAGCGCCTTGACGTAGGTGATGCGCAGCTTTTCGCTGGGGATGCCCATGCGCCGCAGACTGAAATACTTGGCGATGGCGTAGTCCTCGCAGTCCCCTGCGCCCTTGATCAGCGCCTGCACCGGCGTGGCCCAATAATCGACCTCATGCCACAGGTCGATATCCTCGACATAGCGCAATTGCTGGTTGAAGAAGCGGTTTACCACCTGCAATCGCTCAAGCTCCGTACCCTGCTTCTGCGTGGCCATCAGGTTTTGCCAGGCATCGATCCGACCCTGCCCGGGGCCCAAGGGGCCATAGAGTGCCTGCGACTTGCGGCTGATCTGGGAAAAGTCCCAATCCGCGTGCAAACCGCCCAGCAGCAGGCCGCCCAGCAGCGCAGCAAGGCCGACACGTTGCACAACGGTTTTGAGCATCCAGGATATCGCCACTGCGAAGCCCTGTTCAGGCCAGTCGAAAGCAGCGATGGTGCGGCTTGCCACGGCAAAAAACAATGGCACCCTGCAATCATGCACCCGCTGGTCAGTCGACCTACACTTTCCGGTTATAACATTCTGGAGGCCGCTTCCTTTGCCGGGCGACTTCATCCACCATAGCCGCGCTTTTGGGGCGCCTGTTCCACCACCAGTACAGGTTTGACGCCCCCAAGAGCTGTTACTAGTGTAATTGGATCCAACTTTAGTCATCGTTGAGGCAGACGTCGCGTGGCCGAGAAAATCAAATTGAGCAATGTGCTGGCCAGTGAGCAGCTGTTGCCGCATCAGGCCCGTGGCGTGATCGAAGAACGCCTGCGCAGTGCCATTCTCGATGGTCGCTTGCCCCCAGGTACCGCCGTAAGACAACAAGAACTCGCCACCTTGTTCGGTGTCAGCCGCATGCCCGTGCGCGAGGCCCTGCGCCAGCTCGAAGCGCAATCGCTGCTGAAAGTGGAAATGCACAAGGGCGCGGTGGTTGCGCCGTTGATCGGCGAGGACGCGGTGGACACCTATGCCCTGCGCGTGCTGCTCGAGACCGAAGCGCTGCGCCAGTCGATTCCGCTGCTAGATGCCAGCGACATCGACAATGCCCGCGGGTATATCCAGCAACTGGAAAACGAAACCCGCCACGCTGAAATCGGCCGCCTCAATCGCCTGTTCCACATGTCGCTGTACAACAAGGCGCCGAACAAGAAGCTGCTGCGTCTGATCGAGGACGAACTGAATGAGGAAGAGCGCTTCCTGCGGTTTCATCTCTCGTCCATGGGCCTGGGCAAGCTCACCCAGGACGATCACAACGCACTGGCGGATGCGGCGAGCGACAAGCTGGTAGACGAAGCTGTAGCAGTGCTGGAGCGGCACCTGAATAACGCATCGCGGGTAATCCGCAGGTACCTGGATACGCAACTGGGGCGCTAGCGGGTAGTGACTGCCCGCATGGAGTCGGATGGGTTGCAAATTGATCGGCGCCCAGCCAACAATGAGACTAATTATCATTAATGTCCATTGATGGCAGCACCCGTACCCATGCCCAGCAACGATTCCGTGCAAACGCTCTATAGTGACCACCACGGCTGGTTGCATGCCTGGCTACGCAGCAAGCTGGGCAATGCCGCCGATGCAGCAGACCTGGCCCAGGACACCTTCGTGCGCCTGTTGCAGCGTCGCGAAAACCTGAAACTGAACACACCACGGGCCTTCCTGCGGACGGTCGCGCGCGGGCTGGTGATCGACCACTGGCGGCGCGAGGAACTGCACAGGGCCTACCTTGAGGCACTGGCACAGGTGCCGGAAGCACAGGCCCCCTCGGTCGAAACCCGTGAGCTGCTGCTGGAATTGCTGGAGCGCATCGCGCGCATGCTCGACGGCCTCAAGCCCAAAGTACGCCGCGCATTCCTGCTGGCCCAATGCGAGGGGCTGAAGCACCAGGCCATCGCCGACCAGATGGGGATCTCGGTACGTACCGTGGAGCGCTACATCGCCGACGCGCTCTACCATTGCTATCTACTGCGCTACGCCGACGAGTGCTGACATGATGACCGCCGCACAGCCTGGCGCAACAGCGGTCAAGCAGGCCATCCAGTGGATACTGAGGCTACGCGAGAGCGGGCATGACCCTGCCGTGCAGCAACAGTGCAGGCAATGGCGCACTACCCACCACGAACATGAACAGGCCTGGCAACGGGTTATTCACCTGCATCAGGACCTTGACCTGAGTGCCGTCCCTGGCGCAGGGCTGGCTTTGCAGACCCTGGAGACCAGCCAGCGCCGCCTGCACCGTCGGCAGGCGCTGAAGCTGCTTGGTGGCGTTGCCATGGTGGGGACAGCGGCATGGCTGGGAAAAGATCTCGATGCGGTCAACGCCTGGGCATCGGACTACACCACCGGTACGGGCGAACGGCGCAGCTTCGCGCTTCCCGATGGCTCGCTGATGCAACTCAATACCCGCAGTGCCGTCGACCTGGCCTTCAATGACCAACAGCGCCTGGTCCGCCTGAAACAGGGGGAATTGATGATTGCCTGCAATCCGCAGCATCCCTTGCTTGTGCAAACTCGTGACGCGTTGCTGGAAGGGTTTGAAGGGCGCTTTGTGGCGCGCCAGGACAACGACTACACGCAGGTCAGTGTCAGCCATGGCAGGGTGGCGATACACCGGCCTGGCAATGGCCAGCTGCAATGGATGGAAAGCGGCCAGAACTGGCGCCTGGATGCGCAAGGTACACACCGGCTCGAGCAGGTAGACATGGATGCGATGGCCTGGACTGAGGGCCTGATCGTCACCCGGAACATGCGGCTGTTCGACTTCCTCTCGCAGGTCAGCCGTTATCGCCATGGATATCTGGACTGCAGCGACGACATTGCCGATTTGCGCCTGTCGGGCGTATTCCGCCTCGAAGAACCGGAGCAGCTGCTGCAGCTGCTGCCAAGTACACTGCCCGTGCGGCTTCGCCAACGTACACGCTGGTGGGTTCGCGTGGAGGGGCTGGCCTGAACTGAAGGCGGCTTTTGCATTCAGGGCTGCGTGCAGCCTATCGCCGGCAAGCCAGCTCCCACAGGGATCTCAAGGCCTGAGAGCTATGCAATACCTTTGGGAGCTGGCTTGCCGGCGATGGGGCGCATAGCGGTCCCAATAACTTTTTTGACGGGTTTTGAATGCCGGTACGGCTTGGACAGTAAGCAACACCTTCTGCCCTCACACTTCAACGGACCCCTCATGCCTACCGCCGCAGTGTACACGCGCACCTTCAATACGAATGATTTTCGACCTGTTTTGCACTCAGCACGCTTACGCAAAGCAGTCCGGGCTGCCCTGTTTGGCACCGCCCTGAGCCTGACAACCGTCACGCAACTGTCCATAGCAGCTGAAACGGCCCAGGTGAGCCACAACTATGCGATCCCGGCCGGCCAGTTGGATGACGTGCTCAACCAGTTCGCCCGCCAGGCTGGCATCACCCTGTCTAGTACACCCCAGCTCACCCAAGGCTTGCAGTCGAATGGCCTGCAGGGGCGATACCCGATTGATCAGGCATTGCACCAGTTGCTCAATTGCAGCGGCCTGGAAGCCGTCAGCCAAGATGGCCGCAGCTACGTGCTGCAGGCACAACCCCAAGGCGCTGCATTGTCATTGCCAGACACCGACATCCGTAGCTTCACTCTCGGCAATGCACTGGGCAGCATGGAGGGTTACAACGCTACCCATAGCCAAGTTGCGACCAAGACCAGCATGCCACTGGTAGAGACATCGCAATCGGTCTCGGTGGTTACTCGACAGCAGATCGCCGACCAAGGCTCCCAAACCGTTGCCCAAGCCATGCGCTACACACCTGGGGTACTGACCAACCCCTACGGGGCGACCCATCGTTATGACTATGTAGCCATGCGTGGCTTCAACGACGGCTCGGTGGACAACATCTATGTCGACGGGCTCAAGTCGATGGGAGACAACGGCACCTACAGCACCATGCAGGTGGACCCGTACTTCCTTGAGCGCATCGATATTCTCAAGGGACCTTCTTCGGTACTGTATGGCCGTAGCTCGCCAGGAGGCCTGGTGGCACTGACCACCAAAAAGCCGCTGTTTACCCCCTACCATCAAGTCCAGGCCACCCTTGGTACCCAAGGCCAGCGTGGCACGGGTTTCGACTTCAGCGGCCCCGTGGATGACGACAAGCATATCGCTTATCGCCTGACAGGCCTGGCGGATGCTTCCGACACGCAGTTCGATCACAACAAGGAAGAACGCTACGCCATCGCGCCGGCCGTCAGTATCGACTTCAACGAAGATACTTCGCTGACCCTGCAGGCCTACCTGCAACACGACCCCAACGGCGGCTATCACGGCGGTAACCCCGCAGATGGCATGCTGCACAAGCGCAACGGCTTGCGCCTGTCGGACCACTTCTTCGAAGGTGAACCGGGTATCGACAACTACGAGCGTACCCAACAGTCCTTCAGCTACCAGTTCGAGCATCGCTTCAACGATGTGTTCACGGCTCGCCAGAACTTCCGCTATCAGGATTCCGACGTGTCGATGGACCAGGTGTATTCCGCCGGTTGGGCGGATGCCGACAGCAATATCCTCAACCGCGCCTATACCGGCGGCGACGAACGCCTGCATTCGTACATCATCGACAACATGCTGCAGGCGGAATTCTTCACCGGGGCCGCCAAACACACCCTGCTGCTGGGCGCCGACTATCAGCGACGCAAGGCCGACGTGGCTTGGCGTTATGGCACAGTCGATCCGCTGGATGCCGGCAACCCGCAATACGGCAACGGCAACCTTCAGGTGCTGGGCGAGAATCGCTACCAGCGGCGCCTGCAGCAAACGGGCGTTTACCTGCAGGACCTGGTGGAGCTGGACCAATGGCGCTTCTCGTTGGGACTGCGCCAGGACTGGGTGAGGGTGTCCGAGGAGAATCGCGACAGCAACGCCAAGGTCAGTGACCAGCGCTCCAGGTTCACTACCCGCGCAGGGGTGCTCTACCTGTTCGAGAACGGCATCGCTCCCTATGTCAGCTACTCGGAGTCATTCAACCCCAATACCGTGTCCGACCAGCAAGGCCGCCCTCTTGCACCGACCGAGGGCACTCAATGGGAGGCAGGTCTCAAGTATCAGCCGCCGGGTACCGACAACCTGTTCACCGCATCGGTGTTCCACATCGAGCAGGAGAACCTGGCCTCGAAGCAGCCTGACGAGGACTTCTATCGCCCTGTAGGGCAAGTGCGCTCACAAGGGCTTGAGCTGGAGGCCCATTTGCAGCTGACCGACAGCTTGAAGCTGCTGGGCGGCTATACCTTTACCGATATCGAATACACAAAGTCGATGCCCAGCCTGGTGTCTGGCAACCTGGATAACAAAGGCAATTCGCCAACACAGGCACCGAAACAGATGTTTTCGCTTTGGGCTGACTACAACTTCCACCAGGGGGCACTGGATGGCCTGCGCTTGGGCGGTGGGGTGCGTTATGTGGGATACAGCTGGGTGGATGCGGAAAACAGCATGAAGGTGCCCTCCTATACCCTGTTCGACGCCTCGATCGGCTATGACCTGGGCAAGGTCGGCCTCCGGGGGATGGATGTGCGCCTGAATGCCAATAACCTCACCAATGAAAGCTACATCACCTCGTGTGCAAGCCTGAACTACTGCTATATGGGTGAAGAGCGAAATGTCAGTGCCACGGTCAGCTACCAGTTCTGACTCTATCGCGACACAAGGCCGCTCCTACACGGGAAGCGCGCTCACCTGAAAGCTCCCCCGGAAAAGACAAAGCCCCTGTCTGCATCGCAGACAGGGGCTTTGGATTTGAATCTTGACGATGACCTACTCTCACATGGGGAAACCCCACACTACCATCGGCGATGCATCGTTTCACTGCTGAGTTCGGGATGGGATCA
>NZ_JADLJS010000078.1 GCF_015680405.1 Pseudomonas pudica
GAGATGGCTGTGAGCTTGAATTGCTCTGTGTATTTGCCCATAGGTCCCCCAAGGGTTGGATTTTTTGTCCAACTTCTTGGGGGCAGTCCACTTTTGTGGGAGCTGGCTTGCCGGCGATGGGCTGCAGAGCAGCCCCAAACTCCATCAGACCGGCTTGGCCCCCATCAGCCCGGCGATGGACAGGAAGCAAACCCCACTGAACACCGCCAGTGCCAGAGTAAAGCGCAACCCCACCACCTCGGCCTTGCGCAGCCGGTTCAACCGCACCAGCAGCCACCACACGGCAAACGCGCCCAGCGTATATATGACGCTGGACGCCAGCACCCAGGTCTGCCCCAGCGGCCAGCCCACAAGGTGCACGAGCCACCAGCCGGTGAACGGCATGCTCACCAGGCACAGGCCCATTACCAGCCAGACGAACACCAGCGGCCGACGCAGCAGCTTGGCGTAGGCCTCGGCATCGCCCTGGCGGCGGGCGCGCACGGTCCAGAGCGCCAGGCCCAGAGCGCCCAGCAGCAGGAGCGCAGTGGCGATGATGTGCAGGGTCTTGAGGGTGGTCAGGTGTTCCATGTCCGAATTGTCCTTTGTCAGGCCATTTTTGCAGCAGCCCCTAACCCTTGTAGGAGCGGCCCATCGCGACACAAGGCCGCTCCTACAAAAAGCGAGATATCTGGCTTAGCTTAGCCGCTCAGCCCAGGAACAGCTTGTAAGCCGGGTTGTCAGTCTCGTCCCAGTACGGGTAGCCGATCTTCGCCAGCGCCGACGGCACCAGGTGGCGCTCGTCCTCCGGCACCTGCAACCCCGCCACCACGCGCCCGTCAGCGGCGCCATGGTTGCGGTAATGGAACATCGAGATGTTCCAGCGCCCGCCCAGCTTGTTGAGGAAGTTGAACAGCGCCCCCGGCCGCTCGGGGAACTCGAAGCGCAGCACCATCTCGTCACTGGCACCGGCCGAATGGCCACCGACCATGTGGCGAATATGCAACTTGGCCAACTCGTTGTCGGTCAGGTCTGTAACCGGGAAGCCCTGCTCGGTCAGTTGCTGTACCAGCGCCGCACGCGGGTCGTTTTCCGGGTGGGTCTGCACGCCGACGAAGATATGCGCCTCGTCGGAGGTGTGCTTGCGGTAGTTGAACTCGGTGATCTGGCGCTTGCCGATAGCCTCGCAGAAGGCCTTGAAGCTGCCCGGGCGTTCGGGGATGGTCACGGCGATGATCGCTTCGCGCTTTTCACCCAGCTCGGCACGCTCGGCCACATGGCGCAGGCGGTCGAAGTTGACGTTGGCACCGGAGTCGATGGCCACCAGGGTCTGCCCGGTCACGCCGTACAACTCGACGTACTTCTTGATGCCTGCCACGCCCAAGGCGCCGGCAGGCTCGGTGATCGAGCGGGTATCGTCGTAGATATCCTTGATAGCCGCACAGATCTCGTCGGTACTGACGGTGACCACTTCATCCACATGATGGCGGCAGATATCGAAGGTGTGCTGGCCGATCTGCGCCACCGCCACGCCGTCGGCGAACAGCCCGACCTGCGGCAGCACCACGCGCTCGCCGGCCGCCATGGCCGCCTGCAGGCAGTTGGAGTCGTCCGGCTCGACGCCAATCACCTTGATTTCCGGGCGCAGGTACTTCACGTAGGCAGCAATGCCAGCGATCAGGCCACCGCCACCCACCGGCACGAAGATCGCGTCCAGCTGGCCTGGGTGCTGGCGCAGGATTTCCATGGCCACGGTGCCCTGCCCGGCGATGGTGTGCGGATCGTCGTAGGGGTGCACGTAGACGAAGCCCTTTTCATCGACCAGTTTCAGCGAATAGGCCAGCGCCTCGGGGAACGAGTCGCCATGCAGCACCACCTTGCCGCCCCGCGAACGCACGCCTTCGACCTTGATCTCCGGGGTGGTCTTGGGCATCACGATAGTGGCCTTGATGCCCATCTCGCGCGCGGCCAGTGCCAGGCCTTGGGCGTGGTTGCCTGCCGAGGCGGTGACCACGCCACGGGCCAGATCTTCCGGGGTCAGCTGGGCCAGTTTGTTGTAGGCCCCGCGAATCTTGAACGAGAACACCGGCTGCAGGTCTTCACGCTTGAGCAGAATCTGGTTGCCCAGCCGCTTGCTCAGCTGCCCGGCGCTCTGCAGCGGGGTTTCTACCGCAACGTCGTAGACGCGCGAGGTGAGGATCTTCTTGACGTACTGTTCGAGCATCGGGAAAGCATCACTGGGCCGCGGGACAAGGGCTGGGAGTCTACCCCAGCGCTACGTCGGGCGACCACAGCAAAGCCGCCCGAGCCGTTATACTAGGCTCTTTTCGAAACCGCCCTGCCCCTCTCGGAGCCCGCATGACCCAGGACCAACTCAAACAGGCCGTCGCCCAGGCCGCTGTCGACTTCATTCTGCCCAAGCTGGATGAAAAGAGCGTCGTCGGCGTCGGCACCGGTTCGACCGCCAACTTCTTCATCGACGCCCTGGCTCAGCACAAGACCGCCTTCGACGGCGCGGTCGCCAGCTCCGAAGCCACCGCCCAGCGTCTGAAGGGCCATGGCATCCCGGTCTACGAGCTGAACAGCGTCAGCGAGCTGGAGTTCTACGTGGACGGCGCCGACGAGAGCGACGCGCACCTGAACCTGATCAAGGGCGGCGGCGCAGCCCTGACCCGCGAGAAGATCGTCGCCGCCGTGGCCAAGACCTTCATCTGCATCGCCGACGCCAGCAAGCTGGTACCGGTGCTGGGCGCCTTCCCGCTGCCGGTCGAAGTGATCCCCATGGCCCGCAGCCACGTGGCGCGTCAGCTGGTCAAGCTGGGTGGTGACCCGGTGTACCGTGAAGGCGTGGTTACCGACAACGGCAATGTGATCCTCGATGTGCACAACCTGCAGATCACCAACCCGGTGGAGCTGGAAGCGCAGATCAACGCCATCGTTGGCGTGGTGACCAACGGCCTGTTCGCGGCGCGTCCGGCAGATTTGCTGCTGCTGGGTACCTCTGAGGGCGTGAAAAGCCTGAAGGCCGAGTAACCTGCGGCGAGGGCTTCGCCCTCGATTCGCAACACAAGGCTGCTCCTACAAGAGTACGCGACTTCCTGTAGGGGCAGCCTTGTGCTGCTCACTCCGCTGGCTGTTTGAACACATAGAACAGGTTCGGCTCACTGACCAGATAGATGGTCCCCGCCTCATCCATCGCAATCCCCTCCGCCTGCGGCACCGTCGCCTGCAACCCCTGGAACCCCTTGCGCAACGACAAGGTACTCAGCGGCCGGCCCTCCACATCCAGCTCCAGTACCAGCCGCGACTCGTCCGACAGCGCCAGCAGGTGCCCACTGCGCTCATCGAACTGCAAGCTCGACAGGTCCCGCACGAACAGCCGCGAATCGCGCTTGCGGTCCTGCACCACATGCACCGCATAGGGCTGCTCAGGGTTGTCGTGCGGGAAACCATGCACTTCGTAGATCAGCATCGGGTCACGCTCCTTGGCCACGAACAGGCGCTTGCCCGCCGAATCGTAGGCCAGCCCCTCGAAACCCTTGTTGCCGTTCAGGCCGATGCCCAGGGTCAGCTGCTCGGCATCGCCGGCATCGAGGAACATCGTGTCGTCCTCCAGGCGCACGCGAATCAGCCGCTGTTGACGCTCGTCGGTGATCACATAGCTGTTGGGCCCGACGTACTCCACGGCTTCCGGGTCGCCGAAGCCGGTCAGCGGTACCCGGCGCAGGATCCGGCCGTCCAGCGACAGCTCGATCAGCTCCGAGCGGGCATTGGTGACGGTAAACAGGGTCTTGCGATCGGGATCGTAGGTCAGCGCCGATAGGTCGTCATCCAGCCCTTCGACCGGCTGCGCCTCCACCACCACCCGGTAACGGTCCAGGCCAATGCTCTGCTCGGCAGGCTGCCACCAGACCTTGAGGTTGAACCAGCCCCGCTCGAACAGGCGGAACTGCTGCCCGGCCAGGCCGAGCAGGAGCAGGCCGACGGCGGCCAGGACAAGGAACGGGCGAACAAAACGGCGCATGAGTTCAGACTCGACATAGGGGTGGCGAATCTAACCATGAACAACTGAAGTAAAGCTTAATGCCAGCATCCGAAAAGTCGGATGTTGGGCTCAGTTCTTTCTGAAGCGATAGAACAGGGCCGGCTCGCTGACCATATACAGGTTGCCCTTGTCGTCCATGGCCACCCCTTCGGCACGCGGAATGGTGTCCCGCAAGCCGTTGAAACCGCCGAGCAAGGTCATGAAGCTGACTTGCTGACCCTGCTCATCCAGCTCCAGCAGCATGTTGGAATCCGCGGAAAGCGCCAGCAGGTGACCGGTACGCGGGTCGACGCTCAGCGCCGAGAGGTTGCGCAGGTCCAGTTCATCGTTGGGCAACGGCTGCTTTTCACCCGTGAGCGGGCTGCGACCATCGGTGTTCCAGGTGTAAAGCCTGGGCGGGCGCTCTTCTCCGATGATCAGGCGCTGGCGCAGCGGGTCCCAGGCCACCGCCTCGAAACCCTTGTTGCTCTTCACCGACTGGCCCAGGTCGCGGCTCTGGAAATCATCATGGTTCAACGAGGAGGTCTGTGCATCCACCTTGACCACGGTCAGGTCGTGCAGGCGCTCATCGGTGATTGCCAGGTAGCCGTCTTCCAGCACGGCGACACCTTCCGGGTTGTTCCAGCCATTGAGCGGGATCTTGCGCAGTACATCGCCGTCCAGGCTCAGTTCGACCAGGATCGGGTTCTTGCCCATGACTGCGAACAGGGTGCGGGTACGCGGGTTGTAGGCCACATCCGAGGCCTCATCGTCGTCCATGCCTGGGAGCGGTTTGGCATCGATGTCGACCTGGTAGTCCGGCAGCCATACGCTTTCGCTGCGCTCGGCGGTGCTTTCGAAGCCTTCCTTGACCCACAGCGCGCCGCGATCATCCCAATGCATGGCCACGGCAACGCCATAGCCGATTACCGCCGCCGCGGCCAGGCCGAAGGGCCAGTGCAGGAAGAAACGACGCTTGGGGGTTGCCGGAGCGCTGGTGGGAGATGGCATGCGGGGGTCCTGGGCAAATGGGCGTAGATTCGCGCATTATCCGGATCAGGTGTGAAAAATCGGTAAACAGGACCGGCCTCTTCGCGGGTAAACCCGCTCCCACAGGGTTCTCCACAGGTTTGAAGCTTGTGATATTCCTGTGGGAGCGGGTTTACCCGCGAAGAAGGCGACGCGGTTTCGAATCAGAGTACCCGGCTTTCGAAGCGGCTCACACCCGGCAGCTCAAGTACCAGTTCGTCACCGACATTGAACGGCCCCACACCCGCCGGGGTGCCAGTCAGGATCACGTCCCCCGCCTGCAGCGAGAAATGGGCGGCCATGTGCTGGATCATCGGCACGATCGGGTTCAGCATCATCGCGCTGTTACCGTCCTGGCGAACTTCGCCGTTTACGGTCAGGCGCACCGGGATGTCGGTCACATCCTCGAAGCTGGCGGCCGACACGAACGGCGGCAGTACGCAGGCGCCATCGAAGCACTTGGCCAACTCCCAGGGCAGGCCCTTCTCTTTCAGCTTGGCCTGCACGTCACGCAGGGTAAGGTCTAGCGCCGGTGCATAGCCGGAAATGGCGTCCAGCACCTCTTCCTCACTCGGGTGAGTCGACAGCGGCTTGCCCAGCAGCACGGCAATTTCCGCCTCATAGTGCACCGAGCCACGTTCCGTCGGGATCTTGAAGCCGCCCTCGGCTGGTACCACGCAGCTGCCCGGCTTGATGAACAGCAGCGGTTCGGTGGGGATCGGATTGTCCAGCTCCTTGGCATGCTCGGCATAGTTACGGCCGATGCACACCACCTTGCCCAGTGGGAAGTGAATGCGTGTGCCGTCTACGTACTGGTGCTGGTAACTCATGGCCGACTCCTCTGGATACTGCTTTCTATTCAGGTGCGAAGATCTTACCCGGATTCATGATGCCGTTAGGGTCGAACACGGCCTTTATTGCCTTCATGCAGGCGATTTCTTCGGGCGAGCGGCTGTAGCCCAGATAGTCGCGCTTGGTCATGCCCACACCATGCTCGGCTGAAATCGAGCCGTTGTAGCGCTCGACGATCTCGAACACCCACTTGTTGACCTTGGCGCACGAGGCGAAGAAGTCATCCTTGCTCATGTGCTCGGGCTTGAGGATGTTCAGGTGCAGGTTGCCGTCGCCGATGTGGCCGTACCACACCACTTCGTAATCCGGGTAATGTTCGGCCACGATGGCATCTATATCGCGCAGGAACGCTGGCACATTCGATACCGTGACCGAAATGTCGTTCTTGTACGGGGTCCAGTGCGAGATGGTTTCCGACAGGTACTCGCGCAGTTTCCACAAGTTTTTCAGCTGGGTCTCGCTCTGGCTCATCACCCCGTCCAGCACCCAGCCTTGCTCGACGCAGTGCTCGAAGGTGGCCAGGGCTTCGTTGGCCACCTCCTCGGTGCTGGCCTCGAACTCCAGCAGCGCGTAGAACGGGCAGTCGGTATCGAACGGCGCCGGCACATCGCCACGCGCCAGGATCTTGGCCAGGCCCTTGTCGGAAAAGAACTCGAAGGCGGTCAGGTCCAGCTTGCCCTGGAAGGCATGCAGCACCGGCATGATCGAGTCGAAATCCGGGGTTCCCAGCACCATCGCGGTGAGGTTGCGCGGCGCACGGTCCAGACGCATGGTGGCCTCGACCACGAAGCCCAGGGTGCCTTCGGCACCGATGAACAACTGGCGCAGGTCGTAGCCGGTGGCGTTCTTGATCAGCCCCTTGTTCAGCTCCAGCAGCTCACCCTTGCCGGTGACCACCTTGAGCCCGGCCACCCAATTGCGGGTCATGCCGTAGCGAATCACCTTGATCCCGCCGGCATTGGTGCCGATATTGCCGCCAATCTGGCTGGAGCCGCTGGAGGCGAAGTCCACCGGGTAATACAGGCCCTGCTCCTCGGCATAGGCCTGCAACTGGCGGGTAATTACCCCTGGCTGGCAGACCACCGTGCGGTCGAAGGCATTGAAATCGAGGATCTGGTTCATGTAGTCGAAGGCGACCACCACTTCGCCATTGGCCGCCACGGCGCCTGCGGAAAGCCCGGTACGCCCGCCCGACGGCACCAGCGCCACCTTGTGCGTATTGGCCCAGCGTACGATCGCCTGCACCTGCTCCACCGTCTTGGGGAAGACGATGGCGCTGGGAGCCGGTGGATAGTGCTTGGTCCAGTCCTTGCCATAGGCTTCCAGGGAAGCTGCGTCGGTCAGGACCTTGCCAGGGTCGACAAGGGTCATCAGTTCATCAATAACAGCGGGGTGGGTCATCGCTGGAACTCTCGACTTATTCATAGTCACCCTGAGCACTCTTCACCTGTCGGGATAAGCTCAGATTGTGTCGCGTATGCTAGCATAGCCCTCCCGCTGTTCATGCTAAGGCTGCCTTTGCGCCTGGCATCACCCTCGCCATTTTTTCTCCGGGATACAGGTTTACGCAGATGAGCAAGACTTCTCTCGACAAGAGCAAGATCCGGTTCCTTCTTCTTGAAGGTGTGCACCAGAACGCGGTCGATACCCTCAAGGCCGCCGGCTACACCAACATCGAATACCTCACTGGTTCGCTGCCGGAAGCCGAGCTGAAGGAAAAGATCGCTGATGCCCACTTCATCGGCATCCGTTCACGCACTCAGCTGACCGAAGAGATCTTCGACTGCGCCAAGAAACTGGTCGCCGTTGGCTGCTTCTGCATCGGCACCAACCAGGTCGATCTGGAAGCTGCCCGCGAGCGCGGTATCGCCGTGTTCAACGCGCCATACTCCAACACCCGTTCGGTAGCCGAACTGGTACTGGCCGAAGCCATCCTGCTGCTGCGCGGCATCCCCGAGAAGAATGCTTCCTGCCACCGTGGCGGCTGGATCAAGAGCGCGGCCAACTCCTTCGAAATCCGCGGCAAGAAGCTGGGTATCGTCGGTTACGGCTCGATCGGCACCCAGCTGTCGGTCCTGGCCGAGAACATGGGCATGCAGGTGTATTTCTACGACCCGCTGACCAAGCTGCCGCTGGGCAACGCCGTGCAGGTCACCAGCCTGCACGAGCTGCTGGGCCTGGCCGACATCGTTTCGCTGCACGTGCCTGAGCTGCCGTCCACCCAGTGGATGATCGGCGAGAAGGAAATCCGCTCGATGAAGAAGGGCGCGATTCTGATCAACGCTGCCCGTGGCACTGTGGTCGAGCTGGACCACCTGGCCGCCGCCATCAAGGACCAGCACCTGATCGGCGCCGCCATCGACGTGTTCCCGGTCGAGCCGCGCTCCAACGACGAGCAGTTCGAAAGCCCGCTGCGTGGCCTGGACAACGTGATCCTGACCCCGCACATCGGTGGTTCCACCGCTGAAGCACAAGCCAACATCGGCCTGGAAGTGGCCGAGAAGCTGGTCAAGTACAGCGACAACGGTACGTCGGTATCCTCGGTCAACTTCCCGGAAGTGGCCCTGCCGGCGCACCCAGGCAAGCACCGCCTGCTGCACATCCACGAAAACATCCCGGGCGTGCTCAGCGAGATCAACAAGGTATTCGCCGAAAACGGCATCAACATCTCCGGTCAGTTCCTGCAGACCAACGAGAAAGTTGGTTATGTGGTGATCGACGTTGACGCCGAGTACTCCGACCTGGCGCAAGAGAAGCTGCAACAGGTCAAGGGCACCATCCGTTCCCGCGTCCTGTTCTAAGTTCGCTGGCGGCATGAAAAAGGGAGGCCCTGGTGGCCTCCCTTTCTTTTGCCTGTGACGTTGGTGTCGCCTGCTTCGCGGGTTTACCCGCGAAGAACCCAACACCTATTTAACGTCGACGGTGATCTTCTGCGACACGACGCTCGGCTTGAACGGCACGTGATACTGGTCACCGAGCACCAGCTGCAGGGTGTGCTTGCCAGGGGTCAGGGTAATGCTGGTTTCGGTCTGCGCCTTGCCGAAGTGCAGCACTTGCGGGCCATCCGGCAGTGCAGTGCCGGCCTGTGGCATCAGGCTAGATGGCAGCGGCATGTCGGCCACCGGCTCTTTATCCACGTCCACCAGCAGGTGGTGGTGCCCGGTGTGCGGGGTGCTGTCGCCCGCAGGCTTGAGCGCCATGCCCTCGATGCCGAACTTGACGGTGAAGGTCCTGTCGACCGTGGCGCCATCGGCGGGGGAAACGATGAAGACCTTGGCATCCTTGGGCGGCTCCTGGCTTTTCAGGGCATCTGCGGCACTGGCGAACATTGACGCTCCCATCAACAGACCAGCAACGGCAGCACGCGAAAATAGGCTGTTCATTCACTTCTCCTGTGATTCACTTATTGACCGCCGCCAGTATTCCAGTGGCGGCGGTGGTTCACCTTAGTTGATATGTGCGCCCAGATGTTCACATCCTGAGGCAGAAATATTTCAATCAGGGTTAAACAAGGCCGAGGCTTCAAGGTCATAGGCTGCGCTCGACCACGGCGAGGAAAAAAGCCGTGGCGAAGGTTATTCAAATGCCAAAGAGAAAGGGGCTTTCATGCGTTCGACCATAGGAGTAATGCTGGCGGTACTGATCACGCCATTGGCTCAGGCCGAGCTGATAGACGAAATTGCCGACCGGGGCGAACTGCGCATTGCCGTACAGGTCGACAACTCGCCGTACGCATTCAAGGAAAACGACCACCTGAGCGGCTTCGAGATCGACTTCGGCCAGGCGCTGGCCAAGGAACTGGACCTGCGCGCCGAATTTATCGAAGCGCCCGCGGCAGAGGTGCTGCCGGGTGTCGAGACCGGCAAGTACGACATCGCACTGACCCCGTCGAGCGAATCGCCCAAGAATGACGGCCCGCTCGATGCGAGCCTGCCGTTTGGCGAGAAGCAGCTGGTGATCCCGTTCCAGAAGGACAACCCGGCGTTCGAGAGTGCGGTGAACAATGCACTGCAACGGCTCAAGGACAGCGGGCGGACTGCCGAACTTGAGCAGAAGTGGTTCAAGGGTGTACCTGAGACTGCGGACGGGCAGTAAGTTCTTTATTGCCTGTACTGGCCTCTTCGCGGGCACGCCCGCTCCCACAGGTTAATCACAGGCCCGGGAGCGGGTGCTATCCCTGTGGGAGCGGGCGAGCCCGCGAAGAGGCCAGTACAGGTTCAAGCAGAAAACTCAATCAGAGCCTGCTGTGCCTCGTCCAGCTCCAGCTCGCTGAACACCAGCACCCCCGCCCGCCGCAACAATGCCGTGGTCACCCCTTCCCCGGCCACCTTCACACCACTGAACGTGCCGTCATAGGTCAACCGGTTGCCGCACGAAGGGCTCCCAGCCTTCAGCACGGCCACACGAATGCCATGCCGGCGCACCAGTTCCAGCGCCCGCTGCGCCCCGGCCAGGAACTCGGTGCTGACATCCTCGCCCGCAACCGTCAGCACCCGCGCGCCACCGTCGAGCACCTCCCCACCCTGCCCGCCCGGTATCTCTGCCGGCGGCCGTGGGGTCCGCAAGCCACCCGCCACTTCCGGGCACAACGGCACCACGCGCCCTTCGGCCTGCCAGCGCTGCAACAGGTCGGGGTGCCCGCTGGCGCGGCCGTCATAGCGCACCGGCTGCCCCAGCAGGCAGGCGCTGACCAGCACCTTGGGCAGGTCAGAACAGGTCATTGCCACGGCGCCGGAACCAGCCGGTCAACGAAAGCCGCTCACGCCCTGCCGGCAGCACCTCGTGGGGCACCTCGCCCGACAGGAACACTACCAGGCAGCCCGCCACCGGCTCGACATCATGCTCGACACCGTCCACCAGAAACATGCGCAACTGGCCACCATCCTGCGGCTGCCAGTCTTCATTCAAGTACAGTACTGCCGACACCATGCGCCGGTCATCGTCGCGGAAACGGTCCAGGTGCCGGCGATAGAACGCCCCCGGCGGGTACAGGGCAAAATGGCACTCGAAGTCTTCCAGGCCCAGGAACAGGCCCTGGTTGATGGCCTGGCGCAACTGGTCCATAGCGGCCAGGTATTGGTCGCAGGCCTCGGCCTGGCCGGGATCGATCCACTGGATCTGGTCGCCGCGAATTGCCTCGCGCACCTCCTGCGCAGCACCGCGCCCAACCCCCGCGGGGTTGAGCTCGCCTTCGGCATCACGGCGCCGGCACTCGGCCGCCAGCGCGCGCACCAGGTCAGCAGGCAGAAAAAGCGCCTGCTGGGACCAGCCATGGGTGGCCAGATCGTCGACGACGGCCGCAAGTATCGGGTGTTCAGGGGAGATGTGCATGGCGCGCATCATATCCATTAGCCCTGCCGGCGCACAGCGCCACTTGGCCGAGAAGCACGCGGATATCTCGACAAACCGGCGCCCGGCCACGGACAATAGCCACCTGCCGACAGGAGTCCTGAATGCGCCGTCTGTTTTCCCTGATTCTGCTGATGATCTGCACCGTGCCTGTCTGGGCAGACAACCTGGATCAACTGTACAAGGCCGCCGGCTGGCCCGACCAGCGCGCCCATTTCAATGATGCCCTGACCGCCGCCCAGGAACGCTACCGCAACAGTTTGCCACCCGCCGTGTACCAGGCGCTGGTCAACAACAGCAACCAGCGTTTCCAGGCCCAGGCGGTGGACCGTCGCGCCCAGGCGCAACTGCGCGCAACCTTGGCCAACCCGGCACCGGCGCTGGCCTTCTTCCAGTCGCCGCTGGGGCGCAAGGTGGTGGCTGCGGAGCTCAAGGCCACACGCAAGGACGAATTGGCCAGGAATGCCAAGGGTTTGCCAAAGATCCAGGCCAGCGATGATCGCCTGCTGATAATCGGCCACCTGGCCCAAGCCCTGCCGGCGCGCGAAGCCGGCGCCGAAGTGAGCCTGGCCATCGCCGGCGTGGCGGCCGACAGCCTCAGCTCGATGATCCCCGGCCTGTTCGGCGGCGGCCAGGCCCAAGGCCTGCTCGACGGCCAGCGCCAGCGTCTGATGAGCCAGATTGGCGAAGACCTCAACAACACCCTGCTGTATGTCTACCGCGACCTGACTGACGCCGAACTGGAAGAGTTCGCTACCTTTGCCGAGTCGCCAGACGGCAAGGCTTACTACCAAGCCGCCCTGGCCGCCGTTCGCGCAGGCCTGGCGGTTGGCCAGAGCAGCAGCGACCTGAAGTGATCAGCCCAGGCGCTGGTCGATGAAGTCGAAGTAGCGCTGGCGAATGCCCGGTAACTCGTTGGCCAGGTGGTGACGGGCCTCGGGCAGCATCAAGATCTGCGGCTCTGCAAACTTGGCCTTGAGCACTTCGAGGTTGTAGGGCCAATCCACTGTGCCATCCGCCTCTCCTTGCACGATCAACGGCCGCCGCGTGCTGCGCGGCGCGGCCTCGATGCGTTTGACCCAGTCGATCAAGGCGCCCACCCAGGCCGTTGGCAGGCGGCGCGGTTGCAGCGGGTCGGCTTCGAGGAACGGCAGGAAGCTCGGGTCATTGGTGTTCTCGCTGAAGCGCCGCTCGATGCCATTCACGAAGTGACGCAACACACGATAGCTCAGCTTTGACCAGCGCCAGGCACAAGGCCGCACCAGCGGCGCCAACAGGATGACCTGACCATCGATGGGGCTGCGCGCGCCTTGGTACAGCAGGTGGTCCACGGCGATGGCGCCACCGGTGCTTTGCCCGCAAAGGTGCCAGGGGCGCGGCAGCTGCAGCGTGAGCGCCTGCTCGAACAAAGCTTCCAACACCTGCTGATACACCGCGAAATCACTGATGCTGGCCCGCTCGCCGCTGGACAGGCCATGGCCGGGCAGGTCGCAACTGATCACGGCGAAACCCTGTTTGAGCGCCCAATCGATCACATGCCGGTAGAGGCCCATATGGTCGTAATAGCCGTGCAACAGGAACAGCGTCGCGGTTGGCTGCTCGGGTAGCCAGGCCTGCCCGACCAGCTCGAAGCCTGCGGCCTGGAAGCCGCCCAGCCAGCTGTGGGCCGACAGGCTCAAGCCGTAGAAGCGCTGGTAGTCCTGCGCCTGCGCCGACAACGGCTGGCGAGCGGTCAACGGCGCCAGGCTGGTGCGCAGGAGGTCGGGGTTAAAGGCAGCGGGCATCGGGTACATCCACAGTGAAGCAAGTATTGATCTGGGATATTCAGCTCTGGCTGGCGTCGTGGCAAGCTTGGACTATGTGTCACCTGTACCGGCCCTATCGCCGGCAAGCCAGCTCCCACAGGTTACCGGCCTCAGGCCTGGTGATATCCTGTGGG
>NZ_JADLJS010000079.1 GCF_015680405.1 Pseudomonas pudica
GTCACCTCCCTCCGCAAGACCTCTGCTCGGCCTCCTGAAGTCGCGAAGATCAAGATCAAGATCAAGATCAAGATCAAGATCAAGATCAAGAGCAAGAGCAAGAGCAAGAGCAAGAGCAAGAGCAAGAGCAAGAGCAAAAGCAAAAATCGTCAGAAACCGCAGCCGTGTAATACCAGTAATCGGGATTGACTCCTCATGATGGCTGTGCGTGGGGCACCTGCGGTGGCTCGCTTCACTACGACAGGAAACTTAAATGGGGCTCTGTGGGAGCGGGGGCCCCCCCGCACACCCGCGCAGCCGGGGCCAGCCCCCCCGCTGGGTTCTTCGCGGGCACGCCCGCTCCCACAGAAGCCACGTCGCCCGGCCCGAGCCGGAGTCGATTCAAGCCTGCTTGAGCAACAACGCCACCCCCGGGAGATACTGCCCCAGCTCGTTGTGCAACTTGCGATAGGCATACGGGAAGTACCAGGCGATGGCACAGGCGGTATGTTTCTGCAGATCGTCGACCAGGTCCTGCAGTTCCTCGGGGCTGGCATGCTGGCCAGCCTTCCACGGGCTGATGAACAGCGCCCCGGCCTTCAACTGGCTGGGGTAGGCCACCTGGCGCGCGAGGGCAGCGGTCTGCTGCAGGGCTTCGGCCATGTCCAGCCGGGCGATTTTTGGCCAGCGCTGGCTGACACTGAGGTACAGCGCTTCATCGGCACTGCTGATCGACAGATCGCAGCGCCCTTCGTGTTCGCCTTCGTCGCGCTGCTTCTTGCCGGCAAACTGCTGCAGCGCCGCCAGTTCAGCCTGCCACGCCGCTGCGGCAAGCAGCCCGGTATTGGCGGCGGCGCCATGCCAGTAAGGTGCTTCCGCATCGCCAGCAAACCGGTTGAAGCGGTCGATGCAGTCGCCCCAGCGCTCCAGCACCGGGGCGAGAAACTCCAGGCGCGGGTTGTTGATGATCTGGCCTCGCATGCTGCGCTCTCCTGTTATCGTTGTAATCGCGTTCAGCCGAAAATGATGGCTATGTGATATCACTGCCTCCAGTGTGGCACAACCAGGTAAATTGGCCATTACCCAGGCCGTGCCTGTTCGACTGCAAAGCGGCCTGCTTCGATTGACGCTCCCGGTGCAACCCTCTAACCTTCGCGCGTGTTTCAGGTGCCCTGCCAGCCCCGACTGGGCAGGGTGAAACTGGGAAGCCGGTGGGTGCCAGCATGGCGCGATTCCGGCGCTGCCCCCGCAACGGTAGGTGAGTCGCGGCCGCGCAGGGCCACTGGGTGTCAGCACCCGGGAAGGCGCGCAGGCTTGGGCCAAGACCCGCTCACAAGCCCGGAGACCGGCCTGATACTGCCAACGGCATCACGGAGGGTGATGCGCGGTGCACCGTGGCGTACGGCCACGGCCCCTGCGCGTTCTCCGTGTGCCCGCCTTTTACCTGTCGCCGCGCGTTGCCGTGGCGCCAGCCAGCGGAGAACCCTGATGAGCGAATCCACCGAACGCGACGAACGCCACCTGGCGCGCATGCAGCGCAAGAAGGCGATCATCGACGAACGCATCGCCAATTCCCCAAACGAATGCGGCCTGCTGCTGGTGCTGACCGGCAATGGCAAGGGCAAGAGCAGCTCGGCTTTCGGTATGCTCGCACGCGCCCTGGGCCATGGCATGCAGTGCGGTGTGGTGCAGTTCATCAAAGGCCGCAACAGCACCGGCGAGGAGCTGTTCTTCCGCCGCTTCCCCGAGCAGGTGCGCTACCACGTGATGGGCGAGGGCTTTACCTGGGAAACCCAGGACCGCCAGCGCGACATCGCTGCCGCCGAAGCTGCCTGGGCCGTGTCGCGCCAGTTGCTGCAAGACCCGAGCGTGCAGTTCGTGGTGCTCGATGAACTGAACATCGCCCTCAAGCACGGCTACCTCGACCTTGACCAGGTGCTGTCCGACATCCAGGCCCGCCCACCAATGCAGCATGTGATCGTCACTGGCCGTGCCGCGAAACCCGAGATGATCGAACTGGCCGACACCGTGACCGAGATGGGCATGCTCAAGCACGCGTTCCAGGCTGGCATCCGTGCACAGAAGGGCGTGGAACTGTGAGCCAGCGCCATTGCCCCGCCGTGCTGATCGCGGCACCGGCCTCTGGCCAGGGCAAGACCACCGTCACCGCCGCCCTGGCCCGCCTGCACCGCAACCTCGGGCGCAAGGTGCGGGTGTTCAAGTGCGGGCCCGACTTTCTCGACCCGATGATCCTCGAGCGGGCCAGCGGCGCGCCGGTGTACCAGCTCGACCTGTGGATGATCGGCGCCGAGGAAAGCCGCCGCCTGCTGTGGGAAGCCGCCGGCGAGGCCGACCTGATCCTGATCGAAGGGGTGATGGGGCTGTTCGACGGCACGCCGTCCAGCGCCGACCTGGCGCGCCACTTCGGGGTGCCGGTGCTGGCGGTGATCGACGGCACGGCCATGGCCCAGACATTCGGCGCCCTGGCCCTGGGCCTGGCACGTTACCAGGCTGACCTGCCGTTTGCCGGTGTGCTGGCCAACCGGGTGGGTAGCCTGCGCCACGCGCAACTGCTGGAAGGTAGCCTGACCGAGGGCCTGCGCTGGTACGGCGGCTTGTCCCGCGAGCGTGGTATAGAGCTGCCCAGCCGCCACCTGGGGCTGGTCCAGGCCAGCGAGCTGAACGACCTGGACATGCGCCTGGATGCCGCTGCCGAGGCGCTTGGCGCCAGTTGCGATGCTGCCTTGCCGCCGCCAGTGAGCTTTGCCGAACCCGAGCCGCAAGCCAGTACTGCCTCGTTGGCCGGTGTGCGCATTGGCGTGGCGCGGGACGAGGCCTTCGCCTTCACCTATGGCGCCAACCTCGACCTGCTGCGCAACCTGGGCGCACAGCTCGAGTTCTTCTCGCCGCTGCACGACCGCGAACTGCCGGCAGTGGACAGCCTGTATCTGCCGGGCGGTTATCCCGAGCTGCACCACCACGCCCTGGCCGCCAATGCGCCGATGAGCGAGGCTATACGCGCCCACCACGCCCAGGGCAAACCGTTGCTGGCCGAGTGCGGCGGCATGTTGTACCTGCTCGATGCCCTGACCGACGTGGCCGGCGAGCGTGCCGAACTGCTTGGCCTGCTGCCTGGCGAGGCAACCATGCAGAAGCGCCTGGCTGCCTTGGCCCTGCAGGCGGTGGAGCTGCCGGAAGGCACCTTGCGCGGGCACACCTATCACCATTCGCTGACCAATACCGCACTGCAGCCGATTGCGCGTGGCCTGAGCCCTAACGGCGGGCGTGGCAACGAAGCGGTTTACCGCCTGGGTCGGCTGACGGCGTCCTACGTGCACTTCTACTTCCCCTCCAACCCGGACGCGGCGGCGGCGCTATTGCGACCATGAGCGAACACGCCTACAGCGACGCCGAGCGCGCCGCGATCTACCGGGCCATCGGCGAACGCCGTGACATGCGCCATTTCGCCGGTGGCGAAGTGGCCCCGGAAGTGCTGGGCCGCCTGTTGGCTGCCGCGCACCAGGCGCCCAGCGTCGGGCTGATGCAGCCCTGGCGTTTCATCCGCATCACCCGGCGCGACCTGCGTGCGCGCATCCAGGCCTTGGTGGAAGCAGAGCGGGTGCTTACCGCCGAAGCTTTGGGCGAACGTTCCGACGCCTTCATGAAGCTGAAGGTGGAAGGCATCAACGACTGCGCCGAGCTGCTGGTGGCCGCCCTGATGGACAACCGCGAGCCGCATATCTTCGGCCGCCGCACCCTGCCGGAAATGGACCTGGCCTCGCTGGCCTGCGCCATCCAGAACCTGTGGCTGGCAGCCCGTGGCGAAGGCCTGGGCATGGGCTGGGTGTCGCTGTTCGACCCGCAGGCGCTGGCGACGCTGCTGGGCATGCCGACCGGGGCCAAGCCGGTCGCGGTGCTGTGCCTGGGGCCGGTGACCGAGTTCTACCCGGCACCGATGCTGGTGCTGGAAAACTGGGCCGAGGAACGGCCCTTGAGTGAAATGCTCTTTGAGAACCAATGGGGAGAGCGCCAATGAGCGTGGCCTTGCTGACCGTGGCAGGGGTGGCCCTGGATGCCCTGCTGGGCGAACCGCAGCGGCGCCACCCGCTGGTGGCCTTCGGCAACATGGCCGGTAACCTCGAGCGCCGCCTGAATGCCGGAGGGCGCGGCTGGCGCAGCCACGGGGTAAGCGCATGGTTCCTGGCCGTGGTGCCGCTTACCCTGGTGGCACTGATCCTGTCTTGGCTGCCGTACATCGGCTGGCTGGTCGACGTGCTGGCGCTGTACTGCGCCGTCGGGCTGCGCAGCCTGGGCGAGCACGTGTTGCCGGTGGCCAGTGCCTTGCGCCAGGGTGACCTGCAAGAAGCACGGCGCCGTGTGGGCTACCTGGTCAGCCGCGAAACCCGCGAACTGGACGAACCTGCGGTGGCCCGGGCGGCCACCGAATCGGTGCTGGAGAATGGCAGCGATGCGGTATTCGCCGCGCTGTTCTGGTTCGTGGTCGCAGGCGCGCCGGGCGTGGTGCTGTACCGCCTGAGCAACACCCTGGATGCCATGTGGGGCTATCGCAACGAGCGCTTCGAACGCTTCGGCTGGTGCGCGGCGCGCGTCGACGATGTGCTCAACTATATTCCTGCCAGGCTGGTGGCGTTGACCTACGCGCTGCTGGGCAAGACCCGCCTGGCCCTGGCCTGCTGGCGCAAGCAGGGCCCGCTGTGGGACAGCCCCAATGCCGGGCCGGTGATGGCCGCCGGTGCAGGTGCGTTAGGTGTGGAACTCGGTGGCCCGGCGGTGTACCACGGCGAACTGCATGAGCGGCCACGCCTGGGTGACGGGCCAATGGCCGACGCCGACGCCATCGAACGCGGTTGGGGCCTGGTGCAGCGCGGCGTATGGCTGTGGCTGCTGGTGATCTGCCTGGGGGCCTATATCAATGCTTGAACACGGAGGCCGCCTGCTGCGGGCGGTACGGCAATACGGCATCGCTCGCGAGCAGTGGCTCGACCTGTCCAGCGGCATTGCGCCATGGCCTTTCCCGATTCCACCGATTCCAATGGAGGCCTGGGCGCGCCTGCCGGAGACCGAGGACGGCCTGGAGGACGCCGCGCGTGCGTATTACGGCGCACGCCAATTGCTGGCAGTGGCCGGTTCCCAGGCCGCGATCCAGGCCTTGCCGCTGTTGCGCGCAGCCGGCCGGGTAGGGGTGTTGACACCTTGCTATGCCGAGCACCCATACGCCTGGCAACGGGCGGGGCATCAGTTGCTGGAGCTGGACGAAGCGCAGGTCGAGGCGACGCTCGACAGCCTCGACGTACTGGTGCTGGTCAACCCCAACAACCCCACCGGCCGCCGGGTGCCGCGTGAACGCCTGCTGGATTGGCACGCCCGCCTGGCCGCCCGCGGTGGCTGGCTGCTGGTCGACGAAGCGTTCATGGACAACACCCCGGCGCAAAGCGTGGTCGATTGTGCCGAGCGCCCGGGGCTGATAGTGCTGCGCTCGTTCGGCAAGTTCTTCGGCCTGGCCGGCGTGCGCCTGGGGTTCGTTGCCGCCGAACGCAGCCTGCTGCTGCACCTGGCCGAGTTGCTTGGGCCGTGGACCGTCAATGGCCCGACCCGAGTGCTGGCCCAGGCCAGCCTGGCCGACCACGACGCCCAGCGTGTGCAGGTCGAACGCTGCGCTGCAGCCAGCCGGCGGCTGGCGGTGCTGTTGCGTAGCGCCGGCCTGGCGCCCAGCGGCGGTTGCGACCTGTTCCAGTACGTGCGCAGCGAGCAGGCTGCGCAACTGCATGACTTTCTCGCCCGCCACGGCATCCTGGTGCGGCTGTTCGAGCACCCGCCGGCAATACGCCTGGGGCTGCCAGCCTGTGCGGCCGACGAACAGCGCCTGGCCCAGGCCCTGGCGGCCTATCAGAAGGAAATGGCATGACCACCCTCATGGTGCAAGGCACCACCTCCGACGCCGGCAAAAGCACGCTGGTGACCGCGCTGTGCCGCTGGCTGTTGCGCCAGGGCGTTGGCGTGGTGCCGTTCAAGCCGCAGAACATGGCGCTGAACAGCGCGGTGACCGCCGACGGCGGTGAAATCGGCCGGGCCCAGGCGGTGCAGGCCCAGGCCTGCCGCCTGCAACCGCATACCGACATGAACCCGGTGCTGCTCAAGCCCAACAGCGATACCGGCGCCCAGGTGATCATCCATGGCCGCGCCGTCACTAGCATGAACGCGGTGGCCTACCACGACTACAAGGCTATCGCCATGCAGGCGGTGCTGGCTTCCCACCAGCGCCTGAGTGCTGCCTGGCCGGTGGTCATGGTCGAAGGTGCGGGCTCGCCAGCGGAGATCAACCTGCGTGCCGGGGACATTGCCAACATGGGCTTTGCCGAAGCGGTGGACTGCCCGGTGATCCTGGTTGCCGACATCAATCGTGGTGGTGTTTTCGCCCATCTGGTCGGCACTCTGGAACTGCTGTCACCCAGTGAGCAGGCGCGGGTAAAGGGCTTTGTCATCAACCGCTTCCGCGGCGACATCGCCTTGCTGCAGCCGGGGCTGGACTGGCTGGAGCAGCGCACCGGCAAGCCGGTACTGGGCGTGCTGCCGTATGTTAACGACCTGCATCTGGAAGCCGAAGACGGCATCGACGCACGCCAGGGGGCAAAGGCCGAGCGCGTGCTCAAGGTGATCGTCCCGGTGCTGCCGCGTATCAGCAACCATACCGACTTCGACCCACTGCGCCTGCACCCCCAGGTGGACCTGCAGTTCATTGGCCCGGGCCAGCCGATACCGGCCGCCGACCTGATCATCCTGCCCGGGTCCAAGAGTGTGCGCGGCGACCTGGCGCAACTTCGTGAGCGCGGTTGGGACAAGGCCATCGACCGGCACCTGCGCTATGGCGGCAAGCTGATCGGGATCTGCGGTGGCCTGCAGATGCTGGGCCGCGAAGTACATGACCCGCTTGGTCTCGAAGGGGCCGCCGGCTCCAGCCCGGGGCTTGGCCTGCTCGATTACGCCACGGTGCTCGAAGCCGAGAAGCAACTGCGCAACGTTGCCGGCACGCTGAACCTGGAAGCAGCCCCGGTTGCCGGGTATGAAATTCATGCCGGCGTCACCACCGGGCCTGCCCTGGAGCAGCCAGCCGTGCAACTTGCCGATGGCCGTTGCGATGGTGCTGTCAGCGCTGATGGCCAGATACTTGCTACCTACCTGCACGGCCTGTTCGAAGGCAGCCAGTCGTGTGCGGCGCTGCTGCGCTGGGCGGGTCTGGAGGATGTGCAGGCCGTCGATTACCAGGCCCTGCGCGAACGCGATATCGAGCGCCTGGCCGACCTGGTGGAAAAGCACCTGGACACCGCGCGCCTGCGCCAGCTCTGTGGGGTGGCCTGACATGCTCAACCTGATCCTCGGCGGCGCCCGCTCGGGCAAGAGCCGCCTGGCCGAACAGTTGGCCAGCGCCAGTGGCCTGCCGGTGACCTACATCGCCACCAGCCAGCCGCTGGATGGTGAAATGAACGAACGCGTGCTGCTGCACCGCCAGCGTCGCCCCGATGACTGGGGGTTGATCGAAGAACCTCTGGCCCTGGCCGCGGCACTGCGCGCCGAAGCGGCCGAAGGGCGCTGCCTTCTGGTGGATTGCCTGACCCTGTGGCTGACCAACCTGCTGATGCTCGAAGACGACCAGCGCCTGGCCGAGGAGCGCGATGCGCTGCTGGCCTGCCTGGAACAGTTGCCGGGCACGGTCATTCTGGTCAGTAACGAAACCGGCCTGGGCGTCGTGCCCATGGGCGAGCTGACCCGGCGCTATGTCGACCTGGCTGGCTGGCTGCACCAGGCCGTGGCCGAACGCTGTCAGCGTGTGGTGCTGACCGTGGCCGGCCTGCCCCTAATGCTCAAAGGACCTGCACTATGACCCAAGCCTGGTGGCGTGACGCCTGCCAACCCCTCGACAACGCCGCCATGGACCAGGCCCGCGCCCGTCAGCAGCAGCTGACCAAACCTGCCGGTTCGCTCGGCCAGCTTGAAGGTTTGGCCATACAACTGGCCGGCCTGCAGGGGTGTGAAAGGCCGACCTTGGATCACGCCGCAATCAGCATCTTTGCCGGTGACCACGGTGTGGTCGAGGAAGGTATCTCGGCCTACCCGCAAGCGGTGACCGGGCAGATGCTGCGCAACTTCGTCGGTGGTGGCGCGGCCATCAGCGTGCTGGCGCGCCAGCTGCAGGCAAGCCTGGAAGTGGTCGACCTGGGCACCATCGACCCGCACCTGGAACTGCCTGGCGTGCGCCATCTGCGCCTGGGTGCCGGTACCGCCAACTTCGCCCGCCAGCCAGCGATGACCGGGGGGCAGCTGCAGGCCGCCCTGCAGGCTGGCCGCGATAGTGCCCTGCGCGCCGCCGAACAGGGCGCGCAGCTGTTCATCGGTGGCGAGATGGGTATTGGCAACACCACGGCTGCCGCTGCCCTGGCCAGCGTCTTGCTGGGTTGCCCGCCGGCTGAGTTGAGTGGCCCGGGTACCGGCCTGGACCACGCCGGGGTGCGGCACAAGGCCGAGGTCATCGAACGGGCGCTGAGCCTGCATGGCCTGAACGCCAACGATCCATTGCAGGCACTGGGCTGTGTCGGTGGTTTCGAGATCGCGGCCCTTGCCGGTGCCTACATTGGTTGTGCGCAGGCGGGTGTCGCGGTGCTGGTGGACGGCTTCATTTGCAGCGTCGCCGCGCTGCTGGCGGTGCGCCTCAACCCGCAGTGCCGGGCCTGGCTGCTGTTCGCCCACCAAGGCGCAGAGCCTGGGCACAAAGCTGTGCTCGACGCGTTGCAGGCCGAGCCGTTGCTGGCCCTGGGCCTGCGTCTGGGCGAGGGCAGTGGGGCTGCCCTGGCCGTACCGCTGTTGCGCCTGGCCTGTGCGTTGCATGGGCAGATGGCGACCTTCGCCGAGGCTGCAGTGGCGGACCGCCCGGCATGATCCTCGACTTGCTGCGCCATGGCGAAACGGAACAGGGCGGCTTGCGTGGCAGCCTTGATGATGCCTTGACCGACAAGGGCTGGGCGCAGATGCGTGGCGCCGTGGCCGAGGCCGGGCCTTGGGAGGTGTTGGTCAGTTCTCCGCTGCAGCGCTGCGCACGTTTTGCCGAGGAGCTGGGCGAGCGGCTGAACCTGCCGGTACAGCGCGAAGCGGCGTTGCAGGAGCTGCATTTTGGCGACTGGGAGGGCCGTAGCGCGGCGCAGATCATGGAAGACCAGGCGGACGCGCTGGGGCGCTTCTGGGCGGACCCTTACGCGTTTACACCGCCCAATGGCGAGCCGGTCGAGGCGTTCGCAGAACGTGTGCTGGCGGCAGTCGACCGCCTGAGCCGTCAGCATGCTGGCAAGCGTGTGCTGCTGGTCACCCATGGCGGCGTGATGCGGCTGTTACTGGCCCGTGCTCGTGGCTTGCCCAGGGCACAGTTGCTGCAGGTCGAAGTCGGCCACGCTGCGCTGATGCGATTGGTTTCGGGTGACGACGGCCAGTTGGTCGAGGGGCGCTGAAATGTTGCCGTTGTGGATTGCCTTGCAGTTTCTCAGCAGCCTGCCGGTGAGTCTGCCGGGCATGCCGGCGCCGCGTGAGGTGGGGCGCTCGCTGCTCTGCTACCCGCTGGTCGGGTTGCTGTTCGGCCTGTTGCTGTGGCTGGCCAGCCACCTGCTGCAGGGCACGCCGACGCCGCTGCACGCGGCCCTGCTGCTGACTTTGTGGGTGTTGCTCAGTGGCGCGTTGCATCTGGATGGCCTGGCGGACAGCGCCGACGCCTGGCTGGGTGGTTTCGGTGACCGCGAACGCACCCTGCTGATCATGAAGGACCCGCGTAGCGGGCCGATTGCCGTGGTTACGCTGGTGCTGGTGCTGTTGCTGAAGTTCTGCGCGTTGTGGGTGCTGGTCGAGCAGGGTACTGGCGCGCAGTTGCTACTGGCACCGTTGATCGGGCGGGCGGCGATGCTTGGGTTGTTCCTGAGTACGCCTTATGTACGGCAGGGTGGTTTGGGGCAAGCGCTGGCCGAGCACCTGCCCCGGCATGCGGCCGGCTGGGTGCTGCTGGGCTGTGTGCTTTTTTGCCTGGTCCTGGGCGGGTGGGTCGTGGTGCTGGCGTTGGCGGTGTTTGCCTGGTTGCGACAACTGATGTGCCGGCGCCTGGGCGGGACTACCGGCGATACCGCTGGTGCAATGCTGGAGTTGCTCGAGCTGGCCGTGGTGCTGGGGTTGGCGTTGGGCCTCTGAGCCTTGCTTCTGCAAGTGACCGCGCAAGCAGGATGTTTCTGTAGGGCGTTTCTGAGCCTAACGTGTCGGTAAATTCCTGAAAAAATCAGCAAGAACCGGCATCTTTTCACTGGCGTATGCTTGCCCCTCCCGCAAACTGTCGAGGAGTGTCGGCACCATGCGTCATGTCATTCTCGCTGCGTTTTTGTTGGCCATGGGGCCTGCTGCCATGGCAGCCGATCTCATGGCTTTCTGGAACACCCCCCGCCACGGTGGCAACAGCTTCAACCGGCTGCCACCTGATCAAGCCTACTTCGACGCCTTGAGCGGCTACGGCGCGACCTGGGTGCGGCTGTCCTACGACAAATGGCAGCCGGCGGAACGCGACTTCCTCCTCGGCGATGCCGACGCCTATCAAGGCCTGTCTGCGGCCGACCTAGCCACGCTGCGAGCCACCCTCGATCGCGCCCATCAGGCCGGCCTCAAGGTGGTCATCGCACCGCTCTCGCTACCCGGCATGCGCTGGTCGCAAAACAACCAGGGCCAGTTCGACGACCGCCTTTGGCAGGACAAACGTTACTGGTTGCAGGCTGCGGCCTTCTGGCGGGATCTTGCCCGTGAGCTGAAAGATCACCCGGCTATCGCCGCCTACAACCTGGTCAACGAGCCCGCCCCGGAGAAGCAAGGTGGCCTGGCCGAGCATGCCGACCCAGGGCAAATGCAGCAGTGGTATGCACGGCGGCAGGGCAGTGCGCGTGATCTGCCAGCCCTGTATCGGCAGTTGATAGCGGCCATTCGTGAAGAGGACGCGGATACGCCGGTCATGCTCGATGCCGGCTGGTTCGCCGCCGCCGACGCCTTCGGTTACTGGCCGGCACCTCTGGAAGACCTGCGGGTGCTGTACAGCGTGCACATGTACGAGCCCTATCTGGTGACCAGTGCACCGAACATGACGCGCAAGCAACCCATCGCCTATCCCGGCCCGGCACCGTTCGCGGGGCAGACGCAGCAGTGGGATGGCCAGCGTGTGGCGCAATACCTGCGCCATCCGCTGAACTGGGCCGAGTCCATGAACGTGCCCCGCTCGCGGTTGGTGGTGGGCGAGTTCGGCTGTATGCGCAGGCTGCCGGGCTGCCGGCAATACCTGGAAGACGTGCTCAGCGTGCTGGATCGCCACCGGTTGCACTGGGCCTTCTACAGCTTCCGAGAAGATAACTGGGACGGCATGGACTACGAACTGGGCTCGGCCAAGGTGCCGTGGCGCTACTGGCAGGCAATCGAGCAGGGCGCTCCAGACCCGCTGGCGCGCAAGGCTACAGTAGAGTTCGAGCCGATTCGCCGTCGCTTGAACCTGGTTGAGTAATTGGGGCCGCTTTACGGCCCATCGCCGGCAAGCCAGCTCCCCAGGTAGAGCGACAACCTCGAGAGCAACGCTTTACCTGTGGGAGCTGGCTTGCCGGCG
>NZ_JADLJS010000080.1 GCF_015680405.1 Pseudomonas pudica
CGCATCAAGCTGAGGCTCAATGGCCTGAGCCCTGTCGAGTACAGGACCCAGGCGGCAGCTTAAACTGTCCAACTTTTTGGGGGCAGTCCAAAAGCGGGCTTGCACTGTACCTGTGGGAGCTGGCTTGCCGGCGATGGGCCGCAAAGCGGCCCCGGCAATCTCAAGCCCTGAGCGAAACCACCGGCCACCCACGCATCTCGGCCTCCGCCCGCAATTTCGGGTCGGGGTCCACCGCCACCGCATGCGCCACCCGCTGCAACAGCGGCAAATCGTTCATCGAGTCGCTATAGAAATAGCTGTCCTCAAGGTCGAAACCGTTCTCCAGCATCCAGCGCTCCAGCCGCGTCACCTTGCCTTCACGGAAACACGGTATATCGGTACTACGCCCGGTATAGCGGCCATCACGCATCTCGCATTCGGTCGCCAGCAACACGCGAACCCCCAGGCGCCGGGCAATCGGTGCGGTGACGAAGCGATTGGTGGCGGTGATGATCACCAACTGGTCGCCAGCCTCGCGATGTTGCTGCAGCAAGCTCAGCGCCTTGGGCAGGATGATCGGCTCGATGCAGTCGCGCATGAAATCGCGGTGCCATTCGTCGAGCTGGAGTACCGGTGTTGCCGCAAGGATTTCCATGGAAAAGGCCAGGTAGGCCTGCAGGTCCAGTGTGCCGTTCAGGTATTCCTGATAGAAGCCATCGTTGCGTTGCTTGTAGGCAACCGGGTCGAGGATGCCGCGCTGGCAAAGGTAGTCGCCCCAGGCATGGTCGCTGTCGCCACCGAGGAGGGTATTGTCCAGGTCGAATAAAGCCAGGCGCATCGCGGTCACTCGCATCAGCCACAGGGTAGGCCCGCAGAATACGGAGTTTTCACGCTGCTGCACATAAGCTTGGCGGGCGCGTTGCTGCGCTCGCAAGCTTTGTGGAACAATGCGGTGACATGCGTTTGCGAGGTTGCTGCCGTGATCGACCCGGATGGTTTTCGCCCCAATGTCGGGATCATTCTCACGAATGATGCCGGGCAGGTGCTATGGGCTCGACGGATCAACCAGGATGCCTGGCAGTTTCCCCAGGGTGGCATCAACCCTGACGAGACGCCGGAAGATGCCCTGTACCGCGAGCTGAACGAAGAAGTTGGCCTTGAACGCGATGATGTGGAAATTCTTGCCTGCACCCGTGGCTGGTTGCGTTATCGTTTACCCCAGCGACTGGTGCGTACGCATAGCCAGCCGCTGTGCATCGGCCAGAAGCAGAAATGGTTCCTGCTGCGTCTGGTCAGCAACGAACAACGGGTGCGAATGGACCTGACCGGCAAGCCGGAGTTCGACGGCTGGCGCTGGGTCAGCTATTGGTACCCGCTGGGCCAGGTTGTGACATTCAAGCGCGAGGTCTACCGACGCGCCCTGAAAGAGCTAGCACCGCGTCTGCTGACGCGCGACTGACGACGGAGTTCGACCCCGAGCCATGCTCAATACGCTGCGCAAGATCGTCCAGGAAGTAAACTCCGCCAAAGATCTCAAGTCGGCGTTGGGGATCATTGTCTTGCGTGTCAAGGAGGCCATGGGCAGCCAAGTCTGCTCGGTCTACCTGCTCGACCCGGAAACCAACCGCTTCGTGCTGATGGCCACCGAAGGCCTGAACAAGCGCTCCATCGGCAAGGTCAGCATGGCCCCCAACGAAGGCCTGGTCGGCCTGGTTGGTACCCGGGAAGAGCCGCTGAACCTGGAAAACGCTGCCGACCACCCGCGTTATCGTTACTTTGCCGAAACCGGCGAAGAAAAATTCGCCTCCTTCCTCGGTGCGCCGATCATCCACCACCGCCGCGTGGTCGGGGTATTGGTCATCCAGCAAAAGGAGCGCCGCCAGTTCGACGAGGGCGAAGAAGCCTTCCTGGTCACCATGAGCGCCCAGCTCGCTGGTGTTATCGCCCACGCCGAGGCCACCGGCTCGATCCGTGGCCTGGGCCGCCAGGGCAAAGGCATCCAGGAAGCGCGCTTCGTCGGCGTACCGGGCTCGCCTGGCGCCGCCGTGGGTCGAGCAGTGGTTATGCTGCCGCCAGCCGATCTGGAAGTGGTACCGGACAAGACCGTCGATGACATCGACGCCGAACTGAAGCTTTTCCAGAACGCCCTCGAAGGCGTGCGCGACGACATGCGCAAGCTGTCGGCCAAGCTGGCCACCCAGCTGCGCCCGGAGGAGCGTGCACTGTTCGATGTGTACCTGATGATGCTTGAAGACGCTGCGTTGGGCGGTGAGGTGACCGAGGTCATCAAGACTGGCCAGTGGGCCCAGGGCGCCCTGCGTCAGGTGGTGGGCGAGCACGTCAACCGCTTCGAGTTGATGGACGATGACTACCTGCGCGAGCGCGCCTCCGACGTCAAGGACCTGGGCCGGCGTCTGCTGGCCTACTTGCAGGAAGCCCGGGCGCAGTCGCTGGTGTATGCCGACAACACCATCCTGGTCAGTGAAGAGCTGACCCCTGCGATGCTCGGCGAAGTGCCGGAAGGCAAGCTGGTCGGCCTGGTCTCGGTACTGGGCTCGGGCAACTCCCATGTCGCCATCCTGGCCCGCGCCATGGGCATCCCGACGGTGATGGGCCTGGTCGATCTGCCGTATTCCAAGGTCGACGGCATCGAGATGATCGTCGACGGCTACAAGGGCGAGGTGTTCACCAACCCCAGCGAAGTGCTGCGCAAGCAGTACAGCGACGTGGTCGAGGAGGAGCGCCAGCTGGCCCAGGGCCTGGATGCCCTGCGCGAACTGCCGTGCGTTACACCGGATGGTCACCGCATGCCGCTGTGGGTCAACACCGGCCTGCTCGCCGATGTTGCCCGTGCCCAGCAGCGCGGCGCCGAAGGGGTTGGGCTGTACCGCACCGAAGTGCCGTTCATGATCAACCAGCGCTTCCCCAGCGAGAAAGAGCAGTTGGCCATCTACCGTGAGCAGCTGGCGGCCTTCCACCCGCTGCCGGTGACCATGCGTACCCTCGACATCGGTGGCGACAAGTCGCTGTCGTACTTCCCGATCAAGGAAGAAAACCCGTTCCTCGGCTGGCGCGGCATCCGTGTCACCCTCGACCACCCGGAAATCTTCCTGGTGCAGACCCGCGCCATGCTCAAGGCCAGCGAGGGGCTGAACAACCTGCGTATCCTGCTGCCGATGATTTCCGGCATCCATGAGCTGGAAGAGGCGCTGCACCTGATCCACCGCGCCTGGGGCGAGGTGCGTGACGAAGGCACCGATGTGCCGATGCCGCCGGTTGGCGTGATGGTGGAAATTCCTGCGGCGGTGTACCAGACCAAGGAGCTGGCGCGGCAGGTGGACTTCCTGTCGGTCGGTTCCAACGACCTGACCCAGTACCTGCTGGCGGTGGACCGTAACAACCCGCGGGTCGCCGATCTTTACGACTACCTGCACCCGGCGGTGTTGCAGGCGCTGAACACAGTGGTGCGCGACGCCCATGGCGAAGGCAAGCCGGTGAGTATCTGCGGTGAGATGGCCGGTGATCCGGCAGCGGCGATCCTGTTGATGGCCATGGGCTTCGACAGCCTGTCGATGAACGCCACCAACCTGCCGAAGGTGAAGTGGATGCTGCGCCAGATCAACCTGGGCAAGGCCAAGGAATTGCTGACGGAGGCCCTGAGCCATGACAACCCGCAGGTTATCCACAGCTCGCTGCAACTGGCCCTGAAAAACCTTGGGTTGGCGCGGATGATCGGGCCTGGGGCCAATAAGACCCTCTGAATGTCAGGTGGCCTGTTCCGGCTCCTTCGCGGGTAAACCCGCTCCCACAGGTACAGCGCAGCCTTCAGATGCGGCGCAGTACCTGTGGGAGCGGGTTTACCCGCGAAGAGGCCGGCGCAAGCAACATCAAATTATCAGACAAGCAACTCAACTTCCCCCAAGTGTCCGCCAAATGGCCCGAAACTGCGCTCAATAAGCCGCCTTCTTCCCTGATCATCCACAATCAGCACCGTACTCGCCCGGGTCCCGTAGTTCTGGCTGGCAATGAACACACTCGATAGCAGCTTCTCGGTCGCCAACCCCACGCCCGTCTCTGGCAGCTCGCCCTCCGGCGCAGGCTCGGCATCGGCCAGCAACGCCAGCAAGCGCTGCGGCTCCGGCGTATCCAGCAATCCTTCCAGCCCACTACGCGCCTTCACCAGCTTCGGCCACGGCGTATCCAGCCCGGCGTTGGAAAGCCCGTAAACCCCAGTCTCCAGCAAGCGCGGCGCCGCGTCCCGGGCATGCAGATAGCCCAGCTGTCGCCCATCGCCCACCAGCAGGTTGAACCCTGAATACTGCCTGCTGCGGCTGGCCACCTGGTCCAGATACGCCTCGACCCCCAACTCCCCCTGCAGATACGCCGCCGCCAGCTCGCCCCGCGAGCGCGGCCCCAAAGTCTGCGCTGGGTCGCGAATATTGGTCAGCGCCGCGAACCGCCCCTGCGGGCCGACGCCCAGCCAGGTGCCGCCGGCTTCCAGGTCGCGCCCGGCATATACCCCGGGTGCATCCTCCCAGGCCGCCAGGGCTTGGGTGGGGCGGGCATAGAACTCATCGCGGTTGGCCGCCACGATCAGCGGCAGGGCATGCCCCGGCCGCCAGGCGAATACGATCAGGCACATCGGTCGGGCCTCTGGGTTTTTGCCACTGTACCCACAGCGGCGGGGAGGATCCATCCTGACACACTGTTCACTAGAGCCCCGAGCCCGGCTTCCGTTACCATGCCGCATTGTTTTCTCGGGGAAGACGAATGGAATTCGTGCTCTATCTGCTGTTGGGCGCCTGCGCCGGTGTGCTGGCCGGGCTGTTCGGCGTGGGCGGCGGTATCATCATCGTGCCGGTGCTGGTGTTCAGCTTCACCTTGCAGGGTTTCGACGCCTCTGTGCTCACCCACCTGGCTGTCGGTACGTCGCTGGCAACCATCGTCTTCACTTCGATCAATGCGGTGCTCGAGCACCATCGCAAGGGCGCGGTGCAATGGCCGATCTTCGCCTGGATGACCCTCGGCATCCTCCTTGGGGCCGGTGTCGGCGCCAAGACCGCCTCGCTGATCCAGGGGCCACTGCTGCAAAAGATCATCGGTGTGTTCGCCCTGGTCATCGCCGCGCAGATGGCCCTGGACCTCAAGCCCAAGGCCAGTCGTGGCATCCCCGGCAAGCCCGCGCTGGTTGGTGCAGGAGGGGTTATCGGCTGGGCCTCGGCCATTTTCGGCATCGGTGGCGGTTCGCTGACCGTGCCGTTCCTGACCTGGCGCAGCCTGCCCATGCAGCAGGCAGTGGCCACCTCTTCGGCCTGCGGCCTGCCGATTGCCTTGGCCAGCGCCCTGAGTTTCATGCTGCTGGGCTGGCACGAGGAACACCTACCGGCCCATAGCCTGGGGTACGTGTATTTGCCGGCGTTGGTCGGCATTGCCGTGACCAGCATGTTTTTCGCCCGCTTCGGCGCGCGCTTGGCGCACAAGCTGTCGCCACGTTTGTTGAAACGCCTGTTCGCAGCCCTGCTGTTCTGTGTCGGCCTCAGCTTTTTGATTTGAATCGAGAGGAAGTTCCATGCTGCCTTACCCGCAGATAGACCCCGTGGCCGTGGCCATCGGGCCGCTGAAAATCCATTGGTACGGCCTGATGTACCTGGTCGGTATCGGCGGTGCCTGGCTGCTCGCCTCGCGTCGGCTGAACCGCTTCGACCCCACCTGGACGCGCGAAAAGCTCTCCGACCTGGTGTTCTGGCTGTCGATGGGTGTGATCGTCGGTGGTCGCCTGGGCTACGTGCTGTTCTACGACCTGCACGCCTACCTGGCCAATCCGACGCTCATCTTCGAGGTGTGGAAGGGTGGCATGTCGTTCCACGGCGGTTTCATCGGTGTGATGCTGGCGGCCTTGTGGTTCGGCAAGCGCAACAACAAGTCGTTTTTCGAGCTGATGGACTTCGTCGCTCCGCTGGTGCCGATCGGCCTGGGTGCCGGGCGCATCGGCAACTTCATCAACGCCGAGCTGTGGGGCAAGGCCACCGACGTGCCATGGGCGATGGTCTTCCCGCCGTTCAGCGACCCGGCGCAGCTGCCGCGTCACCCATCGCAGCTGTACCAGTTCGCACTAGAAGGTGTGGCGCTGTTCCTGATCCTCTGGGCGTTCTCGCGCAAGCCGCGGCCGACCATGGCAGTATCCGGCATGTTCGCGCTGTTCTACGGCATCTTCCGTTTCATCGTCGAATTCGTCCGCGTACCGGATGCCCAGCTTGGCTACCTGGCCTGGGGCTGGCTGACCATGGGTCAGATTCTGTGCGTACCGATGATCCTGGCTGGCCTTGGCCTGATCTGGTGGGCTTATAATCGCAAGCCTACGGCGAAACCCGCCTGATTAATCCCACGGCAGGGGCGATCCTTCTGCCGTTTTTGCTACAGGTAAGCCATGAAACAGTATCTGGACCTGGTCCGCGACGTCATCGACAACGGCACGCTGCAGGGCAACCGCACCGGCATCCGCACCATCAGCCTGCCGGGCGCCATGCTGCGTTTCGACTTGCAGAAGGGCTTCCCGGCCATTACCACGCGCAAACTGGCGTTCAAGTCGGCGATCGGCGAAATGGTTGGTTTCCTGCGTGGCGTGAAGAACGCCGGTGAATTCCGCGAACTGGGCTGCAAGGTCTGGGACCAGAACGCCAACGAGAACGCCCAGTGGCTGGCCAACCCGTTCCGCCAGGGGCATGACGACCTGGGCGAGATCTACGGCGTGCAATGGCGCCAGTGGCCGGGCTACAAGCGCATCCCGCTGAGCAACCCGGCGGCCATCGAAATGGCCGAAAAAGCGGGGTTCCGCCGCATCGCCCAGGACGAGGAGGATGGCGTCGCGTTCGTCATCCTGTACAAAGCCATCGACCAGGTGCGCCAGTGCCTGGACACCATCGCCAACGACCCGGGCAGCCGCCGTATCCTGTTCCACGGCTGGAACTGTGCGCAGCTTGACGAGATGGCCCTGCCGCCGTGCCACCTGCTGTACCAGTTCCACCCGAATGTGGAGACCAGGGAAATTTCCCTGACCCTCTACATCCGCTCCAACGACCTGGGCCTGGGTACGCCGTTCAACCTCACCGAAGGCGCAGCGCTGCTGTCGCTGTTCGGCCGCCTGACCGGCTACACCCCTCGCTGGTTCACCTACTTCATCGGCGATGCCCATGTGTATGAGAACCACCTGGACATGCTCAACGAGCAGCTCAAGCGTGAGCCGCTGGAAGCGCCGAAGCTGGTGATCAGCGACCGCGTGCCGGCGTTTGCCGAGACGGGCAAGTACGAGCCGGAGTGGCTGGAGAAGATCGAGCCGAGCGACTTCTGGCTGGAAGGGTATGAGCACCATGCGCCGATGACGGCGCCGATGGCGGTGTGATCTTTCAGATTTCCGGGGCTGCTCTGCAGCCCTTTCGCCGGCAAGCCAGCTCCCACAGGACGGCGCTGCCAGTGGGGGCTGTGCAAAACCTGTGGGAGCCGGCTTGCCGGCGATTAGGCCCTTGGATCTTTCAATGCCCGTGACTTCGCCCCACATGCGAATGCTCGGTATCCGGCACCGATACCGCCCCGTTCGTCTCCAGTTGCTGCAAGATCGCGCACTCCGCCCCTTGCGCATTGCAGCGCCGTCGCAGCTCCACCAGCTGTTCCTGCAACGCCACCAGCCCATCGATCCGTGCCTGCACATGCTCGATATGCTCGTCGATCAGCGCATTGACGCTGCCGCACGAATCATCGGGGCTGTCACGCAGGCGTAGCAGGCTGCGAATCTCATCCAGGGTCATGTCCAGGGTGCGGCAGTTGCGGATGAAGGTGAGCCGCTCGACATGGGCCTGGGTGTAAAGCCGGTAGTTGCCGTCGCTGCGCGCCGGCTCCGGCAGCAGGTGTTCACGCTCGTAATAGCGGATGGTTTCCACGGCGCAGTCGGTGGCTTTGGCCAGTTCTCCGATCTTCATCACGAAATTCTCTAGCAAGTGGCTTGACCCTATAGTGGCTACAGGGTGTTCACTTGGCAACAGGCTCAAATTAAGGATGACCCCATGAACCAGCCTGTCAGCCACGAACACAAGCACGATCACCACGCTCATAGCTGCTGTGGCAGCGCTGCTGCGCCAGCTCTGGTCCAACTGAGCGAAAAGGCCAGCAGCCATGCCCAGTTCAGCCGTTTCCGCATCGAGGCCATGGATTGCCCTACCGAACAGACCCTGATCCAGGACAAGCTGGGCAAGCTGGCCGGTATCGAGCAACTGGAATTCAACCTGATCAACCGTGTGCTTGGCGTGCACCATACCCTGGCTGGCACCGCTGAAATCGAGCAGGCCATCGGCAGCCTGGGCATGAAAGCCGAGCCGCTTGGCGCCGAAGACGATGGCGCCGCCAGCGCAGCACAAGTGGCAAAGACCCGCTGGTGGCCGCTGGCGTTGGCCGGTATTGCCGCGGTCGCCGCCGAAATCGTGCACTTTGCCGCGCTGGCCCCGGAGTGGGTGGTGGCGGCGCTAGCGCTGGCAGCTATCCTCGGCTGTGGCCTGGGGACCTACAAGAAGGGCTGGATCGCCCTGAAAAACCGTAACCTCAACATAAACGCGCTGATGAGCATTGCCGTGACTGGTGCGGTGCTGATCGGCCAGTGGCCGGAAGCGGCCATGGTGATGGTGTTGTTCACCGTCGCCGAGCTGATCGAAGCCCGCTCGCTGGACCGGGCGCGCAATGCCATTGGTGGCCTGATGCAGCTCACCCCGGACATGGCCACCGTGCGCCAGGCCGATGGCCGGTGGCGGGAAGTGGAGGTGCGGGAGGTAGCCATCGGGGCCTTGGTGCGGGTACGCCCCGGCGAACGCATTGGCCTGGACGGTGAAGTGACCAGCGGGCAATCCAGTGTCGATCAGGCACCGATAACCGGCGAAAGCCTGCCCGTGGAAAAGGCTGTGGGCGACAAACTGTTCGCCGGCACCATCAACCAGGCAGGGGCACTGGAGTTCCGTGTTACCGCTGCTGCCGGGCAATCGACCCTGGCGCGGATCATCAAGGCCGTCGAGGAAGTGCAAGGCGCGCGGGCGCCTACCCAGCGTTTCGTCGATCGCTTTTCGCGCATCTACACCCCGGTGGTGTTTGCCATTGCCCTGGCCGTTGCGGTGATACCGCCGCTGTTCATGGCCGGTGCCTGGTTCGACTGGGTCTATCGCGCCCTGGTGCTGCTGGTGGTGGCCTGCCCATGCGCCCTCGTGATCTCGACGCCGGTGACCATCGTCAGCGGCCTGGCTGCTGCCGCGCGCAAGGGCATCCTGATCAAGGGTGGCGTGTACCTGGAAGGCGGGCGCCAGCTGGATTTCCTGGCCCTGGACAAGACCGGCACCATCACCCACGGCAAGCCGGTGCAGACCGACGCCAAGGTACTGGAGCCGCTGTTCGAAGGCCGCGCGCAAGCCCTGGCCGCCAGCCTGGGCGAGCGTTCGGACCACCCGGTTTCCCGCGCCATTGCCCAGTTCGGCAAGGAGCAAGGCCTGGCCTTGAGCGAGGTCGATGACTTCGCCGCCCTGGCTGGGCGTGGCGTGCGCGGTACCATCGCGGGTGAGGTTTACCACTTGGGTAACCACCGTCTGGTCGAGGAGTTGGGGCTGTGCTCGCCCGAGCTGGAGGCACAGCTGGATGCGCTGGAACGCCAGGGCAAGACCGTGGTGCTGCTGCTCGACCGCTCCGGCCCGTTGGCGCTGTTCGCGGTGGCCGACACGGTCAAGGAAAGCAGTCGCCAGGCCATCGCCGAGCTGCACGAGCTGGGCATCAAGACTGTCATGCTGACCGGTGACAATCCGCATACCGCCCAGGCCATCGCCACCGTGGTGGGTATCGACCGTGCCGAAGGCAACCTGCTGCCTGCCGACAAGCTCAAGAGCATCGAAACCCTGTACGCCCAGGGCCATCGGGTGGGCATGGTCGGTGACGGTATCAACGACGCCCCGGCGCTGGCCCGCGCCGAGATCGGTTTTGCCATGGCGGCGGCCGGTACCGACACCGCCATCGAGACCGCCGATGTGGCGCTGATGGATGACGACTTGCGGAAAATCCCGGCCTTCGTCAGGCTGTCGCGCCAAAGTGCGGCGATCCTCATGCAGAACATCGTTCTGGCGTTGGGCATCAAGGCGATATTCCTGGCGATCACCTTTGCCGGCATGGCCACCATGTGGATGGCGGTATTCGCCGACATGGGCGTGAGCCTGCTGGTGGTGTTCAACGGCTTGCGCCTGTTGCGCAAATAGAGGATGTGAATGCTGAGTTCGGAGCTGAAAGCCTTCTACATGGTGGCCCGCCTGGGCAGCATCACCCTGGCGGCGAAGAAGCTCGGGCTCAGCCAGCCCACGGTGACCACGCAGATTCGCAACCTGGAGAGCCAGTATGCGGTGGAGCTGTTCTACCGCGGCGGGCGGCGCCTGGTGCTGAGCGAGGAGGGCGTGCGCCTGCTGCCGATGGTCAAGGCACTGCTGCAGCAGGAGGCCGACATCGAGTTCGAGCTGCGCAACAGCGGCCAGGCCCAGGGCAGCTTGCGCATTGCTGCCACGGCGCCTTACTACATTCTCGACCTGGTGAAGATCTACCGCGAACGCCTGCCGCAGGTGGAAGTGGCGGTGGAAATCGGCAACTCGCAGCAGGTGCTGGAGATGCTCGAGGACTACCGGGTGGATATCGCCGCTTCGTCGCAACTGCTGGAAGACGCGCGGCTGGTGCGTCGGGTGCTGGGGACTGACCCGTTGGTGGTGGCGGTGCATCGCAACCACCCGTTGGCACACCGCCAGGCGGTGTCCATTGACGTGGTCGCCGGTCATTGCCTGCTGATGCGCGAGAAAGGCTCGACCACACGCAAGCTGACCGAGCAAATGATGCAGGAGGCCGGGGTGAAGGCCGGTGCCTTGCTGGAGATTGGCAGCCGCGAGTCGATCCGTGAGGCGGTACTGCGCAATATCGGCATCAGCGTGATTGCCCGGCACGAGGTGCCACACAACCCTGAGTTGCGAGTGCTGGCGCTGGAGAACGCGCCGGTGATGCATGAGTACCTGTATTGCCTGAAGGAGCGGCGCCAGGCGCGGTTGCCGGCGGCCTTCCTTGGGGTGGCGCAGGAAGTGGCCGGTTCGCACTTCTCATAGCCATGTAGTGGCTGTACCGGCCCAATCGCCGGCAAGCCAGCTCCCACAGTCGTGGACTGCCCCCAAAAAGTTGGACAGTTTAAGCTGCCGCCTGGGTCCTGTACTCGACAGGGCTCAGGCCATTGAGCCTCAGCTTGATGCGG
>NZ_JADLJS010000081.1 GCF_015680405.1 Pseudomonas pudica
ATGCCCGTCACCTCCCTCCGCAAGACCTCTGCTCGGCCTCCTGAAGTCGCGAAGATCAAGATCAAGATCAAGATCAAGATCAAGATCAAGAGCAAGAGCAAGAGCAAGAGCAGAGCTAAGCAGAACAGTGCAGTTTCACCTCTTTATTTCGGTTGACTGTACTGGCCGGTGACTCCACATAATGTCGCTTCGAACTGACCCGGATGTGGCATGCACAAGACAGTCCTGGTGCTGGTGGAAACCGTCGATGATTACCTGCCCATGCTGGAGCAGGCCGGTTACCGTTTGATCCGTGCCCCTTCGCCGCAACTGCGGGCCGAGGCCATCCAGCGCCATGCCCATGAAATCGATGCCGTGCTCACCCGCGGCCCGCTGGGCCTGACTGCCAGCGAAATCGACACGCTGTCCAACCTGCAGATCATCTGTGTGATCGGTGCTGGCTATGAGCAGGTGGACCTGGCCGCCGCCGCTGCGCGCGGCATCACCGTCACCAACGGCGCCGGGGCTAATGCAGAGGCGGTCGCCGACCACACCCTCGCCCTGCTGCTGGCGCTGTTGCGCGACATACCCCGCGCCGATGCCAGCACCCGCCGGGGTGAATGGAACCGGGTGATCAGCCCTTCGGTGAGCGGCAAGCGCCTGGGCATTCTCGGCCTTGGTGCGGTGGGCCTGGCCATCGCCAGGCGCGCCCATCTGGGCTTCGCCATGCCCGTCAGCTACCATAGCCGCACGCCGCGCCAGGATGTGCCGTACACCTGGTACGACAGCCCGCAGCACCTGGCCGATGCCGTCGACATCCTGGTTGTGGCAACCCCCGGCGGTGCCAATACTCGCCATCTGGTCGACGCGCAGGTGCTCGAGGCCCTGGGGGCCGAGGGCTACCTGGTGAATATCGCCCGTGCCAGCGTGGTCGACACCCAGGCCCTGGTGGCCGCGTTGCAGCATGGCCAGCTTGCCGGTGCGGCACTGGACGTGTTCGACGACGAGCCGGCTGTACCCGATGCCCTCAAGGCCCTTGGCAACACCGTGCTCACCCCCCACGTGGCCGGCCAGTCGCCGGAGGCGGCGCGCGACACGGTGACCCTGGTGCTGCGCAATCTGCAGGCGTTCTTTGCCGGCGAAGCCGTGTTGACCCCGGTACGCCAGTAACCCTTTTCATACATCTGCCTGGCAGCGATCGGGCAACAAGGAGTGTGTGCATGCAACTTGAAATCTTCCAGGTCGATGCGTTTTCCGCCGAACCATTCGGGGGCAACCCGGCGGCAGTGATCCCGCTGCAAAGCTGGCTGCCGGACGATGTGCTGCAGCGCATCGCCGAAGAGAACAACCTGTCGGAAACCGCCTACTTCGTGCGCAACGGCGAAACCTTTGACCTGCGCTGGTTCACCCCGACCGTGGAAGTCGACCTGTGCGGCCATGCCACCTTGGCCTCGGCCTATGTGCTGTTCGAACAGCTGGGCGAGCAGGCGCAGGTACTGCGTTTCAACACCCGCAGTGGCGAGCTGCGCGTCAGCCGCAACGCCGACGGGCTGCTGGCCATGGACTTTCCGGCCAAGCAGCCGGTCGCAGTGGATATGCTGCCGGGCCTGTTGCAGGCGCTGGGCCTTGGCCAGGCACAGGCGCTGTACCGCAGTGACGACTACGTGGTGGTGATCGATGACGCCTTGCTGCTCGACACCCTGCAGCCGGACTTCGTTGCGCTATCGGCCTTCGATGTGCGCGGCATCGCCGTTACCGCGGCAGGCCGTGGCTTTGATTTCGTCACCCGCTGGTTCGGCCCGCGGGTCGGCGTGAACGAAGACCCGGTTACGGGCTCGGCGCACACCTCGCTGGCTCCGATATGGGCCGAGCGTCTGGGAAGGAACGTGCTGAGCTGCGAGCAGGGAGGGGTGCGCAAAGGGCAGCTGCAGTGCGAAGTGCCGGGTAACGGCCGGGTGATCATCAGCGGGCGGGCGGCGTTGTACCTGCGCGGTACCGTGTACATCTGACCTTGGGCAACTGCCTTGTGCTGCCTGTACCGGCCCCATCGCCGGCAAGCCAGCTCCCACAGGTACTGCACTGGCCTGAGAGCGGCGCGGTCGTGGTGGGAGCCGGCTTGCCGGCGATGAGGCCGGTACAGGCATCTATACTTGCTGGCCCATCTTCCGCTCAAGGAGCCAGTCATGGCCCTGGAAAAACACGGCACCTGCCTGTGCGGCGCCACCCGCCTCAAGGTCACCGTCGACAACACCCAAATCAGCGCCTGCCACTGCAGCATGTGCCGCAAGTGGACCGGAGGCCCATTGCTGGTGGTGCATTGCAGCCAGCCACCAGTGATCGAAGGGCGCGCCCCCAGCGTCTTTGAATCTTCCGACTGGGCCCAGCGTGGATTCTGCGGCCAGTGCGGCACGCACCTGTACTACCGCCTGAAAGCCAATGACTTCCATGCCGTGCCGGTCGGCCTGCTCGACGGCGACCAGGAATGGGATTTCGACCTGCAGATTTTCGTCGAAGAGAAGCCCGCCTGGTATTGCTTCGCCAACCAGACCAAGGAACTGACCGGCCAGGAAGCCTTCGAGCAGCTCGGTTGACGGGCACGCGAACTTGCCAAACCGGTGCATTCCTGCGAAAAGGGCGGCTTTGTTTCCAGTGTTGGAGTATGCCCCGTGAGCCAAGAACTGCAGATCATCGACCTAGTGCAGGGAGATGGCAAAGCCGCCGTCAAAGGCGCCCTGATCACCACCCAGTACACCGGCTGGCTGGCCGACGGCAGCGAGTTCGATTCGTCCTGGTCGCGCGGCAAGCCGTTCCAGTGCGTGATTGGCACTGGTCGGGTAATCAAGGGGTGGGATCAAGGCCTGATGGGGATGCGCGTTGGCGGCAAGCGCAAACTGCTGGTACCGGCGCACCTGGGCTATGGCGAACGCAGCGTGGGAGCGATCCCGCCGAATTCGGATTTGACCTTCGAGATCGAATTGCTGGAAGTGCTGACGCGGGATGATTGAGTGGCCTCATTGCAACCCGATGTTCTTGGGCCCTGCACATTTCAGCAACACCCATCCTCTAATCTAAGCCTTGCCCAGGGAACGGCATCACCTCCAGGGAGGAACCAAACGGGTTCAGGGCACTCTCACCCACACTCGTTGCCAGGGACGGCATTCACTACAAGGATGCCCCGCGGTGCTGTTGGCGGGGCGATGTGGCGGGTCTACCCGATTCTTTCTGCCACATGGGCCCGTCTTGATGAAGTTGCCAACGTTCTTCCGCCGCCGTCGTCACTGGTTGCTGAGCCTGACGCTTACAGCCATAGCCGTACCGCTGGCGCTGGAAGCTGTCGAAAGCCGGGCGCAACCGGTGGATGGCACACAGACCCTGGTGTTCCTGCGTCACGCCGAGAAGCCGGGCGAGGGGCTGGGGCAGTTGAACTGCCAGGGCCTCAACCGTGCGCTGGACCTGGCTACCGTGTTGCCCGAGCGCTTTGGCAAGGCCGACTACGTGTTCGCTGCCAACCCCTCGCGGCATGTCGAGGAAGGCAGCAAGGACGAAAGCTACAGCTACATTCGCCCATTGATGACCATCAGCCCCAGCGCCATTCGCCTGGGCCTGCCGGTAAACATCGATTACGGCGCCAACGACACCGACGCGCTGGCCGAAGAGTTGCTGCGTGACAAGTACCGTAACGCGACCGTGTACACCGCCTGGTCGCATGGCTACCTCCCCGACCTGATCAATGCCGTGGCTGGCAAGGCCCTCGGTGAAGAGCGGGTGATCACCGAGGACTGGAGCGGCGACGACTTCGACACCCTGTACGTCCTGACCCTGACTTGGCATGACGGCAAGGCCAGCCTGCTCAGCCGCAACGTGCGTCAGGGCCTGAATGATGGTGCGCATAGCTGCCCGACCTGATCCGCTGGTACTGCTCTGCCAGGAAGCCTGAATAATAATGCTTCGGCAGGCCCGGCCTCTTCGCGGGTAAACCCGCTCCCACAAGTTCTGCACAGGCCCTGAGAGCAATGCGGTCCCTGTGGGAGCGGGTTTACCCGCGAAGAGGCCAGATCAGGCGAAAGATGCCTAACGCCCGAACCGCATCGGCCAACCCACCACTTTCTTCGCCCGTGGCGTGGCATAGGTACGTACCTTGGAAGTACTCAAGCCCATGCGCACCAGCGATTCGGCTATGGTCACCGCCGCGCTCACGCCATCCACAACCGGCACGCCGGTGCGCTGGCGGATCTGCTCGTCCAAACCAGCCATGCCGCCGCAACCCAGGCAGATCACCTCGGCCTTGTCGTCACGCACGGCGCGTTCCGCCTGCTCGACAATCGCCTCCACGGCGCGCTGTGGGTCGGCTTCCAGCTCCAGCACCGCCAGCCCGCTGGCGCGTACCGATGCACAGCGGTCATACAGGCCGGAGAGCTTCAGGCGGTCCTCGATCAGGGGCACGGTGCGGTCCAGGGTGGTCACCACCGAGTAGGCATGGCCCAGGTACATCGCCGTGCTGGCGGCGGCATCGGTGATATCCACCACTGGCACGTTCAGCAGTTCCTGCAGGCCTTCGCGGCCATGTTCGCCGTAACCCGCCTGGATCACGGCGTCGTAAGGGCCTTCGTAGGCCAGCACCCGATCCATCACCGCAATGGCGGCCAGGTAACTTTCGAAGTTGCCTTCTACCGACTCGGCACCGAACCATGGGGTGAGGCCGATGATTTCGGTGCCGGGCGCGGCCACCGCACGGGCCTGTTCGGCAATGGCTTCGGTGATGGCTTCGGTGGTGTTGACGTTGGCGATCAGAATGCGCATGGGTAGCCCTCCCTGGTCAATGGCTGCTGTGGTCAACGGCGATGCATTCACCGCTGACGTCGTGGTAATGACATTTGCGTGGTGCGATCAGCAGGTACAGGGCGGCGGCGATACCGGCACCGATCAGCCAGGAGAACGGCGCGATGCCGTGGAAGTTGGGTACCAGGGCCAGGACGATGGCCAGCAGTGCAGCCGGTACGAAGGCGGCCACCGCGCGCAGGTTGATGCCCTTGGTGTAGTGGTAGGCGCCGGCCGGGTCTTCGCTGTACAGCTGCGGCACGTTGATGCAGCCTTTGCGCAGCAACCAGTAGTCGGACATGATCACCCCGTACAGCGGGCCGAGCAGGGCACCCAGGCCGGACAGGAAATACACGATCACCAGCGGGCTGTTGTACAGGTTCCAAGGCAGTATCAGCACCGCCAGGGTGGCGCTGATCAGCCCGGCGCGACGGAAGTTCAGGTGACGCGGTGCCAGGTTGCTGAGGACGAAGGCCGGGGCGACGAAGTTGGCCATGATGTTCACCGCCACGGTGACGATCAGGAAGGCCAGGCAGCCCAGTACCAGGAATGCTGTGCTGGGTATGGCGGCAACGATCTGGGTCGGGCTGTCGATGATCTGGCCGTTGATCTGGAACTGCGCGCCGCACAGCACCACGGTGATCATGGCGAACACCAGGATGTTTACCGGCAGGCCCCAGAAGTTGCCGACGCGGATGGTCTTGCGGCATGGCGAGGAGCGGGCGAAGTCACAGAAGTTCAGTACCAGGGTGCCGTAGATCGCCAGCCACAGCGCGCCGCCGGCAAAGATGTTGCGCCACATCTCGTAGCCGGTCAGCGGTTCGGCCACCGACCAGGCGATGCGGGCGTCGGCCTTGAAGTACATGAACACCGCCAGGGCGGCGACGGTCAGCAGGATCACCGGGCCGGCAAAGGCCTCGTAGCGGCGCACCATCTCCATGCCGTAGGCCAGGATCACCAGCTGTACCAGCCAGATCGACACGAAGCATACCCAGCCCAGGCTCGACAGGCCCAGGATGCTGTCATGGTCGTAGGCTGCCATTTGTGGCCATACGGCGGTGAGCAGCACGCGCAGCACCACCGAAGCCAGGTAGGTCTGGATGCCGAACCAGGCGATGGCGATGACCGCGCGGATGAGCGCCGGGATCTGTGCGCCGTGGATACCGAAGGCGATGCGGCTAATGACCGGGAACGGCACGCCGGTCTTCTGCCCCATGTAGCCGGACAGGTTCATGAAGAAGTACACCAGCGCCGCGCCGATGGCCAGCGACAGCAGGATCTGCCAGCCACCCAGGCCAAGGGCGAACAAGCCCATGGCGAACGAGTAGTTGGCGATGTTGTGCACATCGTTGGTCCACAGCGCGAAGATGCTGTAGCCGCCCCAGCGGCGGCCTTCTATGCGCGTCGGGGCAAGGTCGCGGTTATGCAGGCGCGGGCTCAAGGCAAGTTCCGGCTGGCTGCCGGCTAGAGGGGACGCGGGGTGGGTGCTGGCGACGGATAGTTCAGGGGCAAGGTCGAGGCTGGTACTCATTCCGGCGGGCTCCTGATGCACGTGGACTGCGATGAGCGGGCATGCGCACGGGCTCGCCAATCTCGTCGGTGCAGCGTTGGCATCTCAGGGTTTGGGGCGCGGCGGCCGATGTTTGGGCGGCGTCGCGGGTTCTTGTGTATTTATGTTTTGCTTGATTTGTATACAAAACACGAACACACAAAAGCGAGTTCCATGCCAAGCAAGTAGCAACTTTCAGTTGGCCATCATTTTGAATCTATCATTCTGAAATATAAGTTTATGAAATGAAGGGAATATAAGTTGACCAAATGAACAGTTTTAAATTTTTCGAAGATGATTTAGTTGATCATTTGGTCAGAATAAGTTGTGGGAAGTGTGTAACGTATTGGGGCGTGATCTGGGAAAGTGCACACAAAAACTGCACTTAAGGTGACATTCCTGTGTACAAAATTTAGTCAGCTTTTTCCTGTGCTGGCCTCTTCGCGAGTGAACCCGCTCCCACAGGTACCCCTAAGCATCCCGGCCCGTCGAGATCCTGTGGGAGCGGGTTTACCCGCGAAGGGGACCGTACAGGCAAAACTCAATCCATCGGCGGCAACCGCCGCTTCACCGGGCTTTTCTTGATGATGGCGGTGTTGGTCTCGGCCAGCACATTGATGCGGTCGAGCAGGGTATCCAGCTGCTCCATCGAGCGCACATGCAGCCGGGCAATGAAGCAGTCCTCGCCAGTTACCTTGTCGCACTCGGTGAACTCCGCAATGGCGACAATCTGCCGTTCCACCTCCTGCAACTGCCCGGGGAGCGGGCGGATGCGCACGATGGCCTGCAACTGGTAGCCAAAGGCACGCGGGTCGACCTCTACGGTGTAACCGCGCAACACGCCGCGCTCCTCCAGGCGGCGCAGGCGTTCGCTGACGCTGGGCGCCGAAAGCCCGCTGATTTGCGCCAGGGCCTTGAGCGAGCGGCGCGAGTCTTCCATGAGCGCGTTGATCAGCAGTTGGTCGATGGCATCGGTCATGGTTACCTCGATAAGGTTGTTCGATTGATTTGCCTTGATAGTAAAGGCAAACATTCCAATCTTCCTTCGTTATCCGCTGGAAGGCCGGCCAGCAACCTTTGCATACTGTTGCCATCTTCAACAGGAGGTATGAGATGGACAGTTCATTGCGTCGTGGCTCGCTGGAAATGATTGCTGCCATGCTGATTTCCGGGACCATCGGCTGGTTCGTGCTGGTGTCCGGCCAGCCGGTGCTCGAGGTGGTGTTCTGGCGCTGCGTGTTCGGTGCCGTGACCTTGCTGGCAATCTGCGCGGGGTTCGGTTTCCTGCGGCCGGGCGTGATCAGCCGCACGGCGTTCCTGCTGGCGATTGCCAGCGGTGTTGCCATCGTTGGCAACTGGGTGCTGCTGTTCGCCTCCTATTCGCGGGCGTCGATTGCCATCGGCACGGCGGTATATAACGTGCAGCCGTTCATGCTGGTGGGGCTGGCGGCGGTGTTCCTGGGCGAGAAGATTACCCTGGCCAAGGTCACCTGGCTGAGTGTGGCGTTCCTCGGCATGCTGGCCATCGTCAGTGCCCATGGCGCGGGGCAGGGTGGCGGCGAGGACTATTTGCTGGGCATCGCGCTGGCGCTGGGGGCGGCCTTCCTGTACGCCATCGCGGCGTTGATCATCAAGCGCCTGAGTGGCACGCCACCGCACCTGATCGCGCTGATCCAGGTGGCCACGGGTGTGCTGTTGCTGGCGCCGTGGGTCAAGCTTGGCGGCTTGCCGGGTGAAATGCCGGCGCTGGCCAGCCTGCTGACCTTGGGCATGGTGCACACCGGGTTGATGTATGTGTTGCTGTACAGCGCCATCCAGCGCTTGCCCACGGCGCTGACCGGGGCTCTGTCGTTCATCTACCCGATTGCGGCGATTCTAGTGGACTGGGTGGCGTTCGGGCACCGGCTGGCACCGTTGCAGTGGCTGGGGGTGGCGTTGATCCTGCTGGCGGCGGCGGGAATGCAGCAGGGGTGGTGGTTCAGGCCCAGGACGATAGCGGTCAAGGGCCATTGAGGCCGCTCTGCGGCCTATCGTCGGCAAGCCACCTCCCACCTCGACCGCATCGGGCTCAAGCCAAGCGCAGTACCTATAGGGGCCTGGCTTGCCTACAGGTACTGCAATGGACTCGAAGCTTGCGCAGGACCTGTGGGAGCTGGCTTGCCGGCGATAGGGCGCGAAGCGCCCTCAGGGGGTAGAATGCCGCTTTTGCCAGCTTGCGACCCATGATGACTTCGCCGATCCAGACTCTGGAGCAACACCTGCTCGCCGCCCTCGACCCTGCCCCGCAGGAAACCCGCCGCCTGTTCCACGGCCGCGGTCGCTGCTGGGCGGGCCTGGAGCAGGTTACCGTCGACTGGCTGCAGGGCGTGCTGTCGGTCGCCCTGTTCCGCGAGCCAGCGGAAGGCCAGCTGGCCGAACTAAAGGCCATGCTGCGTAATCTCGCCGAGCGCCCGCAGTGGACTGGCCAGGCCATCCTTCTCCAGCATCGCTACCTGCCCGACAGCCCGGGCCAGTGGCTGCTGGGCGAACCGTGCCAGCAGCGCGAGGTGGTCGAGGATGGGCTGACCTACCTACTGGACCTGGGCGTGCGGCAGAACAATGGCCTGTTCCTCGACATGCGCTATGGTCGGCGTTGGGTTCGCGAGCAGGCGGCGGGCAAGCGTGTGCTGAACCTGTTCGCTTACACCTGCGGTTTCTCGGTGGCGGCGATTGCCGGTGGCGCCGAGCAGGTGGTGAACCTGGACATGGCCAAGTCGGCGTTGTCCCGGGGCCGTGACAACCACCGCCTCAATGGTCACGATGCGTCGCGGGTGGCGTACCTGGGGCACGAGCTGTTCAAGTCGTGGGGCAAGGTACGCAAGTACGGGCCTTATGACCTGATCATCATCGACCCGCCCACCTTCCAGCGTGGCAGTTTTGTACTGACCCAGGATTACGCGAAGATCCTGCGGCGCTTGCCGGAGTTGTTGAGCGAGGGCGGGACGGTGCTGGCGTGCGTGAACGACCCGGGCATCGGGCCGGAGTTCCTGATCGAGGGGATGGCGGAGCATGCGCCGTCGCTGAATTTCGTCGAACGGCTGGAGAACCCACCGGAGTTTCCTGACGTGGACCCGGCGGGGGGCTTGAAGGCCCTGGTATTCCGCCAGGTCTGATGTCGCCTGTACCGGCCCTATCGCCGGCAAGCCAGCTCCCACAGGGACTCCACAGTACTCAAGACCTGTGCAGTACCTGTGGGAGCTGGCTTGCCGTCGACAGGGCCGGACCTGCCTGCATCAATTACTGATTGTTGGTGTAGATCTGGTCGAACACCCCACCATCATTGAAGTGGGTCTTCTGCACGGTGCGCCAGTCACCGAAGGTCTTCTCCACAGACAGGAAGTCCACTTTCGGGAAGCGGTCGGTGTACTTGGCCAGTACCGTCGCATCACGCGGGCGCAGGTAGTTCTGTGCGGCAATTTCCTGGGCGGCAGGCGACCACAGGTACTTCAGGTATTCCTCGGCCGCAGCCTGGGTGCCTTTCTTCGCCACTACCTTGTCGACCACGCTGACCGGCGGCTCGGCTTCGGCCGACACGCTCGGGTAGACCACTTCGAACTGGTCGCGGCCGAACTCGCGGGCGATCATTTCGGCTTCGTTCTCGAAAGTTACCAGCACGTCGCCGATCTGGTTGGTCATGAAGGTGGTGGTGGCGGCACGGCCACCGGTGTCCAATACCGGCGCCTGCTTGAACAGCTTGCCGACAAAGTCCTTGGCCTTGTTTTCATCACCGCCTTGCTTGAGCACATAGCCCCAGGCCGACAGGTAGGTGTAGCGGCCGTTACCCGAGGTCTTGGGGTTGGGCACGATCACCTGCACGCCATCCTTGAGCAGGTCGGGCCAGTCTTTCAGCGCCTTGGGGTTACCCTTGCGCACGATGAACACAGTGGCCGAGGTGAACGGCGCGCTGTTGTTCGGCAGGCGGCTGACCCAGTTGTCCGGCACCAGCTTGCCATTGTCGGCCAGGGCGTTGATGTCGGTGGCCATGTTCATGGTGATGACATCGGCCGGCAGGCCATCGATCACCGCTCGCGCCTGCTTGCTCGAGCCGCCGAAGGACATCTGCACGTTGACCTTTTCGTTGTGCTCGGCTTCCCAGTGCTTCTGGAAGGCCGGGTTGTAGTCCTTGTAGAAGTCGCGCATCACGTCGTAGGAAACGTTGAGCAGGGTGGGGGCGGCCTGGGCGAAATTGCCCAAGGCAAGGCCTGCGGCGAGCAGCGAGGCGGTGAAGAGTTTTTTCACGTTGCTTCCTTGTTATCGAGAAGGTGTTGGCAGTTTGCCTGCGACTATAGCGGGTGGGTTTGTAACGGCTAAAGAACTAAAACGACTTTGGTTATGCTGCTGACTGTACTGGCCCTATCGCCGGCAAGCCAGCTCCCACAGGTACTGCACAGGTCTTGGGCATTGTGCATTACCTGTGGG
>NZ_JADLJS010000082.1 GCF_015680405.1 Pseudomonas pudica
GCTCCCACAGGATTGGCGCATACCTTGTGGGAGCTGGCTTGCCGGCGATTGGGCCAGACCTGGAAAATCAGAACCACAGTTCCTGGCACGATCGATTATTCGCAGGTAAAGTCGTCGCTTCAATCTCTTTGTACGGAATGGTTAGTTTTGCGTTCGATTATCGCACAATACCCGTTTTAGCGAATTGCCAGTCCGCTGGCCCGTGGTCAACATGAACCACAGACGCAGGCACACCGACCACTGCCTCCTGCCTTGGCTAACCTCCGGCGGAACCTGCGCTAACAACAATAACAACGGAGACAACGATGGCTCACTCCAGCTCTCAAGCCAAGAAAGCGACCGCCAGTGGATGGATAGGCTCGGCACTCGAGTACTACGACTTCTTCATCTACGCCCAGGCCGCTGCGCTGATTTTCCCGCAGATCTTCTTCCCTAACACCGACCCGAAAATGGCCATCATTGCCTCGCTGGCCACCTACGGCGTGGGTTACCTGGCGCGCCCGTTCGGCGCCTTCGTGCTGGGCCACTGGGGTGACACCCGCGGCCGCAAGAACGTACTGTTGCTGTGCATGTTCCTGATGGGCCTGTCGACCATGGCCGTGGGCCTGCTGCCCACCTACCACGACATCGGCCTGCTCGCCCCGGCCCTGCTGGTGGTGCTGCGCCTGATCCAGGGCTTTGCCGTGGCCGGTGAAATTTCCGGTGCCAGTTCGATGATCATGGAACATGCGCCATTCGGTCGAAGGGGCTACTACGCCAGCTTCACCCTGCAAGGCGTACAGGCTGGCCAGGTGCTGGCGGCGGCCGTGTTCCTGCCACTGGCCTACTTCATGCCCAGCGAAGCCTTCAACGACTGGGGCTGGCGCATTCCATTCCTGATGAGCGCCATCGTGCTGATTGCCGGCTTCATCATCCGTAAGGAAGTGCACGAAACCCCGGCGTTCGTGAAGGAAGAGAAGCAGGACAAAGTCGCCAAGTCGCCGATCAGCGAGGCCTTCCGCCACAGCTGGAAGCACATGGTGCTGGTGATGTTCATGGCACTGATGAACGTGATCCCGGTGGTGGCCACCATCTTCGGTGCCGCCTACGCGGTGCAGCCGGCCTATGGTATCGGCTTCGACAAGAGCGTGTACCTGTGGATTCCGGTAGTCGGCAACATCGTCGCGGTGCTGGTGATTCCGTTTGTCGGCAACCTGTCCGACAAGATCGGCCGTCGCCCGACCATGATCGCCGGTTGCCTGGGCTCGGGCCTGCTGGCGTTCCTCTACCTGTATGCGATCAGCATCCAGAACGTACCGCTGGCGTTCGCCTCGTCGATCGTCATGTGGGGCATGGTGTACCAGGGCTACAACGCGGTGTTCCCAAGCTTCTACCCAGAGCTGTTCCACACCCGCTACCGTGTTTCGGCCATGGCCATCGCGCAGAACATCGGCACCATGCTGACCGCCATGCTGCCGGCGCTGTTCGCCCTGGTTGCCCCGCCTGGTTCGGACAACATCCCACTGGTGGTCGGTGGCCTGGCGTTCTTCATCACCTGCGTGTGTGCCCTGGCAGCGTACATTGCCCCGGAAACCCATCGCCTGGCGATGGATGACCTTGGCAACCCCGATGCCAAGCCGATGGAAAAGACCGAGTATGAGGCTAGCCGTAAAGGGAGCTTTCAGGCAGTGAGCCACTGATCGATTGCCGGGGGCTACTTTGCAGCCCCCGGCAATTTCAGCCCCTGACCACTTCCTGCAGGCGCGCCCAAAGCTGTTCGACATGCTCCCGCTCGGTCGGCAATGCGCCAATCGACACCCGCACCATCCACCGCCCATCCAGCGTCGCCGGCGTCACATAGGCATCCCCGGACGCGTTCAGCCGCTCGGCCCACCCCTTGGTATGCGCATCCAGCGCCTCCCCTTCCAGCCCCGCCGGCCGATGGCGAATGCACAACGTCTGCAACTGCACCGGCGCCAGCAGCTCCCACTCCGCCGCCGCGCCGATTTGCCCGGCCAGCCACTGGGCATTGTCCAGGTCACGCCGCAGCCGTGCCTGCAACGCCTCTACCCCCTCGCTGCGCAGCATGAACCACAGCTTCAACGCGCGGAACCGGCGGCCCAGCGGGATACCCCAGTCACGCAGGTTCTTGACCTCGCCATCCACCGCCGACTGCAAGTAGCTGGGGTTGGTGCTCATGACCCGGATCAGGTGCTGCGGGTCGCGCACGTAGTAGATCGAGCAATCGAAGGCCACGCCCAGCCATTTGTGCGCGTTGACCACCAGCGAATCGGCCAGCTCGATGCCGTCCCACATCCAGCGGCATTCCGGCAGGATCATCGCCGAGCCGGCCATGGCCGAGTCCACGTGCAGCCACAGGCCATGGGCCTGGGCGATCTCGCCGATCGGCCGCAACGGGTCGAGGGCCGTGGTGGCGGTAGTGCCGGTGGTCGCGACCACGGCGCAGGGCTGGTTGCCGGCGGCCAGGTCCTGCTCGATCGCCGCCTGCAGTGCTTCCGGGCGCAGGGCATGGCGTTCGTCGGTCGGGATCAGGCGGATGTTGTCGCGGCCGAAACCGGCCAGCAATGCGGCCTTGTCCACCGAGCTGTGGGCATGGGCGCTGACATAGACGATCAGCGGCCTGGGCTGGGCTTGCAGGCCGCCGCGTACCAGTGCGTAGTCGCTGGCGCGTTCCCGCGCGCAGATCAGCGCCACCAGTGTGCTGGTGGATGCGGTGTCCTGGATCACCCCGCTCCATTGGCCAGACAGGCCCAGCAACTGACGCAGCCAGTCGAGGGTGATTTCCTCCAGCTCGCTCAGGGCCGGGCTGGACTGCCACGACAGGCCCAGCACGCCCAGGCCAGTGCTGAGGAAGTCACCGAGGACCGACGACAGGGTGCCGTTGGAGGGGAAATAGCCGTAGAAGTCCGGATGCTGCCAATGGGACAGGCCGGGCATGACCAACTGGTTGACATCGTCGAGGATCGCGGCGAAAGGCTCGCCTTGGCGGGGGGCCTGAGCGGGCAACGCGGCCTTGAGATAGCCGGGTTCGACCTGGGCCATGACCGGGCGCTCACCGACGGATTGGCGGTAGTCGGCGATCAGGTCGATCAGTTGGTGGCCGTATTGGCGGAATTGTTCGGGGGTCACCTGGGTTCTCCTGGGGGGTGGTTCGCTGCCTGTACTGGCCTCTTCGCGGGTAAAACCCGCTCCCACAGGTACTGCATCGCTTGTGGGAGCGGGTTTACCCGCGAAGAGGCCGCTACAGGCAGCGCAATGCCCCCAGTCTAGGCACCTATCCCGAAGTGAATAACCCCGCCTCGCGCATACCTGCTATGGCAAACCCGCATGCCCGCCCTGCACACCGAACTGCGACTGGCGCCACAACTCGAACACCCGGTTGCGCAACCAGCGATGTTCGGCCGAGGCCTGCAAGCGCTGGTGCCACACTACCCAGTAGCGCTGGCTGTGGTCGATGAAGCCCAGCGGCCGCCAGGCCAGGTCGTGCAGGCGGCACAGCTGCCGGGCGATGTGTTCGGGCACGGTGGCCAGCGCCTGGCTATTGGCGATCACCTGCACGGTGGCAGAGAAGAACGGCACTTCCAGGCTGACCCGCCGTTGCAGGCCCTGGGCGCGCAAGTGGCGGTCGATGAAGCTGTCCTTGTCGCCTCCACCGGAAATACGCACATGCTTGTGCGCCAGGTAGTCGGCCTGGCTGAGCGCGCCGCGGGCGGCCAGCGGGTGGTCGTGGCGCATCAGGCATACCGCGCGGTCCTCGCCCAACAACCTGCCGTGCAGGTTGGGTGGCGACTCGTCGAACAACGTGGTGGCCAGGTCGATCTCGCCACTGGCCAGCAAGGTGTACTGGCCGGCCTGCCAGGTTCGATATTCCAGCGATACGCCCGGCGCTTCGCGCTCCAGCGCTGCCACCAGCAGCGGCAGCATGTGCTCGGCCACATAGTCTGACGCGGCCAGGCAGAAGCGCCGCTCGCAACGCGCCGGGTCGAACACCGCGGGCTGGCGCAGGGCGTGCAGCTCCTCGAGAACCTGGCGCAGGGGTTCGACCAGGGCTTCGGCGTATTCGCTGAGCACGTAACCGCGGCCCTGGCGTACCAGCAAGGGGTCGTCGAAGGCTTCGCGCAGATGGGCCAGCTGGCGGCTGAGGGCGGACTGGCTGACGCCCAGACGCTCGGCGGCGTGGCTGAGGTTCTTCAGCTGCAGCAGGTGGTCGAGGGTGCGCAGGTGGGCGAGGCTGAGGGAGGCGAAAGCGGGGTTCATACAGGCTCCCTTTCAGAGGGTCGACCGGCCCAATCGCCGGCAAGCCAGCTCCCACAGGGTCACCACAACCATCGAGGCTTGTGCTGTACCTGTGGGAGCTGGCTTGCCGGCGATTGGGCCGCAAAGCGGCCCCAGAGACGCAGATCAGTCAGTCAGACCAACATACACGTTCTGCACGTCATCGTTCTCGTCGATGGCTTCGAGGAACGCTTCCACCTCGGCCAATGCTTCAGCACTCAGGCTGGCCGCGCTCACCGGGTTCTTCGGGGTGTAGCCGATCTTCGCCGAGGTCACGGTGAAGCCATGCTCCGGCAGGGCCTTCTGCACCGCGTCGAGGTCGGTGGTGTCGGTGATGAACAGGGTCGAACCCTCTTCGTCGCCTTCCTCGAAGTCTTGGGCACCGGCTTCGATGGCCGCTATTTCCGGGTCGGCGTCGCCGTTCGGGGTGGCTTCGATCAGGCCGACATGGTTGAAGTCCCAGGCCACCGAACCGCTGGCGCCCAGCTGGCCCTTGCGGAACAGCACACGGATCTGCGCGACGGTGCGGTTGACGTTGTCGGTCAGGCACTCGACGATCAGCGGTACCTGGTGCGGGGCGAAACCTTCGTAGCTTACCGCCGAGTACTGCACGGCATCGCCGTCCAGGCCCGCGCCCTTGCGGATTGCGCGCTCCAGCGTCTCGCGGGTCATCGAGGCCTTCTTGGCCTGCTCGATGGCCAGGCGCAGGCGTGGGTTCATGTCCGGGTCGGCGCCGGACTTGGCAGCGATCTGGATCTCTTTGGACAGCTTGCCCATGATCTTGCCTTTGGCGTTGGCCGCGGCTTCTTTATGTTTGGCTTTCCACTGTGCGCCCATGTCGACTCTCTTGTTTCAGCGGCCGGTTCAGGAAGCGACCGGCCAAAAGTGGGTGCAGTTTATACGCCCTCCGGCCTGTGTTCGACAAGAAATCTCATCAGCCTTTATCGGCCTTCCCAGCCGCCGCGGCAAACCGCGCCAACCGCACGTCCAGCCTGCGCGGCCGCAGCCCACGGTCCTCGGCCCGCTCCTTGCGGCGGATGGCATTGCGCACCATCAGCGAGCCCAGGTAGCGGATCGGCTCGGGCGGGAACAGCCCCAACGGCCCCTTGACCAGCGGCGAACGGGTCCATGGGTTGTCCAGCCCCAGTGCCAGCGACGACAGAATCTGCCCGCCCATGTGGCACGGCCCGACGCCGCTGCCGGAGTAACCAAAGCCGTAGAACACGTTGCCCTGCCCGTCCAGCCGGCCAAAGAACGGCAAGCCGGTCACCGAGCGGTCGGACGGCCCGTTCCAGCTGGCCGCCAGTGGCACCTCGGCCAGCGCCGGGAAAAACCCACCCAGGCTTTCACGCAGCAGTGGCCGGTACGGCGACGGCTGGTCGAACACCGGCAGCATGCGCCCGCCATAGGCGAAGGTATTGCCGCCCTTGCCGAGCATCAGCCGGCCATCGGAGGTGTTGTGGTAGTAATGCACGAAAATCCGCGAATCGAGCACGCTGATGCCGCTGTCCAGGCCGGTCTGGTGCAGCAGCTCGGGGCAAGGTTCGGTGATCACCATGTCGCTGGAAACAATCGCCACGCTGCGCTCGAACTGCGGGAAAGCCCGCGCCATCCAGGCATTCAGGCCCAATACCACGCGGTCGGCGCGCACCGTCCCATGGGCCGTGCGCACCTGCACCGGGGCGCCGTGCTCCAGGCCGGTCATGGCGCTGCCCTCATGGATGCGCACGCCACGCTGCAAGGCCACCCGGCGCAGGCCGCGCACCAGCTTGCCAGGCTGCACCGTGGCCGCCGCCGGCGAAAACCAGCCTTCCAGGTGCCGCGCCGAACCCGCCAGGCGCTGTACCTGCTGCAGCGGCAGGCGGCGAAACGAATTGATCCCCTTTTGCTCCAGCGCGGCGATCACCGCGTCGGTGGCGCCGACCTGCGCGGCATTGGTGGCGGTGTACAGCGTGCCGTCCAGGCGGTAGTCGCAATCGATGCCATTGGCCGCGCAGAACGCACCGATTTCAGCGATGCTGCGCTCCGACTCACGCACCAGGCGCACCGCTTCGGCCACCCCGAACAGCCGCTCGAGGGTGAAGTACTTGGCCGACCAGGACAACGCACAGCCACCATTGCGGCCACTTGCACCGGCACCGCAGATATCGGCCTCGATCAGCACGATATCCAGGGCCGGCACCGCCTCCTTCAGCATCAGCGCGGTCCACAGGCCGGTATAGCCGCCACCGACGATGCACACATCGCAGCGGGCATCACCTTGCAGCGGCGGGCACACCGCCTCTTGGGCCGAATCCAGGGCCTGTTGCAGCCAGAAGGGTCTCATTCGCTCGCTTTCCTTTCAGGTACGCAGTGGCTTGATTGCCATGCTGGTATTGGGTGCCACGTCGGTGCTTTGCGCAGCGCTGGCCGGGCGGCTGTTCCAGTGCGGCAGCAGCACCAGTGCCGAGAACAGCGCGCAGCCGGCGAACACGATGAACACCGTGACACCATCGAAGTACCCCGGCAGCAGCCCGCCAAGCACCGCCCCCACCGAACCGCAGCCGTTGACGAAGCCAGCTGCGGTAGCGCCAGCCTTGGCGGTGCCGAAGTCGATGGCCGCAGCGCCGCTGATCATCGAGTCCGGCCCGTACAGGGTCAGGCCCATGACGAACAGCAGGGCCACCACCAGCATCACGCTGCCGGTGTGCATGGCCGCCATGAACGCCGCCAACGCCACGGTCAGCAGTACCAGGCTGATGACACAGGCCGGCATGCGCCGGGCGCCGAACAGCTTGTCGGAGGCCAGGCCGATGATGATCGGGCCGAGCAGCCCGGCCAGTTCGAAGGCTGTCGGTATGATCGCTGCCCCCACCTTGCCCACCGAGGGCATCTGCTCGAAGACGATCACCGGCCCCCACAGCAGGATGGCGTAGCGCGCCGGCTTCAACAGGAAGTACGCCAACCCCAGGGTCAGCACCGTGCGGTTGCGCAGGATCTCCTTCAGCGGTGCCCAAACGCTGCACAGGTTGCCGGCCGGGGCCATGCTCTGCGGCTCGGGCTCCACCGCCGGCAGGCCGACGTCTTCAGGCTTGTTGCGCTGCAGGAAGAAGAACAGCACGGCCACCAGCGCCACCACCGCGGCACTGGAGAAGAACGCCGCGTGCCAGGTACCGACCAAGGTATAGGCCCACCAGCCGGCGAACGGCGAGGCCACCAGGCCGCCGAAGGCATAGCAGGAACTCCACAGGCCCAGCACCCGCCCACGCTGCGACGCCGGGAAGAAGCTGCCGATGTTCTTGCACAACCCGGCCCAGCCCGTGGATTGCGCCAGCCCCTGCACCAGCATGCAGGTGGCGAAGATCGGGAAGGTGGCGTAACTGCCCATCACCACCGCCGCAGCAGCAGAAATCAGCAGGCCGCCGAGCACCACTACACGTGGGCCAAAGCGGTCGGCGAGCATGCCCCAGGTGAACTGGCCCACGGCGTAGGCGGCCAGGTAGATGGCGTCAAGGTTGGCCATGGCGGCCTTGTCGAGCATGAAGTTGGGGTCTTCACCGATGCCCAGCTTGGCCACCGAGAAGGCCTTGCGGGTGAAGTAGAAGGCGGCGTAGGCCAGCCAGGTAATGGCGAAAATCTGGATGCGCCAGCGTTTGAACGCGGCTAGGGACTGATTCATGTAAGTCTGACCTCTTGCTCAAGTGTGCCGGCAGAATGTGAAGAAACGCCTGTCTTGTTCTTGTGTTACGCACAGCGATGACGAGGCTGTCATCGGGTCAGATGGCGCCGTGTAGGAACCATGGCCCTGGCGGCACTTGTGGTGCCAGCGTCGGGCTGACATGCATGGAAACAGTTGCGCTAAGATAAATAAAATCGATTTATCGTATTTCACACATAAGCCCAGCTTGTTACTGAGGTCGTCATGTCGGTTTCACACGCACAACTCAAGGCCTTCCATGCCGTGGCCGTTCACGGCAGCTTTACCCGCGCTGCCGAAAAATTGTTTCTGACCCAGCCAGCGGTGTCGGACCAGGTGCGCAAACTGGAGGAGCGCTTCGGCGTCTTGCTGTTCCACCGCAACAAGCGTTCGGTGCAGCTCACCGACCTTGGCGAGCGCCTGCTGGGCATCAGCCAGCGCCTGTTCGCCTGCGAGGCCGAGGCCCATGAACTACTGCAGGATTCGCGTGCGCTGCATACCGGAAGCCTGGTGCTGGCGGTGGATGCGCCAGTGCACGTGCTGCCGCAGATCGCCCGCTTCTGCCAGCGCTACCCGGGCATCCAGGTGAAGATCGAGACCGGCAACACTGACGAGTCGCTGGCCCGGCTGTTCAGCTACCAGGCCGACCTGGCCCTGCTGGGGCGGGACGTGGACGATGAGCGCCTGCACTGCCTGCCGCTGCGCCGCGACCCGATGGTGGCGTTTGTCTCCCACCAGCACCCCTGGGCCAGCCGCAGCGCGATCAGCCTGGCGGATCTGGACGATACGCCGCTGGTGCTGCGCGAGCCCGGGTCGGTGACGCGGCAGACCCTGGAAGAAGAAATGCAACGAGCCGGGCTGCGGATCCGCCCGGCGATCCAGGTAGAAGGCCGGGAAGCGGCGCGGGAAGCGGTGGTGGTGGGGATTGGTGTGGGGGTGGTGTCGGCGGCGGAATTTGGTGCGGATGCGCGGGTTTGCGCATTGCCGATCGTCGATTGCCAGCGGCACCTGACCGAGACACTGGTGTGCCTGAGCGAGCAGCGCACGCGGCGGGTGGTGGCGACCTTCCTGCAGATGGTGGAGGAAGGGTTGTAAGCCTGTGCTGCGAAGAGGCCGGCACAGGCAACCCGACTATGCTGGGATAACCTCAACCCTCGGCACACAACCCATGCTCTACCGCCTTGCCGCCGACACCCTGGTCCTGCTGCACCTGCTGTTCATCCTGCTGGTGCTGTTCGGCGGCCTGTTGGTACTGCGCTGGCGCCCTGCCCTGCTGCTGCACCTGCCGGCGCTGGCCTGGGGCCTGGCGGTGGAATGCCTGCACCTGGGCTGCCCACTGACCACTTGGGAAAACCGCATGCGCAGCGCGGCCGGTGACGCAGGCTACCAGGGCGGCTTCGTCGAGCACTACATCTGGCCGTTGATCTACCCCGCAGGGCTGACACCGCACATCCAGCTGCTGTTGGGCACTTTGGTGCTGCTGCTCAACCTCGGCATCTACAGCTACGTGGCCTGGCGCTGGCACCGCCCTAGCGGGTAGCGATCAGGAACAGCCGCGGGAACGGCAACAGCACCTTGCCATCGGTGGCCGGCGGGTAGTCGCGCTGCATCGCCTGCAGGTACATCTGCAGGAAATCCACCTGCTCCTGGGCATCCAACCGCCCCAGATACGGTCGCAAGGCAGAACCCTTGAACCATTCCACCACGGCTTCGGCGCCGCCGGACAACGGGTGGTGGTAGGTGGTGCGCCACACATCCACCCGTGCACACAGCGGGCTGAGCAGGTCGTAGTAGAACGCCGCGCTGTGCCGTGGCGGCAGCTGGAAGTCAGCGAACTTCGCCGCCCAGGGGCCCTGGCTGGCGATTTCGCGCAGCTGCCGGTGGGCCGGCTCGTCGAGGTTGTCCGGGGTCTGCACGGCCAGGCTGGCACCTTCGCTCAACTGGCGCACCAGGTGCGGGTACAGCGAGGCGTGGTCAGGCACCCATTGCAGCGAGGCATTGGCCAGGATCAGGTCCTGCGGCTCGGGGGCTGACCAGCCGGCAATGTCACCGATGACCATGCGCACCCGGGGTATGCACAGCCGTTTGCGCTCGCGGGCCTTGTCGATCATGTCGGGGTCGCTGTCCAGGGCCGTCACCTGGGCATCCGGGTAACGTTGCAGCAGCACCTCGGTGGAATTGCCAGGGCCACAGCCCAGGTCGGTGGCGTGGCGTACCGGGCGTGGTGGCACAGCGGCGAGCAGGTCGCGCACGGCGCGGGTACGCTCGTCTTCGAACAGCGAATACTGGGTGGCGGACCAGGCCATGTGAAGCTCCTCTGGGCGGGCAATGTGTTCAGCATATGCCATCTGTCGGCTTTGAGGGCCCTATCGCCGGCAAGGCAGCTCCCACAGGGACCGCACCGATCTCAAGCCATCTGCTATACCTGTGGGAGCTGGCT
>NZ_JADLJS010000083.1 GCF_015680405.1 Pseudomonas pudica
CCACGGTCTGTACTGCTGTGAACAGTCAGATTCGGCTTTTTCGTCCCACCACCCCTTCGAGTATCACCATACAAGCGGCTTTAGCCGCGAAGAATCCAACGCGGTGCATGGCACCGGCTACGCCGGTGTTCGCGGCTAAAGCCGCTCCCACAGGGTCCCTGCTGATTCAATTAGTTATTCTATAGCCGCCACGGTGCGCCGGCCTCGAAGCGTGCTTCCAGCCACGCCTTGAAAGCCACCAGGGCGGCAGTGTTTAGGCGCGCAGTCGGCCGTACCAGGTAAATGCCTGCCGCCACATCCAACTGCCATTGCGGCAGCACCCGCACCAAGCGCCCGGCGGCGAGGTCCTCGCCCATCAGCCAGTCCCCTCCCGCCAGGGTGCCAACTCCGGTTGTCAGCCAGCTCGCCAATTCGGATGGCGGCGTCGAAACCCTCGCCGATCAGGTCGACGAAACGATCGGCATATTCGGCCTTCACCGCCACCTGCAGGTAGGCCAGCACGAAATCGGCCAGCAGCCAGACCTGGCCGGGCCCTGGGGCTTGTGCTTGCAAGTGTTCAGCTGCATGACATCGGCAGTGCCGGTGCTGTTGAGAACGATGCGGTTAGCCAGGATCGAATCCTGCTGGATGGGTGTTCGAGTCAGGCTAATCAGGCGGGATGCAGATGATTTCTGCACCCCTTGCAGCAATTGGCTAAGTGCTTCAGCAGCCGGTCAGCGCAACAGGCCGACGCTCGCCGGCAAAGAACAGCGGACGCAGGCGCACACCGATCAGGTTGCCGGCATAGGCCGCCACCAGCCACAGCCAGCCGTGCACGCTACCCGAGGCGATGCCACTGAAGTACGCGCCGATGTTGCAGCCATAGGCCAGGCGCGAACCATAGCCCAGCAGCAAGCCACCGATGATGGCGGCCACCAGAGACGCCAGCGGGATCTTCAGGCTTGGGGCAAAGCGGCCGGCCAGGCCTGCCGCCAGCAGCGCACCCAGCACGATCCCCAGGTCCATCACCGTGGTGATGTCCTGCCACAGCGGCGAGGCCAGCGCCTTGGCATTGGCCGGCGCCTGCCAGAACACCCAGCTGCCGACATCGACGCCCAGGCCATCGAGGGCCTTGGCCCCCCACAAGGCGAAGGCCGAGGTAATGCCCCACGGCCGCCCCGCCAGCGCCAAAGTGGCGTAGTTCAGCAAGGCCAGGGCGATGGCCCCCCACAGTAACGGCCATGGGCCGCGCAGCAAGCGGCGCAAGCCCTGGCGTTCGCCGCTGGCAGGCGCTTCCAGCGCGCCGTGCCGGCGCTTTTCCAGCACCACGGTGGCCCAGCCGATCAGCCCGAACATCGCCAGGCTGGCCAGCAGCGCCGGCCCCACACCCCACGCCTGCACGATGGAGGTGGCCGGGAACGATGGCAAGGCGAACCACCAGTCGGCGTGGTGGGTGGCGGTGACCGAACCGATGATGAAGAACAGCAAGGTCACCAGCATGCGCGCATTGCCGCCACCGACGGTGAACAGCGTACCCGATGCACAGCCGCCTCCCAGCTGCATGCCTATGCCAAAGATGAACGCGCCGAACACCACCGACACTCCCGCCGGTGCCACCAGGCCGTTGACCGGGTTGCCGAACAGGCTGCCGGCCGACAGCGCCGGGAAGAACAGCAGCACGGCCAGGGCCAGCATGACCATCTGCGCACGCAGGCCCGCGCCGCGCCGCTCGTTGATGAATACCCGCCAGGCCGAGGTGAAGCCGAAGGCGGCGTGATACAGCGTCACGCCAAGCGCGGCGCCAACGATCAGCAGCAGCACCTGCTTGAAGCCGGCATTGAGGTTGAGGAACCAGGCACCGGCCAGCAGCAGGGCCAAGGCGATCAAGGGGGCGCCCAGGCGACGCGGCTCGGGTGTTGCGGTTGCGGAAAGACCCATCGGAATACTCGGATAACAGTGAAACGGGTGGGGAGTATAACCCCAACAACTGGCGCGTTCCGTGTAGCAGCAGCCTTGTGCTGCGAAGAGGCCGGTACTGACGCCGCCTGTCTATGGCCTGTACCGGCCTCTTCGCAGCACAAGGCTGCTCCTACAGAACCTCACTAAACCAATAAGTCATGTGTCGTTCCATAAAAGCGGTCTTGGGCATTTGTTAAGCTGATCAAAACTGCCAGACTCAACCAAGACCATTCGCACGATGGATGAACTACGCAAGATCGACCTCAACCTGCTGCTCGCCCTGCACGCCCTGCTGAGCGAAAAGCATGTGACTCGCGCCGCCCTGCGCCTGCACCGCAGCCAACCGGCGGTAAGCCACGCCCTGGCGCAGTTGCGCAAGCACTTCGACGACCCCTTGCTGGTGCGCCAGAACGGCCGCATGGCGTTGACCGCCCGCGCCCAATCACTGGCCAAACCGTTGCACGACGCCCTGGGCAACCTCAACGGCCTGCTGGCCGCCCCACAGTTCGAGCCGGCCAAGGCCCAGCGTCGCTTCAGGCTCTCGCTGTCCGACTATTCCTCGCGGATCATCCTGCCACCCCTGCTGCGCCACCTGCGCCAGGTCGCACCCGGGGTGGATTTGGCCATCAGCCAGGCCAGCCGCGAGACCATGCTGGCCCTGTTGCTCGACGGTGAACTGGACCTGGCCCTGGGTATCTTCCCGGACCTGCCCCAGGCCATCACTGCGCAGCCGCTGTTCACCGACAGCTTCATCAGCGTTGCCGACCGCCAGGTGCTGCCAACCAGCGGCGGCCTGGCCCTGGCCGACTGGCTGGCCCGCCCGCATGTGCTGATGGCCATGCACCCGGATGCCTTCGATGAAATCGAGCGCGCCCTGGCCGCGCAGGGCCTGCGTCGGCGGATTGCCCTGGCCTTGCCGCACTGGAGTGCGGCGGTCGAGGTGCTGGCCGGCACCGACCTGATCCTGACCGTGGCCAGCCGCGCGGTGGGCTCGCTGCACCAGCACAAGACATTGCGCCAGTTCGAGCCGCCACTGGCGATTCCTTCGTTCGATTACCAGCAAGCCTGGCATAGCCGCAAGGACGACGACCCCGGGCATCGCTGGCTGCGGGAAACCGTGTGGGCGTGCAGCCAGCCGGGTCGCTGATCAGCCTTCCGGCTGCTTCACCACGGCAGTGGCACTGGTCGGCGTGCCTGCTGCCCAGTTACCCTGCACCAGCAGCACGCCGCAGAGGATCAGCACCACACCCGCCAACCTGGCCAGGTTGAGCGGCTTGCCCCCCAACCCCATCACCCCGAAGTGGTCTGCGACCACCGCCGTGATGATCTGCCCCGCCACCACCAGCACCAGGAACCCCGCCGCACCCAGCCTGGGGGTGAGCGCCGCGGCACCGGCCACGTACAACGCCCCCAGCACCCCACCAACCCACATCCACCAGGGCCCCTGCAAGGCCTTGCCCATGTCCGGCGCCGGCACCCTTAGGATCAGCAGCGCGGCGATCACTACCAGCGAACTCACCGTCAATGACGTGAACGCGCCCCACAACCAATGCCCCAGCGCCCGGCCGACGGCGGCATTACCCGCAGCCTGGAACGGCAGCACGGCACCGGCAAGCAACGCCAGGGCAAAGGGAAGTACCAGAAGGCACAGGGTCTTGCTGAACATGGCAGTCCTCATTCGTGACAGATGTTCAGGCGATGATCGGAAATTTCCCTTTATCCATGGAAATCGAAAGTGTGCACGTACTTCATTCACCCCATGGATACACGATCACGCAACCCATCACCGGCAAGCCAGCTCCCACAGAGTCCCTGCCAATTCAATGAGTCATGTGCAGTTCCATGGGAGCTGGCTTGCCGGCGATGGGGCGCACGGCGGCCCCATCTATTAGCTGAAAGGCATCAATGCAAGGCGATGCCATGGGCAGGCAACCCGTAGCCTGCCCCAATGAATGGTCAGCGCGAGGTTTCGATGCGCAGCACTTCGGTGTAGATCGCCTCGACCGTCTGGTCGACCTTGAGGTTCTTCATGCGTGCCTGCAGATCGGGGTTCTCGACCTTGACCACCTGCAGCTTGCCCTCAGGCGGTAACAGGCTCACCTCATGCGTCTCGAGGTCGATCTTCTTGATCTGCGAGGTCACCCTGACCTGGCGGAACGCCTCGCCGCCCGGGTTGGGGTTGTCCGCCGTGGCGCGAATGGTAGCGGACTCTTCAGTCGCCTTCGGTGCACCGCCCACCTCGGGATTGAGCACATAGGCCACCGCACGGGTCACGTAGATGTCGACCTGGTCACCCACCTTGAGGTTGGGCAGTGCCTTGGCCTTTTCCGTGAGCTGGAAGGTCACATCCTTCTTGGCGTCAGGGCCTTTCACCGTGACTTGGCGACTGGCCAGGTCGATGGCCGTGACCTGCGTGGTGACATGGCTTTCCAGCGCCTCGCTACCAATGGGAATACCGGCAGCCTGCACCGTGAAGCTGGCGGCGGACGCCAGGGTGGCAAAGGCAACAGCAAGAGCGAGAGAGCGAATTGGATTCATAGGCCTGCTTCCATGTAATCAAGACCGGATGGGTGCGTGAAATGTTCACGCGCCAACAAGAATAGCCCTTGCCTGGCACATTGCCGGCCCCTGCCCCTTACGACGCGTTTGTCGCTTTCTCACCACTCGCACCGTTGCGATAGCAAATGCGAATTCTTTACACTTGCTTTACATTTACAAATCATTACTATTCGTGACCTCCAAATACAACAAAGAGTCACCTGTAATGGCAAAAAAGTCTGTTGCCCCGGCGTCCATTTCCATGCTGGGCCTGCTGGTTGTGCCTGCTGTTCACGCGGCTGTCCAACCTGAATCGCAGGGTTCCCTCGCCTTGCCCGCCACTGCCGTCACCAGCGCCTACGAGCAGCAAAGCTACAAGGCCAGCGAAAGCCGCAGCGCCATGAAGATCGACGCCCCGCTGCGCGACATCCCGCAAACCGTCAACGTCGTGCCTGAAAGCGTGATCAAGGACCAAGGTGCGCAGTCCATGGAAGACGTGCTGAAGAACGTGCCCGGCGTCGGCCTGTCCAACGGCGACGGCCAGCGTGACCAGGTGACCATTCGCGGCTTCAGCGCCATTGGCGACATGTACATCGACGGCGTGCGCGACGACGCCCTGTACTTCCGTGACCTTTCCAACATCGAGCGGGTCGAGGTGATCAAGGGCCCTGCTGCCGTGCTGTATGGCCGTGGCTCTTCGGGCGGCCTGATCAACAGCATCAGCAAGAAGCCGAGCTTCACGCCCAAGCGCGAAGTCGGCATGAGCTTCGACAGCGAAGGCAAGCGCCGCACCCAGTTCGACACCGGCTGGGCCGACCCGCAAAGCAACCAGGCCTACCGCGTGACCGGCGCCTTCGAAGACAGCGACACCTTCCGCGACGATGGCTACATCGACCGCAAGGCCATTGCGCCGTCGGCCTACTTCCGCCTCTCCGACGACCTGGAACTGAACCTGGGCGCCACCTACCTGTACGACAAGCGCCTGATCGACTTCGGCATCCCGGCGCTGGGCAACCGCCCGGTAGATGTGGACCGCGACAAGCGCTTCGGCTCCGGCGATGCCGACCAGGACTACGCCCGCAGCGAGGTGTTCTCGCTGACTGCCAGCCTGGACTACCGCATCAACGACGACTTCACCCTGACCAACACCAGCCGCTATTACCGCTACGACCTGGATCGCAACAACACCCTGGCCGACAGCAGCCCCACGCGCTTCGTCACCGCGCCTAACGGCGAACTGCTGGTCAAGCTCAACCGTGGCAACGTCGCCCGCGACGAGTACGGCATGTTCAACCAGACCGAACTCAAGCAACAGGCGCAGCTTGCCGGCATGCAGCACAACCTGCTGTATGGCGTGGAAGTGGGCTTCCAGGACAAGCACCAGCGGGTACTGAGCCAGAACAACGTGGCCCAGGTGCCGGTGTACCGCGACGCCCTGGTGCCAGTGCCGGAGCACGCCGCCAACCTGTCGTCCAAGGGCACCAACTTCCAACAGACCACCGGCCTTTATGTGCAGGACATGATCGAGTTGAACGAGCACTGGAAGGCCCTGGTCGGCGTGCGCTATGACATCTTTGGCCAGGAGTACGACGACGACCGCGCGCAGAACGTAGACCTCGACCGTACCGACAAGACCTGGAGCCCCCGTGCCGGCCTGGTCTACCAGCCGGATAACATCCAGTCCTACTATGTGTCGGTCAGCCGCAGCTACCAGCCTTCAGGCGAAGTGTTCGCAGTCAGCCCGACCAACCAGCACCTGGAACCAGAAGAAACCACCAACTACGAAATCGGCGCCAAGTGGGACCTGCTCGACAGCCGCCTGTCGCTTACCGCAGCGGTATTCCGCCTCGAGCGCACCAACATGAAGACCGCCGACCCGGCCAACCCCAACCTGACCGTGCTGGCGGGCGAGCAGCGTACCGACGGCTTCGAAGCCACCGTGAGCGGGCAGCTCACGGACAAGTGGCAGATCTACGCTGGCTACGCCTACCTGGATGCCGAGATCACCAAGTCCAACAGCAAGACCAACGGCGTTGCCAACGAAGGCCAGACCCCTACCCTGACGCCGCGTAACAGCGCCAACGTCTGGCTGGTGCGTACCCTGACCCCGCAATGGCGCGTGGCCGCCGGCGCCAACTACGTCGACGAGCGCTACACCGCACTCGACAACGTGGTGGTGATGCCGGGCTACACCACCTTCGACGCCGCGCTGCTGTACAGCGTGCCGCAATGGGATGCCGCGCTGCGCCTGAAGAACGTGTTCGACCGTGACTACTATGCCTCCGCGCATGGTTCAGTGGACCTGATCACTCCGGGCGCACCGCGTACGCTGGAAGCCAGCTTCAACTACCGCTTCTGAAGCCCTGCGCGCCCCCTCGGCAGGAGCGCGCAAGCCAGGTGGATCACTCAGCGATCACGCGTCACCCGCCACACTGTGTTGGCCAGGTCGTCGGCGATGATCAATGCACCACGGGGATCCACCGTCACCCCCACCGGCCGCCCTCGGGTCTTGCCATCCTCGCCACGGAAGCCTGTAGCGAAGTCGATTGGTTGCCCGGCCGGCTTGCCATTGCTGAAGGGTACGAAGACCACCTTGTAGCCCACCGGGTCGGGACGGTTCCAGCTGCCATGCTCGCCCACGAAGACACCATCAGCGAAACGCTCGCCCATGGCCGGTATCGAGAAAGCGACACCCAATGCAGCCACATGCGAGCCCAGGCTGTAGTCCGGTTTGATTGCCGTCGCCACCTTGTCCGGGTTCTGCGGCCGCACCCGTTCATCCACGTTCTGCCCCCAGTAGCTGTAGGGCCAGCCATAGAAGCCTCCATCACGTACCGAGGTGAGATAGTCCGGCACCAGGTCTGGGCCCAGTTCGTCGCGCTCGTTGACCACCGTCCATAACTGCCCGGTATGCGGCTGGATTGTCAGCGCGGTAGGGTTGCGCAAGCCCGTGGCATAGGGGCGGTGCGCACCGGTTTCGGCATCGACCTGCCAGACCATTGCCCGATCGATTTCCACTTCCATGCCACGCTCGGTGATATTGCTGTTCGAGCCGATACCCACGTACAGGTAACGCCCGTCCGGGCTGATCGTCAGTGACTTGGTCCAGTGATGGTTGATCTCGGCCGGCAAATCGGTGACCTTCGTGGGTGCGCCGCCTGCCTGGGTCTGGCCCTCCTCGTAGTCGAAGCGCACCAGCGCATCCTGGTTGGCCACATACAACTTACCGTTGGCAAAGGCCAGCCCATAAGGCGCATTGAGGTTTTCCGCAAATACGGTCTGCACCTCGTAGGTGCCATCCCCGTCGGCATCGCGCAGAAGGGTCAGGCGGTTACCACCCTTGACCTGGGTGTTACCCTTGGCCTTGATCTGGCTGGCGATCACATCCTTGGGTTTGAGCTTGGCCGCGCTGCCACCCCTGCCCTCGGCTACCAGAATGTCACCATTGGGCAACACCAGGCTCTGCCGCGGAATACGCAGGTCAGTGGCAATGGCCGTGACGCTGTATCCCTCGGGCACGGTCGGTTTCTGCTCACCCCAGGCAACAGGCTGGGCGATCTTCATGCTCGGCAGCAAACCGCGCTGGGGTTCGGGCAGTTTCGGGTCCGGGCCATGGGCCTGGGTCGGCTCTCCATCACCACCGCAGGCACTCAACAGCAGCGCCACGCTCAACAGGCTCAATGCATGCAATGCCTTCATGCAGCACCTCCCGAGCGCAGGTTGCTCAAGCCGGTCCAGGCGGCGACTACCGCGAGCACAGTCACGATCACCGACAATACCAGCCCTGACGGCATCACCGCCCAGGCGTCCTTGGCATGCTCGAAGGCATTTATCAGCCCAAGCACCCAGGCCGCCAACAGCAGCATGAAGTACAGTGCAGGGCGCCCGCCCTTGCGCTCGGCGCGGATCAGGTTGGCCAGCGCAAACAGCAGTGCCAGCCCGCAGAACACCAGGCCACCGGCGATCAACCAGGCGGCGAAGTTGCTCCATTGGATCTGGTAGCTTTTGAAGTAGGCGATATCGCTCAGCAGCGCGCCAAGAAACAACGGCACACTGCCCGCAAGCAACAGGGCATGCAACGGGCTGGGCGTACAGCGGTAGAGGGTATGGTCAGAAGCGGTCACGGTGCCTCCTTTTCATTCAGTGACCCAAGGCTGATGGGCTTGTGCCATCAGGTGAGCGCAGGGGGCGCTTAGCAAATGAGCCCCTTGACGGCGCGATAGTTCACCGCTTCGCTGGTATGAAATATCCTGCAAGGCATTCGTCGCCCAGTGCAGAAGGTGATCACATGTGCAGAAAACCGATTCGTCCGGACATGTCCTGGGCTCTGCCTACCCTGCTCGCTCTGTGCCTGGCGCTCACCGCTGGCTGCTCCAGCAAAACCGGCAAGGCCCGATACGCTACGTCAGCCATCGGTTCCAATTGCTTCGCCAAGGCCGTGCCCACGGCTGGCGAGGGCGGCCTGGCCTGGGGCAATACCCTGAGCGTTGCCCGGCAGAAGTCAATGAACAACTGCATGCGTTATGCCAGCCGCTCGGGAGGTACGCCCAGGACATGCCAGGTGGTGATGGCCAAGTGCAAAAACTGAAAGAACCTGAACAGCCTTGTCACCGCCACCACCTGCACAGGCCTTCCAGGGAGCGCCTGCTAACCCCGGATGATCACCACCTCCAGATATTCACTGGGCACCACCAATGACCTAGGTCCGCCCACATTGCGTTCATCCAGCAGCTGAGTCAGATCCCGTTCCAGCGCCCCGGCCGCCTCCCGTTCCAGCGAGGCAAACGCCTTGTGCACCGGCCCGTACCAGGTGCGGAACACCTCGATGAAATGCGCTGCCGAGCGATAGCGGAAGTTGAAGTGCTGGCGGCTGACCTTCAATTCGCCCAGCGCCCCTTCGAACATCTCGCGCAACTGTTCTTCATCACCCCAGCGTGAAGGCGGCAGAGCACCGGCTGGTGGCGGTACATGCCGCCCGAGGGTCTTGAACATCTGGCCGACGAACCCTTGCGGGGTCCAGTTGGCCAGGCCGATCCGGCCACCGGGCCGGCACACCCGGCTCAATTCGCGCGCGGCCTGGGCCTGGTCGGGGGCGAACATCACGCCGAAAGTGGACAGCACCGCATCGAAAGTGCCATCGGCAAACGGCAGCGCTTCGGCATCGGCGGTCTGGAACAGCACATTGAGGTGCTCGGCCCGCGCGCGTTCTTCACCGCGCTTGAGCAGCTCGGGCACATAGTCGGTGGAGGTGACACGGCAGCCGCGCCGGGCAGCAGCAAGGGTGGCATTGCCGTTGCCGGCGGCGACATCCAGCACCTGCTCGTCCCAGCGCAGGTCACAGGCTTCGGCCAGGCGCTCGCCAACCAGTTGCAGGGTGGTGCCGATTACCGCGTAGTCGCCACTGGCCCACGCGGCTTGCTGGCGGGCTTTGAGGGCATTGGTATCCAAAGGAGTGCTCATGGTCTGCGCCTTCTTGTTGTGCGCGGCCGAGGTCCTTCTGGCGGTCAACGCGCCATGGATCGAGGGGATGGGAGCAAAACGCTACGCGCCTGGCAGGCGAAGCGGCAAGACAGATTGGGGATAGCGACAAGAACAAAGCGCTATATGAAGGCTACCGGCCCAATCGCCGGCAAGCCAGCTTGTGTCTTGAGAGGGGATTAGAATCTGAAGTGAGAGCGGTGAATGGCAAGCTGAATGCCAGAGGTGCCTTGAG
>NZ_JADLJS010000084.1 GCF_015680405.1 Pseudomonas pudica
TTTAACCGCGTGCCGCCCCCGCCCCACCCGGCAACGGCCTAGAACGCCGGCCCGGCCCTCTGCGGGGGTCACCCCGCTAAGAGGCCGGTACTGAAAACACATTTGTTGCAGGCTCCATGACCTGGATCAATTGACACCCGCCATAACACGATTCGTGCCACGAACCCAACGCGACTAAAGGTCGCAGTGCAGCCCCATACTGCCATCAGCGGCGTATCATGGGCCGCAGAGCGCTAGCAGATTGCGCGAGACTGCGGCCGGCACGCACTGGCTGCGGCGTTTCTCCACTGCCGTGGGACTTGATGATGAGCAAGCAAATTCCGGTACATGATGTGACCCCGCCTGCCAACAAAGGGAAGGATTCCGTCGACCTCTACGCCTCCCGGGAAAAGATCTACACCCGTGCCTTCACCGGCCTGTTCCGACGCCTGCGCATGGTCGGTGGGGCTGTGTTGTTTTTGTTGTACTTCGGCACCGTGTGGTTGAACTGGGGCGGCCACCAGGCCGTGTGGTGGAACCTGCCCGAGCGCAAGTTCTACATCTTCGGCGCTACCATCTGGCCGCAAGACTTCATCCTGCTTTCGGGCATTCTCATCGTGGCCGCATTCGGCCTGTTCTTCATCACCGTGTTCGCCGGCCGGGTGTGGTGCGGCTACACCTGCCCGCAAAGCGTGTGGACCTGGATTTTCATGTGGTGCGAAAAGGTCACCGAAGGCGACCGCAACCAGCGCATGAAGCTCGACAAGGCCCCCATGAGCGGCAACAAGTTCCTGCGCAAGTTCGCCAAGCACAGCCTGTGGCTGCTGATCGGTTTCGTCACCGGCATGACCTTCGTCGGCTACTTCTCGCCGATCCGTGAACTGGCCACCGAATTCTTTACCGGCCAGGCCGACGGCTGGGCCTACTTCTGGGTCGGCTTCTTCACGCTCGCCACCTACGGCAACGCCGGCTGGCTGCGCGAGCAGGTGTGCGTGTACATGTGCCCCTACGCGCGCTTCCAGAGCGTGATGTTCGACAAGGACACGCTGATCGTTTCCTACGACCCGCGCCGTGGCGAAACCCGCGGCCCGCGCAAAAAGGATCTGGACTACAAGGCCGCGGGCCTGGGCGACTGCATCGACTGCACCATGTGCGTGCAGGTCTGCCCCACCGGCATCGACATCCGTGACGGCCTGCAGATCGAGTGCATCGGCTGCGCTGCGTGCATCGACGCCTGCGACAACATCATGGACAAGATGAACTACCCCAGGGGGCTGATCAGCTACACCACCGAACACAACCTTTCCGGGCAGAAGACCCACCTGCTGCGCCCGCGCCTGATCGGCTATGCCGTGGTACTGCTGGTGATGATGGTCGGCTTGGCCACCGCTTTTGCCACCCGCTCGCTGGTCGGTTTCGATGTGAGCAAGGACCGCGTGCTGTACCGCGAGAACGCCCAGGGCCGAATCGAGAACGTGTACAGCCTGAAGGTGATGAACAAGGACCAGCGTGACCACGTCTACGTGCTGGACGCCACCGGCCTGCCGGACCTGAAGCTTGAAGGCCAGCGCGAAATCCGCGTGGACGCTGGTGACATCGTCAGCCTGCCGGTGCAACTGTCGATCGCGCCCGAGAAACTGCCGTCGACCACCAACGAAATCACCTTCATCCTCAAGAGCGCCGATGACAGCGACGCCCAGGTTGAAGCCAAGAGCCGCTTCATCGGCCCACAGATCCGCTGAGAGAGATAACCCACAATGCCTGCCACCGCCGCCAGCCCCTGGTACAAGCACCTCTGGCCCTGGATCATCATCGGCATCCTCGCCACCTCGGTGTGCCTGAGCCTGACCATGGTCAGCATCGCCGTGCACAACCCGGACAACCTGGTGAACGACAACTACTACGAAGCTGGCAAGGGCATCAACCGCTCGCTGGACCGGGAACTGCTGGCGCAGACGCTGGGCCTGAAGGCCGGCGTGCACCTGGACGAACTGACCGGCGAAGTGGATGTGCGCCTGGCCGGCGACAGCGACCCGCAGAGCCTGGAGCTGAACCTGATCTCGCCAACCCAGCCGGAGAAAGACCGCAAGGTGCTGCTGAGCCGGGTCGAGGCTGGGCGCTATGTGGGGCAGCTGGAGGACAAGGTTGACGGGCGGCGCTTCGTCGAGCTGCTGGGTAGCGAAGGCGGCCAGGTTTGGCGCCTGTTCGAGGAAGAAAAGGTGGAGCATGGTGTGACCTTGCAGCTGGGTGATGAAGCCTTGCAAGGTGCCGAGCATCAGCAATGAACCCTGGTATGAATGGGGGCGCTTTGCGCCCCTTTCGCGACACAAGGCCGCTCCCACAGGGATATGCGATCTCCTGTGGGAGCGGCCTTGTGTCGCGAAAGGGCTGCAAAGCAGCCCCGGCAATCTCACGACATAAGACTGCTCCAAGATGACCCAGCCCACCCCCTGCTACCACTGCGCCCTGCCCGTCCCCGCCGGCAGCCGCTTCACCGCCGTGGTCCTCGGCCAGCCCCGGCAGTTCTGCTGCCCCGGCTGCCAGGCGGTAGCCGAGTCGATCGTCGCCGGGGGCCTGGAGCACTACTACCAGCACCGCAGCGACAACAGCGCCAACCCCGAGGCCCTGCCCAGGCAGCTACAGGACGAACTGGCCCTCTACGACCGCAGCGACGTACAGCAAACCTTCGTCCGCCATGCTGGCGACCTGGCCGAAACCACCCTGCTGGTCGAAGGCATCAGCTGCGCCGCCTGCGGCTGGCTGATCGAAAAGCACCTGCGCAACCTGCCCGGCGTCGCCGAGGCGCGCCTGAACCTGTCCAACCACCGCCTGCTGCTGAACTGGCACGACAAGCAACTGCCGCTCTCGCGCCTGCTCGCCGAGCTGCGCCAGATCGGCTACGCCGCCCACCCTTATCAGCCCGATCAGGCCGCCGAGCAGCTGGCCAGCGAGAACCGCAGCGCCCTGCGCCGCCTGGGCGTGGCCGGGCTGCTGTGGTTCCAGGCGATGATGGCAACCATGGCCACCTGGCCGGAATTCAATATCGACCTGTCGCCCGAACTGCACACCATCCTGCGCTGGGTGGCGCTGTTCCTCACCATCCCCATCGTGTTCTACAGCTGCGCACCGTTCTTCAAGGGCGCGGCACGCGACCTGCGTACCCGCCACCTGACCATGGACGTTTCGGTGTCGCTGGCCATTGGCCTGGCCTTCGGCGCCGGCATCTGGACCGCCATCACCGGCAGCGGCGAGCTGTATTTCGACACCGTGGGCATGTTCGCGCTGTTCCTGCTCACCGGCCGATACCTGGAGCGCCGCGCCCGCGAACGTACCGCTGCGGCCACTGAGCAACTGGTCAACCTGCTGCCGGCCTCGTGCCTGCGCCTGGACGCCGCCGGCCGCAGCGAGCGTATCCTGCTCAGCGAACTGCAGTGCGGTGACACGGTGCAGGTGCTGCCAGGTGCGGTAATCCCCGCCGACGGGCGCATCGTCGAAGGCCGCTCCAGCGTCGATGAATCGTTGCTGACCGGTGAATACCTGCCGCAACCACGGCGGGTCGGCGAGCGGGTCACCGGCGGTACCCTGAACGTCGAAAGCACCCTGAACGTGGAAGTCGAAGCCCTCGGCCACGACTCGCGGTTGTCAGCCATCGTCCGCCTGCTGGAACGCGCCCAGACCGAAAAACCTCGCCTGGCCGAAATCGCCGACCGGGCCTCGCAGTGGTTCCTGCTGTTCTCGCTGCTGGCCGCCGCGGCCATCGGCCTGTGGTGGTGGCACCTGGACCCGGCGCGGGCGTTCTGGATCGTGCTGGCAATGCTGGTAGCGACCTGCCCCTGCGCACTGTCCCTGGCAACGCCAACCGCGCTTACTGCGGCCACCGGCACCTTGCACAAGCTCGGTCTGCTGGTGACCCGTGGCCATGTGCTGGAAGGCCTGAACCAGATCGACACGGTGATTTTCGACAAGACCGGCACGCTGACCGAGGGCCGCCTGACCTTGCGCAGCATTCGCCCGCTCGGCAGCCTGCCCGCCGACCGCTGCCTGGCCTTGGCCGCGGCGCTGGAGAACCGCTCCGAACACCCCATCGCCCGCGCCTTCGGCCGCACCGCAACGCCTGCTGAAGACGTGCAGAGCGTACCGGGCCTGGGCCTGGAAGGGCTGGTCGAAGGCCAGCGCCTGCGCATTGGCCAGGCCACCTTCGTCTGCGCCCTGAGCGGCGCGGAAATCCCCGCCGTGCCAGAGCCGCGCGGCCAGTGGCTGCTGCTGGGCGACCGCCTGGGCCCACTGGCCTGGTTCGGCCTGGACGACCGCCTGCGCGACGATGCCCCTGCCCTGCTGGCGGCCTGCAAGGCCCGTGGCTGGCGCACGCTACTGCTGTCGGGCGACAACTCGCCGATGGTTGCCGAAGTGGCCGCGCAGCTAGGCATCGACCAGGCCATCGGCGGCCTGCGTCCGGACGACAAACTGGACCGGCTGAAGGCGCTGCAGGCGGCCGGGCGCAAGGTGCTGATGCTGGGTGACGGGGTCAACGACGTGCCGGTACTGGCCGCCGCCGACATCAGCATCGCCATGGGCAGCGCCACCGACCTGGCCAAGACCAGCGCCGACGCCGTGCTGCTGTCCAACCGCCTGCAAGCGCTGGTACAGGCCTTCGAGCTGGCCCGCCGCACCCGCCGCAACATCCTCGAGAACCTGCTGTGGGCGACCTTGTATAATGGCCTGATGTTACCGTTCGCCGCGCTTGGCTGGATCACCCCGGTTTGGGCAGCCATCGGCATGTCGGTCAGTTCACTGATCGTGGTACTCAACGCCCTGCGCCTGACCCGCCTGCCCCTGGCATCGGGCCTGCCAGCGAACGAAGCGCCCTTGCCCGGGAGGAAGTCGTCATGCCCGCACTCTATGTCATGATCCCCGCAGCCCTGCTGCTGGTCGGCGTGGCCGTGTACATCTTCTTCTGGGCGGTGGACAGCGGCCAGTACGACGACCTGGAAAGCCCTGCACACAGCATCCTGTTCGACGACCAGGACCCGCGCCACCAGGCGGCGGTGAAGCCTGACGAGGCCGACACCGACAAGGAACCCCCACCCCGTGCCTGACCTGCTGCCCCTGCTGGGCTCGGCGTTGATTCTCGGTCTGCTCGGTGGCGGCCACTGCCTGGGCATGTGCGGCGGCCTGATGGGTGCGCTGACCCTTGCCATACCGCCCGAACAACGTGGCCGGCGCTTGCGCCTGCTGCTGGCGTACAACCTTGGGCGCATTCTCAGTTATGCCTGTGCCGGCCTGCTGCTGGGCCTGGCCGGCTGGGCCGTGGCCAGCAGCCCGGCGGCGCTGGCATTGCGGGTGGTGGCGGCGCTGCTTTTGATCGCCATGGGGTTGTACCTGGCCGGCTGGTGGAGCGGGCTGACCCGCATCGAGACGCTGGGCCGGGGGCTGTGGCGGCATATCCAGCCAGTGGCGTCGCGCTTGCTGCCAGTGTCCAGCGTGCCGCGGGCGTTGTTGCTGGGGGCCTTGTGGGGGTGGTTGCCGTGCGGGTTGGTGTACAGCACCTTGCTGTGGGCGGCCAGCCAAGGCAATGCCGGGTACAGCGCGGCGCTGATGCTGGCGTTCGGCGTGGGGACCTGGCCGGTATTGCTGGCTACCGGATTAGCCGCGGAGCGGGTAAACATTTTGTTGAAAAGACGCAGTGTGCGGGTGGCTGGCGGGGTGCTGGTGATGCTGTTTGGTATCTGGACCATGCCGGGGCCGCATCAGCACTGGTTGATGGGGCATTGAGGGGGGCCGCTTTGCGACCCTTCGCGGGCATGCCCGCTCCTACAGGATCATGTGTACCCCTATGGGAGCGGGCAAGCCCGCGAAGGGCTGCAGAGCAGCCCCAATGCCCTTGATACAAATCAACACAGATTCCTACAGACGGCCATAGACTCCGGGGCACTGCTGCTCTTTCCGGGGACCGCCCTCATGCTCGACGACCTTCGTTGGGATACCGACCTGATCCGCCGCTACGACTTGGCCGGACCACGCTACACCTCTTACCCGACCGCCGTGCAACTGCACAGCGAAGTGGGCTCGTTCGACCTGCTCCACGCCCTGCGCGAAAGCCGTCGGGCCGCCCGCCCGCTGTCGCTGTACGTGCATGTACCGTTCTGCGCCAACATCTGCTACTACTGCGCCTGCAACAAGGTGATCACCAAAGACCGCGGCCGCGCCGCGCCCTACCTGCAGCGCCTGGAGCAGGAAATCCAGCTGATCGCCTGCCACCTTGACCCTAAACAGCGTGTCGAACAGCTGCATTTTGGCGGCGGCACGCCAACCTTCCTCAGCCATGTGGAACTGCGCCAGCTGATGGCCACCCTGCGCCAGCACTTCCACCTGCTGGACGACGACTCCGGCGACTATGGCATCGAGATCGACCCGCGCGAAGCCGACTGGTCGACCATGGGCCTGCTCCGTGAACTGGGCTTCAACCGCGTCAGCCTGGGCGTGCAGGACCTCGACCCGGCCGTGCAGCGCGCAGTCAACCGCCTGCAGAGCCTCGAGCAGACCCGCACCCTGATCGAAGCCGCACGCACCCTGCAGTTCCGCTCGATCAACCTCGACCTGATCTACGGCCTGCCCAAACAAACCCCGGAAGGCTTTGCCCGCACCGTCGAAGAAGTGATCCGCCTGCAACCCGACCGCCTCTCGGTGTTCAATTACGCGCACCTGCCCGAGCGCTTCATGCCGCAACGGCGCATCGACAGCAATGACCTGCCCAGCGCGGCCGCCAAGCTGGAGATGCTGCACGCCACCATCGACCAGCTGACCGCTGCAGGCTACCGTTACATCGGCATGGATCACTTCGCCCTGCCCGACGACGAGCTGGCCATCGCCCAGGAAGAAGGCACCCTGCAGCGCAACTTCCAGGGCTACACCACCCATGGGCACTGCGACCTGATCGGTCTGGGCGTGTCGGCCATCAGCCAGATCGGCGACCTGTACTGCCAGAACAGCAGCGACCTAAACACCTATCAGGACAGCCTGTCGAACGCCCAGCTGGCCACCCAGCGCGGCCTGCTGTGCAACCACGACGACCGCATCCGCCGGGCAGTGATCCAGCAACTGATCTGCCATTTCGAGCTGGATTTCGAGCCGATCGAACAGGCCTTCACCATCGATTTTCGCGGCTACTTCAACGACCTCTGGCCAGAACTGCTGACCTTGCAGCGCGACGGGCTGATCCGCCTGGACGACAAAGGCATCCGCATCCTGCCGGCCGGCCGCCTGCTGGCGCGCTCGGTGTGCATGGTGTTCGACGCCTACCTGGCGATGCACAACCGCCAGCGCTTCTCGCGGGTGATCTGAAACCGAGTCGTTCAACCGCATGGACAAAGTTCCTTGCCAGGCACACCATGGGCACAGCGAAGGCCCCGGCGTACACCCGCCGGGGCCTGGCCAGGTCGCACCACAACAGCGCACGCTGGCCTACAACCTACGCCGTGAGTTACCCTTACGTCTTATGTGTGCTTTCCCACAAGGATCGAATGAAAATGTCCGAGCCAGTCAAACTGCGCCCACACAACCAGGCCCATTGCAAGGACTGCAGCCTGGCCCCCCTGTGCCTGCCTCTGTCGCTCAACCTGGAAGACATGGATGCACTGGATGAAATCGTCAAGCGTGGGCGGCCGTTGAAAAAAGGCGAGTTCCTGTTCCGCCAGGGCGACAATTTCGGCTCGGTCTACGCGGTACGTTCCGGCGCGCTGAAAACCTTCAGCCTCAGCGACAGCGGCGAAGAGCAGATCACCGGCTTCCACCTGCCCAGTGAGCTGGTCGGCCTGTCGGGCATGGACACCGAAGCCTACCCGGTGTCGGCCCAGGCCCAGGAGACGACTTCGGTGTGTGAAATCCCGTTCGAACGCCTCGACGAGCTGTCGGTGCAGCTGCCGCAGCTACGCCGCCAGCTGATGCGGGTAATGAGCCGGGAAATCCGCGACGATCAGCAGATGATGCTGCTGCTGTCGAAAAAGACCGCTGACGAGCGCATTGCCACCTTCCTGGTCAACCTGTCGGCACGCTTCCGCGCCCGCGGCTATTCGGCCAACCAGTTCCGCCTGAGCATGTCGCGCAACGAAATCGGCAACTACCTGGGCCTGGCAGTTGAAACCGTGTCGCGGGTGTTCACCCGCTTCCAGCAGAATGGCCTGATCCGTGCCGAAGGCAAGGAAGTGCACATTCTCGACCCGATCCAGCTGTGCGCGCTGGCCGGTGGCGCAATGGAGGCCTGAGGCCGGCGTTTAGCGGGTATACTTGGGCATTCGTTTTCCCAGGATACCCGCAACAATGCACAGCGACGCCTTCGACCTCAAAGCCCTGATCCGCCCGGTAGTGGACTTCCCCAAACCGGGCGTGATCTTCCGCGATATCACCCCGCTGTTCCAGTCGCCGCGCGGGCTGCGCTATGTGGCCGACCAGTTCATCGAACGCTATGTCGAAGCCGAGTTCAGCCACATCGGCGCCATGGACGCCCGAGGCTTCCTGATCGGCTCGATCATCGCCCACCAGCTGAACAAGCCCCTGATCCTGTTCCGCAAGCAGGGCAAGCTGCCGGCTGACGTGCTGAGCGAGGGTTACCAGACCGAGTACGGCGAAGCCTTCCTGGAAGTGCATGCCGACAGCCTGTGCGAAGGGGATTCGGTGTTGATCTTCGATGACCTGATTGCTACTGGCGGTACGCTGCTGGCAGCAGCCAACCTGGTGCGCCGGACCGGTGCCCAGGTGTTCGAGGCGGCGGCGATCATCGATCTGCCGGAGCTGGACGGATCGCGCCGGCTGCAGGCGGCCGGGGTACCGACTTTCTGCCTGACCGAGTTTTCGCTCAGCGAATACTGAGTATTCGAGGGCGCTTTGCGCCCTATCGCCGGCAAGCCAGCTCCCACAAGTACGGCGCTGCCATCAGCCCTGCGGCAACCCTGTGGGAGCTGGCTTGCCGGCGATAGGCCGCAAAGCGGCCCCAACAATTCTCGATCAGAGCGAAATCGGCCGACGCCCCGCAAACGCATGGGCCAAGGTCCCACCATCCACCAGCTCCAGCTCGCCGCCCAATGGCACGCCATGGGCAATCCGCGACGCCACCAGGCCCTTCTCGCTCAGCAACTGGGCAATGTAATGCGCCGTGGCCTCGCCTTCCACCGTCGGGTTGGTCGCCAGGATCACCTCGGTGAAGGTGCCCTGCTCCTCGATCCGCGCCATCAGCTGCGGAATCCCGATCGCCTCCGGCCCCAGCCCGTCCAGCGGCGACAAGTGGCCCTTGAGCACGAAGTAGCGGCCACGATAGCCGGTCTGCTCCACTGCATACACATCGGTCGGCCCTTCGACCACACACAACTGGGTATCGTCACGGCGCGTGTCGGCGCATTGCGGGCACAGCTCCTGCTCGGTCAGGGTGCGGCACTGACGGCAATGCCCAACCCCCTCCATGGCCTGGGTCAAGGCCTGGGCCAGGCGCAGGCCGCCGCTGCGGTCACGTTCGAGCAGTTGCAGGGCCATGCGCTGGGCGGTTTTCTGGCCGACACCCGGCAGAATACGCAGGGCATCGATCAGTTGGCGGATGAGAGGGCTGAAGCTCATGGGAAAGGCCTGACAAACAAATAAGAGGCGGTTTATACCCAGCGGGGGCAGTGGCGTCAAATCAGCCATGCGACCTGCGCGGTCCGCTTTTTTGTGGGAGCGGCCTTGTGTCGCGAAAGGGGCGCGAAGCGGCCCCGGGATTTCAGCTTCGCAGCGTGAATTGCCGGGGCTGCTGCGCAGCCCGTTAGCGGCACAACGCCGCGCCCCCAAAAAAAAGACCGCGCCGGGGTTGTAATATCTGTTAAAAAAAA
>NZ_JADLJS010000085.1 GCF_015680405.1 Pseudomonas pudica
CTCCTACAGGGACCGCGCAGTTTTCGAATCCTGCGCGGTCCCTGTAGGAGCGGCCTTGTGTCGCGATGGGCTGCAAAGCAGCCCCGACTGACTCAAAGGCGATTTTTCCACCTGCATCCCACCGATTGATCTACCTATTTTTCTGCACTCATTTCTCACCACAGAGACCCACAAATGAGTGTTTTCACCGCCTACTTTTGCGGTACCGGTTCCCACCGCTTCGACGACGCCAACCCCAACTTCTGGAATGGCGAGCTGGTCTCGACCCTGGCCAGCAATGACCAGGGCCGCGAGTTTGCACACTGGATAGCCGTTGACGGCCCCGGCAGCGGCAACCTTCAGGACGACAACCTTTTCGTCGAGCCTGGCGGTTACTTCAACTGGACCGGCCAGTTGTTCGGTCGCGGCTGGGAAGAGAACGTCAACCATGTGCTGCAGGTGATAAAAGGCGAGAGCAACTGGCAGCGCACCAAATTGAGCGAAGAAGAATACGAGCGACTGAAGAGCGCCGGCGTACCTATTCCGGATGCGTCCTCCACGGCTTCGTGGTTCTGGCGCACCTATGACTACGGTGACAGACACCCGACTCCACAGGAGCTGCAGGAGCGCATCATCAAGCTGTTCCGCAAGTCGCGCTTGCCGACCCAGGTGAATCTGGTGGGCTGGAGCAGGGGAGGGATCAGCTGCCACATGCTGGCCAACGCAATGGTGCAGGACCCAGTATTGCGCCGGATACCGGTGAACATCTTTGCCATCGACCCGGTGCCAGGGATCGGCAATGTGCAAGCCGAGCGCGTGACATTGGCCGATAACGTCAAGGAGTATGTCGGCTTCTATTCGCGGGACGAGCGCTCCAAAGGTTTTGCCTGCGTGATTCCTTCCGTCGCGAAGGCGACGCGAATCTGCGTCTACCCGATGCCAGGCCGGCATGCCACGCTGGTGGGCAATGCCTCGGCGGATGGTGCGGGCAAGGGCAAGGTGCTGGCAGAGCCGGGACTGATCGTCCGACATTTTGCCGAAGTCTGCCTGACCCGCTGGGGCGTGCAGCTAGACAAGCGGCTGACCTTGGGCGATAGCCAGTTGATGGAGTATCACCAGCTCATGGCGGCGGCTGACAAGCAGTATCAGGCCATGCGCAGTAAGTCCTACACCGTACTCACCGAAGGTGAAAAGAACGATCGGCTGGTGCATTGCGGCGAAGCGCGTACGTACTTCAGCAAGGTGCAGGGCGACGACTACGATCCGAGCGCCGGCCTGGCTTTACAGCGTTGGGATGCTGCGACTTACAAGTCCATCTGTTAGCACTTGCGTGCGGCCGGATCAGCGGCACATTTTTTTGTATTGCCCCTCTATCCAGCCGCCCCCTCTTGGATTGAAAATGGCGCCGCGGGCCAGCCCCGATAACAACAACCTTCCCTCCGTGCCATCATGTCCGAATACAACCCTTGCCTTGACTGCGGCGCCTGCTGCGGGTACTTCCGTGTGTCCTTTTTCTGGGGCGAATGCCAGTCTGCCGGGGGCCTAGTGCCGGATGACCTGGTGGTGCAGATCAACCCCACGCGCGTTGCCATGATCGGCACCGATGCCAAGCCTTGCCGCTGTGTCAGCCTGCAGGGCGAAATCGGCCGGGAGGTGGCTTGCACCATCTACGCCAACCGTTCCAGCCCCTGCCGCGAGTTCGAGGCGTCGTGGGTGGGTGGGGTGCATAACCCCAGCTGCGACGATGCACGTGCCGCGTATGGCCTGCCACCGCTGACCCCGCCGGGGGCCAACGAGCCGCATTGGCCGGATGATGGGGCTGAGGTGGCCTGAACGTATTTCGTTAGCCTCTACCGGCCCTTTCGCGGGTGAACCCGCTCCCACAGGGATCGCGCCGCGCTCAAGGCTGGTGCAATGCCTGTAGATGCCACTGGCACAAAACTTCTCTCAAGGCTGGTGCAGTACCTGTGGGAGCGGGTTCACCCGCGAAAGGGCCATTAGCTGCAAGAAGATTGCGGACCTGAAACCAAATGCTTCTGGTTTCTTGGGATTGGGGGTTAACCTGCGAAATTGGCTAAGACACTGGTCAATGACAATGGTAGTGGGATTGAACCGCGGAGATTGAGTAATGGCCCGATCTGCCTGGCGGGCTGGCCAGTAGCGACTGACAGATGCATGCCGAAAGGTTTGTGGTGGTTTTGAGATCGAGCGCCGCGCGGGCGGCACTCGATTTCCGCACCACCACCCACCCCACATGAAGTTAAACTGTCATCTCCCCAGCAATGGACAGGAGATCCGGCGTGACCCCACCCCGCAGTTTCCCCAGTGACCTCTGCCTCGACAGCCCGCGTCTGCAATTGCGCCCCATGCGCCATGCCGATGCCGCGCAGTGGCTGGCTATCATGGCCGACCCCGAGGTCATGCGTTATTGGCACCATGCCCCCTGGCAAGACCTTGCCGAAGCCGAAAGCGCCCTGGCTGCCGACCGCGAAGCCTATGCCAATGGCGACCAGCTCAAGCTTGGCATGTACCGCCGTGACAACGGCGAACTGATCGGTATGGTCCAGCTGTTCAACATCGACGATGTATCCCGCCGTGGTGAAATCGGCTACTGCCTGGCCAGCGCGGTGCAGGGCAGAGGCTACATGGACGAAGCACTGACCTGCTTCATCGACTACCTCGCCCATACCCTGCACATGCGCCGCCTGGAAGGCGAGATCGATCCGCGTAACCAAGGTTCGGCACGTACTCTGGAGCGCCAGGGCTTCGTGCTTGAGGGCACATTGCGTGCACGCTGGTGCGTTGCCGGCGAGTTGTCCGATTCGGGTATATATGGCCTTCTGCTAGAGCCCCCGGTTGCCTAGGAAGTAAATCTCTTGCCCGTTTTCTACCTGAGTTTCAGCTTGCTGCTGTACCTGCTCGCACTGTTCTTCGATGGCGCGCTAATGAGTGGCGACCGGCACATGCCCGCCCTTCAGATGCTGTTGTACGGGCCCTGGGGCATGCCCTTCGGTTTGTACCAGTGGTTTGCCAACCCGCTGCTGGCCCTGGCGGTCCTTGCCCATCGGCGCTTTCGCCGGATGGCATTGCTGGTCGGGCTTGTGGCTGTGTATCTGGCGGCCAGCAGCTTTGGAATTGACCGCCTGCCAGACAATCAGAGCTATGAGTTTCATGACCTGGCCGGTTTCGGTGCCGGTTTCTACCTGTGGCTGGCGGCGATGGTGGTGTTTTGCGTGGGCCAGGCCTGGCATTGCTGGAGGGCACGCAATACCGACGACATGCCGGGCTGGAGCTGGCTGGATGTGGTGTTGATCGCGGCGCTTGGCCTGGCGCTGTATGCGGCGACGCAGATGCCGTCGCTGCGCTTCGAGCCGGGCAAGGTGCTGATGCCGCCGGAACAGCCGCAGGCGCTGTGATACCCACAAGGAGGGGTTGATGACCAAGCATTACCTGACGGGCCTGGCATTGGCCTGTGTGCTGCCGCTGGCCTTGGCGGATGATTTCACGCCGGGATACGGGCAGTGTATGGACAAGGCGTCCAGTACCGTGGCCATGAGCGAGTGCATTCGGGCCGAGACGCAGTTGCAGGACCAGCGATTGAACCGGGTGTACAAGCAATTGATGGGCAAGCTGGATGCCGGGCAGCAGAAGAGCCTGCGTGATGTGCAGCGCAAGTGGCTTGCCTACCGCGATGGCAATTGCCGGTTCCATGTGCAGGCCAGTGGCGGGACCATGGCGCAGCTGGAAGGGGGGAGCTGTGTGATGGGCATGACCCGCGACCGGGCGGCGGAGCTGGAACGGGTGCTCAGCCCTGGGCAGTGAGGTTGTCTGTACTGGCCCTATCGCCGGCAAGCCAGCTCCCACAGGGAACGCATGCCCTGTCAGGCAGTGCAATACCTGTGGGAGCCGACTTGCCGGCGATGGGGCGCGAAGCGGCCCCGTTTTTACTTGCGCGGTTCGCGTAGCGCCCGGGCCTTGAGGTACTCGCGCACTTCAACGGCATCCCCGGCAAATTCGATACGTTCAGCCTTGGCTGCGCGCTGGTAGGCATACATCGGGTCGTAATACTCGCTCAGCAAGCTTTCGATGAAGACACGGTGCAACTCCACCGAACCACTGCGCTGCTGTTCTTCCAGCGCCTGGCGCAGGATTTCCGACAGCCGCTGATGGCGCTCGCCGCCGAGGCGCTTGTGAATCCTGCCCATGCTCTGCAGAAGCGTTTCGGCAAACAGTCGAAGGCCATCTTCTTCACCATGCAGGCTGACGAACTCGGCGCTCAGGTCGATCACGTAGTCGCGCAGGATACGCTCCACGCGGTTGGCCAAACTGTCTTCCAGCCACACCAGTGGGTATTGCTGCATGCCCTGGTACAACTCCAGCGGTACGGTGCAGCTGCCCACGATTCGGCCTTCGTCTTCCAGCACGAACTGCTCGATACCCCGGGCGCGTTTTTTCAACACGTCTATGGCCAACCTGTTCTCGAAGTCGATCTGCGCTGGCTGTGCGGTGGCGCGCTTGCCAAAGCTGGAACCTCGATGGTTGGCGTAGCCCTCCAGGTCCAGCTCGTTGTCCAGCAGGTGCAGCACGTCGGTCTTGCCGGTGCCGGTCAAGCCGCCCACGAGCACGAAATCACATTGCGCGACCGCCTGTTGAGTAGTCTCCAGCAGGAAGTGGCGCATGGCCTTGTAGCCGCCCTCGACGAGGGGGTAGTGGATGCCCTTCTCATCGCGCAGCACTTTCTGCACAAGATGCGAGCGCAGGCCGCCACGGAAGCAGTACAGGTAGCCTTCCGGGTGATCTTCGGCGAACTTTGCCCAGGCCTCCAGACGTGCCTGCTTGATCTCACCGCTGACCAGCTTGTGGCCCAGAACGATGGCTTCAGCCTGGCCTTTCTGCTTGTAGCAAGTGCCGACCTTTTGCCGCTCCTGGTCATTCATCAGCGGCAGGTTTACGGCACCGGGGAAGGCGCCCTTGGCAAATTCGACAGGTGCACGCATGTCCATCATCGGCACATCGTCGAGGAACAACTGGCGGAAGTCGGTGCAGTCGGGGCGCATCAGATCACCTCGACCGCGTGGCTCTGTCGCTCGACCAGCTTGCCGATTGGTGCCAGCTGCAGGCCCAGTTCGGCGGCCACCTTCAGGAACTCGGCTTCACCTTCCGGGGTAACCGCCACCAGCAGGCCGCCGCTGGTCTGCGGGTCGCACAGCAGGTGCTTCTGGTCGTCGCTCAGGGCGCCAATCTTGTGGCCGTAGCTGTCGAAGTTGCGCAGGGTACCGCCGGGGATGCAGCCCTCGGCCAGGTAGTGGTCGACGCTGGGCAGGCGCGGGACGGCTGCATAGTCCAGGTGAGCGGTAAGGCCACTGCCTTCGGCCAGTTCCACCAGGTGGCCCAACAGGCCGAAACCGGTGACGTCGGTCATGGCCTTGACCCCGTCAAGCTTGCCGAAGCGGCTGCCGGGGGTATTGAGGGTGCACATCCAGTCGCGGGCCAGGCCCTGGTCCTGGGTGCGCAGCTTGGCCTTTTTCTCGGCGGTGGTGAGGATACCGATACCCAGTGGCTTGGTCAGGTACAGGCGGCAGCCTGCGCTGGCGGTGTCGTTGCGCTTTAGGTGGCGCTTGCTGACCACGCCGGTGACGGCCAGGCCGAAGATCGGCTCGGGGGCGTCGATGGAGTGGCCGCCGGCCAGCGGGATGCCGGCTTCGGCGCATACCGCGCGGCCACCGCGGATCACTTCGCGGGCCACTTCCGGGGGCAGCACGTTGACCGGCCAGCCGAGGATGGCAATGGCCATCAGCGGGTCGCCGCCCATGGCGTAGATGTCGCTGATGGCGTTGGTGGCGGCGATGCGGCCGAAGTCGTACGGGTCATCGACAATCGGCATGAAGAAGTCGGTGGTCGAGACCACGCCGCGCTCGTCATCCAGCGCGTACACGGCGGCGTCGTCGCGCGAGGCGTTGCCCACCCACAGTTTCGGGTCCAGGGCCTGGGTGCCGCTTTCAGCGAGGATCACATCCAGCACCTTGGGGGATATCTTGCAGCCACAGCCGGCACCATGGCTGTACTGGGTCAGGCGAATCGGCTCGCTCATGTGCACCTCAGGGGGTCAATTTGATGCGCGATTGTAGCAAAGCTGGCCTTTGCGCCTGCGCCTCTTATAATTCCCGTCGTCGGCGCATAGGCCGACCTTTCCCCGCTATTGAACCGGAGAACACCCATGCTCAAACGCCCTCTGGCGCTCGCCGCCGGCCTCGTGCTGTCTTGCTGTGCCGTTGTCGCCCAGGCTGCCGACACCCTGCGGGTCAGCGCCATCCCTGACGAAGCACCGACCGAACTGCAGCGCAAGTTCAAGCCTTTGGGCGAGTACCTGGCCAAACAGCTGGGCATGGAGGTGAAGTTCGTGCCCGTGGCCGATTACCCGGCGGTAGTCGAGTCGCTGGCTTCAAACCGCCTGGACCTGGCCTGGCTGGGGGGCTTCACCTTCGTACAGGTGCACCTGAAGGATCCTGCCGCCACGCCGCTGGTGCAGCGTGAACAGGATGCGCAGTTCACTTCCAAGTTCATTACCGCCAACCCCGATGTGAAGAGCCTGGCCGATCTCAAGGGCAAGTCGTTTGCCTTCGGTTCCATCTCGTCCACCTCGGGCAGCCTGATGCCGCGTTACTTCATGCTCAAGCAGGAAAACATCAAGCCCGAAGACTACTTCGGCCGCGTTGCCTACTCCGGCGCCCACGATGCCACCGTGGCCTGGGTACAGGCTGGCAAGGTCGATGGCGGCGTGCTCAACGCCAGCGTGTGGCAAAAGCTGGTGGATGCGGGCAAGGTCGATACCGCCAAGGTGAAGGTGTTCGCCACCACCCCGACCTACTTCGACTACAACTGGACCGTGCGCGGCAACATGGACCCGGCGCTGAAAGAGAAGATCAAGAAAGCCTTCCTCGACCTCGACCCGTCCAACCCGGAGCACAAGGCGATCCTCGACCTGCAGGCGGCCAGCCGCTTCATCGAGACCAAACCTGAGAATTACGTGGGCACCGAGCAGGCTGCGCGCGAGGCCGGCCTGCTCAAGTGACATCGACAGTGGCTTCCAACGTGGCTATCCAACTGCACGGGGCCGGGCTGCGCCATGGCCAGGTGCGTGCGCTTGATGCCGTGAGCCTGAGCATCGGTCAGGGCGAGCGTGTCGCCATCATCGGGCCTTCGGGGGCGGGCAAGTCCAGCTTGCTGCACCTGATGGCGACCGCCGTCCAACCCAGCAGCGGGCGCCTGGAACTGCTCGGCGAACAGCCCTGGGCGCTGTCCGCCAGGGCCCGCCAGCGTCTGCGTGCGCGGGTCGGCCTGGTGCACCAGGCACCACCCTTGCCACCGCGCCAGCGGGTAGTGACGGCGGTGCTGGCCGGCCGACTGGGGCAGTGGGGGGTGCTGCGCGGCCTGCTCAACCTGCTGTACCCCAGTGATGTGCCGGGGGCGCGCCAAGCCCTGGCCGAGCTGGGCTTGGCGGACAAGCTGTTCGTGCAGTGCGGGCAGTTGTCCGGTGGCCAGTTGCAGCGGGTGGGTATTGCCCGGGCGCTGTACCAGCGGCCGCAGGTGTTGCTGACCGACGAGCCGGTGTCGGCCATGGACCCGGTGCTGGCTGACCACAGCCTGGCCGTGCTCAACCGCCATGCACAGGCCAATGGCGTGACCCTGGTGGCGAGCCTGCATGCCGTGGACCTGGCGCTGGCGCATTTCCCGCGGGTGATTGGTATCCGCGAAGGGCAGGTGGCGTTCGACTGCCCGGCGCAAGCGGTGACCGAGCAGTTGCTGGATGCGCTGTACGCCAACGAACAACTGGCCTCACCGCCAAGCCAGGGGCCGACGTTGACCGTGCAGATTCCGAGATGCTGAAGCTTGATGCCCGCGACCCGGCGCTGCTGCCACGGTTGCTGCTGGCTCTGCTGGCGGTGGCGGTGCTATGGCCTGGCATCCGCTTGAGCGAACTGAACCCCGAGGTACTGCTGCAGGCAGAGAACCGCCAGCAGATCGCCAGTTTCACCAGTGCCTTCTGGCCACCGGCACACGATGCCGGTTTCCTGTCGCTGCTGTATGAAGCCACCCTGCAGACCCTGGCCGTGGCCACGGCCGGCATGGCGCTGGCGTTGCTGCTGGCGGTCCCTGCCGGGTTGCTGGCAAGCCGCGCCCTGTCGCTGCGCGCCGCCTCCCGTGGGGGCCGGGCCGGCTTGTGGTCGCGCCTGCTGCGCCTGCCGGTGCGCTGGTTGCTGATATTCCTGCGCAGCGTGCCGGAAATCGTCTGGGCGTTGCTGTTCGTGCGGGCCGTGGGGCTGGGGCCGACGGCGGGCGTACTGGCCATTGCCATCACCTACAGTGGCATGCTCGGCAAGGTCTACGCCGAGATCTTCGAGTCGGTCGACCAGCGCCCGGCCCATGCCTTGCTGCAGGCGGGTAGTGGCCGCCTGGCTGCGTTTCTCTACGGCATATTGCCAAGTGCGGTGTCCGAAGTGGTGTCCTACACCGTGTACCGCTGGGAGTGCGCGGTACGTGCCTCGGTGGTGATGGGCTTTGTCGGTGCTGGCGGGCTGGGGCAGCAGATCGACCTGTCGATGCGGATGTTCGCTGGGGCGGAAGTGGCCAGCATGCTGCTGACGTTCCTGGTCCTGGTGATGCTGGCAGACTTGCTCAGCCGCTTCCTGCGCTGGAGGCTGGCATGAACCGGGTCATCAATTTGCTGGTGCTAGGCGCCATCGTGGCTGCGGTGATGGCTTCGTTCGCATACCTGGAGCTGGACTTGCAGGCGCTGGTCGGCAACGGCGGGCTGGGGCAGATGGGCGAATATGCCGGGCGTTTCCTGCACCCGGACTTGTCTGCGGGGCAACTGCGCGCGGTTGCGCACGGGGCGCTGGAGACCCTGGCCATGTCGGGTCTTGGCACCTTGTTGGCCATGCTGCTGGGCATGCTGTTGGCGCTGCCGGCCGCTGGCCGGTTCGGTTGGCCGCTGCAGGCCTGTGCGCGGTTGTTGCTGAATGCCCTGCGGGCCATCCCGGAACTGGTGTGGGCCGCGCTGACGGTGCTGGCGGCCGGGCTTGGGCCGAATGCCGGTACCCTGGCCTTGGCGCTGCATACCGCTGGCGTGCTGGGGCGGCTGTTTGCCGAGGCGCTTGAGAATGCACCGCCGGAGCCGGCGGCGGCCATCCGCTTGCAGGGTGGTAGCCAGGTGGCGGCATTCTGCTTTGGCACGTTGCCCAATCTGTGGCCGCAGTTGCTGGCTTATAGCCTGTATCGGTGGGAGAACAATATCCGCATGGCCAGCGTGCTGGGGTTTGTCGGTGCGGGTGGGTTGGGGCAGATGCTGTACACCACCTTGAGCCTGTTCCAGGAGGCCCAAGCCAGTACCGTGATCATCGGGATGCTGGTACTGGTCTTACTGGTGGATGCATTGAGTGATGTGTTGCGTCAGCGCTATGTGCGGGCCAGGAATAAATCCCGGGGGGGGAAGAAGACCCCCCGAGAGGTAAAGGGCCCCCCACATAGGG
>NZ_JADLJS010000086.1 GCF_015680405.1 Pseudomonas pudica
ACGGGCTTCGCCCGTGTTCGCGGGCAAGCCCGCTCCCACAGGGATCACGCCAGCTTTTAGAAATTGAGCAAGACAGTTGCTCCCACAGGGACCACACAGGCCCTGAGGGCAGCGCAGTACCTGTGGGAGCTGGCTTGCCGGCGAAAAGGGCCGCAAAGCGGCCCCCGATGCAACTCAATGCCCGCCGAGATAGGCGTTACGAACTTCCTCGTTGACCAATAGCTCCTGCCCCGTGCCGCTCATGCGAATCTGTCCGTTGACCATCACATAAGCCCGGTCCGACAGTTTCAGCGCATGGTTGGCGTTCTGCTCCACCAGAAAGATGGTCATCCCGGTCTTGGCCAGCTCACGCAAGGTCGAGAAGATCTGCTTGACCACGATCGGCGCCAGCCCCAGTGATGGCTCATCCAGCAGCAGCAGCTTTGGCCGGCTCATCAGCGCGCGGGCAATCGCCAGCATCTGCTGCTCGCCACCAGACATGGTCATGGCCCTCTGGTTACGCCGTTCTTTCAGGCGCGGAAACAGCTCGTACATGCGCTGCATGTCTTCGTCGGCATGCTTGTCGCCGATGGGGATGGTGCCCATCATCAGGTTTTCCTCGACGGTCATGTCGGGGAACACCCGGCGCCCTTCCGGCGACTGAGCGATGCCGTTGGAAGCGATGTAGTGCGACGACTTGCGAGTGATGTCGGTGCCACGGTACACGATATGCCCCGAGGCCGCCCGCGGCTGGCCGAAGATCGACATCAGCAGGGTCGACTTGCCGGCACCGTTGGCACCGATCAGGCTGACCGTCTCGCCCTCGTTGATGTGCATCGAGACCTTTTTCAGCGCCTGGATCGGGCCGTAGAACACGTCCAGGTCCTTCAGTTCGAGAATGGGTGCACTCATACCAGTTCCTCTTCATCGGCACCCAGGTAGGCGGCGATCACCGTCGGGTTGTGGCGGATATCCTGCGGCGCGCCTTCGGCAATAACGTTGCCGTGGTCGAGCACCACGATATGGTCGGAAATGCTCATGACCATGCCCATGTCGTGTTCGATCAGCACCACGGTGATGTCATGCTCGTCACGCAGCACACGGATCATGCGGCTGAGTGCCTCGGTTTCCTGCGGGTTCAGGCCAGCCGCTGGTTCGTCCAGGCAGATGATCTTCGGCCGCGTGCACATGGCCCGGGCGATTTCCAGGCGGCGCTGCTGGCCGTACGAAAGCTCGCCAGCCAGTCGGTTGGCGCAATCGACCAGATCCACCACTTCCAGCCAGTAGAATGCGTGGTCCAGCGCGTCGCTCTCGGCCTTGCGGTAGGCCTTGGTATTGAGCACCCCGGCCAGCAGGTTGCGGTTGACCCACATATGCTGGGCCACCAGCAGGTTCTCCACCACCGACATTTCCTTGAACAAGCGAATGTTCTGGAAGGTGCGTGCCAGGCCGGCGCGGTTGACCAGGTGGGTACCGCCGAACATCTTGTAGTACATGCGGTTGGCAAAGCGCGCCGGGGAGACGAAGTCTGCCGCCTGGAAGCGCTCGCCGAGCAGCTGGATGACATTGGTGTGGCTGCCGCGCACGTTCAGCTCGATGCGCCCGCCACTGGCCTTGTAGAACCCGGTCAGGCAGTTGAACACAGTGGTCTTGCCCGCACCGTTAGGGCCGATAAGTGCAAAGATCTGGTTGCGCCGGACCTTCAGGCTGACATCGCTGAGCGCCTTGATGCCACCGAACTGCATCATCAGGTTGTCGACCGAGAGAATGATATCGTCGCTCATGGCGCCACTCCTTTACGCGGGGTCACACCGGTACGGCTGATGCGGATCAGCCCACGCGGTCGCCAGATCATCATCAGCACCATCAGCACACCGAACAGCAGCACGCGGTATTCGGAGAAGCTGCGCAGCAACTCGGGCGCCACGGTCAGCACGAAGGCCGCGATCACCACGCCCACGGTCGAGCCCATGCCACCGAGCACGACGATGGCGAGGATCAGCGCTGACTCGAAGAAGGTGAACGACGACGGGTTGACGAAGCCTTGGTAGGTGGCAAAGAACACCCCGGCCAGGCCGGCGGTGGAAGCACCCAGAGTAAACGCCGAAAGCTTGACCAGCACGTGGTTCAGGCCCATCGAGCGGCAGGCGATCTCGTCTTCGCGTAGCGCTTCCCAGGCACGGCCGACCGGCATGCGGGTCAGGCGGTGCTTGATGTACAGCACTGCCAGCACGACGATGAACAGCACCGCGTAGATGAACACGAACTTGAGGTTGGCGTTGTAATCGAAGCCGAAGAACTCGTGGATCGGTACCCCGCCGTCCTTGGCCCGGCGGCCGAACTCCAGGCCGAAGAAGGTAGGCGCCGGTGCCGGCATGCCGTTCGGGCCGCCGGTGAACGACAACCAGTTGTTCAGCACCAGGCGGATGATCTCGCCAAAGCCCAAGGTCACGATCGCCAGGTAGTCGCCGTGCATTCGCAGCACCGGGAAGCCGAGTATGCACCCCGCCAGCGCCGCTGCGATGGCGGCCAGTGGCAGCACGCTCCAGAAGCCCAGGCCAAGGTATTGGTAACCCAGCGCCAGGCCGTACGCGCCGATGGCATAGAACGCCACGTAGCCCAGGTCGAGCAGGCCGGCCAGGCCGACCACGATGTTCAGCCCCAGGCCCAGCAGCACGTAGATCAGGCCGAGGATGACCACGGTCAGCAGGTACTTGTTGGCGAAGATCGGGAAGACGATGGCAATCACCACCAGCGCAGGGATGATATAGCGCAGCCGCGATACGTAGTTCGGCGCGCGCACATGCACGCCCGAGCCGCCGCTTTCGAAGCCTTGGAGCATGCGCGAGCCGGCGGCAGTCTGCAGATACAGGCTGAGCAGGAAGCGCCCCAGCATCACCCCGCCGACCAGCCAGGCCACACGCCGCGGCTCGGCATTGAAGGTGTAGCCGTCGAGCACCACGCCGACGACAGGGCCAAACACGATGAGTGCCAGCAGGCCGGCGACGATGGTCTCCAGCAGGCTGCGTTTGATATCGAAACCCTTGGTTTCAGGAACAGAGGCAGTTTTGGCAATGGACATGTTCACACCTTAGCCACGAGCGGGCGGCCCAGCAGGCCTTGCGGGCGGAAGATAAGGATCATCACCAGCAGCGAGAAGCTGAACACGTCCTTGTAGTCGGAGTTGATCAGGCCAGAGAACAGCGACTCGGAAATGCCCAGGATGATCCCGCCGAGCATGGCGCCAGGCAGCGAGCCGATACCACCGAGCACCGCGGCGGTGAACGCCTTGATGCCGATGATGAAGCCGGCGTAGAAGTCGAAGGTGCCGTAGTTCATGGTGATCAGCACGCCGGCCAGGGCGGCCATCACCGCACCGATGACGAATACGTAGGAGATCACCCGGTCGGTGTTGATGCCCAGGATCGAGGCCATCTTGCGGTCTTGCTGGGTGGCACGGCACATGCGGCCGAGCTTGGTGTACTTGATCACGTAGGTGAGCAGGCCCATGCCAACGAAGGCTGCCACCAGAATGAAAATCTTGGTGTAGGTCAGTTGCACGAAGCCGGTACCCACTTCGACACGCCAGGCGCCTTCCAGCAGGGTTGGCACGCCTTGCTGGCGGGCGCCCTGACTGATCTGCGCGTAGTTCTGCAGGATCAGCGAGATGCCGATGGCACTGATCAGCGGTGCCAGACGGGTGGAGTTGCGCAGGGGTTTATAGGCGATGCGTTCGATGGTGAAGCCGTACACACCGGTGACGACGATGGTGAACAACAGGGTGCCCAGCATCAACAGGGGAAACGACTCGATACCGAAGTAAGCCAGCAATGCCAGGCTGATCGCCGCGAGGTACGCGGAAATCATATACACCTCGCCGTGCGCGAAGTTGATCATGCCGATAATGCCATAGACCATTGTGTAGCCGATGGCGATCAGGCCATAGACCGACCCGAGGGTCAGGCCGTTGACCAGTTGCTGCAGGAAAATACCATCCATAACGCAATCTCACCTGATTGAGATTGCACGAGCGCCGACCACGGCGGGCCTGGGACAGGCGGCCCTCGCAGCGCAGTACTGTGCAGATCTACGGATAAAGACAGGTACCGCTGGGCTTTGGCCCGGGGGCTGACGCGCCCGGGCCGTGGGCCGTTGTTATTTTTGTTTTTCCAGCTGGTGGTACTTGCCTTGGGCATCCCACTGGTAGACCACGTAGTCGGACACGGTCAGGTCACCCTTCGAGTCCCACTTTTTCTCGCCCATGACGGTCTGCACCGGGTTGGCCTTGAGCCACTTGGCAGCCTCCTCGCCCTTGTTCGACTTGGCGCCGTTGAACGCTGCAGCCAGGGCCTGCAGCGAGGCATAGGCGTACAGGGTATAGCCTTCAGGTTCGGTACCGGCCTTGCGGAACTCCTCCACCACCGCCTTGCTGTCCGGCAGCAGGCGCGGGTCGGCACCGAAGGTCATGTACACGCCATCGACGTACTGTGCGCCGCCGGCGGTGGACACCAGTTCATCGGTGACGATGCCGTCATCGGACATGAACTTGACGTCCTTCAGGCCCTGTTCGCGCAGCTGGCGCACCAGCGGGCCGGCTTCCGGGTGCAGGCCACCGAAGTAGACCACGTCGGCACCGGTGGAGCGGATCTTGGTGACCACGGCGCTGAAGTCCTTCTCGCCGCGGGTCAGGCCTTCGTACAGCACCGGCTTGACGCCGCGTTTCTCCAGCTGTGCCTTGGTCGCGTCGGCCAGGCCCTGGCCGTAGGTGTCCTTGTCGTGCAGTACCGCGACTTTCTTGCCCTTGAGCACGTCGACGATGTAGTCGCCGGCGACGATGCCCTGTTGGTCGTCACGGCCGCACATGCGGAACATGGCGCCCAGGCCGCGCTCGGTGACCTGTGGGTTGGTGGAACCTGGGGTGATGGCGATGACGCCAGCCTCGTCATATACCTCGGAGGCCGGGATGGTGTTGGAGGAACAGAAGTGGCCGACCACGCCGATCACCTTGTCCTGGTCGACCAGGCGGTTGGCCACGGCCACGGCCTGCTTCGGCTCGCAGGCGTCATCGCCCTTGACCAGGACGATTTTCTCGCCGTTCACGCCACCGGCGGCGTTGATCTTGTCGGCCGCTGCCTGCGCACCTTTCATGTACTGCTCGCCAAACGCTGCGTTAGCCCCGGTCATCGGGCCCGCTACACCGATCTTGACGTCGGCCTGAACATACGAAGAAACACCCAGTGCCGTAGCTACGGCCAGAGCCAGGAAACCTTTCTTGTAAAACGTCTGCGACATGAGGTGGTGCTCCTAGAGTTTTTTTTTGGTTGGCACTACAACTTCTCAGCCCAGTGCTCCGAGCAAGGGCCGTGCCATAGGTTTTGTCTTACGGGAAAACACACTGTGCAGGTTGCTGGCAGGCGACCGACGGCCTTTTCTTTATTGAGCGTGCAACCGTCTGCCACGCGGCGGGCGCCACCACACGTACAGACAAGGAGCAACCATCGAGTGCCATCATTGCAACCCTGGCAAGTGTTAACGTGCAACCGCCCTGTAACAGCGGACGTCACCGAACTGCACACAGCTGGTGCGCGACTGCTACAGGCGGCACCGTTTCAAGGCTAGCTGGTGCACGAAAAAACACATCTGTTTTGGCAGTTCCGGCCCTATCGCCGGCAAGCCAGCTCCCACAGGAACACTGCAAATTCCGGCCCTGTGGGTTACTTCTGGGAGCTGGCTTGCCGGCGATAGGGCCGCAACAGGCACAACAAGGCCGAAAAGGCTGGCACAATGTCCGCCATTCGCCGCTTCCGGAGCCCCATTGATGAGCGAGAGCGCATTCGCCGAGCGCATCGTGCACAACCTGCTCGACACCGACTTCTACAAACTCACCATGATGCAGGGCGTACTGCACAACTACCCGGACGCCGACGTCGAATGGGAATTCCGCTGCCGCAACGGCGAGGACCTGCGCCCCTACCTCGGCGAGATCCGCAACCAGCTCGAACTGCTCAGCGACCTCACCCTGGATGACGGCCAGTTGGCCTTCCTGGAACGCATCAGCTTCCTCAAGCCTGACTTCCTGCGCTTTCTGCGCCTGTTCCGCTTCAACCTGCGCTACGTACGCCTGGGGATAGAAAACGGCCAGCTGTTCCTGCGCCTGAAAGGCCCGTGGCTGCATGTGATCCTGTTCGAAGTGCCGCTGCTGGCGATCATCAGTGAAGTGCGCAACCGCCACCTGCACCCGCGCATGCGCCTGGCCGAGGCCCGCGACCAGCTGTACCGCAAGTTCGACTGGCTGCGCGCGCATGCCAGCGACGATGAACTGGCCGAACTGCAGGTGGCCGACTTCGGCACCCGCCGACGCTTTTCCAGCCGCGTGCAGGAAGAAGTGGTGCGCGTGCTGCGCGACGATTTCCCGGGGCGCTTCGTCGGCACCAGCAACGTCGACCTGGCATGGAAACTGGATATCAAGCCTCTGGGCACCATGGCCCATGAATGGATCATGGCCCACCAGCAACTCGGCCCGCGACTGATCGATAGCCAGATCGCCGCGCTCGACTGCTGGGTGCGCGAGTATCGCGGCCTGCTTGGCATCGCCCTGACCGATTGCATCACCATGGATGCCTTCCTCGGCGATTTCGATCTGTACTTCGCCAAGCTGTTCGACGGCCTGCGCCACGACTCGGGCGAACCGGTGGCCTGGGCGGAAAAGGCCATTGCCCATTACCAGAAACTGGGTATCGACCCGATGACCAAGACCCTGGTTTTTTCCGACGGTCTCAACCTGACCCGCTCGCTGGAAATCTTCCGAGCCCTGCGCGGTCGCATCAACGTCAGCTTCGGCATCGGCACCAACCTGACCTGTGATATCCCAGGTGTGGCCCCGATGAGCATCGTGCTTAAAATGACCGACTGCAACGGCGCGCCGGTAGCGAAAATCTCGGACGAAGCCGCCAAGACCCAATGCCGCGACGAGAACTTCGTCGCCTACATGCGCCATGTATTCAAAGTCCCCAGCAAGGAGTAACCCATGCAAGCGGTTCAGCAAGAGATTGCCCAGGCGCTGAAGGTACAGCCGCCGTTCGCCGACGCCGCCGCGCTCGAGGCCGAAGTAGCCCGGCGCGTGGCGTTCATAAAGGATTGCCTGGCCAACGCCCGGCTCAAGACCCTGGTGCTGGGCATCAGCGGCGGCGTCGACTCGCTGACCGCCGCACTGCTCGCCCAACGTGCCATCAACGAGCTGCGCGCCGAAACCGGCGACAAGACCTACACCTTCATCGCCGTACGCCTGCCTTACCAGGTCCAGCATGACGAGCATGACGCCCAGGCGTGCCTGGAAGTGATCAAGGCCGACGAAGTGCACACTGTGGATATCGCCCCGGCAGTACGGGCGCTGGCGGCTGAAGTGGTGGAGTTGAAGAACGGCTCGCCGACGCTGGTGGACTTCGTGGTCGGCAACGTCAAGGCACGTACCCGCATGGTCGCCCAATACACCATCGCTGGTGCCCGCGCGGGCCTGGTGATCGGTACCGACCACGCCGCCGAGGCGGTGATGGGCTTCTTTACCAAGTTCGGTGATGGTGCCTGCGACCTGGCACCGCTGAGCGGGCTGGTGAAGAACCAGGTGCGGGCGATTGCGCGCAGCTTCGGTGCGCCGGAGTCACTGGTGGAAAAGGTGCCGACTGCAGACCTGGAAGACCTGGCGCCGGGCAAGCCGGACGAAGCCTCCCATGGCGTGACCTACCAGCAGATCGATGCCTTCCTGCATGGGCAGCCGGTTGATCAGGAAGCGTTCGATATCATCGTCGCTACCTACCGCAAGACCCAGCACAAGCGCGAACTGCCGTTCGCCCCTTGATCAGGCTGTAGAAAGACCTGTGGGAGCGGGTTCATCGGGGCGCCGAAACGCTCCCACAGGATTCACCGTCAGCCTTTGATTACTTGACGACGACCTTGCCCTTCATCATCGAGATGTGGCCCGGGAAGGTGCAGAAGAAGCTGTAGTCGCCACCGGCTTCCAGCTTGGTAGCGTCGAACTTCACCTCGGTCTCCTTCTCAGGAGCGCCAATCATCTTGGTGTGGGCGATGATCGCGGCGTTGTCAGCCTTGATGTAGTCCTTTTCCAGACCCTGGCTCATGCCTTCGGTAGCAATGCCCTGCATATCGGCAGTCTTGCTGATCACCAGGTTGTGGCCCATGACGTTCTTCGGCAGGTTGCCGGAGTGGGTCAGTTTGACGGTGAATTCCTTGCAGCTCTTGTCGACGGTGATTTCCTTGGTGTTGTAGGACATCTGGTCGGTGGAGTCGACAGTCACCGAGCACTCGGCTGCGAAGACAGAGGCGCTGGCGAGGGTCAGCAGGGATACCGCTACAGCTTTCGCAAACATCATGAATCTCCTTGGCAGGGTTTTATCAATTGCGAGACTGCCTGAAACCGTTCAGCCCCTTGCTGATATGGGTCAAGGGGCTGTCAAGAGGCCAGCCAGTAGAATTGTTCAATGGATTGTATACAACCAATTCAAGGGCACATCATGCCCTTTTATTGGACGATGGGACAACCTCTCATTTAGGAGCAATACGAAATGACCCTTGGAAGCCTGATGAACAGCGTGCTGGCGGCCTACGCCCATGGAGCCACCGGCGCCATCTGCGAATTCTCCCGGCCGGAGTGAAACCGGCCTTGGAACTGTAGGACATGGGCCTTACCCTGTCAGCCTGAGTGACTGGAGATGAGCAATGCCCGTACGTTCCGTTTGTGTGTTCTGCGGCGCCAGCATTGGTGCCAACCCCGCCTACCGTGAAGCGGCCATATCACTGGGCCAGGCGATTGCCCGTCGCGGCCTGACACTGGTCTATGGCGGCGGTGCAGTCGGCCTGATGGGCACCGTCGCCGACGCGGCCATGGCGGCCGGTGGCGAAGTGATCGGGATCATCCCAGAGAGCCTGATGAATGCCGAAATCGGCCACAAGGGCCTCAGCCGCCTGGAAGTGGTCGACGGCATGCACGCGCGCAAGGCACGCATGGCCGAGCTGAGCGATGCATTCATCGCCCTGCCCGGAGGGCTGGGTACGCTGGAGGAGTTGTTCGAGGTATGGACCTGGGGGCAATTGGGCTATCACGCCAAGCCGCTGGGGTTGCTGGATGTTAACGGCTTCTACGAGAAGCTGGGCGGGTTCCTCGACCATATCGTCGAAGAAGGCTTCGTGCGGCCGCAACATCGGGCGATGTTGCTGCTCGGGCAGCAGCCGGATGAGCTGCTGGACGGCATGGACAAATTTGTCGCGCCGGTGGCGCCGAAGTGGGTCGACAGGAAGCCTGACTAAACCTGCAACAGGGGCTGCTTTGCAGCCCAATCGCCGGCAAGCCAGCTTGTGTCTTGAGAGGGGATTAGAATCTGAAGTGAGAGCGGTGAATGGCAAGCTGAATGCCAGAGGTGCC
>NZ_JADLJS010000087.1 GCF_015680405.1 Pseudomonas pudica
GGCGAATATTGCTGGGGCCGCTGCGCGGCCCTTTCGCGACACAAGGCCGCTCCCACAAGGTATGTGTAGAATGCCGCATGGTTATGAATCCCCATTCCCTCTACCAACAGGCCCTGACCACCCAGGGCTATGTCGCCGACCCCGCCCAGGCCCGCGCCGTCGAGGCCTTGCAAGCCTGTTTCCAGGCTGTCGAACAAGGCTGGTCCACCCAGGGCATCTACCTCTGGGGCCCGGTCGGGCGAGGCAAGACCTGGCTGATGGACCAGTTCCACCGCTGCCTGCGGGTACCCAGCCGGCGTCAGCATTTCCATCACTTCATGGCCTGGGTCCACCAGCGGCTGTTCCAGCTCAACGGCACTGCCGACCCGCTGCTGGCGCTGGCTGGGGAACTGGCCGGGCAGATTCGCGTGCTGTGCTTCGACGAGCTGTTCGTCAACGACATCGGTGACGCGATCATCCTCGGCCGACTTTTCCAGGTGCTGTTCGACCAAGGCGTGGTGATCGTCGCCACCTCCAACCAGCCACCCGAGCAGCTCTACCGCGACGGCTTCAACCGCGAGCGTTTCCTGCCGGCCATCGCCGCCATCCAGCGGCACATGCAGGTACTGCCGGTAGCCGGCGAGCAGGACCATCGCCTGCACCCCGGCGTCGAGCGCCAGCGTTACTGGGTGGAGAAAGCGGGCCAGGCCAGCCAGCTAGCCGAGGTGTTCCGCCAGCTCAGCCCCGGCGATGCAGGTCACGATCAGCCCTTGGCAATCGGCTCCCGGCAGGTGCAGGTGGTGCGGCGCAGCGCGCAGGCCATCTGGTGCCGCTTCACCGACCTGTGCGAACAGCCACTGGCGGCCATGGAGTTCATGGCCCTGTGCGACCGGTTCCCGGCCATCCTGGTGTCGGACATTCCGGCGCTGGGGGGTGAACAGCGGGCCGGCCGCATTGCCCGGGGCACCGAGGATGCGGCGGCGCGGGTGGTGGCGGGTGATCGCGAGCTGCCGGCGCTGTCGCCCAAGGACGACGCAGTGCGCCGCTTCATTGCCCTGGTCGACGAATGCTACGACCGCCGGGTGGCGTTGTACCTGGAGGCACAGGTGCCGCTGGATGCGCTCTACACTCAAGGGTATCTGGCGTTCCCGTACCAACGGACCCTGAGCCGGCTACGGGAGATGCAACTGCAACGCTTCGCCTGAAAAGGAGCCGAACCATGGAGCCGCTGTCGCATCATCTGCTGACCCAGGCCTACAACAATGGCTGGGCCAACCACCGTCTGTACAAGGCCTGCCTGCAACTGACCCAGGACGAATTCGTCGCCCCACGCTGCAGCTTCTTCCCGTCGATCAAGGCCACACTGAACCATCTGCTGACAGTGGACTGGTTCTACCTGCACATGCTCGAGTGCGAGCAGCGTGGCGAACAGCCCGACGCCGACGGCGAGCGTTTCTTCGACCCGGAGCAGCCATTTGCCACGTGCACCGACCTGCATGCCGAACAGGCCCAGGCCGATCACCGGCTGATCGCCTATTGCCGGGGCCTGCGCGATAGTGAGCTGGGGCGCTATGTGAGCATCGTGCGCCCTGAGCGAGTACAGCGCGAGCAACGGCTGCGGTTGTTGGCGCACCTGTTCGAGCACCAGATGCATCACCGTGGGCAGGTGCATGCGATGCTCAGTGACACGGCAGTGAGGCCGCCGCAGCTGGATGAGTTTTTCTGCGAGGAAGAGGCGGGGTTGCGGGCGGCGGACTTTGCCGAGCTGGGCTGGACCGAGGAGCAGGTCTGGAAAGTGTAGGGGGCTGCTTTGCAGCCCTTCGCGGGCTCGCCCGCTCCCACAGGTACTGCACAGGTTTTGGCAGCTGTGCACTACCCGTGGGAGCGGGTGAGCCCGCGAAGGGCCGCAAAGCGGCCCCCAAATTAGATCTAGCGCCCTAACCACTCCACCAGCGTACGGTTGAACCGCACCGGCTCCTCGATCTGCGGCGCATGCCCCATGCCTTCAAAGGTAATCAGCTCACCCTTGGGAATCAGCTTGGCCACCTGCGGCCCCAGCACTGCATACTTGCCCAGCTTCGCTTTCACCTCCGGCGGCGCGATATCACTGCCAATGGCTGTGGTGTCCCGGTCACCGATCAGCAGCAGGGTGGGCATCTGCAGCTCCTTGAACTCGTGGTACACCGGCTGGGTGAAGATCATGTCGTAGATCAGCGCCGAGTTCCACGCCACCGCTTCATGCCCCGGCCCCTTGTTCAGGCCCACCAGCATCTGCACCCAGCGCTCGTACTCCGGCTTCCAGCGCCCGGCGTAGTAAGTCTTGCGTTCGTACTCGCGCACGCCTTCGGCATCCAGCTTGAGCTCGCGCGCATACCACTGGTCCACCGTACGGTAGGGCACGCCCAGGGCTTTCCAGTCTTCCAGCCCGATGGGGTTGACCATCGCCAGGCGCTCCACCTGCTGCGGGTACATCAAGGCATAGCGGGTGGCAAGCATGCCGCCGGTGGAATGGCCGAGCACGATGCTTTGCTTCACGCCCAGCTGCTCGAGCAGGGCATGGGTGTTGCTCGCCAGCTGCTGGAAGCTGTACTGGTAATACGCCGGCTTGCTGGAGCTGCAGAAGCCGACCTGGTCCGGGGCGATGACCCGGTAGCCAGCCTTGCTCAGGGCGTTGATGGTAGTTTCCCAGGTGGCAGCGCAGAAGTTCTTGCCGTGCATCAGCACCACGCTGTGGCCGTTGGCCTGGCCCTGGGCGGGCACGTCCATGTAGCCCATCTGCAGGGCCTGGCCCTGGGACTTGAAGTCGAAATGCTTGAGCGGATGCGGGTAGCTGAAGCCCTCCAGATGGGGGCCGTAGGTGGGCGATTCGGCGGCGATGGCCGAACTGCCGGCGAGGCAGGCCAGGGCCAGGGCGGTTGCGCGCAGCATGGGGGCACTCCGTGTAGGGCCATGTAGGAAGGGGCGACTGTAACAGCCAGTGGACCACGCGGAACGTGAAAGGTGTTACCAGGCGTGAAACCAGCCCAGGGTAATCATCGCCAGCACCCCATAGCGGCCAGCCTTGGCCAGCGTCACCAGCAGCAGGAAGCGCCAGAACGGCTCACGCATGATGCCGGCGATCAGCGTCAGCGGGTCGCCGATCACCGGCATCCAGCTGAGCAGCAGCGACCATTGACCCCAGCGCTGGTAGCGCTGTTGCGCGCGCTCCAGCTGGGCAGGGCTGAACGGGAACCAGCGCTTGTCGCGCAGGTGCTCGATGGCCCGGCCCAGCACCCAGTTGACCACTGAGCCCAGCACATTGCCCAGGGTTGCCACCAGCAGCAGGGTGGCCCAGGCCTCGGGCTGGCGCAGCAAAAGGCCGACAAGCACGGCCTCCGATTGCAGCGGTAGCAGGGTGGCGGCGCCGAAGGCGCTGAGGAACAGCGCCCACAGGCTTAGCATCAGTAGTTGGCGACCACGGTGTCCTTGCCGTCCTGGGTCACGCCGATGACCTGATAGGCATCCTTGTGGTCACCCATTTCCATGCCCGGCGAGCCCATCGGCATGCCCGGCACCGCCAGGCCCTTGAGGTCGTTGCGCTTGGCCAGCAGGCGCACCTGCTCGGCCGGCACGTGGCCTTCGACGAACTTGCCGTCGATCACCCCGGTATGGCACGACGCCAGGCGTGGTGCCACGCCCAGGCGTTGCTTGACCTCGCTCATGTTTGGCTCGACATGGTCGTTGACGGTGAAGCCGTTGTCGCGCAGGTGGCTGATCCAGGCCTTGCAGCAACCACAGTTGGGGTCGCGGTAGACGTCGATGGTCTCGCCAGCCTGGGCCAGGCCAGTGACAGCCAGCAGGCCCAGGGGCAGCAGGTGTTTACGCAGCTTCATGAAGCACCTCTTCAAAAACGTGGGCGGATACCGGCGACCAGGCCTGTGCCTTGCACGCGCCCGGTGCCGTTAAGGCCCCAGGAGCGGTCCGGTATCCATCGGTTGGCCAGCAGCATAGCGCAAGCGGCTTTCTGGCGCAGCGCGGCCTGTTGCTGTTCGCCAGCGTTGTCAGGCACCCAGTCTACCTGCCTGGTAGTGGTTCCGGATGCCGGCCTGTCATCACGCTGGCTAACGTGCGGCACACCTATCTGAGAGCCTGCTGGATCATGACGCTACCCCTGGACTGCCTGTTGTACTCCAAGACCAATCTGATCGGCATCGGACCAAACCTGTCCGACGAGGAACGCCAGGACGTGCAAACGTTGCTGGACCATGCCGATGAGTTCGCAAGCCGCTTCCTCGACCGGGACGAGCTATGGAAAAGCTGGTTCGACCGCTTCCGCAATCGCCTGGAGAAACATGGCTGCGTAAAGACGGCCGCCCTGGAGTTGCCGCCCCAGGTCATCAGGGATCATGACGATTTCGATACCAGGCTCGAGCCCATCGGCACAGGCAGCACACCGACGCTGTTGGCCCAACTGGCGCGTGCCTCCATGCAGGAACTGCGAATCAGTGCACACGCCAGCAAGTTCCTGCAGTCTGGCTGGCAAAACGACGTCGCCTCATCGTTTCTGATAACACCCTGCCAGAAGGACGAGGAAGGCCAGATCCATCTGGCGGTCTACTCGTTTCGCTTCAATGGCACGGTGGAGATGCGCGACTTCGGATTCTGGAGCGAGGCCCAGCGTGACATCGTCGTGTGGAACACCGGCACTGTTTACCGTTTTGACCTGGAACGTTTCGCCGCTTTTCGTCAGCAGATTCGTAAAGAGTTGGGCGACCGGCGCCTTGGCGCCATTACCAGGATTGAGCTCTAGCCACCTCGCTCAAGCTGGCAGGTCACGCATCAGCAGGCCGTATGCCAATGGCACCTGCTCGGGAACAGGAAGGTAGATGGTGTGGCCATCGCCCGGGGCGACCTGCAGCGGTTGCTGCTGGCCATTGCTCATATGCTCGAGATCGAAGTGGTAGTTGCCGCGTGGGGTCATCAGTTCCAGGTGGTCACCCACGGCGAAGCGGTTCTTTACCTTGACCTCGGCCAGGCCGTCCACGCGCAGGCCGGTCAGTTCGCCGACGAACTGCTGGCGTTCGGACACCGAGTTGCCGCGTTGGTAGTTCTGGTATTCGTCATGCACGTGACGACGCAGGAAACCTTCGGTGTAGCCGCGCTGCGCCAGAGACTCGAGGTTGTCCATCAGCGAGCGGTCGAATGGCCGCCCGGCCACCGCGTCGTCGATCGCCTGGCGGTACGACTGCACGGCGCGGGCGCAGTAGAAATGCGACTTGGTGCGGCCTTCGATCTTCAGCGAGTGCACGCCGATGGTGGCCAGGCGCCCGACGTGCTGGATGGCGCGCAGGTCCTTGGCGTTCATGATGTAGGTGCCGTGCTCGTCTTCGAACGCCGGCATTTCGGTGCCGGGGCGGTTGCTTTCCTGCAGCAGGAATACCTGGTCGGTCGGCGCACCCAGGCCCAGCGTGGGCTGCACCTCTCGCACAATGTCGCCGGTGGCGTTCTCGGTGGCTGGGGTGGCGTCGTACTTCCAGCGGCAGGCGTTGGTGCAGGTGCCTTGGTTGGCATCGCGCTTGTTGAGGTAGCCAGACAGCAGGCAACGACCGGAGTAGGCCATGCACAGGGCTCCATGGACGAACACCTCCAGCTCCATGTCCGGCGCCTGCTGGCGGATTTCCTCGATCTCTTCCAGCGACAGCTCGCGCGACAGGATCACCCGGCTCAGGCCAAGTTGCTGCCAGAACTGCACGCTGGCCCAGTTCACCGTGTTGGCCTGCACTGACAGGTGCACTGGCATCTGCGGGAAGTGCTGGCGTACCAGCATGATCAGGCCTGGGTCGGACATGATCAGCGCATCCGGGGCCATCTCGATCACCGGCGCCAGGTCCTTGAGGAAGGTCTTGAGCTTGGCATTGTGCGGGGCAATGTTGACCACCACGTAGAAGCGCTTGCCCAGGGCATGCGCCTCCTGGATGCCCAGGGCCAGGTTGGCATGGTCGAACTCATTGTTGCGCACCCGCAAGCTGTAGCGTGGCTGGCCGGCGTAGACCGCGTCGGCGCCGTAGGCGAAGGCGTAGCGCATGGTCTTGAGGGTGCCGGCGGGGGCCAGCAGTTCGGGCTTGGCGATAGGGTTCATGTGCGCACCGGAGCAAAAGGCGCGGATGCTAGGGCTGGCAGACACGGCGCGTATTGACTTGCATCAAGGGAATGACGGCACTTTTACCAAGGCGCGGTGCACTAATAACGCATAAGCCATGCGAGGAACCGCGATGAACCAGACCGCCCTGCAGAACAAAGCCCTGGCAGTACTGCTGGCGCTGGTGACCATCGCCTTCATCTGGATCCTGTTGCCGTATTACGGTGCCATCTTCTGGGCGGTGATACTCGGCATCCTGTTCGCTCCGCTGCAGCGCCACCTGCTGCTGCGTTTTGGCCGTCGGCGCAACCTGGCCGCGGCAACCACCTTGCTGGTGTGCCTGCTGGTGGCGATCCTTCCGGTGATCATCACCAGCGCGCTGCTGGTGCAGGAGGGCGCCACCCTGTACCAGCGCATCGAGCATGGGGAGCTGGATATTGCCGGCTATGTCGAGCGCGGCAAGGACATGCTTCCGGCTTTTGCCCAGCGGGGGCTGGACAGCATGGGCATGGGCAACCTCGACGGGCTACGCGACAAGATCACCAAATGGGCAACCCAAGGCAGCCAGGTGCTGGCCAGCCAGGCGTTCAACTTTGGGCAGGGCACCTTCGAGTTCGTGATCAGCTTCGGCATCATGATGTACCTGTTGTTCTTCTTCCTGCGCGAAGGCGCGGAGGTCGCCCGCCAGGTGCGTCTGGCAGTGCCGCTGCCTGAACACCAGAAGCGCCGTTTGCAGCTGAAGTTCAACCGTGTGGTGCGGGCGACGGTGAAAGGTAACGTGCTGGTGGCCATTACCCAGGGGGCGCTGGGCGGTTTCATCTTCTGGGTGCTGGGTATCCCGAGTGCGCTGGTGTGGGCGGTGCTGATGGCGTTTCTGTCGCTGTTGCCGGCGGTAGGTGCGGGGATCGTGTGGGCGCCGGTAGCGGCGTATTTCCTGCTGACCGGTGCAATTTTGTCGGGGGTGATCCTGACCGCATTCGGCGTGCTGGTGATCGGCCTGGTGGACAACTTGTTGCGGCCGATCCTGGTGGGCAAGGACACGCGAATGCCGGACTACCTGATTCTGGTGTCGACGCTGGGCGGGCTGGCGGTGTTCGGGCTCAACGGCTTCGTGATCGGGCCACTGATCGCGGCACTGTTCGTGTCGAGTTGGGCGATCTTCGCGGCAACCAAACCCCGGGTGCAGTTGCCGGAGTAGGGGCGGGCCTTGCTGGGGCTGCTTTGCAGCCCATCGCCGGCAAGCCAGCTCCCACAAGTACAGCGTTGTTCTCAAGATTGTCGCTGGACCTGTGGGAGCTGGCTTGCCGGCGGTGGGGCGGCCGGCGGCCCCCCCGCGCGGGGGGGGGGGGTTTTTGGGGGTCGGCCCGGGGCCCCGGCGCGGGGGGGTTGGGGGCGACCT
>NZ_JADLJS010000088.1 GCF_015680405.1 Pseudomonas pudica
GGGCTGCTGCGCAGCCCATCGCGACACAAGGCCGCTCCTACAAGGGGACTGCAACTTCTCAGAGTTGGCCCATCTCTTGCTGAACGAATATCACCGGTAGCCAACGGCGGTTGCCCACTTGATCCCGACAAAGACGTCGCTCTCCCCTCCACCTGCGTGGAGCGGGTAGCGGCGTCTTTTTCGTTCCGTTGCATTGCCGAGTGAGGTGTTCGATGAGTACCAGCTTCTGGAAATCCGGGCATGTGCCCACGCTGTTCGCCGCGTTCCTGTACTTCGACCTCAGCTTCATGGTCTGGTACCTGCTTGGCCCACTGGCGGTGCAGATTGCCGCCGATCTGCAGCTGAGTGCACAACAACGGGGCCTGATGGTGGCCACGCCGATCCTGGCCGGGGCGATCTTGCGCTTTGCCATGGGCGTGCTGGTCGACCGCCTGTCGCCCAAGACCGCCGGGCTGATCGGCCAGGTGGTGGTCATCGTCGCCCTCGCCGCTGCCTGGCACCTGGGCGTGCACAGCTATGAACAAGCGCTGCTGCTGGGCGTGTTCCTCGGCTTTGCCGGCGCTTCGTTCGCCGTGTCACTGCCGCTGGCCTCGCAGTGGTACCCGCCACAGCACCAAGGCAAAGCCATGGGCATTGCCGGTGCCGGCAACTCCGGCACGGTGTTCGCCGCCCTGCTGGCCCCGGCGCTGGCTGCGGGCTTTGGCTGGAACAATGTGTTCGGCTTCGCGCTGGTCCCGCTGTCGCTGGCCCTGTTGGTGTTCGCCCTGCTGGCACGCAATGCTCCGCAGCGGCCCAAGCCAAAAGCGATGGCCGACTACCTCAAGGCCCTGGGTGACCGTGACAGCTGGTGGTTCATGTTCTTCTACAGCGTCACCTTCGGCGGCTTCATCGGCCTTGCCAGCGCCCTGCCCGGCTACTTCAGCGACCAGTATGGCCTGAGCCCGGTCACGGCTGGCTACTACACCGCTGCCTGCGTGTTCGCCGGTAGCCTGATGCGCCCGCTCGGCGGCGCGCTGGCCGACCGCTTCGGCGGCATCCGCACCCTGCTGGGCATGTACAGCGTGGCGGCCATCTGCATCGCAGCAGTCGGCTTCAATCTGCCCAGCGCTGCCGCCGCACTGGCCCTGTTCGTCAGCGCCATGCTCGGCCTCGGGGCCGGCAATGGCGCGGTGTTCCAGCTGGTACCGCAACGCTTCCGTCAGGAGATCGGCGTGATGACCGGGCTGATCGGCATGGCCGGCGGCATCGGAGGCTTCCTGCTGGCCGCCGGGCTGGGCACCATCAAGCAGTACACCGGTGACTACCAGCTGGGGCTGTGGCTGTTCGCCAGCCTGGGCTTGCTGGCCTGGTTCGGCCTGCACGGCGTTAAACAGCGCTGGCGCACCACCTGGGGCTCGGCTGCGGTTACCGCGGCACGGGTCTGAGGAACAGCCATGAGCCTGCAACTGAACTTTGCCCAGGCCAGCGCCACCGGGCCGCGCGAGGAAAACCAGGACGCCCTGCGCCTGGTTACCCCGGCGCCGGAGCTGGCCGCCAGCAAAGGCTACCTGTTCGCCCTCGCCGACGGCGTCAGCCAATGTGCCGATGGCGGCCTGGCAGCCCGTGCCAGCCTGCAGGCGCTGGCCCTGGACTACTATGCCACTCCCGCGACCTGGAGCGTGGCCCAGGCCCTCGACCGGCTGCTGCTGGCGCAGAACCGCTGGTTGCGTGCCCAAGGCAGTGGCCAGCCACTGCTGACCACTCTCAGCGCGCTGGTGCTGCGTGGCCGGCGCTTTACCCTGGCCCACGTGGGTGATTGCCGCGTGTACCGCTGGCACGCTGGGCGCCTGCAATGCCTGAGCGAAGACCACGTATGGGACCAGCCCGGCATGCAGCATGTGCTGAAGCGCGCGCTGGGGCTGGACCAGCACCTGCTGGTGGATTATCTGGAAGGTGAGCTGCAGCCAGGCGAGAGCTTCCTGCTGTTGAGCGATGGCGTATGGGCCAGCCTGGGCGACCAGCACATCCAGGCGGTGCTGCGCGAGCAACCTGACCTGCAACTGGCCGTCGACACCCTGGTCGCCAGCGCGCACCTGAACGGCAGCCAGGACAACGCCAGTGCCTTGCTGGTGCAGGTCGAGCAACTGGGCACGGCCAACCTGGGCGATACCTTGGCGCAACTGCAGCAATGGCCAGTGCCCGGCCCGCTGCGTGAAGGCCAGGTAATCGATGGCTGGCAAGCCGAAAAGCTGCTTTCGCACAGCCGCCAGTCGTTGCTGTACCGGGTGCGCGATGGCCAGGGCCGAGCCTGGCTGCTGAAGACCCTGCCCACCGCACGCGAGCAGGAGCCCGGCGCGGCGCAAGGGCTGTTGCTGGAAGAATGGTTCCTGCGCCGGGTCGCTGGCCGGCACTTCCCCGAGCTGCACACCGCCGGCCAGCGCCAGCACCTGTACTACGTGATGCGCGAATACCCCGGCCAGAGCCTGGCAGCGCTGCTGGCCGAGCACGGCCCGCTACCCATGCCGCAGTGGCTGGAGCTGGCCCGGCAGCTGCTGCAGGCGGTCGGTGTACTGCACCGGCGCAACCTGCTGCACCGCGACATCAAGCCAGAGAACCTGCACCTGGGCAGCGATGGCCAACTGCGCCTGCTGGACTTTGGCCTGGCCTACTGCCCGGGCCTGTCGGAAGACCCACTGCACGAGTTGCCAGGCACGCCGTCATACATTGCCCCGGAAGCGTTCGACGGCCAACCGCCCAGCCCACGCCAGGACCTTTATGCAGTAGGCGTGACGCTGTACCACCTGCTGACCGGGCATTACCCCTACGGCGAAGTGGAGGCCTTCCAGCGCCCGCGCTTCGGCCAGCCGGTCAACGCCGCGCGCTACCGTCCCGACCTGCCGGAATGGCTGCAGCACAACCTGCAGCAGGCACTGGCAGCCGACCCGGCGCAGCGCTTCGAAACCGCCGAACACTGGTTGCTGCTGCTCGAGCGTGGCGACCGCCAGGAGCTGCCCAGCCGGCCACGGCCGCTGCTGGAGCGCGAACCGTTGAAGGTCTGGCGCACCCTGGCCCTGCTGTCCTTGCTGTTCAACCTGATATTGCTGCTCACCCTGCTCAAGGGCTGAACGCACCCTGCCGATGAGGAAACCCTGATGAATGCGAAAGTCTGGCTGGTTGGTGCTGGCCCTGGTGACCCCGAGCTGCTCACCCTCAAGGCCGTGCGCGCCATGCAGCAAGCCGCTGTGGTGATGATCGATGACCTGGTCAACCCGGCGGTGCTGGAGCATTGCCCACAGGCTCGGGTGATTGCCGTGGGCAAGCGCGGCGGCTGCCGCTCCACGCCGCAGGCCTTCATCCAGCGCCTGATGCTGCGCCATGCGCGGCAAGGACGCTGCGTGGTGCGGCTCAAGGGCGGCGACCCGTGCATCTTCGGCCGTGGTGGTGAAGAGGCGCTGTGGCTGCAAAGGCATGGCATCGAGGTGGAAGTGGTCAACGGCATCACCGCCGGCCTGGCTGGCGCCACGCAATGCGGTATTTCCCTGACCTCACGAGGTGTGAGCCGGGGCGTGACACTGGTGACGGCACATACCCAGGACGACAGCGAACTGAACTGGGCGGCCTTGGCCCAGGGCGGGACGACGCTGGTGGTGTACATGGGCGTGGCCAGGCTGGAGCAGGTACGCCAAGGGTTGCTCGACGGGGGCATGGCACCGGCGACGCCAGTGGCGATGATCGAAAATGCCTCGTTGCCGCAGCAGCGGGAGTGCAGGAGCGATGTGCGGGGGATGGTCGAGGATGCGCGGGGGTTTGGCTTGCGTAGCCCGGCGATATTGGTGATTGGGGAGGTGGTTGGGGAACAGGGGGAGCAGGATCTTGTGGCAATTGCCGGATGATGCGCTGCCTGCGCCGGCCTTTGTGGGAGCGGCCTTGTGTCGCGAAAGGGCTGCACAGCAGCCCCGGCAATACCTGCGACGAAGCTGAAAAACTGGGGCCGCTACGCGCCCCTTTCGCGACACAAGGCCGCTCCCACAAGGGGCACACAAACCCAAGAAACAGGCAAAGAAAAACCCGGCCGAGGCCGGGTTTTTCATGAAGCTTCAAACCAATTACTTGGCCTGGGCTTCTACCTGAGCTTCAACGCGACGGTTGATAGCGCGGCCTTCTTCGGTGGCGTTGTCGGCAACCGGACGGGTTTCGCCGTAGCCAACCGAGTCAACACGGCTGGATTCCACGCCGTACTGCTGGGTCAGGACCTGCTTGACAGCGTTGGCACGACGCTCGGACAGCTTCTGGTTGTAAGCGTCTGGGCCGACGGAGTCAGTGTGACCTTCCACGGTGGTGGTGGTCTGTGGGTACTGCTTCATGAAGTCAGCCAGGTTCTTGATGTCGCCGTAGCTGTTTGGCTTGACGACCGACTTGTCGAAGTCGAACTTGACGTCCAGCTCAACGCGAACGACTTCGGCAACAGCCGGGCAGCCATCAGCGTCAACGGTAACGTTGGCCGGGGTGTCAGGGCACTTGTCGACGTTGTCGCAAACGCCGTCGTTGTCGGAGTCGGAGCACACTTCGGCAACTGGAGCCGGAGCGACTTCAGCTTGCTTCGGGCTACCGCCGAAGTTCAGACCAACACCAACGGTCGGACCCCACTCGGTGTTGCCGTTGTCGATGTTGTACATGGCTTCTACGCCGGCACGGGCGAAGAACATGTCGGTGATGTACCACTTGGCGCCAGCGCCGACGTTGGCGAAGGTGGAGTGGTCGCGGCCGCTACGAGTGGCCTGGCCCAGGCTCTCGTGAGCGAAACCGGCGGAAACGTACGGACGCAGAGCGTCGCCAACGGTACCGAAGTGGTAGGTAGCGTCGAGCTTGGCTTTGGAACCTTTGATGTCTTTGTTGAAGACTTCACCACGAGCGTTGTGGGTCTCGTTGTAGCCGAGGTCCAGGGAAACGTCGTCGGTCAGGAAGTAGCCCAGGCGAACACCAGGATTGGTGCCGTCGTTCTTGAAGTTACGTTCGCTGTCGTAGTACTGCTTGGTAACGTTGCCTTCGATTTCCACAGCGCCTTGGCCTTGAGCCAGAACGCCGAACGAAGTAGCAGCGACGAGCGAGCCAATGGCCAAGCCCAAGGTGTTTTTCAATTTCATCCGTTAAATCCCCATCTGGTGATAGTTAAGCAGTCCCACCACAAACAAGGGGGACAACTCGACGGCAAGTCTAGCAGAACTCGCCGGTTCGTTAGAGATATTTGCACGCCACTAAGTTTCATCGAGGCCGGCAAATTTCTCCCGAAGCTTGTCTAGCGCGCGCTTGTAGCGCATTTTTGTCGCGCTCAGGCCCATGTGCATGATGTCGGCAATTTCCTGAAATTCCAGCTCTGCGACAAAACGCAGCACCAGAATTTCCCGGTCAATCGGGTTCACATGCACCAGCCATTTGTCCAGCCCGCCTTTTTCTTCCGGCTTCGGAGCCTTGTCCTCGGACGCCTCTTCAACAGGGTCCAGACTCAAGGCATCCATCAACCGACGTTTACGGCGCTCCTTGCGGTACTGGGTAATGCATTCGTTGTAGGTGATGCTGTAGAGCCAGGTCTTGAACTTGGACTTACCCTCGAAGTTCTTCAGCCCGTACAGCACTTTCAGCATGACTTCCTGACAGACATCGTCCGCGTCACGGTCGTTCCCCAGATAACGCGCACAGACGTTGAACAGGGTCCGTTGGTAGCGCCGCATGAGCTCCTCATAGGCGCGGGTAACGTGGTACAGCTCCTCATGCGAACGCGCCACCAACTCTTCGTCGGTGAGCTCGCGGGGGTCATAACGCATGGGCGGCGAATGAACTTTATTCAAAACGGATCTGGCCGACAGTCAGGTCAATGTCGCCGCGCGACCCCGTGGGTCGATTTTCGCGGCGGCATACATTAACAGCTTTGTGCGGTTAGCGGCTATTGACTCGCTGTTCAAGCAGCTCACGATTGGACAGCGAAACCAGTTCGCCATCATCGGTCAGCAGCGTCGTCTTGACCGTACCGATCTCCTCGATGTGCCCTTCGACCTCGCCAATTCGCACCTGCTGGCCCACCTGGTACAGCTCGCGCACGTAGATGCCGGCCAGGATCTGCCCGGCGATTTCGCGGCTGCCCAGGCCCATTGCCAGCGCAACGGCCAGACCAACGGTAATCAGCCCGATCACGATCACATGGTTCAGCAGGTCGGTTTTCACCTCCAGCTGGCTGATGGCCACCGAGATACTGATGATGATCACCAGGCCCTGGGTGATACGCCCCAGGCCTGCCGAGTATTCCAGGCCGATGCCTTCGGCAGCGCCGCGCACCAGGCCGTTGGCCACTTGCGCCAGCAGCACGCCGGCCAGCAGCACCAGGGCTGCGCCGAACACCTTCGGCAGGTACAGGGCAAGCATGTCGAGGGTTGCCGAGACTCGCTCCAGGCCCAGCGACTCGGCGGCCGACACCAGGAAGATGAGCAGCACGAACCAGTAGACGATCTTGCCGATCAAGGTGGAGATCGGCACCTGGATGCCGACCCGGCCAAGCATCTTGGTCAGGCCGGTGCCGGCCATGAGGCGGTCCAGGCCGAACTTGGCCAGCAGTTTGGACAGCAGCGTGTCGAGCAGCTTGGCCACCACGAAACCGAGCAGCACCACGACCAGCGCGCCGAACAGGTTGGGGATGAAGTTCGCTACCTTGGTCCAAAGGGCAGTCATGGCGGTGACCAGGCTCTGGGTCCAGAGATCGAGTTCCATATTCAATCGGCCTTATCTGCTTTGCTGCCGTTGGCAGCGTTGCGGGAAGAGTGTCGACGCACCGGCGCAACATGCGCCGCGCCATTGTTCACGGCGATCAGCAGCGCCTGGCTCCAGCGGCCAAGCAGGCTGAACAGATCACCTGCGCCAACCTGGCGGTTGGCGGTTTTCAGCACGCGGCCCAGGCAAGCGGCGTCGTCCCGGTCGTCCCGGTCATTGCCGGAGGGTGACGCCTTGAGCAGGTCGCGCAGGGATTCTTCAAACGGATCGTGCATGGGCACCTCGCGCAGTGTCAGTCAGAGACGAGATAGCCGGTCGATGGGTCACACATCGCATTGGGACGAATGTTTCAAAATGAATGGTGCTTGCCTGCACCGGCCCTATCGCCGGCAAGCCAGCTCCCACAGGGGTACCACAAACCCGGAAACCTGTGGTGCACCTGTGGGAGCT
>NZ_JADLJS010000089.1 GCF_015680405.1 Pseudomonas pudica
TTGTGCGCCAGCTGGTTGCCACGGCGGTTGAGCTCGGCATAGCTCAGGGTCTGCTCGCCAAACACCAGCGCCGGGGCGTCCGGGGTGGCGAACACCTGGGCCTCGATCAGCTGGTGGATGCTGGTTTCGCCTGGGTAATCGGCTTGCGTGGCATTCCAGCCATGCACCATCTGCTGTCGCTCCCCGTCATCCAGCAATGGTAGCTCAGCCACTCGCTGGCCTGGGTTGGCGACGATGCCATGTAGCAGGTTCAGCCAGTGCCGCGCCATCTGCTGTATGGTCGAGGCATCGAACAGGTCGGTTGCAAAGGTCAGCGTGGCGCTGATGCCCTGCTCATGTTCGAAGCTGTCCAGCGTGAGGTCGAACTGCGCCGCGTGCACGTTCCATTGCAGGCCCTCCACCTCCAGGCCGGGCAAGCTGCGGCGCTCGCCCTTGCCCCGGGTCTGGTGGTTGTACATCACCTGGAACAACGGGCTGTGGCTCAGGCTGCGTTCAGGCTGCAAGGCATCGACCAGCTGTTCGAATGGCAGGTCCTGATGCACCTGCGCGCCCAAGGCTCGTTGCCGCACTTGCGCCAACAGCTCGGTGAAGGTCAGTTGCGTGTCGAACTCGGCTCGCATCACCTGGGTATTGACGAAAAAGCCGATCAGCCGCTCGGTCTCTACGCGGTTACGGTTGGCGATGGGCACGCCCACGCGCACATCGGCCTGCCCGGAGTAGCGGTGCAACAGTACCTGGAAACTCGCCAGCAGCAGCATGAAGGGTGTCGCCCCCTGGTGCTGCGCCAACTGTTTGAGTGACAGGCTCAACGCCTCGCCCAGGTCAACGTCGACCCGCTCACCGCGATAGCTTTGCAGCGCCGGGCGTGGCCTGTCGGTGGTCAGTTCCAGCACCGGATGGTCGTCGCCCAGCTGCGCCATCCAGTACGCCAGCTGACGCTCACGCTCGCCGGCGTCCATCCAGGCACGCTGCCAGATTGCATAATCGGCGTACTGGATCGGCAGTTCGGCCAGCACCACCTCGCGACCTTGGCTATAGCCTTCATAAAGCTGCACCAACTCATCGATGAGCAAGGGCATCGACCAGCCATCGGCGACGATATGGTGCAAGGTGAGCACCAGCACGTGCTCGTCCTGCGCCAGTTCCAGCAGTTTCACCCGCAGCAGCGGCCCATGGACCAGATCGAACGGCTGCTGGACCTCAAGCGCGACCTGCGCCTGCAAAACCTGCTCCTCCACGGCCCCCAAGGCCTGGCGGGCCAGCTGGAAAGGCTGGTTCGGGTGGATGACCTGCATCAGCTGGCCATCTGCCTCGGCAATGGTCGTGCGCAAGGCTTCATGACGCTGGATCAGCGTCGCAAAGCTGCGCTGCAGGGCTGCCAGGTCAAGCTGCCCCCTGAACCTGAGCGCGGTCGGGATGTTGTAGGCCGAGCCGGTGGGCTCCAGCTGCCAGAGAAACCACTGGCGTTGCTGGGCATAGGACAGCACGGGGCGTTCGACATCGTGCCTGGCTACCGGAATGGGCAGTTGCGCAAGCGTGACGCCCTTGGACGCCAGTTTTTCGAGAAACAGCTTCTGCTGCGCCAGGGGCAGACGGATGAAGCGATAAACCAGGTCTGCGTTTCTGTTGTCCGTGTGCATCTCAAACCGCCTCGAGCTCTGCCATGAAGTCCTGGAGCTCATCCAGGTCTCCGTCGTTTCGGGTACCGAGACTGCCGACCTCTTGTGCAAAGGCCTGCAGGTTCTCTGTCTGGAACAACAACGCGAGTGGCAGGTTCGTACCCAGTTCGATCTGCAGTCGTGCTACCGCCTGGGTTGCCAGCAAGGAGTGGCCCCCCAGCTCGAAGAAGTTGTCGGTAAGAGATACGTTTTCCAGGCCAAGAACTTCAGCCCATACCGCTGCGATCCGACGCTCCAGCTCCGTTTCCGGCGCCACATGGGCCGCCCGGCGCAGGTTGCCGTCAGGCTGTGGCAGGGCCTTGCGGTCCAGCTTGCCGTTCGGTGTCAGTGGCAGGCGTTCCAACAGCAACAGGTGCGCGGGCACCATGTAGTCCGGCAGGCTGGCTTTCAGCCTGGCGCGCAGGGTGTCAAGCAGCGCCGCCCGGGCTTCCTCGCTGGCAACCGACGCTGCATCGGCTGGCACCACATAGCCCAGCAGTTGCTTGCCGCCCGGCGCATCCAGCGCCAGTACCACGGCTTCGCGGACTGCGTCCTGTTGTTGCAGGCGCGCCTCGATCTCGCCAAGTTCGATACGGAAGCCGCGAATCTTCACCTGATGGTCGATACGCCCGGCATATTCGATGACTCCGTCGGCGTCATAGCGCGCCAGGTCGCCGGTGCGATACAGGCGGCCACCCTGCCCGCCGAACGGGTCGGGGATGAAGCGTTCGGCGGTAAGCCCGGGGCGCGCCAGGTAACCACGCGCCAGCCCCGCACCCGCCATGTACAGCTCCCCCACCACCCCTACCGGCAGCGGCGTTCCGGCCTCGCTCAACAGGTAAGCGGCACTGTTGGAAAGCGGCCGGCCGATATTGGCCTGGCCACCTTGGGTGCGCAGGGTGAAGGTCGAGTAGGTTGTGTCCTCCGAAGGCCCGTACAGGTCGTACACCTTGAGCACGTGGCCAGTGCCGTACAACGCGTCGACCAGCCCCTGCTTGAGAGCCTCCCCCGCCAGGTTGATGATGCGTACACCGGACGGCAACTGGCCGGTTTCATGCAGCACCTTGATGGCCGACGGCACCGTGTTGACCAGGCGTACCTGGTCTTTGGCCGGCAGGTGCGGCAGCTCCAGGGCATTGGCCGCCAGTACCGCATAGCCACCCGAGCCCAGGGTCACGAACAGCTCCCAGACCGACAGGTCGAAACAGATCGATGTGGACGCCAACACGCCGCACAGGTCCTGCTGGCTGTACACCGACTGCGCCCAGCCGATCATTGCCACGGCATTGCGATGCTCGATCTGGACGCCCTTGGGATTGCCGGTGGAACCTGAGGTGTAGATGCAGTACGCCAGGTTGTCCGGCGTGCTCACGCACACCGGGTCGGCCGCTTCGTAGCCGTCGAGCAGCAACTGGTCCACCAGCAGCGTTCGCGCCTGGAAGCTGGCCGGCAAACGCTCCTGCAGGTGCGACTGCGACAGCAGCAGGATCGACTGGCTGTCTTCGAGCATGTACACCAGGCGGTCCTGCGGGTAGCCAGGGTCGAGCGGCACGTAGGCGCCGCCCGCCTTGAGAATGGCCATCAGCGCGACCACCATGTCCAGGCCACGCTCCATGGCGACACCTACCAGCACCTCCGGGCCCACGCCAGCCTCGCGCAGTTTGTGGGCCAGCTGGTTGGCCCGTACATTGAGCGCAGCATACGTGAGCGTCTGCTCGCCGTGGATAAGTGCAACTGCGCCTGGCGCAGCAACCACCTGCGCCTCGAACAGCTGATGGATACAGCGGTCGGCCGGGTAACTGGCCGCCGTGCGGTTCCAGTCCTGCACGATACGCTGATGCTGTGCGGCATCGAGCAGCGGCAGGTCGCCGAGTGCAGCAAACGGGTCACTCACCAGCGCGTCAAGCAGCGTACCGAAGTGATGGGCCAGCTGCTCGATTGCCTCGCTGCTCCAGTGCGCACGGTCATGCCGGTACTGGATAGCCAGGCTGTCGCCAAGGCTCACCAGCAGGGTCAGCGGATAGTTGGTCTGCTCGCGCACCTGCACTGGGCCAAACTGCAAGCCACTCGGTGCGCCCTGCCGAAGGGCCTCGGACACCGGGTAACTTTCGAACACCACCAGGCTGTCGAACAGGGCTTCACCGCCAAGGCCGGCCCAGCGCTGCACGTCGTACAGCGGCGTATGTTCGTATTCACGCATGGCCAGGTTGCTGGCCTGCACCTGCCCGATCCATTGCGCAACGCTTTGCTCGCCTTGCGGTGTACCAACCACCGGCAGGGTGTTGATGAACAAGCCGATCTGCGCCTCCACGCCCGCCAACTCCGCTGGCCGGCCGGCGACCGTTGCACCGAAGCAGACCGACGACTGCCCGGTATAGCGCTGCAGCAGCAACAGCCAGGTAGCCTGTACCAAGGTGTTGACGGTGACACGCTGGGCACGCGCAAAGGCTTCAACCCGCTCGGTACGCCCTGCACCGAATGCCTGGTGATGAACCTGATGGCCCTGGCCATCAGGTTCACCTTTGCGCACGGCCTGGGCCAGGCGCGTCGGCTCGTTGAAGCTGGCCATCTGGCCCTGCCAGAACCTCTCTGCCGCCGCCCTATCCTGGCGCTGCAACCAGGCGATGTAGTCACGGTAGCTTCCCGCCGCTGCCACCACAGGTTTACCGGCATGACGCTGCAACACCTCACCCAGCAACTGCGAGGTGCTCCAGCCATCCATAAGGATGTGGTGGCAGGTGAAGATCAGGTGATGACGTGCCTGCGCCGTACGCACCAGCACCAGGCGCAACAAGGGTGCCTCGACCAGATCGAAGCCACGCTGCCGGTCGGCTTCCGCCAGGTTGTCCAGCTCCCGCGCCAGCTCATCCTCGTCACGCCAGTCATATTCGCTGAACGGCAGTGTCACCTGCTTGTGCACGACCTGCACCGCCTGGCCCAGGTCCCCCTGCCAGATGAAGCTGCTGCGCAAGATGTCGTGGGCCTGCAAGGCAGCATCCCAGGCCTGTCGGAAGGCTTGTACATCCAGGCCATCCACATCCACGCGCATCTGGTTGATGTAGTTGCCGCTGCCTTGCTCGTAGATGCTGTGGAACAGCATGCCCTGCTGCATCGGCGACAACGGGTAGACGTCGGCGATCTGCGCCACGGCAACCGGCAGCTGGTCGAGCTGCGCCTGGGTCAGGTCGGTCAACGGGAAGTCGGACGGGGTCAGGCCGCGATGTCTACCCTCACAGCAATGCTCGATGATTTCAGCCAAGGCCTGCTGGTAAGCCTGGGCCAGCTGTTCGATGGTTTCGCGGCGATGAATGTCTTGGCTGAAGGTCCACTCCAGGCGTAGCTCGCCGCCATATACCTGACCGTTGACGGTCAACAGGCTGGCCAACGGTGCTTCGGCATCCTGCCTGGCGCCATCGTTCTCCTTGGCGGGGGTGAACAGAGCTGCTTCGCCATCGAAGCTGCCGTCGAACTGCCCGAGGTAGTTGAAGACGATCTGGCCTTCAGGCAATGCTGCAAGGGCCTCGCGGCTCGCGGCATCACCGAGGTAGCGCAGCACGCCATAGCCCAGGCCTTTGTCAGGTACGGCGCGCAGCTGTTCCTTGATGGTCTTGATCGAACTTGCCAGGTCTGCCTGCGGGCTCAACTTTACCGGGTACAGGCTGGTGAACCAGCCTACCGTACGCGTCAGGTCGATACCCGCGAACAGGTCTTCACGGCCATGCCCTTCCAGGCGCACCAGCACTTCGGGCTGGCCGCTCCAGCGGCCAACTGCTTGCGCCAGGGCCGTCAGCAACAGGTCGTTGATCTGCGTGCGATAAGCCACCGAGCAATCCTGCAACAGCCGTTGGGTGCTTGCCACGTCGAGGCGCGTGCTGACAGAGGCCGCATGCTTCAGTTGCCGGCTGCCTTGCGGGTTGTCGCAGGGCAGCATTTCGCTGGCCCCTTGCAACTGCCCCTGCCAGTAGCCCAGTTCCTGTTGCAATGCGGGTGCAGCGGCATAGGTTTGCAAACGCTCGGCCCAGGCTTTGTACGAAGTGGTCTTGGCCGGAAGCTGCAGTGGCTGCCCGGCAGCCAGGGTCTGGTAGGCCTGCTGCAGGTCTTCCAGCAGCACACGCCACGACACGCCGTCTACCGCCAGGTGATGGATGACCAAAAGCAGCCGCTGGCTACCGTCAGGCAGCACAGCGAGCATGGCACGCATCAACGGCCCGTGCTCGAGGTCAAGGCTGCGCTGGGCTTCACTGGCAGCTTGCTGCAAGTGCTCGACGCTGGCGAAATCTCGATGCCAAAGCAACTGGGAGTAGCCCACATCGGCAAATTCAGCCTGCCAGCCCACCCCATGGTCGAACACGCGCAAACGCAGGGCATCGTGATGTTCGAGCAATGCCTGCAATGCCGCATCGAGCGTCGCCGGGGCCAGCGTTTCACCTGGCGTGAGCAGCACCGACTGGTTCCAGTGATGGCGCACGACAACGGGCTGCTCGAAGAACCAGTGCTGAATGGGCGTGAGCGGCGTCACGCCCGTTACCGCACCCTGATCGATCGATACACTGTCGCCGCGATTGGCGAGCCGGGCCAGTGCCTGCACCGTCTGGGCCTCGAACAGGTCCTTGGGCGTGAACTGGATATCCACCTGGCGCGCACGGCTGACCACCTGCAACGAAATGATCGAATCGCCGCCCAGCTCGAAGAAGTTGTCGGTCAGGCCGACCTTCTCCAGCTTCAGCACATCCGCCCAGATCGCCG
>NZ_JADLJS010000090.1 GCF_015680405.1 Pseudomonas pudica
GGTTCACCCGCGAATGCGATAGTGGCGCCACCATCGTATTAGCGGGTGAACCCGCACCCGCAGGTACGGTGTTTGTCCCTGAATTTGCTGCTTGCTGGAAATAGCAAAGGATGAAAGATGAGTGACTCCGCCCGCGCAGACGCGCTGTTGGCTACCCTCCCGCGATCCGGCCGGGGCCGGCTGAAGGTGTTCCTTGGCGCCGCCCCCGGCGTCGGCAAGACCTTCGCCATGCTCCAGGCCGCCCACGCCCAGCAACGCCAAGGCGTGCAGGTGCTGGCCGGGGTGGTCGAAACCCATGGCCGCGCCGAAACCGAGGTATTGCTCGCTGGCCTTCAGCAGCAACCCCTGCTGCGCAGCCAGTACCGCGGCGTCACCCTCGAGGAAATGGACCTCGACGGCCTGCTCAAGGCCGCGCCGGCCTTGGTGCTGGTCGATGAACTGGCCCACACCAATGCGCCCGGCAGCCGCCACGCCAAACGCTGGCAGGACGTGCAGGAACTGCTGGCCGCCGGCATCGATGTGTACACCACGGTCAACGTCCAGCACCTGGAAAGCCTCAACGACAAGGTCCGCGACATTACCGGCGTGCAAGTGCGCGAAACCCTGCCGGACTGGGTACTGCAGGAAGCCTTCGAGCTGGTGCTGATCGACCTGCCACCCCGTGAGCTGCTCGAACGCCTGCGCGAAGGCAAGGTGTACGTGCCCGAGCAGGCGCGGGCCGCCATCGATGCGTTCTTCTCGCAAACCAACCTTACCGCCCTGCGCGAACTGGCCATGCAGACCGCCGCTGCCCAGGTGGATGCCGACCTGGCCCACGGCTATCGCCAACGCGGCCAGGAAGCCCCGGCCCTGCGTGGGCGCTTGCTGGTGGGCGTGGATGGCGACGACCAGGCCGAACGGCTGGTGCGCCATGCCAGTCGCGTGGCGCAACGCCGCCACCTGCCTTGGAGCCTGGTGCATGTGGACAACGGCCGCCTGCGCGACGAAACCGCACGCCAGCGCCTGCAAGCTGCCCAGCAACTGGCCGAACGCCTGGGCGGGGAGGTGGTACTGCTGCGTGCCGGTGAAGTGGTGCGCACGCTGATCCAGCATGCCGCCGAACGGCGGGCCAGCCTGGTGCTGGTCGGGCAGTCCCGCGACCGCCTGCGCCGGCGCCTGTTCGGTGCCGGTGTGGCCGCGCGGCTGCTGCGCGAAAGCCACGGCCTGGAAATCAACGTGCTGGACCGCGACGCGCAGCCGCAAGCGCCACGTTCGGCGGTGCGGCGGGTGTGGGTCTGGCGCCATTACCTGCTGGCGCTGCTGGCCACGCTCATGGCCGCGGGCCTGGCCTGGGCGGTGTCGAGTGTGCTGGCCCTGCCCAACATCTCGCTGGTGTTCCTGGCCGCGGTGTTGCTGGTGGCGGTGCGCAGCAGCCTGGGGCCTGCGCTGGCCTGCGCGGTGCTGTCGTTCCTGACCTACGACTTCCTGTTCATCCCGCCCAACCTGTCGTTCAGGATCCAGCGCGAAGAAGACGTGCTGACCTTGGTGTTCTTTCTGTTGATGGCTGCACTCACCGGCAACCTGGCTGCGCGCCAGCGTCGGCAGTTGCAGGCGCTGCGCGAAACCCAGGCGCAGACCAGCCAGTTGCTCGACCTGTCGCGCCGGCTGACCGTGGCCACCGACCGCCAGGCGGTGTTCAACGCCGCCGGCCAGCACCTGAACGGCTGGCAGGACATGCAGGTATGCCTGCTGGAGCGCAATGTCGAAGGTCAGTTGCAAGTGGCCACCGGCGAAGCCCATGCCTTCAACGATAACGAGCGCGCCGCCGCAGAGTGGGCCTGGCAGCATGGCCAGGCCGCCGGTCAGGGCAGCGACACCCTGCCCAATGGCCGCTGGTGGTGGTGGCCGCTGGCGGTGGATGAACAGCCCCTGGCATTGCTCGGTGTGCGCCCACGTTCCGGCCAGCCGCTCAGCGACCCGCGCCGGCGTCTGCTCACCGCCCTTGGTCAGCCGCTGGCCCAGGCCCTGGCCCGCGCCCGGCTGGCCGAACAGCTGGAGGCCGCGCGCCTGCATGGCGAAACCGAGCAGTTGCGCAGCGCCTTGCTTGCGTCCGTTTCCCATGACTTGCGCACCCCGCTGACCGCCATGCGCGGCAGCATCGACAGCCTGCTGGCGCTGGGCGAGGCGATCCCCACCGCCGACCGCCGCGAACTGCTGGAGGGCACCCGCAACGAGGCCGAACGCCTCGACCGCTACATCCAGAACCTGCTCGACATGACGCGCCTTGGTCACGGCGGCCTCAAACTGGCCCGCGACTGGGTGGCCCCGGCCGACATTGTTGGCAGCGCGCTCAACCGCTTGCGCGCGGTGCTGGCGCCGCTGCGGTTGCACACCGACGTGCCGGCCGAGCTGCCGTTGCTGTTCGTGCATGCGGCGTTGATCGAGCAAGCCCTGGTCAACGTGCTGGAAAATGCCGCGCGCTTCTCGCCAGCCAATGGCCGGCTGGAGCTGCAGGTGTCGGTGCAGGACGCCAGGTTGTGCTTCGCCGTCAGCGACCAGGGCCCCGGCATTCCCGTGGAAGACCGCGAGAAGATCTTCGACATGTTCTATACCGCCGCTCGCGGCGACCGCGGCGGGCAGGGCACCGGCCTGGGCTTGGCGATCTGCCAGGGCATGATCGGCGCCCATGGCGGACAGATCCTGGTGGGCGAAGGCATCGATGGCCAGGGCACCAGCATCACTTTATGCTTGCCGCTGCCTCCTCAACCTGAAACCGAAAGCGAAACCCCATGAGTCAGTCCGCCACCCTCCTGGTCATCGACGATGAACCGCAGATCCGCAAGTTCCTGCGCATCAGCCTGGCCTCGCAAGGCTACAAGGTGCTCGAGGCTGCCACCGGCGCGGAAGGGCTGGCCCAGGCGGCCCTGGGCAAGCCGGACTTGGTGGTGCTCGACCTGGGCCTGCCGGACATGGACGGTCAGCAGGTACTGCGTGACCTGCGCGAATGGAGCGCGGTGCCGGTGCTGGTGTTGTCGGTGCGTGCCAGTGAAGTGCAGAAGGTCGATGCGCTGGATGGCGGTGCCAACGACTATGTGACCAAGCCGTTCGGCATCCAGGAGTTTCTGGCGCGGGTGCGCGCCTTGCTGCGCCAGGTGCCCCAGGCGGGTGGCTCGGAAGTGGCGGCCAGCTTTGGGCCGCTGATGGTGGACTTCGCCTTCCGCCGGGTGACCCTGGATGGCGTGGAAGTGGCGCTGACCCGCAAGGAGTATGCGCTGCTGGCGCAACTGGCCGGGCATCCGGGGCGAGTGATTACCCAGCAGCAGCTGCTCAAGGATATCTGGGGGCCTACCCATGTGGATGACACCCATTACCTGCGGATCGTGGTCGGGCATCTGCGGCAGAAGCTGGGCGATGACCCCACGGCGCCGCGGTTCATCATCACCGAGCCAGGGGTGGGGTACAGGTTGGTGGCGCCGACCATGTAACCCCGGTGGGTGCTGGCTTGCCCGCGAAGAATCCAGAGCGATGCATGGCACCGGCTGCGCCGTTGTTCGCGGCTGAAGCCGCTCCCACAGAGCCCCGCTAATTCAATGAGTTATGGGCAGTTCTATGTGAGCTGGCATGCCGGCGATGGGGCCAGCGCAAGCAGCGCAAGACGGTAAGCTCAGGGGGAGGTCCTCGACTCCAGATCCATTTCAGCTGGCCACTCTACTCGGGGTGCAAGGCGCAGGGCGAACTCACACCAGAGTACATCGTTGTGATCCTTGGGTTCCCCGGGTGGTGGCAGAGCTGAGGGGCCTTCCTGCATGTAGGTGCAGATGTAGGCCCAGGCATGCTGGTCGGCACCCATCGTACTCAGGTGAAAACGGTCGATGACGT
>NZ_JADLJS010000091.1 GCF_015680405.1 Pseudomonas pudica
GCGGGGGGGGGGCGGGGGGCCCGCGGGGGGCGGGGGCCCCCCGGCGATGGGCTGCAAAGCAGCCCCAGATCATCCCAGGTCACCGGGTTGTATAGACTTGTAACGGTATCCAGCCTGCGTAATTCCTCGTTTTGCCATATGTCATCCGCGTTTCAAGCCAGCGCGTTCTAGGCCTATAATGAAGCCCTTTTCGCCTAATGATTTTGCGGAGCTGGTGATGGTCGAACGTAAGGCTTCCGTCGAGCGCAATACCCTGGAAACCCAGGTCAAGTGCTCGATCAACCTCGATGGCAGTGGCAAGGCCCGATTCGATATCGGTGTGCCTTTCCTTGAACACATGCTGGACCAGATTGCTCGCCATGGGCTGATCGATCTGGATATCGAGTGCAAGGGTGACACGCATATCGACGATCACCATACCGTCGAAGACGTCGGCATCACCCTGGGCATGGCATTCGCCCAGGCCATCGGTGACAAGAAGGGCATCTTCCGCTACGGCCACGCTTATGTGCCTCTGGACGAAGCGCTGTCGCGCGTGGTCATCGACTTCTCCGGTCGCCCGGGCCTGCAGATGCACGTCCCGTATACCCGCGCCAGCGTCGGTGGCTTCGATGTCGACTTGTTCCAGGAGTTCTTCCAGGGCTTCGTCAACCACGCCCTGGTGACCCTGCACATCGACAACCTGCGTGGCCACAACACCCACCACCAGATCGAGACCGTGTTCAAGGCTTTCGGCCGCGCCCTGCGCATGGCCATTACCCTCGACGAGCGCATGGCCGGGCAGATGCCTTCCACCAAAGGGTGCCTGTAAATGCAGACGGTAGCCGTAATCGACTATGGCATGGGCAACCTGCACTCGGTGGCCAAGGCGCTCGAGCATGTAGGGGCCGGTAAGGTGCTGGTCACCAGCGATGCCACGGTCATCCGCGAAGCCGACCGCGTGGTATTCCCGGGCGTGGGCGCGATTCGCGACTGCATGGCCGAAATCCGCCGCCTGGGCTTCGACAGCCTGGTGCGCGAGGTCAGCCAGGATCGCCCGTTCCTCGGCATTTGCGTGGGTATGCAGGCGCTGCTCGACCACAGCGAAGAAAACGACGGTGTCGACTGCATCGGCATGTTCCCCGGCCAGGTGCGCTTCTTCGGCAAAGACCTGCAGGAAGACGGTGAGCACCTGAAGGTGCCGCACATGGGCTGGAACGAAGTCGGCCAGACCAACGACCACCCGCTTTGGCACGACATCCCCGACCGTGCGCGGTTCTACTTCGTGCACAGCTACTACATCAATGCCGGCAAGCCGGCCCAGGTGGTCGGCCGCGGCCATTACGGTGTCGATTTCGCCGCTGCGCTGGCCGATGGCTCGCGCTTTGCCGTGCAGTTCCACCCGGAGAAGAGCCATACCCATGGCCTGCAGCTGCTGCAGAACTTCGTTGCCTGGGACGGGCGCTGGTAAATGAGCAGGTCGAAGACCAAGGCCCCTGTCATCACCCTGGCCCCCGAGCAGGAGCGCGAAGCGCTGCACACGCTCAAGCGCTTCCTCGAAGACCGTTTCGAGCTGGAGCTGGGGTCGTTCGAAGTGGCCGAAGTCCTCGAGTTGTTCAGCAAAGAAATTGCACCCCATTACTACAACAGGGCGATTGCCGATGTTCAGCTGCACCTCAAGGAGCGGTTCGAGAGCATCGAAAGTGATCTGTGGGCGCTCGAGAAGCCCTGAAACCCCAAGAACAGACAGGTTCCCAAGATGCTGATTATCCCCGCTATCGATCTGAAGGACGGTGCCTGCGTGCGCCTGCGCCAAGGCCGCATGGAAGACTCCACGGTATTTTCCGACGACCCGGTGAGCATGGCCGCCAAGTGGGTCGAGGGTGGCTGCCGCCGCCTGCACCTGGTCGACCTCAACGGCGCCTTCGAAGGCCAGCCGGTCAACGGTGAAGTGGTCACCGCCATTGCCAAGCGCTACCCGACCCTGCCGATCCAGATCGGCGGTGGCATCCGCTCGCTGGAAACCATTGAGCACTACGTCAAGGCTGGCGTCAGCTACGTGATCATCGGCACCAAGGCGGTCAAGCAGCCGGAGTTCGTCGCCGAAGCGTGCAAGGCCTTCCCGGGCAAGGTCATCGTTGGCCTGGACGCCAAGGATGGCTTCGTCGCCACCGATGGCTGGGCTGAAGTGAGCTCGGTGCAGGTCATCGACCTGGCCAAGCGTTTCGAGGCCGATGGCGTCTCGGCGATCGTCTACACCGACATCGCCAAGGACGGCATGATGCAGGGCTGCAACGTGCCGTTCACCAAGGCACTGGCAGAAGCCACCTCCATCCCGGTGATCGCCTCGGGCGGCATCCACAACCTGGGCGACATCAAGGCCCTGCTGGACGCCAAGGCTCCGGGCATCATCGGCGCCATCACCGGCCGTGCCATCTACGAAGGCACTCTCGATGTCGCCGAGGCCCAGGCCTTCTGCGACAACTACCAAGGCTGAGGACTGAACCATGGCACTGGCCAAGCGCATCATCCCTTGCCTGGACGTGGACAACGGCCGGGTGGTCAAGGGCGTCAAGTTCGAGAACATCCGTGATGCCGGCGACCCGGTGGAAATCGCCCGTCGCTACGACGAGCAAGGTGCCGACGAAATCACCTTCCTCGACATCACCGCCAGCGTCGATGGCCGCGACACCACGCTGCATACCGTCGAGCGCATGGCCAGCCAGGTGTTCATCCCGCTGACCGTGGGCGGTGGCGTGCGCACTGTGCAGGACATCCGCAACCTGCTCAATGCCGGTGCCGACAAGGTCTCGATCAACACGGCCGCAGTGTTCAACCCGGAGTTTGTCGGCGAGGCAGCGGACCGTTTCGGTTCGCAGTGCATCGTTGTCGCCATCGACGCCAAGAAGGTGTCCGGGCCGGGTGAGCAACCGCGCTGGGAGATTTTCACCCACGGCGGGCGCAAACCGACCGGGCTGGATGCCGTTGAATGGGCGAAGAAGATGGAAGGCCTGGGGGCTGGCGAGATCCTGCTGACCAGCATGGACCAGGACGGCATGAAGAGCGGCTTCGACCTGGGCGTTACCCGTGCGATCAGTGATGCGCTGGGTATTCCGGTGATTGCCTCGGGTGGGGTGGGTAACCTGCAGCACCTGGCTGACGGTATTCTGGAAGGGCACGCCAGTGCGGTTCTGGCGGCCAGCATCTTCCACTTTGGTGAGTACACAGTGCCGGAAGCCAAGGCCTACATGGCTTCGCGCGGGATCGTCGTTCGCTGATCGATTAATTGGGGCTGCTTTGCAGCCCATCGCCGGCAAGCCAGCTCCCACAGGGACCGCACAAGGCTCAGGGCCTGCGCTGCCAATGTGGGAGCAACTGTCTTGCTCAATTTCTAAAAGCTGGCGTGATCCCTGTGGGAGCGGGCTTGCCCGCGAACACGGGCGAAGCCCGTGCCA
>NZ_JADLJS010000092.1 GCF_015680405.1 Pseudomonas pudica
CCTTGTGGTTGACCGACGCGGTGTAGGTCACCACGCCACCTTCAGCAACGGTCGAGGTCGCGGTCAGAGTGACGGTGGTGGTGTCGATGGTGTCGGTAACCTTGGTCACGGCCGCAGTGCTGCTGACGTCCAATTTCTCGAAGTCACCGCCGCTGGTGCTATCGATATTGGCCTGAACGGTACCCGCATCGATGTACACATCGTCGCTCGGCGCGTCGATGGTAATCGACCCTTCTTTCTGACCCGCCGCGATGGTGATGGTCTCGCCGTTGCTCAGCTTTACGGTAAGCGCAGTACCCGCCGGGTTGGTCAGCGTAGCGGTATACGTAATCTTGCCGCCTTCGGCCACGGTATCCGTCGCGCTCAGCGTAAGCGTGGTGACATCCGGGGTCGCCGGGTTGTCGGTGACAGTGGTCACCGGCTCACCAACGGCCACGGTTTTCTCGTAATTACCACCCGAGATGCTGGTGATCTTGTTGCTCAAGTCCAGATTGGTATTGAGTGCGTTGTTCGGTGCAGTGAACGGTACCGATGCAGACGACTCGCCCACCGGGATGGTGATGGTCTGACCGTTGGCCAGTTTCACCACCAGGTCGGAACCGGTGACCTTGTGGTTGACCGACGCGGTGTAAGTGACCACGCCACCTTCAGCGACGGTCGAGGTCGCGGTCAGAGTGACAGTCGTGGTGTCGATGGTATCGGTCACCTTGGTCACGGCTGCGCCGCTGTTTACATTCAGCTTCTCGAAGTCACCACCCGAGGTTTCGGTCACTTTGACCTGAAGCACTTCAGCATCGATGTAGACATCATCGCCTGGAGCATCGACGGTGACCGAAGCTTCCTTCGAGCCTGCGGCAATGGTGATGGTCTCGCCATTGCTCAGCTTGATCACTAGATCGGTGCCGGCCTTGTTGGTCAAGGTCGCGGTGTAAGTGATCTTGCCACCCTCGGCAACCGTAGGGGTCGCGCTCAGGGTAAGGTGGGTAATGTCCTTCGTGCCTGGTCCGTCGGTCACGGTCGTCACTGGCTCGCCAACTGCTACGGTCTTTTCGTAATTGCCGCCCGAGATGTCAGTGATCTTGTTGGTCAGGTCCAGGTTGGTGTTGTAGGCATTGTCTGGCGCGGTGAACGGTACCGACGCCGACGACTCACCCACCGGAATGGTAATGGTCTGGCCGTTGGCCAGTTTCACCACCAGATCCGAGCCAGTGACCTTGTGGTTGACCGATGCGGTGTAGGTCACCACGCCGCCCTCGACCACGCTCTGCGTGGCGGTCAAGGTCACGGTGGTGGTGTCGATGGTGTCGGTGACTTTCGTTACAGCCGCCTTGCTGCTGACATCCAGTTTTTCGAAATTACCACCCGTGGCATCGGTGATGGTCACGCTGAGGTCTTTGGCATCGATGTACACATCGTCGCCTGGGGCGTCGACGATGATCGAAGCTTCCTTCTGGCCAGCCGCGATGGTGATGGTTTCGCCGTTGCTCAGTTTGATGACCAGGTCAGTGCCGGCCTTGTTGGTCAACGTGGCGGTGTAGGTGATAGCGCCACCTTCGGCCACTGTAGGCGTAGCAGAGAGCGTCAGGCAGGTAATGTCCTCGGAGCCTGGGCCATCGGTAACCGTCGTGCTGACTTCCGTTTTGTCCAGGGTCAGCTTTTCAAACTTCCAGGCATCTGCACCGCTGACCGAGTCGATCGCGTTTACTACAGGCTGAGCACCTACATAGACATCATTAGGCGCGGTAACGGTGATAGAGCCGGTGTTGCTGTTGGCTGGCACCATGACAACGGTCTTGCCGTCGCTGAGGGTGAAATAGAGCGGCGAGTGGTTGTTGATCGGCAGGCCGTCTTCGCTGGTCAGCGTGACGGTATAGGTAATTTCGCCACCTTCGGTAACGGTATCGGTAGCCGTCAGTCTGGCCACCACTTCGTTGATGGTGTCAGTCACTTCCACCGACGCGGCGCCGCCAAACTGCAGGTTCTCGAAGGTGCTACCTGCAGTATCGGTCGCTGACTTGAGGCCGAGACTGATAGTGCCGGCGTCCTGATAAACGTCGTCTCCCTGTACGGCGTGGGTGTACTGCGCACTGGTATCCCCCGCCTTGATAGTGACCTGGGCATCGTTGCTCAGGGTAACGACAAGATCATGCGCCAGCGCGGTGTTGATCTTCACGGTAAATGTCGGGTTCTGGTTCTCGAGAACCGACGCTTGGTCGGCCTCGATGCTTACCAACACAAGATCGCCACCAGAGCCAGGGGTGCCGGATTCATCAGTCACGGTGGTACTGACCTCGGTTTTGTCCAAGGTCAGTTTCTCGAACTTCCATACATCCGCACCGCTAACCGAATCGATCGCATTGACCACCGGCGGATTGGCGCCCATGTAGACGTTGTCCGGCGCGGCAACGGTAATCGAACCGGTTGTGCTGTTGGCCGGTACCTCAATAACGGTCTTGCCATCGCTGAGGGTGAAATACAGCGGTGATTGGATGTTGAGCGGGAGTCCATCCTTGCTGGTCAGCGTGACGGTGTAGGTAATTTCGCCACCTTCGCTTACGGACTCGGTAGCGGTCAGTTTGGCGACGACCTCACTGATGGTATCCGAGATTTCAACGGTAGCCGGGCCTCCGAACGCCAGCTTCTCGAAGGTGGCGCCCGAGACGGTGGCATCCGTCACGCTGAGCGTGACAGAGCCGGCATCCTGGATTACGTCATCGCCTTGGGCCGCAGTCTTGTATTCCACTTCGGTCTTGCCGGCCCCGATGGTCACGGTATCGCCGTTCGACAAGGTAACCGTCAACGGACGGTCCAGTGCCTGGCTTACCTTCACAGTAAAGGACGGCTGCTGGTCCTCTGTCACATCGCCATTGCTGACAATGCTCACGGTGACGGTATCGATACTGTCATTGATGACAGTCGATGCTGGCGTCGGGTCTGGCGTCAGCTGTTCGAAGTTGCCACCGGTCGCACCGGTAATCGTGGTGCTGACGGTCGAGCCGTTGTTGTAGACGTCGTTGGCTGGCGTTTCGAAGTCGACGCTGCCCTGGGTCTTGCCCGCTTCGACGGTGATGGTCTGGCCGTTGGACAGGGTTACGGTCACCGGAGTCTGTGCCGGATTGCTCAGGGTCACGGTGTAGGTGATGACGCCGCCTTCGGACACGCTTGGCGAAGCAGTCAGCGTCGCCGTGGTGTTGTCGACCGAGTCGTTGATCGTGGTCTGCGCCGGCGTCGGGTTCGGCGTCAGCTGCTCGAAGTTGCCGCCGGTGGCGCTTTCGATGGTTACGCTGACGGTCGAGCCGTTGTTGTAGACGTCGTTCGCTGGCGTTTCGAAGTCGACGCTACCCTGGGTCTTGCCCGCTTCGACGGT
>NZ_JADLJS010000093.1 GCF_015680405.1 Pseudomonas pudica
CGAACTCAACGACTGCCGAACCGAAAACTTCGGAGCAGACGCGAGTCAGAGCTGCGGTCAGAGTGGTCTTACCGTGGTCAACGTGGCCGATAGTGCCGACGTTAACGTGGGGAAGGGAACGATCAAACTTTTCCTTAGCCATCGATACAATCCTCCGCAGAAGAAATAGTCTTGCGCTGATAAAACAAAGGCAGATATTTTCATATCTGCCTTGTTTATATGGAGCTCTTGAGCGGACTTGAACCGCTGACCTCACCCTTACCAAGGGTGTGCTCTACCAACTGAGCTACAAGAGCGAAACACTTTGTGCAAAATCCAGCAAACTTGGAGCGGGTAGCGGGAATCGAACCCGCATCATCAGCTTGGAAGGCTGAGGTTCTACCACTAAACTATACCCGCGGAGCTTACGGCTCTCGCTAAAACTGGTGGAGGGAGAAGGATTCGAACCTTCGAAGCTCTCGCAACGGATTTACAGTCCGTCCCCTTTGACCGCTCGGGAATCCCTCCAGATGTGGCCGGCATTCTATTTGTCTACCGTCCTAGTGTCAAGCGTTTTTTCAAATTTTTTCAATCAAATCTGAAACTTAGCTGCTTTGACACCGCTTCCAGTTCTACCACCTGAGTGGTGTTCCCTGTGAAGCGGGCGCCATTCTATCAAGCTATTCGCCAGTTGCAATACCCTGGCAGAAAATAATTTTGTGTTTTAAGTCTTTGAAATCGTTGGAAAGAGTCGCGAGGACGGTTTGGTCCAGCAAACGCTCGCTATCTGGGGCAACCTTGAGCCAACGACCATCCGCCCCTGGCAACTGACCCGCCACCGGCACGGTGACAATATCCAGGCTCAAAAGGCGCTGACGCAGCGCATCGAGCTGGCCCTGCCCCATCACACCACCTACCACCAGGCACTCATCCCGGCGCTTGGGTGGAGCCGAAACCCCTGTTTCGCGCAACAGGCGGATTTCTTGCTGATTCCCCTTGTACAGCGACAGGGGCGCGACTTCCTTGACCTTCAGCGGGGCTTCCTGCTGGTGCCACACGTAATAGAAGACGTTGAGCACCAGTAACAGCAGAAACAACCAACGCATAGGCACCTCAATCCAATGGGCAGGCCATGGCCAGGCCTACAAAAACCAGGTCAGGCACGACACGTGCCTGAGGCACCGCCTCCCTTACCAGCGGCGCATCACCCCCAGTGAGGAACACTGTGAAGTCCCCCCCCCACAACGCTCGCGCCTGTTCGAGCTGGGTATGCGCAAAACCCTGGAGCATCAACACGCAACCGCGCTCGACCGCCTCGACCGTCGAGCGACCTGGCGCCAGGCTGGCCAATGCACGCTCGGCCGAGGCATCGTCATAACGGATACGCCGGGTGTGAGTACGCAACTGGCTACGCATCAATGGCATACCCGGGCAGATGTAGCCACCCAGGTGCTCGCCGTCCGCCGCAACGAAATCCGCTTTGGCAGCGGTCCCCAGGTCAATGACCAGGCAAGCGCCCTTGGCCAGGTGAAATGCTCCCAACGCCGCCAACCAACGGTCCATACCCAAACGCTGGTAGTCGTCATAGCCATTGCGCACACCCGCCATTTCCTGAGCCGGGTGCGCCACGCGCGCTTGCACGGCAAATGCCTGGGCAATCAGCGCGCAAAGCGCATCGGTTTCCTCCTCACTGCGCACACTGACAATGCGGCAGCCGGTCAGACGTACCGAAGCTCGCGCGGCCACTTCGGCCACCAGCGCCTGATCGGAGTCAACGATACCGCCGCTTTCAATCGCTGCATCAGCAACGTGGATTACCCGCCACTTGATGAAGCTGTTACCGCAATCGAGCTCAAGAATCATCACGCAACCTCAAACTGAGCTCACCACCACTGAAGCTCTTTTCCACCCCGTCCACCTCAAGGCGCAAGCCGCCCTGCCCGTCGACGCCAAGAACCACGCCATCAATACGCGTGCTACCTGCAACCAGAGAAACCTTGCGCCCCTGCCACAGGTGCGCCTGCTCCCATTCTTCCTGGAATGCGGCAAACCCGTAGCGACGATGCCGCGCCAATTCGTGCTGCAATTGCTGATTGAGCAATGCTACCAGCCGGTTACGGTCGACTGCCGCCCCTACTTCGCGACGCATCGAGGTCCACACCTGGTCGACCTGATCGTTGACCTGCATGTTCACATTGATGCCGATACCCAGCACCACATGACAGACATCTGCCGGGTCCCCCACCAACTCCAGGAGGATACCGGTGATCTTCTGCCCGCGAACGAGAACATCATTGGGCCATTTGAGCCCCACATCCTTTACCCCAAACGCCTGCAGGGTACGCATTACCGCCAACCCCACCACGAGACTCAAGCCCTCGAGCTGGCGCATGCCGCCATCCACACGGAGCACCAGGCTGTAATAGAGGTTTTCGGCAAAAGGGCTGACCCACTGCCGACCGCGCCGACCACGGCCGGCGCTCTGGCGCTCGGCCAGGACCAGGAATGGCGCGGCTTGCCCCTCTCCAGCGAGTCGCAGGCCTTCAGCATTGGTCGAGTCGATGGTTTCGTGAATGAAAACGGGCCACTGTTCGCCGTCGGCAAACCCGGCGATCGCTTGCGCATCGAGCAAAGCCAGCGGCGCCGCCAGCTGATAGCCACGCCCACGGACCTTGTGAATGGTGAGGTTCAGTTCGCTCTCCAGGTGCTGCAGCTGCTTCCAAACGGCGCTGCGACTTACCCCGAGGGCCGCCCCCAGAGCTTCTCCGGAATGGAACCGACCATCCCTGAGGAGGTTCAACAACTTCAGCATGCCAGTCTCGACTTGGAATAAGGCAGGCATGATAGCTATGGGCTGTTGGCTTGCATAGGAAAAGGGCTGCCGGCGGGGTGAAGGCCGCTCCCGCAGCATACCCTGAACCTGCGCCATATCTGTGGGAGCGGCTTTAGCCGCGAAGCGGGCGACGCGGTGGATGGCACCGGCTTTGCCGGTGTTCGCGGGTGAACCCGCTCCCACAGAGGG
>NZ_JADLJS010000094.1 GCF_015680405.1 Pseudomonas pudica
CCCCTTTCACCCCAACACCCCCCACCCAACCTTTTTCGGGGGGGGGGGGGGGCCCCCGGCGATGGGCTGCGTAGCAGCCCCCTTAATGCGATGTGGCAGGCATTAGGGCAGAGGGACATAGTGAAATCTCTTGCAACACACATGACGCGGGTATATACACGTATTCATGTTGACCAGTGAATGCATCTGCACCCATCTGCGTCGTGCCGCCCGTGGGGTGAGCCGGCATTACGACGAGGCCCTTGCCGGCTTCGGGGTCAATGTCGCCCAGTTTTCCCTGTTGCGTCATTTGCAGCGGCTCGATCGCCCTAGTATCACCACGTTGGCAGAGGCCATGGGCCTGGAGCGTAGTACCCTGGGCCGCAACCTGCGGGTGCTGGAGGCTGAAGGGCTGGTGGCCTTGGCCGATGGTGACGATCAGCGCAACCGTGTGGTGCTGCTGACCGAGGCCGGTACCCAGCTGCTGCACGCTGCCCACCCAGCCTGGGAACAGGCACAGGCCGAACTGGTGGAGCGGCTGGGGGCAGGGCAGCGGGATGAACTGGTGCGTTTGCTGAACCAGCTGGCTTGAATTGATACGACTATAAGCGGGTATATACCCGTAAAACCTTGCGATGTGCTGGAGATAACGACAATGACTTCGGTGTGGCGAACCAGCGGGTGGGTATTGGTGGGGGCAGCGCTGATTCTGGCACTATCCCTGGGTGTACGGCACGGCTTTGGCCTGTTCCTGGCGCCGATGAGCGCGGACTTCGGCTGGGGGCGTGAGGTGTTCGCCTTCGCCATTGCCTTGCAGAACTTGATCTGGGGGCTTGCGCAGCCGTTCGCCGGCGCCCTGGCCGACCGCATGGGCGCGGCGCGGGTGGTGATCATTGGCGGTATTCTCTACGCTGCCGGGTTGGTGCTGATGGGCATGGCCGACTCGGCCTGGTCGTTGTCGCTGAGTGCCGGCTTGCTGATCGGCATCGGTCTGTCCGGCACCTCGTTCTCGGTCATCCTCGGCGTGGTTGGGCGTGCCGTGCCGGCTGAAAAGCGCAGCATGGCCATGGGCATTGCCAGCGCTGCCGGTTCTTTCGGCCAGTTCGCCATGTTGCCGGGCACCCTCGGCCTGATCCAGTGGCTGGGCTGGTCCGCTGCGTTGCTGGTGCTCGGCCTGATGGTGGCGCTGATCGTGCCCTTCGTCGGCCTGCTGCGCGACCGGCCGCTGCCGACTCACGGTGCCGAACAGACCCTGGGCCAGGCCTTGCGCGAGGCGTGCTCGCACTCCGGCTTCTGGTTGCTGGCGCTGGGCTTTTTCGTTTGTGGTTTTCAAGTGGTGTTCATTGGCGTGCACCTGCCAGCCTACCTGGTCGACCAACACTTGGCCGCGACCACCGGCACAACAGTGCTGGCGCTGGTAGGCCTGTTCAATATCGTCGGTACCTTCACCGCTGGCTGGCTGGGCGGGCGCATGTCCAAGCCGCGCCTGCTGACCGGATTGTACCTGCTGCGTGCGGTAGTGATCGTGCTGTTCCTCTGGGCGCCGGTGACTGAAGTCAGCGCCTACCTGTTCGGCATCGCCATGGGCCTGCTGTGGTTGTCCACGGTGCCATTGACCAACGGCACGGTGGCCAGCGTGTTCGGCGTGCGCAACCTGTCCATGCTTGGCGGTATCGTCTTCCTGTTCCACCAGTTGGGCGCCTTCCTGGGCGGCTGGTTGGGCGGAGTGGTGTATGACCGCACCGGCAGCTACGACCTGGTCTGGCAGATTTCCATCCTGCTCAGCCTGCTGGCTGCCGCCCTCAACTGGCCCGTGCGCGAACGCCCGGTCGCCCGGCTTCAGGCTCAGGCTGCATGAACCGCTACGTGGCGCGAGGTCTACTGGCCGTTGCCGCCCTGTTGCTGCTGGCGCTGGTTTGGTGGGGTTGGCACAAGGGCGGGATGGCGTTGATGCAACTGGGCATGAGTGTTTGTTAGACGCTACCCTGCAAGTTCAGGAATTGTCTTGCGGGAGAAACGAGTCATGCGTGCACATTGGTTGACGGTGCCGGTGCTGGCCCTGCTTGCCAGCGCATCGAGCTGGGCTGCCGATTGCCCAGCGTTGTTGGAGGGTAGCCTTCCAGAGTTGCGGGGCAAGGGGCAGGTGGACCTGTGCGAGCGCTTTGCCGGCAAGCCGCTGGTGGTGGTCAACACGGCCAGTTACTGCGGTTTTGCGCCGCAGTTCGAGGGGCTTGAGGCGGCATACAAGGAATATCACGAGCAAGGCCTGGAAATGCTTGGTGTGCCGTCCAATGACTTCAAGCAGGAGGACGCTGACAGCGAAAAGACTGCCAAGGTCTGTTATGCCAATTATGGCGTGACCTTTACCATGACCAAGACACAGGCGGTTCGGGGCGCGGATGCGATACCGCTGTTCGCGGAGCTGGCCAGCCAGAGCAGTGCGCCGAAGTGGAATTTCTACAAGTACGTGGTAGACCGCAAGGGCAAGGTAATTGGTAACTTTTCCAGCCTGACCAAGCCGGATGATCCAGCGTTCCGGGCTGCCATTGAAAAGGCCATTGCCTCCCAGCCATAACCTGGCTGCTCTTGCTCTTGCTCTTGCTCTTGCTCTTGCTCTTGCTCTTGCTCTTGCTCTTGCTTTTCAGCGCGCAATAGTTCAGGCGCCGCCGATTGCGACTTCAGGAGGCCGAGCGGAGGGACTGCGGAGGGAGGTGACGGGCATGGATGCCCGTCA
>NZ_JADLJS010000095.1 GCF_015680405.1 Pseudomonas pudica
TTGTTAGGTGACTGCGTACCTTTTGTATAATGGGTCAGCGACTTATATTCAGTGGCGAGCTTAACCGAATAGGGGAGGCGTAGCGAAAGCGAGTCTTAATAGGGCGTTTAGTCGCTGGGTATAGACCCGAAACCGGGCGATCTATCCATGGGCAGGTTGAAGGTTAGGTAACACTGACTGGAGGACCGAACCGACTACCGTTGAAAAGTTAGCGGATGACCTGTGGATCGGAGTGAAAGGCTAATCAAGCTCGGAGATAGCTGGTTCTCCTCGAAAGCTATTTAGGTAGCGCCTCATGTATCACTCCAGGGGGTAGAGCACTGTTTCGGCTAGGGGGTCATCCCGACTTACCAAACCGATGCAAACTCCGAATACCTGGAAGTGCCGAGCATGGGAGACACACGGCGGGTGCTAACGTCCGTCGTGAAAAGGGAAACAACCCAGACCGTCAGCTAAGGTCCCAAAGTCATGGTTAAGTGGGAAACGATGTGGGAAGGCTTAGACAGCTAGGAGGTTGGCTTAGAAGCAGCCACCCTTTAAAGAAAGCGTAATAGCTCACTAGTCGAGTCGGCCTGCGCGGAAGATGTAACGGGGCTCAAACCATGCACCGAAGCTACGGGTGTCATCTTTGATGACGCGGTAGAGGAGCGTTCTGTAAGCCTGTGAAGGTGAGTTGAGAAGCTTGCTGGAGGTATCAGAAGTGCGAATGCTGACATGAGTAACGACAATGCGAGTGAAAAACTCGCACGCCGAAAGACCAAGGTTTCCTGCGCAACGTTAATCGACGCAGGGTTAGTCGGTCCCTAAGGCGAGGCTGAAAAGCGTAGTCGATGGAAAACAGGTTAATATTCCTGTACTTCCAGTTATTGCGATGGAGGGACGGAGAAGGTTAGGCCAGCCTGGCGTTGGTTGTCCAGGTTTAAGGTGGTAGGCTGAAATCTTAGGCAAATCCGGGATTTCAAGGCCGAGAGCTGATGACGAGTTGCCTTCAGGCGACGAAGTGGTTGATACCATGCTTCCAAGAAAAGCTCCTAAGCTTCAGATAACTGGGAACCGTACCCCAAACCGACACAGGTGGTTAGGTAGAGAATACCAAGGCGCTTGAGAGAACTCGGGTGAAGGAACTAGGCAAAATGGCACCGTAACTTCGGGAGAAGGTGCGCCGGCGAGGGTGAAGGACTTGCTCCGTAAGCCCATGCCGGTCGAAGATACCAGGCCGCTGCGACTGTTTATTAAAAACACAGCACTCTGCAAACACGAAAGTGGACGTATAGGGTGTGACGCCTGCCCGGTGCCGGAAGGTTAATTGATGGGGTTAGCGCAAGCGAAGCTCTTGATCGAAGCCCCGGTAAACGGCGGCCGTAACTATAACGGTCCTAAGGTAGCGAAATTCCTTGTCGGGTAAGTTCCGACCTGCACGAATGGCGTAACGATGGCGGCGCTGTCTCCACCCGAGACTCAGTGAAATTGAAATCGCTGTGAAGATGCAGTGTATCCGCGGCTAGACGGAAAGACCCCGTGAACCTTTACTATAGCTTTGCACTGGACTTTGAATTTGCTTGTGTAGGATAGGTGGGAGGCTTTGAAGTGGGGACGCCAGTTCTCATGGAGCCATCCTTGAAATACCACCCTGGCAACTTTGAGGTTCTAACTCAGGTCCGTTATCCGGATCGAGGACAGTGTATGGTGGGTAGTTTGACTGGGGCGGTCTCCTCCCAAAGAGTAACGGAGGAGTACGAAGGTGCGCTCAGACCGGTCGGAAATCGGTCGTAGAGTATAAAGGCAAAAGCGCGCTTGACTGCGAGACAAACACGTCGAGCAGGTACGAAAGTAGGTCTTAGTGATCCGGTGGTTCTGTATGGAAGGGCCATCGCTCAACGGATAAAAGGTACTCCGGGGATAACAGGCTGATACCGCCCAAGAGTTCATATCGACGGCGGTGTTTGGCACCTCGATGTCGGCTCATCACATCCTGGGGCTGAAGCCGGTCCCAAGGGTATGGCTGTTCGCCATTTAAAGTGGTACGCGAGCTGGGTTTAGAACGTCGTGAGACAGTTCGGTCCCTATCTGCCGTGGACGTTTGAGATTTGAGAGGGGCTGCTCCTAGTACGAGAGGACCGGAGTGGACGAACCTCTGGTGTTCCGGTTGTCACGCCAGTGGCATTGCCGGGTAGCTATGTTCGGAAGAGATAACCGCTGAAAGCATCTAAGCGGGAAACTTGCCTCAAGATGAGATCTCACTGGGATCTTGAATCCCCTGAAGGGCCGTCGAAGACTACGACGTTGATAGGTTGGGTGTGTAAGCGCTGTGAGGCGTTGAGCTAACCAATACTAATTGCCCGTGAGGCTTGACCATATAACACCCAAGCAATTTGCTAGCGCAGATTGCGGTGGTGAAGACGAAA
>NZ_JADLJS010000096.1 GCF_015680405.1 Pseudomonas pudica
CCCGCCCGAACACGGCCCGCCGGGCGGCCGAATCCCCCCCACCTCAGGCCCCCCGGCCCCGCCCGGCGCGGCCTGGGGCCGCGATGGGCGCCACCGCAGCCCCGACGATTTGTGCATTGATGCCAACATCCCGGGGCCGCTTCGCAGCCCATCGCGACACAAGGCCGCTCCTACAGGGGACCGTATCCGCTGTCAGGCCGTGGTGCTGACCATCCCGCCCGCGCTGCTGCCACCTGTTTTCTGTAGCGCTTCAAGCAACTGCGCGGTGGCCTGCAGGATTTCACCATTGATGGTGGCGATGCTCGCCTGCTTGGCGGACACAGCTGCCAGCTTGGTGGTTTCGTCCATCTTCTGCGCCATCAACTGGGCCAGTTGCTTCTGTTCCTCGGCCAGTTGCTTTTGCAGCTTCTTGATCATTTCGCGCAATTGCCTGATGTGCGCAGGCTCGGAACTCTCACTGCTGCCCTGGGCACCCTGAGCCTGGCCGCCACCGTTCAATTTCGACGTGTCGGCCTGAGTGCCGGCCCCACTCTCTTCAGTCTTCTGCGCATCCTGGCTGTCGGCAGCCTGGGTTGCAATCACCGCCTGGGGCGTGGTGCTGATGCTGACTGCTGCAATACCTGTCATGTCTTTCTCCCTGCGTTGCAAATGGGTCCTTGGGTTGTTCTGCCTATCGGCCGGCAGGCGCAAGCCTTTAGCCCCCCGTTGCAAGCGGCCAGTCGCCCGCCAGTAAATTCCCCATCGTTTGGCTCGTTCCACCCAATGTACAAGCGCAGGCGCCGGCCTCTCCCGGCGTGCGTCAACATTCGACCATTATGGAACCGCAGCCATGAGCCAGTCTGCAAAACCGGAAACCATCAAGGACCTGATCGGCGTGGGCTTCGGCCCTTCCAACCTGGCCCTGGCCATCGCCCTGGAAGAACTCGCCGAGTCTCAGGGCCATGCCCTCGACGCGCTGTTCATCGACAAACAACAGGACTATCGCTGGCACGGCGAAACCCTGGCCACCCAGAGCGAGTTGCAGATCTCGTTCCTCAAGGACCTGGTGTCGCTGCGCAACCCCACCAGCCCCTACAGCTTCGTCAACTACCTGCACCAGAAACAGCGCCTGGCCGACTTCATCAACCTCGGCACCTTCTACCCCTGCCGCCTCGAGTACAATGACTACCTGCGCTGGGCCGCCGAGCACTTCGCCACCCAGGCGGTATATGGCGAGGAAGTGCTGCGCATCGAACCGGACGTACAGGCGGGTCGGGTCGAGCACCTGCGCCTGGTCTCGCGCGACGCCCAGGGCCGCGAATACAGCCGCCGCACCCGTTCGGTGGTGGTCGCCAGCGGCGGCACGCCGAAAATTCCGGAAAAGTTCGGCGCCTTCAAGGACGACCCGCGAGTATTCCACCACTCCCAGTACCTGAGCAGCCTGAACAAGCTGCCATGCACCGTGGGCAGGCCGATGCGCATTGCCGTGATCGGTTCGGGCCAGAGCGCCGCCGAGGCGTTCATCGACCTCAATGACAGCTACCCGTCGGTCAAGGTCGACATGATCCTGCGCGGTTCGGCCCTCAAGCCTGCCGATGACAGCCCGTTCGTCAACGAGATCTTCTCGCCGGACTACACCGACCTGGTCTACAACGAACCGGCCGACCAACGCAGCAAGCTGCTGGGCGAATACCACAACACCAACTATTCGGTGGTCGATCTCAACCTCATCGAACGCATCTACGGCATCCTTTACCGGCAGAAGGTTGCCCACCAGTACCGCCACAACGTGCTGTGCCGGCGCCAGGTCGAAGCCGTCGTGGCCACCCGCGAAGGCCTGGAGCTGACCCTGCGCGACCTTGCCACCGGCCAGCAGCAGACCCACCGCTACGACGCGGTGATACTCGCCACCGGCTACGAGCGCCGCTCACACCGTGACCTGCTGGCGCCCCTGGCCGGCTATGTGGAAGATTTCAGCGTCGACCGCAACTACCGCATGCTGGCCAGTCCCGACCTGCAGGCCTCGGTGTACCTGCAGGGCTTCTGCGAAAACAGCCACGGCCTGAGTGACACCCTGCTCTCGGTGCTGCCGGCGCGCGCTGCAGAAATTGGCCGCGCGCTGTACCAGGACCTGGCGCATCTGCACGACAAGCCGCAACCGGCATTGGCCCTGACCCGCGCCTGATCCCTCCTGCTTCATGCCTTCCAGGCCGACCTTGGCCTGAATCGATTGGGGCCGCTGTGCGGCCCATCGCCGGGGGACCCGGCGCCCGCCGGGGCTACCAAGAGCAGCTCCGCGGGGGGGCCCCG
>NZ_JADLJS010000097.1 GCF_015680405.1 Pseudomonas pudica
GGGCTGCGCAGCAGCCCCGGCAATATCTGCCGCGAAGCTGAGATCCTGGGGCTGCTGCGCAGCCCATCGCGACACAAGGCCGCTCCTACAGGGACCGCGTGAAGGAGGTTGCTAGCCCAGCATCTCGTGCATGGCAATGATCTGTTCGGCCACCTGGATAAGTTTCTGCTGCCGGCTCATGGCCTGGCGGCGCATCAGGGTGTAGGCCTCTTCTTCGTTACAGTCCTTCATCTTCATCAGCAAACCCTTGGCCTGCTCGATGCGCTTGCGCTCGGCCAGTTGCTGGTCGCGAGCAAGCAGCTGCGCCTTCAGTGCCTGGTCGCTTTCGAAGCGGGCCATGGCCACGTCCAGGATCGGTTGCAGCCGCGCGGCATGGATGCCTTCGACGATGTAGGCGCTGACCCCTGCCTGGATCGCCTGGCGCATCACCCCGGGGTCGTGCTCGTCGGTGAACAGCACGATCGGCCGCGGCTGGTCGCGGCTGACCAGGACAACCTGTTCCATCACATCGCGGTCCGGTGAGTCGGTATCGATCAGCACCACGTCCGGGCGCACCGTTTCGACGCAGGCGGGCAGGTCGATGGTCAGGCCTGGGGCTTCGATGACCTCGAAGCCGGCCTCGCTCAAGGCGGCCTTGAGGCGGCCGAGTTTGCTCTGGGTGTCGTCGATCAGCAGGATGCGCAACATGGATGGTTCCCCTCACGCGCCGACACGGGCATCGGGCAGGTTGCCCAGGGCATGCAGGCTGAAACTGCGGGCATAACCGTAGGGGTCGCTGCCGTCCCAGCGGCTGCCATCGATCAGCAGGCTGCTGCGCATCGGCTGGTCGGGGCAGGCCACGCCGAGGCTTCGGGCCGCCTCGCCATACAGTGCCAGTTGCTGGACCTCGCGGGCTACGCCGAGGTAGTCGGGGTCATCGCGCAGCAGGCCCCAGCGGCGGAACTGGGTCATGAACCACATGCCGTCGGACAGGTACGGCAGGTTGGCCCGGCCATGGTCGTGCAGGCGCAGGGCGTGGGGGTCTTGCCAGTGGTTGCCCAGGCCATCGTGGTAGCTGCCGAGCAGGCGCGGTTCGATACTTGCCTGGGGGGTGTCCAGGTAGGCGCTGCCGCTGAGCAGTTGCGCGGTGCTGCGGCGGTTTTCCGGGCTTTGCTCGATGAAGCGGCTGGCCGCCAGGACCGCCTTGATCAGCGCGCGGGCGCTGTTGGGGTATTGCTCGACAAAGCCGCGGGCGCAGGCCAGGACCTTTTCCGGGTGGTCCGGCCAGATCGATTGGCTGGTGGCCAAGGTGAAGCCCTGGCCCTTGGCCACGGCATCGGCAGCCCAGGGTTCACCCACGCAGAAACCGTCGATGCGCCCGGCCTGGATATGTGCGGCCATCTGCGCCGGTGGCACCACCACGCTGTCGACGTCGCGCAGTGGGTGGATGCCCTGGCTGGCCAGCCAGTAATACAGCCACATGGCGTGAGTGCCGGTGGGGAAGGTCTGGGCGAAGGTGAGGCGTGCGCCATGCTGGTGCACCAGGCGCGCCAATGCTTCAGGGTTGGTCACCCCTTTGCTCTGCAAGGCCGGGGACAGGTTTATGGCCTGGGCGTTCTGGTTCAGCCCCATGAGCACGGCCATGGCGCTGGCCGGTACACCGCCAATGCCCAGGTGCACGGCGTAGACCAGGCCATACAGGCAGTGCGCGGCATCCAGCTCGCCGCTGACCAGCTTGTCGCGCAACCCGGCCCAGGAGCCCTGGCGCTTGAGGTTGAGGGTGAGGCCGTGTTGCTGGGCGAAGCCCTGGGTGGCGGCGACTACCACCGAGGCGCAGTCGGTCAGGGCCATGTAGCCGATGTTCAGGCAGGGCTTCTCCGGCGCGTCACTGCCGTTGACCCAGGCCAGGGGCGTTGCTCGGGGTACAGTGTTCACAAGGTTCCTCGCCCATACTGATAAGGCTGTGGGCTTTTCCGGTGCAACCGATGTGCCATCTGGCAGCATCCCTGTGGAGCAACTGCCTTGTGCCGCCTGCATGGGCCTCATCGCCGGCAAGCCAGCTTGTGTCTTGAGAGGGGATTAGAATCTGAAGTGAGAGCGGTGAATGGCAAGCTGAATGCCAGAGGTGCCTT
>NZ_JADLJS010000098.1 GCF_015680405.1 Pseudomonas pudica
GGCACGAAGGTTACGTCCCCTTCGTCTAGTGGCCTAGGACACCGCCCTTTCACGGCGGTAACAGGGGTTCGAGTCCCCTAGGGGACGCCACGTTTACCCGCGTTTTGCGGGACTTTTAAGGCTCATTCGATTATTGAATGGGCCTTTTGTTTTTCTTCCCAGCTCAAAAATTTCGCGACCGACAGGCGGCTACAGATTCTGCTTGCCAAAAAATATTACGCGAATAATATTTCTATCATCATATTTTGATTGGCGAGTGGCACGATGAGCGACAAGAAGAGCAGAACCCGCGAACGCATCCTCGAGGCGGCGCGAAGTGCGCTGATCCAGCACGGCCCGGCCGAGCCCAGCGTCAGCCAGGTCATGGGTGCGGCAGGCCTGACCGTTGGTGGTTTCTACGCGCACTTCGACAGCAAGGACGAGTTGATGCTCGAAGCGTTCCGCCAGTTGCTGTGTGAGCGCCGCGCCTTGCTCGCGCAGATCGACCCCAGCCTCGATGGCGCCGGGCGGCGGGCGCTGGCCAGCGCTTTCTACCTGTCGCGCAAGCACCGTGATGCCGAAGTGCATGCCTGCCCGCTGCCCAACTCGCTGGGCGAGATGCAGCGCCTGCCGGAGGCCTTCCGCGAGGTGCTGGCCGAGCACATCGAGTTGATGGCTGCCGCCATGGTCGACCGTCCCGAGGATGCCGACAAGGCCTTGGCCGACCTGGCCCTGATGATTGGCGGCCTGACGCTGGCCCGTGCCCTGGGCACCAGCGAGCTGTCTGATCGTATTCTGCGCGCCGCCAAATCGGCGGTGCTTTGATCCTGGAGCATGGCGATGACTACCCTGAGCTGGATTCGTGGTGTCAATGGCACCTTGGGCCGCCTGGCCCCTGAGCATGTCGCGGGCAAGATGCGCCGTGCCTTCATGACCCCGCGCAACCTGCCGCCACGGGATTGGGAGTTGCCCGTGCTGGCCAGCGCCGAGCGTATCACCCTGCGCTTCGGTTTGTCGGCCCTGCGCTGGGGCAAGGGGCCGACCGTGCTGCTGATGCACGGGTGGGAAGGGCGCCCGACCCAGTTTGCCGCGTTGATCGAAACCTTGGTCCAGGCCGGGCACACGGTGGTGTCGCTGGAGGGTCCGGGGCATGGGCGTTCGCCTGGCGAGCAGGCCAATGTGGTGCTGTTTGCCCGGGCGCTGCTGGAGGCTGCCGCCGAACTGCCGCCGCTGCGCGCGGTTATTGGCCATTCCATGGGAGGCGCCAGTGTATTGCTGGCCCTGCAGATGGGGCTACGCACAGAGGCAGCGGTCAGCATTGCCGCTCCGGCGCGGCTGTTGGGCGTACTGCGTGGCTTTGCCCATCGCCTGGGGCTGCCAGCGCGGGCGCGGGCGGCGTTCATTCGCCAGGTTGAGCGGGATGTAGGCATGCAGATTGCGCGGCTGGATGTGACTGGTTACCAGCTGGAGTTGCCTGGGTTGGTGGTGCATGCCGCCGATGATGCCTTGGTGCCCGTCGATGAGGCACAGGTTATTCACAAGGCCTGGTTCGATAGCCGCCTGATGCTGCTGGAGGCGGGTGGCCACCAGCGGGTGCTGTCCGATCCGCGCCTGAGTGAAGCGGTGCTGGAACTGTTGGCCCGGGCTGGCGCACCAGTACGGCAAAGTGCCTGATGATGTTGCCAGTACTGGCCTGATCGCCGGCAAGCCAGCTCCCACAGGTAAAGCGCAAGCCTTTGATCCCGCGCAGACTCTGTGGGAGCAACTGTCTTGCTCAATTTCTAAAAGCTGGCGTGATCCCTGTGGGAGCGGGCTTGCCCGCGAACACGGGCGAAGCCCGTGCCAT
>NZ_JADLJS010000099.1 GCF_015680405.1 Pseudomonas pudica
AGCCGGCTCCCCCAGGTATACCACCACCCTCAAGGCCTGCATTGTACCTGTGGGAGCCGGCTTGCCGGCGATAGGGCCGGTAAAGCACAGAACCTGCTACCAGACAAGCTAACAGTTGTCGAGATATGGTTGGGCCAGTCCTTTGCGTATACTGCAACCTATGTTCGCCCACACTGCTTTGCGCCAGCGTTGCGCCAGATGGCTTTTCGCAACCGGACTCTTTCTGCTGCTCGGTGCCTGCGTTGAAAAACCCAGCACCCTCGAGCGCGTGAAGGAGGATGGCGTGCTGCGCGTGATCACCCGCAACAGCCCGGCCACCTACTTCCAGGACCGCAACGGCGAAACCGGCTTCGAGTACGAGCTGGTCCAGCATTTCGCCGAAGATCTGGGCGTGAAGCTGCAGATCGAGACCGCCGACAACCTCGACGAGCTATACGACAGCCTTGGCAAGCCCTCCGGCCCGGTGCTGGCAGCGGCCGGCCTGGTCACCAGCGAACGGCGCAAGGCCCAGGTCAGGTACTCCCACCCTTACCTGGAAGTGACCCCACAGGTCATCTACCGCAACGGCCGCACGCGCCCCACCAATGCCAAGGGCCTGGTGGGCAAGAAGATCATGGTGCTCAAGGGCAGCAGCCACGCCGACCAGTTGGCCGAGCTGAAAAAGCAGTACCCCGGCCTGGAATACGAAGAGTCCGACGCCGTCGAGGTGGTCGACCTGCTGCGCATGGTCGACGAAGGCCAGATCGACCTGACCCTGGTCGACTCCAACGAGCTGGCGATGAACCAGGTGTACTTCCCCAACGTGCGGGTTGCCTTCGACCTGGGCGACACCCGCGACCAGCGCTGGGCGGTGGCGGCCGGTGAAGACAACAGCCTGCTCAACGAGGTCAACGAGTTCCTCGACAAGGCACAGAAGAACGGCACCCTGCAACGCCTGAAGGACCGCTACTACGGCCATGTCGACGTACTGGGCTATGTGGGGGCCTACACCTTCGCCCAACACCTGCAGCAGCGCCTGCCCAAGTATGAAAAGCACTTCAAGAGCTACGCCAAGGTCGAGCAGGTGGACTGGCGCCTGCTGGCCGCCATCGGTTACCAGGAATCGATGTGGCAGCCCGAGGTCACCTCCAAGACTGGCGTGCGCGGCCTGATGATGTTGACCCAGCGCACCGCCCAGGCCATGGGCGTGTCCAACCGCCTGGACCCGAAGCAGAGCATCCAGGGCGGCGCCAAGTACTTCATGAAGATCAAGGAAGAGCTCGACGACAGTATCCAGGAACCGGACCGCACCTGGTTCGCCCTGGCCGCCTACAACGTCGGCACCGGTCACCTGGAGGACGCCCGCACTTTGGCCAAGCGCGAGAAGCTCAACCCGAACAAGTGGCTGGACGTGAAGAAGATGCTACCGCGGCTTTCGCAGAAGCAGTGGTATCGCCAGACCAAATACGGCTATGCACGTGGCGGCGAGCCGGTGCATTTCGTGGCCAACATCCGTCGCTACTACGACATCCTCACCTGGGTGACCCAGCCGCAGCTCGAAGGCCAGGTGGCCGAGGGCAGCCTGCATGTGCCCGGGGTGAACAAGGACAAGCCGGCGGAGCAGTCGCCGCCGATGTAAGCCTGCACCGGCCCCATGGCGGGCCCACCCCCGCAGGGGCCGGGGGCGGGGAAGACTTGGCCCGGCGGGGCGTGGAGAAGTGC
>NZ_JADLJS010000101.1 GCF_015680405.1 Pseudomonas pudica
TGGACTGCCCCCAAGAAGTTGGACAAAAAATCCAACCCTTGGGGGACCTATGGGCAAATACACAGAGCAATTCAAGCTCACAGCCATCTCAGCCTATTTGGATGGCAATGAGGGCTTCCGAAAGGTAGCTCAGCATTTCGGTATCGACTTCAGTCTGCTGCGGCGGTGGGTTTCCAGCCATCAGAGCAAGTCCAGCCTTTCTCCGCGCTCACACGGGCGGCGTTATGACGACGATTTCAAGCGGCAGGTGCTGAGCTTCATGCACGAGCATCGCCTTTCTATGCGCCAGACAGCAGCGCATTTTGGCCTCGGCCAATCGTCGCAGATAGGCAACTGGCAGCGGCAGTACTACAGTGGTGACCCTGTAGCTCCTGTCGACCGCCAGAAAAAGCTGATCAAAGTGCCGAAGAAGATCAAACCAGCAAAACCCACAGATACAGACGATTCACAAAAGCCCCGAGACCAGCTGATGGCGGAGCTCGAATACCTGCGCATGGAGAACGCTGTCTTAAAGGAGCTCAAGGCTTTGCGGGAGGAAAAGGAACGAATATCGGGGAAAAAGTCCTGATCGTTTCCAAGCTCAAGCGTAGGTTTCCTTTGCCTGACCTGCTGCGACTGATCGGGCTGGCTCGCAGTACCTTTTACTATCAGGTACAGAGCCAGCAGAAGCCGGACAAGTATGCCGAGCTTAAAGAGAAGATTCAGCAGGTCTATCACAAAGAGAAAGGGCGCTACGGCTATCGACGCATTGCACTCGTGATCAGGAAAGATGGGGTGCTGGTCAACAAGAAGGTCATCGAGAAGCTGATGGCTGTCCTGGGTTTGAAGTCACTGGTGCGTCCCAAGAAATATCAGTCGTACCAAGGTGCTGTTGGCAAGATAGCGGCGAATCTGCTGGAGCGAAATTTCGTCGCTCAGCGTCCTAACCAGAAATGGGTGAGTGACGTAACCGAGTTCAAAGTAGAGCAACAGAAACTCTATCTTTCGCCAGTGATGGATTTGTACAACGGGGAAATCATCGCCTATGAGACGGCTACTCGCCCTCACTACAGCCTGGTTGGAAACATGCTCGACAAGGCGCTCAAGACCTTGGGAGAGAAGCCTAAACTGGTGCTCCACACTGACCAGGGATGGCAGTACCAGCAAGCTCAATATCGACACACGCTCCGCAGTCGCGGCGTGAAACAGAGCATGTCTCGTAAAGGCAATTGCCTGGACAACGCAGCTATGGAAAGCTTCTTCGGCACGCTGAAGTCAGAGTTTTTCTACCTCAAGCGTTTCGAGAGTATTGATGAACTGAAAGCGGGTCTGGATGAGTACATTCACTACTACAACCATGACCGCATCAAGCTGAGGCTCAATGGCCTGAGCCCTGTCGAGTACAGGACCCAGGCGGCAGCTTAAACTGTCCAACTTTTTGGGGGCAGTCCA
>NZ_JADLJS010000102.1 GCF_015680405.1 Pseudomonas pudica
TCGCCACCCCGGACGCCCCGGCGCTGGTGTTTGGCGAGCAGACCCTGAGCTATGCCGAGCTCAACCGCCGTGGCAACCAGCTGGCGCACAAGCTGCGCGAGCAGGGCGTGGGCCCGGACGTGCTGGTGGGCATCGCCATGGAGCGCAGCCTGGAGATGGTCGTCGGCCTGCTGGGTATCGTGAAGGCCGGCGGCGCCTATGTGCCACTGGACCCGGAATATCCCCAGGACCGTCTGAGCTACATGTTCGAGGACAGCGGCATCGCCTTGCTGCTGACCCAGTCGCATCTGCACGAAGCCCTGCCGATCCCGGCCGGCCTGCGCAGCCTGGACCTGGATACCGAGAACTTGGACGGCTACAGCGATGCCAACCCGAACATCGACGTGGCCCCGCTGAACCTCGCCTACGTGATCTACACCTCCGGCTCCACCGGTCGCCCGAAGGGCGCTGGCAACAGCCATCAGGCGCTGGTCAACCGGCTGTGCTGGATGCAGAAAGCCTACGGCCTGGATGCCAGCGACAGCGTGCTGCAGAAAACCCCGTTCAGCTTCGACGTGTCGGTGTGGGAGTTCTTCTGGCCGCTGATGACCGGCGCGCGCCTGGTGGTGGCCCAGCCGGGCGCACACCGCGACCCGCAGCTGCTGGTGGAATGCATCAACCATTACGGCATCAGCACGCTGCACTTCGTGCCGTCGATGCTGCAGGCGTTCATGACCCACGAAGCGGTCGAAAGCTGCGTCAGCCTCAAGCGCGTGGTGTGCAGCGGTGAAGCACTGCCGGCCGAGCTGGCCCGCCAGACCCTGCAGCGCCTGCCGGCGGCGGGCCTGTACAACCTGTACGGCCCGACCGAAGCGGCGATCGACGTCACCCACTGGACCTGCCAGCCGGACGAAAGCATCAGCGTGCCGATCGGCCAGCCGATCGACAACCTCAAGACCCATATCCTCGAAGGCAGCCTGCAACCGGCGGTGCGCGGCAGTGCCGGCGAGCTGTACCTCGGCGGCGTGGGCCTGGCCCGTGGTTACCACCAACGCCCGGCGCTGACCGCCGAACGCTTCGTGCCGGACCCGTTCAGCGACAACGGCGGGCGCCTGTACCGCACCGGCGACCTGGCGCGCTACCGCGCCGATGGCGTGATCGACTACGCCGGGCGCATCGACCACCAGGTGAAGATCCGCGGCTTGCGTATCGAGCTGGGCGAGATCGAGGCGCGCCTGCTGGAGCTGCCGAG
>NZ_JADLJS010000103.1 GCF_015680405.1 Pseudomonas pudica
TGTGGGAGATTCTATGGTTGTGGGCAATGCTTTTTGCCCCCTTTGCTCATGTATTCGCCTTGAGTCTTCATCAAGGCGAATGCAATTCTGGCCAGCTTTCGGGACAGGATGACAAGGGCCTGAGTGGTTGCCTTACCTGTATTCCGATAATGTTCATACACCTCTTTCCACGCAGCTGTCTTGCTAGCCGCCATGGCTGCATTGTGCAGTAGCCGGCGCACTTCTGAGCAGCCTCGCTTGGTTAAGCATCGGCGTCCGGATTTCTGGCCTGATTCGGCAACTTTCAGATCCATGCCTAGAAAAGCGATGAATGAATCGCTGCGCTTGAAGTCGCCGCGGATGAAGGCGGTGACTAAAGCGACGGCAGTCAGAAAACCAATGCCTTCAACTGCCTGGCAGCGGGCAACCTGCTCGCTCAGCCCCGCTTCTCTAACCAGCGTCTTCAAACGCTTTTGAATCAGCAGATCAAGCGACTCAAAGTGTTTGGCGAAGCTATTGAAGGCGTCCTTGAGGGACGCTTCGTTACCCCAACTCTGGGTCAGACTGGTGCGCGCTGACACCAGCGCTGCTCGGCGTCGGAGAAGGCTCTGAAGCTTGCTGTAGACGGCTGGAGGGGGTGACCAAGGACGAAGCAAGCTGCCCTCACGATCCAGGAAACGGGCTAGCAGGCAGGCATCAGATGCATCAGTTTTGGCACGCCCGCCAATCCCTTTTCGGTAGTTGCTGAGTTGGTACCCATCAACGACATAGACTGCAAAACCCTTTTCGTAAGCCATCTCCACCAGGTCCAGGTGATAAACGTTGGTGGCTTCAACACAGATAGCCGTATTGGCTGGCTGAAGTGCCAGCCACTTGCGGATCTCAGGCTTTGTATTTTTCAACGAGTGTTGTTGAGCGGTTTCCTCGCAATAGCTGACCAGTTCGACCTTGGCGACATCGACGCCAATGATGAACTTCTCTACTCGCATTGCCATCGCCTGAACTCCCACGGTATGGTTTTTGGGCTCGGAGGGGTTTCACCAAGAGGCGCTGGCTTGCTTCTATCGTCGCTTGCAAACGATGCATTCTTTATCGGCGCTTTGGTGAAGGGGTGGGGCGAGTTCTCCCACGGTCTGTACTGCTGTGAACAGTCAGATTCGGCTTTTTCGTCCCACCACCCCTTCGAGTATCACCATACAAGCGGC
>NZ_JADLJS010000104.1 GCF_015680405.1 Pseudomonas pudica
AGCCAGCTTGTGTCTTGAGAGGGGATTAGAATCTGAAGTGAGAGCGGTGAATGGCAAGCTGAATGCCAGAGGTGCCTTGAGCACGTGTGGGAGCACAAGCTGCCATTCACCGTTCCACTTTGGCGAGAGCCCGAACAGTTGGATGAGGACCTAATCTCGAACCACAAGCGTGGGCCACGCCAAAGCTCTCTCACACTGTTGAGTCTAGGAGGTTTTGGCGATGGCTTCCTTCTTGGGTATCGATGTTTCCAGTCTTTCCCTTGATGCACTGGTGCGGCCCCAGGACATCAGGATCAGTGTGCGCAACGATCCAGCGGGCTTTGAGGAACTGGTGAAGAGCCTTCGAGGGCTCAGCATCAAGCGTATCCTGCTGGAAGCTACAGGCGGCTACGAGCTTGATGTCATGCGCTTTCTCCAGAACGCCAGCTACAAGGTCATACGCGTGAACCCCAAGCGAGCCAGATCGTTCGCGGATTCCTTGGGTATCAAGGCCAAGACCGATGCCATCGACGCCGCAGTGCTGGCCCATTTCGCTGAGGTCATTCCAGACCAGCCAGCCCTGAAAACAAGCCCTGAAAGGGCCCTGTTACGGGAACTCCTTCAGCAGCGTGATCGCCTAGTCCAACAGCGAGATGACGATCGACGGCGCCTGAAGCAGGCCCAGTCAGCGATGGTCGCCAATTTCCTGAAAACCAATCTTCAGCACTTTGCATCGCAGATAAAGTTGGTGGAGCAAGCGATCAAGCGGCAGGCCACAGTGCTCAACGATGAACGGATAGCCAAACTGAACGAAGTCAAAGGCATCGGGATGGTAACCGCGACCAAGCTGGTAGCGCTCTTGCCGGAACTGGGGCACGTGGAGTCCCGGGAAATAGCCTCTTTGGTCGGTGTGGCCCCCTTCAATCACGACAGCGGAAAGTCCGTGGGCAAGCGCTTTATCTCAGGAGGCCGATTTGAGGTCAGGCGTGCGCTGTACATGGCGTGCCTGGT
>NZ_JADLJS010000105.1 GCF_015680405.1 Pseudomonas pudica
AGGTAGCCGTAGGGGAACCTGCGGCTGGATCACCTCCTTAATCGACGACATCAGCCTGCTGATGAGCTCCCACACGAATTGCTTGATTCATGGTTGAAGACGACTAGGCCCTGCAAGGGTCGAGTGTTGTTCCTGATCAGAACTCGGAAATGAGCATTCGCTTCGAATGTTGATTTCTGACTTTTGTCAGATCGTTCTTTAAAAATTCGGATATGTGATAGATATAGACTGATGACCAGTTTCACTGCTGGTTAATCAGGCTAAGGTAAAATTTGTGAGTTCTGCTCGAAAGAGCAACATGCGAATTTTCGGCGAATGTCGTCTTCACAGTATAACCAGATTGCTTGGGGTTATATGGTCAAGTGAAGAAGCGCATACGGTGGATGCCTTGGCAGTCAGAGGCGATGAAAGACGTGGTAGCCTGCGATAAGCTTTGGGGAGTCGGCAAACAGACTGTGATCCAGAGATCTCTGAATGGGGGAACCCACTCAGCATAAGCTGAGTATCTTGTACTGAATACATAGGTGCAAGAGGCGAACCAGGGGAACTGAAACATCTAAGTACCCTGAGGAAAAGAAATCAACCGAGATTCCCTTAGTAGTGGCGAGCGAACGGGGACCAGCCCTTAAGTTGATTTGAGATTAGTGGAACGCTCTGGAAAGTGCGGCCATAGTGGGTGATAGCCCCGTACACGAAAATCTCTTGTCAATGAAATCGAGTAGGACGGAGCACGAGAAACTTTGTCTGAATATGGGGGGACCATCCTCCAAGGCTAAATACTACTGACTGACCGATAGTGAACCAGTACCGTGAGGGAAAGGCGAAAAGAACCCCGGAGAGGGGAGTGAAATAGAACCTGAAACCGTATGCGTACAAGCAGTGGGAGCCTACTTGTTAGGTGACTGCGTACCTTTTGTATAATGGGTCAGCGACTTATATTCAGTGGCGAGCTTAACCGAATAGGGGAGGCGTAGCGAAAGCG
>NZ_JADLJS010000106.1 GCF_015680405.1 Pseudomonas pudica
ATTTTTGCTACGACGCCGGCGCCGACGGTACGACCGCCTTCACGGATAGCGAAGCGCAGACCGTCTTCCATTGCGATGGTCTTGATCAGGGTAACAGTCATCTGAATGTTGTCACCTGGCATTACCATTTCAACGCCTTCCGGCAGTTCGCAGTTACCGGTCACGTCAGTGGTACGGAAGTAGAACTGAGGACGGTAGCCTTTGAAGAACGGAGTGTGACGACCGCCTTCTTCCTTCGACAGAACGTAGACTTCTGCGGTGAACTTGGTGTGCGGCTTGACCGAACCTGGCTTGACCAGAACCTGGCCACGCTCAACGTCGTCACGCTTGGTACCACGCAGCAGAACGCCGCAGTTCTCGCCAGCACGACCTTCGTCCAGCAGCTTGCGGAACATTTCAACACCGGTGCAGGTGGTGGTCGAAGTGTCACGCAGACCAACGATTTCCAGCGGATCCTGAACGCGGACGATACCACGCTCGATACGACCGGTAACAACGGTACCACGACCCGAGATCGAGAATACGTCTTCGATCGGCATCAGGAACGGCTGGTCAACGGCACGAACTGGCTCAGGGATGTAGGCATCCAGAGTTTCTACCAGCTTCTTGACAGCGGTAGTACCCATTTCGTTGTCGTCTTTGCCTTCCAGGGCCATACGAGCCGAACCGATGATGATCGGGGTGTCGTCGCCTGGGAAGTCGTAGGTGGACAGCAG
>NZ_JADLJS010000107.1 GCF_015680405.1 Pseudomonas pudica
GGAGGTGACGGGCATGGATGCCCGTCAAGCGCTGAGGCCCCATGGATGGGGCCTGCAGCGCGTACTCCCGGGAGCAGGCCCGTAGCGAGGGAACCCCGGAGCGAAGCGGAGGGGCCGGATGATGGGAGCCGACGGTTTTTGGTTCCTTTTTGCCACGACAAAAAGGGACCCGCCGTAAGGGCGGAAAGGTGATTAAGCGCCACCTTCGAAAATGAATGTTGACCTTGTTGTTGATGCCCACGCTTGAAAGCGAAGAGCGAAGAGCGAAGAGCGAAGAGCGAAGAGCGAAGAGCAGAAAAGTACTGGTCTTGATTCCGCGCATAGTCCATTTACGATGGCGACGCATACTCACCTTTTCGCCCTTACGGCGAGTCACTTTTTGCCAAACGCGGCAAAAAGTAACCAAAAAACGCTGCGCTCCCATCATCCGGCCCCTGCGCTACGCTCCGGGGTTCCCTCGCGCCGGTCTTGCTCCCGGGAGTACGCGCTGCAGGCCCCATCCATGGGGCCTCAGCGCTTGACGGGCATCCATGCCCGTCACCTCCCTCCGCAAG
>NZ_JADLJS010000108.1 GCF_015680405.1 Pseudomonas pudica
AAGTCCCGCTGCTCCAAGTTGGAGTTTATGAAGCTGAGCAGAGGGGTGGTGATGGCGATAGTTGGAAGCGAAAGGAAAGCCATTACTTCTCTTGCCCAACCGAGGGGTCTGGGTACTTCAAGGTAGATAAGATCCTGATGGTTAGGGGAATGATTGCCCAGGCTGGCTTCGATCGCAGTGGGCATGTCAGGATGGGGTAGATCTTCTATCCAGCCTGTACATGGCGGGTTAAGGTGCGGGCGGGCCATTAGAATAGACTCCTTAGGGAGGATAGATTGTTTTCTCTCATTGTCACTTTTGCATAACCTGACATGTCATGCTTGTTTGGCCAGTAAGTGAGCGTTAGCTCAATAGCTTTTGTACAGTGGTTTACCAATAGTGGAATTGAAGTGCTGATGTGCAGGGTCTTATCGGTGGTTTTAAGAACTATTCGATCGCTGACGCTTTCAGGGCTAGCAAAGATTTTTTGGGCTTCTTCGGGCACGTATTCGACTACTGTTGGATGTGAATTGTTACCGGAGAGATAAAAAGGC
>NZ_JADLJS010000109.1 GCF_015680405.1 Pseudomonas pudica
TCTTGTAGATGCCGTTGTCCAGGGCAACGATGCCTTCGGACGGCAGCACGCGACGGATGTCGGCGACCATGCGCTGCGGGTAGACCGGGAAACGGTCGTCATCGGCACCTTCGGCGATCTGTGCTTCGTTGGCTTCACGGATCGCCATCAGGCGGGTGAAGTCCCAGTGTGTGGTGTCGGTCAGCGCTTCGCTGATCTGCCATACGGCGTTGGCGATGTCGCCGATCACTTCCACCTGCGGGAAGTACACGGCATCGACTTCGGCAGAGCGGAAGTTGATGTGGATGACCTCGGTGCCGCCACGGACCATGAAGAACGGCGGCTTTTCGATCACGTCGTGGCCGATGTTGACGATCAGGTCAGCGGCTTCGACGGCGCGGTGCACGAAGTCACCCGACGACAGTGCGGCGTTGCCCAGGAAGCGTGGGTGACGCTCGTCGACCACACCTTTGCCCATCTGGGTGGTGATGAACGGGATGCCGGTCTTGTCGATCAGTTGCTTGAGGA
>NZ_JADLJS010000110.1 GCF_015680405.1 Pseudomonas pudica
GGATGCCGGTCTTGTCGATCAGTTGCTTGAGGACCTTGGCGGTCATCTTGCGGTTGGCGCCGGCGCCGATCACCAGGATCGGGTTGCGGGCTTTCTGCAGTTTTTCCACGGCGGCTTCGATGGCCTTGTGCTCGGCCAGCGGGCGACGGCTCAGGCTAGGCGGAATCGGCAGGCTTTCGGTCTGCTCGGCAGCGATGTCTTCCGGCAGCTCCAGGTGGACCGCACCCGGCTTCTCTTCTTCGGCCAGGCGGAAGGCTTCGCGCATACGGGCTGGGATGTTGTCGGCGGAAGCGAACTGGTGGGTGTACTTGGTGATGGGGTCCATCATGCCGCACACGTCGATGATCTGGAAACGGCCCTGCTTGGACTTCTTGATAGGCTTCTGGCCGGTGATCATCATCATCGGCATGCCGCCCAGGTAGGCGTAGGCGCTGGCGGTGACCAGGTTGGTGGCGCCAGGGCCGAGGG
>NZ_JADLJS010000111.1 GCF_015680405.1 Pseudomonas pudica
GGTCGAGGTTTTCCTCACCGGGAATGCCGAACACATACTCGACACCTTCGTTTTCCAGGCATTGCACAACGACATCGGCGGCCTTGGCCATCTTGCTTGCTACCTCAAGTGATGGGACGGTGGAAGTCCGGAAATGCGCAGCACGGGGCCAGGAGTGCCCCGAACCAAAGTCTTGACGTAGGGTAGATACGGGAAAGTCACGTGAATGTGACAGGAATATTGTCGCAGCCTGGGTATTTTGCGGTCGGGCTGGGAGCGGACTGGTGCGCAAAACGGGCGACGTGGTGGATGGCACCGGCTTTGCCGTTGTTCGCGGGTGAACCCGCTCCCACAGAGGGGGGTGTGCAGGCCTGGGATTGGTAGGCCAGAAAGACAAAACCCCTACCTGCATGCGCAGATAGGGGTTTTGCGAAATGAATCTTGACGATGAC
>NZ_JADLJS010000112.1 GCF_015680405.1 Pseudomonas pudica
CGGTCGAGCCATTGTTGTAGACGTCGTTCGCTGGCGTTTCGAAGTCGACGCTGCCCTGGGTCTTGCCCGCTTCGACGGTGATGGTCTGGCCGTTGGACAGAGTCACGGTCACCGGAGTCTGGGCTGGGTTGCTCAACGTCACGGTGTAGGTGATGACGCCGCCTTCAGTCACCGATGGAGTGGCCGTCAGGGTGGCGGTGGTGGTGTCGACCGAGTCGTTGATCGTGGTCTGGGCCGGCGTCGGGTTCGGCGTCAGCTGTTCGAAGTTGCCACCGGTCGCACCGGTAATCGTGGTGCTGACGGTCGAGCCGTTGTTGTAGACGTCGTTCGCTGGCGTTTCGAAGTCGACGCTACCCTGGGTCTTGCCCGCTTCGACGGTGATGGTC
>NZ_JADLJS010000113.1 GCF_015680405.1 Pseudomonas pudica
TCAATCACGACAGCGGAAAGTCCGTGGGCAAGCGCTTTATCTCAGGAGGCCGATTTGAGGTCAGGCGTGCGCTGTACATGGCGTGCCTGGTGGCGGTGAAACATAATCCAACGCTCAAAGCCCGATATGAGGTGCTGCGTGGGCGAGGGAAACTTGCCAAGGTTGCGCTTGTAGCCTGCATGAGAACCTTCATCGTGCGCCTCAACGCAATGCTCAGAACGGGCACGCCGTGGCGGGATGACTTACCGCAGCCTGAAAACATGGCGCAGATCACAGCGTGATCCCTGTGGGAGCGGGTTACCCGCGAAGAAGACACCGCGATGGATGGCACGGGCTTCGCCCGTGTTCGCGGGCAAGCCCGCTCCCACAGGGATCACGCCAGC
>NZ_JADLJS010000114.1 GCF_015680405.1 Pseudomonas pudica
CACACGAATTGCTTGATTCGATTTGTTAAAGAGCGTTTGGTTAAGAGTGTTTCGTCTCAACCGAGGCGCGCATTCTACGCTTTCCTCATTTACTGTCAAGCGTTTATTTTGAAGTTTTTTGCGAGAAACTCGTTTAACTTCAAGCACTTAACTCGCTTCGATCTCTCGTCGCGGGAGGTGAATAATACAGCATTCAGAAACGCTGTCAACCACCTTTTTACCACCACCGGCTGGCTTTCAGCCTACCAGGAGAAGCGATAGCTTCTACTTAAAGACAAAACCCCTACCTGCATGCGCAGATAGGGGTTTTGCGAAATGAATCTTGACGATGACCTACTCTCACATGGGGAAACCCCACACT
>NZ_JADLJS010000115.1 GCF_015680405.1 Pseudomonas pudica
ACGGTATCCGTCGCGGTCAGGGTGAGCGTGGTGACGTCCGGAGTCGCCGGGTTGTCGGTGACGGTGGTCACTGGCTCGCCAACCGCCACGGTCTTCTCGTAGTTGCCACCCGAGATATTGGTGATCTTGTTGGTCAGATCCAGGTTGGTGTTGTGGACGTTGTTCGGAGCGGTGAACGGTACCGAAGCAGACGACTCGCCTACCGGAATGGTGATGGTCTGACCGTTGGCCAGTTTCACCACCAGATCCGAGCCGGTGACCTTGTGGTTGACCGACGCGGTGTAGGTCACCACGCCACCTTCAGCAACGGTCGAGGTCGCGGTCAGAGTGACGGTGGTGGTGTCGATGGT
>NZ_JADLJS010000116.1 GCF_015680405.1 Pseudomonas pudica
GCGGCAAGATCACCTACACCGCGACCTTGACCAACAAGGCCGGTACCGACCTGGTGATCAAGCTGAGCAACGGTGAAACCATCACCATCGCCGCCGGTTCGAAGGAAGCGTCGATCACCGTCGATGCCCCAAGCGACGACGTGTACCTCGATGCCGAAAACCTGAGCGTGACCGTTACCGGCACCACCGGTGGTGACTTCGAGAAGCTGGACGTCAGCAGCACTGCAGCCGTGACCAAGGTGACCGATACCATCGACACCACCACCGTCACTCTGACCGCGACCTCGACCGTTGCTGAAGGTGGCGTGGTGACCTACACCGCGTCGGTCAACCACAAGG
>NZ_JADLJS010000117.1 GCF_015680405.1 Pseudomonas pudica
CGGTCGAGCCATTGTTGTAGACGTCGTTCGCTGGCGTTTCGAAGTCGACGCTGCCCTGGGTCTTGCCCGCTTCGACGGTGATGGTCTGGCCATTGGACAGGGTTACGGTCACCGGAGTCTGGGCTGGGTTGCTCAGCGTCACGGTGTAGGTGATGACGCCGCCTTCAGTCACCGATGGAGTGGCCGTCAGGGTGGCGGTGGTGTTGTCGACCGAGTCGTTGATCGTGGTCTGGGCCGGCGTCGGGTTCGGCGTCAGTTGCTCGAAGTTGCCGCCGGTGGCGCTTTCGATGGTTACGCTGACGGTCGAGCCATTGTTGTAGA
>NZ_JADLJS010000118.1 GCF_015680405.1 Pseudomonas pudica
CAAAAGTGGTGGAGCCAAGCGGGATCGAACCGCTGACCTCCTGCGTGCAAGGCAGGCGCTCTCCCAGCTGAGCTATGGCCCCGTATTCTACGGCTGAACCATGTAATGGTAGGTCTGGGCAGATTTGAACTGCCGACCTCACCCTTATCAGGGGTGCGCTCTAACCAACTGAGCTACAGACCTATAACAGGGTCGCGTTACAGCATCGTCTTTTACAATGAATCAAGCAATTCGTGTGGGAGCTCATCAGCAGGCTGATGTCGTCGATTAAGGAGGTGATCCAGCCGCAGGTTCCCCTACGGCTACCT
>NZ_JADLJS010000119.1 GCF_015680405.1 Pseudomonas pudica
AGGGGCCGGATGATGGGAGCGCAGCGTTTTTTGGTTACTTTTTGTCGCGTTTGACAAAAAGTGACTCGCCGTAAGGGCGAAAAGGTGAGTAAGCGTCGCCATCGTAAATGGACTATGCGCGAGATCAAAACCAGCACTTTTCCGCTCTTCGCTTTCAAGCGTGGGCATCAACAACAGGGTCAACATTCATTTTCGAAGGTGGCGCTTAATCACCTTTCCGCCCTTACGGCGGGTCACTTTTTGTCAAACGCGACAAAAAGTAACCAAAAAACGCTGGCTCCTATCATCCGGCCCCTACGC
>NZ_JADLJS010000120.1 GCF_015680405.1 Pseudomonas pudica
CTGGCAGTCGATGATCGACCAGGTTGGCGATCTGTATGCGCGGCACTATGCCAAGCGGGCGTTTCAGCAGATCGGCTACTACGACTATGACGCGACCTCCCCTGTTTCGGTGGAGTACTTCATCCAGATGATGGCCGCCTGCCTGGCCGGCGGGCCCACTGAAACCTTGCCGCAGGAGGGTCAGCCGCTCGGGATTACCCAGCATATCTGGCAGCAGCTGCTGGAAGACGACCGCAGCCTGCTTTACCAGGCACTGCTGGCCAAGAACCAGAAGCTGATGCAGCAGG
>NZ_JADLJS010000121.1 GCF_015680405.1 Pseudomonas pudica
CAGTACAACAAAAGTGGTGGAGCCAAGCGGGATCGAACCGCTGACCTCCTGCGTGCAAGGCAGGCGCTCTCCCAGCTGAGCTATGGCCCCGCATATTGGTAGGTCTGGGCAGATTTGAACTGCCGACCTCACCCTTATCAGGGGTGCGCTCTAACCAACTGAGCTACAGACCTATATAGGGTCTTGATCGTCTTCAACCATGAATCAAGCAATTCGTGTGGGAGCTCATCAGCAGGCTGATGTCGTCGATTAAGGAGGTGATCCAGCCGCAGGTTCCC
>NZ_JADLJS010000122.1 GCF_015680405.1 Pseudomonas pudica
ACACCGCACGCAACGACCCTGCCAGCCTCGGCATCGCCATGACCGACAGCTTCCGCTTCGGCCTGGAACAGGTGCTGGAGTTCTCTACCTTCTCCTCTGCCAGGTTCACCAGCGTCCATGGCTTTTACAGCCGCCTGGGCCGCTGGCATGAAACCCGCACGCATGTGCGCAATGTCATTCAGCAGCAACAACTGCCCAATGGCCTGCTGGCGCTGACGCTGCCCGACCCGGTCGGCATGGTCATGGAGCTCAACGCGCAACGCACTGGCTGGGTGCA
>NZ_JADLJS010000123.1 GCF_015680405.1 Pseudomonas pudica
GCAGCTGACGCCGAACCCGACGCCGGCGCAGACCACGATCAACGACTCGGTCGACAACACCACGGCGACGCTGACTGCTTCGCCAAGCGTGACCGAAGGCGGCGTCATCACCTACACCGTGACCCTGAGCAATCCGGCCCAGACCCCGGTGACCGTAACCCTGTCCAATGGCCAGACCATAACCGTCGAAGCGGGCAAGACCCAGGGTAGCGTCGACTTCGAAACGCCAGCGAACGACGTCTACAACAACGGCTCGACCGTCAGCGTAACCA
>NZ_JADLJS010000124.1 GCF_015680405.1 Pseudomonas pudica
CCGCACCAATCGCAACATTGCGTACCAGCGCCCCGACGCTACCGGCTGCACCCTCGCGCAACTGCACCAACCGCGCCTGCAAACTCTCGGCACTTTCGAGCGTCCAGAGCATCACCTCGATCATCTGGCTACGGTTACCCGCTGCCGCAATATTGATCGCGCCACTCAGCACCATGGCCCGCACCTTGCGGCCCAGTGGGTCACGGAACTGCTTGTCTACCTGCTGCAGAAACGCATCGGTCCGCGCCTCCAGGGCTTCGTTGAGCAGGC
>NZ_JADLJS010000125.1 GCF_015680405.1 Pseudomonas pudica
CAAAAAGTGACCCGCCGTAAGGGCGGAAAGGTGAATAAGCGCCACCTTCGAAAATGAATGTTGACCTTGTTGTTGATGCCCACGCTTGAAAACGAAGAGCGAAGAGCGGAAAAGTACTGGTCTTGAGTTCGCACATAGTCCATTTACGATGGCGACGCATACTCACCTTTTCGCCCTTACGGCGAGTCACTTTTTGTCAAACGCGACAAAAAGTAACCAAAAAACGCTGCGCTCCCATCATCCGGCCCCT
>NZ_JADLJS010000126.1 GCF_015680405.1 Pseudomonas pudica
ACCCGCAGCGCATGGTCGCCGACATCCGTCGCGTGCTGCCGTCCGAAGGCATCGTTGCCCTGGACAACGGCATCTACAAGATCTGGTTCGCTCGTAACTACAAGGCGCACAAGCCGAACACCGTGCTGCTGGACAACGCCTTGGCGACCATGGGTGCCGGCCTGCCATCGGCCATGGCCGCGCACCTGGTGCACCCGGACCGCCCGGTTATTTCGGTTTGCGGCGACGGTGGCTTCATGATGAACA
>NZ_JADLJS010000127.1 GCF_015680405.1 Pseudomonas pudica
CCGGCACCATGTAGTCCGGCAAACCGGCCTTCAGCGCCTCGCGCAGGCTGTCGCGCAATGCACCTTCGTCTTGCGAGCTGTCGGCAGGCACTACATAGCCCACCAGCTGCTTGCCGCTTGGCCCGTCCTGGGCCAGCACCACGGCTTCCTGCACACTCGGCAGCTCCAGCAGGCGCGCCTCGATCTCGCCCAGCTCGATACGCAAGCCGCGGATCTTCACCTGGTGGTCGATGCGCCCGGCGTAGT
>NZ_JADLJS010000128.1 GCF_015680405.1 Pseudomonas pudica
AGTGTGGGGTTTCCCCATGTGAGAGTAGGTCATCGTCAAGATTCATTTCGCAAAACCCCTATCTGCACATGCAGGTAGGGGTTTTGTCTTTAAGTAGGAACTACAGAGATTCGCAGGCACGTCCGAAGGACGGGCCAGCACACAGAATTTCTTGACGACCATAGAGCATTGGAACCACCTGATCCCATCCCGAACTCAGCAGTGAAACGATGCATCGCCGATGGTAGTGTGG
>NZ_JADLJS010000129.1 GCF_015680405.1 Pseudomonas pudica
TTTCGTGCTCGGTTGAAGCGAAGGGGTTCATCTCGGGGTGGGGATATGCTTACTCGAAGACACAAGACGGATGCCCATACTCCGCATGCAAATATTAATATATCAATGAGCACAGATTGGAAGTCCCGCTGCTCCAAGTTGGAGTTTATGAAGCTGAGCAGAGGGGTGGTGATGGCGATAGTTGGAAGCGAAAGGAAAGCCATTACTTCTC
>NZ_JADLJS010000130.1 GCF_015680405.1 Pseudomonas pudica
GACGGTTTTTGGTTCCTTTTTGCCACGACAAAAAGGGACCCGCCGTAAGGGCGGAAAGGTGATTAAGCGCCACCTTCGAAAATGAATGTTGGGCTTGTTGTTGATGCCCACGCTTGAAAGCGAAGAGCGAAGAGCGAAGAGCGAAGAGCAGAAAAGTACTGGTCTTGATTCCGCGCATAGTCCATTTACGATGGCGACGCATACTCACC
>NZ_JADLJS010000131.1 GCF_015680405.1 Pseudomonas pudica
ACAGCGCCGGGAATGCGCTCAGCCAGCACCTGAGTGAACGGACCAAGACCCTGATCGGCCATGTGCATCGCTCGGCGTTTGCCCTGTTTGCCGGGCAGCAGGTAACGCCGCTGCGGGTGTCGCTGACAGTGGGCGAATACATGAGCCTGCTCAACGAAGCCCTGGAGGCGCGGACCGATGCGTTTCTGCAGCAGGTAGACA